>NZ_FQYX01000001.1:4785-303549 GCF_900141935.1 Arenibacter nanhaiticus | reverse complement strand
GTTTCCTGCTAATTGTTCATTGAAATCTGCGTTAGGGATTGCAGCGGCATCCTTTTTTAGAGGGCACAGCCCCTAAAAAAGATATAGCGGAAAGCACGACCCGTTAGGGAAACGCCCAAATTTCTACACCTATATATAAGGAGTGCACCTCAACGAGACCTAGGGGCCGCTCCTATATTTTTACCGCCCTGATCCTTTGCGGCGGATTTTACTAAGCACAGCACCGTGCACAGCATGAAATGACGGGAAATAAAAAGGCCCCATAACGAGTATGAGGCCCAAAGATTTTAATTGCATGGCTTGCGATTCCCTTATGCAGGAACTATGCTGTCCATGCTTTTCGGTTTATTTCCATCCGCCACCTAGTGCTGCGTACAAATCTATCACGGATTGCAACTGTCTGTTTTTGGCGTTCACCAGGTCTAGATTGGTATTGAGCACATTTTCTTGAGCCCGCAATACTTCTAGATAATTAGCGAGACCATTGTTCAATAACTCTTGGGAATACTCGGCCGCCAAGGCGTAGGCATCGTATTCTTTCTGTTTGATCGCAATTTTCTCGCTGGCAGTATTAAAGGTAAACATAGCGTCCGACACTTCTTTACTGGCCGTAAGCACTGCCTGCTTAAAGTTTAACCTTGCCTGTTCTTGCTGTACCTTGGCCACCTCGTACTGGGTACGGATCTTCCGGCCGTTTAAAATAGGTTGGGCCAAGCCGCCTACCAGGTTTGCAAAAAGGGAATTCGCACTAAAAAGCTGATCGAACTCTAGGCTTTGGAAACCACCACCTGCCGAAAGGGTCAGGGCTGGATAAAAATTACTCCTTGCCACATTGGTCAGCTCAAAAGTCTGACGCAATTGCAGTTCTGCCGCGATAACATCCGGACGGTTCGCCAATAACTGCGCCGGTACCCCGGCCACCAGTTCGGTTGTAATCTGTTGTTCTTCTAGGGTACCACGTTCTTTATTATTAGGAGACTCCCCCAATAATATGGACAAGGAGTTTTCTAGCAAAAAGGCCTGATTCTTTAGGTCTACCAAAATAGCTTCGGCGGTATATAGTTGTGCCTCTGTTTGCTTTACCCCTACCTGGGTAACCGTACCGGCCTCCATAAGAGCCTTGGTCGTTTCTAGACTATTTCTTCTGGTCGCCACGGTTTCCTGGGTAACCGCAATCTGCTCGTCTACCGTTAGCAATTGGTAATACACCGATGCTATATTGGCAATAAGCCTGGTTTTTACCACTTGGTGCGCGGCAACGGTTTGCAGATAAGAAGCCTGAAAAGCCCTTTTGTTACTGCGGATCTTTCCCCAAACATCGATCTCCCAAGCTAGGTTGCCCGTAAGTTCGTACTGGTCCTGAGAACTTCCCATAAATGCGCTCATTGGACTGTTCTTTGCCAATTCCTGATGGGTATACCTCGCATTGGCAGACAGGGTAGGAAAATAGCCTGCCTTCGCCTGTTTTGCATAGGCCTCGGCAGCAACGATTTGCTGCAGGGCTACGCGGATATCGATATTGTTCTCTAGCCCCCTCTCTATATATTGGGTCAGAACGGGATCTGTAAACAGCTCTCGCCAAGAAACCTCGGCCATGGACAAACTATCTTGCGACAGTTGATCGGTTCTATAGGTAGCCGTTCCCTCGGGAAGGACAGCTTCGTCCGATTGGACGTATTCCTTTGCCGAGAAGCACGATACCAAAAGGACGGGCATACTGGCAATAATGATATATTTTGTTATTCGTGTCGATTTCATCTGCAGATATTTATTGTTTTTTTTTAACGGTCATGCTTCGGCTACGCCCAGTACAGGTATGTAATGCGCATAGCTGAATTCGTCTTTTCGACAAACATTCGGTCATGCTCATTTCATACTATTAGGCTTCTTCAGTAATTTCTACTTCTTGGTTTTTTGGTTTTCTACTCACCTTTTCCTGTAACCATTGGAATAGTATAAACAAGATTGGAATTACGAAAACCCCTAAAATGGTACCTATTAGTAGTCCACCTGCAGCACCTGTACCAATTGCTCGGTTCCCTTCGGCACCTACTCCGGTTGCAAATACCAGTGGCAACAAGCCAAATATAAAGGCAAAGGAAGTCATCAAAATTGGTCGTAACCTAGCCTTTGCTCCATCTACTGCGGAATCAAAAATACTTTCTCCGTTTTTCCTTCGCTGAATAGCAAACTCTACGATCAGAATGGCATTCTTTGCCAAGAGTCCGATCAGCATGATCAGGGCGATCTGGAAATAAATGTTGTTTTCCAAGCCGGCCAATTTGGTCGTTATAAAGGCTCCAAAAATACCCAATGGCAATGAAAACAATACTGTTAACGGCAGCAAGTAACTTTCGTACTGGGCACTTAACAAGAAGTACAC
Organism: Arenibacter nanhaiticus; assembly: GCF_900141935.1. GTDB lineage: Bacteria > Bacteroidota > Bacteroidia > Flavobacteriales > Flavobacteriaceae > Arenibacter > Arenibacter nanhaiticus. Next base: position 301,166 of record NZ_FQYX01000001.1, on the reverse strand, counting down.
AAATACAACTACCAAAATAAGGATTAGGGTTGTTTGGTCACCAGCCTTAATCTCTTCTCTGGTAAGTCCCGAATACGAGGTACTAAAATTAGCAGGGAGCTCTTGAGAAACTTCTTCTACGGCAGCAATAGCATCACCGGTACTGAAACCAGGATTTACGGCCGCAGAAACCTTCGTAGAATTAAATAGGTTGAAACGGGTTACCGATTGCGGTCCAAATACCCTTTCTACACTTACAAACTGCGTAATAGGGGCCATTTCTCCACTTTTGGTCTTCACAAATAAACTGTTTAGGTCTTTAGACTCGGACCTGCTTTCTGGTAACGATTGTATGTACACACGGTATTGTTTCCCGAATCTTGAGAAATCTGCCGCATAAATACCACCGATATACCCTTGCAACGTATTAAATATACTATTGATATTGACACCATAATCCTTTGCCAATGGCACGTTGATATCTAACTTATACTGCGGATACTTGGTACTAAAGGAAGATTGTGCATACTTAAATTCTGGGCGCTGCATCAGTTTCCCAATAAACTCTTGGTTGGCACGGTCCAAATCGCTAAAGTTGCCACCGGTTTTATCTAAGAGGTTCACTTCTATCCCGGCAGCGTTTCCAAATCCTGGAATACTCGGAGGCGAGAAAAATATAATATTAGCATCGGGAATGGTAGCGGCAATACCGAATAGTTTCGCGGTAATGGCCTGCACCGATAGATCGTCGGTCTTTCGATCGTTCCAATTGTCTAATTTAATAAAGCCTAGACCGTAGTTGTTCCCTGCACCGTTAATTAAACTTATTCCGTTAATAAGCGTAACCCCATTAACCCCGGGCAAGTCCTTAACTTTGCTATAAATTTCACGGTTTACCTCGGCAGTCCTATCTACAGATGCCCCTGGAGGCAATTCTACGTTGATAAATACCAACCCTCTATCCTCATCGGGTACAAATCCGGATGGAGTGGTGTTCGCTACCCAAACAATTCCAACTACAGAGCCTATAAGAATTAGTCCGGTGACCCATTTGTTCTTGTACAAGAAGCCCAATGACTGCCCATAGCGTCTTATCGTTGCATCGAAACCAGCGTTAAAGGCTGTATAGAATCGTTGTAGATAGGTTTTTTTCTTTTCTTCCTCACTATGCGGTTTTAGCAAAAGCGCACATAAGGCCGGACTCAAGGTAAGCGCGTTCACGGCCGATATAAGGATGGCCACGATAAGGGTGACCCCAAATTGCTCATAAAAAACTCCGGTAGGACCGGTAATAAAAGTAACGGGTACAAATACGGCAGCCATCACCAATGTAATAGAAACAATAGCTCCGGAAATTTCGCTCATGGCCCCAATGGTAGCCTTTTCTATATCCTTGGCTCCTTCGTCTATCTTGGCATGTACCGCCTCAACAACTACAATAGCATCATCGACTACAATACCAATGGCCAATAACAGGGCGAAAAGCGTCAATAGGTTTATAGAATACCCAAATAGGTTTAGGAAAAAGAAGGTTCCTATAATAGATACCGGAACCGCAATGGCCGGAATTAAGGTAGACCTAAAGTCTTGCAAGAAAACAAACACTACTATAAAGACCAATATAAAGGCCTCTATTAAGGTATGGGTAACTTTTTCTACAGAGGCATTTAAGAATTCGTTGGTATCATAAGGAATTACTACGTCTACCCCCTCTGGAAAATCCTTTTTTAGAACTTCCAATTCGGCCTTGACATTTTCGATAATCTTTTGTGCATCGGAACCAGGGGTCTGGTAAATGGCCAGGGCCACACTAGGGTGCCCATCGGTATTGGCACTAGTAGCGTAGGACTGTGCATCCAATTCAATTTTTGCAACATCTTTTAGGCGCAAATATTCCCCATCGCCCAAGGCTTTTACGACAATATTGCCATATTGCTCTTCGGTACGGTAACGACCGTCGTACGTAATTACATAGGAGAAAGCCTCGCCATCGTTTTCACCGAATGTACCTGCGGCAGCTTCCTGGCTCTGTTCGTTTATGGCAGCGGTAACATCGGAAGGCGACAAACCATAGGCAGCCATTTTGTTGGGCTGCAACCAAACACGCATGGCGTAGTCCTTGCTTCCAAATACATTTACATCACCAACCCCTTCTACTCGTTGAAAGGCAGGAACGACATTAATTTTTAGATAATTCTGCAAGAAAACATCGTTATAATCTTCCGAAGTACTGAAAAAACTAAGGAACATTAAGGCGCTGGTCTGTTGCTTTTGGGTAAGTACCCCCGTTTGCCTTACTGCCTGTGGCAATAAGGGATTGGCACGGGCAACACGGTTTTGTACGTTTACCGCAGCAATATCCGGATCGACATCCTGATTAAAATATACGGTGATGGCAGCAGTTCCGTTATTGGTAGCTGTAGAGGTAAGATAGGTCATTCCCTCTACCCCATTAATTTGTTCTTCGATTGGAATAATAACACTTTCCAAAATGGTCGCCGCGGAGGCGCCAGGATAACTGGCCGTTACCTGAATGGTAGGTGGGGCAATATCCGGATATTGGGTTACCGAAAGGGATCGTAATCCCAATACTCCCAAAATCACAATTATAATTGAGATCACCGTAGATAATACGGGACGCGTGATAAAAGTCTTAAGCATCGTTTCTTACTATTTGTTGATTATTGAAACTCCGTTTTTATAAGCTGGGTCGTTCCTGCAAAGTCTATCTTTTGAGGGGTGATAGCACTTCCATTTCTAAGCTTTCCTACGCCTTTAGAAACAATAGTAGCCCCTTTTGGCAACCCTGATTCTAACACAAATAGGTTGTCTACACTTGCCTTTATGGTAATAGGCTGTGCCGATACGGTGTTGTCTTCCAAAACAGTATATAAGAATCTCGTTCCTTGTTGTTCAAAAGTAGCCTCCTGGGGCACCACGATGGCATTTTCGTATACCGAAGGAACTTTTATAGTGCCACTATTTCCATTGTTCAACATTCCATTAGAATTGTCAAAAAGGGCCCTGAAGGTAATCGTTCCCGTATTGGGGTTTATCTGAGAGTTAATGGTTTCTATGATCCCCTTTTGGTCGTATTCCTTCCCATTGGCCAAAACCAAGCTTACCTCCGGAAAATTGGCGATTTTTTCTTCTTTGCTAGTTCCCGATGCATTTTGTATAAAGTTCAGATATTCTTTTTCATTCATGGAAAAAAAGGCGTATACCTTACTGGTATTGGATACCACGGTAAGCGGATTTTGGTTCGTCGGACTCACCAATGCTCCGGTACGCATGCGTATTGTACCCACATAACCATCTACCGGACTTACAATAGTACCATAGCCTATATTGGCGGCAATACTGTTATAACTACTCCTCGCCTGTTGTAGTTTTGCCTTGGCCGTTTCTAATTGCACCTGACTGATAATGTTTTTTGCAACCAATGGCTTTAGCTTGTCTACTTCTACCTGGGCAGCATTCACATTCGCTTTTGCGGCCGCTGCATCTTGACTCATAGATTGGGTCTCTAGTTTAAAAAGAGGCTGTCCTTTGCGTACCTTTTCTCCCTCATCTACCAATACTTCGGTGATATAACCTGTTATTTTTGCACGGACCTCACTATTTACAATACCTTCTATATTCGTTGGGTAGGTGGTAAACGATGTTACCGTTTGGGTAGGCACAGAAATCACCGGGAATGGCAAGGCTGGCCTAGCAGCTGATGAGTTTTGCGCATTCTTATCGTCCCCACAGGAAAGGATAAAGAAAGCCGCTAATAATAAAGATGAATAATTAATGATTCTTTTCATTTGTAGATATTTAATGGTTTTTAAAGGTCTTATGAAATCCGCATTTCATTTTTCGGAGTTGTGAACAATTTATGCTCCTTTCATAATAATGGGGTACTTAAGATTGCTTTTGAAAATTTTTGACTCCTTCTATAGTGGTCTTAATCTTTTCTCGCTGTTCGGTCAAATATTCTTGAAATAAGATTCCAACCGAATTTTCATTTTTAAACTTTTGGGGATTGTATTCCTTATTATAGGCATTGATCTTTTTAACCATATCCAATTCCCTTTCTATCAGTTTCTCATACTGCTCCATGGCATTTCTTACATAATATTTCGTTGTTCTAAAATGACGTTTCCGATCGCCCGGCCTGGTATAGTACTCCACATAGTGAAGTTGCACTAATATGTTTAGGTTATTAGACACAGAGCTTTTACTAGCTTGGGTAATCGCTATAATCTCTTCAAACAACAACCCTTCATAACAGGACAGAATCAGCGCAGCGTAGATTCTTGCAGCCAGAGGTGTCAGATCTGCCCGCTCCTCTAGGGCCACCCCCATTTCCTCGATCAGTATTCTTTTTTCCTCGTATTTGTCCTGCATTACTTTTTAATTTGGATGCAAATATACGGTTAGTTCGGAACGATACGAACCAATAATATTTAAATATTTGTTAAAAGAAATTATGCACTTTTAAATAAGGCAAATAGGTAGATAATATGGGGTTTAAGACAGGTTTAAATAAGGAGAACGCTATAGTGCTACATCGAAATAAGTAGGAATTATACGGAGTACTCTTTCGAAAGCCAGACGGTTTTTGCCGCAATAATAAGTTGGCTATTATATAATATGACATTGGGGTGTTGGGCGTTCCCCTATCGGGTCGGGCTTTTTGCTGTATCTTTTTTAAAGGCCTTTTGGACCTCTAAAAAAGGATGCCGCTGCAATCCCTAACGCTGAAATCAGGGGGCAGTGGGCATGAATCGGTGAACAGTGAAAGCAGTGATCGGTGAATAGCACCTCCCACGCCAAAGTGCGGGACTACCGGGCGATATGACTTATGCTAATTAAAGAACAATTACAGTTTTAAAATTATGATAGTTAATTAAACAGGTCCACGGCACACAACAAAAAAAGCAGTTGCCGTCGGCAACTGCTTTTTAAAATATGTATCACTAGAATCTTTAATCCAGGGCCTGTTCTCCACCGCCATTCACAGTGCTACCAACTGACATAATCGCCACAAACTAAAGACATTCATTTCAAAAACTTTTTTAAACTACGACATTTCTATATGACTCGGGTTTTCCCTCCCGGCACCACCCCCGCCAATATTATTGACCAATATGTTTATTTGCCCTTAAGCCGCGATGGTTTTATCTACCAGGTTTGCCGGCGCCTCATCTTTGGGAGCGTCGCAATCTATGGCAATTGCTTTTCCGTCTTCTGCCACAATTTCTTGAGCGGCCTGTTGTGCTGCTTCCATATTGAAATCGGAAACCACCACTTGGGCTCCGTAAGCGGCCAGTATTTTACAACTTGCCTTTCCGATTCCGTTGCCACCACAGGTTACGATGGCTGTTTCCCCATTTAAGTCAAAAAATTTAGAAGTATTCATAGAAAAGGTCTTAAAGTAGTATGTAAAAAACCTACTCTTGAATCTTATTTAGGTATTTATAAAACCTCTAATGCGTTTTTTTGATAGGCCCATACCTATGTTAGCCCTATTGCCTAGGGCTATTCCATATAAACTGCTTCAAAAACAGCTAAAGGAGCCCTTCTTCCCACATTCAGCATCAAGGTATCTCCGTGAATAGTATAGTTATCGGCCAATTCAAATATTTGTAAAAATTCTGACTCGTTAAAATCCACATCCGGACATGCCATCATGGTTGTCATTACATTTGAAAAGCGAATACGGTTTCCTTCTTCCAAAGTAAATGTCCCCCCAAAAGAATTACAGCCTGCGAAACCAGCAACCCTGTTTTCTGCCCCGTTTAGCCTAAAAAAGATTTCTTTCTCCTGGTTTTCGGCCATTACCACGTCTTTCCCTTCTAGCGTCTTTAGTTTCCAATATTTTTCGGTGATTTCGTTGGTTGGGATTGTCTTTTTAGTAAAAATTGCCAATGGCGCTCTTCTCCCCACACTCAACATGATGGCATCACCATTCAAAGTGTAGTTATCTACCATTTCCAAAACCTTGAGCACTTCGGATTCATTTACTTTAGCATCTGGACACGCCATACGCGTCACGGCCAATTTTTCGAACCGAATTCTGTTTCCAGGTTGCAAAACATAAGAACCATTTACGATATTGCAACCAAAAAAACCATTTATGGTATTGTCTTTGCTATTCAGTACAAAGTGAAGTTCTTCTCCATTTTGGTTGGCCCCTACTGTAGCCCCCTCAAGAACCGTCAATACCCATTTGGTATCGGTGATTGCTTCCTTGGAAAATACTTCTTCTTGGATTAGCTGTTTAGCAGAATTACAACTCACGGCAGTAATGGCCAGCAGTATAAAAGTAGCGAATTGTGTTTTCATATCTCTTGTTACTTTAGTTTAGAATTTTTCTACAAACAAAAATACTGTTTTGTTCACAATGTTACGAACCAAAAAAAATGCAAAGTTTCCTTAAATATTCTTTACCAACGCATAATTTACTGAAATTATGCCTGTTACACCTCTTCGTTTTCTTTATACTCGTCTAGTTCCACAAGGGTATTCCTAATGAGTTCTTGGTGTGCTTTTAAGTATTTTTGAATAATCTTTCCGAGTGACTTCTCGTGGTTAAACTTTTCGGGATAATGCACTTCATTAAAGGCTATGATCTTATCAATCAGACCAATTTCACTCCCTATGGATTCTTCGTGCTGTTTTAAAAAATTTATCTGGAAGTACTTAGACCCCTTAAAATATCTTTTTCTATCCCCAGGTTTGGTGTAGTACTCTATATGTTTCAGCTGTAAAAGCACGTTTATATTTATCGAGGTAGAACTCTTACTAGCGCCAATAATCTCTCTTATTTCCTCGAAGGTTAGCCCACCATAAGAGGACGATAGTATCAATAAGGCATAGATTCTGGCGGCCAAGGGCGATATTCCCATTCGCTCTTCCATGGCAAGACCTATTTCTTCTATAAGTTGTTTTTTATCGTCTGATACATTATTCATTATGGCACTTCGTTTTTAAAAAAAGTAGTAAAAATTTGTAGTACAAACATACGCAACTTCCCTGTTTTAAATAGATGTTTCATGTCTGAACTTATCTTAAAAATGTTGTAGAAAACCAATAAGCCACCCAACATGGTACTAAAAGTTAGGGCTCTCCTTTATCAGTCCCTCACCCATTCGATTATACCCCCTATGATTTTTAAATTGGGAGCATATTGTTTTATTTGGTACATTGTGACGCTATTTACAATAAAAATATAACAAACTATCGATAGTATGCAAGTACGTGAAAAGTTTCTAGTAATCTCGGCACTAACCCTAGTGGTCATTACGGGTATTGCTTTCTTTTGGTCCCCTATTTTATGGGGCTTCTTATTGGCAGGGCCTTTGGTCTTCATGGGGCTTTTTGATATTTTTCAGAAGAAACATACCATACGGCGAAACTTCCCTTTAATTGGCCGATTTAGGTATGTATTAGAGTCTATCCGTCCGGAAATAATGCAATACTTTGTAGAGACCGATACCCAAGGAAGGCCATTGAACCGAATTTTAAGGTCTTTGGTATATCGCAGGGCCAAAGGCACCACGGACACCGAGCCCTTTGGTACCCAAATGGATATCTACCATTCGGGATACGAATGGATGGAACACTCTATGTACGCCAAAAACAATCCCAAGGAAATTGGTAAGTTCCCGCGTTTGGTCATTGGCGGCAAAGATTGTAAGCAACCGTATTCTTCGAGTCTCCTGAATATTTCTGCGATGAGTTTTGGCTCCTTGAGCAAGAACGCCATTCTGGCGATGAACAAAGGGGCGAAAATGGGAAACTTTGCCCATAATACCGGGGAGGGCGGCATTAGCGATTACCATTTAGAGCACGGCGGGGATTTGATATGGCAGATAGGAACCGGGTATTTTGGCTGTAGAAACGATGACGGCACCTTTAACCCCACCACTTTTAGGGAAAATGCCCTACGCCCACAGGTAAAAATGATAGAAATAAAATTGTCCCAGGGAGCCAAGCCCGGACATGGGGGAATTTTACCGGCGACTAAAAATACCGAGGAAATTGCCAAGATCAGACATATAAAACCCCATATCGCGGTGCATTCCCCACCGTCGCACTCCGCTTTTTCCAACCCAATACAATTCATGTACTTTATTCACAAACTGCGGGAACTGTCCGATGGAAAACCTATTGGCTTTAAACTGTGCATCGGCCGTAAACAGGAATTCATGGATTTTTGTGAGGCTATGATCCACACAGGAATCCGCCCCGATTTTATTACCGTAGACGGCGGTGAAGGCGGTACCGGTGCCGCACCGGTAGAATTCTCCAACAGTATGGGAATGCCGCTGAGAGAAGGACTGATTTTTGTCCACGATACCTTGGTAGGGTTTGGACTTAGAGATGAGATAAAAGTTATTGTGGCCGGGAAGATCATCAGCGGTTTCCATATGGCCAGGGCCATTGCCCTGGGCGCAGACGGTTGTAATAGTGCCAGGGCCATCATGTTGTCCGTTGGCTGTATCCAAGCCTTAAAATGTAATACCAATGATTGCCCAGTTGGAGTGGCCACGCAAAAGAAATCACTGGTAAAAGGCCTTGTGGTAGAAGATAAAGCGCCTAGGGTGAAAAATTACCACGAAGCTACCATCCACAGTTTCCTGGAGCTGGTCGCCGCTGCCGGACTCAATGGTCCACACGAACTGACCCGTAACCATATTAGCAAAAGGGTAGGCATGTATAATGTAAAGACCTATGACGAGATTTATCCTTATATAAAAGAAGGCTCCTTACTGCATACGGCCACTATCCCCGATAGTTATCAGCGATTCTATCAGCTAACCAGAATCATGTAATACACAAAGTAAATACAGGAAACAATAAACGGTGAACAGTATCTCCCCCGCCAGATCGGGGGATTTGCCCCCTAATATGACTTTTACCAACTATATAACGCAACAAATATTAAGGCTCAGTAAATTAGCAATGCACTTTGTTATGGCTCCTACCAATGAAGGTTTGGTCATATACGAGTAATCGGTCAACATTCATCTGGGAACTGCCTTGTAACATTTACAAATTGTTTAATTGTTACATAGGCTCATTTTCAGAGCCCTAATATCCTCTCTTGAAATCATGGTTCCCAATTCCTATTAGCCTTCCCCTTAATTACGACATTTTCTCATTGATTCATTGTTACATTAAATTCGCGTTAGGGACCGCGGCGGCATCCCCGCAGCGAAGCAAGGGATATAGCCAAGGGCCCGCCCGACGCAGGAGGGAACGCCCAAAAAAAATATTCGATATCCAGAATGTAAATTTTCGCTTTAAGAAAGTACTGTTAAAAAGGGCAATCTCGTGGTTGAAGCTTTTAAAATAAAATACTTTTGTGCTTCATTTTAAAAGGCCAACCGCCGAATAGGACTGTTTTGAAAGCAACGATTACCCGTATACTCCCTTTTTCTTTACTAGCAGTGGTACATGCTTTGTTTATTTCGGCCATTTTTATGGATAGGACAACCATCCATACTGTCCTCTGTATCCTATTTATTATTCTCTTTTTTACCATTCTGGCCCACCCCAAGCTTCCGATATTTCATAGAAAAGCCCTTATAACCGATCTATCTACGGCCGCCTTAGTGGTCTTAGGGGCAGTACTTACTTATTCCATACAGCTTTATTGGTCTCCAGGCCCTGTTTTGGCCGCCGCTATGGTAGGGACTATCGCTTCTTTTCTTCCTTCCATAAACAAAAAGAGCCGTCTTTTGCAGTTGTCCCCCGCGGCCATTTATTGTGGCTGTTTTGTAGGCATGTCTCACAAAAGCATTGCGGCAGACTATGTGTTTATTATCGTAGCGGGAATACTATCGGGACTTGTTTTAGTAATGACCAGGAATGTTTTTCAGGGGGTTAGCGGCAAACTGGGCAGCATCGCCTTTGGGGGCGTAAGCCTAGCCGCTTTTGTAATGTATATGCTAATAGAATGGTAGTAGAAAATAGTATCCTTATTCTCTCTGGCACCCTGGGGGCCGTATTGGCTTTTGTCCTCAGCAACAAGTTAAACCAAGGCCCGGTGAGGGCTTCTGCCATGCTTAGCTTAGTGGTAGCCGGATTTTTTTATCTTTTCCCCAAACTACTATCGCCACACCTTACCCAAAACATTCCCCTTCTATTCTTTGGGGGTACTTTTATTGGGATGGCCTCGTCCAAGATCGTATCGAGTTACCGATTTATAGGGATTACGGGAATGGTATTCTCGCTTTTCTTCCTTTATGCCAGTAGTTATTTTGAGGGGTATGGCGGTGCCTTGGGCACGGCAGGCTGCATTTCGTTCCTAGTGACCTTCGCTGTTCACAAAATTACCCGCAAACGGAAAATTGCCTACGCCAAGGTATACCTGCGTCGATACACGCCCATAAACTACCGCAAAAAATAGTGATTTAGGCGGGTACCGATTTGGTAAGCCTATTCACCACTAGGGCAATGGCACCATCGCCGGTGACATTACAAGCCGTACCAAAACTATCCATAGCAATATACAAGGCAATCATAAGCCCTTGCATCTCCGCATCGAAGCCTAACATGGATTGCAATATCCCTACAGCGGCCATAATCGCTCCCCCAGGAACCCCAGGTGCCGCTATCATCGCAACTCCAAGCATCAAGATAAATCCGGCAAACAAGGTAAAGGTAAAGGGAATGCCCTGTAAAATCATTAATGCCATGGCACAGGCGGTAATTTTCATAATACTACCCGAAAGGTGAATGGTAGCACAAAGCGGCACTACAAATCCAGATATTTTATCGGATACCCCGTTCTTTAATGTCTGCTCTAAGGTTACCGGGATGGTTGCTGCCGAGGACTGTGTTCCCAAAGCCGTAAAATAGGCCGGCATCATAGTGGCCAACAAACGCACGGGATTCTTTTTCGTAAGCAATCCGGCGATACTGTATTGCAACAACAACAATAAGACATGTAGGGCAAAAATGACCCCTATGATGGTGACAAAGACCGATAGTACCGAAAAAACTGTTCCGTTATAGGCCATACTGGCAAAAATTCCTAAAATATAAAACGGCAAAAGCGGTACGATGACCTTTTCGATTAGCTGCATGATAATGAGCTGAAAATCTTTTACCATATTTCCTAAGGACGATTTCTCTTGATAAGATAATCCCAAACCAATCACGAAAGCCAGTACCAAGGCCGTCATCACATCGATAGCAGGTGGAATATTGATACTAAAATAAGGCAGAAGTTCTTTGCCAGAATCGGCTATGGCAGCGGCATTATTGGCATGCGACTCCAAGAGGGCCGGGAAAATTTCGGAGGCCGTAAAGTAGGTCATAAATCCAGAAAAAAGTGTAGACCCGTAGGCTATAGCAGCGGTTAACAACAACAGCTTTCCCGCTCCCTTGCCAAGATCTGATATCGCGGGCATAATAAGCCCCATAATAATCAACGGAATGGAGAAGTTTAGAAATTGGCCAAAGAACGCGTTAAAGGTGGCAAATACCCTGCTCACCGATTCTGGCAAAACGAGTCCAAAAATGATTCCCAAAACAATGGCTAAAAAGACTTTAAATAGTAGGTTTGAAAAAAGACGTTTCATTTGTAATTTATGCGATATAATTTGAAAAAGAGTTTAAAAAGTAGCTTTTTCCGCTTTTCCGAGAGGGCCGTCAAGGTAAAAGGCCCTATTGGCCCCTACTCTGCTACCACCAAAACACCTAAATGTCCTCTATTACGAGTTAAAGCGATGTTTTACTTTTTAAAATCCCTTCTTACTAAGTAAGTTCGCTAAGATACATTCTATCATACAGAAATTGTTCCTAAAATATTACTATTCTAAAATTTAACACTTTTGTATTGCCATTGAAAAGGGACAGATTGCCATGCACCCCTCGTAATGAGGGTTCATTCTAGTACAGATTGCTAGACAGATTACCACGCTTCACTGCGTTTCGCAGGCAATGACCAATAGAAAAAAAAAGAGCTACACTTTCGTGTAACTCTTTGTAAAGATTTCTGCTGTATGAGAAGAGATAGATTTTTAAGGTGCTACCGCTACTTTTTAAATATTATTAATTACTCTGTAACACTCTCACTAAGCACTTCTTGTTTTTCGCGGAATTTAGGATTGACATAGAGTTTTCCTTGTTTCAGTTTTTCCCAGTATACCTTCATATCGGCACTTATCTCGGGCGACAGAATATAGAGTCCAATAATATTGGGAAATGACATGGCTAGGATCATCATATCTGCAAAGCTCAATACAGCCCCAAGGCTTACAGAAGCCCCTAATACCACAAATACCAAATACAGCACTTTATATACCATCTCCAATTTTTTGCTACGGCCAAATAAGTAGGTCCACGAACGCATTCCGTAATAAGACCAAGATACCATCGTAGAAAATGCAAACAACAATACCGCCACGGCTAGCACCATAGGGAACCAAGAAACCACGCTTCCAAATGCATCGGAGGTGAGCTCTACCCCTCCCAGGCCGTATACTTCGTGCTTCCCTGTAAAAATCAACACCAAAGCCGTCATGGAACACACTAACATCGTATCTATAAAAGGTTCTACCAAGGAGGTAAACCCATCAGCGATGGGATTGTTGGTCTTTGAGGCGCTATGGGCAATTGCTGCGGAACCAACCCCCGCCTCACTGGAAAAGGCTGCTCGTTGCAACCCTATGATCAACACCCCAATAAATCCACCTTTTAAGGCTTGGGCAGAAAAGGCCCCATCAATAATAGAACGTAATGCCCATCCAATATTTTCTATATTCGTCCCTATGACCACCAAACAGCCCAACACATATAGGATTGCCATAAATGGCACTACTTTCTCCGTAACCTTGGCAATACTTTTTATACCGCCAATGATGACCATCCCCACTAGGAAGGCAAACCCAACTCCAAACCAAAAACCGTGTTCTTGTAAAAAAGGAAGCTGTTCGGATACTATTTTAAATGCTTGGTTGGATTGCAGCATATTGCCCCCGCCAAAAGAAGCACCGATTCCCAACATAGCAAAAAGCGCCGCAAGAAATTTCCCGAGCTTTTTATAGTTTCGTTTTTCCAATCCATAGCGCAAATAATTCATCGGTCCGCCAAAAATCCGCCCCTCCTCATCGATAAAACGATATTTTACCCCCAAGGTACATTCTGCAAACTTTAGGGACATCGCAAAGAATCCGGCGGTAAACATCCAAAATGTTGCCCCTGCCCCTCCTAGGGAGATCGCTACGGCCACCCCTGCAATATTACCTAAGCCTACGGTTGCCGATGTAGCGGTTGCCATCGCTTGAAAATGCGTTATCGTACCAGGAGCATTGGGGTCGTCATATTTCCCTTTTGCCAAATCTATGGAGTGTAAAAACCCTCTTATATTAATAAACTTTAGTCGAAATGTAAAGAATATACTTCCTAGAATTAACCAGATGACGATGAAGGGAATCGTAGTGGTTTTTATATCCCCATTAGGGTAATATAATGGTCGCGGCGTCTCATATTGTATCTCAGCTATCTGAATAGCACTCATGGAAAGTCCATCTCTAGTATCAGCAATAAGAGTCCCTTCCTTTACTAGGTGCTTTAAACTTCCTTCTGCGGTGGCAACCACAAGTATTTCATCATCATTATCACCCTTCAGAAGAGCCACTTTCTGCCCTTTTTCTACGGTCTCCCCTTCAACCACCAACCATTGTTCCAAGGTATAATTTTTATTGGCAGCTTCCTCTAAAGGGACCATTACCGTGCTTTTATCACTATAAACCACCGGGTCATAAACTCCTATAGCCTCAAAGGGGTCCCAAAACAAAATAGCGCCCAAATAGTCTACTGCCGGCTGTACGTTGCTATTAAATATCTCCGTGATGGATTTTGCCGGAATAGTAAATGTTTTAGAAATGGTATTCCCATCCGCATCCGTGATACTAACGGCATGTTCCATACCTTCTATCAATCCGGTAGCGCTATTTGCGTCCAATGCCGTCTGGGGATCACTCCATTTGTACTTATAAGGTGCTTTGCCCCCTGTAACCTTTACCTCCGCTATTCCGTTGTTGATTTCCTTGGATGGATTGGTAAGAGCGATATCTACTACCAATTGGCTGACTGAGCTAACCCGGTCCTGTGCCATAACGATAGTAGTAAATAAAGAGATTAATAAAGTGGGGAAAAGTCTTGTTTTGAACATCAAATATCTTTTTCTTTTTCGTTTTAAATTTAAAAATCCCCAATTTAACGATAAGAATAAGGCTTCCCAAGGGATTGGACATATTTCTCTAGGAGATCCCTAGCAAAAACGGCTGTGAAAGCAGGGTGTTTACCCCTTAATTTTTTAGTCAAGACACCCTCCTTCTCTACCCAATATTTAAGGACCAGCTACGATTATAATAGCCAAGGAAATAGGAGGCGATATAATTCTCGGAAGTGATGTAAGGGAGGAATGGGCAGATAACAAAGACTTAGTAGTTTACCGTGATTCCACCGACAATAACAGGAAAAGATTGCCACGTGCCACTGCGTTTCGCTTGCTATGACCATTAGGCAAATAAAAAGAGCTCCACTTTCGTGTACCTCTTTGTTAAACTGCTCCCCCCTCTTGGGCTCCCTTCGACCACGCACAGGGTAAACTTCTCGCCCAAGATTTTCAAAATGAAAAAAGCCACTCAAATGAGTGGCTTTTCGTTGCTATGCTCCCCCTCTTGGGCTCGAACCAAGGACCCTCTGATTAACAGTCAGATGCTCTAACCAACTGAGCTAAGGAGGAGTGTTATTATTTGCCTTAGCGGCTGCAAATATAATAGGAATTTTAAAACTACCAATCGAATCCAAAATAATTTTACGCCTTATTGTTGTTAATTTTTTTTAAAGTGGAATTTCGCCGAGATAGTGACGCACCATGGGAACCATTTAATTAGAGTTCCTTTTCTACAGATTGCCATGCGCCCCTGCGTTACGCCATGACAAATAGGCAAAAAAAAAGAGCTACACTTTCGTGTAGCTCTCTGTAAAGCTGCTCCCCCTCTTGGGCTCGAACCAAGGACCCTCTGATTAACAGTCAGATGCTCTAACCAACTGAGCTAAGGAGGAGTGTTATTATATTGCCTTAGCGGGTGCAAAGATAGAAGCTTTTTTAGATTCCCCAAACAAAAACCGAAAGTTTTTTAAAAAATATCGGTTTTTGTTTCCAGGCCTAAATAAATCGCTTCACAATATTCCAGATATCGTTCCCAAACACCACAGCCATTAGCCCCATAAGGATCACAAAACCAATAATTTGCCCTGTTTCCAACACTTTTTCGCTTGGTTTACGCCCCGAAATCATCTCGTATAACAAAAACATCACATGGCCACCATCCAAGGCCGGAATCGGTAGAATATTTAAAAATGCCAACCATACCGAGAACATCGCCATAAAGTTCCAGAAGAACAACCAGTTCCAAGTTTCTGGCATCAGTTCTACGATTCCAATAGGGCCTTTCACCTGCTTATAGGCGCCAGTTTTGGTATTAAAGATTACCTTAAACTGTCGTATCTGATCGGTAAGTACCTGTATTGTTCTATTATACCCTGCCGGGATGGCCGCAAAAAAGCCGTACTCATCGGTAACCCATAGGTCTTCCGTATCTGGTAATACCCCGATAACGCCCTCTTCTGGCACTTGTAATTGCAATTCCTTAATGCTTCCTTCACGTTGTACCTGAAGCGCCAAGGATTTATTAGGCGATGCCTTGATGATTTTGGTAAACTGGTCCCAATAGATTACTTCCTTACCATTGACGTTCAAAATTTCATCGCCCACCAATATTCCGGCCTTTTTGGCTGCCATAGTATCTACTACCGAAGCTATTTTAGCCTTGGACCTGTACCCTAGGAAATTCTTGCCCAAAGTAGAAAAGACAGTTTCTTTCCCCTCATCCGATAATGGAAAGGTTAATTGTTCTCCATCTCTATTTACCGTAATCTTGTCTCCAAGGATGATATCTAACTTGGCATCGGTAAATTTTTTGGTCTTTTTATCATCGACCGCCAAAATCTGGTCTCCGGTCTTCAGTCCCAATTGCTCACCAATAGAATCTACCACGATCCCATATTTTAAGTTATCGGACGGAATATAACTGTCCCCATTGCTAAACAATAGCACCGTATAAATTCCCCATGCCAACAAAAAGTTTACAATAACCCCACCGGTCATTATAATTAAACGCTGCCACGCCGGTTTGGAACGGAACTCCCATGGTTGGGGCTCTTGTTTCATCTGTTCGGTATCCATGCTCTCGTCTATCATTCCCGAGATCTTTACATAACCGCCCAAAGGCAACCACCCGATACCGTATTCGGTATCGCCTATTTTCTTTTTGAAAAGTGAAAACTTTACATCGAAAAACAAATAGAACTTCTCTACTTTGGTCTTAAAATATTTTGCTGGAAGAAAATGGCCCAATTCGTGAAGAATGACCAAAATGGATATGATAAGTACAAACTGTACTATCTGAATTGCTACTGTCATTAAATCGCTGTTTAATTTTATAAAACAAACAAAAGTACATTTTTAGAAAGTCTTAAAAAAAGAAACTATGAAAGCGTACTAATTTTTAAGAAACAATTAGCAGCAAAACACCCCCCTTTTCCTTGAAATGTCGTACCGTGTAGTCTACCTTTGTAAAAAAAACATGCTTTCTTATTTTAGTAAATTAAAATCTAGGGGGATAGCCCTTTTTATTGTTTCTTCCATCATCGTTTTTTTGTTCTATCACGCCCTACAGCCCCAGAAAATATTACCGATCTACCAACCAGCTATGGTAAACTTTGAATTGGTAGACACCACCATGCAGCACATTAAGAAATACCATACCGTGGCCGATTTTTCCTTTCTAAACCAGAACGGAAAACAGATTACCCAGGCAGATTATGAGGGCAAGATATATATAGCCGATTTTTTCTTTACCACCTGCCCTACCATTTGCCCAATTATGACCAAAAACATGGCAGACATCCAACAAAAGATCTTAAATGATGAGGAGGTGATGCTGCTTTCGCACACGGTTACCCCAGATATTGATTCTGTACCCCAATTAAAAAAATACGCCCTGGAAAAAGGCGTCTTGGACCACAAATGGAACTTGGTCACCGGCGATAAAAAAGAACTCTACGAAATGGCCAGAAAATCCTATATGGCCGTTAAAACCGATGGCGATGGCGGTCCCTACGATATGATCCATACCGAGAACTTTATTCTGGTCGATAAGGAAAGAAGAATCAGAGGTTTTTATGACGGTACAAAATCCGAGGATATGGAAAAATTGTTGGAAGACTTGGAAATCCTGAAATCGTCTTACCAGAAAAAATAAAACCCCAATAAATTCCACATAAATGGATAAATTTTAAGAATTCTTTAATTTATTTTCCCCCTTTACTGCCGCTTTTTACTTATTTTTGTGCTTAATTAAAATCAATCTAAATAAAAATTGATTACAACCGTAGCACATTTAAAACGAGGGCAAAGGGGAATCATCAAAGAATTTGCCGAAGGAATACTTCCCATAAAACTAATGGAAATGGGATGTTTGCCTGGCAATGAAATAGAATTGGTTCAGGTAGCCCCCTTAAAGGACCCCATTTATATTAATGTCAATGGATCGCACATCGCCATTAGGCGTGCCATGGCAGAATTAATAGAGTTAGAAATCATTGAAGATTCTCCCTTACTATGAGTAAACAGATCAAGGTTGCATTAATAGGCAACCCCAACACTGGTAAAACCTCCGTTTTTAATCAACTTACTGGCTTAAAACAAAAGGTGGGCAACTACCCTGGGATCACCGTAGAGAAAAAAGAAGGCGTTTGCAAACTACCAAGGGGCGTAAAGGCCCATATCCTGGATTTGCCGGGGACGTATAGCCTTAACACTACCTCCTTGGACGAAAGTGTGGCGGTAGAATTATTGCTGAACAAGAACGACAAGGACTATCCGGATGTTGCCGTAGTCATTAGCGATGTAGAGAACCTAAAGCGTAACCTTTTACTGTTTACACAAATAAAGGACCTTAAAATCCCTACCATCCTGGTCATCAATATGGCCGATAGGATGAGCAGAACCGGAATTTCCCTGGACATAGACCTCCTAGAAGAAAAACTAGATACCAAAATAGCCTTGGTGAGTACCAGAAAAGGCACGGGTATAGAGCGTATAAAAGAGCTTATTGCCGATTATAAAAACCTTTCTGTAGGGCCGGTAATCGATACCACCGTGATTGCTCCGGCCTATTTTAACAAACTAAGGGACACTTTTCCTAAAGAAGATTTATACAAGTTGTGGCTGGTCATTACCCAGGACGTCAACTTTATGCCCATAGAGAAGACCCCTATCAAGATTCCGTCCGATTTTGCCACCAAGTCCAAACCAGAATTAAAGCGCTTACAGCAAAAGGAAACCATCCTGCGATATCAGTTTATAAACGGCATCTTAAAACAGGCCTATAAGGTCGATATCAATGCTGCCAAAGGCCTAAGGGCCAGTTTGGATAAGATTTTGACCCATAAGGTATTTGGGTACCTGATCTTTTTTGTGATTTTGCTCACTATTTTCCAAGCCATCTACGATTGGAGCAGCTACCCAATGGATTTCATAGACGAGTCTTTTGCCGCTGCCAGTGAATGGGTAAAAGATACACTGCCCCCTGGAGTCTTCACGGATCTAATCGCCGAGGGAATCCTCGCCGGTATTGGGGGAGTCATAATTTTTATCCCTCAAATTGCCTTTTTATTCCTCTTTATTGCCCTCTTGGAAGAGTCGGGCTATATGAGTAGAGTGGTATTCTTAATGGACCGTTTAATGCGCCCATTTGGATTGAGCGGTAAGAGTGTGGTGCCTTTGATCTCTGGTACCGCCTGTGCTATTCCGGCCATTATGGCTACCAGGACCATTGAAAACTGGAAGGAACGCCTTATTACCATATTGGTCACTCCCTTTACCACCTGTTCTGCCCGTTTGCCGGTGTACCTGATTATTATTGCCCTGGTCATTCCCGAAGGCCGGTTCTTGGGACTCAGCTATCAGGCACTGACCCTTATGTTCCTGTACCTTATTGGCTTTGGGGCAGCGATTGTTTCGGCAATGATCCTCAATAAAATCATGAAAATTAAAGGGAAGTCCTTTTTTGTGATGGAAATGCCCAATTACAAACTTCCCCTACTAAAGAATGTGGTCTATACCGTTTGGGAAAAGACTAAAAGTTTTGTACTGGGTGCTGGTAAAATAATTTTGGCTTTTTCTATTATCCTATGGTTCATGGGCTCTAACGGCTATGCAGACGACTTTGAAAATGCCGAGACCATTGTAGAGAACAGGATTAAAACAGAAGGTTTTACCGACTATAACAATAACAATATAGCCAAAAACCTTACGGCCTATAAAGCAGCCCTACAAGACAGCATACAACAAAACACCTATGCTATTACTCCCCAGGCCCTTCAAGATTCCCTTTCCTTAAAGAAGGAAGTTTTGTTCGAAAAGGCCAAAAATCAGGAAATAGCGGGCCATAAATTAGAGAACTCCTATATGGGATATATGGGCAAGGCCATAGAACCTATTGTACGCCCCTTGGGATACGATTGGAAAATTGGTATTGCCGTGCTAACCTCCTTTGCTGCTAGAGAGGTGTTTGTAGGTACCTTAGCGACCATTTACAGTGTGGGTAGCGACGAGGAAGAAACCATTAAAAACAGAATGGGCGCCGAAATAGATTCGGTCACCAAAAGGCCATTATTTAACTTGGCTTCCGGTATTTCCCTATTGCTGTTCTATGCCTTTGCAATGCAGTGCATGAGTACTTTAGCCATTGTAAAACGCGAGACGGGCACATGGAAATGGCCAGCCGCCCAACTAGTATTTATGAGTCTATTTGCGTATATTGTAGCATTAATAGCGTATCAACTATTAAAGTAATGATGAACATTATTCAACATATTCTAGTCTATATTACCTTGGCCCTGGCTGTAGGATACATCACCAAGAAATTCTTCTTGCCCAAATCCCTCTTTGCTGGTAAGAAAAAGAATAATAACAAGAATTGTGGCGACGGCAATTGCGGTTGTTCCTAGTTTACTATTAGGAACAACCACAACCTTGCCCATTTTCTTGGCCCATAGACCGTTCTCCCCATCGTGGTGAACGATGCCCCTTTGTTTATGTTGGGCGTTCCCCTAACGGGTCGCGCTTTCCGCTATATCTTTTTTAAAGGCCCCTGGCCCTCCAAAAAAGGATGCCGCTGCAATCCCTAACGCGGGATTCTGTGAAAATAGAAAAAAGAGAAGAGAGAAAAGAAAAAAGAGGATCACTCCTCAAATACAACGAATTGCATTTGCCGTGGGTGGCCAGCTCGTGCGTTGGCCTTGACTACAACCGATTTTTTAATACTATATCTTACTCTAACGACAGTGTTAAAGAATGTTTGTTACCATATTGGTAACTATTTGGTGTCTTTGAGTGAAAGAATTGTGATGTGAGAGTAATCGCTAGACGAATTTTACGAGATTTTTGGGTAAAACATGCTGATTGCGAACAGCAACTAAAATCATGGTTCAGAGAAACCGAAAAATCTAATTGGAATAACATCAATGAATTAAAAAGTGAGTATCCAAGCGCAAGTATTCTAAAAGACAATCGAATAGTTTATAACATAAAAGGCAATAATTATCATTTGATTGTAACATTCAACTTTGAATACCAAATATGTTGGATACGTTTTATTGGTACTCATGCCGAATACGATAAAATAGATTCAAACAACATCTAATCATAAACATAAAACCCATTAGAAACGAAGAAGACTATCAAAACGCTCTGGACCGCCTTGAGATAATTTTTGATGCTTAAAAAGGATCTGAACATGGCGATGAATTAGAAATTCTTTCCATTCTGATTGACCGCTACGAAAACGAACAGTTTCCCATGGCCATGCCTGACCCTATTGAGGCCATTAAATTCCGAATGGAACAATTAGGCATGAAACAAAAAGATCTGGTAGCCGTTGTAGGATATAAAAGTAGAGTCAGTGAAATTCTAAGTAAAAAACGCAAACTGACTTTGGATATCATTAGAAAACTGAACACAACCCTACATATTCCGACTGAAGTTTTAGTTCAAGAGTATTAAAAATATAAGTAACAGCTACACTTTAGTCTTTACACATCCTACCTTATCTCTTTCTTGGCAGATTGAGTCATTTCGTGCGTTAGGGATCGCAGCGGCATCCCCGCAGCGGAGCAAGGGATATAGCGAAGAGCCCGACCCGTTAGGGAAACGCCCAAAACTTTTACAGTAAACACTAACGAATTAACAATGTCTAAAAACAGCCAATCTTCCTCAGGGAAGTACGACTTCTTAGACTATATTTTGGATAAAGGAATATAGCAACAGCCCCCATCCGATCACTAATAAGAGTCCGCCCAATGGCGTAATAGGGCCTAAAAACCGTAACTTTTTTCCTTTGGCAGCACTTAAACAAAGTCCGTAAATACTAAAGGAAAACAAGAACACCCCTATGATAAAACAATAAACCATACTGCGTTCCAAAGAGGTTTCCAAGTTAAAATTAAACCCTAAAACCAACAACACTACAGCGTGGTACATTTGATATTTTACGCCGGTTTCGAAACTTTTTAACTGCTCTTCGCTCATGATCTTTTTTAACGCATGGGCGCCAAAGGCACCAAAAATTACTGCCAATAAACCATAAAGTGCGCCGATAAACTGTGCCAAAAGAACCATATATATTTTTTAGGGATAAATATAAGGAAAGGAAGCAGGCTAATTAAACCAAACTTTTATATTCATGTCTCCGTGCACCTCAAAGGCACAATCTTTAAAGCCGGGGGGACCAAAGGTTTTCATTTTAGCCTTCGAAAAACCTACAGCTTCCTTGGGAATGCCCAACCAATTGGTGTCCAGGGTATCATTGCCATTTTCGTCGTGGAAAACCGCTATGGCATATTCCCCGTCTGGCAAATCGTCTATAACCACCTTGGTCATATTCTCTTTGGCAAGCGTACTGTCTGTCTTAAAAACCTTGTCGAATTTTAAAAATCCGTTCGCCTCATTATATACGGCAACACTGACCTTGCCTTTGTCCGAAGGCACCCCCTGCACTTCTACGGAGAGCTTGTATTGAGACATCCCGACCATTGGCAAGAATAGAAAAAGTAGCAATAATTGTTTCATGGCTTTATAATAACTATTTGATTTGCAAATATAAAACCGATTTACTCCTTGGCCAGATTAATTTTTTGTTCTAAAAAATCATAGGTAGCTTTTGTTTCCGTACTGTCCGAAAAATTGAGGAACAATTGTAAAGAATCTTGGTACACCACCCTTATTTTAGGCTGGGAAAGTTTGTCTACATATACATACACCTTCTTCTCTCCTATACTGTCCTTAAACACTCCCTTCTCTGTTTCCTTGACCGAAAATCCGTTGATGCGCTCCATGGAAGGGATCTTTTTAACCATGCTTATACTATCCAATTCCGCAAAGGGAATCTTCAAAAAATAAATTCCGGACAAGATCTGAAAAGAATCTTTCTCGATCTTGGTCCAGTTTTTAACATGTGCCGTATAGGCCAAGCCAACCACCAATAGGGTTACCACAATAAGGATATTGAGCAACCACGGTCTTTTTTTATTCGGTTTCATTTAGAACTATTTATTGTTTTTTAACCGCCCTATGTAATTCGCATCGCTGAATTCGTTTTTGCGAGCAGTTTTCGGTATTGCTCATTTAATACTACTATTGCCTGGGCGTATTATATTTTTCGAACCAAGCTAAAATGTTCGCCACTTTGGTGATCAGGTTGCTGGGTCTACTGGCAATCCCGTGGCTTGCTTCTGGAATTTCGATCAGTATGGTTTCTATTTTTCGCAGCTTTAAAGCATGGTACAATTGCTTGGCTTCACTAGGAGGCGTCCTTAAATCGTCCATTCCGACCATCACCATGGTAGGGGTCTCTATATTCCCTACCAAGGATAGGGGCGAAAATTTCCAGTACTCCTCAAAGTTTTCCCAAGGTTGCCCCGGTAATCTAGCATGGGCATACCCAAAATAATTATCGGCTACCAAGGTCTTACTGATCCAATTGATCACAGGTTTTATCACTGCTGCGGCCTTAAACCTATTATTTTTTCCTATCATCCATGTAGACATAATGCCCCCGGCACTACCGCCGGTAACGAACAATTGGTCTTCTTGGGCGATCCCCATGGCTATACAATGGTCTACCCCGTCCATGACATCGTTATAATCTTCTCCAGGGTAATTGTGGTACAACAGGTTCCCAAATTCCTCTCCATAGCTAGTACTGCCTCTAGGGTTAGGATAAAAAACAACATATCCAGCGGCGGCGAAAAGCTGCATCTCTGCCGAAAATCGATCTCCATAATTCAAAATAGGCCCCCCGTGGTTCTCTACCAAGAAAGGATACTTTTTGGTAGGGTCATACTTCGGAGGATACACTACCCAACCTTGTAATTTTCGCTGATCTACCGAGGAGGTGTACCATACTTCCTTGACCTCTCCCAAGGTTCTAAATCCTAGTAGGGCCCCGTTAAGATCTGTAATTTTTGAAGGCTGTTTGGCCTTTGGAGCTATAACGGCCAATTCTGAGGGATATTGTGGCGTTGTTTGGGTAAAGGCAATGCTTCCCTTATCGGACACGCTAAAAGAGCCGCTGGCATAGGGACGCCCTAAGGTGGTCCCCCCCATATTATCGGAAACTTTCTGCACCTTTCCTGTCAAGGAAATATAGCCAATTTTACTGTTTCCATATTCGTCATAGGAAAAGTAGAGCCCTTTGCTATCGGCGGCCCAAATAATATTGCTGATATCCCTGTCTAGTTCTTGAGAAAGCACCCTTTTGTTGTTTCCATCAACATCCATCAGCTGTAAGCGGGTCAGCTGATAGGCCTGTACCTTATCTTCATAGCCCAAATATGCAATATACTTTCCGTTGGGCGAGGCCGAAGGATTTTTGTCAGGTCCCGGTCTATCGGTCAGCTGTTTTATGACTTGGGAAGTTACATTCACGGAATAGAGTTCGCTATTTCTAAAATCGTACTCCCAGTCTTCATGTCTATTGGCCGTAAAAAAGATCTCCTGCCCGTCTACGGACCAAGACAAGGATCCCCTATGGTGATAATCGCCACTGGTAAGTTGACGCACTGCACCCCCATCAGCGGGAATCACAAAAACATGGTCGAAACCAGGATTTATATATCCTCGTCCATCGCCTTCGTGATAGACTCTATCGGTAATTCTTGGTGCCGGGGCCCACTTTGCCCCCTTTGGTTTTTTGGGCATTTTTGCCGCTACAGGAGCCTCCTTTTCTACATTCATGGTAAAGGCCAAGGCTGTGCCTTGGGGCGACCATCTTAGGGAAGCCGGACTAAATGGAAGTTGTGAAATTTTGGCCAGCTTTCCAGAAGCTACCCAATAGATATATATTTCGGCCCCTTCCCCGGTAGCGCTGATAAACGCCAACCGATCGCCCTGGGGAGACCAAATGGCCTGGGATTCGCTCACCTCGCGAGCGGTAATTTTTTGATGTTGGGAGCCGTCGGGTTTTATCATCCATAAATTGCCCACGGCCTTATCCTCCATAATATCAAATCCCATCCTGCGATATACGATCCAATCGCCCTGGGGAGATATTTGAGGGTCCGATACGTATTCCAGATCAAATACATCTAAATAAGAAAATACCTTTTCCTGCGTCTGGGAAAGGCTTAACAAGGGAATTAAAAGAAATAACAAAAACCTACATGACATGCCAATATATTTATAAGGTGATAAAGATCACAAAAGATCAACCCAAAAATAATGGCTAATTTCTTTTAAAAAAAACTATTATCCCCTAAACAAAAAGAATCGCTCTTTCATATCTTCAATGGCAGCACTTTTATTGGTAATAATATAATTAATAGCCTCGGTAGTAAATATTTTTCCCTTCTCGGTCAGGGAAATAATATGGTCGTCAATGGTAATCATATTATTCTTTAAAGCCAGGTTTACTACGGAGGTGGCCCTAACCTTATGCCAATTGATATGCTCGTTTAGGTGATTGATATGTCGTTCCGATTTTTCCCGATGATTTTGCAAGTGAAGCAAAAACGTCAGTAAATGCACTTCTATTTTTTGACGTTTTTGACGATGTAAGACAGAGATCAGCCCACTATTCGGTGCGAATAGGTAGACTGCCAAAAACAACATTCCCAATACCGTGGTTATGGAGCCTGCTATAGAGGCGTCCAACCAATGTGCCATCCAATAGCCTGCAAGGGCCGCAATGACGCCAAAAATGCAAGCCAAAACGAGCATTTTTTTAAGGTCCTTTATCAACAAATACGCCATGGCAGGGGGTGCAATCATTAAGGCCACCACCAATATGGCCCCTACGGCATCAAAGGCCCCGACCGTGGTCACGGAAGCGATGCTCATAAGGCCATAATGCATTAAAACCGGCGAAAACCCCAGAGTCGCTGCCAATTGCTTGTCAAAAGTACTGATCTTAAGCTCCTTGAAAAAAGCAATCAATAGGCCTAGGGTAAGGAGCAAAATGGTCCCGATTACCCAAAGCGATTTAGGACCTACATCCGTTCCGCCAATCAACAACCGATCAAAAGGAGCAAAGGCCAACTCCCCCAACAAAACGGCATCGACATCTAAATGTACATCCCCGGCATTTTTAGCGATCAGGATGACCCCGATACTAAAGAGGGCCGGAAAAACCAGCCCAATGGCGGTATCTTCCTTCACCAATCCCGTTTTCTGAATGTATTCTACCATCACAACGGTGATAATTCCGCTCAGCGCTGCCAATAATATCAACCAAGGAGAGTTTAAATCCTCGGTCAGAAAAAAACCGATCACGATTCCGGGAAGGATAGAATGACTAATGGCATCACTGATCATGGCCATTTTACGGAGTACCAAAAAGGTCCCGGGAATAGCACAGGCTATGGCAACGATACACGCTATAAGTTGTATTTCTATTTGAGCGCTAGTCATTTAAATTGTCTTGTTGGTTATATAAATTAATGGCTTTTTCATACCCTTTTGGAGTTAAGGACCACATGGCACCATCGACGGTAATGTATTCCCTATCGGCAAGGCTTTTTAGGGAGTTCTTGGTATAGCCTTGAAAATTATTTAAAATCTTAACCGCGTGGGGATGGGAAATATCCTGGTGGGTTTTGGCGATCTCATACATAAAATACAAGGTTTTGTGCAGCTGAAGGTCGTTTCGGTTTTTCCAATGCCTGATTTGTTTAAATAACAGGCCTCTTCCCGGTGAAAAAATAAAGGATATTACCACAAAAAAAGCAGCGATCAAAACAATCACCGGACCTGTAGACAGGTTGTTGGAAGTAGCACTTATAGCAGTTCCGAAGATCCCGGAAAAGGCCCCAAATACCGCCGCCAGGAATATCATGACGGCTAAATTGTTGGTCCATTGCCGTGCAGCGGCCGCCGGCGCCAATAACATGGCACTCATAAGCACTACCCCTACGGTCTGTAAACCTATAACGATAGACAATACGATCAAGGCAGTCATGACCACATCTAAAAACCGGGTATTGAATCCTAGCGATTTTGTGTAATCGGCATCAAAATGCTGCAGTTTAAATTCTTTCCAAAAGACCACCAATACTACGAGGGCAATAAGCATTACCCCCCCCATTAACCATACGTCGCTTTCTACCAAGGTCGCGGCCTGCCCAAAGAGGTATTTGTCCAATCCGGCCTGTTGGGCATTGGGCATTTTTTGAACAAAAGTGAGCAACAACATCCCAAACCCAAAAAACAAGGAAAGGATAAGCCCTAGGGCAGTGTCCGATTTTAAATGGGTTTTTGTGATGATTCCCTTGATCCAAAACGTCCCTATCAATCCGCTTATCAAAGCCCCTACCAATAGGGTGTTGCTATTTTTTGCCCCGGTAATTAGAAAGGCTATGACAATCCCTGGCAGGGCGGCATGGGAAATAGCATCCCCTAGCAGACTTTGTTTCCTAAGCACGGCGAAGCTCCCCAACATCCCGCAAACTATCCCGAGAATGGCAGTCCCCAAGGTAATGGTACGCAGGGTATAGTCGGTAAATACTAACGAAAAATATTCCTGTACAGACATAGGCTATTATTGTAAAACGCTTACCTTATAATTAATCCCATAGGTCTTGGTAAGGTTATCGTCGTTAAAGATATCCTTGACGGATCCCGTTGCTATTTTTTTGACGTTCAAGAAAGTCACCCAATCAAAATATTCAGGGACGGTTTGCAGATCGTGGTGTACTACGACGACCGTTTTCCCTTCTTTACGCAGTTCCTTCAGAATATTGATAATCGCTTTTTCGGTGGTGGCATCGACCCCTTGGAAGGGTTCGTCCATAATATAGATACTCGCTTTTTGCACTAGTGCCCTTGCCAAGAATATCCGTTGTTGTTGTCCGCCGCTAAGCTGACTGATTTGACGGCTCCTAAATTCGAGCATCCCTACTTTTTCCAAGGCCTCCAAGGCCTCTTTCTTCTGTTGTCGCCCAGGTCTTTTTATCCAGCCCAGACTTCCGTAGGTTCCCATCATCACTACATCCAATGCAGTGGTAGGAAAATCCCAGTCGACACTTCCTTTTTGAGGGACATAGGCCACCTCTTTGTATTGTTTTTTATAAGGCTTTCCAAAAATCTCCACGGAACCGGCAATAGGCTTAATAATATCGAGCATGGCCTTGATCAGGGTAGATTTTCCTGCCCCGTTAGGTCCAACAATGGCCATAAGCACCCCTTCCGGTACCGAGAGGTCTATATCCCATAATACAGGCTTAAAATTGTAGGCTACCGTAAGGTCGTCTACTTTTATAGCTATTTTTTCCTTCATACTAAATGCTGTATTACACTATTATTTTAAGGCGCTAACGATAGTATTGACGTTGTATTTGAACATCCCTATATACGTACCTTCTATGGTCCCTTTTGTCCCCAAAGCATCGGAATACAAACTGCCCCCAATAGTAACCTGGTGCCCTTTGGATCCTACCGATGCCTGTAAGGCCTCTATGGTTCTTCTAGGTACAGAGGTCTCTATAAATATAGATTTCACCTTATTTTTAATAATAAACTCAGACAGTTGCTGTACATCTTGTACCCCTGCCTCTGTCGCCGTTGAGATCCCTTGGAGCCCCAATACCTGAAAGCCAAAGGCCTCCCCAAAATAATTGAAGGCGTCATGGGCGGTCACCAAAATGCGCTTTTCTGCCGGCAGGGTGCTGATGATATCCCTAATTTCCTTTTCGAGCACCTCGAGCGCTTCTAGGTAACGAGCACTGTTTTTAGCAAACAATACCGCATTTTTAGGATCGGCTTCCTGTAATTTCTGAGCCGTATATTCGGTAATTTGTTTCCAGAAATCGATATTAAACCAAATATGCGGATCGTAATTAGAGGCGAAATATTCCGAGGCCAACAACTCCTTTTTGTCCAACACATCGGTGACGGCCACCGTTTTCCTGTGTTGTTTTTCCATTTTTTCGAAAATCTCTACCAATTTCCCCTCTAAATGGAGTCCGCTATAAAAAACCATATCGGCCGTAAAGAGCTTATTGACGTCGCCTTCGCTTGCCTTGTACAAGTGAGGATCGACCCCACTGCCCATTAGGCCTTGAATTTCGATGGCATCGCCGCCGACCTGTTGCAACAGATCGGTGAGCATAGAGGTGGTGGCAACCACCTTAAGTTTCCCGTTCGATTCTTTTTTTGGACTGTCCTTGCACCCCAACATCATTCCTAAAAGGAGCAATACGCCTAAAACTTGTTTTGCCTTTACCATATAAAATAGCCCTTGTCGATTTGTCTTTTTTCTATTCTGTAGGTGCTTTGCCATTATTGTTCGCTTATTTTAATATAGAGGTTCGATGCAATCTGATGGGATATTTGCATATTGTTCTCGTTGATATTAATATTTAAAGACCCATCAAATTCCTCTATTTCCAATACTTCTATTTGATGTCCCAAGGCAATATGGTTCCGGTCCAAGAATTTTAAAAAACTGGTTGAAGAATCCTTTACGCCAACACATACTCCTTTAGTGCCTATTGCCACTTCACTCAACAACTTTCTATCGCGTTCCTTAAAATCGCCGTTCTTGTCCGGAATGGGGTCGCCATGCGGATCAAACTTGGGATAATCTAACAACTTATCCAGCCTATCTATAAGCTTATCGCTCTTTATATGCTCTAACTGCTCGGCTATATCGTGAATTTCATCCCATGAAAAATCTAATTTCTCTACTAAAAAAACCTCCCAAAGCCTGTGTTTTCTTACAATCCCCAAGGCGGTCTGCGTGCCCAAATCCGTTAAGGAAACCCCTTGGTACCTCTTGTAGTTTACCAAGTCTTTTTCGGATAACTTCTTAATCATATCCGTTACCGACGAAGGTTTGGTCTCCATTAGTTCGGCTATCGCATTGGTAGACACCGCTTCCATTCCCTGCCTCCCTAAATGGAATATTGTCTTAATATAGTTTTCCTCTGACCGTGTCATTAAATCGATGTTTATACAAAAATACATTTTTAAATGTAAAAACAAATTTTTAGCTTTGCCTAAAATATAATTTACACTAATGAAGAAGTTTAGTTATTTGGTTCTAATTTTACTACCCATTACCTTATTAGCCCAAACAAGAATTATTGAAGGACATGTAAAGGCCAATGGTGAAGCCTTGGCATGGGCAAGCATACAGTTAGAAGGGACCACCTTAGGAACCACCACGGATGATAACGGCTATTATATCTTAAAGGTTCCGGAGGGCAACTATACCCTAATCTGTAAAAGTATCGGATATACTACGGAAGAAAAGAAAATTCAGCTTGGCGCTACCGCTAGATTAAGAGCTGATTTTAATTTACGCGAAGACATTTTGGGCCTGGAACAAGTAGTTGTTACCGGTACCAGAACGGATAAACGACGAACAGATTCCCCTGTAATCGTTAACCTTATCAATAGTACAACTTTAGACAATGTAGTAGCGACCAATCTTTCGGAAGGCCTTCGTTTTCAGCCGGGATTGCGCGTAGAGACCGATTGCCAGACCTGTAACTACACCCAATTGCGAATGAACGGCCTGCAGGGGGGGTATTCGCAAATCTTGATCAACGGCCGCCCCATATTCAGTCCACTTACCGGATTATACGGTATGGAACAGATCCCTTCTAATATGATAGACCGTATAGAAGTGGTCCGTGGCGGGGTATCGGCACTCTATGGTTCTAGCGCTATTGGGGGTACGGTAAACGTTATCACAAAAATCCCGAAAAGCAATAACTATAACCTTACCTATACCTACCAGAGCATAGACAAGGCTGCCAGCGATCATATTATAGATGGAAATGCCACGGTGGTTAGCGAGGAACGAAATGCGGGAGCTACCTTCTTTGTCAACAAACGAGACCGAGCTGCCTACGATGCCAATGGCGACAATTTTTCGGAATTGCCCCAATTAAAAACCAACTCCTTCGGCACCAACCTTTTTTACCTTCCGGCAGAAAATCAAAAACTAGAGGCCAGTATCAGCAGTATTAACGAATACCGATACGGTGGTGAAATGGTAGACAAGCCAGCCCATATGGCCCAGCAATCCGAGGAAAGAACCCATAATGTGCTTATGGGAAGCTTGGATTATCAGATAAATTTTAACGAAGAAAAGAGCTCCTTGATTATTTATTACGGCGGACAGCATACCGATCGTGATCACTATACCGGGATTATCCCTGATGATGAAGGGGAACGCCAAGACTTTTTCGCTGCCCCTCCTTATGGTACCTCTGCGGTGACCACCCATCAGGGAGGCATACAGTACAATCATAAGCTCAACAAATTCTTGGGCGGAAAAACGGTTCTTACCGTGGGTACCGAATATGTGTATGACGATGTATTGGATATTATAGATGCCTATAACTACAACATAGACCAGACCACGCAAAACATTGGCGGTTTTTTTCAAAATGATTGGGATATAACGCCAGACTTAAACTTCCTTAGTGGTTTTAGGATAGATAAGCACAACATGTTGGATAAGGCCATTGTAAGCCCTAGGCTTTCCTTGCTCTACAAATGGAACAAGGAAACCCAGTTCCGATTAGGATGGGGAACCGGTTTCCGCGCCCCACAAGCTTTTGATACCGATTTGCACATTGCTTTTTCCGGTGGAGGGATATCTAGGATTTCCTTGGCCGATGACCTATGGGAAGAACGCTCTAACAGCTTTACGGCTTCCGTTAATTACGACAAGGCCACGGAACATTTTATTGCAGGGTTTACCTTGGAAGGTTTTTATACCAACCTTAAGGATGCATTTTATTTATTTCCATTGGGAGAAGACCAGTTTGGAGAGCAATTTGAAAAAAGAAACGGCAGCGGTGCCACTGTTAAGGGAATAACTTTAGAAACAAGGGCCAATTTTGACTATGTGCTACAAATAGATGCTGGAGTAACCCTACAATCGAGCCAATTTAAAGATGCTGTTCTAAATATAGACGGCTTGGCCCCAAAAAGGGAGTTTTTAAGGACGCCAGACACCTACG
The DNA here is from genome assembly GCF_900141935.1 of Arenibacter nanhaiticus. Classification (GTDB taxonomy): domain Bacteria; phylum Bacteroidota; class Bacteroidia; order Flavobacteriales; family Flavobacteriaceae; genus Arenibacter; species Arenibacter nanhaiticus. Next base: position 269,576 of record NZ_FQYX01000001.1, on the reverse strand, counting down.
GGTATGCGACCCTGACCTATACACCCACCAAAAAACTTAGCGTAAGCACCAATTTGGTATACACTGGCACTATGGATATCGCCCACTTTGGAGGGGAAGGCACCGGTCAATTGATCGATGAGTATGTTAGTACGCCCTCCTTTACTGAACTGAGCCTCAGAGCGGGCTACACTTTCGAATTCCCCAATACCGGTACCGCCGTGGAACTATTCACAGGGGCCAAAAACCTTACCAATGCCTACCAACAAGATTTTGATATCAGCAAAAACAGGGATAGCAATTATGTATATGGTCCGGCATTACCAAGGACCGTATTTGCCGGAATTCGTATTAAATCTCTTTAAACCATGTACAACAAAGCAACAAGCCTATTATTTGTAATATCCAGCCTACTGTTCTTCAGTACGGCTGGTCTTGCTCAAAAGCAAGAACAAATAAATTGGTTAAGCTTTGCCCAATTGGAAGATTCTCTACGGATAACGCCCAAAAAAGTATTCATCGATTTTTATGCAGACTGGTGTGGGCCCTGTCTAAAAATGCAGAAAGTGGCCTTTAGAGATCCAGAGGTTGTCAAGCTTATAAATGCTGAGTTCTATGCGGTAAAAATGGATGTGGAAACAAGGGATACCATTTATTTTGGACAACAAATGTTCGTCAATAAAAGATGGAAAAAGCGGAATCCCATCCACGAAATTCCGCTATTAATGGCCAGTAGAAAAGATGCCCCTTTTACACTGCCTGCCCTGGTATTCCTCGATGAGAATTTTAAGGCCACGGGGCGCTATTTTCAATATTTAGACCCGCGACAACTATTAGGAATCTTACAAAAACAACCCCGTACCGTCACCCGATAATCTTAAGGTAGCTAATGCATAGAACCACGGTTATAATTTGTAATTTTGAAAAGCTCACAGAGGTCTAGATCACATATTTCTCCTGAGTTTTCAAGAATATTTTAGCAACCGATTATAATTTCATGGCAATTTACGATTATATTATTGTTGGCGCTGGCGCATCCGGATTAATGCTTGCCGATGCGCTGGGTAAAGATCCTTTTTTTTCCAACACCAAAGTCTTAATCCTAGAAAAGGACGGCAAACAACAAAATGACCGTACCTGGTGTTTTTGGGAAACGGGAGAAGGTCACTTTGCACCCGTACTTCACAAAAGTTGGAACCAGATCTTTTTTGCAGGCAAAGCCTATTCCGAAAAATCGACTATAGCACCATACACTTATAAAATGGTCCGTGGGCAAGACTTTTATGATGCCTATTTAGAGCGTATAAAAAGATACCCCAATATTACCTTTGCCAACAGAACGGTTACCGGCATAACAGATAAAACTACCAAAGTGGCAGTGGCTACCAATAAAGAGACTTTTACGGCCAAAAAGGTATTTAACAGTGCTTTTGATTATCAAAAGTTATTGCAGCAAGACCAATTCCCTGTATTACAACAACACTTTTTAGGATGGTTTGTAAAAACCGCCAAGCCCACCTTTCATCCGGACCGAGCAACCTTTATGGATTTTTCCATTCCACAAAATGGGAATACCAGGTTTATGTACGTATTGCCAAGCTCGGAAACGGAGGCCCTGATAGAGTACACCCTATTTTCTAAAAAGGTATTGTCGCAGGGCGAATATGAAGATGCCCTAAAATTGTACCTCAAAGAACAGTTGGGGTGCGATGACTATGAAATAACAGCCGTTGAAAAAGGGAATATCCCGATGAGCTGTTTTGACTACAATACTTTTAACAGCCAAAATGTATTGCATATTGGAATTGCCGGAGGCTGGGCAAAAGCCAGTTCTGGTTATACTTTTATGCCAACCTTTAAAAAATCGAAGCAGTTGGTGCAGTTTCTAAAAACGGACAGGCCCTTACACGCCTTCCTTAAAAAAGATCGCTTTTGGTTTTACGACCTGCTGTTATTAGATATTTTAGACCATGACAATAGCCAAGGCCGGGTGATTTTTGAGCAGCTTTTTAAAAACCAAACCCCACAAAAGATCTTTAAATTCCTGGATGAGGAAACAACCTTATGGGAAGACCTACAAATTATTGCTGCCTGCCCTAAATTACTATTTATTAAAGCGCTCTTGCGCAGGTTGTTTTAACCCTATTTACACCTTTCGTTGCATCAGGGAAGCTCCAAAGGCTCTTAGCAGTTGTTTTTTATCCTCGCTGACGTTGAGTACTTCTAAGGTTTTAAATGCCCTTTCGGTATAGTCTTCAATTTCTTGAAGGGTACGGCTAACGGCATTGGTGTCTACGAACAATTCCTTCACCGTGGCTATTTTATCGGCCGCATCTTGTGGCTTAATAGAAAATAGGTGCTCTAGCTCCCTTTTCTGTTCAGGACTCCCCATTTCCAAGGCTTTTAAATACAAGAAGGTCTTTTTATTTTCTATAATATCACCTCCTACTTGTTTCCCAAAAGTCTTGGGATCACCAAAAGCATCTAAATAATCGTCCTGTAATTGAAAGGCGATTCCAAGGTTTTTCCCAAAATCGTAAATAAGGTCCTGGACATCTTCCGTAGTTTGGGCAATAATAGCCCCCATTTTCATGGCCGCAGCGACCAATACGGCTGTTTTATAGGCAATCATCCTAAGGTATTCGGGGATACTTACATCGTCTCTTTCCTCAAAATCCACATCGTATTGTTGTCCCTCACATACTTGCATAGCGGTTTGGCTAAACAAATGCATCAATTCTTTGAAGGTTTGCGGTGGATAACCCTCAAAAAGTTGGTAACTGTAAATCAACATGGCATCACCAGACAATATTCCGGTGTTCACATCCCACTTCTTATGCACAGTTTCCTTTCCCCTTCGCAAAGGAGCTTCGTCCATGATATCGTCATGAACCAGCGAAAAATTATGAAAAACCTCTATTGCCAAGGCAGCATCATAGGCTTTCTTATAATCGGCTCCAAAAATTTCGGCCGACATAAGAGTTAACACAGGACGTAACCGTTTCCCGCCCAAACCAAGAATATAGGTGATGGGTTCGTATAAGTTTTTAGGTTCCTTGGTCGCTATCTTAGTTTCCATATAGGAAAGAAAATCTTCACGGTACTGTTCAATGCTGTGCATATAGCCAATTTTTTTTTCAAAAATACACTAAATCAAATCACTTCCAATTCTAAACTAAAATCCTTTCCCTTGCATTCTAAAAAACATTCACAGGCTTCCCTTTAAAATACTTTGGAAACTTTATTTGTTTTTATAGTTTCCATCGTATCTTTGCAATCTGTTATGAAAGAAAAAATTTTAGATAAGGCCACGGAAATGTTCTTAAGCTTTGGTTTTAAAAGCGTTACTATGGACGACTTGGCCCAAGAACTGGGGATTTCCAAAAAAACCATTTACGCCCACTTTAATAATAAAACCAAACTGATAGAGGCCTGCACCATGCAGGTATACGGAGCCATAACTCTAGGGATAGACACTATATGTGCCCTGAACAAGGATCCTATATCAGAATTGTACGAGATTAAAAAGTTTGTAATGATACACCTGAAAAACGAACAATCTTCGCCTCAATATCAGCTACAGAAGTACTACCCTAAGATTTATGACACCATTAGACAAAAGCAATTTGAACACGTTCAAAATTGTATAGTCGAAAATATGGAAAGAGGAATTGCACAGGGGATCTATCGGAAAAATTTAGATCTAAAATTTGCTTCTAGGATATATTTCTCCGGGATTACCAGTATTAAGGACCAGTCCCTTTTCCCCAACGATCTTTTTCCTATGCCCGATTTAATGGACAATTATTTAGAATACCACGTTCGCGGTATCATTAATAAGGAAGGTCGCAAAATTTTAAATAAATTAATAGACACCAACATCGATTAATAAACACTCCATGGTTCAATTAGACAATCAACAAATAAAACACATGAGGAATAGCATCGTTACCTTTGTGGCACTTTTAACCGCCCTTATTGGATATTCTCAGGAACACCCCCAAAGTTTTACCTTGGAAGAAGCCATAAATTTTGCCTTAGAAAACAATTACCAGACCATCAATGCGGATAGGGATTTATTGGATGCCAAAAAGCAAAAATGGGAAACTATAGCCACGGGGCTCCCACAGATTAACGGAGATATCGGCTACCAAAACCAGCTGAAACAGCAAGTTTCCTTAATTCCAGCTGAGTTTGGCGGGGGCACTCCCGGAACTTTTATTCCGGTCGTCTTTGGACAACCCCAAACGGCCAATGCCAAAGTTACCCTAAAGCAACAAATTTTTGACGGCTCTTATATTATTGGAATTCAAGCGGCAAGGACCTTTATTAATTACAGCAAGAACAATAAGGAAAAAACAGCTCTAGAAGTCCGTAAGGCAGTAGTAGAAGCCTATGGCAATGTGTTATTGGCACAAGAAAGCATTAGCATTCTAGAAAAAAACAAAGTCAACTTGGAAAAGAACCTCTTGGAGTCGCAAAAACTATTCGAGAATGGTTTGGGGGATGAAGAAAGTGCAGAGCAATTGCAAATAACCCTTTCTTCGGTAGCCAATCAACTTAAAAATTCGATCCGTTTAAAGGGCATCACCCAGCAGATGTTAAATTTAATCATGGGGATCGATATTGAAGCGCCAACACAACTGAAAGATAACCTCAACGATTTGGCACAGAATCAGATCCGTTTAGATTTATTGGAATCGGATTTTGTGATCGATAACAATGTCGATTTTAAAATAATCACCAATTTAAACGAACAAAGGGCCTTAGAGCTAAAGCTGCAAAAAAGTATGGCCTTGCCAAAACTAAACGCTTTTATCAATTATGGCAGTACCTCGTATAGCGATAGCTTCAATTTTTTCAGCAGTGATGCCGAATGGTTCGATGCCTCTGTATTTGGGGTAGACTTAACCATTCCTATTTTTAGTTCTCTTGGAAGATCGGCCAAAACACAACGCGCTAAAATTGCCTTGGACAAAGCAAAAACACAACTGAAAGAAACAGCACAAAACTTAAGGCTAGAACACCAAAGTGCCAAAAGCAACTATTTGTTCGCTATAGAAGAATACCAAACCGCCAAGGACAATCTAGGTCTGGCAGAACGCATCGAACACAAAAATCAGATTAAATATACAGAAGGACTTGCCTCTAGTTTTGAACTACGACAGGCCCAAACCCAACTCTATACGGCCCAACAAGAATATTTACAGTCCATGGTAAATGTCATCAATCAGAAAACAGCCTTGGAAACCGTATTGAACAAAAAATAAGATTGAAACACAATCAAAAATAAACACTATCTATCTACTAATACTCATACAATGAAAAAAATAGTATCCTTATTCGTTACTGGAATTTTACTTTCCTCCTGCGGAGATACCCCATCATCATCCATAGATACCTTAATTACGGAAGGAAACCTTGAGGCCATTCGCCAAAAGAAAACCGAAATTTCGGCACAACAGAAAGCATTAAACAAAGAAATAAGACAATTAGATTCTGTCATTGCCCTACTCGATCAGAATGATAATTTTCCCTTGGTAACCACCGTAGTATCCAAAAAGGAAAAATTTAATCATTATCTAGATCTACAAGGCGATGTAAAAACCAAACAGAACGTATTGATCTATCCAGAATCCCAAGGCTTATTACAAAGGGTATATGTCACAAAAGGGCAGCAGGTCGCCAAGGGGCAACTATTGGCTACCATAGACGATGGTGGACTAAGCAGTCAATTGGCACAGCTAAAAACACAGGCGGCCTTGGCACAAACAACTTTTGAGCGTCAAAAACGTTTATGGGAACAAAAGATCGGATCAGAAATTCAGTATTTACAAGCCAAAGCCAATTATGAAGGAACCAATGACAACGTAAAGCAATTGGAAAGCCAATTGGGAAAATCTAATATAAGGGCTCCTTTCTCGGGCATTATAGATGATGTAATCAAAGACCAAGGTACGGTTGTCGCTCCTGGTCCCGGTTCCGAAATTTTCAGGATTATCAATCTTTCCGAAATGTATATAGAGGTAGAAGTTCCCGAAAACTACATCAATACGGTCAACAAAGGGAAAGAAGCCATCGTTTATTTCCCCATCTTGGGCGACAGCGTTGTGACCAGTATCCGTGAAACCGGAAACTACATCAACCCAAGCAATCGTTCCTTTTCCATAGAAATTCCGGTTCCCAACAAAAATGGGATGATAAAACCCAACCTCAACGCCAAGGTGAGCATTAACGACTATACCAATGAGAACGCCATATTACTGCCTCAAGGGATCATCTCAGAAAACGCTATGGGCGAACAATATGCTTATGTCGCGCTATCTCCCAATGCAGACGGTGAAGCTAGGGCCCAGAAGACCGTTATTGCCACCGGAAAAACCCAAGGGGCTTATATAGAAGTTCTTTCGGGTATAGAAGCTGGCATGCACGTGATAAAAGAAGGAGCAAGAAGTGTAAAAGACGGACAAATCGTAAAAATATTAAACTAAGGGTCCATGAGCAACCAACATAAAAAAACTGAAAAAGAGTTTAAACTTTCCTCTTGGGCCATAGACAACCCTTCGGTCATCTATGTGATGATAGGGCTATTCCTATGGATCGGCTTTAACGCCTATTTTTCGATGCCCAGGGAAGATTTCCCTGAAATAAAGGAAACCAAGATATATATTAGTACCGTTTATCCTGGGAACACCGCCGAAGACATAGAGCGGTTGATTACAGATCCCTTGGAGGAAAAGCTTAAAAACTTAAGCAATCTGGTAGAAATCACCTCTAATTCTCAAGAAGATTATTCTCTTATTACGATAGAATTTGATGAGGAAATCACCGTAGATGCGGCCAAACAAAAGGTAAAAGACGAGGTCGATAGCGAAAAGGCCACCGAAGATTGGCCCATTTTTAATAATGCCAAGGTAGATCCCAATGTTTTTGATTTAAACCTTTCCGAGCAGTTTCCTATCATGAACGTCAATTTTACGGGAGACTATCCGGTAGAAAAACTCAAGGAATTCGCAGAATACCTGCAGGACGAGATTGAAGACCTTCCAGAAATAAAACAGGTAGACATCCGAGGAGCGCAGGAGAAAGAGGTAGAAATTGCCGTAGATGTCTATAAAATGATGGCTGCAAAGGTCAGTTTCGACGATGTTCTTGGAGCCATTCGCAACGGAAACGTAACCATGTCCGCAGGAAACTTACAGACCAGTGGGCAACGACGTACCATTCGTATTTTGGGAGAAATAGACACTCCAGAAGAACTTTATCACTTTGTGGTGAAGGCCGAAAACGGGAATGCCGTTTATTTAAAGGATATTGCTTCGGTACGTTTTTCCGAAAAAGAAAAAACCACCTTTGCACGTGAGTTTGGCGAAAGCGTGGTGATGCTCGATGTTAAAAAACGAGCCGGAAAAAACATGATCGAAGCGGCCGATAAAATCAAAAGCATCGTAAAAGAAGCCCAGAAAAATTACTATCCCGCAGACCTTCATATTTCTATTGCCAACGATTCATCGAATAGAACCCTGAACCAAGTAGACGACTTGGTGAACAATATTATTTTCGGGATTATTTTGGTGGTCACCGTATTGATGTTCTTTTTAGGTTTTCGGAACGCTTTGTTCGTAGGTTTTGCTATTCCTATGTCCATGTTTATGTCCTTTATGATCTTATCCCTATTGGGCTATACCTTAAATACCATGATTTTATTTGGTATGATCATGGGCTTGGGAATGTTGGTGGACAACGGTATCGTAGTAGTAGAAAATGTGTACCGATTAATGGATGAAGGCCTGTCGCGAACCGAAGCGGCAAAGAAAGGGATAGGAGAGATTGCCTTCCCGATTATTATTTCGACGGCGACAACAGTAGCGGCCTTTGTTCCTTTAGGGCTTTGGCCAGGGATATTTGGACAGTTTATGATCTATTTCCCGATTACCTTATCCGTTGTTCTAGGATCGTCCCTAATTGTGGCAATCTTTATGAACTCCATGTTGGTTTCTTCTTTTATGGACACCGGTGAAAAAGACCTTTCTCCAAAACAACTGATCAGACTTAGTATTATTCTAGGGGGCATTGGAATTCTTATCCTTGTTTTCGGTGGGGCCATGCGAGGATTGGGATCGGTAATGATTTTTACCGCTGCCATGTTCTGGATCTACAAGTATTTCCTTAAAAGATGGGCTGTCACTTTTCAAAGAACCACTATGGTGCGCTTCGAAAACTGGTATGAAAAAAGACTGATGCACGCCCTAAAAGGCAGTAATGTATATTGGTATTTTGGAGTGACCGTTCTATTATTGATAGGGGCATTTATGTTGTTTGGACTCTCCATTTCATCCCAAAGAACTAAAATTGAATTCTTCCCCGACACCATCCCCAATGAGATCTATGTGTATATAGAATATCCTCAAGGGACATCCATAGAAAAAACCAATGAACTAACCATGGCTATTGAGAAAAGGATCTATGGGGTGATCAATGACAAAAAATATACCTCGCCCGACGGATCTTTCAATTATTTGGTAGAATCTGCTGTTTCCCAAGTTGGGGAAGGCGCCGGAAACCCACAGACCGATGGTGGATCGGCCGCAGAAATGCCCCACCGTGGCAAACTGACCGTTTCTATGAGGGAGTTTAAATACCGAAATGGGTTGGATACCGAAGAATTGCGTACCCATATTCAAGAATCCCTGAAAGGGATTTACCCAGGGGTAGCTATTTCTGTAGAAAAAGATGCCGCAGGACCCCCAGCAGGATACGCCATTAACATAGAACTGCAAGGGAAAGATTATGACCAATTGATCAATACCGCAGAAGATATGCGGAACTTTATCAATACCAAGAACATTCCCGGAATTGAAGAGTTGAAAATTGATGTCAACAAGGGAAAACCAGCCATGCAAGTAGTGGTCGATAGGGAAAAAGCTGGAGAATTGGGTGTTTCCGTGGGCCAAGTGGGCAACCAATTAAGACGTTCCCTCTTTGGGGAAAAAGCAGGGGTCTTTAAAAAAGATGGCGATGATTACAATATAAACGTCCGCTTTGAAGAAGCGCTGCGATACGATAAAAATGCTTTGTTCAACCAAAATATCATCTTTAGGGATCCATCGACGGGTACCATCAAGGAAATTCCTGTTTCGGCCGTGGCCCAACAAAGAAATACCTCCTCCTTTAGTGCCATAAAACACCGAGACAATAAGCGTGTGGTAACAGTATACTCTGGTCTAAAACCAGGGTTTACGGATGCTGCTGCCATCGTCGCGGAAATCCAGAAGGAAATGGAAAACTATACAGGCCTTCCCAAGGAAGTGACCATAGACTTCACAGGACAGATTGAAGAGCAAAACAAGCAAATGACCTTCTTGGTCGGTGCCTTCTTCTCTGGTCTTGGACTGATAATGCTGATCTTAATATTTCAATTCGGAGGGATTTCTAAACCTACTATTATTATGATCGCTATTTTCCTAAGTTTTATAGGTGTCTTTGGTGGACTTATTATTACCGGGAAACCCTTTGTTATTATGATGACCATGATGGGTATTATTTCATTAGCGGGAATTGTGGTGAACAACGGGGTGGTATTGTTAGATTATACCCAAATCCTCATAGATAGGAGCAAACAAGCCCTTGGCCTAGGCGAAAAGGATCTGTTGACAAAAGCAGCTGCCACCGCCGCGATCATTAAAGGAGGAAAAGCTAGGTTAAGGCCAGTGATATTAACGGCAATTACTACCGTACTGGGATTAATACCGCTTGCCATTGGACTCAACATCGATTTCTTTGGCCTATTCTCGTCCTTTGATCCCAATATTTATGTTGGGGGAGACAATGTTATTTTCTGGGGACCTTTGGCTTGGACGGTGATCTACGGCCTTGTAGTGGCTACCTTCCTAACCTTGATTATCGTTCCGGTATTATTTAGTATCGTGTACCGCTTTAAAATACGGTTTAAAGGAACAAATGCTGACAAAGAAACTAATGAGCAAGATTCCGAGACGGTCAGTCCTGCTAGTATAGTAGATTAATCGCTCTATTGATATGTACTAAAAAAGAGATGGCCCAAATCTGGGCCATCTCTTTTTAATATAATTACATTTAAAGAATTCTTTTCCTTTACAAAACCAGCGATCATTGCCGGTAATTAGTTGTACACTACAGGGTTTATTTTATCCCATTCGGTAACACTGCTAATTGCATTCGCATTAAAATCGACTTCCCTAAGTACTTTGTTGTCCCAAAAGAACCATTTCCCGGTTTTTGTTCCCTGTTCATATTTTCCGGCGGCTAACTTCTCTCCCTTCTCGTTATACATATTCCATTCCCCGTGCAGTTTGCTATTTAAAAAATGTCCTTCTTGGGCAATTTGGCCGTTTTCATGGAAATAAGTAGCCTTGACTAGGGTTCCTTCTTTTTCAAAAACAGGTTTTACTTTTTGGGCATTGATGGCTATCGAAAATATAAATGCGAAAATTAATGGTATTGCTTTCATAGTATTATAGATTTTAGGTGGTGTATTATTGTTTTACCTAAATATACATATAATTTACATAAATTCAATGTTAAGTTTACAATAGCTTAACATTGGAACGGGTTCGTTCCTACGATAAGGGCAAAAAAAAAACGCCTAAAATAACTTTTAGACGATTTTTAAAATGGTTGCCATCTCCTTAAAACTTAAGGCTTATCCCAGCATTTATAATCGTTCCTGCATACCCAAACTGATTCACTTCCCAAGGATATCTGAATCGTCCTCCAAGGTCGGTTACAACATCGCCTTTTGGGTCCAATTCATCGGGATACACATTTAATAAATTGTTGATGCCAATGTTTGCCGAAATTTTATCGGAGAAATCGTACCCCAGGATCAGATCGGTAATTACCTTTCCTGCAAACACCTGATCTTTTTGAGGGTCCGACCCATGATCCCAGGACACCTCTCCAAAATAAGTATTGTTCAAGATAAAATTCCACTTTTCAATAGCGTAGTCTAGCCCTAAAAGTACTTTCGATTTTGGGCGGACTTTCGTAATCCTTGCTTGTTCCTTGCGGTTAAACATCTGATACCCGTTAGAAGCGAGGATAGCGGGTGTTTTTATTTCTCCTTCTATCTTTGTATTGTTAAAATTCGCTGCTATATTAACTCCTAAATTGCCATTTCCCATCGCAATATTAGAATAACTGGCCACTACATCAACCCCTGTAGTATTGGTGTTTACAGCATTTATAAAGAACTTTAAACTTGTAATGTCATTGGCGAGCAAAATTTCTTCCACAGGATTATCTGTAGTGGCATCCCCATCGAACCCTATTTCATTGGTAAACAACACCCTGTCATCTATTTTTACGTTATAGAAATCTACCGCAAACGATAGGTTTTCTATAGGTTTATAGGTAAATCCGGCCGTAATATTTTTGGAAGTTTCGGCGGTTAGCTGTGGCACCCCTAAACCATCCCTGATAATTGGGTCTACATTATTAAAGGTTCCCTGATTGGAAATAGTCCCCCCGGATACCAAGGTTTGTATGTTGCTCAAATAAATTTGGTGCAAGGCAGGGGCTCTAAATCCTGTACTATAGGAAGCCCTAATAGCGCCTTGGTTGTCGCCCAATAAATACCTTCCGTTGACTTTCCAGGAAGTGTTATCGCCAAAATCGCTAAAATCTTCATACCTCACAGCACCCCCAAATAATATTCTATCGGTAGGCTCCCATTCCAGTTCACCATAAAGTCCAAAATTTTCCCGGGTCGCTTCTACGACATTACTCGGTTGTAATCCCGGGAATGATTGGGTACCTGCCCCAAAATAAGATGCTGGTTCCCCGGCCATTGCCGTAAAACGTTCGCCTCTAAGCTCGGCACCAAAGGCAATACTTACGGTTCCTAAATCTTTGGAGAAATCTAAATTTGCCAAGGTATTGCTAAAGGTATAGGCACCGACATCAAAGGTGGTTGGACTATTGGCCCCTAAATCCTGGTTAATAGAGTTGCTAACATCGTAATCTACCGCATTACGCCCATAAGTACCACTAAGATCGACATCCATGGTGAACAATTTCCATTTTACACCCACCGTTGCATTATTGTCCCTGACATCGGTTTCAAAAGTAGGCTGAAACCCTTGGTAGGTAGTTCCCGGGGCATGTAATAAATTAAAGGGATCCGGAATCCAATAGGGTGTTCTGTACAATGCAAAACTTGTTCCCTGCCTATAGGTCAAGCCTCCAAAAGTATATAACTCGCCGTTTCCATTTTTAAAAGGTACCCCGGCATTAAAAAACATGTCTATTTTTTTTAATTCTGGCTGTCCAACGTTCATCCCCAAATCTGGGTTGGCAGCCAACCAGGAGCCCCAATCCGGATCATTGGCCGGAACACCGAATAAGGTATCCTCCCCAGGGGTGCCGGCCCTATTGGTTTTCTCTTGTTTGTAATACCCTAGTGTTAGGTTTAAGAAACCCCCATCTTCCCCTAGGTTGATGCTACTATTGACATCGGCAGCAAAATTAAATCCATCCCCTTCTGTGGTAATGCCAGAACTGGCCCCTACCGTGGTATATGCTACATTTCTTTTTAAGACCATATTAATCACCCCGGCAATGGCATCGGAACCGTATTGCGCAGAAGCACCATCCCGTAAAACCTCTATCCTTTCTATGGCCGCAGAAGGCACACTCTTTAAATCTACCCCAACTTCTCCCTTCCCAGGCGTATCATTAATATACACCAAGGAACTTAGGTTTTTACGCTTACCATTCACCAAAACCAATGTTCTACTGGGCCCCAGTCCCCTAAGATCGGCTGGGTCAAAATGTGCTGTTCCATCAGAAACCGCCTGGGTAGAAGAGTTAAAAGATGGCACCTTATAGGTCAACATCTTATCTACCGTAGGCTGACCCGTATTCTTAAGTTCGGCAACCCCTATATTGTCAATAGGTACGGGCGAACCGATAACCGTTCTAGGTTTAGATCGGTTCCCTAATATAATCACCTCTTGTAGCATAAGCCCTTCGTCCAACGTTACATTGACCGTTCCAGCAGAGGAGACCAAAATTTCATGGCTTTTAAAGCCAATCGATGAAAACACCAAAGTAACCGGCAAACTACCCACATTAAGTTCGTAATTCCCATCAAAATCTGTGGTCGTTCCGGTAGTTGTGCCCTTAACCACCACGTTTACTCCAGGGAGTAGGTCTCCGTTTCCCGAATCGCTAACTTTTCCCTGTATAACATTTTGTCCCAACACTAGCACGGGAGCCAGCATTAACAACAGCAAAATGTGTTTTTTTAAAATGTGTCCCATATTCTATAATTTAGTTGATATTCCTACTAATTTAACAAATTTTTAGGAATTAATACATAATACCCTATAAATCAGCAAAATATTATTTTGATATTTTTTATTTCTGAAACGATTATAATTTTTCAGCTTCCCGTATTACTTCTTACATTTGTCCTTTCATTATAAGAACAAAACATGTATAGAAGTCATAATTGTGGTGAACTGAACCTTTCAGACATCAATAAGGAGGTAACCCTATCGGGTTGGGTAGCAAAAGTAAGGGACAAGGGATTTGTCATTTGGGCAGATTTACGCGACCGTTATGGAATTACCCAATTAATTTTTGATGAGGAGCGTACCCCTAAAGAAATTATGGAAACCGCAAAAGGCCTAGGCCGCGAGTTTGTTGTTCAGATTACAGGAACGGTAATAGAACGTACTTCCAAAAACCCAAATATCCCTACGGGACAGATAGAGGTGTTGGTAACTGCGATAAAAGTCCTAAACCAATCCTTGGTACCTCCTTTTACAATTGAGGACCAGACCGATGGAGGTGAAGATATTCGTATGAAATATCGCTACCTGGACATCCGTAGGAATCCGGTAAAAGAGAACCTGATTTTTAGACATAAGGTTGCCATCGAAGTCAGAAAATATCTTTCCGATGAAGGCTTTATTGAAGTAGAAACCCCATACCTTATTAAATCTACTCCGGAAGGTGCTAGAGATTTTGTGGTTCCAAGCAGAATGAACGAAGGACAATTTTATGCCCTTCCCCAATCTCCACAAACCTTTAAACAGTTGTTGATGGTAGGGGGAATGGACAAATATTTCCAGATCGTAAAATGTTTCAGGGACGAAGACCTCAGAGCCGACCGTCAGCCAGAATTTACACAAATAGACTGTGAGATGGCTTTTGTGGAGCAAGAAGATATTTTAAACGTCTTCGAAGGTCTTACCAGACACCTGTTACAGGAAATAAAAGGTGTAACCGTAGACTCCTTCCCAAGAATGACCTACGACGATGCCATGAAGAAATACGGGAACGACAAACCGGACATTCGTTTTGGAATGGAATTTGGCGAATTAAATGCTGTTGCCCAACACAAAGAGTTTGGCGTTTTTAACGATGCCGAACTAGTTGTCGGAATTGCTGTTCCGGGTGCCGCAACCTATACCAGAAAAGAAATCGATGCCCTTATCGATTGGGTTCGTAGACCACAGGTAGGTGCCAAAGGAATGGTATATGTAAAATACAATGCCGATGGCTCCTTAAAATCTTCGGTAGATAAATTCTACGATAGTAACGACCTTGCCGAATGGGCAAAAATTACCGGTGCAAAACCAGGCGACCTTATTTGTGTGCTTTCTGGGGATGCCAACAAAACAAGAACCCAACTGAGTGCCCTTCGTATGGAACTCGCCACGCGCCTGGGATTGCGAAAAAACAACGAGTTCGCCCCGCTATGGGTCATCGATTTTCCATTGTTGGAACTCGATGAAGAAACTGGCCATTACCATGCCATGCACCACCCGTTTACCTCCCCAAAACCTGGCCAGTTAGCACTATTGGATACAGACCCGGGAGCAGTGAAGGCAAATGCCTACGATTTGGTATTGAACGGTAATGAAATTGGAGGCGGGTCTATCCGTATCCACGATACCGATATGCAAGCCACGATGTTTAAACATTTAGGTTTTAGTCCGGAAGAAGCCAAAGCACAATTTGGATTTTTAATGGAGGCCTTTAAGTACGGTGCTCCCCCACATGGTGGACTTGCCTTTGGTCTAGACAGATTGGTCGCTATTTTAGGAGGTCAGGAAACCATCCGCGATTTTATCGCCTTTCCAAAAAACAACAGCGGTAGGGATGTGATGATCGATGCCCCTTCCCCTATTGATGAAGAACAACTAAAAGAACTTAATCTGAAACTAAATATTTCTTTATAACTTTAAAATCCCGTTCTTATACGGGATTTTTTTTTCAACCTATGGCGACACTAAAAAAATCTTGGTTGACCAATTTTTTGGTTTGGCGTGCTAAGCACATCTCCCAGAAACACTTCATTTATATACTGAGTATCTTAGTAGGATTCACCTCTGGAGTAGGGGCAGTAATCCTAAAAAACCTCACCCATTTTTTTCAGCATTTATTAGAAGGGAATTTAGTTCGCCATTACCACAATGCCTTTTATTTTGTTTTTCCTCTCATTGGGTTTGCCCTGGTCTACCTCATTATAAAATATGTCCTTAGAAACAAGGTCAGCCACGGCATCCCCTCTACCCTTTTTGCTATTTCCAAACGAAAGGGGGTTATGAAAAAGTATCAAATGCTGGGCTCAATATTAACAGCTCCCATTACCATAGGTTTTGGAGGATCCGTAGGTCTTGAGGGCCCCACCGTAGCCACCGGTGCAGCCATTAGCTCCAATATTTCGAGGGTGCTCCATATGAACCAGAGTACCAGAAACCTATTGATCGGTTGCGCAGCTGCAGGGGCCATGTCGTCTATCTTTAAAGCGCCCATAGCCGCTATTATTTTTGCCATTGAGGTCTTTAGCCTAGACTTGACCATAGCGTCCATGATCCCGCTATTGCTGGCATCTATCTCCGCTATCATTACGTCCTACTTTTTCTTTGGAAACGATATATTGCTGCCTTTTAAAATTATAGACGGATTTAAAATTAGCGATGTTCCCTACTTTATAATTTTAGGACTGTTTGCCGGGTTGACCTCCATATATTTTACCGAAGTCTACGATCGTATACAAAAGCTCTTTGACCGCATAAAATCGCCCATAAAACGCCTCCTCATAGGGGGAATTGGAATCGGGATACTGATTTATCTAATTCCGCCCCTATACGGAGAAGGGTTCGATGTTATCAACAACCTTATCCTAGGACAGCCCGAGAAAGCCCTTGAAACCAATATTTTCCACTTAGACCTCAGCAATGCATGGGTGGTTATAGCCTTATTAATTGGCCTCATATTCTTTAAAATCATTGCTAGCGCCCTTACCTTTGGGGCGGGTGGCGTTGGTGGTATTTTTGCCCCTACCCTATTTATGGGCAGTATCATGGGCAACTGCATTGCCAAAATCATCAACCAGATCGGTATATTCCCCCAACAAATTTCCGAAAGTAATTTTACCTTGGTAGGCATGGCCGGTTTAATGGCAGGGGTGCTCCACGCCCCCTTGACCGCAATATTCCTTATCGCAGAAGTCACCGGAGGGTACGAACTATTTATTCCCCTAATGATTACCGCTACCATCTCTTACGCCATTACCAAATACGTACACCCGCACTCCGTTTACAATATGGAATTGGGTAGAAAAGGGGAATTGATCACCCACGATAAAGATCATGCCATTTTAACCCTAATGGATATTGAAAAGGTGGTAGAGACCAATTTCATTCCTATTTATCCAGAAATGAACCTTGGCGATATTGTCCACCGGGCCGTCGTAAAATCTAATCGGAATATTTTTCCGGTAATCGATGAAAAAGACGGCTCCCTACTAGGGGTCATCCTATTAGACGATATAAGACCCATCATGTTCGACCAATCTATGTACCAAGAAGTAATAGCCAGTGATATAATGCAGACCCCACCCGAGATTATTGCGTGGGAAAAGGATAAGATGACCGATATTATGGACAAATTTCAAGCTAGTGGCGCCTGGAACCTTCCGGTAGTTAAGGACGGTAAATACTCCGGATTCATTTCTAAATCAAAACTATTGACCTCTTACCGAAGAAAATTAATTAATTTTACACGATAATGTTCATTCCATACCAATGAAGTATCTTATAATTCTAATTTTTGTAGGCTCCTTGGCCTCCATTACTTACGGATTCACCATCAACGAAGAAAACCTGGTCCTAGCAAACAAGTGTATTGGCTTTGGCACTGTAGGCATATTTTTGGTGGCCATGCCGCTTTTTTTAATAAAAGTCAGCAAGGGCAAAAACATGAAAGACTATATGCTGAACGAGGAAAACATAAAAAAAATGCAGGCAAATGAAAAGAAGAAGCCTCAAAATCAGTAAGTTTTTCCCCATTTTAAATTAATTCCGTTTGGTTTTATATTAAAATAAACATAGCTTAGTAAGCTAATCAGTTATTATTTTAATCTTAATGGAATGACAGGAACAGTAAAATTTTTCAATGAAACCAAAGGTTTTGGATTCATTACAAACGACGACACAGGACAAGACATTTTTGTTCACGCCACGGCACTGAACGGAACCGAGCTTAACGAAGGTGACAAAGTAGAATATCAGGAAGAAGAAGGACGAAAGGGCATCGTTGCCGCACAAGTGCAGGTAATAGGCTAATATATTTTATTTTGAAAAAAATGCAAAGCCCTCAGTCACGCTGAGGGTTTTTTTATGGATTTTATCGAGGGTACAAGCCATTCATCTCGAAACTTATAACAGCAAGCATTCTAGATCTCGTCACCTTCAATTTTCCAAGGTGTTCAGCAAAATAATTTGGGCGTTCCCTCCTTCGTCGGTCGGGCTCTTGGCTTTATCCCTTGCCTTGCTGCGGGGATGCCGCCGCGATCCCTAACGCAAAAAAGAACTTTAATTTAAATTTCTTTTTTCGATAAAAAATCGCTTCAATAGTTGCGCCGCCTCCTTTTCCATGACCCCTTGTACCACCTTTGTCTTAGGGTGTATTTTAGTTCCCATGGTAGAAAAACCTCTTTCTGTGTCCTTGGCACCGTAGACAATTTTGGAAATTTGACTCCAATAAAGGGCCCCCGCACACATTTGACAAGGCTCTAAAGTGACGTAAAGGGTACAATTATGTAAATATTTCCCTCCTAAAAAGTTGGCCGCAGCCGTAATAGCCTGCATTTCTGCATGGGCAGTAACATCGTTTAATTGTTCGGTAAGGTTGTGCGCTCGGGCAATAATCCTGTCCTCTACCACAATCACTGCCCCTACCGGAACCTCTCCCTTTTCAAAGGCAATTTCGGCTTCTTGCAAGGCCTTCTTCATAAAATAGGCGTCATCAAAGGGTGTTATCATCCTAAAAAGTTTAGATACAATAGTAAACAATAATGGCCTATGAGCAAAAAAAAATTGGGCTCTCCTGTCCTCACCTTCAACAAATATTACTAAAAACCGTTAAGGATACCCTAAGGAATTCTAAATTGAATCCGTAAATACCGTAGTTTTGTGCTTTAATTTTTTTTCATGCCTACAGGTCTCCTTCAACATATACATAGTCCTCTTGAGCTTCGTCAATTAAAACTTGCCGAACTCCATCAACTCGCCCAAGAGTTAAGGGAGTTTATTATCGATATCGTGGCTACTAAAGAAGGTCACTTAGGCGCTAGTTTAGGAGTCGTAGAACTGACTATAGCCCTACACTATGTCTTTGATACGCCCAATGACAAACTTATCTGGGATGTGGGCCACCAAGCCTATGGACATAAAATTTTGACTGGTCGAAAGGATATTTTCCATACCAACAGACAAAAAGGAGGAATTAGCGGATTTCCAAACCGCAGCGAAAGTCCCTATGACGATTTCGGAACCGGACATAGCTCTACTTCAATTTCTGCTATTCTAGGAATGGCCTTGGCATCTGCATTAAAGGGAGAAAAGGAACGCCAACATATTGCCGTCATCGGGGATGCCTCTATTGCTAGCGGTATGGCCTTCGAAGGCCTTAACCATGCAGGGGTAACAACAGCCAATGTATTAATTATTCTTAACGATAATGCCATTGGCATTGATCCAAGTGTGGGAGCTTTAAAAAAATATTTGACGAACGTAAAAAAAGGCACGGCACGACAAGAAAATATATTCGAGGCCCTAAATTTCAACTATTCAGGTCCTATAGACGGACATGATTTACCGGGGCTTATACAGGAACTAGAAAGGTTAAAAACCATTCAAGGCCCAAAGTTCTTACATATTATTACCACCAAGGGCAAGGGATTGAAAAAGGCCGAGGAAAATCAGGTCGTATATCACGCCCCAGGGAAATTCGATAAACTAACCGGCGATCTTTTGCCAAAATCAAGTCGAGTTGAACCGCCCAAATACCAGGACGTTTTTGGTCTATCGCTCGTAGAACTCGCCAAGGAAAATCGACGTATCGTGGGTATTACCCCTGCTATGCCTACCGGTAGTTCCTTAAAGTTTATGATGGAACAAATTCCAGAAAGGGCCTTCGATGTTGGCATTGCCGAACAACACGCCGTTACCATGGCCGCCGGGATGGCTGCTGAAGGTTTAGTGCCCTTTTGCAATATCTATTCAACCTTTTTACAAAGGGCCTACGATCAAATAATTCACGATGTGGCACTGCAAAACCTAGCGGTGGTTTTTTGTTTGGATCGTGCCGGCCTAGTAGGTCAGGATGGGGCTACCCATCACGGACTTTACGATATTGCTTATCTAAGATGTATTCCGAATCTGGTTATTTTTGCACCAATGAACGAAGTAGAATTGCGCAATATAATGTATACGGCCCAATTGGGATTACAGCACCCTATTGCCATCAGATACCCTAGAGGAAGGGGAGTAACCATCGATTGGAAGCAGAAATTTAAAGCAATTCCCATAGGAATCGCTCAAGAATTAAAAAAAGGTACGGAAATTGCTGTTCTTTCCATCGGCCATATTGGTAATATGGTCACCCAATTACTGGAAGCTCGAAAAGATGCTAGTAAAATTGGTCATTATAATATGCGGTTTATAAAACCTTTGGACGCCAAAATGCTGACAAGTATCCTGGAAACCTATACCCATATTATAACCATTGAAGACGGTTGTAAAGCTGGTGGATTCGGCAGTGCCGTCCTAGAGTTTTCCAATGAAATTGGGATAAGAAAACCAATCAAAATCTTTGGAATAGAAGATTTATTTATAGAACACGGTACCGTTGAAGAGCTTCAATCGCTTACTGAAATTGATATGTTGAGCCTTAATAATTACATTAATTCTATTTTGAACACAGATTAACATGCGTAGTAAAATAACTTTCATTGCCTTTTTAATACTTTGTTTTAACCAACTTAATGCACAGGACACTATTCCGCCCGCTCCGGCGATAGACTCTCTGAGGCCCGCTCCGGTGATAGATTCTCTTAGAACCAGCGCTACTGTAGACTCGATAAGACTTGCTCGGGAGATTGATTCTCTTAGGCCTACCCCTACTATAGACTCGCTAAGACCTGCTCCGGCGATAGATTCCATAATGCCTTTTCAGTATTTAGATTCCATGCAGATCGATAGCATGCGCGTTGTCGATACTATTGTCATTAGGACCTTTCAGGATAAGATTAAAAATATCCCTAGAGGCGCCAACCTTACGAACCCCGTAATTTCTTTTAAAAGAACAAAGCCCTTAGACGAACAATACAAACGATTTAGGATTCCGTCTTTTTGGGAAAAAGAAAATAAATTAGGAATAAATCTAAGTGAAGTAGCCTTTATCAATTGGAATGCAGGGGGTAACAATTCCGTTTCGGCCTTGGCCAACATCAAATTTGTCCGAAATTATAAATTTAGATATATAAAATGGGATAATGACCTAGAACTCAGGTATGGCATAAACTCCCAAGAAAATGAAAAGCTGCGAAAGACAGATGATGCGATCCGTATTTCATCGACCTTTGCATACCGAAGAGACACCATCAGTAACTGGTACTACTCGGTTCGGGCGAACTTTAACACCCAATTTTCAAAAGGTTTTAAATATCCCAATAGAAAAACTCCTATTTCCAGGTTTATGGCCCCTGGGTATGGATTTATTGGAGCCGGAACCTCCTTTATTCCTGAAGGGAAAAAACTAAACTTATACATTTCCCCTTTTACACAAAAAGCAACCTTTATATTAGATCAAGATTTGGCAGATAAAGGTGCCTTTGGAGCAAAAAAAGCACAATATGATGCCGATGGCAATAAAATAACCGACGGTGAAAATGTGCTCATGGAATTTGGGTTCCTCGTTACCAATACATGGGAATCTAAGATCTCTGAGAATGTAAAGTTAAGGAGCAGGGCCAGTTTATATTCCGATTACCTGAAAAGCTTTGGAAATATTGATCTCGACTGGGAACTGAACCTTGACCTTAAAGTCAATAAATATGTGAGCACAAAATTAGGCACCCATATCTTATATGATGATGATATTTTGATGGATCCTGTAAAGGCCGAAGATGGTTCCATTATAAGTGAAGGGGTCCCTAAAATTCAGTTTAAGCAACTCTTTGCGGTAGGTATCTCCTATAATTTCTAAATTGAACTAGAGTGTTTTACCCATAATTTTATTGTGAATATGTACGGCAGCACTATCCGATAAACTAGCAACATAGCAACAAGTATTTAATAAGATCTTATATACAGAGGTATCGCTCTGCCTGTAAAATTCAGGCAGGGTAGCTATCATCAGCTGATCGTAATTAGAACTGTTTCCTTCCCGGTCCCTAATCAAGGCGGTCGTATACACATCTAGAATATCGGATATAATTTTATAGCCCGCAATTTCCTTTTCGATCACTTCTTGCGATTCATAGATCTTTCGTACACTGAGGTCAATGATGTCGTTTATTTGAGCCTTAAATTTGCTCTTTTCTAACAAGGACACCGTAAATTCTCCCTTTAATATTGCTTCTTCATGAGCCACAAAAACATCGATAGCATCCGAAATTAAAGTATTAATGGCCAAGGCCCTTAAATAGCTTATCCTATCTTCCCGATACACCAACTCGTGGTATTTCTGGATATTAATGGAGTCTTTCACCAATTTTATTAGGTATTCCAAGGCGTAGTCCTCGGAAATAAGTCCTAGGTTAATACCATCCTCAAAATCTATGATGGTATAACAAATATCGTCTGCTGCTTCTACCAAAAAGGTCAAGGGGTGTCTGCAATAGCCGATATCCTTGCCACTTCTAGTCTGAATAAGTCCCAATTCCTTGGCTATTTCTTCAAAAGAAGCCACATCAGACTGAAAAAACCCAAACTTTTTATCGGCAATGTGTTTGGTAGGTTTTATAGGCAGGGATTCTTTGGGATACTTCATAAAAGCCCCCAAGGTGGCATAACTAAGCCTTAGTCCGCCCGCTACCCCGGTGCGCGATTCCGACAATAGTTTAAAACCATTGGCATTCCCCTCAAAATCGGCGATGTCCTGAAATTCTTTTTCCGATAATACCGCCGCATATTGCTGCCCCTTCCCCGTCTTAAAATATTCCCCTATTGCCTTTTCGCCGCTATGTCCAAAGGGTGGGTTCCCAATATCGTGTGCCAAAGCCGCCGCGGCAACGATAGCCCCAAAATCGTTAAATTGATATCCGTGTATCTCCCGTAAATAAGGATGCTTCTCCAATATTTTCCGGCCCGCGATCCTTCCAAGACTCCTCCCAACGACAGAAACTTCTAAACTATGGGTTAAACGGGTGTGTACAAAATCGGTTTTCGAAAGCGGTATCACCTGTGTCTTATCTTGTAAACTTCTAAAGGCCGAAGAAAATATGACTCGGTCATAATCGACCTCAAAGCCCAAACGGGTTTCGTCCTGTTCCTTTCTAATCCTTTTATGTCTGTCTCCAAATCGTTTTAGCGATAGTAGTTGTTCCCAATTCATAACTGCTTATTAATACATGCAATATACACGATTGGCACTTTTCTACATAATTAAAACTAGACCTATAAATTCCCTTTTTATTGGGAAAGCAGCAAGCTTAATATTAAATTAATATTGAGTTTACATCAACATTAACAATAAAGGCGAATTTAGCACACGTCTTAAGACAAAGCTGATTTTCCTTAAATTATTAGTTTTTGTCGACTAAATTATTGGAGATCAATAAAGCTACCTCTGGCCAAGGTAGCTTTTTTACTTAAAGTAAAATTGTTTTTCAGTTAACCTTAAGTTAACATTACTGTTAGTTCTTTGCAGCGACAAAAACTAATAAAAATGAAAATTAAGATCCTAGTAATCACTTTATTATTTGCTATTTCGACATCCTTTGCCCAGGACAGCAATGCTCCTGCTTTTGGAAAAGGGTTATTTAATTTGGTTGGAAAAGACAGTACTTTTAGTATGAAGATTGGCTTTAGAATGCAAATTCTAGGCATCGCCAATTGGGAAGAAGGAAACAACAACGACCTTGTTGATCCCGAGACTCGTTTTATGATCCGCAGATCGAGGTTAAAATTTGAAGGGTTCGCCTACTCTCCAAAATTAAGATATAAAGTAGAGTTAGGCCTATCGAATAGAGATATATCCGGAGCTTCGGAATTCACCAGCAATGCGCCAAGATATATTTTAGATGCCGTTGCCAAATGGAACTTCTACGAGAATTTTGACCTTTGGGTAGGACAAACCAAACTTCCAGGGAATTTAGAGCGTGTAGTATCTTCTGCCAACCTACAAATGGTAGACCGTTCCCTATTAAATAGCAGGTTCAACTTGGACAGGGATATTGGGATTCAGTTAAGACACCAGATCGATGTAAGCGATAACTTTGTCATTCGCGAAAAATTTGCGATTTCTCAAGGTGAAGGCCGAAACATTACTTCTGCCAATTTAGGTGGCTACCAATACACCTCAAGACTAGAGCTTTTACCTTTTGGAACCTTTAAGGGAGATTACCAAGGAGGAGATTTACAAAGGGAACCATCGCCAAAACTAATGATAGGAGCAACCTACGACTTTAACCAAGATGCCGTAAAAAACAGAAGTAACCAAGGTTCTTATATGACCATTGACGATGAAAGCGGATTTTACTCCACTAACATCAGCACCTTCTTTTTAGATGCTATGTTTAAATATAATGGCTTTTCATTTATGGGCGAATACGCACATAGAGATGCCAAAGATCCCTTGGCTAAAAATTCTGACGGTACCCTAACGGGTGATAAAGTACAGGTAGGAAGCGGATTAAACCTACAAACAGGCTATCTATTTAAGAAAAACTGGGAGGTTTCTGGAAGATATACCAATATTACCCTAGATCAGGATATTACCGGAAAAGCACCGGAAAACCAATACACCCTAGGCTTGTCAAAATACATTGCTGGGCATAAATTAAAGGTTCAGTCAGATATAAGTTACTTATCCCTAGATGCCGGCAAGGACGAACTTATGTTCCGCCTTCAAATGGATATTCATTTCTAAACAATAATTTACAACCAATTACTTAAGGTCCATAGCTTCTTAACCTTCAGTTAACCCGGCCCGACTTTAAAGTATCTAATTTTAAAAATTATTTATACAATATAAATCCAAAAGATAACATGAAAAAAGTTGTTTGTATCCTATCCCTGGCCTTGACCTTAGGTGCCTGCGGAAGTAAGAATGAGAAAAAAGGAGATGCCCAGGCATTGAATGGCACCATTAAAATAGATGGTTCCAGTACCGTATTCCCTGTGTCAGAAGCTGTTGCCGAGGAATTTAGAAATGTACAGCCCGATGTAAAGGTTACCATAGGAGTGTCTGGTACTGGAGGTGGATTCCAAAAGTTTTCTAGAGGAGAAACCAATATTTCCAATGCTTCGCGTCCTATTAAGGACAAAGAAATTGCCATTTGTAAAGAAAATAACATCAATTACCTAGAGTTAGAAGTAGCCTATGATGGTTTGGCAGTATTGGTAAACCCGGAAAACACTTGGGTAGACAGCTTTACAATTGAAGAATTAAAGAAAATATGGGAGCCTGCAGCACAGGGAACCATCATGAAATGGAATCAGATCCGTCCAGAGTGGCCTGACGAAGAAATACATTTGTACGGTCCTGGTGTTGCTTCCGGAACTTATGACTATTTCACGGAAGCCGTTGTTGGAAAAAGCGGTTCTAGTAGAGGTGACTTTACGGCCAGTGAAGACGACCATGTTTTGGTACAAGGTATTTCTGGCGATAAATATTCCCTTGGTTTCTTTGGATTGGCTTACTATTCCGAAAACAAGGATAAATTATCCCTAATAGGGGTTCATAATGGGACCGAGGTCGTAAAACCGAGCATAGAAACTGTTAAGAACGGCACCTATTCTCCTTTGTCTAGACCCCTGTTTGTATACGTTAACAGTACTTCTGTAAAATCGCCTGAAGTGGTTGAGTTTGTAAACTTCTATTTGGAAACTGCAGGAGAATTGGCAACAGATGTAGGATACATTCCACTACCAGAGGAAAAGTACACACAACAAAAAGAAAGTTTTAAATCTTTTGTTGCCGACAATCAATAAAATCCAGATTTATTTCGAAAATCAGGAGTTATCCTGCTCCTGATTTTCTTTTTTTAAACCTGCTTCCATGCGCAAAATAAAAGAGCTTATTATTGAGAAAACGCTTATGACAAGCGCCTTAATAACCATTGCCGTAACTCTGGGCATTATATTGGTACTTTCTATTGAAGCCATTCAATTCTTCAGTGAGGTTTCCATTTTCGATTTTTTAACCGATACCCAATGGACTCCATTGTTTACCGAGAAACACTTTGGGATATTGCCCCTGCTCTCTGGAACCTTGCTCACTTCTTTTATTGCGATATCCGTGGCCTTGCCTATTGGGTTGACCATAAGTATTTACTTAAGCGAATACGCCCCTAAAGCTTTTAGAAAAGCCGTTAAACCCTTATTAGAGCTATTGGCCTCTATCCCTACCGTAGTTTATGGTTTCTTTGCCTTGGTCGTAGTAACGCCTTTTTTACAAGGATTCTTTCCCGATCTTGCCGGCTTTAACTCTCTTTCTGCCGGGATAGTGATGGGGATCATGATTATTCCTTATATATCTTCTATTAGTGAGGATGCCTTACATGCCGTTCCTGCTTCCCTTCGTGAAGCTTCTTATGGTATGGGGGCTACAAAATTACAGACCGCCTTTAAGGTCATTGTCCCTGCGGCCTCCTCCGGGATCATCGTCTCCATAATTTTGGCTATTTCAAGAGCTATTGGGGAAACCATGATTGTAGCGATAGCGGCCGGCCAACAACCAAGACTAACCCTAGACCCTACAGTACCGGTAGAGACAATTACCGCCTACATTGTACAGGTAAGCCTAGGGGATGTACAGCACGGATCCCTAGAATACAGAACCATATTTGCAGCAGGGATCACCTTGTTTACGTTTACCTTCTTGTTGAACACATTGAGTTATAGAATCAGAAAAAAATACCAGGAGAAATATGAATAACATTCAAAAAAATAGGTGGAAAGACCAGGTTTTCAAATTTTGGGGTATATTCTGTACCGTTATAGGATTGGTGTTGTTGACCATTTTTATTGGTGACATTCTTATTGATGGTATTCGTAGAATCGATTGGGACTTTATTACCGATCTTCCCTCTCGAAAGGCCGAAAACTCCGGTATTTATACTGCCTTAATGGGGAGTATATGGATTTTAGCCCTTACCACCATCATAGCTTTTCCGGTTGGCGTTGCGGCTGGTATTTATTTGGAAGAATACGCTAAGAATAACAAACTGGCCGGATTGTTAGAAATCAACATCTCTAATTTAGCCGGTGTCCCATCTATCATATACGGGCTTCTGGGATTGGAAGTATTTGTAAGAATCATGAATTTGGGAGCTAGTGTCCTAGCAGGTAGTTTAACCTTGTCCCTGCTGATACTTCCTATCGTAATCGTATCGACAAGAGAAGCTATTAAAGCGGTGCCACAATCTATTAAAGATGCTTCCTTTGCCTTGGGAGCCTCAAAATGGCAAACTATCTGGCACCAAATTCTTCCCGCTTCGGGAGGAGGAATCCTTACCGGGGTCATCCTGGCCCTTTCCAGAGCTGTGGGAGAGACAGCCCCTTTAATAGTCGTAGGAGCTTTGGCCTATGTGCCCTTTGTCCCTCAAAGCCCCATGGATGAATTTTCGGTCATGCCCATCCAAATATTCAATTGGATCTCTAGGCCACAAGCAGGATTTATAGAAAACGCCGCCGCTGCGATTATCATATTATTGGGCATCACTTTTATAATGAACGGTATAGCGGTATACTTTAGAAATAAATGGCAAAAGAAATGGAAATAACTATGGAGAATCCAAAGAAAAAAGGTGTAGTACTAGATAGCATTGTCGATACTAGCCTTAAAAAGACCCCGAAAATAGAAACCAAAAATATTAAGGTTTGGTACGAAGAGTTTAATGCCATCAAAGGCATTAGCATGAGTATTAAACCAAATACAGTAACTGCTTTTATTGGCCCATCGGGATGTGGAAAATCTACTTTCCTTCGCCTATTCAATAGGATGAACGATTATGTAGACGGATTTTCTCTAGAAGGAAAAATTAAGATCAACGGACAAAACATTTACAAGAAAAATGTGAATGTCGAAGAGTTGCGCAAGGAGGTAGGAATGGTTTTTCAAAAACCGAACCCCTTTCCAAAATCAATATTCGACAATGTTGCCTATGGCCTCAAAATACAAGGCATCAAGGACAAACAGTTGATCAATGACCGTGTAATTTCTTCTTTGAAACAAGTAGGATTATGGGAGGAAGTTAAGGACGATTTAAAAAAATCGGGACTGGCCCTTTCAGGAGGACAACAACAACGTTTGTGCATTGCAAGGACCTTGGCGGTAGAACCTTCCATTATTTTAATGGACGAACCTACCTCTGCATTAGACCCTATTTCTACGGCAAAAATTGAAGAACTTATCTTTCAGCTAAAACAGAAATATACCATTGTTATTGTTACCCATAATATGCAACAAGCCAGTAGAATCAGTGATTATACTGCCTTTTTCTACCTGGGGGAACTCATAGAATTTAATAAAACAAAGAATATCTTTACTAACCCAGAAAAAAAACAAACCGAAAACTACATTACCGGTAGGTTCGGATAAACAATTTGTATATGGCAAATGCAACCCACCAACGAGACGTTATAAACCAAGCTGGTTTTAAAATGCTTACTCTTTGCAAATCCCAAATGGAAAAGGCAAAGGAAGCCTTTATGGAGCACGATAGCGATCTGGCAGAGGAAGTCATCACTAAAGAAGCCCGTGTTAACGCCCTAGATCTAAAGATAGAGGAAGATTGTGAAAAATTCTTGGCCCTGTACAATCCCGTAGCCATAGACCTACGCTTTGTCATGGCCATCAGGAAAATTAATTTCGACCTAGAACGTATCGCTGACCATGCTTATAGTATTTCGCGCTATGTAGACGATATGGACGAGAAAATTAAACCCGAATTATTCCAGGTCTTACAATTCGAAAAAATGTACAGCACCATCATGGAGATGTTCAACTATATTACGACCGCCTATGAGGAGAAAGACGTAAGCCTGGCCAGAAAGGTCTTTAAAAAGGATAAGATCCTAGATCAGATCAACAGAGACTCCTTTGGAATTATCGAAGAAGAAATAAAAAAGGATATCGCCGTTATTAAACAATCCTTGATTTTATTCTCGGTAGTAAAAAAAATGGAAAGGGTAGGCGATCTGCTTAAAAATATTGCCGAGGAAATTATTTTTTATATAGAAGCCGAAGTAGTAAAGCACAAGAAAAAAAAATAGGAACAAAGGCCATTCCCTTGTTGTGTAATGTATTGTCACTCTCTATTTTTTTATAAATTATTACCAAATTAATATCCAAGATTGTTAGGTTTTAATTAGGTTTGCACCGTTGCTTTTTAACAAATAGTTATGGATAATATATATTTCTTAATGATTATTGCCCTTGTCTTTTTGGCAGCGGCAGATTTGGTAGTAGGCGTTAGTAATGATGCCGTTAATTTCCTGAATTCTGCCATTGGTTCCAAGGCGATTTCTTTTAGGACCATCATGATCGTTGCCAGCTTGGGAATTGCCATAGGTGCCATATTTTCGAGCGGAATGATGGAGGTTGCCAGAAAAGGGATCTTTAATCCGAGTGAATTTATGTTCAGTGAGATTATGATTATCTTTATGGCGGTCATGATCACCGACATTCTTCTCCTGGATTTTTTCAATACCATAGGGATGCCTACCTCTACGACGGTATCGATCGTTTTTGAACTTTTGGGAGCTGCCGTTGCAATGGCCTTTATAAAAGTTGCCAATACAACGGGCGACTATATGGATGTTTACAACCATATTAACACTTCCAAGGCCACAGAAATTATATTGGGTATTTTGCTCTCGGTGGTCATTGCCTTTACCATAGGGGCCTTGGTCCAATATTTTTCCCGTTTATTGCTTTCTTTCGATTTTAGAAAAAAACCGAAATGGGTGGGCGCCCTATTTGGAGGGGCTGCTTTAACCGCCATCACTTATTTTATATTGATCAAAGGTTTAAAAGGAGCCACCTTTGTCAGTGAAGATGTGTTATACTTTATTCAACACAGCACCAAAGTGATCATCGTTGGAAGTCTTGTTGTTTGTTCTGCAATTTCTTACATTGTCTCTTCCGTTTTAAAATACGATATCTACAAACTTATCATTGTCGCTGGTACCTTTGCCTTGGCCTTGGCCTTTGCGGGGAACGACTTGGTAAACTTTATCGGTGTTCCGATCGCCGCTTGGCAGTCTTTTGAAGCATGGAGTGCCTCTGGTATCCCTGCGACGGAATTCAGCATGAACATATTGGCTAAAAAAGTTCCTACGCCTACGGTATTGTTATTTGTTGCCGGAATGATCATGGTTATCACCTTATGGTTTTCCAAAAAGGCACGTTACGTAGCAGAAACCGAAATAAACCTTTCCAGGGAAGGGGAGTCTAAAGAGCGTTTTCAGCCCAATTTCCTATCACGTGGCATCGTAAGGACCGCCATGTTACTGTCTGCTGGGGCAAACGCCCTTATCCCAAATTCAT
The DNA here is from genome assembly GCF_900141935.1 of Arenibacter nanhaiticus. Classification (GTDB taxonomy): domain Bacteria; phylum Bacteroidota; class Bacteroidia; order Flavobacteriales; family Flavobacteriaceae; genus Arenibacter; species Arenibacter nanhaiticus. The sequence goes on along the minus strand of NZ_FQYX01000001.1, from coordinate 239,540 downwards.
TACAGAAAAAAATCGATTTGAATTTTCAAAAACCGGTCATCGCCTTATCGAAGGACAAAACCTATGAACTGCCGGCTTTTGATATGGTAAGGGCAGCGGTAAACCTTATGGTTGCCGGGGTTTTGATCTCTATTGCGACCTCTTATAAATTACCATTGTCTACAACCTACGTTACCTTTATGGTTGCGATGGGTACGTCCTTGGCCGATAGGGCCTGGGGTGCGGAAAGTGCCGTTTACAGGGTGGCTGGAGTATTAAATGTAATTGGAGGTTGGTTTTTTACAGCCTTTATCGCCTTTATTTCTGCGGCAGTAATCGTTTACCTATTAAATATCCATGTGCCTTCTATGTTGGCTATCTTATTATTGATAGCGGTATTTTTATTGGTGAGAAACTATATCTCCCACAATAAAAAATCTAAAGAAATAAGAGCCGAAGACAGCCTTAGAAAGGCAGAAAGCAGTTCTATACAGGGCGTTATCGAAGAAAGTGCCAACAACATCTCTAACGTTGCCAAACGAAGTAACAAGATTTTCACCAATACCATTGATGGTCTTGCCAAACAAGATTTGGATATGTTGAAAAAGAACAAAAAAGGCGTTGTTAAACTTTCTGATGAAGTAGATGAATTAAGGGATCATATTTTTTACTTTATCAAAAACCTGGACGATGCCAGTGTTGGCGCCAGTAATTTCTACATCAATATATTGGGATACCTCCAGGATATGGCCCAATCTTTGGAATATTTGACCAAGATAAGCCACAAGCATATTCACAACAATCACAAAAAATTAAAGTACAACCAAATTAAGGAACTTAAGGAGATAGACCTAAAACTAGATACCTTGTTAAGTGAGACCAAACACACTTTCGAAACTCGTTCCTTTGAGAATATTGGTTCTATATTGGCTAGCAAACAAGAGTTATTAGACCTTGTTTCCTCTAAAATAGAAAAGCAGGTGGCTAGGACACGTACGGAAGAATCCAGTCCAAAAAATACCACCTTATACTTTACCTTTTTATTAGAAACAAAGGATTTTATAAATGCTACTATGAACTTATTGGAGCTGTACTACCAAGAACACGACAGTTCTGTAAAACCAGCAACCATAGAGCCTTAATTAAAAAGCTTTCCAAAAATACCGTAGCCTTCGCTACGGTATTTTTTTTGCCTTCTATGCAACGACAAACCTCTTCCACTTAGGAACAGTCGACTCTATGACTCAATCAGGGTGTTGTTTTGCCCTTTACATCGGTTTTAAGATTGCTTAACCAAACAAGCCTACATCAGTTCCATAAAAACTAAAAACGACACAGAAAGGCTCTGTACGCAGTACGCTACAGCCAGCTATTCAATATTAGATAAGAGGAATGAAGCAGCCTTACCTAAAAGGCAGCAGCAACCCTTAGAAAGGAACTAAACCAAATCTACTGCGCGCCTATTGAAGGTGCTCTTTTAGATACCGGTACAAAGTTTAAGGAATCCTAGAATTGCCTAACTAGCGATAAAAATTCATTTTATCCAAATACTCCCAAACAGTTAAAGGTAATAAAGGTTTGATATTTTTACCGGCCTTGATTTGTTTGCGGATAAACGTCGATGAAATTTCCATGATAGGGGCATCGACCTCTACGATTTTTGGATGGTTTTTTAGGACAGCAATATTCTCGACTTCGGTTATTCTTGGATACACATAAATACTATAATTCTCCAAAATGACCTCATAATTCTTCCACTTGTGAAGGCTCTTTAAATTATCCCTCCCCATGATGAGTGCAAAGTCGTATTTGTTAGGATATTTTTCCTCCAAATGCACCAAGGTATTGATAGTATAATTGGGCTGCGGTAGCTTAAACTCAATATTACTCGGTTTTAACTTAGGATATTCCTTGGTAGCCTCGTACACCATATCATAACGATGATAGTCGTCTAATAAAGTACTTTTCTTCTTAAACGGATTATGAGGCGTTACCACAAACCAGACCTCCTCCAGATCTGAAAACTCCACCATGTGATTGGCAATGATCAAATGTCCCACATGGATGGGGTTAAATGTCCCGAAGTAGAGTCCTATTTTTTTCTTCATATAGAAATTGTACCGCGCTTTATTCGGCTAAAACCAAATATCGGCCATTCCCCGCAATATACTGTTGGGGGAAGGACCGATATATTATTATTTTTTTTCTACACCCAAAAAGTCAGCCACCAACGTATGGGCCTCCTCAAGGGCAGTGTCTAAATCGTAATTTTTTATAATGCTATCGAACTGTGGTGCGGTAGCCAATTCAACCGATGCCTTGGCAATACGCATGTTTATTTTATCCTCAGATTCGGTACTGCGCTTTTTTAAACGGATCTTAAGTTCGTCAATACTCGGCGGCTTTACAAAAACAGCCAAGGTTTGGTCAGGAAATGTTTTTTTTATCCGCAATCCTCCGACCACGTCTATATCAAAAATAACATTCTTGCCTTCGGCCCAGAGACGTTCTACCTCACTTTTTAGGGTACCGTAAAAATTATCGCGATATACCTCTTCCCATTCTAAAAAGTCATCGTTCTTAATATGGTTTTTAAACTCGGACAAGGACATATAGTAATAATGTTCCCCGTGCTTTTCTTTCCCTCTTCTAGGACGGGAAGTAGCCGAAATTGAAAAGGCCAAATTAAGCTCTGGCTTTGATAATAAATGCTTTACTATGGTTGTTTTTCCACTGCCAGAAGGGGCAGAAAAAATTATTAATTTACCTCCTGCCATTACAATACATTCAACATTTGTTCCTTAATCTTTTCCAATTCGTCTTTCATCTGTACCACCAATTGCTGCATAGGCGCAAAGTTGGCCTTTGATCCTATTGTATTGATTTCCCTTCCGATTTCCTGACTGATAAACCCTAGTTTCTTTCCGTTAGAATCGTCAGACTTTAAGGTACTCCCAAAATAATCCAAGTGATTTTTTAAACGGACCTTCTCTTCGGTTATATCGTATTTTTCCAAATAATAAATCAGCTCTTGCTCAAATCGGTTGGCATCCAATTCTGTTTTTAAATCTGATACCGCCTTTTCCAAACGCTCCCTAACGGTTAAAAGCCTATCTGGATCCATTGCTGCGACTTGTCCTAATAAGTCGTTTAATGTTGCCAGCCTCGCTAAAAAGTCCGCTTCCAAGACTTTCCCTTCCTCCGTTCTAAAGGTATTTATTTCTTCCAAGGCCTTGCTCAAGGTATCCTTAATCACCAGGTATTCCTCTGGATTGATGTCTTCACGTTCGGTTTTCATGGTATCGGGCATACGCATGGCAATTTCTAACAAGCCCATTTCGTTACCAGGTACTATATTCCCTAATTGCTGCATATATTGGCGTACCACTCCTTCATTGACAAAAGAGGAAGTTTCTCCTCCAGTGTTTTCAATATACAGTCCAAAATCTATTTTTCCCCTTTCCAAAGAATTCGCAATAGTCCTGCGTAATTCCAATTCCTTTTCTCTATAGGCCGATGGAATTCGGGCATTTAAATCGAGACTTTTACTATTAAGGGATTTAATCTCTATGGTAATTTTCTTCGTGGAAAGTTGTATTACATGCTTTCCAAAACCCGTCATGGATTGAATCATAAAATTGCTTTAAATTTTGGCAAAGGTACATAAAAATAGGGTTTTGTACTTTTAAGGATCAGGGCTAAAAAAGTAAAATATCTCCCTTTAGAGATCTTCGGCTTGTTTTTCGGGCATTTCCGGACTTTTCTATTGGGGTTCTTGAGTTTCAATATTTTCCAAACTAACATAAAAGATAATGCCCCTTTGCCAAGCCTCCTTATAGAAGACCTACCGCCCCTATGATCGGCAGCTATGTTGTTTTTAAAGTTAAGCGCTTTGGAAGACTTTTAAAATCGAACATTCTTATTCTTACTAGTTGCCACACGCCCTACTGTACTATAACCTAAAAGGAGATTTTTTTTGATCCCGAATTTTAAAAAACACTTCAAAATTATCTAAAAAAAACAAACAGTAGGGCGTATGGTTTCTAGCAATAGACCTTTGGAACTTATAATTCCCTTACCCAAATATTGCGATAGCTTACACGGCTATTATCACCATGGTCTTGCAATTTAATGGGACCCTTGCCGTGCGGTGGATTTTTAGGCCATCCAATATATGGGGTAGTTCCTTTAATTTCTACATGGTCTTGTACCAAGACACCGTTATGTAGAAGTGTAAGGGTTCCCGATTTTATTTTTTCACCTTCCGCATTAAACTCTGGGGCGTGATAAATAATATCATAGGTATTCCATTCGCCACTAGGGACCGATGCCATCGCTAAAGGCACATGCTGCTTATAGATAGCCCCTACCTGCCCGTTTACATAGGTATCGTTATTGTTGTTGTCTAATATCTGTACTTCGTACAAGCCTTGTAAAAACACCCCGCTATTGGCCCTACTTTGCTTTTCACCTTGAATGTCTGCCGGAGATTTCCATTCGACATGCAATTGTACGCTACCAAATTCTTGTTTCGTCTGTATATCGCCGGATTTATCGTTCACGGTCATACTTCCGTCCTTATTTAGGTGCCACTTGGCCGAGCTACCATCTTTGGCACTTACCCACTGATCTAGGCTTTCCCCATTAAAAAGTACAATAGCATCGCTTGGGGCTTCGTTAATTTTGGCTCCTGGCTGCACCTTCGGCGGAACCGGCTCATAAAATTCAGTCCCTTCAGGAGTCGTGGGTTCTTCGCCCTTATGCTCTTTATCGGTATGGACAGCTTCGGCCAATTCCTTGGCGTTGCCAGCTGCTTTATACTCCTTTTCCTTACAAGAAAAAACGACTAAGGCACAGGCAATAAAATAGATTTGTTTCATTATTTTTTATTAGAGGTCAATACAGTTTATAGACTTTTTATTTTAATATTTTTAAAAGAAACTATATCCCCATGGTCTTGTAGCCCTATTTTTCCGGTGGCATATTTCCCGAAATGCTCCCAGCCTTTGAATTTAGATTTCTCTACCATTTCATTCCATGGCTCCCCATTTACCGGGAATTCTACGATAACTTCACCGTTAAGCACCACGCTTCCCTGGTTGGCATTGTGGTTTACCGTTATCACAAAGGTATTCCACTCTCCTACCGGGTTTGTTACGTCCTTACTAGGGGCTATCATATCGTAAAGCGCACCTGCTTGGTGGGTAGTCCCGTTTTTGGCATCTGGATGTTTTTCGTTATCCAGCACCTGAATCTCCGGACCGGACTGGTAGGCTTCGGAAAGGCTAGGTATTTCCCTAACACCCCAAAAAACACCACTGTTACCTCCTTCGGATATTTTCCAATCTATGGACAACACAAAATTGCGAAACTCTTCCTTGGATACCAGGTTGTAATTGGCGCCTTCTTTACGCTCCTTGGGAGGATAAAAAACCATGGCCCCCTCTTCTATCTTCCAGGCATCTTCTACACCCTCTTGCCCATACCCTTTCCAGGCGTCAAAATTAGTCCCATCAAAGAGAACCTTCCACTCTCCTTGATCGGGCTTTGTTGACATTTCTGTATTGGCGTTCTCCATGGGCTGCTCCTTAGGAGCGTTCGTTGTCTTTTCTTTGCAGCCTATTGTCAATATCGCTACGAAAGCTGTTATCCATAAATTTTTCATGTCGCTTATGTTAGAGGTTAATTAAAGTCCAAGTATTTTCTTTAATACATTTTTATCTATTTCCCCTCCGGCAAAATCGTCAAAGGTTTTTTGTGTTGCTTCGATAATATGGTCCTGAATAAACTTGGCCCCTTCCCTAGCGCCTTGTTCCGGACTCTTAATACAGCACTCCCATTCCATTACGGCCCAAACATCACATCCGTATTGTGTCAATTTAGAGAATATGGTCTTAAAATCTATTTGACCATCTCCTAAAGAGCGGTATCTCCCAGCGCGATCGCTCCAGTCGTTATAGCCACCAAAAGCACCTTTTTTCCCAGTTGGATTAAATTCGGAATCTTTTACGTGGAACGACTTAATGAATTCGTGGTAGTGGTCTATATAGGTGATGTAATCTAATTGTTGCAATACAAAGTGACTTGGATCGTACAAAATATTCACCCTTTTGTGGTTTCCTGTCGCTGCTAAAAAGCGCTCAAAGGTATCCCCGTCATGAAGGTCTTCTCCTGGGTGTATTTCATAACAGACATCAACACCTTCCTTATCGAAGTGATCCAAGATCGGCAACCATCTCTTTGCCAATTCCTCGAAGCCCATTTCTACCAAACCTGCAGGACGTTGTGGCCAAGGGTGCATGGTATGCCATAGCAAAGACCCAGAAAAGGTTGCGTGGGCAGTAATCCCCAACCTCCTACTGGCCGTTGCTGCCTTTTTTACCACTTCTACCGCCCACTCCGTACGTGCCTTTGGATTGTTCTTTACCGCATCTGGCGCAAAATTATCGAACATTAGATCATATGCAGGGTGTACCGCGACCAATTGACCTTGAAGGTGGGTAGAAAGTTCCGTGATTTCCAAACCATACGAATTTACCTTTCCCTTTAGTTCGTCACAATACGTCTGGCTTTCTGCCGCCTTGTCCAAATCTATAAGATAGTCGACCCATGTAGGTATTTGTATACCTTTATACCCTAAGTCGGATGCCCATTTACAAATGCCATCCAAAGAATTAAACGGTGCTTTATCGTCTACAAATTGTGCTAAAAAAACCGCAGGCCCCTTAATTGTTTTCATCTATATAATTTATTGTTATAATTAACGTTTGTATTGCTATAGGGGTACTACATCCCATGGCCTAGACCATATTGTTATAGAATTAATCCCATTTTATATGTACACTATTATTGAAATCTATCCAAAAAAATTAAATCATTAGTATTATGAATAGAACATGTGAAAATCTGTCTTGATAAGATCAAAAAATAAACCTTATATTTAAAATCAATAGCTTTCAAAATACCCCCAAATGGAGAGACGTTATAAATATAGGAATTACTATAGAAATATAAGAATATAACCTAATGAATAAGCAACAGGAATACGGGAACAACCATCGGATCGGCCTCGAAACCATCGTTTTTCCACTGCTTGTTTATTGAGAACATAGAAGTTAAGAGTCATTGCCGCTTATAAGTTCGAAATACCATGATAGCTTAAATTTAAATAAAAAAACAGCTAATGGTATGGATCAAATAACATAAGAAATTATTAATTAATGTAAATCTTCTTAATGGAAAACAGTTCGGCCAGACATATGTGGGGCGATTTTTTGGACGCCCACCTGCAATACGCTTTTGTAGACCCCCCAAAAGTATTACACTTTTGCAATACTGAATTAGAAGCCAATAGGAGTACCGCCCTTGTCCTTGACCAAATTAAAAAAGCGACCACCTATTCCCTTCTAGGGCTACAACACCGTAAGGAGTCTTTGCCAAAAATCGGATCCTTTATGGTGATAACTAATTGGGAAGGAAAGGCTCAATGTATTGTAAGGACTACTGCGGTACAGTTAAAACCTTTTTATAGCATCACTAAGGACTACGCCTTAAAAGAAGCCATAGACGATCACAGTTTAGAAGCATGGAAAAAGGCCACTTGGGAGCGATTTTCTGAAGAATTGAAACCCTTTAATAAAGTCCCGAAGGAGAGTATGATTGTCGTTTGCCAAGAGTTCGAAAAAGTATTTTAACGCTCTATAGGTCCAATATGCAATAAGGCCGTCTGTACAGACGGCCTTATTTATTTAAAAATTAAGCGGTATAGCTTTTAGTGTAGGTCTACCCACACATTTCCTTGTTTATTGGAAGCCACTGTGCTTTCTATGAAATCCATTCCTCGGACACCGTCCAGCATGGTAGGGAATTCACCATCGTTATAAGCTTCTCCACGAACAGCTCTGGCTACGCCCAAATAGATATTGGCCATAGCATCAAAGATTCCTTCAGGATGCCCTGGAGGCAATTTGGTCCCTCCCAAAGACAATTCTGAATTATAACCATGCCCTGGCTTGTATACTTGCAAAGGCTTATCGTCACTTAGGACGAATAATTGGTTAGGGCTTTCTTGTTCCCATCGCAATCCGCCTTTATCGCCATAAATAGCAATGGAAAGACCGTTTTCTTCTCCGGTAGCAATCTGGCTAGACCTTATCAACCCTTTTACGTGTTTGTCCATACGTACCAATACCGTTCCGTCAACATCCATTGGGTTGTCATCGTACACATAATTAAAATCGGCCAGGATAGATTTTATTCTTAACCCGGTAGTATACTCAATCATATTAAAGGCATGTACCCCAATATCGGCAATACAACAACTGATTCCGGCTTTTTTAGGATCTAACCTCCAAGTAGAAGCACGTTTCTCTTTGTCGTGAATAATAGGATTTATCCAGCCTTGGTAGTAACTAGCATCGACCTTGTGAACCTTTCCTATTGCGCCGGCCTTCACCATCTCCCTCATTTGACGTACCATTGGGTAGCCCGTATAGGTATGGGTAAGGGCAAATACCGTCTTAGACTTTTCCATGGTAGCCTGTAATATTTTGGCTTCCTCATAGGTGGTCGTCATCGGTTTTTCGCAGATAACATTAAACCCGTTTTCCAATAACTTTTTCACCATTGGGAAGTGCAAAAAGTTGGGTGTTAGTACAGAACAGACCTGAATACGATCTTCTTTTGGCAACTTCAACTCCTCTTCGATCAAGGTGTCAAAATCCTTATAAATACGATCGGTAGGGATGTCTATTTGTTTTGCAAAAGCCATATTATCCTCGAAATTCGGATTAAAAACAGCTCCTACAATTTGATAATTATCATTAATAAAGGAAGCCACTCTATGTAGCACTCCGATCAGGGAGTCTCCTCCTCCTCCTAAAATACCTAATTTAATTTTTTTACTCATAATCTTATTCTTTCTAAATTACTCTTTATACTCTACTTCAACATTTTTGAAAAATATGGTGAACAGAATCATCACCCCGAAAGCAAAAACAGCCGGGAAGATCCAAATATTTTCCCAATCGTGAACCCCTGGACTCACCAAATAAATATCGGAGACTTTTCCTGCGATCCAGAACCCTATCAACATTCCTACCCCATAGGTCGCCAAGGTGATTAACCCTTGAGCTGCACTCTTATATTTTTCCCCTGCCTTGGAATCGGTATATATCTGACCAGAAACAAAGAAGAAATCGTAACAAATTCCGTGCAATGCAATCCCCAAGATAAGCATAAAGGCCAAATCCCCTTCATTTCCATAGGCAAATAGAAGGTATCTTACCGTCCAGGCCAACATACCTGCGATCAGGGTCTTTTTAAAACCAAATCTCTTAAAAAAGAATGGCAATAATAACATAAACAACACTTCTGACCCCTGTCCTATAGTCATTTTCCCTGTTGGGTTATCCACCCCTATTTCCGATAAGAACGGATTTGCATTTTGGTAATAAAATGCCAATGGAATACAGATAAGGATAGAAGATATAAAGAAGATTAAAAAGTTTCTGTCCTTTAACAGCTTTAAGGCGTCTAGCCCTAGAATACTACCTATAGAAACCTTTTCGTCTTTTGCTACTACCGGAGGAGTCTTAGGAAGTGTAAAACTAAATAGACCCAACAATAAAGAAGCAATAGACACCATTAAGAATGTGTTTTTTAACATTCCGGCCTCTCTAGATGCTTCAGAATCCCAAAGAAAAACATAACTAATGATCAGTCCGGCTATGATCCATCCAATGGTTCCGAACACCCTAATAAATGAAAATTCCTTGGCTGGATTTTTCATTTGGTTAAAGGAAATGGAGTTTACCAAGGCCAAGGTTGGCATATATAAAATCATATACCCCAATACATAGGGATAAAAGCTTTCAAAATCGACGGCGGTATACATTTGATACATTAGTACTGCTCCCAGAAGATGCAAGACTCCTAATATGCGCTCTGCATTAAAATAACGGTCTGCTATCAATCCAATAATAAAAGGAGCTATAATGGCTCCCCAAGATTGGGTAGAGAAGGCCATCCCTATTTCTCCGCCATTGGCACTTAGGTTTTTGTCTAAAAATGTTCCCAAGGTTACAAACCATCCTCCCCAAATAAAAAACTCGAGGAACATCATAAATGACAATTGCATTTTAATCTTTAGTTTCATGCTTTTCTAGATATGTTTATCGTTTTTAAAAATATGTCCAAATAAAAAAAGTGTATCTACTACTTTTTTTATTTGGATCCTACCACTCGTTGAAGGATGTCTCCCCAAAATTAATATATCTCCTTTTAAGATTCTGGATATATCAATAACTCAATATGCATCTTTCGAACTAGGATCAAAAGTATCAACATCTATCATAATTCCAAAAATATTGATTTCATTTTGATAAATAAATCATTGGAATCCTGTACTTGCCTCCTAATTCGCTTTGCATAGCAATTAATAACCTTTTGGGTGTTCTTTATAAGGACATTGACCTTAGCCCAGTTGTTTGTCCTTATAAAGATGAATCGGTTTTTTGACCCCAATATTAATTGGGGTCAAAAAACCGATTTAAAAATATCGCTTCAAAATCTGAAGGCTTATTTAAGAGTTTTAGCGGCCTTTACCAATAAATCTCTAGTAGCTATAATACCTTCTTCTTCACTCAATCTTCCTCCTTCGTATTCAACTCCAATATACCCAGTATACCCAGCGTCTTTTACGACCTTAAGAAGTTTAGCATAATCTAATTTCACCTCGTTACCTTCGGCATCGAAATCATGCGATTTTGCACTTACTGCTTTAGCATAAGGCATTAACTCGCTTACACCCTTGTAGTAATCATATTCTTTGGTACAACCTGTTTGGTCTCTTTCTACACAGAAATTCCCGAAATCTGGTAGCGTACCACAGTTATCCATATTTACTTTGCTCATTACTTCGGCCAATTTTGAAGCATCAGAAGAAAGACCTCCATGGTTTTCTACCAAAATGTTGATGTTTTTCTCTTTGGCATACGTAGCCAACTGCGTTAGACCATCTACAGAACTTGCAATCCACTCTTCTGGTTTGTTTGTTCCTGCAAGGTTCACTCTAATAGAATGACATCCCATAGCAGCAGCCGCATCGACCCATTTGTAATGGTTTTCTACCGCTTCTTTTCTTTTGGCAGCATTAGGCGTAGCAAGATCTCCTTGACCATCGATCATGATCAAAACGTTTTGCATTCCGTGCTTTTTACTTTCGGCATTACTTTTTTCTACAAAGGCCGCCATAGCTTCCTCAGAAAAATTAGCCGCTTTTAACTCCTTATAGTACAATCCGCTAACATATTCCAATCCGGTAAAGCCCCATTCCTTAGCTTTTTCTGCAAAGGAGTAAGGATCAACCTCGCCACTTGAAATCATTCTATGCATGGACCATTGGGCCAAAGACAATTTAAAAAAAGGTGTTTCGGCATTGTCTGCTATTTTTTCAGCAGCAACTTCCTTAGACTGTTCTTTTGGGGCCTCTTTACAAGAAACTCCTCCGATTAACAACAAGGCCAAAAGCGCCTTAAATCCGTTGACTTTTAAACTTTTACGATTCATTTTTTTGTGTAATAATTAATTTAACGATTATGAGCAACTACAACGTTATAGTGTTGTATTATCAAGAAATATAAGGTTTAAATGTAGATAATTAATTCTATATTTAATAAATTTATTAACTAAACAATTTTCTAGATGAGCAAATTTTATTATAACGAAGAGCAGGAGAGCTACGACGCAATCGTAGTGGGCACGGGCATCAGCGGAGGTTGGGCCGCCAAAGAATTATGTGAAAACGGCTTAAAAACCTTGGTTTTGGAACGAGGAAGAATGGTGACCCACATCAATGATTATACGACAGCGAATATGGACGACTGGGATTTTCCTAATAATGGCGAGTTGTCTAGAGAAGAAAAAGCAAAACAACTAAAACAAGCAAGGACGGGATATACCGTAAAAGCCCAACACAACCAGTGGTTTGTCAACGACCTAGAACACCCCTATAACGAAACCAAGCGTTTTGACTGGATGAGAGGGTACCACCTCGGGGGCCGTTCCCTACAGTGGGGGCGCCATAGCTACCGCTGGAGCGAGATGGATTTTGAGGCCAATAAAAAAGAAGGCATTGCCGTAGACTGGCCTGTTCGTTATAAGGACATTGCTCCTTGGTACGACAAGGTAGAATCCTATATAGGGGTTTGTGGCGAAAACTTAGGATTGCCACAATTGCCCGATGGCCAATTTTTGCCGATGATGGAACTGAACTGTGTGGAACAGCATTTCCGGGAAAAAGTTGCTGAAAATTTTGACGGGAGAGTCGTTACCGCGGGCCGTGTTGCCCATATCACCGGCAACAAGGAATTTGAAGGAAGAAGCAAGTGCCAGTACAGAAACCGCTGTATGCGCGGTTGTCCTTTTGGAGCTTACTTCAGCAGCCTTTCTTCTACCCTGCCCGCTGCGGAACGGACCGGCAACATGACCCTTAGACCAGATTCTATTGTGACCGAGGTTATTTACGATCCAAATACTAAAAAGGCAACAGGGGTGAAGGTAATAGACCGTGTAACCAAAGAAACCTTTGAGTTTAAAGCTAAAGTTATTTTCTTATGTGCTTCTGCCATTGCCTCTACCTCTATCTTAATGCAGTCCAAATCTGATCGTTTTCCTAACGGATTGGGCAACGATTCTGACCAATTGGGAAGAAACATTATGGACCACCATTTAGGTGTTGGAGCTTCGGGGAAATTTGATGGCTTTGAAGACAAGTACTACAAAGGAAGAAAACCCAATGGGATCTATATTCCCAGGTTTAAAAATTTAGGCGGCGATTCGGATACAAAGGATTACCTCCGTGGTTTTGGCTATCAGGGGGGAGCCAGCAGAGGTGATTGGGAAGAGTCTGTCGCAGAACTATCGTATGGCAAGGACTTAAAAGAGGCGATCTTAAAGCCGGGGGGATGGACCTTTGGAATGATGGGCTTTGGAGAAGTGTTGCCATACCAAGAAAACAGAATGACCTTAGACTACGACAAATTGGACGACTGGGGCTTGCCTACAGTAACCTTTGACGCGGAGTTCAAGGAAAACGAATGGAAGATGCGCGAAGACATGAAACAGAATGCCGTAGACATGCTTACCAAGGCAGGAATGAGGGACGTAAAGGCCTATGACAATCCGGGTGCCCTTGGATTGGGGATCCATGAAATGGGTACCGCGCGAATGGGTAGAGATCCTAAAACATCTGTACTTAACGGCTATAACCAAGTACACGCCGTACCAAATGTATATGTAACCGATGGGGCTTTTATGACTTCTGCCAGTTGTGTAAACCCTTCCCTTACTTACATGGCCTTTACCGCAAGAGCTGCCAACCACGCCGCAAAAGAACTTAAAAAAGGAACCTTATAATGGATAGAAGAAAAGCACTCAGAAACATGGGCTTGACCCTAGGGTATGTTGTAGCAACCCCAACCCTATTAAGCCTGGTACAAAGTTGTAAACAAGAGAAGGCCATTACATGGACACCGACCTTCCTTAGCCAAGACGCAGGAAATGCTCTTGCCCACTTGGTAGATATCATATTGCCCAAAACCGATACCCCTTCCGCCACCGAGGTAAACGTACATATCTTTATAGACCGTTTTGCCCAGGAGGTGATGGAACCGGAGCAACAAGCTATTTTTAAAATGAGCATGGGCAAGTTTTTGGAAAAAGCCCTGGTAGATTCTAAAAAGGAAACCATGGCCGAACTAGAGCCTGCCGATCTAGAACCGATTTTGGCCAAAGCCCTAAAAATAACCAAGGAAGAAGAGATTAATAATATGGAACTGATCTCCTCCTATACGGAAGCGATTAAAGAAGGTAAGGCTGCCGAACTAGACGATGAACTATCTAGGTTTGCTTTTGCCAATAACCATAGAGGTTTGACTATTTGGGCCTATAAATCCTCGGAATATGTTGGCGAAAATGTGCTTGCCTATTTGCCGGTCCCCGGTGAATATATTAGCTGTGGCGATTTAAATGAGTTAACCCAGGGCAAAGCCTGGTCAATTTAATAGGAAAAGACATTGAAAAGACGCGATTTTATTCAGAAAACCGCCCTTTCTAGCGGCGCCATAGGTCTTACAGGGTCTATGGCCTATGGCATGCCAGAGCTCAGAAAGGCGAAACACAGCTTTAATTTAAAATATGCCCCACATTTGGGCATGTTTCAACAACATGCCGGTAAGGACCCCATAGATCAATTGAACTTTATGGCCGACCAAGGTTTTACGGCCTTTGAAGACAATGGGATGCGCGGACGTGCCGTTTCCCTACAAGAGAAAATGGCAAAGACCATGCAGGATAGAGGGATAGAAATGGGCGTATTTGTGGCCCATGAAATCTATTGGAAAGAACCTAACCTGGCCTCTGGAAACAAGGACAAACGAGCCGAATTTCTGGACTATATCCGCCAATCGGTAGAAGTTGCCAAACGCGTCAATGCGAAATGGATGACCGTTGTACCCGGCCATGTAGATTTACGGCTACAGCCTGGTTACCAGCAGGCCAATGTCATTGAAAGTTTAAAACAGGCCTCGGCCATTTTGGAACCCCATGGCTTGACCATGGTTTTAGAACCCTTAAACTTTAGGGATCACCCAGGACTTTTCCTCACAGATTCGCCACAGGCCTATGAGATTTGTAAGGCGGTAGATTCTCCTGCCTGTAAGATCTTGTTCGATATCTACCACCAACAGATTCAGGAAGGCAACCTCATTCCGAATATGGAAGCCAGTTGGGACGAAATTGCCTATATACAAATAGGCGATAATCCCGGGCGTAAAGAACCTACCACGGGAGAGATAAACTACCGCAATGTCTTTAAGTTTATAAAAGACAAAGGCTTTAACGGTATTCTAGGGATGGAACACGGCAATTCTAGACCTCATAAAGAAGGCGAATTGGCTGTAATAAATGCCTATAAAGAAGTTGATAATTTTATGTAGAAATAGTCTCGACCAACCTTTATAAATAATATAATTGCGCTCCATATTCCGAATTAAAAGGAAAATGGGGCGCTTTTTTTGTCTTGTCCCCTAGCCCGTTGCGGCTTGCACCAAGCTTTTGCAGCACATGGGCAGTGGGGTTGCTGACCATTCCTTTTCTCTTTTGAACAAGAATGTATTTCTATAACATTTAGCAATAGTCATTTTGATAGGTAGTCCCGAAATTAGGCCGGGGAGGTACTGTTTACTGTTCACTTGAACTTCCCAGATCAGCATTCATTGAATCCCTGTCCCTCACGACAAAATGCAAATCGATGTTTTGGTCCTTCGGTCCTATGAATTGAAATTAACCTTCACTCTCCGAATACTCCCTTACATTTATACAGTCTTTTTTTCTCTTCTCTCTTTTCTATCCTCCAATTGATCATTGTTCACTGAATTCGCGTTAGCTATTGCAGCGGCATCCTTTTTTAGGGGCCAGGGGCCGTTTAAAAAAGATATAGCGGAAAGAGCGACCCTTTAGGGGAACGCCCCACACTAAACAATCGTACTTTTTCCAAGCGTTTATTTGTTCTTTTCAGCCTATTCGGCACAAAAAAACCTCGAAGAAAAATCCTCGAGGTTTATATTATATGATGGCTAAATGCGAGAATTTAAGATCCGCACATTAGGCAATCGTCGTCTGCCTGACCTTCTTTGGCCTTGGCAATTAACTCTTTCATTTCGGCGGCCGTCAATGGCTGCACCTCCATATCTGTAGTTTTTGCCGTTGGCGCCTGTACAGGCACTGCTTGGGCTACTGGTGCCGCCGCAACTACCGGTTCGGACTTTTTACTGTTATCTACCGTAAACTTAATGGCATCGGCAGCAGCTTTGGTCCTTAAATAATACATCCCAGTCTTAAGTCCGCTTTTCCAAGCATAAAAGTGCATGGAGGTAAGCTTGGAATAATTCGCATTCTCCATAAACAGGTTTAGGGACTGACTTTGGTCGATGAAATAACCACGCTGTCTAGACATGTCTATAATATCTTTCATACTCAATTCCCAGACCGTCTTGTACAGTTCCTTAATATCTTGAGGTATACCGTCGATATGCTGGATAGAACCATTGGCGCGCATTAATTCTTGCTTTAAATTCTCGTTCCAAAGTCCTAGTTCTACTAAATCTTCCAACAGATGCTTGTTGACAACGATAAACTCACCAGACAACACCCTACGGGTATAAATATTGGAAGTATAGGGCTCAAAACATTCGTTATTTCCTAAGATTTGAGACGTAGAAGCGGTTGGCATTGGGGCCACCAATAGGGAGTTTCTAACGCCATTTTTAACGACTTCTTTACGCAATTTGGCCCAATCCCATCTTCCGGACAGCTCCTCATCGTTTATTCCCCAAAGGTTATGTTGAAATTCGCCTTTCGAGATTGGAGAGTTTTCATAAGTTGAATAGGTACCTTCTTCTTTGGCCATCTCCATGGAAGCAGTAACTGCCGCAAAGTACATGGTCTCAAAGATTTCCTGGTTCAATGCCTTGGCGGCATCGCTTGTAAAAGGCAATCGCAACATGATGAAAGCGTCGGCCAATCCTTGTACCCCAAGACCAATAGGTCTATGGCGCAGGTTAGAGTTTTCGGCTTCTTTTACCGGATAGTAGTTTCTATCGATAACGCGGTTTAAGTTACGGGTTACGCGTTTGGTTACCTTATAGAGTTCTTTGTGATCGAACTCTCCGTTCTTCACAAACATTGGCAAGGCAATGGAAGCCAAGTTACATACGGCCACCTCATCCGGGGAGGTATATTCCATAATCTCCGTACATAAGTTAGACGAGCGAATGGTTCCTAGGTTCTTTTGGTTGCTCTTGCGGTTTGCTGCATCCTTGTACAGCATATATGGTGTTCCGGTTTCAATTTGAGATTCTAATATCTTCTCCCAAAGATCGCGGGCCTTTACCGTTTTACGGCCTTTGTTTTCGGCTTCGTATTTTAGGTACAATGCTTCAAATTCTTCTCCGTGAATTTCGAAAAGGCTTGGGCATTCATTTGGACACATAAGGGTCCAAGTATCGTTGTTTTCTACCCTTTTCATGAACAAATCCGGAATCCACATGGCATAAAAAAGATCGCGGGCACGCATTTCTTCCTTCCCGTGGTTTTTCTTTAAATCTAAAAACTCAAAGATATCGGCATGCCATGGCTCTACATAAATAGCAAAGCTTCCTTTTCGTTTTCCGCCACCTTGATCTACATATCGGGCGGTATCGTTAAACACCTGTAACATTGGTACAATACCGTTAGAGGTACCGTTAGTGCCGGCAATATAAGACCCGGTAGCACGTACATTGTGGATAGATAATCCTATTCCTCCGGCCGACTGTGAAATTTTGGCTGTTTGTTTTAAAGTATCATAAATACCATCGATACTATCGTCTTTCATAGCCAATAAAAAGCAGGAAGACATTTGTGGTTTTGGCGTCCCAGAATTGAACAATGTTGGGGTCGCATGGGTAAAATACTTTTTGGACATCAGCTCATAGGTCTCTATAGCCGCGTCTAAATCGTTTAGGTGAATCCCAATAGCAACACGCATTAACATATGCTGTGGACGTTCTGCGATCTTGCCGCTTAATTTTAACAAATAAGAGCGCTCCAAGGTTTTAAATCCGAAATAATCGTAGCCAAAATCTCGGTTATAAATGATGGTAGAATCTAATTTCTCGGAATTCTCCATGATTACTTGGTACACTTCATCGGATAACAAGGGGGCTTTTTTCCCTGTTCTTGGGTTTACATATTCGTAAAGATCCTTCATTGTATCAGAGAAGGATTTTTTAGTGTTCTTATGTAAGTTGGACACTGAAATACGGGCGGCCAATTTTGCATAATCAGGATGGGAAGTGGTCATGGTTGCCGCAATCTCGGCTGCCAAATTATCCAGTTCCGAAGTGGTAACCCCATCATATAGACCTTCAATAACCCTCATGGCAACCTTTAAAGGGTCTACTAGGTCATTAAGGCCATAACATAATTTTCTTACTCTAGCCGTGATCTTATCGAACATCATCAGCTCTTTTCTACCATCTCTTTTTACTACGTACATTTGCTACAATTTTTTAAATGATACCTTGCTTTGGGCTACTCACTACATTATGTTAATTTTATTAACACTTAATGTTATCGGCATAAAAATCCCCTTATAACCCAAAGGGGATTTAGCACTATGATCGTTGAAGTTAAATACTAAAAATCGGCGTCGAAGCTTATTTTTTGAGCATCCTCATCATTGTCTTTTTTCACAACTCCTGCTTTTTGGTATTCTGCCACTCTTTTCTCAAAGAAATTGGTTTTCCCTTGTAGGGAAATCATATCCATAAAGTCGAACGGATTGGTAGAATTGTACACTTTATCACATCCTAGCTCTACCAATAAACGGTCGGTTACGAACTCTAAATACTGCGTCATTAATTTTGAGTTCATTCCGATAAGGCTTGCTGGAAGCGATTCGGTAATAAACTCTCTTTCTATATTTAAGGCATCCACCAAGATATCGGTAATACGAGATTTTGGCACTTTATTGATCAGGTGATGGTTGTGAAGGTGTACTGCAAAATCGCAATGCATTCCTTCGTCCCTAGAGATTAGCTCGTTAGAGAAGGTCAGTCCTGGCATTAGGCCCCTTTTCTTAAGCCAGAAAATAGAACAAAAAGCTCCAGAGAAGAAAATACCTTCTACAGCAGCGAACGCTATTAAGCGTTCGGCAAAACTTGGCGATTCGATCCATTTCAATGCCCAGTCGGCCTTTTTCTTGATGGCCGGGAAATTTTCGATGGCGTTAAACAACAGGTCTTTTTCCTTCTCGTCCTTTACATAGGTATCTATGAGCAAGGAATAGGTTTCCGAATGAATATTTTCCATCATGATTTGGAAACCGTAGAAAAATTTGGCTTCTGCATACTGAACTTCGCTCACAAAGTTCTCGGCCAAATTTTCATTTACAATTCCGTCAGAAGCCGCGAAGAAAGCCAATATGTGCTTTATGAAATAACGTTCATCGCTATTTAATTTATTGTTCCAATCGTGTAGGTCCGTATGAAGATCTATTTCTTCAGCCGTCCAAAAACTGGCCTCACACTTTTTGTACCATTCCCATAGATCGTGATGTTTAATTGGAAAAATCACGAATCTGTTGACATTTTCTTGCAGAATAGGTTCGATAGCTACTGACATATATCTTTTTTGAATTAAAATATTCTTAAAACCAGGGTGTTATCCTACCCTCACTAGGAACCCGCAAAGATTGTAAAATACCGGCAATAACTAAAGCTTATTTTGCAATTAGGGCAATAAGTTTTTAACAGAAAATGTTTACATCTAAGGCTCCCTTGATGTTTGTTAGGCTCAGCGGCTATTAGCTTTTTTTAAAAAAAATGGTTTTAACAGTATTTTAGATTTAGGGCAAAAAAAATAAACCAAGAAGTATAGTTGAATATACTTCTTGGTTTAATTTAAGCCCCCTTGTAAGGGCCATCAATTTGATTAAAATGGTTTAAAAAAATACTGCCAAAGAGTACCCTTTCCTTTGAGGTGCTGAAATTTTCAATTCCTAGAGTCGGATGTACACATATTAGGTAGTTCCCCCGAAACCTAACATACTGAACGATCCGACACCAACGAGTTGGTTGAATTTTCAAATATCAAATTTTCATCTAGTGGTTAGTTGCATTGCAACATCATGTTCTTTTTCAACACATCTTAAGTATCATACTTACTTTGGCAGTTTAATTTTCATTTCATTTATACGTTTTTTATTCCTCTATTCGTTTGCAACATTCCCAATGGCTCCCTTTAAAAACATCTGAAATCTTATTCCTGAATGCTGCTTGTTTTAATTCTCCCTAGTCTTATGAATCGGATTTAAGGAATCATTGACCTCCAAATTGAGTTTATGTTCTACCAACTCCCCTTCCCTTGTTGAGG
This sequence comes from Arenibacter nanhaiticus, assembly GCF_900141935.1. Classification (GTDB taxonomy): domain Bacteria; phylum Bacteroidota; class Bacteroidia; order Flavobacteriales; family Flavobacteriaceae; genus Arenibacter; species Arenibacter nanhaiticus. Next base: position 219,587 of record NZ_FQYX01000001.1, on the reverse strand, counting down.
TGTCTTTTCTTTCTATCCACACCGATACAAATAATACTATCAATAAAACAATAAAATAAACAAAACATTTTCTCATAATCTTACATTTTAAAGCATTAATGATCTCGTCAGTTCTGTAAGAAAAATTCGGGGCGAGATTAAAAGTATAGCATTCCTTCAAACTGCTGAATAACAATTGTATAATCGGTAATAATTCTTGTGTAATTGGTTTTTCCTTACAAAACAACGCCTAAACAGCTGTAAAACTGTGCATTTATGATCAATAATTACCTTTTAACCGCCTTTTTATTCCATTGGTCATATTTACAAGCCACTCCTACACAATGTTTCTATTTTTATCTATATTTCTTATACTATGTTAGAAGCAGTGTTAGTAGACGACGAGATAAAGGCCCTGCAAAGTCTTTCTTGGGAATTGACCAATTTTAATAAGGAAATAAAAGTAGTAGCTACCTTTACTGACCCATTTCAGGCGCTTTTATATTTAGAGAAACACAGACCCGACTGTTTGTTTCTAGACATAGAAATGCCTACCATGGACGGATTTCAGTTCATCCAAAAACTACACCATAAAGACTTCCCGGTAATTATCACTACTGCTTACAACCAATACGCTATAAAAGCCCTAAAGAACGAAGCTTTAGATTACCTGTTAAAACCAATAGATACGGACGATTTAAAAGAAACGATCACAAAAATCAAGAAATTCAACCAACGAGCCTACAACAGCAAAAAGTTGGAAAAAATGATATTGAAAATTAATGCCGAAACCAACCAAAAGAAAATCACTATCAACACCGACGGAAAATTGTTGTTTTTACAAAGTGATGAGATCCTGTTTGCCGAATCTGATGGTAATTACAGTACCTTGTTTTTAACCGACGGCCAGAAAATTGTGCTTACCAAGAAACTAAAGGAGGTCAATGAAATTCTCCCTAAAAGCATTTTTTTCAGGGTTCACAATTCTTTTATCATCAACCTTCATAAAATAAAGGAGTTTTTTAAAACAGACGGGTATTTGGTATTGGAGTCGAACCATAAAATTCCGGTTTCCAGACAAAAGAAATCCGATTTTCTAGATTTAATTTAAATTATTCATGATAAATCGCCCCCGTTTTATAAGCTTACAAGAATGGTACAGGCGATATTTTGGGGCGCGTATTCTAAGGGGCAGTTTTCTAAGGGGCAGTTTTCTATTATGTTTTGCCCTATTCCCATGGCCACACCTATATGCCCAAGAAATTCCAGATGCTTTTAAAAAACTTACCTCCACCCTGGTTACAGTGGCTCCTCAATCCTATGAAGAAATAGATGCCATTTTAAAACCAAAAAGAAATGACACCACTTATATGCGGTATGTGAACCGCATTGCTGCCCAAGAAAAATACTATGTAGGCCAGTCCTATGCCCTTAACCAAATAGGGAGAAAATACCGCAATATTTCTAGGTTCAACAAGGCCCTTGAATACCATGAAAAGGCCTTAAAAGCTGCCATGGACGCCAAAAATGTAGAGTTTAAAATATTTAGCCTTAACATGTTGGGGGTGGTTTATCGCAGAATAGACGCCATTAAAACCGCCCTGGAATATCATCAGGAAGCCCTAAACTTGGCCGAGGCCGTACCACACCCTTCCAATAGCATCAAAAGAAGCAGAAATGTATCTTTAAATGGGATTGGCAACCTATACCAAACCCTGGGACAATACGACATAGCCATTGCCCAATACAAAAAATCGATGGAATTAGAACTCCAACTCCACAATTCACTAGGACTGGCCATCAGCCACCAAAACATAGGCGAATGCCTCGAAAACAAAGGGCTGTTTATAGAAGCGTTGGAACATTATCGATCTTCCCTTGGTTACAACCAAGAAATAGAAAATATCAAAGGCAAGATCATATGCAACAATAGCATTGCAAGGATCTTTATTAAACAACAGAAATTAAGTGAGGCATTAGCACTGCTGACCCCAAATTTACAAGCCGCCGAAGCATTGGGCGACAAACATATTATCACCGCTATTCACATCAATATGGGATCGGCCCTTATGAAACTAAACCAACTTAAAAAGGCAGAAACCCACCTTTTCGCAGGCTTGCAACTTGCCAACGATTTCCATTTTCCTTTTTTTGCGTCCGAAGCCAATAATTTTCTTTCAGAATTGTACAAGAATAAGGGCAATTACAAAAAGGCCTTGGAATTTTATGTGAAAGCAGACAGTCTGCACAAGGAAATAAACAACGAGGTGAACCAACGCTATACAAACGATCTGATCATAAAATACGAGACTGAAAAAAAGGAGAATGAAATAACCTCCTTGGCCAAAGAAAACGAAATAATAAACCTAAGGCTGCGCAGGAACAAAAACACCCTGATCATTAGTATTATTGTTTTGGCTTTATTGATGTTTATACTGTATATCTTATACCGTCAGAAACAATTAAAGAACGATAAACAAATTTTAACCTTGGAGCGAAGTATGCTTCGCAGCCAAATGAACCCCCACTTCCTATTCAATACCCTAAATTCCATTAAACTATACATCATCAACAACGAAAAAAAGAATGCGGTACACTACCTCAATAAATTTTCCAAATTGATCCGAAAAATTCTGGAATCGTCTTCCCTAAAAGAAATTTCTTTGGCCGATGAACTAGACACCATCGCCCTCTATATGAATATAGAGAACATCCGATTTTCCAACGAAATACATTTCAAGGTTCATTTAGATCCAAACCTAGATCCCCATACCATTAAGATACCCTCTTTGATTCTTCAGCCATTTTTAGAAAACGCCCTATGGCATGGCCTCTCTTCCAAGGAAGGCGAAAAGCATATAGCGCTGTCGGTAACCCAAGAGAACAAAGATTTTATAAAGATTAGCATAAAAGACAATGGCGTAGGCCGTGAAGCTTCGGAAAAAATCAAAAAAAACAAGTCCCTAAAGCGAAAATCGATTGGGATCGATATCACCAAGCAACGCCTTGCTAATTTTTCCAAGGACTACCAAAATTCCTTTCAGGTAGAAATTTTAGACCTTTACCGTACAGATAGGGCCTGGAGCACCGAAGTTGTCCTACACATCCCTACCCATTAGAATGCTCTTCGGCAATTTTTTCTAAATCGGCATACCATTTTTTACCGAACTTTCTAATTAAGGCTTCTTTGACAAACTTATATACAGGAACCTTAAGTTCGCCGCCCAAGGAACATGCAGCGTCGCAGATTTCCCATTTGTGGTAATTGACAGCGGTAAGCTCTGTATATTCACGAACACGAACAGGGTACATATGGCAGGACACCGGTTTTTTCCAATTGGTAACCCCTTGATCGTAGGCTTCTTCCAAGCCACATTTTGCGGTACCGTTATCCGAAAAGGTCACATAAGCACATTCGCTTCCGTTCACTAAAGGAGTTTCCCACTCCCCGTCCTCGCCTCGGATAAAGGCACCTTGTTTTTCTATTTCAGCGATCCCTTCTGGGCGTAAGAACGGTTTTACCTTACTGTAGATATCCACTAATATCTCGGTCTCCTTATCTTCTAGGGGTGCCCCGGCATCACCATCGACACAACACGCCCCTTTGCAAGCATTTAAATTACACACAAAATCATTTTCTATGATTTCTTCGGATACTATTGTTTTCCCTAACTGGAACATAATACTGATTTAAGCTGCAAAGATAATTCTTTCGTTGGATTAATTTTTCTTTTAATTGATTCAAAAGCTCCCAATAAACCGTAAATTTGCCTAATCTTAGCCCACTGATATACGGCTGATCGAACCACTATCTTTTTAAAAATCAATGGATTTACATTTTAATTTAAGGGAAATAGTCACTGCAAGCATGGTACTTTTTGCTGTCATCGATATTGTTGGAAGCATCCCTATTATCATCAATCTAAGAAACAAAGTAGGCCATATAGAATCTGGAAAAGCTTCTGTGGTTTCTGCCTTTATAATGGTTGCCTTTTTGTTTGTTGGAGAAGAAATATTAAAACTTATCGGAATAGATGTGAACTCCTTCGCCGTTGCCGGGGCATTTATTATTTTCTTTTTGGCGATCGAAATGGTTTTAGGGGTAACCCTTTACAAGGACGACGAGGCCGAAACCGCCTCTATTGTCCCTATTGCATTCCCCCTGATTGCGGGTGCCGGTACCGTAACCACCCTGCTTTCGTTACGGGCAGAATACTACGTAGAGAATATTATTGTAGCCATTGTAATAAATGTTATTTTTGTATACTTTGTATTAAAGTCTTCCAGTAAGATAGAAAGACTGTTGGGAAAAAACGGACTTAACGTAATTCGTAAAATATTTGGGGTTATCTTATTGGCAATTGCCGTAAAATTGTTCACCGCCAATATCAATCAATTATTTTAACCGTATTTTTCGTCTACAAGAATTAAACAGATAATTACTTAGGCATAAAAAAGAATTCAAATGAACAAAGTAGTCACCATTGTCCTGATTGGAATAGCGATCGCTATCATAGCTTATAATGTAACCATAGTAGATTTCAGTAATCCTTTTCAAGGAGACAGTACCATAGCTCTAATAGGCATAGCGGCTTCTTTTTGTGCCATTCTACTCTTATTAATTTATACGACCGCTAAGAAGATCCAAAAAAAGGTAGAAGAGGATTAGTCCTTTTCTATTTTTCAGGTTCGCTCAGCGTACTAGCTTCCTTATCTAGCTCCAATACCTTTTGCAACATGGCATCGCCTTGGCTCTTAATTTCGGCATAGGTATTGGCATCGAACAATTGCTCTGCTAAAGAAGCCTTTAAAAAGAGTTTTATTTTCTTTTGGTAGGCAGACAGGTCCATGTTCAAATTATTGGAAATACAATAATGGGAGAACAACCCAAATAGCACATCATCTACTTTGAAGTCTTTTATGAATGCTTCTTTGGAGTACGCTGCATACTGGGCTCTATTTTCATCCAAATGTTCAAAGATAAAGCGGGAAAAAAGACCTCCATTTTCCAAATTTTCCCAGGCTAGGGTCTCATAATTTTGTATTGGCACAAAAACATCGGGAATAATCCCCCCGCCTCCGTAAACCACTTTGCCTTTTGGGGTTTTAAACTTCAAGGAATCGGCCAACTTAATACTATCTACGGAAAAAAGCTCTCCACTGTGAAAGCGTTCGGTAAATCTTTGATAATAATCCCTATTCCCGTTGGCATATGATTTTTGGATCGATCGTCCGGTTGGGGTATAATACCTAGACACGGTCAATCGAATAGCAGAGCCATCGCCCAAATCCATTTCGCGCTGCACCAAGCCTTTTCCAAAAGACCTACGCCCTACAATGGTTCCTAGGTCGTTGTCTTGCAAGGATCCGGCTATAATTTCGCTCGCCGATGCCGAGCGCTCATTGATCAACACATACACCGGCTTGTCCTCAAAATCTCCCTTTTTGGTTGCAAAAACCTTATCGACCTTTCCCTTCTTGTTTTTGGTAAACAGAATAAGCTTGCCTTCCGATAAGAATTCATCGGCCATTTGCTCGGCAATCCCCAAGTACCCTCCGGGGTTATCCCTAAGGTCCAAGGTCAGTTTTTGAGCCCCTAGGGCCCGCAGTTTTTCCAGAGCGGTCTTAAATTCTTTAAAAGTGGTTTCTGCAAACCTGTTCACTTTAATATAGCCCATGGCTGGACTTAACATATAATAGGCATCGACACTTTTTATGGGGACAACATCGCGTTTTACGTTCACCCTGAAGAATCGTTTGTCTTCCTTGCGGTATACCTGCAATTCTACGGGACTTCCTTTTTCCCCTTTAAGCTTTTCAATGATAACATCATTGGGAATACGCTCTCCAAATAAGGTGTCCTTATCCGCCATCAAGATACGGTCTCCCGCCTTTAATCCCTTTAAAAAACTAGGTCCGTTTTCTATTGCCCTGATGATAGAAATAGTATCCTTGTACATATAAAAACTAACCCCTATTCCTACAAAGTCGCCCTTCATGTTCTCGGCCACCTTATCCATTTCCTGTTTGGGAATATAAACGGAATGCGGGTCTAATTTCTCTAGGATATTGTTTACGGTAATATCTACAATACTATCCGTATTGATCTCATCTACATACTCGTAATCTATATAATCTATTAATCTGTTGAGCTTATCTTTTTTGGAGTTGGTCGTAAACAGTTTCTCCGGCGAATCGTTAAAATTAAGCTTGCCTCCCACAAATATGCCCACAGCCATGGATGCGGCAATTATGGTAGGCCATAGATATGAGCTTTTCTTTTTCATCTGTTTACTTTTTTATTATTGGCCAAGTACGGCCATCTAGCAAGGAATACGGATATTTCTATACGCCTTTTCGGATGCTGTGGCCTCCTACAGTTCAGTACTCAAAAATTTTTTTTTTCAGCATATTTTTACACCGTAACTATAGAAGGCATATGTACCAATTCTACGCCTGCTTTTTCCAAAAACTCCAAGCCCGAAGGATCCTTGTACCATGTTTGATATACAACACGTTTTATGCCAGACTGGTGGATGAGCTTACTACATTCTTTACATGGAGATAAAGTAATGTACAAGGTAGCGCCTTCACAGGATTGGGTAGACGATGCTACTTTCGATATTGCATTGGCTTCTGCATGCAAAACGTACCATTTTGTGTACCCTTCCTCATCTTCACAATCGTTTTCAAAACCGGTGGGGGTGCCGTTATAACCATCAGAAATGATCATCCTATCCTTTACGATAATTGCTCCTACCTGTTTGCGGCTACAAAAAGAGAGCTTTCCCCATTCGCTGGCCATACGGAGATAGGCCTTATCGTACTTCTCTTGTTTAAGTTCTTTCATTTATTACGTATGCTATAATCCCTAACGTATGGTCAGTAGTTTTCTGATCGATAGACCATAATATAAGTCACTAGGGTTCACTTTACAAAGGTAAGCGAACTTTTTTATCCTCAGGGCCAACGGCTAGGCTAATTTTTAGTAAAACCCGCCCAAGAGTGCTATAAAAAATTGTTTTTTTCTATTTAAGATACAGCATTTCCATTGGTTTTACCAAGGATAGGTATCTACCAACATGGGAATGGTCAGCAACAATATCAGGACAGATCCGGTTAGGATAAAATAAGCTTGTTTTACCTTTCCCAACGCCTGTACAAGATAGGCCAAGACCAAGATCATCAGTATAATGGACACTTGCGATAGTTCTATTCCCGTTGCAAAGCCTAATAGTGGCGTTAATTTATCCTCTTCCCCTGCCATCAACATTTTAAAATAGTTGGAAAACCCAAACCCGTGAACCAGTCCAAAAAAAGACGTGGCCACAACCAAAAAGTCGAAACGGCCATGTGCGGCACCGATTTTAATACGCATCAAATTATAGGCCGCTGTTAAGAAAATGGTGATGGGGATTAAAAATTCTATCAACCCCACATCTACCGTTAAAATTCCATAAGCAGACAATCCCAAGGACAGGCAATGGGTAATAGTAAATACAGTAGCCAGTAACAACAGTTGTTTCCAACGCAAAAAGGTAAAGGGCAATGCCAATGCCGATAAAAACAGAATGTGATCATAGGCAGAAAAATCCAACACATGATCTAAACCCAATTGTATATAAAACCAAAAATCGTTCATGTCAAAAAATTAAATAACAGTACCAAACATACAATTTTTATTTAGCGACCATTCTCTTTTTACATCCCTTTAAGAAAATTTTTAGAATTTTCATCGGTGTAAATTATTCATAAAGAACACACTAAGAAATTTATTTATAATTAGTCTAAATAAGTTTTAGAAACAAAAACACTTCTTCTATATTTGTGCCTATAATTTTAATTAAGTCTAAATAAGATGTACAATAAGTCAATATTCCTATTAATTGCCCTATGCCTTCATTTTGGGTATGCACAAGAAGGAAAAATTACCGGAAAAGTATTTAATGAAAGGCAGGATGCTGTTTCCTATGCCTCCGTAATCTTAGAATCGGCAGCTATAGGAACGGCAGCGGATGAAAACGGAAATTTCGCCATTAACCACCTAAAACCGGGAGAATATACCCTTAAAGTAAGTTCAGTAGGCTACCAAGCCTATACTAAAAATATCATCCTGAAGGAAAATGAATCCATAGCTATAGAGGTTCATCTTAAGGACGGGATGCAATTAGACCAGGTAGAAGTTTTTGGAAACCGCTATGAACATCCTGATAAGATAGAGGCGCTGACCAGATTGCCCCTAGCGCCCTACGAACAAATACAAAGTATTTCCATCATTTCTGATAAACTGATAGAGCAACAAGGTAATTTGACCATTTCCGATGCCACGAAAAACGTTCCCGGGGTTTATACTTTTGCCACCTACGGCAATAAAAGGGAAAGCATGTCTTCTAGAGGGTTTAGGGGTATTCCTATCCTTAAAAATGGCGTTAGAGTACATTCAGATTTTAGGGGTGTGGGTATTTTAACCGACATGCAAGGTGTAGACAACATTCAGGTTTTAAAAGGAGCCACTGCCATTACCCAGGGTGTTGCTACCGATTTGGGAAGTCCGGGCGGAGTCATTAATATAGTCACCAAAACACCTGTCTATCAATTTGGGGGCAATACGGCCCTACGAGTTGGCAGCTTTGGCCAAGCAAGAACAACCTTTGATGTCTACGGTCCTTTAGACGAGCATAAAAACCTGGCCTTTAGAATAAACGGCGCCTTAGAACGTGCCGATGGCTTTAGAAAAGGAATTTCTTCCGAAAGGTTCTATATCAATCCGTCCTTGGAATGGCGGGTAGACGATAAGACCAAGCTTAGTTTTGAAATGGACTATATGGATGATAGCAGAACACCAGATCTAGGTACGGTAAACTTAAATGAAAGTGATATCAATGCCATTTACGACATGCCATACGAGCAGTTCCTAGGGTATAAGAACGATAAAGCCATCACTCAAAACGCCAGCTACGCTGTTAGATTCAGCCGTAACCTCAGCGATAAACTAAGCTTAAAGGCCGCCTTTTACAAATCGAGCTTGGACTTGGATGACAAGGGTGCCAGTTTGGGCAATGTTATAAACGATGCCGACGGAAACCCGCAATACGAACTACGAAAAAGAGGCTATGCGGTGTCCACAAGGAGCGACGACAATAGCGTACTACAATTTGACTTGGTGGGCGACAAATTAAAGACAGGAAACATCAGCCACACTTTTCAGGTCGGATTTGATTACAGGACCACCGCTTTTAACACCTTTAACCAAAGTGTTTCTACCGTAGACACCATTAACGTATTTACAGGAATAAACAACAGCTTACCCGGAGCTTTAGCCTTCGGTGCAGCCAAGGAAGCTGGGGCTTCTTCTAGATCTATTGGGTTTGTTGCCCAAGACGTTATTTCCTTCAACTCTTGGTTAAAAACATTCTTAGGGGTACGTTATAGCTCCACCCAGTCTAGTACCGCTACCGAAACTACCAATAGCAACGCCTTTAACCCGCTGTTTGGCCTTGTATTGAATCCGGTTACCAACCTAAATGTATTTGCCTCCTACACCAATAGTTCTTACCCAAGAACGGCTACTCGCTTGGACGTAGAAGGAAGGGAATTGGGCAATGAGCGTTTTGATCAATTGGAAGCTGGGATAAAAACTAATTGGTTCGACAACCGTCTTCGATTTAATTTTACCTTCTTTAAAATTAACAACAAGAATATTAACCTAGCCGTTTATGACGAAAACTGGGTGGCAACCGGTTTCTATGAAAAAGGTGGAAATGACGAGCGCAAGGGTATTGAGGTAGAACTTACGGGTAGGATCTTAGAAAACCTTGAACTTATTACAGGCTATTCCTATATAGACGCACAATACAAAGAACACAATGCCTATGTCTATGGTTCTTCACCGCTAAACACCCCAAAACATACTTTTAACGCCTATGCCAATTATGGGTTTAAAGGAAAATTAAACGGCCTGTCCCTAGGTGCCGGAGCTTACTACACCGGAGAAAGACCTATTAATGATTGGAGTTCGGGAGCCATTACCCATGAGGGTATTGTCCCCAACCAAAAACCATTTGATGTAGCCGCCTACACCTTGGTAAACGCACAAGCCTCGTATCAACTAAACAAGCATTGGAACTTTAGGGTTCTTATGAATAATATGTTTGATGAAATAGGCTACAATGCGTATCGCACCAGGTATATCAACCAAACAGATCCAAGAAACTTTGCCGGGGTTATTTCGTACTCCTTTTAAGCTATCATATAAACATTTTTAATCATTTAAGGTGCGGGTTCCTCCCCGCACCTTCCCCTTTTCAACTCGTATTCCCATGACAAAAAAGAAATCGTACGGCCTTAGAAATCTTATCAACGACATCCATTTATGGTTAGGTCTTATCAGTGGTATCATACTTTTTATAATTTGTTTTACCGGAACGGTACTCACCTACGAAAAGGAAATCAAGGCCTTCTTTTCCGAAGACCCAAAAATAGAAGCTGTTGGCGAAAAACAAACAGTAGCAGCTTTATCGGCCAAATTAACGGCCCACACAGCCGGCTTGGTCACAAGGGTTAGCATCCTAGAAACCGCCGGGGCTCCCTACGCCTTTACGGTAAAAAAAAATCCTAAAGAACGTAGAGGAACCACCTATTTAATGAACCCTTATACGGGCGAAATCCTTCAGAATAAGGAAAATCCGGCAGATGGATTTATGATGACCATGTTTAAACTGCACCGTTGGCTGCTGTTAGATATTCCATGGGGAAGACCGATTGTTGGTATAGCCACCATCATTTTTATAATCTTAAGCATAAGTGGACTGGTATTGTGGTTTCCTAAAAAATTAAAATGGAAGAATTTAAAACACGGCTTTAAAATAAAAACCGATGCCAATTGGAAACGCATTAACCACGATCTGCACAACACCTTGGGCTTTTATGCCTGTATATTTTTATTGGTCATGGGCTTAACCGGACTTTGTTGGTCTTTTGAAGGCTACAGGGAAGGTTTGGGAAATATTCTGGGCACCAAGGTCTTTGGGAACAGGGATCTCAGTTTTTCCGAAAACACCCTTGCCAAAGAGGGCACCCCCATAAGTTATGACGAGGCCATCGCCTTAGCCCATAATAACTTATCGTATAGCGGCAAATTAACCCTGTCCTTCCCCTCGGAAAAAACACCTTATTACACCATGCAGAAATACGATGGTAACAGTTGGATGCCCCATGCTGCCGACAGCTATATGGTAGACCTCTATGGCAATACCCTTCACAAGGAACTCTTTAGCGAGAAACCCTTGAATGTACAGATAGCCACTATGATTAAGCCCTTGCATATGGGCGATATTTTTGGGGGTTTCTCCAAGTTCCTATATTTCATCGCCTGCCTTATCGGAACCAGTCTCCCCATTAGCGGTACCCTCATTTGGTGGAACAAGCTGAAAAAGAAAAAGGGAAAACAGCATTCTCGGAACAAACAAATTAAAGAAAATTAATAGGCCGTGGCCAGTTTAGATTAGGACGGACCTCTGAATAATTACATTTTGCCGTCATTGAATACTTTGGGCGTTCCCTCCTTCGTCGGGCGGGCCCTTGGCTATATCCCTTGCGCTGCTGCGGGGATGCCGCCGCGGTCCCTAACGCGGAATTAGGTGCCATGGAATACACAGTGGTAAGGGATTGTAACGCCTCCAGAAAATCAGGTTATACCATCGATTAAAACAACTTTAATGTCCCGCTATATTTCCAGAACATAGTTTGGACAAAGGCAAAAAAAGGGGCCGCATCTGCATGGGCCCCTATATCTTAAACGAGTCGTAAAGTTCTTATTTACAGACTTCCCCGTTCTTTTTGAATGGTCTCATAGGCCTTCTGAACTTCTTTAAACTTTTCTTCGGCCCCTTTTTTAATAGCTTCATTTTCGGTATTTACCCTATCTGGGTGATACTTTTTAGCCATATCGCGGTATGCTTTTTTAACTTCACTATCGGTGGCAGACTTCTCTATTTCCAAGATTTTATAGGCATTGTCGGCAGATTTAATAAACATGGCCTTAATACTTTCAAAATCGATCATGCTAACCCTAAAATAAGTCGCTATTTCTCGGATCTTATCAATTTCCGATGCCCTCACTTGGCCATCGGCCTGGGCAATTCCGAATAAAAAGTGCAACAATTGCAATCTTACCTCGTAACGGGTACGTTGGTTAAGGTAGGAACATACCTTTTGGGCAGAAATTTCATTTTTCTTAACCACTTCGTTGAACGTCCTAAAAATAGCATTGGCTTTTTCCTTGCCATAAGTACCTACAAAATACTGCTGTACATAAGCCATTTCGGATGGACTGACCGAGCCATCGGCCTTGATAACAATAGAACAGAGCGACAGCAGTTGTAACTCAAAATCTTCCGGAGATACCTTCTGCGGCTTTACCTCCCCAAAAATAGAGCCTCCCCTCCCACTTGTACTATTACTGCCTTTACTTAAATTTTCGATAAAACTTCCAATAAGGAAGCCTATTACAGCTCCTGGGAACCTATATACAAAAAAACCCAATACTGCGGCAAACCATTTCATCATCTGAATACAAAATTTTGGCAAAGATATAATTTAATGGAAGAACTGAAGGTCAAATGAAAAGTTAAGGTATCCTACTAAAATGCTACAAATTAGTTATCTTTGAAAACTTATATTATTAATCGAATAAAATAAATACTTATGTATCCTGCGGAATTAGTAAAACCAATGAGACAAGACTTGGCATCTGCCGGGTTTGAAGAATTATATACTGCCGATGCGGTGGAAGCGGCTATCAATAAAGAAGGAACAACATTAGTAGTAGTAAACTCTGTTTGTGGATGTGCTGCTGCCAATGCGAGACCAGCTGCAAAAATGAGCTTGCAAAACAACAAAAAACCAAGCAATTTGGTAACTGTATTTGCCGGGGTAGATACCGAAGCCGTAAACGCCGCTAGAAGTTTAATGGCGCCTTTCCCTCCATCTTCGCCAAGTATGGCTTTGTTTAAGGACGGTGAATTGGTTCATATGATAGAGCGCCACCATATTGAAGGACGTCCGGCAGAAATGATCGCCGATAACCTCATGGAGGCTTATAACGAATTTTGTTAATTCACAACTTCTTTGTTACCTTGCGTATAAAAGAATTTTGATATAAACCGCTTTGAAAAGAGCGGTTTTTTATTTTTGTACCATGCAAAAAATACTCGCCTATCCTTTAACCATAGTCTATTTTCTGTTTTTTGGGATTACACTATTACTGTTTCATCCCATTCAATGGATTTGTTTTAATCTTTTTGGCTATGACGCCCATAGAAAAAGTGTGGCCATTTTAAACCTCTGCCTGCTGCGATGTACCCATATCCTGGGAACTCGGTATACTTGTAACAACCCGCATGCCATTCCTACCGATAGGCCTACCATTATTGTCATGAACCACCAAAGCATGCACGATATTCCGCCTATTACCTGGTTTTTAAGAAAACACCATCCTAAATTTGTCAGCAAAAAAGAATTGGGAAAAGGCATCCCTAGCGTATCCTATAATTTAAGACATGGGGGCTCTGTGCTGATCAACAGAAAAGACAGCCGCCAGTCATTAACGGAAATAGGAAAACTGGGCAGTTATATTGCCAAGCACAATCGTTCGGCCGTTATTTTTCCGGAAGGTACTAGGAGCAAAACCGGAGCACCGAAAAAATTTCATACTACCGGATTAAAAGTATTAATGAAAAAAGCACCCGGTGCCTTAATCATCCCGATTAGCATCAACAACTCTTGGAAAATGCTGAAATATGGGAAATTCCCTAAAGGAATTGGCAACCATATTACCCTAGATGTACATACACCCATGGAAATTTCCGGAGACTTGGATGTTCTTATCGGGAAAATAGAACAAACCATCACCCAAGGGATTCTTCCTGTAAATGATTAATCTAATACCCAGCCTTCCCATGAGTACATCCTCCCATATAGAACAAACTATTGTATTTGTAAAAGAGACGCTCAAAGGTGCCGAAGGCGGGCACGATTGGTTCCATATAGAGCGGGTATTTAAAAATAGCCTCCTCCTAGCAAAGGATGAGAAGGTCGATACCTTAGTGGTTGGTTTGGCTGCTTTGTTGCACGATATTGCAGATCCTAAATTTCATAATGGGGACGAAACTATTGGTCCTAGAACGGCACGGAAATTTTTGGAAACCTTGTCCATAGACCAAAAAACTGTAGACCATATTGTCCTTGTCATAGAAAACATCTCCTTTAAATCGAGCTTGGGAAACAAGCCCAGCTTCTTTTCCCATGAATTGGCCGTTGTGCAAGATGCCGATCGCTTAGATGCCATTGGCGCCATAGGTGTAGCGCGTGCCTTTAATTATGGCGGTTTTAAAAACAGAGGGATGTACGACCCCGAAATTGCTCCTAACTTAAATATGAGCAAGGAAGAATACAAAAATTCCCAAGCGCCGACCATTAACCATTTTTACGAAAAGCTCTTGCTGTTAAAAGACAAGATGAATACGGAAACGGGAAAACGGATAGCCGAAAAAAGGCATCAGTTTATGCGCGACTTTCTAGAGCAGTTTTACAACGAATGGAATGGTAAAATATAGCCATAGAAATTTACCTACATTCCTAATCTAAGGGCGCTTGCATTTTGGTTTTTTTTGTATCTTCAAACCCTATTACCAAAAATGAATCCGAAATGCAACGAAGAAAGTTTATTAAAAATGTAGCAGCCACCTCGGCTGTTTTTTCTATTGTTCCCAGTTTTGTAATGGGAAAAACCCATGTTCCACCTAGTGATACGCTGTATGTTGGAGCTTTTGGTATCGGTGGCCGTGGTGCCGGGGTTATTAGCGAACTCACCAAAACCAATAGGGTTAAGTTTGTAAGTCTTTGCGACGTTGATGATAGGCAAGTAAAACAAAGTCAGGCCTTGCACCCTAAAGCAAAACGATATAAGGATTTTAGAAAAGTTTACGACAATCACCTCAATGATATGGATGCCATTATGGTAGCCACTCCAGACCATACCCATGCCACAATAGCGCTTCCTTTTATGCGTGCCAAAAAACACGCCTATGTAGAAAAGCCATTGACCCACAATATTAACGAAGCCCGTATCATGACCCAGGTTGCCAAGGAACATGGTCTGGTTACCCAAATGGGAAACCAAGGTGCTTCTAGCGATGGCAGTAGAATTGCCAGAGAATGGGTGGAATCTGGAATTATTGGAGATGTGTACAAGGTTGACTGTTGGACCAACCGCCCGGTGTGGCCACAAGGACTACCAAAGCCTTCAGAAAAACAAAGAGTTCCCAAGCAACTAGATTGGGACCTATGGTTAGGACCTGCGGCCATGCGCGATTATAACGAAGCCTACCTGCCCTTTAAATGGAGAGGTTGGTGGGACTTTGGAACTGGAGCCTTAGGCGATATGGGATGTCATATTATGGAGACTCCTTTTAGTGTGCTGGATTTAGGTTACCCGACAGAAGCCGAAGCGAGTTGTACTACCGGTTGGATTGGCGATTTTAAAGAAGCTAACTACAGCGATTCTTGCCCTCCTTCATCTATAGTTAGACTTAAATTTAATACCCCTAAACACGGGGAAATAGCCTTAAACTGGTATGATGGTGGTTTGATGCCCGATTTACCGGACGAGCTTAAAGATGGGGAAACCATTGGAAGTTGGGACGGTGGTTCTATTTTCTATGGTACCAAAGGAATTTTGGTTACCGATACCTATTCTAGAAACGCCCGATTATTGCCATCGAATCTTATGAATATGATTTCGGCACCGGAACCTTACCTGGAACGTATTGATGGCGGTTTCAATGGCCACCAGAAGAACTGGGTAGACGGATGTCTTAACGGCATAAAAACTTCCTCTGATTTTACCAAGTCCGGTCCGCTTACCGAAGCCGTTCTTATGGGGAATTTAGCCATTAAAGCCTATCAGTACAAAGTACTGAAAGAAGGTAAAAAAGTAGGAGATTGGGATCCTTATGATTATCCAGGAAGACGCAAGATCCTTTGGGATGGTGCTAATATGAAGGTAACCAACTACGAAAAAGCCAACGAATGGGTAAAAGGCACCTACCGTAAAGGCTGGGAGCTTAGTTAACCCATCTATACAACATTAAAAACCCCCCCTTGGTAAAGAACCAAGGGGGTTTTTAATTTAATCCGCATAATGGTCTTAATCACAATTCCCAGATACATCGCAGGTTTTCCCTTCTATGATATCTAAACCCGAATTTTCTTTTTCATAAGCTGCCCAAGCATTTTCCAAAGTTTCCAAAAAGACCTCGGTAGGTTGTGCTCCGGAAACCCCATATTTATTGTTCAATACAAAAAATGGCACCCCGCTAATCCCTAAATTTCTAGCTTCCATCTGATCTTGTCTTACCTCATAGGTAAAATCGTCCGAAGCCAACATCGTACGCACTTCTGCGGCATCCAACCCGTGATCGGCTCCCAACACTGCTAAAAACTCGATATCATCAATATTTTTCCCCTCTACCAATTGAGCGCTTAATAAGGCTTCTTTTAATGCATCTACAGGACCTTTGGTTTTGGCGAAATGCAATACCCTATGTGCCTTTAATGAATTTGCGGGTACTGATTTCTCTAAATTAAAATCTATACCTGCATCTTTGGCCATTTGGGTGGCTCCCTCGAACATTTGCATGGCCTGCTCTTTTTCAATTCCCTTGGAACTGATAAAATGCTCAATGGCATTCATATCGGTTTGGGTCTCTAAACTAGGGTCTAGTTCAAAACTTTTCCAAGCTATCTGAATCTTATCGCTATGGGCGAAATCTTTTAAAGCCGCTTCAAATTTTCTTTTTCCAATATAACAAAAGGGACACCTAATGTCTGACCAAATACTAATTTCCATTTATTTATTTTTTATTGTTGTTCAAAATTTTAATCGCCTCCTTCCATAAGGATTTATAACAGTGCCTTCCAACGAACTATTGTAAATCCTTCTTCTAAATGTGGCGATTCGCAACACGCTGCTATCTTCAAACAGAATCGGTATTATCCGCCAAAAGCAGATAGCAACCACATATACTCGGTATTAGACTCCTCAGCTCTCCAATCCTTACAAGCGGTGTATAAATTTAATCTATTGCTCCTAGGTTTTAAAATAACTTCAGCTGTCCTTGGGCATTGGGCCAGTGTATTTTGTTTTCTTCGTATAAGTTCATATTTAGTTTGGGCAGGTTCTTATCCTTAAAATATTGGTGTTTGGCGAGGCGTGCCATATCGCGGATCTGTTGCGCTATGACCCCCTCGCCCTTGGTGCGGATTCCAATGCGGCTATCGTTTAATTGTCCGCCATGGCACTCCCTAATCTGTTGCAATACCTTTTCTGCCTTATCGGGCATGGTTTTCCTGAGCCAATCTTCAAATATCTGTCCGATAGCACCATTGAGCCGAACCACTGTATAGCCAAAAGACAAGGCGCCATTTTCTGATACTGCCTTGGCCAAGGGCAGTACCTCATGACTATTGATTCCGGGGATGATTGGGGCCAACATGGCATTGACGGGAATATTGTTTTCTGATAAAACCGCTATGGTCTCCAAGCGTTTTTTAATACTAACAGTTCTAGGTTCCAATATCCGCCTAGTATCCTCGGAAAGGGAGGTGACGGATAGATGTACCCCTATTAATTGGTGCTTGGCCAATTCCTTTAATATATCCAGATCCCTTAAGATCATGGCGTTTTTGGTAATTATACCTACGGGATGCCTAAATTTTAGAAACACCTCCAAGCAGGCCCTGGTTATCCCATATTGTTTTTCGGCAGGCTGATAACAATCGGTATTCCCCGAAAGGACAATGGTTTGCGCCCTCCAGCTTTTCCGTTTTAAAAAAGCTTCCAATAATTTGGGCGCGTCTTCCTTGACCAATATTTTGCGCTCAAAATCGAGACCGGCACTGTATCCCCAGAACTCATGGGTATTTCTGGCAAAACAATACACACAGCCGTGTTCACATCCTTGATAGGGATTCATAGAATACAGCATCCCTGCATCAGGATTTGAAATTTTATTTACGATGGTTCTTGGAAAAATTGGGAGGTATTGGGTTTTATTGGCATCCGCTTCCTCCCCTTCCAGACGACAGAATTCCAGAAAATCGTCCCTTACTTCACTGGAGAACTCAAAAAACCTATTCTTGGTATTTTGTTGGGCACCACGGCCCTTTATATAATTTTCCTGCTTCAAAACATGGATTTTTTCCAAATTTATGGAATATATCCTATGTTTTTCATGTCTATGGCTGTTTTAACACAAAGATTGCTGATGGAACCTCTTGGTTAACTTCTACAGAAGTTAAGGTGGCAAGCATTAGCTTCGACTACCGACCTCCGTTTGTACTGCTGGTCCTATGATCACTTTAACAAGTTGTTTTTTAGAACCCCTCTTGGCATAGAACAGCAAGACACCATCACTTTTGTTTATAAGGGGCATAGAGACCATGAGCGGTAGTCTTGCCTCTTTATCGTCAATAATTTTATCGTAACTGATCTGTCCTTTTTTGTCCAAACAAATCGCAAATACATTTCTATTTCTCCCTAGGCCTTGTTTAAAAACAAGTCTTTGTCCCGTTAATAATTGTGGATTTTCTGCCGCAGTACTAATAACAAAATAGGTATTATCTCCTTCGGCATAGGAGCTATAGGAGGCATATGCCCCATCGCCTTGGGTTACCTGGGCCTTATTAATGTTTCGTGCCCATACCATATCGCCATTGGCCGTTAATTTGGCACTTACAATATCGTTGTAATGATACCTATCTATTTTGATCCGAATACCGGCTCACCCATCTTGCATCCCCGAGGTCACAAAATACTCCTCGGCATTGTAAAGGATCTCATTTTCTGAATTGACACTAAGGTTCTTAAAAATCAGGTTTTTCACTTCCAATTTCTCCGACCTTCCGTACTTATCTTCCATAAACTGTTGGGAAAACGGATGGTATTTTTTGGTGTTTACAGTCAGCTCATGGGGATCAATATCAAAATAGGCAAGGCCGTTGTAACGGTTATCCTTTCTGTCGGCGTAGAAACCAACACATAGCAACTTATCGTCTAGGAGCAGTGGTTTAAGCGATTCTGAAAACTTCCCTGCAGCATCAAAAAACTGTGTTTTGAGGCCATTTTTGGACATTTGTACCAATTCGTACTGAAACCGTCGGTCTGTAGTTTGAAACCGCTTTTTCCTAAAAAAAGCCTTCCCTACCAAATACACACGCTCGTGATCGGCTGATATGACCATATGCTCAAATCCATATATTTTCTCCTCTATTTCCCGAGAAAAATCGCGTTCCATGAGCTTGTTTAAGCTAGTATCAAATAGATAAATGATGTGTTTTTCCTCTCTTTCCGCTTTAAATTGGGCACTGATGACAAATGCCGTTTTAGCTTCATTAAAAAAAACTGAAGATGTAAACAGGGACGAAAACTTACGATCGTAATAATTGTGATCTAAGGGAATAGCGACCTCTTTGGAGGGAATAGAGAGAATGGTCTGTTGGGTAAAATCAAAATTATTGATAGCACTTTTATGCACCACATAGTCATAGGATTCCTTTTTTGTATTGTATTCTAACAACAACATATGGAGCTGTCCATTATTTACAAAGGCATTCACAAAATAAGGCCCCTTGAGCTTGTAATTATACTCCGCAATTAATTCCAGGTCTTTGTTGTAATGTTCTATAAAGTATCCCTTTGGTTTAAGGACCATCCCGGTGTAGTAAGATCGTACTAAAATGGTCCCTCCATGGCCATCTTCGGAGATCGCCAAAAGCTTGGAATATTTATACCGATCGTGATATTGTTCTCCAAGCTGGTAACTGACGGGCAATTGTTGTGCCTTTATTTTAAACAGGCAGGCGAAAATAAATAGGACAAAAACACAGTTCTTGAATTTCATGGGCATAATTTTCCAGTAGGCATTACTTCCCTGGAAAATCTGCTTTTCTTTTTTCTAAAAAGGCGGTCGTCCCCTCCTTAAAATCGGCAGTGCCAAAACAAATGCCAAAAGCTTCCATTTCTGTTTTATACCCATTGATATTATATTTAAAACCAGCATTTACCGATTTTATTGCATACCTCATGGCCACCGGAGAATTATTACTGATTTTGGCGGCCATTTTTTTACACATTTCTAGTAATTGTTCCTGTGCCACCACCTCATTGACCAATCCATATTCCAGGGCTTTTTTTGCATCGATCATGCTCGCGCTCAGGATCATTTCCATGGCCCTGCCCTTACCTACGAGCTGTGGCAAGCGTTGGGTACCCCCATAACCGGGAATAACCCCTAAGGAAACTTCGGGCAGTCCCATTTTTGCATTATCACTACTAATTCTAAAATGACAAGCCATCGCCAATTCTAGTCCACCACCCAAGGCAAAGCCATTGATGGCTGCAATTACGGGAGTGGATAGGTTTTCGACAAAATCGAATAGTATTTCCTGTCCCTTTTCTGCCAAGCGAGCGCCCTTTTTCATAGAGAATGTAGCAAACTCGGCAATATCGGCACCGGCAACAAAGGCCTTCTCTCCACTTCCGGTCAGAATAATAACCCGTACGTCCTTTTCGCTATCCAACATCTCAAAAGCCTTGTGAAGCTCCTTGATCGTCGCTTTGTTAAGGGCATTTAATTTTGATGGCCGGTTAATGGTCAATATTGCGATTCGGTCTTGGGTTTGAATATCTAAATTTTCAAATTTCATGATAGTGGTGTTATTTGGTTGTTTCTTTTATCAGGGCATGAAGCACACATTGGAGGCCACGCTAATGTTAAGCCTTCTTATCCGTGCTGTCATTTTCCTTTGCGATAGGGAATTTAACAATAAATTCTGTTCCTTGTAAAGGTTCCGAACTAAATTCTATACTTCCTTTATAGGTTTCCACAATATTTTTTACCATTCCCAATCCTAGCCCCATTCCGCTAGTTTTGGTCGTAAACTTTGGTTCAAAGACCTTTTCTTTTACTTTTTCGGAAATCCCGACCCCGTTATCTGCAATGGTCAGTTTTACAAACTCCCCTTCTCTGGCCACTGACACTTGGATATTGGGAACTTCGACATCGGCTATGGCTTGATTGGCATTTTTTACCAAATTCGTCACCACTCTAATCAATTGGGTTCGGTCTAATTTGGCTATAATACGGTCTTCCTCGGCAGAAAAATGAATATAATTCTCATTAAAAATATCGACGGCCAATTTTACGATATGCACCACATTTAAGGTTTCGTTTTGCTGTGCGGGCATATTGGCGAAATTAGAAAAAGCCGATGCTATGCTGCTCATGGTGTCTATTTGCTGAATGAGCGTCTTGGAATATTCGGATACCTTTTGGATGATATCTGGATCATTGGGGTTAAACCTGCGTTCAAAGCTTTGAACGCTCAATCGCATGGGAGTCAAGGGGTTTTTAATCTCATGGGCCACCTGTTTGGCCATTTCTCGCCACGCCTGTTCTCGTTCGCCCTTGGCCAATTTTGCGGCACTGATCTCCAATTCGTCTATCATTTCATTGTAGGCAACAATAAGTTTTCCTATTTCCTGACTCGGATTGTCGACAATAATTTTCTCGTTGCGCTTATTTAATTCGGTCTGATTTAATTTTTCTGAGATCGTTTGTAGGGACCTCGTGATATATTTGGAGATAAAATAAGCCAAACCAATAGCCAATAACAACATCAGTACATACACGCCTGTCAACCGAATTAGAAACTCTTTTAATTCCTTATCATTAAAAGAATTGTCCTCAAAATAAGGCAAGTTTAGTATACCTATTGGTTTAAACTGATAATCGGTAATATAGGTATAGGAAGCCTGATAATTATATCCGGCAGTCGATTTTTCCTCCACGTACCGTTTTTTGGAAGCCCGGTGCAAATTGTTTAAAACTTCGGCATCCAAACAAAGGGACAGGGAATCGATCTCAAATTTCGGCCTAGAACTTTTTATCAGCCCGCCCTGTAAATCGTAGATATTAAAATTCATTTTTTGCACCGATGCTATCTCATAGATATCATCCTTAAAAATGAGTTCTAAATTTTCGGTAGTCACGGGATAGGTGGTCTTTTGAAGGGTAAGCTCTATACTTTGTTTAATCTGTTCTTCCTTCCGCAACATTCTATCCTGGTGGTAATCCCTAGATTGTTCCCTGTATTGGTAAATGGTAACGGCCGCAATCAATACCGATGCTATCAGCACCAACAATATCATGGAAATAAAAATTCGGGATCTTAGGGATATATTCGTAAACAATTGTATTCTATTTTTATGTTAAACGGGCATCGTTCCTTTAAAAATCTATGTGGATTTGCATTTTAAAAAAATGTGATGCGTACCATATATGCCACAATTAAAACGATAAAATCGACTTTAATACAGTAGGCCGTTTAAAGATAACAATTATTGGGCCACGTATAGGACGTGAAAAGAAGTTACCATAGGAACTTTGGTTTTCGTTTATTTTTTCAATGATTGCGCAGGTTTTAATTTCTTGGTCCAAGGCTAACTTCCAAAACTCCTATTGTCTTGCCTTCCCCTTGGGTTATCCGTACCAACCGGGTGTTAAGCCCTTGGGTTTTTATCGCGAATCCGTTTGTAAACTTTAATCCCCAGCATCAATAACATCCCTAAGACAATGATCCCCACCACGCCAAAAATCCAATTAAAGGCATTCTTTAAAATCACCAAAAACACCACTGAAAATAGGATCAGGGTAGCTCCTTCATTCCATAATCGCATAAAATTAGAGGTATATTTCACCTCGTTTCGCTGAAGTTGATGAAATATCTGGTGATTTTTTAGGTGATAGGCGATTAACAACACCACAAACCCCAGTTTAACGTGCATCCAAGGCTGTTGTAGCCATGCCGGAAAAATTATGAGCAACCATATGGCAAAAACCGTTGCAAGGACCGCAGAGGGCCAGGTAATGATATACCACAGGCGTTTGGCCATTAACTGCAACTGATCGGTAAGAATTTCCTTGTCTGGGGAAGGTTTCTCACTAGCTTCGATATGATAGATAAAAATACGGGGTATATAAAACAAACCCGCAAACCAGGTCACCACAAATATGAGGTGAAGCGATTTTATGTAGTTATAGTAGTCGGACATGCTTATTTAAAATTAAGCCTAAATGGGGTGTAAATATAGTAATATCCCATAAACATAGCCTTTAGCCTCGCAGTTTTATGGCTGTTTGAGAATAGAAGTTCGCACTTAGGACCGAGACCGTCACAGCCATCGTGTTAATAGAAGAAATTGAGGAACAAACAAGGTTCGACTGTAGCACGCCTTAATGTTTATCATGCCTGGAACCCATAGTTTCTAAGACGACAAATTCTTTTCCCTTGGGAACCATTGGCACCAATTGATGCGTTAGGGACCGCGGCGGCATCCCCGCAGCGAAGCAAGGGATATAGACAAGGGCCCGCCCGACGAAGGAGGGAACGCCCAAATCATTCTGATTACAGCTTTAGGTATTTTAAAATTTCGATGATCGAATCGGAATCAATCAAACATTCGATTTGTTGTAGGCGATGATCAGGGCTCTTTTGCGGCTAGCAATTTTGTTCGCACTTCTTTCCGTAGAAAATAGCCTGTGACAATGGTAGCCAAGACATCGGCAATGGGGAAAGCGATCCACACCCCTACTTCTCCCAGATAAGGCGGCAAAATTAAAATGAGCGGTATAAAAAAGAACCCTTGTCTGGTCAGGGTCAATAATAGTGCCGGCACCGCCTTTCCTATTGCTTGAAAATAGGCCGCTCCGATTAATTGAAGCGCAATGATGGGGGTTGCGGCAAAAACCATCCTCATTGCCGATGGGGTATGTTCTAATACATAGGCATTGACCGCCAATTCATGCTCCGATAAATTCGGATTTTGGCTCAAAAACAGGGAGGCAATTTCTAAGGGAAAGATCATAAGCCCCATAAAAACCACCGTTGCCAAAACTGCCGCATAGAAAATAGCGGTATTGATAGATTCTCGTACCCTTTGGTATTTTTTGGCCCCATAATTAAAGCCGGCAATGGGCAAAAAGCCTTGGGTAACACCAAAAACAGGGAACAGGGCAAACATCAACATCCTGGCTATAATGGCGTACACCGCAATGGAGGCTTCTCCGCCCAAAGTGAACAGGATATTGTTCATTAAAAGATAGATTAAACTGATCACGGCTTGTCTAGCCAAGGTAACGAATCCCAAGGATCCGATTTCCTTGAGAATGGGGATGTCTAGTCCCAGATGGGTCCTATTTAATTTGAGTTCGGAGTATTTAGAAAGGAAAAAGTAGAGCACATAGGCAAAACAAAGGACATAACCGATGGTCGTTGCCCAGGCTGCCCCTGCCATACCCCAATCGAACACATAGATAAAGAGGTAATCCATTACCAAATTCCCTACCGAGGGAATGATCATGGCAATCATGGCAAACTTTGGTTTTCCTTCTGCCCGTATCACCGTATTCCCCATCATGCACAGCGCCAGAAATGGCACCCCGAAGAGGACTATGACATAATAGATTTTTGCAGGTTCAAAAATAGCCCCTTTTCCGCCAAAAGCCGGGATAAGGCTATCGACAAAATACAGTCCTAAGGCCACCATTATGGTGGTCACCAAAAGCGTTAAGGTTATCTGATTCCCAAAAGTTTTTAAGGCCTTATTGGTGTTATTGGCCCCTAAGGCCCGCGAAATTATACTAGCCCCCCCCACTCCTATGGCCATTCCCAATGCCCCTATAAAAAAGGACACTGGCAAGACCACATTGATAGCTGCGATGGCAATGGATCCTATCCAATTGCCCACAAAAATAGAATCGACCAGCACGTTGAGCGACATCACCAAAATCCCTATCGAAGCAGGCACGGCCTGTTTAATAAGTAATTTTCCTATAGGCTCGTTGCCCAACTGTTCTGCCGATACCCTGGCCATTAGGCGGGAAGGCTTTCGTTATCGTGCCAATCTTCGATCCATTTGGCCACAACCGCTACCCAATCGTCTCTGTCGTTCAAACATGGAATATGCTTGTAGTCTCCACCACCGGCTTGCTGAAACTGCTCTTTTCCTTCCATGGCAATTTCCTCCAAAGTTTCTAAACAATCGGCAACAAAGGCCGGGGTAATCACTGCCAAACCTTTCTTGCCCTCCTTACCAAAACGTTCAAATTCGAAATCGGTAAAAGGCTTTAACCAAGGGTCATTGGGCAAACGAGACTGAAAAGAAATGCTTATCTTATCATCTGGCAAACCTAAATAGGCCTTTACCTTCTCGGTAGTATCAAAACATTGGTGTCTATAACAAGTAGTATGTGCCACCGAATTGGTCTGGCAACACTTGCCATCTATTTTACAATGGAATTTTGTTGGGTCCGATTTACGGATATGTCTTTCTGGAATACCGTGGTACGAGAACAATATATGATCGTAATCGAAATCTTTAAGCCCTTCGGCGATACTCTCCGAAAGCACTTTTATATACTCATCGTTCTTATAAAAAGCAGGAAGGGTGGTTAGCTTAATATTTGGAAAATGCGCTGCTTGCACTTGCATGGTTTTTACCACCACGGTTTCGTACGAAGACATAGCATATTGTGGGTACAAAGGCACCAGAAGCACCTCGTCTACTCCTTTATCAATAAGTTCCTGAAGGGCCTTTTTAATGGTCATGCTTCCATATCGCATCCCCAAAGCCACTGGAATTTTAGTCTGTTTTTGTACTTTCTCGGTAAATCGTTCAGAAATAACCACTAAGGGCGAGCCTTCTTCCCACCAAATTTTTTGATAGGCTTCGGCAGATTTTTTAGGTCTGGTCTGTAAAATAATTCCACGTACGATGATGTTTCGCAACCAATTGGGCACATCAATCACTCGCTCATCCATTAAAAATTCGTCCAAATATGGTTTCACATCTTTAGCAGTGGGACTATCTGGCGACCCCAAATTTACCAACAAAACTCCTTTCATTTATCAGCTTTTTATATTCTCAATTGTGACAAAAATAGCACTTGTATGGGAACTTTGATTTAAAACGGACAAATACTTTGGCAATAGGGCCATAGAGAAACACTATTCTCCACAATAAGGCTTCTCCTTTACTTTCTACCGCTATTATAAACCCTACATACAAGCCGATCTGCAGCCTTAGGATCCGTAGCCCTAGCTAGCCGTAAATCATTTAAACACTGTATATTTGACCCTAAAATAAAAAAATGTTAATTATGCGGGAAGTTTTTATTTCTAAGGTTATTTGCCGCATTTTTAATTCCTATTTTAGATCTTCTATGCGTTTTTGGTTTGGTTTTCTTTTTATTTTAATGACCTCTGGGCTCTTTGCTCAAGAGGAAAGGAGCCTGCTTTGGGAAATATCTGGCAACGGACTGGAAAAAACTTCCTATCTGTACGGCACTATGCATGTCAGCAGCAAAATAGCTTTTAGGCTCGACGATATATTCTATGAAGCCCTGGCCAATAGCGAACTTATAGCCTTGGAATCGGACCCTGGCACTTGGCTGGAGGATCGTTCCAAAATAGCCCCCCCTACCCTTGGATATGGGAACGGGTTTGTGAGCAAAGGTTTTTACACGCGGCCCTTTTCTATAAAAAACCCCAGCCGGGAACTTCTGGCTTCCTATTTGTCGTTTGATGACCGTATTGTCAATAGCATACTGTATCGCAGTAGTGACAATTCGGAAAACTTCGAGGAGGAAACCTATTTGGATATGTTTATCTATCAGGCGGGCAAAAAATATAACAAGCCTATTGTAGCCCTTGAAAACTTAGAGGAATCTTCGGCTTTGGTCAGCAGGGCCAATCTAAACGCCATGAAACCAAAACCAGACGAATGGCTGCAAAAAAAGATGCAGACCCAAGATGTCCTGTCCCTTTTACAGGATGCCTACCGAGCACGTAATTTAAACCTCATAGATTCTCTTGACCAGGCCATATATACCGACTACTATTTAAAAAACATGCTCTATATCCGAAATAAAAATATGATTCGGTTGCTAGATTCTGTGATACAAACGGCCAAGGTTTTTGCAGGCATTGGCGCGGCACATTTACCCGGTAAAAACGGCGTCCTTCAACTCCTAAGAGATAAAGGATACAGTGTAAAACCATTGGTTTCCAAGGCCAGTAACCGTGGAAAATCCCTGAAAGATTCCCTTGAGCGAAAAATATTGGAGAATGAATATTTCCCCCAGAGTACCGATGATAGTTTATTTAGCATAGCCCTTCCCAATAAACTATATCCTATTGCCGAAAACAGCAATACCACCTATATCGCTCCGGACTTGGCCAATGGCAGTTATGTATTGGTGAATCGCATTCCTACTTATTCCTTTTTAAAAAAAGACCAGACCTACTCCTTAGAGTCCATCGACAAACTTTTATACGAGAACATCCCTGGCAAGATTATAGAAAAAGTAGCCATTGACAAGGCTACTTATCCGGGATTGGACATTAAAAACCAATTGAAAAACGGCAACCATCAACGCTACCAAATCTATTTGACCCCCTTGGAAATCGTAATTTTTAAAATGAGCGGAAGAGAAGATTATGTCCTTCAGTACTCCGATACCATTTTCAATAGCATAGCGTTTAGGGATATTAAAAAACACCGAGAGGTATTATCTCCCGAGGCCAATGATTTCTCCATTGAAATGCCTTCTGTCTACAGATTCACAAATATGAAACGCAAGGGAAATCGCTACATTGAAGGTTACGATCCCGAAACTGCTTCCTACTATTTCCTAAAAAAGGCTACGCTGAACGATTTTAATTTTATCGAGTCAGATACTTTTGAACTGAAACAGATTCAGACAAGATTTTATGAAGATCTAGAATTGAATCCAACCTATCATAAACCAACAGAAAAAAACCTTCGCTCTTGGGCCAATTTTTACAAGAAAGATTCTAAAAAATTGTACTTGCAAACGAGTATCAATACCAATGAATATTTCCTTTTGGGTGTCCTCACTCAAGACAGTACCCAAGCCAACCGGTTTTTTAATTCCTTTACAACAAGAGCCGTCAATTATACCGAACAGTTTAAAACCGTACAGGATACGGCCATGTTCTTTAGCACCATAAGCCCAGTACCTCCTTCAAAATTTGTAGAAAACAGTCAGCACTATCACCATAAGCACAGCAAACCGAAACCCTACAGTGCCTTTTCTAAAAAAACCATTTATCAAAACAAGAACAACGAAGCAATTTTGGTGACGGTGAACAAATCGCACGACTTTTTAATGTTTCCGAATATTGATTCGGTTTGGGCGCTACGAAAAAAAATATACGCCCAAAACACTTTTAAAATCGAAAAAGAAACGCACCGTACCCTTAACGAGAACACCTATGAGCTTAATTTGGTGCTGACCGATACGGCTAGTTCTAGGGGTATCAAAATAAAAAACATTGTAAAGGGAGGCTTGCTATATGAGGTGAAGACTACCATAGATACCCAAAACACCCCTAGCCGGTTTATCAGGGAGTTTTACGACAACTTTACCCCTAGCGATACCCTTATAGGATGGTCGCTGTTACAAGATAAGACCGATGCTTTTTTTAAGGCGATAAGGCAAAACGATAGTATATTATACGATGGTTATCCGTTCATTAAATTCGATAAAAAAGACCAGGATTCTTTAAAATATTACATTTCGGAATTTTACTTGCCGGACAACCAAAAGTACTTAGAGCCTTTTTTAATTGAAAAGCTGGCTCAACTAGAGGGTGTTGATGCCACCGACTTTTTTGAATCCTATTATGCCAAATCGTATAGCAATTCTATTGCGCAAACAAAAATACTACAGGCTATTTCTAAAAAATCGGACGAAAAATCCCTTGCCTTGTTATTGCGTCTGATGTCTACAGACCTACCTTTGGTATCTAGCAAGCAAGAAATACACAATATCTTTCAACCCTATTTGGACAGTTTGCCTTTGGCAAAAAAACTGTTTCCCGAAATCTTGGATTACAGTGCCATTGAGGAATATAAATCGCCCATTTTTT
Source organism: Arenibacter nanhaiticus (assembly GCF_900141935.1). Taxonomy (GTDB): domain Bacteria; phylum Bacteroidota; class Bacteroidia; order Flavobacteriales; family Flavobacteriaceae; genus Arenibacter; species Arenibacter nanhaiticus. Next base: position 190,535 of record NZ_FQYX01000001.1, on the reverse strand, counting down.
CGCTCTTGGCCAAGCTAAAGACAAGGGGATTGATAAAACCTAAAAAGTATCAAAAGTACCGTCACCAGATTTTAAACGATGCGAAAATTCAACTGAAGCGGCAATTGGGGATGGCCTCGGAACAAGGACCCGATACCGGTCTAACGCCAAAATTACATGACAACAGCTATGAAATATTAGAAAATTATGCCGTGTTACTATATCCTTTTTTAAAGGAAACAGAAACTGCCTCCTTCTTTAACCGATTGCCTTTTATTAAGGACCCTAACATACAAAGCTCCTTTATTGCCTTGGTAGCAAAGAATGACGAAAAACTAATACACAATCCAACTGTTATACCAGATGGTCTTATCGAAAATTTGGCCAAAAACCCAAAAAACAGGTTATTGCTTTTTAACAAACTAAAAGCTATTGGAAAATTACACCTACTCCCAGAGGCCTATCGAACACAAGAAGCTATTGCCGAAGCTCTAATATTTCATCGGAACAATTTAACAGTTGGGCAGGATTATAGTACGCTGCTCCTGAAAAAAAACTTGCGCTACCCATCCAAAGAATACACAGGCTATTATTATAAAGTACGCGACAAGGACAATTACGACAATCCTATGTCTTTAAGCCTATTGGTATTTAAAAACTCCAAAGAAATAAGCGCCTCCCCCCATTATTTTAACAATGGCTTTCCTATAGAAGATATTCTTACCGAAAAACAACTCATAGAATTATCTACCGAACAGTATATTTTAAAGGACCGGCAGCGCGCCATGGTTTTGAAACCGACTCAATTTGGCACTTATGTCCATTAAGGCATATGACCCTTAAAAAACAATAAACATCTACAAATGAAACTATTGCAACGATTCTTTTTGATAGCCCTACTTCCTTATCTAGGTTTCTCCCAGGACATTATATGCTCCCTAGAAGACAAGAATGCCTTTGCCACCAAAATTGAAGCGATTCAGGAACTTAAAGAAAATGAAATCGGCGCTGTGATGGTCGCCGTAGGCAAAACCTTCCTAGCGACTCCCTACGTTGCCAAAACCTTGGAAATAGGAGAAACAGAGGCCCTGGTCATAAATTTACAGGGCTTGGATTGCACCACCTTTGTAGAAAACGTGTTGGCCTTTAGTTTGATGCATGGACAAGATAAGAAAGCTTTTAATGACTTTGTCTCACTTTTAGAAACCATTCGGTATAAAGACGGTAAGCTAGCTGGGTATGCCTCCCGGCTGCACTATTTTTCGGAATGGATTGCCGACAATGCTAACAAAGGGATCATACAAGATATGACTGCCGAAATCGGCGGCCGATCCATTAGGAAGGAAATAGATTTTATGAGTGCGCACAGGGAGTTATATCCATTTTTAAAAAATGCGGAAAATTATGATAAAATAAAGGCCTCTGAAGCCTTTTTGAATCGGAAGCCTATTTGTGTACTACCGCAAGAAAATATTGAATCCCAGGAACACCTTATCCAATCTGGAGATATCATTGCCCTGACCACTTCTATAAAGGGACTGGACATTACCCATACTGGAATTGCAACTAGGGAGGCCGATGGCAGGATCCATTTATTACATGCCTCTACAGGTTCTAAAAAGGTAGAGGTCTCTACCTTACCTTTGGCCGAATACCTTAAAAAGATTAAGCACAATACCGGAATTATGGTGGCTAGGGTGATTCTTTAAATTTCCTTTTATATGCTTAAAAAAGGAACTAGGGCACATGAACTCCTTTTGAAGTTAAACAATCACCTCTCTAAACTAAAGTTCCCTTGATTCTATTTTTTCGATTTAAGAGGGGCTTGAAAATGGTAATATGATCTTAGGGCATACAAAAGTCCGATTAGAAAAACGACATCCAAAAAAGGTTCCATGGTAAAACTATAGGCGTTAAGATATAAGCTATAGGCCAATTTTAAAACGATGACAAAAATTCCCGTCCAAATGATGAACTTGGGATATATTTTTAAAAATAGGCCCAAACCAACGTAAACGGTTCCTGTAATAAAAGTAACCAAAGCTACATAGGACAGGGACTGTCTCATGATGGCTTCCAAGGCATTTTCTAGGGAAAAAATCCTAGAATACAAAAACATAGCCGTAGCGATCAAAATATTGATCCCTGCTATAAGGAAAAAAATAAGCCGTGCCAATTTTTGTCCTTTTCTTACCTCCTTGGTATGGTTCCCTGATAAATGATCTTCAGACGATTTAGTCGTCTTTTTTTTAGGCTGCTCCATGCGGTTATATTTTTAATATACCTCCTTTTTCAACAAGGCATTATACCTGGGTTTTCTAGGGATTAGTTATTATTAGGGCGGCAAAATTTATTGCTATATCCTTACCAGCTACCACCGCCACCGCCTCCAAAGCCGCCACCAGAAGATCCTCCTCCGGACGAACTACTGCTTTTGGGCGAGCTTACCATATTAGATTGCGCATTGCTCATAGCAGAGGAGAAAGATTTTGAAAACCCATGCATGCTCCCGTGCTTCATACCGCTAGACCTATACCAAGAAGGGGGCGGAATGTGTAGGGCATCGAATTTCCTGGTCCATTTTTTAAAGAGCCCAAAGGCCAAGGCATAGCTCATGGTTTTTTCGAAATATCCTGGATCGTCCCGAATCAACATTTTTAATTTAGGTCCTTCCGCCACCTTAACAAATCGTCTAAACCCTTTTAGTTCGGAAAATACCTGATTGCCCACGGCATTCTTTTTTATCATGTATTTATTGATGAAAATAAGGACGATACAACTGATGACTATGGCTACCATTGCCAAGGGACCCCACCTAAATAGTCCAATTGCCGCTAGCCCAATACCGAGGACTACCAGACCTATATAGATGATGATCTGCACCTTTTTGGACTCGGCCACATAATAGGGCTGGGCTTTCTCCTTTAAACTTTCCTGAGCGGCGGTCATAGTAGTGTAAAAGACATTTTTTAAACTGCCCATAGTTACTTCCGCTGGAGGAATAGCAGTTGTCTTGCTCGCCTGGCCATCTTCCATAGCATTAGCCGCCCTGGCTTCTTTTATATATTCATCTTCGGCAATACTGAAGGCCTTTCCAAAAAGTCCGATAAACATTTTCTGTTCATAGGCTGGTCTACCAACAGCTAACGGCTTCAATCGTATTAGCTTGGTATCCGATTTTCCAAACAATCCCTTTTTCGGGATTTCTTCCATCCTTATATATCCGTGGGCACCCCAGTAGGGAATTAAGGAAATAAGATCAGAGACATCACTTTTATCATCGATAAGGAAACCTGCCATAGCCGGATCCATATCTTTAGGAGGATAGTAAGAGGTGGCTGAAACCACCTCATCATCCTTCCCGAATTTTAACCAAAGCCCATAAAATCCGACCACTAAAAGCCCTATAAGAAATACCCAACCGTATTGATCCCAAAACGGCCATAGCGGCTTTTCTTCTGCGATGGAAAGAAGCGGTAAATTTATCAGAACCGTTACACTTTGCCCTGGGTAAGAGATAAATCCGGCCTTACTGCTCCCCGAAAAAACGCCCGGCTCAAAATAGGTTTTAAACTCCGTACTTGGATCTTCATTTCCTCTTTCCCCACTGTATACAAAGCAGTTTTCACTACTTAAAGGGATACTTGGTGGAGTGTGGATCTTAAAATTAATTTGGCGGAAATTAGCATCCCAACCCTCGGGTTTTATATTCCAATAAAACCGGATCTGGGCGTCCTCGAACAAAAAAGCATTATGTACCCTATACCTGATTTCGTAATGCTGAGGACCAATTAGGGTTACATCCTTATCCCCTATCCTTATTTCCAAATCATCCGATAACTTCTGTACAAAATTAAAAGGGGCATCGAACTTATAATTGGGCACCTTTATGTTCCGGATCTTGATCTTTCGCACCTCCGTGATACCATCCTCCGTTATTAGGTCGTATTTGGTCTGTATCCTTCGGAAAATACCCTGTTTATCCACCTCAAAATTTACGTCGTAATTTTCGACCACATCAAAATACCCTTCTTCATGGATGGTGATCTCTACTGTATAATTATTCACCGTAAACTCTTGGGAACTCTCAAAGACTTGACTAGGGAAAATATCTGTCTCGGTCTCTTGGGAATACACCAGAAAAAGGGAAAGTAAGCTAATAAAGCATAGAAGGATTTTCTTCATTTACCAATATTTTTAGGGGTTAACAATACAGGCAGTACCCCCAAAAGGGGATAGGGCACCGAATGAGGAACAAATTACGGTGGCAAAATGTTAGGAAAAATCTACTTTTACATTCTGTCTGCTTGCCTGATCAGCTTCAAAGAAGTCAAAATGTTGGTATTTGAACATCCCGGCAAACAAAACCCCAGGAAAGCTTTCGCCATAGGTATTGTTTTCCCTGACCGTACCATTGTAATAGCGACGGCTGCGTTCCAAATTCTCCTCAATCTCATTTAGTTTACTTTGTAAATCCAAGTAATTCGCATTGGCTTTTAAATCGGGATAGGCCTCCCCCAAGGCAAAAATGCTTCGTAAACTTTGTTGTAATTGGTTTTCGGCCTTTATTTGAGAATTGATATCTCCTTTTGGCACTTGCATGGCCGCATTACGGGCATTGATAACGGCCTCGAGTGTAGATTTTTCGTGTTTTGCATACCCTTTAACGGTTTCAACAAGGTTGGGTATTAAATCGTATCGGCGTTTTAAGGCCACATCGATGTTACTCCAGCCATCATTGACAAAATTTCTGTTTTTTGCAAAACGATTAAATACACTTCCAAGGAAAATTCCGACTATCACAACAATTCCAAGAATGATTAACAAGCTAGTCATAGGGAGACGATTTTAAATTAATAGCATAAGAACACTTTACTAATTTAACGTTTTTTATCTCCTAAATACCAATAAATAAGCTGATTAATTATAATTTTCCGACCAATAGCCTTATTACATACCCAGTATACGGAGTGTACCAACCTTTGAAACAAACCATTTTCCCCCAAGAAAAACTGAAATATTTTGACCGAATTCTATTTCGTAAAAAGCCACATAATAATAGGAAAAATACCACATGTCAATTCTTCCAGAGCATTCATACGACCGGAGTACTATTCGTTCTTTAATATTTCATTGACGGCAGCCTCATAATTTTTAGCATTCCCTGCCTTTTTTATCTTTTTATAAGTTTTGTGTGGATTGGAGAAAGATTGGGAGAAGTACTCCCAAAAGCCCAACATTTTCATCCGTATAGGTGTAGGCCCTGATAAGGCTGCATCGTACTCCCTATAAATAGTCTCGTGAAATTCCGCGAATATCTTCCATCGGTCCTCAGGATAGGTCGTCGTATCATTTTTTATCATACTTGGCAGAAAAGGATCTGCTATGAGCCCCCTACCTATCATCCAATGGTCTATAGACGGAAAACGCGCTTGCATTTCGCGAAATTTCTCCACTGAAGTAATATCACCGTTATAGTAAAGCTTTTGCTCTGTATGGGCCATACAACGTTCAAAAGCATCCAGATCTACCCCTCCCTTGTACAACTGCTTGCCGGTACGGGCATGTATGGCTATATTTTTTATAGGATACTTGGCCAATATGGGAAATACATCGAGTATTTCTTCGCTGTGCTCATACCCCATGCGCATTTTCATGGACACGACCACATCGGTCTCGGAATGTGCCCGATCTAAGATATGGTCTATTTTTGCCGGATTACAGATCAGCCCAGATCCCATTCCTTGTTTGGTGACCATAGGGTACGGACATCCTAAATTCCAGTTGAGTTCCTTATACCCCAACTCCTGAATATACTTCACGACAAACAAAAATTCGTCTGCATCGTTGGTCATTACCTGTGGAATAAGGTGCAAGGAGGTATTATTCTCTGGTTGCAGATCGCGTTTGTAAGAAGATTTTATGACCAACTTTCCATTTAATCTGATATATGGAGCATAAAAGGTATCTATTCCACCAAAATAATGGTGAAAAGCATTCCGGAACCGGAAGTCTGTAAATCCCTGTAAAGGAGATGATAAAAGTGTAACCGACATATTATTTTTTGGAGGAGCAAAGATAGGTTAAAATCCTACTGCTCGGCAGCAACAAAAAATAGATAATAGCTTAAAATACCCTTACCACGAGTAAAAATAGGCCCGAGATACATTTTGAAAGTAAATTACGCCTCTCCAATCAAAGCTTTATCCTATAAGCATTGGTGTCCCTTTTTTCGAAACCTAATTTTTGATAGAGTTTATTGGCGGCAATTCTTGTGGGGCTAGAGGTGAGGTCTATTTGTGATACACCCCTATTGGCCGCAAAATCGATGGCGTGCTGGGTGAGCTGTTTGGCAATGCCCTTGCCCCTCATACTTTCATCGACCACGACATCCTCGACCCATACCTTTATTCCCGTCGGAATCCTATAAAACACCAAGGTTAAAGCTCCAATAACTTCCTTTTCCCTTGCCAAGAACAAAACAGTATTTTCCGAATGTACAATTTCGTCCAAGTCTTTTTTAGAAGGCGGCTTACAGCTTGGACAAAGTTGGGGAATGAGTTCGCCAAAGGCCGTTACTATATCTTCGGTAATTTCCGTAGCTCTAAATATTTCCATGGGTTGCGCGTAAACATTTTTGTATAAAACTACAGCTTTACCGCATATATCCCTATTCCTGACCCGAAAAACAATAAAAACGTCCCTGAAAAGGGGCGTATATTTCTCCCAGCACTAAGCCCTTACTAAAGACCAATAGGGACAGGAAAATAAGGTTGTTATGGCATAAATACCTCGTACTGTCCTATTAGCTTAAGGACTACCGTAACATCGTGATTGTTATCGTTCTTAAAATACCAACCCTGTTTGCCTTCAAAAGGAGCCGTAAAAGTTCCTGCCATATTGTTCGTATTCACAATGGTATAGCTTTCATAGAATACCTCTGCAGGCGGATTCGCCTCCTTTACTTCTCCGTGAAAATCTGTATAGAGTATACTGTTGTCTACGGTAGACCATTCGTACTTGGTGCTGCCATATTTTAGCATATTCACCTTGTATTCTATCCCTTTCCTTGCCGGAACTACAATTTCAAACGTATTGCTTTGCAGGGCAAACTGTGTTTCGGGTGCCGGGCTATTGGCCTCTATTGGTTTCACAATTTCCGCTGGGGACCCCAAATCGTCTATGGTAATCTTTTCGGTCATTGCTGCCACTGCAGGCATAGGCATGGCAGAAGCTATCTCATGGTCCTGAACATAAATATTACTGATGCCAAATAGCTTGCCTGTCCCTAATGGATCCATACCGTATTCTGCCGGCAAAACAGTGGTTACTAAAACAAGACCTCCTATAACAAAGGCCAAAATACTGGCTTTAATCAATTGTTTCCTGTCCATTACCGCAGGGGTGTTTTTCGTTGTTTCCATAGTGTATTACGCTGTAAAATATCCTGTTAATTGAAATCCTAAAAGTAAAAATCCTGCTGCCATAAGTAGTGTATTGGTCAGTACGGAAAAACGGTAATAGCTATCGTATCTTCTCCATATCCCAAAAAGTAACAGCACAAGGCCCAAGGCCAAAAACTGCCCTATTTCTACCCCTAAGTTAAAACCTAAGAGATTGACCAATAGTCCTTCCCGATCAAAATTAAACTCCTGCAATTTGGTTGCCAATCCAAAACCGTGGAAGAGCCCAAAAATTAAAACCGCATACACTGTATTGGGCTGTACCCCAAAAAACTGCTTGAATCCGCCAAGGTTATCAAAGCCCTTATAAACAATCGATAAGGCTATCACAGCGTCTATCAAGTAGGCGTTTAAGTTAATTTCGCCCATCACCCCAAATAATAAGGTAGCACTATGCCCTAGGGTAAACATACTTACATAGAGAAATATATCTCTGGTACGGTAAAGGAAGAAAATTACCCCTACCAAAAAGAGCAAATGGTCGTATCCGGTAATCATGTGCTTCGCACCTATGTACAAAAAAGGCCCAAAGGCAATGCCTTTTATACCCATTAAAAAAGATTGTGTTTCATCGTCTACCCCATGGGCCAAGGCCGTAGCCGAAAACAAAAAGAGTACCGCAAAAAGGATGGGTACCAAAATCCGTTTAAAATTCATAATAAGTATTTTTTCACATACACAAGACCTTTCTATATCCTTCCAATTTTTTTCCGGCCAGCGATGATAGTGTTCTTGATGTTGCCTTTAAAACCGCCGCAATGTAGAAATAAAAAGAAGGTTTTATTCTTATAATTATGTGAAAATTACGGCTTTGTTTTAATAAAAAAACTACCGCTGAAACTTCCAATTAGGAAACTTCAGCGGTAGCTTAGATACTTTTAATGCGGTCCGTAATAATCGAAAGACTTATCGCCTTAATCCATAATTTATACCGCCCAGCAGATGGGCCCTAAAATCGGGGTCGTCAAAAGCTTCTTCGGTATGCCCCAAGCCGGTATAAAAGGAACGGCCGCCGTCGAACTCATGGTACCAGGCTATGGGATGGTAATCTCCATTTTCCCCACCTTCGTAACTACTTTCGTCTAACATCATTAGCACCTTTAGGTCCGGATTTATGTTTTTATAATTATACCATTCATCAAAATGCAACCAATTGTCATTTAAATGCGCCGTAGAGGGATGGGTTTTATCTACCACTTGTATGGTGGCATGTTGCTGTTTTGGGTGACTTACAAAATAGGCGCCAACCAATTTCCCGTACCAAGGCCAATCGTATTCGGTATCTGCAGCAGCATGGATCCCCATAAAACTACCGCCGCCCTGAATATAGCGTTCAAAGGCTTTTTGTTCAGCATCGCCCAAAACATCCATGGTAGTGCTTAGAAAAATCACCAATTTATATTTTTTTAAATTCGGAAGGTTAAATTGCAAGGAATCTGCCGTCTGGGTTACTTTAAAATTATTATCGAGCCCTAGCTCCACAAGAGTGGCCACCCCTTTTTCAATAGAGCCGTGCCTAAATCCGGCCGTTTTGGTAAAAACCAACACCTGCGGAGCCGACAATCTAGGTAAGTTTAATGGAGGAGAAGTGTGTAAATTAGGGTTGAGCACTACCTGCTGTTCTATTTTGGTACCGCCGCACCCAGTAAACATGGCAGCCGCTATTAAAAAAGTCAAATTCCTGAATAGACGTCTCATAAGTTCGTTATTATATAGTGAATGCTAAATATCGGAATTTTACGACTATTTTTAGGTCACAAGACCCTTTAATTACAGTAGTTAACAGGAAAAGCCGTTATAATTCGATTTTCTGTAACATATTAACGTTGATAGGGAAAGATATCTGTTTATCATAGCATCCGTTTGTTTGCTTCACATTAAAGCCCCGTTTTCCTGTAAAGGCAATTTTTTCCGACACACACCTAAATCTTTACAAATCAACAGATTAACTATTAGCCAAGGACATTAAATATTTTTTAGGGGTTGTCCCATACTTCTTTTTAAAGGCCGAAATAAAGTGACTTGCGGTACTATACCCCACCTTCAGTCCAACTTCATTGACATTGTGTTTTCCGGATTCTAGCATTTTACGAGCGTATTCCATCTTATAATCAAATAAAAAACTAAATACCGAATCGCCATATATTTGTTTAAACCCCTCTTTTAATTTTTTAAGACTCAATCCTATTTCTTCGGACAGCTCCAATAAGGTCGGAGGTTCGGTCATTCTAGAAATCATAATTTCTTTGGCCTTTCGGATACGCTTAACATTATCCTCATCGACCAAGAAAGGACATTGCTCTACATCGGCATCTTCGTTCTTGTTAAAATAAAGGGATATAAGCTCGTAAACCTTTCCTTTTATATACAGTTCTTTTATAGAGCGATGCAAATTGTAATTCATCATCTGGCTAAGGATTACGGCAATGGCAGGTGAAACCTTTTCTTGCGCATAGTATTTTTTGTCCTTGTTATCGGCACTTAAAAAAGGGATATAATCGGCCTCCTTGGAAAATAAGGAATGAAATTTCCGGATGGTCATCACAATAGACACCAACCAAGATTTTGGCTGTAATATCAAATTTAAGGGCAAATCTACCTCCGTATTATACAATAGCAAGCTGTTCTCCTCGGTCACCTCCAAGGCATAACGCCCCTCATTAAAGACAAATTTAGCACTCCCCTTTAAACAAAAATGAAATTGGATAAAGGAGCTATCAATATCGCGCGTAACCTTCTGACTATCAATACTGTCGTTCTGTATTTTAAGCACATAAAATCCGTCTTCGATATACACCTCCTCAAAAGAACCTTTAGCGACATTTTCTGCTTCCATTTTGCCTTTTTATAAATTCAAACTATTTAGAACTGTTCTAAACTAAGGCCCGAACAAGTACTCGGACTACTGCTAAAGTAGCCTATTTTAGGGACTTCGGCCCTAAATTATCGTTAAAAAACCACAAACGACACTAATTGTTCTTCTAGCGTTACTTTTATCCAAACGATGCCATTATTTTTGTGCTTGCTCTGAAGAGTTTTTATGAAACATTATAATTTATCCAAACACAGTTCGTTCTATACCATAGGCCTTAATTACAAAAAGGCCGACGCGGAGGTAAGAGGCAAATTCAGTTTAGACGAAAATGCCATGAACCTACTTTTAGAACAAGCCAAAATAATAGGCTTAGACGGCCTATTGGTAACCTCTACTTGTAACAGAACAGAATTACACGGTTTTGCCCAGCACCCCTTTCAGCTTATAAAATTGTTATGTGACAATACCCTTGGTTCTATAGAAGAATTTCAAGATGTTGCCTACGTATACAAGAATAACGAAGCCATCAACCACCTATTTAGGATGGGTACTGGCCTCGATAGCCAAATATTGGGCGATTTTGAAATCATCAGTCAATTAAAACAGAGTTTTTATCGCTCTAAAAAACAAGAATTGACCAATCATTTCATCGAGCGCCTGTGCAATTCTGTCATCCAAGCGAGCAAGCGTATCAAAAATGAAACTGAAATTTCTTCGGGAGCTACCTCGGTAGCTTTTGCCTCTGTACAATACATCACCAAAAACGTTCCGGATATTTCCGAAAAGAATATCTTATTGTTCGGGACCGGAAAAATTGGAAGAAACACTTGCGAAAACCTTATAAAACATACCAAAAACTCCCATATCACCCTTATTAACCGTACCAAGGACAAGGCCGAGAAAATTGCGGGCAAGTTTAATTTGGTGGTTAAAAATTACGGGGACCTACAGGCCGAAATCCGAAATACGGATGTTCTAATTGTAGCCACCGGAGCACATTCGCCTACCATTTCCAAGGAACTTATACATACCAAAAAACCGTTGTTGATCCTTGACCTCTCGATTCCCAAAAACGTGTCTGAGGATGTCACGGAACTAGAGAATGTTAGCTTGGTACATTTAGACCATCTTTCGCAAATGACTGATGACACCCTGGAACGCAGAAAACAATTCGTGCCCCATGCAGAGCTCATTATAAACGAGGTAAAAGAAGAATTCATCAAGTGGTTGGAAACCAGGAAATTTGCCCCCATCATCAAGGCTTTAAAGAAAAAATTAAAGACGATGAAAGATGAGGAGCTAGATTTTCAGAGTAAAAAACTTTCAGATTTTAATGCAGATCATGCCGATATCATCACAGACCGCATCATTCAAAAAATCACGAAACAGTTCGCCAATCATTTAAAAGATAACGAAGTAGATTCCGATACCAGTTTAGACCTTATCCAAAGAGTTTTTCAACTAGAACCAGAATCTAAATGAGTAAAACAATAAGAATTGGCACCAGAGATAGCCAACTGGCTCTTTGGCAAGCCACTACCGTACAACAACAACTAGAGGCCTTAGGATATAAAACAGAGATCGTTTCCGTTAAATCTACCGGTGACTTGTTATTAGACAAACCCTTGTACGAACTAGGTATCACCGGGATTTTCACCAAAACCCTAGATGTTGCCATGATCAACGCTCAGGTCGATATTGCGGTACATTCCATGAAAGACGTACCCACCTTATTGCCCAAAGGCATTGTACAAACCGCCGTATTGCCACGTGCCAATACCCGCGACATTTTAGTGTACAAGGAGCTCGATTTTTTAAACGGAACCGGCACTATTGCTTCTGGAAGCCTTAGAAGAAAAGCCCAATGGCTTAACAAATACCCCACACATTCCGTAGAAGATATCCGCGGCAACGTAAACACCCGCTTGCAAAAATTACAGGAAAATTCCTGGAATGCAGCCATTTTTGCCAAAGCAGGCCTAGAACGTATCAATGTCCTGCCAGAAAAATATTTGGAACTAGACTGGATGGTTCCTGCCCCTGCGCAAGGTGCTATGGTGGTTGTTTGCATGCAAAATGACCCCTTTTCACAAGAAGCCGTTGCCAAACTAAACCATCTGCCTACAGCGATATGTACCCATGTAGAACGTCAGTTTTTACAGGTATTGGAAGGTGGGTGTACTGCCCCTATTGGAGCCTTGGCCATCATAGACAAAGACCAACTTTCCTTTGAAGGACTGTTGCTTTCCCTAGACGGCAAACAAAAATTAGAAATTAAAAAAACAATTCCCGTTTCCGAGTACCAAGACTTAGGAAAGTCACTGGCCCTCGAAATTTTACAAAACGGAGGAAAAGCTTTAATGGCCGATATAAAAACGAATTTAGCCAACGAAAAGGCTTAACCTCAGCACTAATTTTTTACCTATGTCTATGTCTGTACTATCTACCAAAAAGCTTAGTGCATCCCAAAAGGAGTTGCTTGGCCACGCCCAAATACCGGTAGTGGATTACGACGCCATAACCATAACCTTCAAGGATTTTACCATAGACCAACAGTGCCCCAACTTAATATTTACCAGTCAAAATACTGTAAATGCCTATCTAGGGCAACGCGCCCTTTCCCCCCACTCCCAAAACGCCTTACCCAAGGCCTTCTGTGTAGGGGAAAAAACCAAGGCCTTGCTAGAAGAAAATGGCCTTGAAGTGGTAGAAATGACCCACTATGGCAAAGAACTGGCGCAAATACTAGTAGAAAAATACAAGAGCGAGTCCTTTCTGCTTTTATGTGGCAACAAACGAAGGCACGAGATCCCCAATGCTTTGGCCCAGCACCATATCGCTTTTAAAGAAGTACAACTCTATAACAACACCCCAAATCCGGTAGCGTTTAAGGACAATTTTAAGGCCGTGTTATTTTTTAGTCCAAGCGGGGTACAGAGTTATACCGCCGCCAATGCCATCAAAGAAAGCATTGCTATTTGCATAGGGACTACCACCGCAGAAGAAGCACAAAAGCACAGCAAACACATCGTTATTGCCGCCAAACCCACCCTGGAAAGTGTTTTGGAAAAGGCCATTGAAACCCTAACAGCCAAAAGAATTAATTAATGGATTCCTGCTACGGCAGGACTTACAGCACTTTAGTATGAGTATAAAAAACGACTTATTTTTAAGAGCCTTAAAAGGAGAAACAGTAGAGCGCCCACCAGTATGGATGATGCGCCAAGCGGGGCGTTATTTGCCCGAATTTATGGCTATTCGCGATAAATACGATTTCTTCACCCGTTGTAGAACTCCGGAATTGGCCAGTGAAATTACCGTACAACCTATTCGCCGTTACGGCATGGATGCGGCCATTCTCTTCAGCGATATTCTAGTCATTCCGCAAGCCATGAATATAGAAGTGCAAATGAAGCCCAATTTTGGACCTTATTTGCCTAATCCGGTACGCGATCAAAAGGGTGTGGACGAGGTTATCGTTCCCGATGTTACCGTAGAACTCGACTATGTGATGCAAGCCATTAAGGCCACCAAGGAACTCCTAAACGACGACATTCCATTAATCGGTTTTGCAGGTTCGCCATGGACCATCCTTTGTTATGTAGTGCAGGGGCAAGGCAGTAAAACCTTCGATAAAGCCAAGGAGTTTTGCTTCACCAACCCAATTGCCGCTCACCAATTATTGCAAAAAATCACCGATACCACCATTGCCTATCTTAAAGCGAAGGTAAAAGCCGGAGTCAATGCCGTTCAGGTGTTCGATTCTTGGGGCGGCATGCTTTCCCCAACAGATTATCAGGAATTTTCCTTTCAGTACATCCAACAAATCGTTGATGCCCTTAAAGACGAGGCTCCGGTAATCGTATTTGGAAAAGGATGCTGGTTTGCCTTGGGCGATATGGCCAAATCTGGTGCCGCTGCCCTTGGGGTAGACTGGACCTGCTCGGCCAGAAATGCCAGGTACCTCTCTGGTGGTAATATTACCCTACAAGGGAATTTTGATCCGGTAAGATTGTTGTCGCCGCCGGCAGAAATCAAGAAAATGGTTACCCAAATGATCAACGAGTTTGGCAAGGACAAGTATGTGGTCAACCTAGGACACGGCATTTTGCCCCATGTCCCTCTAGACCACGCCAAGGCCTTTATAGATGCGGTAAAAGAATATAAACAGTAATATTTGGGCGTCACCCTTTTGCCGCTTTTCGGCGGCAAAAGGGTCGCGCTTTCCGTTTTATCTTTTATTTTTATCTTTTACTTGCCTTAGGGCAAGATAAAAATAAAAGGATGTCTCTTCAATCGCTTACGCAAAATGGCTAATATGCTACAACATATATTAGGAGGTATAAAAGCTTATTCGGGTACTTTTCGTCTCATTGCTACCCTAAGACTCTGGAAGTATTTTTGGATTCCCATTATCATTAGCCTACTCACAGCAGCACTCATCATCACAGCTGCCTATTCCCTATCAGATGCAATAGGGCTTTTTATTTCCCAAGCCTGGATCTGGGAAAGGGGGAAGGAAACCTTCACGGTCATCAGCGAAATTTTAGGAGGCCTACTCATCTTACTACTTGGGTTTATCCTATACAAACATATCGTCATGGCCCTATCGGCTCCATTTATGAGCCCGGTATCCGAAAAAATAGAGGAACATCTTCTTGGAAAAAGCAGCCATAACCATAGAAAAACGTCCTTTATGGAACAGCTTTGGCGCGGTATCCGAATCAACCTTCGGAACCTGGGTATGGAACTTTTACTGACCCTTCCTATTTTGTTATTGGGACTTATTCCCGTTATAGGAATAGTAGCTACCGTACTTTTATTTTTAGTGCAAGCGTATTATGCCGGCTTTGGAAATATGGATTATACCTTAGAACGTCATTTAAAATATAAGGACAGCCTGCTCTTTGTTAGAAAAAACAAAGGAGTAGCCATTGGCAACGGTATCGTTTTTATGCTGTTTCTGTTTATCCCCGTCCTAGGCGTTATTTTGGTGTTGCCCCTTTCGGTAACGGCAGCAGCCGTAAAAACGGTAGCGCTTTTACAAATGGAAAATAAGATCGCAACAGACCCCAATTAATATCGATGGAGCAATTAAAGACCATCACATCCAAGAAAAAAAACAAAAGGAGCGTCTGTAATACGAGCGGTCCAAGAAAAATATACTATGAAAGATAAATTTTACGAATACATTCTAAAATTACAAGATACCATTACGGCCAAGTTAGAAGCTGTAGACGGGAAGGCAACTTTTAAAGAAGACCTATGGGAACGTCCCGAAGGTGGAGGCGGTCGCTCTAGGGTGATAGAGAACGGGGCTGTTTTTGAAAAAGGAGGAGTCAATATTTCAGCAGTGCACGGGGCACTGCCAGAAAGCATGCAGAATTATTTCGGGGTCCAAGATGCCGATTTTTTTGCCTGTGGCCTAAGCTTGGTCATCCATCCAAAAAATCCTATGGTGCCAACCGTACATGCCAATTGGCGGTATTTTGAAATGTACGACAAGGAGGGGAAATTAGTAGACCAATGGTTTGGCGGCGGACAAGACCTTACCCCCTACTACCTCTTCGATGAAGATGCCAAACATTTTCACGAAGTTTGTAAAAATGCCTGCGATAAGCACAATCCAAGCTTTTATGCTACCTACAAAGAAAAATGCGATGCCTATTTTTGGAATACCCATAGAAATGAAGCCCGTGGAGTAGGCGGACTTTTTTATGACTATTGCAAGGCTACAGACACCATGTCTATGGAAGATTGGTATGCTTTTGAGACCGAAGTAGGGAATAGCTTTTTAGAAGCCTATGTTCCCATTGTGGAAAAGAGAAAAGACCTACCTTATACTGCGGAACAACGCAATTGGCAAGAAATACGCCGTGGCCGTTATGTAGAATTTAACCTGGTACACGATAAAGGCACCTTGTTTGGACTAAAAACCAATGGACGAATTGAAAGTATTCTGATGAGTCTACCCCCACATGTACAATGGGTATACGACCACCATCCGGAAAAAAACAGCGAAGAAGAACGCCTGCTAAAAGTACTGGCACAACCTAAGGAATGGGCCAAAACCTCCTAAAAACAAATTATGGGGAAGAAGGGAAAAGAAAAAAACACGCTCAACAAGGCCAAGCACGCCAAGTTGATGAACCGAAAGAAAAACAAGCTCAAAAAGGAACTGGAAACCCGTAAGGAGCGCCTAAAGGAAATTGTCACCAAACATCTGGAACAGCAAAAAGCCCAAGAAAAAGAAAACGAACCTAAATAACTCCATTGCCTCTCCTTGAGGTATGGCTACCTAAAACATATCTTATGTCCTGTCCTTGTGGAACCCAAAAAACGTATTCCGAATGCTGTGAACCAGCGCACAAAAACATTTCGTCGGTTACCACTGCCGAACAGTTAATGCGCTCTAGGTACACCGCCTTTGTCATGGCCAATGGCGATTATCTTATGGATAGCCACCATAGCAGCACCCGCCCTACTTCGGAAAAAGAAGCCATTGTAAGCTGGGCTAAATCGGTCAGTTGGATTCGACTAGAGGTTTTAGAAACGACCAAAGGTGGCCCTACCGATACGGAAGGCACCGTATCATTTAACGCCCTGTTTTTTGAAAATGGCGAGGTAGACGTCATCCGAGAAAAATCGGCCTTTGTAAAAGAAAATGGCCATTGGTCCTATCTGGGGTTGGCAAAATAAAAATCCAATCCCCTCTTATTTTAAAACATTTTTAACCTTTCAACCCTAGGTGCTAAGTTCCATGTACGCTTAGTTCCCTTATCTTTGAAGCACTAAAACTCAGACTATGTACCCTTTAAAAAGAAACAGAAGACTCCGTACCAATGAAGCCATTAGGTCTTTGGTGCGCGAAACCATCATAAGCCCCAACGATTTTTTAGTTCCCCTTTTTGTAGTGGAAGGCAAAGGCGTTAAAGAAGAAATTGCATCCATGCCTAATTATTTCCGCTACAGTCTAGACCTATTAGAAAAAGAGGTTAAAGAACTATGGTCCCTAGGGTTAAAATCGGTACTGTTGTTTGTAAAAGTTCCCGATAATTTAAAAGACAATAAGGGTACAGAAGCGGTTAATCCCAAAGGCCTTATGCAGCGCGCCATACAAACGGTAAAAAATGCATGCCCAGAAATGTTGGTGATGACCGATGTAGCCTTGGATCCTTATTCTTCCTATGGTCATGACGGCATTGTAGAAGACGGTGAGATCATCAATGACGATTCGGTAGAGGTTTTGACCGCTATGAGTATCAGCCATGCCGAAGCCGGAGCCGATTTTGTAGCCCCAAGCGATATGATGGACGGTAGAATCCTCAGTATCCGTGAAGCCTTTGAAGACGAAGGCTTTGTAAATATGGGTATTATGAGCTACAGCGCAAAATACGCCTCTGCATTCTACGGTCCTTTCCGAGATGCCCTGGATTCTGCTCCTGGATTTGGTGATAAAAAGACCTATCAGATGGATTATGCGAACCGCTTTGAGGCCATTAAAGAAACAGAGATGGATATCGATGAAGGTGCCGATATTGTAATGGTAAAACCAGGACTTTGTTATTTGGATATCGTCAGGGAGATAAAAAATGAAGTAGATGTACCGGTAGCTGTATACCAGGTTTCTGGTGAATACGCCATGGTTAAGGCCGCAGCAGAAAAAGGATGGTTAGACCACGATGCGGTAATGATGGAACAATTGATCGCTATGAAAAGAGCCGGCGCCAATATTATCGCCAGCTATTTTGCTAAAGATGCCGCAAAATTATTGGGTTAAGATCCAACCATAAGAACAGCACTCATAAATAGTGCATCGGGTAGCTTAAACAAGCCTTGTGATTAAGAACAACAAGGCTTGTCTAGGCTATTTTTTCAAAATAAAACCAACAGGCATGAAGCTCCTCCTTTCCCTTTTTATTTTTTCCCTATCCCTTTCCCTTAAGGCCCAAGACCAAGTGATACCAACGTTTTTGGAAAAATGGGAGAATTCCAAAACCTATTTATTAAAGATTGCCCAAGCCATGCCGTCAGAGCAATACGATTATAAACCTACACCACGCGAAATGAGTTTTAGGGAACAGTTGCAACATATTCAGCAAAATATGGACTGGCTCCGTAGCAGCTATCTACAACAGGACGAACAAATAGAAAAAAACTCATCTCTAGAAAATGAAAAAGAACAACTGATAGCAGAGCTTTCCAATGCCTTTGATGCGCTTTCCACCGCCCTTAGCAAAATCCCTGCTTCGGAATTAACCACAAAAGTTGATTTCTTCGCCGGAGAGAAAACCAAACTCCAAATTTTAAACCTCTTACAAGACCATGTGACCCATCATCGGGGCCAGCTGATCGTATACTTAAACCTCAACCAAATAATCCCGCCCAAATATATAGGATGGTAATTCCCTATATTGAAAGAAGATAACATTATAATGGTCTTTTGAGCTATAGCTTTATAGGAAAAAACCAATGCGAACATGGCACCAAATCTTAAACACCCAGGCGATACCGTACAATTGCTAAAGAATTTTTAAATAAAATCTGAATATTTAATTAATCACTACCTTAGTGTGAAATACATAATTTTCAAAATATTTTATGGGTTTACTACTATTTTACGCGTTTTTAGCTATTTTAATTTCCTTTATATGTTCCATCTTGGAAGCGGTTTTACTAAGTGTTCCACAAACCTATATCAACCTAAAGAAAAAAGAGGGAAAATCATACGCCCTGGGGTTAGAGGTTTTAAAAAAGGATGTGGACAAACCCTTAATAGCCATCCTCACTTTAAACACCATCGCACATACTGTTGGGGCCATTTTAGTGGGAGTACAAGCCAAAGTAGCCTATAACGAACTCTACACTGACACAGAGACTTCCTTTTTAGGAATGCAGTTTACCGAAGGTGCCATGGTAGGATGGGTGTCGACCATCATGACAATTTTAGTCTTAATAGCTTCGGAAATCATCCCAAAAACCATAGGGGCTACCTATTGGAAACAATTGTCGAACATTACGACAAAAACGTTGAATGTATTGGTATGGGGCCTTAAGTGGACAGGGATACTATGGCTTTTACAAATTTTTACCAAGCTTATTGGAAAACGCGGAGAACACGAAAGCGTACTGAGCCGAGAAGACTTTAGCGCCATGACCGATATTGCCCACGAGGAAGGGGTTTTTCAGGAATCGGAATCTACCATTATCAGAAACCTGTTATACTTTGATGAAATTTTGGTCAAGGATATCATGACGCCCAGAGCCGTCGTAAAAATAGCTTCGGAAGAGGCCACCATCAAGGAATTTTTCGATGCCAATCCTAAAATGCCTTATTCCAGAATTCCCGTGTTTAGCAAAAGGGTCGACAATATCTCCGGCTTTGTACTCAAGGACATGGTTTTGGAAGAAATGATACGCACAGATGGCGAAGCGCCACTGTCTTCGATAAAAAGGGATATCTTAATCAGTAACCGAAATACCCCCATCCCCGAGCTGTTCCAAACCTTTATCGCAAAAAAAGAACACATAGCCCTAGTGGTAGACGAATACGGATCGGTAAGCGGGGTCGTGAGCATGGAAGATATTTTAGAAACCCTATTGGGCTTGGAAATTATGGATGAAAGTGATAGCGTGGAAAACCTACAGCACTTGGCCCGTAATAATTGGAAGGAAAGAACGAAGCGCATGGGCCAAACCGAGTAGCTTAAAAGAAACTAATTATGGAAAATGCCTTTATTCAAACCCCTTTAGGAATTGCCAATATAGAAGGTGATGAAAACGGTCTATCTAAAATTAGCATCCTTGAGGGAGAGGAAAAAATCACGGAGATCATTCCCGAAGTCCTTGAAGATGCCGTGTACCAGCTGCAGGAGTATTTTAAGGGCGAGCGACAAGAGTTTAGTCTAACACTAAACCCTATTGGTACCGATTTCCAAAAAAGGGTTTGGGAGGCTTTAAAACGCATTCCATATGGGAAGACCGCCTCTTATATGGAACTCTCAAAACTAGTAGGGGATGTAAAGGCGATAAGGGCCGTGGCGGCCGCCAATGGAAAAAACCCCTTGTGGATCGTTATCCCATGCCACAGAATTATTGGCAGCGATGGCTCCCTTACTGGATATGCCGGTGGTCTACCACGCAAAAAATGGCTGTTAGAACACGAGCAGCCCCTAAAACAACAGTCCTTGTTTTAGACTGAATGGTTCTTACTGCCAATACCCCCCCCTTTTCCCTGTTCCATAAAAAGCTTTTCAACGACCATTTTATACATCTTGCCCAATTGGTTCCCCGTAGATCGTAAAAACCAAAAACCTCTAACCGACCTTAGAGTTGGTTTGATCATTTCATCGGCAGAATTATCCCTGTGTAAAAATGCTAGGGCTACCCCTAAAAATCGACTTTTAAAAATGTCCTTATTTTGTATATTGTAAGCGGTTTTAGCTTTCTTTTTAATAAAATACCCCTCTAAATGTTACATAAAATAAAATTAGACAATATTCTGTTTTTGGACATTGAAACGGTTCCGGAACAGGAAAACTATAAGCTCTTGGATGCGGAAAAACAAGAGTTGTGGGAGCATAAATCCAAATACCAAAGAAAAGAGGAATTTACCGCGGAAGAGTTTTATGACCGGGCTGGTATTTGGGCCGAATTTGGAAAAATAGTGACCATCTCTGTTGGATACTTTCATTTTAAAGGAAACAACCGGACTTTTAGGGTTACTTCTTTTTACGGGGATGAGTCCGATCTGCTAAAAAACTTTAAGAACCTTTTAGATACCCATTTCAATCACCCCAACCACCTCTTATGTGGACATAATGGTAAAGAATTCGATTTTCCCTATATCGCCCGAAGGATGATTATCAACGGGATCAATTTACCGGAAAAGCTAAATCTATTTGGTAAAAAACCATGGGAAATAGCACATATAGACACCATGGAGCTTTGGAAATTTGGAGATTACAAGCACTATACTTCTTTAAAATTAATGGCCAATGTTCTCGGTATTCCCTCCCCAAAAGAAGATATAGATGGCAGTATGGTGAACACCGTTTATTACCAGGAAAAGGACCTGGACCGCATTGTAAAATATTGCGAATTGGATGTGATTACCACAGCCCAAGTATATTTACGCCTTTGCAACCAAGCCTTGTTGGAACCCGAAGAAATTAAAAGAATATAAGCCTGTCCATAAGTCCGTCAGCGGTTATAATACCATTGGGCAGGCTTTCATATTATTTATGTTTTATAAAACTTAAATGACTTAGTCCCTTCTAAATCTACCAGGGTTAAAATGTAGAGTCCAGGCTGCATATCAGCGATATAAATTGTCTTATCTACAGAATGGCCCTTTTTTATGGTATTGCCTGCAGGAGAAATAATGCTGTAGTGGAGCCCTGGCGCTACCTCCCCTTGAAAGTGGATATATTCTTGTACTGGATTGGGATAAATAACAATACCCGGTTTGTTGTCTTCTATAGGATCCTGATCTACCACAGGGTCCTGACCTATTACAGGCCCCTTATCCATACCCCCTTCTATGTCCGCATCTTTTCCTTGAAAGTGAAATGTATAATCCTGACTGTACTTGGAACTCGCCCTATCCGAACAAAAGGTTTGTACCTTAAAGGTATACTCTTTTCCTGCCACTAAATTTGTCAGGGTATAAAAGTCATCAAATGTAGTGGTGGTGGTCCACTCCTGAGCCTCTTTTTCCTTATACTGAATTTGAAAGAGAGCATCGGTATTGGCCTTCCAGGTAAAAGTAGCCTCGGTAGCTTCCTTTTTGGTCAGTGTTATCTCTTGAGGCACTTCCAAAACACAATCGTTGAATGCAATTCCGGATACAATAAGGGAAAAGTTTTGGGATCCGTTTGTCAATTTTCCCTTATGGGCAACTACCAAGGTATATTCTCCTTCGGCCTTCTCTATGGTGATGTTTTCAAATGGATCTACCTTGTTATCTCCTTGGAGAGCTGGACTTTTTGCCCGGCTCGCATTTAATTTCCAAGGAAAATAGGTCCCATCACCTTGTTGTATACGGATATCCAAATCGTTTACCAAGGCAGCGCTCATATCGTTCAAAGTACCTGTATTGACTTTTCCGCTGACAGGATCGGTCCATGAAACAGAAGCCGATAAAGGATGTTTCCCATTCGCTTTTAGCGTATAGGTCTTTGTTTCTCCTTCCTTAAGCGTCTCTTCTTTTATCAGGGAAGTATAGCCGTTATTGGTAATAATATCCGCGGCCGATCTGGAGTTTATAACTCCCCAGCCCATAGTATAGTCCGGACCAGGAGCACCAACGTCATCGGCGCTGTGAAGCACCAAGCCCTTTAGGGTAGCGGCTTTCATAAAACGGCCTTCTATTTTCTGATGGTATTCTTGCAATAATAACATGGCACCGGTAACCCCTGGGGTAGCCAATGAAGTACCAGAAGCCTTTACATACTCATCACGGCTATTGATCCCCGTGGTATATACGTTGGATCCATAAGCGGCAATATCGGGTTTTATACGGCCGTCGTCTATAGGGCCAAAGCTGCTATACCCAGCTATGGAAGCCTCTAACAGCATTCCGTGGCCATCTGTAGAAATATTGGCTGCGGCCACCGTAACACCATTTTTGGAAGTGGCGAACCCTAAAAGCATATCGTACCCTTCCTCTCTTGTCCCAGAAATAGGAGACTCATTGTCGCCGCTCTTTTGCGCATTTCCGGCTGCTGTTACCATTAAATAATAAGGGGCGTTGACCATAATATTGTCCCAATCCCTAGAGATATCTATATAAGAACCAAAATACCAGTCCGGTACCTGACTACTACTGATCCCATAAGAATGGTTCGATAAAAGAAGGCCATTGGCGGCCATTTCGGCTACCTCTATTTTGTCCCTTCCCCAATCGTTTGAAATCGCTTTTGCTTTATAGGCTACCCCTTTGGATTTATTGTCTTTTCCTGAAGCTACCAAAACGCCCATAATCTTAGTAGCATGGGAATTCACTACCTCACTATCATCCCTGACCGTCACTCTCGAATCAAATTCCTGATGAGTTACCAAGGCCGCTCCCGCATCCCACACCCCGACCAACATGTCTTCTCCATTGAGCTCTAAACCTAGAAACTCTTTGTCTTGAAGCATATTTGCTCGGTTGGCATTATTTAAAAAAGTACTATAAGTACTGTAGTAAATTGGGGTACCGTCTGCCCCTATGGAAGTAAGGGCCCTATAATTTCCATCGGAAAGCCTTTCACTTAGTTTCCAGCCCTTTGCGTTGGCCGTTGCTAATAAGGTATTCTTTTCGTGGGTAAATTCTTGTTTAAGCTTATCGGTAAACACCCCCAATTTGGCAGTACGATACTCCTGCTTTATTCCTTGGATCTGCTTTGGTGTTTGGGAAACTGATTTGAAAGAAGCAAGACATAGAATCGCCAAAAAGATATAAATTCTAAGCGCCGTCAATATAGGTTTTGCGTACGTCATTTTTCAATTACATTAAGATTGGGGTTACAAATGTAATCTCACATCCAAAGATAATCGTTTAAAGCATATAATTATTCGATGAATAGCACTGGAATTTTTTAAAATAAGTAAATTACCTAATTATGAAGCTCTTATATTTTTACTTTTTCAATTCTTTATCTTACAATGTTCAAGCATTATTTTAATTCTAATTGTATGTAAACGGGAAAATGATCGCTAATTCCACCCAGGTATCTACTTCCTACATACGTCCTAAACGGACTACCTTTATACTTTCCTTTAGACTCCTTTAAATGTCCTTCATCGAAAATATCGGCCCCAGCCAATGTAAGGGTTCCCTTAGTATCTGTCAGGAAGTTAGGAGACAGCAATATCTGATCGAAAAGACACCATGATTTCTGATAATTGACGCTTCCTCTTGTAGGCGTTTGTAATTTTTCTATAGGATTGTACAGACTGTGGGAACGTTTTAAGGTTTGAATGCTCAAAGAAGAGGGATCGTCATTAAAATCGCCCATCACCACGTAATTGGCGTTAGGATACTCTTTTTGGATGCCCCTCATAAATCCAGTGATGGTGTTGGCCGCGATAATTCGTTTGTATTCGGTCGCTAGGGTACCATCCCTTTTAGAGGGCCAATGATTTACAAAGAGATGCATCGGTTCACCTTTGAGTTTTCCCGACACATATAATATATCCCTAGTACTCTCTGGCAGACCGTTGCTACCGTCTAGGACCAAGGGAATTGCTTGTGAGGAAACAACTTTAAAAATCTCTTTATTGTACAACAGTGCAGTATCTATCCCTCTTTCATCAGCACTGTCGTAATGTACAAAGTCATAGGGCACTTTTTTCAGGGGCCCGGTTGCCAGAAGCTCTTGCAGGACCAACTTATTTTCTACCTCGGCAACACCCACCAGGTCCGGAGGGCATCCGGAAGCCGATAGTCCAATTTCACTAATAGTAGCGGCTAATTGCTGAAGTTTTCGTTTATACCTATGGGTCGTCCATCTTTTCACTCCCTTGGGGGTAAAATCTGCGTCCAAGGTACCTTCATTTTCAAGGGGATCGAAAAGGTTTTCTACGTTATAAAAGGCTATGGTATGGAGGGTAATGGCCTTTTTTCTCTTAAAAAATGAAAAATTCATTCAAATTTGTGATCGGATTGCGAAAATACAAAAAATCCCTTGCCAACTATTGATTAGATTTGTACTTTAAATTGATATATGCTAGAAAAGAAAACCATAGAATACGAGAAGGCTGTACTAATCGGTGTCATGAACAGGACACAGAACGAAGAAAAAGTTACGGAATATCTGGATGAATTGGAATTCCTGACCTATACGGCCGGTGGTGAAGTAAGCAAGCGTTTTGTTCAACGTATAGACCTTCCCAACCCTAAGACTTATATCGGTAGCGGTAAAATGCTCGAGGTGGAAGCGTATGTTGTAGAGAACAACATTGGCACCGTAATTTTTGATGATGAGCTTACTCCAGGGCAACAACGAAATATAGAGCGGCAATTAAAGTGTAAGATACTGGACCGTACGAGTTTAATTTTGGACATTTTTGCCCAAAGGGCACAAACCAGTTACGCCCGTACCCAGGTAGAATTGGCCCAATACGAATATTTGCTTCCTAGACTGACCGGATTATGGACGCACTTAGAGCGTCAAAAGGGGGGTATTGGAATGCGTGGTCCCGGGGAGACTGAAATAGAAACCGATAGACGTATTGTCCGTGACAGAATTTCCCTTTTAAAGAAGAAACTTTTAAAAGTAGACAAGCAAATGGAGACCCAACGCGGTAACCGTGGCGCTTTGGTAAGGGTTGCTTTGGTAGGATATACCAACGTAGGAAAATCGACCCTGATGAACGTGATCAGCAAAAGTGAGGTATTTGCCGAAAATAAACTCTTTGCCACCCTAGATACCACGGTAAGAAAAGTGGTGGTGGGGAATTTGCCCTTTTTGTTGACCGACACCGTAGGTTTTATAAGAAAGTTGCCTACCCAATTGGTAGAAAGTTTTAAAAGTACCTTGGACGAGGTTAGGGAGGCCGACCTATTGCTACATGTAGTAGATATATCGCACCCGAATTTTGAGGACCATATAGATTCTGTAAACAAAATTTTATCGGAAATAAAAAGTAACGATAAAAGAACGATCATGGTTTTCAATAAAATTGACCAATTTTCCCATGATACCATTGACGAGGACGACCTGATTACGGAAAAGACATCGAAACATTTTACCATAGACGAGTGGAAAAATACTTGGATGCAAAGGGTCGGCGATAATTCGATTTTTATATCGGCCTTGAACAAAGAGAATTTGGACGAGTTTAGAAAAAGGATATACGATGAGGTAAGGGACATTCATGTGACGCGCTTCCCATATAACAATTTCCTTTATCCTGAAAATTTGGACGAGTATTAGAAATAAGACCAATGCTGTACATTCCCATTGATCGGAAAAAATGTACCATTGATTTTTTTCACCACAAAAATAGCAGGGTTCACAACAAAAAAAATCTTGAGTTTAGGGAGTTGCCTATCTTTACCATGTAATGAAACGATAGGTTTCCCCCAAAATCTGACGATCACGAAAATCACAAAGTGCTACGGTTCCCCAAATCGACACTTAGCAAAAAAATGTTCGTCGTGTGAACACCAAGTCTTACTAAAAGACCTGCTTATCTAAAGAAAACGCCCACTGCAAAGTGGGCATTTCTTTTTATATATTGTTTGTAACCATGTTTGCGTTATGAGGGAGTCTGCCATCGCCAGGGCCAAACAGCCTTCTAGCCACTCATCATTCTTGCCATTAAGTCCCTTGATCGATTGTTCTACTATACTGTTCACCGTTCACTATCATATGACTAAAAATGTATTTGTTCGATATTTACCAAAAGTCATATTGACCAGTAGTCCCGCAACATGCGGGGGAGCTACTGATTACTTTTTTCATTGTTTACTGCTAATTGTTAATTGATTCCCGCGTTAGGGACCGTAGCGGCATCCCCGCAGCAGGGCAAGGGATATAGTGAAGTGCCCGCCCGACGAAGGAGGGAACGCCCAAATCACCATGCCAGAAGCTGCCCTACAAGCTTTGACACACCTCTTTAAGGGCCTTCACAACAGTTTTCGACGCTTTCACAACATAAACCTGCAGCCCTTATATCTTAGCCTTATATTTAGGATACATCAGTGGCGACCTAGCTGCGATAAAAAAAAATTGACATCGATTTGAAGGGAATTAAAAATCTTCATCGGCAACCTATAGATCCAAATTAACAAATCCTACATGCTAAAAAGGCACTCTTATCGAGTGCCTTTTTTATATAGTATAACCAGATTTTAAATTATAAGGAATAGCTAAGCCCAAGTAACCAATAGGATTGCAACTTATTGTCTACGGTATCAAAAGTAGGCGCCGGGTCCGTAGCTCCTGCCTTAGAGATAGCATAACTTAAGGCTTCCTGTTTATTTTTCCTTAAACCAAAATCGAAGCCTACCCCAATGACTTTCCACAGGGTATACCCAAAATTATTGGTCCACGTCCAGTTGGAGAAATCCGAGCTTTTATAGCTCTGGAACATGGACAGATTGGTTTTAAAGTTTACATTCCCAAGTTTTCTGCTATAGTCTGCCACTATTTTAGCTCCCAGGGAAGATTCGAAAACAGTTTCCCCGCTACTAAATACGAAGTTGTAGTTTAACGGATGAATTACTACCACCAAATCTGTAATGGGGGTCCAAGTGGCCCCCATACCGGTATCCAAATAGCCGGGGTCGTTAAAATTATCTATAATGGTGGTCCTATATTCTGCCAGGGCAGAAATGGCGAAGGTACTACTGAGTTTTTGACCGTATAGGGACGAAATATTAAAAACATCTGTGGCGGCCTGAAAGCTATTATCGTCCGTATCGATATCCCTATCGTCTATTCTTACCCAACTTAAATTTACGTTGGCAGCATTTCGCCAAAAGAAAGTGTCCTCGGTAAGATTGGCAAATCCGTTGACAGAAATCCCAATGTTTCCTGCGTTGGAGTTGGGAGTAGCCTTGGAATACCAACTACTGAACCCAGATAGGCTGGCACCAATAGTACCAAAGGCACCTTTTTTCCATCCGGGCAATGCATCTATTTTGGACTGTACCGCATTTAGATTGGATTGGATGGCAGCAATGGAGTCCTTTTTCTGTTTTTTCTGAGCTTTTAACTCCTCTAGTGTTTGGGCAAAACTAATATTGACTGCTAACAATAGCAGTATTGCCATGGCTAATTTTTTCATGTTGCTAATAGTTTTAGTGTTCGTAGAATAGAAAGTTACGAAAAAAGGGAATGCCAAAAAAAGCTTGAATCCCTTATTTTGCTTTGAACAGGGGTACGGACGAACAGGCTTCACCATACATTACACTTTTGGCAACTGCTTGGATTTTAAGCATTATCCACAAATATGCATTGGGAGGCACAGGTTTGTTAGAACACCCTTTAATGATCACCATCTTGTCTTGGTATTCCGAGACATCGAGGTTTTCCAAAACTGTTTGATACAGGGAGGTCTCCAAATGCTCTAAGGTACCCACCACTACTTTTTTGGCATAAGGCTGTAACTTAGATGCTATTAACATATAGGACCATCCTGGCACGATAGCCTCCGTAGAACAGTTTAAGGCCACATAGGCGTCCTGGTACTGAGTCCAGTCGTGTGTTTCTAACTGCGCCCTAAATTCCTTTTCCCGCAATATAAAGCCCTCGTACAACCAATCCTTTATATCTAAAAGAACCCGGTTTCCTTTAGGGTAATATTCTTCCAAATTAAAGCTAAGCAGCTTGCTCTGAGCTACTCTATTTACGATTCCGGAATTATTTTCTAGGTCCTTAGGTGCCATATGGTGTTACATTTTATACCTATCCTACTGCCTTAGATGCAAGGCACCTAAGGGCAGGAAAAGTTGTTTTAAGCTTATAAAAGAGAAGATCTCTTATGGAGTGTTGAGTACTATCGGTTCGCTAGTGACCCCTACAGCATGCCTAGTTCTAGCTTTGCTTCCTCACTCATTAAATCTTTGGTCCATGGCGGATCGAAGGTAATCTCTACCTCAACATCTTTAATTTCATCGATAGATTTCACCTTTTCCTCTACTTCCATCGGCAAGGATTCTGCAACCGGACAATTGGGAGATGTTAAGGTCATTAAAATTTTTACCTCGGTATCTTCATTGACAAGAACGTCGTATATCAATCCTAACTCATAGATATCTACAGGAATTTCCGGATCGTATATCGTTTTAATAACTCTTACTATTTTCTCGCCCAATGCTTGGGTATCTATATTTGTTACTTCTTCGCTCATTCTTTTATAATTTATAGCCTTTTGGTTGTAAGGCACTGTTGCCAGCGCTAATTTTACGGCCAAATAGGGCGTTGGGGCTAGGTATGTATTAATTTAATTGTGTCTGGTATGCCACGGCATACAATTTTAATTGTTTTATCATGCTCACCAAGCCATTGGCCCTTGTTGCAGACAAATGTTCTTTCAACCCTATTTCATCGATAAAGTCGGTATCGGCCTCTATAATTTCCATTGGTGTATGGTTGCTAAAAGCCCTCACCAGAATAGCGATGATCCCTTTGGTAATAATAGCGTCGCTATCGGCAGTAAAAACCAACTTATCTCCCTCCAATTCGGCATGTACCCACACCTTGCTCTGACATCCTTTAATAATATTATCGTCGGTTTTGTATTGAGGCTCTATCATGGGCAAAGATTTCCCTAGCTCTATCATATATTCATAGCGCTGCATCCAATCTTCAAACATGGAAAACTCATCTATAATTTCTTCCTGAATTTCTTTAATGCTCATAGCTAAA
This sequence comes from Arenibacter nanhaiticus, assembly GCF_900141935.1. GTDB lineage: Bacteria > Bacteroidota > Bacteroidia > Flavobacteriales > Flavobacteriaceae > Arenibacter > Arenibacter nanhaiticus. The sequence continues at coordinate 160,914 of NZ_FQYX01000001.1, read as the reverse complement.
TTTTGTCCAAAGGTACAATAAGTCTCGTTTCTAATCAACACAATAGGTTAAGCTTAACAAAATTGCATCCTATCTAAATGGTGAACAATGAAAGTGATATGGTTTTACAGCTTGCTTTATCGCCAACGGATTTCCCGAGATTTTTATTGCACTCCTATCCTGCCCCACTAACCACCGTTAACACGCTGGTTCCTTTATAGTTTGCCGACAAAGAGAAGGGGATAAAACCATCACATTTTATCCCCTTGCTTATTTATATTGGTAGTCCCATCTATTCCTAGGACCTTGTTTACCTTACAGCAACATGGCTCTGGCCTTTTCTACGGCAGCGACGAGCACATCTACCTCTTCCTTGGTATTGTAAAAGCTAAAGCTAGCTCTTACGGTCCCGGGAATTTTAAAGAATTCCATAATCGGTTGTGCACAATGGTGTCCGGTTCTGACGGCCACCCCTAATTTATCCAAAATACTCCCTATATCATAGGGGTGTATTCCTTCTATATTAAAAGATACCACAGCTGTTTTTTCTTTGGCTGTCCCGTAGATCTTTAGACCTTCGATAGCCAAGAGTTTTTCTGTAGCATACTGTAAAAGTTCGTCTTCATAGGCGGCAATGGCCGGAAACCCTATGGCATTCATATAGTCTAGTGCTGCTCCAAAGGCAATTCCCCCACAAATATTGGGTGTTCCGGCCTCGAATTTATGCGGCAGGTCGGCGTAGGTAGTTTTCTCAAAGGTCACCTCTGCGATCATTTCGCCCCCACCTTGGTAGGGCGGTAATTTTTGCAACCAGGCTTCCTTGCCATATAACATGCCCACCCCTGTAGGGCCACACATTTTATGTCCGGAGACCACATAAAAATCGACGTCTAGTTGCTGAACATCGGCCTTGATATGTGGGGCTGCCTGGGCGCCATCGATAAGCACTGCCGCACCTTTTTTATGGGCACTATCTATAATTTCTTCAATAGGATTCACCGTTCCAAGGGCATTGGAAACATGGTTACAAAACACCAACTTGGTACGGTCCGAAAGTAATTTATGGAATTCGGCCATCACCAACTCCCCTTCTAGATTCATGGGAATCACCTTTAAAATGGCCCCTGTACGCTCGCATAACATTTGCCACGGCACAATATTGGAGTGGTGTTCCAAGGCCGATACCATTATTTCATCTCCCGGTTGTAAGATAGCGGCAAATCCGTTTGCTACTATATTAATACCATGGGTAGTTCCTGCGGTCAATATAATTTCGTGTGCCTTCTCCGCATTGAAATGCTTTTGAACCTTGATTCTGGCCTGCTCATAGGCATCTGTAGCCTCCTGGGAAAGCGTATGCACCCCTCTGTGAATATTGGCGTTGTAGTTGCTGTAATAGTCCACAATAGCATCGATAACCTGTTGTGGGGTCTGGGAAGTAGCCGCATTATCTAAATACACCAATGGCTTGCCATTGACCTTCCTGTTTAAAATGGGGAAGTCCTTGCGAATCGCGACGATATCTAAAACGGTTTGTATCATAGTGGAAAAAATAATCCCTGCCGAAACAGGGATGGTATAGTATTACAAATCGAAGCCTAAGTTCACTCCTAATTTGTTGGCAATTATTTTATTGATCCTTGTTTTTAGTTCTGGGATCCTTACGCTTTCCAATACATTATTGGCAAAGGCATACATTAATAAAGCCCGAGCTTCTTTCTTAGGAATCCCTCTAGACTGTAGGTAGAACAAGGCGTCCTTGTCTAACTGTCCAATGGTACAACCATGCGAACATTTTACGTCGTCTGCAAAGATCTCTAACTGCGGCTTGGTATTGATGCTAGCCTTATCGCTCACCAAAATGTTGTTGTTTTGCTGAAAAGCATTGGTCTTTTGGGCCAATTTTTCGACAATAATCTTACCGTTGAATACGCCGGTAGCATTTTCATCGTAAATCCCCTTATAATCCTGGTGACTTTCGCAATTAGGCTCAATATGGTGCACCAAAGTATGGTGGTCTACCAATTGTTTTCCTTCAATAATAGTCACCCCTTTCATGGTCGATTCTATGCGTTCGCCATTTTGATAGAAATTAAGGTTGTTACGCGTCAATTTCCCTCCAAAGGAGAAGGTGTGTACTTTTACATGACTTGCATCTTTTTGGTCGATGTAGGTATTATCGATCAAAGAAGAAGAATGGGCATCGTTTTGGATCTTGTAATAATCAACGATGGCATTTTTAGCCGCGTATATTTCTGTTACAGCATTGGTCAACACCTCATTGGTAGTTAAACTTTGGTGGCGTTCTATAATTTGTAACTCGGCATTTTCCTCGGCGATGATCAGGTTCCTTGGCTGCAATAGCGCCGCGGCCTCACTACCCGTTGCAAAATGTATGATCTCTATAGGCTTCTTGGGTATCTTGTTCTTGGGAATATAGATATATGCCCCTTCCTTGCTAAAAGCAGTATTTAGCGAGGTTAAAGAGTCGTCCTTACAAGCAATCTTATTAAAGTACACATCTATTACCGCCTTGTAGGTAGGCTTGTTCAATGCCGAACTCATTAGACATACATCGACACCTTCATGGGTTGTCTCTGAAAGAAAAGAGCTGTAAACCCCATCTACAAACACAATTTTGTAGGTATCTATTTCATTCAAGAAATATTTTTTAACATCCTTAAATTCAAGGTTGCTTTCCATTTTCGGGAAAATGCTAAAATCTATTTTTTGAAGGCTGTTTAAGGACGTATATTTCCAGGCCTCCTCTTTTTTAGAAGGGAACCCTTTTGCTTCAAAATTCTTTATAGCTGCTGTTCTAATGTCATGTACCGGATTGTCTACATCGACATTATTCTCAAAAGCCAAGAAAGAGGAAACTAATTTTTCTTTTAAATCCATTGTTCACTTATTGTCGTCCCCTTACTAAATTGGGAACCTTATTTATTTTGAATATAATTGTTCCTAAATGATTCCTGCGCCATGACAAAATTTTGAAAATTTAGCACAACACAAGACGGCTTGTTACTTACTTAACTACGGCCTCATTTTTTAACCAATCATATCCTTTTTCTTCCAATTCCAGAGCCAATTCCTTGGTGCCTGACTTTACGATTTTCCCATCGTGCAATACGTGGATAAAATCTGGAACGATATATTCCAACAAACGTTGGTAGTGGGTAATTACGATTACCGCATTATCCTTTGTTTTTAGTTTGTTGACCCCGTTGGCTACTACGCGCAAGGCATCGATATCCAAACCAGAATCGGTTTCGTCCAAAATAGCCAATTTAGGCTCTAACATAGCCATTTGGAATATCTCGTTACGTTTTTTCTCTCCTCCTGAAAACCCTTCATTTAAAGAACGGGACAAGAATTTTCTATCGATTTCTAGCAATTCCGATTTTTCACGGATCAATTTCAACATATCTTTTGCCGGCATATCTTCCAATCCCTTAGCTTTTCTAGATTCGTTGATAGCGGTTTTCATAAAATTGGTCACCGATACTCCAGGAATCTCTACTGGGTATTGAAAGGAAAGGAAAACACCTTTATGAGCTCTATCTTCAGGAGAAACATCTTCTAGGTTCTCCTTGTCCAATATCACTTCTCCTTCTGTAACCTCAAAATCTTCTTTACCAGCAATTACAGAAGCTAAAGTACTTTTTCCTGAACCGTTTGGCCCCATTATAGCATGTACCTCTCCTGCATTTACCGTTAGGTTTATACCCTTTAAAATTTCCTTATCTTCTACCCTTGCGTGTAAGTTGTTAATTTTCAGCATCTTTTCTAAATTCTGTTTATTCTAATAATTGGGTGCCTTCGGCAATTTTTTAAAATCTTCTTTCTGGTGTAGCGAAGAACTCTTTGTTTCATTCCCCAGACATAACCTTTTGGGTTTTCCTTTGGGACAAGTCTTCACTACATGGTAATTAAAAACAACGGCTGTATTGGCCAAGTGTTTTTATCGAGGAATGTCCCCGATCATTACTTTATATTATCCAACGGAACCTTCCAAACTGATCTCCAATAATTTTTGCGCTTCTACGGCAAATTCCATTGGCAATTTGTTCAATACTTCCTTGCTAAAACCGTTTACAATTAACGCAATAGCCTTTTCGGTATCGATTCCTCTTTGGTTACAATAGAAAATCTGGTCTTCTCCAATCTTACTGGTAGTGGCCTCGTGTTCTATTTGTGCCGTACTGTTCTTTGCTTCGATGTATGGAAAAGTATGTGCTCCGCATTCGTTCCCCATTAAAAGGGAATCGCACTGTGAAAAGTTTCTGGCATTCGTTGCCCTACTCCCTACCTGCACCAAACCTCTATAACTGTTTTGGGATTTTCCTGCAGAAATACCTTTAGAAATAATGGTACTTCTTGTATTCTTCCCTAGGTGGATCATTTTAGTGCCCGTATCTGCTTGTTGAAAGTTATTTGTTACGGCGATAGAATAAAACTCTCCAATAGAATTGTCTCCTTTCAAGATACAAGAAGGGTACTTCCATGTCACTGCTGAACCGGTCTCTACTTGTGTCCAAGAAATTTTTGCGTTCTTCTCACAAATTCCTCTTTTGGTCACAAAATTAAACACCCCACCTTTACCTTCTTTATTCCCTGGGAACCAGTTTTGAACGGTAGAGTATTTTATTTCAGCATCATCCAAGGCGATCAATTCTACTACTGCGGCATGCAATTGATTTTCATCTCTAGAGGGCGCGGTACAACCTTCCAAGTAACTCACATAACTACCTTCATCGGCAACGACAAGGGTTCTTTCGAACTGTCCGGTTCCTGCTTGGTTAATCCTAAAATAAGTAGACAGCTCCATAGGGCAACGTACTCCTTTTGGGATATAACAGAACGACCCGTCGGAGAATACCGCAGAGTTCAAGGCCGCATAAAAGTTATCTTTCTGTGGCACTACGGTCCCTAGGTGTTTCCTTACCAATTCCGGATATTCTCTGATCGCTTCGGAGATAGAGCAGAAAATAATTCCTTTTTCTCCCAAGGTCTTTTTAAAAGTGGTGGCTACGGACACAGAATCCATTACGATATCTACGGCCACACCGGCCAACTTCTTTTGTTCGTCCAAGGAAATCCCCAGCCTTTTAAAGGTGTCCAACAATTCCGGATCTACCTCGTCAAGACTATCGTATTTTGGTTTTTTGTTCGGTGCGGAATAGTAGGAGATAGCCTGAAAATCGGGTTTGTCGTAAGTTACATTTGCCCATTCCGGCTCTTCCATTTCTTTCCATATACGAAAAGCTTCCAAACGCCATTCCGTCATCCATTCTGGTTCTTCTTTCTTTTTAGAAATTGCAACCACAATCTCTTCGTTCAAACCATTGGGAAACGTATCCGACTCAATATCAGTATAAAAACCATACTCATACTCTTTGGTCTCTAGTTCTTTCTTTAATTCTTCCTCTGTGTATGCCATAAATCAGCCCCCTTTTAACTCCTGTCCCCTTTACTGTTTTAGGGTAAGGAGATATGTTTATTTTACTCTTTTTCTTACTTTACTCGTAGACCCCTTGGGATCTTATTCTTTACAAACCTTGCTCCTTTCTAAAAAAGGCAGTTTGGCCTATAATGAAAAACTTTCCCCACAGCCGCAGGTTCTCTGTGCATTTGGGTTGTTAAACACAAACCCCTTGCCATTAAGTCCGCCAGAATACTCCAAGACAGTACCTACTAAATACAGAAAGCTCTTTTTATCGACTACGATCCGTACCGCATTATCTTCAAATATTTTATCGGTCTCCAATGCTTTGTTGTCAAAATCGAGCTCATAGGACAAGCCGCTACAACCGCCGCTTTTTACCCCTACTCGCACATAATCCTTGCTAGCATCGAAGCCTCCCTCTGCCATAAGAGATATGACCTTTTGCTTGGCTATATCAGATACTTTAATCATACTTAATTGGATTTAATCTAAATAGATTACAAAGATAGTACTTATATAGGGTTTTACCATACTTCCTAACATTATTCTAACGCATAGCACTATCAGGCTTTTCTATCACAAAAATAAAAGGGAAGGACCGCTTTTCCAGGGCCAATTTTCAGCCGTTTTTTTATCGGTTTCCCTCAAAGGGAAACGGCCTTTTAAAAGTCCGTTCAGCCACTCCCAACACTCCTTGTCCGCTGCCTTTTCCTACTACCTCCCCATTTGATCAAATCAGTCTTTACCGCCTCTCCCTCTATATTTTTTCCTTTCAAAACATCCTTCCTCCCGTCTATGTTTCAAGGGTTTATTTTTTTCACAAAAACGCAAGGACGACCTCCTTAAGTAACTAAAAAGCAATGTAATGGGATAATACAACAACCTAAGACGCACTTTTTTGTAACAAAAAAGGTGTTGAGCCCGCGGTTCCCTAACGGATCTATTCCGATTTTTTAACGATAAAGAGGCCAGAATTAATATCGTTGACAATGATCTTCTTACTTTTAAAATATGGATATACGGTCCATGCCCCCTTACCTCCCGGTGAATTGTCTGCCGCATAGGTGTCAAAATACCCTTGTTCGATGATTTCTTTCTGCCCTATTCCTGCGATGTTCAGCACTCGCATGCCGGCTGCATAATTGGCCAAAAAAAACTCGTTCCCCAAGACATACCCGTTATGGTCTACCGCCCTAGTTTTTCCCAAGTAGGCATGGTGTAGCACGGGGGCATCGAGATCCGAAAAATCAAAGATCAAGCTTCGGGTGTTATATCCAAATCTTGACTCGTCTGCTTCATCACCCAATAAAAAATAACGGTGATCCTCGCTTAACCACCCTTGGTGAGTGTACCCCAAATCTGCATAAGTGAACGAAGCTATACCAAGCGGATTTCCTTTGTCGGTTACATCTACTATCACCACCTTATCTTCATTTGCCCCAAACAATATTTCCCTGCCGCTATAATCCGTATCGGGACCATTGTATATGACCACTTGCGCGTCGTGACAATAGCCCCCTTCCCCATACCCGCCAAGGCCGACAGGGTTTTTAGGATCTTGGATGTTTATAAAATGTACTCCGCCATTAAAGGCATCGTCCCTGGCTGTTCCTACGGCATAGGCATAGCCTGTAGTTTCGTTTATGTGTAAATTGTGACTGTTTCCAAAGCCCGTATACCGTGCAACGGCCGAAAAAACCTGCGGTGCAGTACCAAGCTTGCCCAATTGCGTCAGGTCAAAAACCTGCATCCCATGGTCCGAGGTTTCGGCCACTACAAAAGCATGATTTTTATAGACCTTGATATCGCGGGCCGAACTGGCTCCTGTGGCAGCGGGTAATTTCCCTAAATACACTAACTTATCGGCCTGGGTAATATCTACAAAGGCCACCCCGTTGTTTAACCCAACCAGCGCATACTCTCTATTGCGCTCACTATCGGTCCACCCCCAAATATCGTTCGCCGAAGTAGCGTCCATTTCCCTCAAAGACAATTTGCCCAACAAATCATAGCCCTTGCATGGATAAATATCCGCCATCCCATTTTGACATGGAACAACATTTTCTGGCTGCGGATTGGCTATCAGGGAATCGGTACCCGAATCCTTCGAACACCCCAATGCCAAAAGCATTAAAATTGTAACACTCCATAGCTTTTTCATAACCTACTTATTTAAAATGAAACAAACACATTAAAGACAAGATTCATGAATCTTAAAATTGAAGCATGCCTTGACCTTGGTTTACTGGCAGGTTAAATGTTTAATAGCTGGATAACATCCAGGGATTAGGAGGGGAATTTTAAAAAAACAAGAAAATGTCAGTCGACAATTTAAGGTTTAACGGTTTATAAAGATACAACATAAAAATATCCTACTTAAATTTGCCGCATGTTAGAAGATAAAAACCCACAAAAGACAAAGCTGGAGCAGTTGGGAGAATTTGGATTGATAAAACATCTTACCAAAGATTTCGCCCTACAACAAAAATCCACTATCAAAGGTATCGGTGATGATGCTGCAGTACTAGATTTTAAAGATAACAAGGCAGTAGTTTCTACGGATCTATTGATAGAAGGGGTACATTTTGACCTCAGCTACATGCCGCTAAAGCACTTAGGCTACAAAGCCGTTATGGTAAATTTATCGGATATTTATGCGATGAATGCTACGGCTACCCAAATAACGGTCTCCATAGCCGTTTCCAATAGGTTTCCGCTCGAGGCCATAGAGGAGTTTTATAGCGGGGTGGCCTTGGCAGCAGAAATATACAAAGTAGATTTGGTTGGCGGAGACACCACCACCTCTACCAAAGGCATGCTCATTAGCATTACCGCCATTGGCGAGGCCAAAGACGAGGAGCTCGCCTACAGAAACGGTGCCAAGCCAAACGACCTATTGGTAGTAACCGGCGATTTGGGCGCTGCTTATTGCGGCCTGCAAGTCTTAGAAAGAGAAAAGGAAGTTTTTAAAGTCAACCCAAACAGTCAACCAGATTTATCGGAATACACCTATGTGGTAGAACGACAATTAAAACCGGAAGCGAGAAGGGATATTAAAGAGCTGTTGAAATCCTTGGAGGTACAACCTACTTCTATGATCGATATTAGCGACGGGCTTTCTTCGGAAATTTTACACCTATGCGAAGAAAGTCAGGTGGGCTGTAATTTGTACGAGGATAAAATACCCTTAGATCCTACCGTGATAGCTGCTTGTGAGGAGTTTAATATAGACAGCACCTTGGTGGCACTAAGCGGGGGAGAAGATTACGAGCTGCTCTTCACCATAGATCAAAAAGATTTCTTAAAAATTAAAGGCAATCCAAATTTGACCGTGATAGGACATATGACCGATAAGAATGAAGGAGCACATTTAGTGGCCCGTAACAATTCTAAAATCCCGATCACAGCACAGGGGTGGAATTCCTTTTCCTAAGAATCCGTTAGGCTACTTGCTGGGATTCCTTATGCCTTCTTTGATAAAGATCTTCCAAGGTGTTATTGATATCCTGCTTTTCTGGAGTTAGGGCAGATAGGTTACCACTGACATCGGTGGTAACTTGCTTTTTGCAATGCACACATTGATATTCTTTAATATGATCGGTTACTCTCTTAGAAACAGCAAAATGGTGTCCTAGAATACCGCAGCAGAGCGCATTGAATTTTGATCCGAAATTTGACAATAGATTTTTCATAGGTCAAGATTTATAAATACAAAAATTAGTTTGGGTCTCTAATATGCAAAAATTAACTTTAAAATTAAAAACTAAAAAGCATTAATTCATTAATACTTTCAATACTCTAACGCCTACGAGCGTCATTTATTGAACACCAACTGTTTTTTATGGGATTTTTAATGTTAAAAATCGGTTTTTTCGATAAAAAAACTAATTTTAACGTCAACAAGCATAAATTCTTTGCGGTGTTTTATAGGCAGTCTTAGGCCCAAAAAGCAATATACATGCTAAAATCGAAAGAAACCCTGGTCACCACCTTTGCCCTATTTTCCCTGTTTTTTGGGGCAGGAAACTTAATATTACCCCCTTTTTTAGGATTCCAATCTGGCCATACTTGGTGGTTGGTAGCCATTGGTTTTTGTCTTTCTGCTGTATTGGTGCCCATTTTAGGGATATTGGCCCATGCCAAATTGCAAGGTACTATCTATGACTTTGGAAAGAAGGTATCTCCTGGTTTTAGCTTAGTGTATTCCTTACTTATATATGGTATTGCCATAGCCCTTCCCTCGCCAAGGACAGCCTCGGTAACCCATGAAATAGCCATACAGCCATATTTTACCACCTCTTCCCTACTCACCAGTATCTTATATTTTTCCCTAGTCTTTCTCTTTGCCATCAACAGGTCCAAAATCTTGGATATCCTAGGCAAGATTCTGACTCCGGCCATCATTATCATTTTACTATTAATCATCGGCATCACCTTATTTGGACTCGATTTTAGCTTTGGCAACGCCTCATTCCCCAGTCCGCTCAGTGCCGGTATTTTAGAAGGGTACCAAACCTTTGACGCCATAGCTGCTATTGTGGTTGGTGGTGTAATCATCATTTCCATCAATCAAAAAAACAACCATGCCAGTTATCACGACAAGAAAAAACTCATTGCTACGGCAGGCTGGTTGGCTGGTTTAGCTTTGTTTTTAATCTATACTGGACTCATTTTTTCCGGATCGGTATTGCACCACCACTTTGATGATGATGCCACCAGAACCGAACTATTGAAAGGCATTAGCCAGATAAGCCTAGGCAGTACTGCCAACCTCTTACTCAGTCTTTTGGTAAGCCTTGCCTGTTTTACTACCGCAGTAGGTATTGTCACGGGGACGTCGGACTTTATCAAGGACAGGTTTCAAAATTCCCAAAAAGCTTATATCATCACCGCAATGGCAGGCTGTCTTTTAGGGATAGTCATAGGACAATTTAATGTGGCGTATATTATAAGGATTGCCCTACCCGCTTTAATGTTTATTTACCCCATTACCATAGTGCTTATCCTACTGAATGTAGTTCCCGAAAAATATGGTTCTTCCCTTGTTTTTAGGACGGTAGTCTTAGTCTGCATCCTTTTTAGTATTCCCGACTTTTTGGCAAGCATCGGAGTTCCGATGGCGACAGAAGGCAATGCTGTTCTTAGCCTGATTCCATTTAGCGAATACAGCTTAGGCTGGGTATTACCGGCCCTTATAAGTTTTGTGGCAGCGAACTATTTTCACAGCCGCAGAACGAATACTCATTAAAAAACAATCACAAAAAAAGAGCTGGTACAGACCAGCTCTTTTAATATATGTTGCTGCCGTAAGGCAAGAATACCTAGGCGTTCATCAATGCTTCAATTTCCTCTACGGTAATAGGAATACTTCCCATTAGGTTAAAGGGCTCTCCATTTTCCTGAATCACTACATCATCTTCTAAACGGATTCCCATATTCTCCTCAGGAATATAGATTCCCGGTTCTACGGTAAAGACCATATTGGCCTTCATTGGCGTTTTTAAGGCGCCGTAATCGTGGGTATTCAATCCTATATGGTGACTGGTACCGTGCATAAAGTATTTTTTATACGCTGGCCAGTTTTTATCTTCGTTCTGCACATCGGCCTTGTCCAACAATCCCAGTCCTAAAAGCTCAGAGGTCATTAATTTACCTACTTCCTCGTGATAGGCTGCCCACATGGTTCCCGGAACCAACATTTTAGTAGCCTCGTCCTTTACCCTAAGAACAGCATTGTACACCTCTTTTTGACGAGGGGTAAACCTACCGTTTACAGGAATGGTACGGGTTAAATCACTAGAGTAGTTGGCGTATTCTGCCGCAACATCCATCAATAACATATCCCCATCCTTACACTCGCGGTTGTTCTCTATATAATGTAACACATTGGCGTTGTTTCCTGATGCTATGATTGGCGTATAAGCAAACCCTTTAGACCTGTTACGGATAAACTCATGCAACAATTCCGCCTCAATTTCATGCTCCCATACCCCTGGTTTTACAAAGCTCAGTAAACGTCTAAACCCTTTTTCCGTAATGTTACAGGCAGTTTGCATCAAGGCAATTTCTTCAGGCTCTTTTACCCCTCTGATATCTTGTAAGATCGGGCTGCTCTTCTCCCATTTGTGGGCAGGATAATCTTGCTTACACTTTATAATAAAGCGGTCTTCCCTTGTTTGGGTCTCTACCGCCTGACGGTAGTGCTCATTGGTATTAAAGTATACCGTCTCGGCCTCGGTCATAAGATCAAAAAAGATCTTATCAAAATCGGTCAACCAGTAAATAGAAGCGATCCCCGATACTTCGGTGGCTTTCTCCTTGGTTAATTTAGCTCCTTCCCAAACAGCGATATGGGCGTTTGTTTCGCGCACGAAAAGAACTTCGCGGTGCTTTTTATCATGGGCATCCGGGAACAACAACAGAATAGTTTCTTCCTGATCGGCTCCTGATAAGTAAAAAAGATCCCTGTTCTGTTCAAAAGGCATGGTACTATCTGCCCCGATAGGATAAATATCGTTAGAATTAAAGACCGCAATACTGTTCGGCTTCATCCGGGCCATAAACTTTTTGCGATTTTTTATAAACAAATTCTGATCTATTTGCTCGTACTTCATAGCTATATTTTAGTTGTTTTTAAGATTAAAAAGAGACTGCATGCTGCCTTTTCGCAGTCGCCCGCAGCAATTCTCATAAAGAATACCTACTGAGCCAATTGCAGCTTTTATTTTTGTCCTAGCAAATTTAAGAAATCAAAAGTGCTTCACACATTTTAACTCATAATCATTTGCTAAGATTTCCCCCTTAAGTATTTTACCCCTTCTTTCCTAAGGTTCAAACAACGCTCTACCAACCACCTTATTTATTGTTTTTTAATGGTCATATATAATTCGCATAGCTGAATTCGTATTTACGACCATGTTCATTTCATAAAACCTAAAAACCCTGTCCTAGAAACTGCTCGAACCCATAAACCCTCAATCTATAAAAAGAGCCACCAAATACTTCCCGAAGGTGCATTTTGAATGCTATCTTTGAAGAAAATTTCAAGCATTAGTCACACTCTTTCAAAACTGTAAACCATGCGTCATTATATTCTGCTCCTTTTACTTGCTACTACAACCCTGGGATGTGCCCAACAAAAAGAAGCTAGGGGAAAGGTCGATGATTATTTTGCCCTTGTCCGCGACCACTATACCGGAGAAAAGGCTTTAGAAACTACCGCCTATGTATCGCAATATTGGCGAGTGGTAGGCAACGAGGGTTTTAATAAGAGCATCTATAAAATAGCGGCAGAACTAGAAGCTGCGGGGTATGTTTTGGAAGATAAGGCCGATAAAAATGATCGGTTGCGGTACCGCATAGAAAAAAGAGCTCTACAAAGGTCAACTTGGGAACCTATAGCTGCAACCCTTCGCCTTCTCGGCGACGATGCCCCGCTACTTTCTTTTAACAGCAACCGCAATATGGTTTATATCAACTCCGTATCCACCCCAAAAACAGGGATCACTGCCGAGGTAGTATATATAAAGGACAAGGAAGACCTACAAACTGCAAATGTTAAGGGAAAAATAATCTTTACGGAACAACAAGCTAGGGATATTTATCTGGAAGGGGTGCTCCATAAAGGGGCCGTCGGAATATTAAGTTATGACAACCCCTCTTACCTGCAACCCGAAAAGAACAGCACCTCCATACAATTTAGATCTCTCCCCCATCACCCTAAAAACAGTTGGGGAATTGCCCTTTCTTATAAGGCCAAAGAACAATTAAAAGCAAAGTTGGCCAATGGTCCTGTTAGCGCCACGGTGGCTATAGACACTAAAATTTATCCTTCCCAGGAGCTAACGGTTATCGCCGAAGTGTTGGGTGCAGAATACCCCGGCCAACGCCTTGTTTTTAGTGCACATGTACAAGAGCCCGGTGCCAATGACAATGCTTCCGGGGTAGGAGCACAATTAGAAATGGCAGCCATCACCGCCAAATTAATGGCCAAGGAAGCTATAGACCCGCAACGGACCCTTACTTTCCTTTGGGGCGATGAAATTATATCGACCAGGAGATACATTCAAGAAGACCCAAATAGGGCTGCCGGTATTAAATGGGGCATCAGTTTAGATATGGTAGGAGAAAATACAGCATTGACCGGCGGTACTTTCTTGATAGAAAAAATGCCCGATCCCTCGGCCATTTGGACCAGAGGCAATGACAAACACTCGGAATGGGGCGGAAAGAAACTCGCCCTAGAGGATATGAAACCACACTACCTCAACGATTTTATACTGTATAATTTTAAGGAGCAAGCAAGATTCGCCCAATGGGTAGTGAACACAAACCCTTATGAAGGCGGTAGTGACCACACCCCATTTTTACAAGCCGACATTCCTGGATTATTGCTTTGGCATTTTACCGATCAATTTTACCATACCGATAACGACCGTATGGACAAGGTGTCGCAAGAAACGCTAAAAAATGTGGGAACGGCCGCCCTGGCCAGTGCCTATACCTTGTTACATGGCGACACCTATACCGCTGTCGATATCATTGAGATGGTCAAAAAAGCAGCACTAGACCGTTTGTCAAATGAATTTATTAGTAGTGAAAAGGCCATTAAAGCAGGCAATAGCCCCAAAAATGAAATTGAAATTTTAGAAGCTTGGGAAGACTGGTACCTTAAAGCCATTGCCGCTACCATGGATATGGCGTCCCCAGAAAACACGGCCTATGTAGAGAAATCTATACTAATGGCGCAGTCCGTTATAGAAATGCAGGCCAAGCTTTTTAAATCCGAACTGGAAAAGAAGAAGTAGCCAAAACAGTGTCTTTTGGGCGTTCCCTCCTTCGTCGGGCGGGCCCTTGGCTATATCCCTTGCGCTGCTGCGGGGATGCCGCCGCGGTCCCTAACGCATCATTTTATAGACAAGAAACCTTCCGGTTAAAGTCGTATTCATAGCCCGGAAAGATCAAAAAAAACAAGGCACTCTTTTGGCTAAAGATGGCAAAACATCTCTGAATAGATTAATTTTGCCCGGCTATTTATATATCGGCAAACCATATTCAATAGAAAACATACAATCATTTCAAATGCAGCACCTTCAACATATAGAAAACGAGCTTAAAGAAATACGTCAAGCCCTAAAGAGCCATAGAGTATACACCCAGTTATCGACTATAGAAGACATTCAGGTTTTTATGGAAAACCATGTTTTTGCGGTATGGGATTTTATGTCGCTTTTAAAAGCCTTACAAATACAACTTACCAATGTTTCTATTCCATGGACGCCCCCAAAAAACCCCACCTTGGCTAGGTTTATCAATGAAATTGTTCACGGGGAAGAAAGTGATATTAACGAACTGGGTGTCCCAAAAAGTCATTACGAAATGTACCTGGAAGCCATGGAACAAATTGGCGCCTCTACAAAAGAAGCTACTTCTTTAATAGCATTGATAGAATCTGGAAACGAGCCAAGGCAGAGTTTAGATCAAATTGCCATAGCCCCGGCTGTGAAGGATTTTGTTCGCTATACCTTTGCGATTATCGCTACCGAAAAGGCCCATTTAATAGCGGCGGCCTTTACTTTTGGAAGAGAAGATGTAATTCCGGATATGTTTATGGAAATTCTAAAACAGACCGATGCCGAAAACAAGCGCTACAACAAATTAAAGTATTACTTAGACCGTCATATTGAATTAGACGGGGACGAACACGGTCCTTTATCCCTTAAAATGATTTCTGAACTATGCGGCACAGACCCTAAAAAATGGGAAGAAACCCTAGAAGTAGCCAAAGAATCGCTGCGTCAAAGGATCTACCTATGGGATGCCATAGCCGATTGTATTGAAAAGAAGAACGTTTTACTATAGCCGCTACCTCCATAAAATAGCTTCCTAGTCGTTTTTATCCCAGCAGTTGCAATCCTTGCTGGGATAAAAACCATAGGACTACTTCCCAAGGCTATTTTCTGCTTACCTCTATTGGCTGTAATCAGTACCCAAAACTATAGTTGCTAGAAAAACAAGAACATTAATTCGCCCTGCTACCCTCCTATCCCGTTGCCATTCTTTCGCTTGTGCATTTAAAATTATTTCAGTACCTTAAAACACCTAACCGCAAGCATACCAGCTTCTTACAAAGCACCTGAATTCTTTAAAAGTTGGCGCTTTAGCACTCCCCAAATAGAAAGCAAGCTTACGGCATCTACAAAATGTAAATTTTGTCTAACTAGGATGGCTACCTTATCGCCCTAATCAAAACATATTGCTTCTTAACTAATATATAACTTATGAGTCCTCATTCATTCTCCCTTCGTATACGCCCTATCCTTTCTTTAATCCTCCTTCCCATTCTGTTTTATTCCTTATCTGCTTGTAAAAAAAACAAGAATCAAGTAAGCAACGCCCAAATGAGGCTTCATAACAAAGATATTATAGAAGTGGTTACCCAGAATATGGATTTCCAGGCGGTAGATACTATTCCATCGGGCTGGCATACGTTCCGGTATACCAACAAATCTAAAGAACCTCATTTCTTTTTATTGGACAAATACCCCGAGGACAAAACCATTAAGGATGCAGAAAGAGAAGTAATGCCTATTTTTCAACAAGGCATGGATCTGATCAATGAGGGAAAACCAGCCGAAGGTTTTGCTACACTGAACAGCTTACCAAATTGGTTTTTTAAGGTCGTATTTTCTGGAGGTTCCGCCTTGGTGTCTCCCGGAGAACAAAGTGTAACCACCCTATTTTTGGAACCCGGATATTACGTGATGGAATGCTATGTAAAAATGTCTAACGGAATGTTTCATTCTACTATGGGAATGACCAAAGAACTCATAGTAACCCAAGAACTTTCGAACGGCAAACCTTTAGTCCCCGATGTAAAGTTGACCATTTCGAGTACCGAGGGCATTTCATACAACACCCCCATTCAGAACGGGCATCAAGTTTTTTCCGTGTTTTTTAAAGATCAAAT
Source organism: Arenibacter nanhaiticus (assembly GCF_900141935.1). Taxonomy (GTDB): domain Bacteria; phylum Bacteroidota; class Bacteroidia; order Flavobacteriales; family Flavobacteriaceae; genus Arenibacter; species Arenibacter nanhaiticus. Next base: position 144,517 of record NZ_FQYX01000001.1, on the reverse strand, counting down.
CTCCCATGAAAATTTCGTTGGCCACGATGTAAATTTGGTTCGTTTAGATAAAAATGCTGACGTCAATCACCTAGAAAAATGGATGAATTGGGCAGCTCCCGAGGGATTGATGAACCCGGCTCCAGAAGGAGTTACCTTTTTAGGAGGGGTCAACGATCTACCTAAGGGAAAAACGGGTTATTTTAACGCCAACTTAGCACCAGGGCATTACGCCTTTATTGCAGAAGTCCCTAATGCACGAAGCAAAAAAATGTTTCATGTTTTTACAGTCCCAGAACCGACTCAAGAAGCTAAAAACACCCCCTTTCCTCAAAAATAATTAGGTTGCACCTTATTCTTTAATAGTCTTGTCCTTTTTGCAGGATTCCCTATCTTCAATTTTTTAATCAAAATAAGGGATCCTCCCCATAGACCACTTTTATTATGTTCGATTTTCGTCTAAAAGTTTTCCATACCGTTGCCAAACGACTCAGTTTCACAAAAGCTTCTAAGGAACTATTTATCACCCAACCGGCAGTTACCAAACATATCAAGGAGATAGAAAACTACCTCAACATTAAAGTTTTTGAAAGAAAGAGGTCTCAAATTGTGTTAACCCCTGCCGGAAAAATTTTATTGGAACATACCGAAGCCTTGTTTTCCTTATACCGAGAATTAGAATTTGAACTGAATACTATAACCAAGAATTATAACGGTAGGCTTAGAATTGGGGCTAGTACCACCATTGCCCAATACATATTGCCACAATTGCTAGCTGGTTTCCATCAAAAATTCGGTCATATTAAAGTTTCCTTAATCAGTGGAAATACGGAAAAAATAGAGGCAGAACTACAGGCCAATACCATAGACCTCGGCATTATAGAAGGCAGGACCAAGAAATCCAATTTCAAATATGAGGAATTCATAAAAGACGAAATTGTTTTGGTAGCCAATAGTCAGCATCCCTTGGTAAAAAAGCAGCCTATATCCCTTGAGACGCTGAAAACGGTACCCGTACTATTACGAGAGCAAGGCTCCGGTACCTTAGAGGTCATAGATCACCACCTTAAAAAGACAACATTAAAAACCTCTGACCTATCCCTAGAAATGGAATTGGGCAGCACGGAAAGTATTAAAAATTATCTATACCACAGCAATTCTGTCGCTTTCCTATCCATCCATTCCATTTTTAAAGAACTCAAAAACAACGACTTTAGCATCCTAGATGTAGCGGAACTGAACATCGGCCGCCACTTTTATTTTATACAACCCCAAGGACAGACAGACCCCTTATCAGAATTATTTAAAAAATTTGCCCTTCATTATAACTTTAAGTAATGGTGCATTACAGATGGTGATTTCCATAAGGAGGTATTATAGAAGACCTTTGTCCTATAGTTTATACCAACTTTGAAAATGGAAATGCATAAGAAAATAGTTTTGGGCAATTGGCTTCAGAAAAGCATTACTACAAGAGAACTGCTGTTTTTAATCATGGTGGTCTTGTGCTTAACACCTTTTATATCGCCTCCAATGGCCCTTTTATTGGGTTTAATTGTTGCCCAATGGATAGGACACCCCTATTTACACCTCAACCATAAGGCTACTCATTTATTGCTACAAGTATCTGTAGTGGGCTTAGGATTTGGCATGAATATGAACAGCGCACTAAAGGCTGGAAAAGAAGGTGTTCTTTTCACCATAGTTTCCATTGTCAGTATATTAGTAATTGGTTTTTTTATGGGCAAGGTCTTAAAACTAGACAAAAAAACTTCTTATTTAATCTCTGTGGGGACAGCCATCTGTGGGGGCAGTGCCATTGCCGCTATCTCTCCAGTAATAAAAGCCAAGGAAAACCAAATCTCCATAGCCATTGGAACAATTTTCATCCTTAATTCCGTGGCCTTGTTTGCTTTTCCTGCCATCGGTTCGGCCTTAGATCTATCCCAGACCCAATTTGGAATGTGGTGTGCCATCGCTATACACGACACCAGCTCCGTAGTTGGTGCAGCCAGTAAATACGGGGACAAGGCCCTGGAGATTGCCACTACCGTAAAATTAGCCAGAGCCTTGTGGATTATTCCCTTAGCCTTCTTATCTACCTATGTGTTTAAAAATAAAGGTGGCAACATTAAAATCCCTTACTTTATTGGCTTGTTTGTTTTGGCTATGATGGCCAATACCTATATCCCTTTTGTTCAGGAATACAGCCACTACCTCACCAGTATTGCCAAGGCCGGTTTAACCCTTACCCTATTCCTTATTGGCTGCGGTTTAAATAGAAATGTCCTTAGCGCTGTTGGCTATAAACCGCTTTTACAAGGAATAGTCCTATGGGTGCTCATTGCAGCCGGCGCCCTTTGGGCCATCATGAGTTTTAGCACATAGCACCACCACCCCTTAATATAACATCCTATAAATTTAAGTCGACCTTGCTTTTCCAAGAGTGAAAAAAACCTTGGCTTAGGAAAACTGAACCCCATGAATCTAACCATAAAAACAGCAAAAAAACATGTTGTGGTTCTTTTTTGTAGTATGTTTTTTTTGTCGACAACCAGACTAGTCAGTTGGCAACGTGGTGTTTAACAGGTCATAACGTCTTGTTTTCTCTTCTAGTAGCTTAAACGATCGTTGAAATACCTCTTTAAAATATAGGAAGCCCAAATTTCCACCTATAAACCAACCGCTTGGTATATTAGTCGATGAACTCCATAAAAGGAAAAACCAGGACTACCTACCCCATGCTCCGAGATATTAAGCCAAATCTTCTGTGCCCACGTGCAACAAAGCATCCCCCTGGTTTACCACCCCTTGATGGTTTATACAAAACACATAGCCATCATAGGGCGCTTTTATTTCTTTGACGTACTTGGCAAAGGTATCGGACACAATTCCCAGTACCTGATTTTTTTTAATGGGGGTCCCGTTTATAACCTTGGGCACGAACATGCCGGCCGTGGGTGCCCTAAGCCATCTTCTTTGGGTTAAATGAATCGACGGGGGTCTTTTATCTTTTCCGGAACTGCTTTGAGGTGCCATTTTAAAATATGCAAGGATATTTTGTATCCCTTGGATTCCCTCTACTATGGCAGAATGGTCAAAACGCATGCTTTCGCCTGCCTCGTAAACAATGGTTGCAATGCCTTTGGTATAGGCTACTTTTCTAAAAGAATTGGCTATGAGCCCAGAAGGAAAGTTAAATGGAGCATTAAAGATTTCTGCCAATAGCTTGCTGTCCTTGTCATCTTTAGTGAACCTTGTTTGCGGGTAATTGGCCAAGCGTGCACCTCCGGTATGCAAATCGATCCCAAAATTTATCAAGGGAAATATTTGGGTGGTATAATAATAGGCTATTCTGCTGGCCAAGGAGCCGCTTTTAGAGCCCGGAAAGCTGCGATTGACATCCTTTCCGTCGGGGACGTCCCTAGAAAAGTGCAAAAACCCAAATACATTCAGCAACGGCACAACAATAACGGCGCCTCGCTGAATTTTAAATTTCTTTTTTTGCAACATACGGCGCACAATTTCTATCCCATTGATCTCATCGCCGTGCAAACCAGCCTGGATTAAAATAACCGGCCCCGGTTCCGCGGCATTTACCACATAAATAGGGATATCTATGATGGTCCCCGTTGGCAAACGGTCTATATTAATATGAAGCCATTTTTCTTGCCCCGGAGCTACCTTGTCACCGCCGATAACGATGTCCTTATTTTCCAAAAAACTTTCCATAAATCACCTACTATTTACTGTTTTACCCTCGATTTATACCATTTTTCCCCAACTCATTGAGGCTTCTACAAATGACAGCAGCGGCAATTTCTTTAAATTGGTTCTAAATACCATACATAATTTAAACAAAGTTTGTGAATAAGTCGCCAGAACTGTAGATTTGTCCTTAAAAATAATAACCAATGAGTGGATTTTTAAACTCTTCGATCGGCAGAAAGTTTACCATGGCCCTTTCAGCCCTTTTCTTAATGTTATTTATCTTACAACATTTCGCCATCAACATTTTATCCGTTTTTAGTCCGGACAGCTTTAATGAAATCTCGCACTTTATGGGTACAAACCCATTGGTACAGTTTGCATTACAACCGGTCTTGCTATTTGGAGTAATCTACCATTTTGTAATGGGGTTCATCCTAGAGATAAAGAACAGAAATGCCCGTACCGTAAAGTATTACAAAAACAACGGTGCTGCAAATTCTACTTGGATGAGTAGAAACATGATTTGGAGTGGAGGGTTTATCCTGGTATTCCTTGTGATCCACTTTATCGACTTTTGGTTTCCAGAAATCAACACCAAATTCATTCAGGGAGACATGTCTGGTCTTCTGGCCGATGGAGAAGGTTACCGTTACTACGAGGAACTGACCCATAAGTTTGTTCCTGTTTGGAGGGTTGCCCTATATTGTATAGGCTTTGTATTTCTTTCATTACACTTACTCCATGGCTTTAATTCGGCCTTTCAGTCTGTAGGAGCCAACAACAAATACATAAAAGGGTTAAAAGGATTTGGAAAGGCATATGCCATTTTAATTCCGTTAGGATTTATCTTTATTGCGCTTTTTCACCATTTTAACCATTAATAATACTATTTACTTATGTCTGTATTAGATTCTAAAGTACCTAAAGGTCCGTTAAAGGATAAATGGACCGACTATAAAAATCATATCGATTTAGTAAACCCTGCCAACAAACGTAATATAGATGTTATCATCGTTGGTACTGGTTTGGCTGGGGGATCAGCAGCGGCTACTTTAGCCGAACTAGGATATAACGTAAAAGCATTCTGTTACCAGGATTCTCCTCGTAGAGCGCACTCTATTGCTGCCCAAGGGGGAATTAACGCTGCAAAAAATTACCAAGGCGATGGGGATTCTACCTATCGTTTGTTTTATGATACCATTAAAGGAGGAGATTACCGTTCCAGAGAAGCCAACGTATATCGTTTGGCAGAGGTATCGGCCAATATCATTGACCAATGTGTGGCCCAAGGGGTTCCTTTTGCCCGTGATTACGGTGGACAATTGGACAACCGTTCTTTTGGTGGGGTGTTGGTTTCCCGTACCTTTTATGCCAAGGGGCAAACTGGTCAGCAATTGTTACTAGGGGCTTATTCTGCCATGAACAGGCAAATTGCCCGTGGTAAGATAGAGATGTTTAACCGCCACGAAATGTTAGACGTGGTAAAGGTTGACGGAAAAGCACGTGGTATCATCGCACGTAACTTGGTTACTGGAGAAATAGAGCGCCATTCTGCCCATGCCGTAGTTATAGCTTCTGGAGGATACGGAAACGTTTATTTCCTTTCTACCAATGCCATGGGATCTAATGCTACTGCAGCTTGGAAAATACATAAAAAAGGGGCGTTTTTTGCCAACCCTTGCTATACCCAAATTCACCCTACCTGTATCCCACGTTCAGGAGACTATCAGTCTAAATTGACATTGATGTCAGAATCCCTGCGTAATGATGGGCGTATCTGGGTTCCTAAGAAAATGGAGGATGTTTTGGCTATTAGAGAAGGCAAATTACAACCTACACAAATAAAAGAAGAAGACAGGGACTACTATTTGGAAAGAAGATATCCTGCTTTTGGAAATTTAGTTCCTAGAGATGTTGCTTCTAGGGCGGCCAAAGAAAGATGTGATGCCGGCTACGGTGTCAACGCTACTGGGGAAGCCGTTTACCTCGACTTTAAATCGGCTATAGAACGTTACGGAAACGAGCAGGCCAAACTACAGGGTTTAAACAACCCTAGCAAAGAAAAGATCACTGAATTGGGAGCGGCTATCGTTAAGGCCAAATACGGAAACCTTTTCCAGATGTACGAGAAAATCGTAGATCAGGACCCGTATAAAACCCCTATGATGATTTACCCAGCGACCCATTATACCATGGGAGGTGTTTGGGTAGACTATAACCTTATGACGACCGTAGAAGGCTTGTATTGTATTGGAGAAGCAAACTTCTCTGACCACGGTGCCAACAGATTGGGAGCTTCGGCCCTAATGCAAGGATTGGCCGACGGATATTTTGTATTGCCATACACTATTGGCGATTACTTGTCCAAAGAAATCCGTACCGGCAAAATCCCAACGGACAGTCCGGAATTTGAAGAAGCAGAAAAGGAAGTTACCGAAAAGATCAACTTCTTTATCAATAACAAAGGTTCGCACTCCGTAGACTATTTCCATAAAAAACTTGGAAAGATCATGTGGGACAAATGTGGTATGTCCAGAAATGCAGCAGATTTAAAAGAGGCCATGGCCGAAATTAAAGCTGTTCGCGAAGAATTCTATAAAGAGGTAAATGTTCCTGGTGCTGCCAATGAAATGAACCCAGAATTAGAGAAAGCAGGTCGTGTGGCCGATTTCTTGGAGCTTGGGGAATTATTCGCCAAGGATGCCCTTATGAGAGAAGAATCTTGTGGAGGACACTTCAGGGAAGAATCTGTAGAACTAGATGGCGAACAAAAAGGAGAAGCGAAACGTAATGATGACGATTTTGCCTACGTAGCTGCCTGGGAATACAAAGGGGAGCCCGCTGATGCCGTCTTGCACAAAGAGCAATTGGAATTTAAGGATATAGAGCTAAAACAAAGAAGTTACAAATAATATTGTCATGAGCTATAGGTGGTGTGCCTTGAGAGTATACACTACTTAGCACTCATTACTCAATACATAAGATATGAACCTGACATTAAAAATTTGGAGACAACAAGGACCACAGGACAAAGGTAAAATGGTCGATTATAAGGTGAGCGATATTTCGGAACATATGTCTTTTTTAGAAATGATGGATGTTTTGAACGAGCAGCTTATAAACAAAGGCGAAGAACCTGTAGCCTTTGACCATGACTGTCGTGAGGGAATCTGCGGAATGTGCTCTATGTACATCAATGGAGAAGCCCATGGTCCGGACAGAGGGGTAACTACCTGCCAATTACATATGCGTATGTTTAAGGATGGGGATACGATTACCATAGAACCTTTTAGAGCCAAGGCATTTCCTGTAATAAAAGATTTGGTAGTCGATAGAAGTTCTTTTGACCGTATACAGCATGCGGGCGGATTTATATCTGTGAACACCTCTGGAAATACTCAAGACGCCAATGCCATCCTGATAGACAAGCACGATGCCGATACGGCTATGGATGCCGCTACCTGTATTGGTTGTGGCGCTTGTGTGGCCAGCTGTAAAAACTCTTCTGCAATGTTGTTCGTTGGGGCCAAGGTATCACAGTACGCCTTGTTGCCACAAGGACAGGTAGAAGCCGTAGATCGTGTAAAAAACATGGTCGCTCAAATGGACCTGGAAGGTTTTGGAAACTGTACCAATACCGGGGCTTGTGAAGTAGAATGTCCAAAAGGTATTTCTCTGGAAAACATCGCGCGTATGAACAGAGAATTTTTAAGCGCGAATATAAAAGGCTAGTTCTGACAACTGTTTAAATTTAAATACAAAAACCCCAAACCTGTCGGTTTGGGGTTTTTTAATGCCTTACTCCCAGACATTATTGTGGCGAATGTCCAAGGGTTCTAAAACCTAGATAAAGCACAAAATACTCTTAGCCGTACTATCACTTTCCCTTCCTTACGATCGTATGCGCCGCATCCCAGACCCAGGGCGACTATTTATATTCATATTTTGCCCCGCAAACCGTCCAAATTTATAGCTGAAAGTAAGCATGAAATACTGCTCCAATATCGTGCTTTGGGAGTCTTGGATAAAGTCCTCTGAAATCGTCCTTACATACCCATTGTTCTTGCCAAGGATATCATACCCAACCAATGTCAGTGTTCCTTTTCCTTCCCATAACTGCACCCCTAGGCCAGCATTCCAAAAAACAGCGTCCCCATCAAAAGCATCTCCCACCCTACTGTTATAGCGATACGAAACCTTATTGGTCAAAAAGGCATCTTTAAAGAAATAAATAGAAGAATTCAACTGTAGGTTTTGAACGAAATAGGCATTGTCATCATAAATATCGGTATCGTAAATAGTCTTGTTTAGCGCGTAGCTGTAGGAGGCATTAAAATCTAATTTTTTGTCATAAGCGTACCTAAACGATATGGAAGGTCTAATCACAGAGGATTCGGCCGTAAACTTTACACCGTTCTGTATAGAGAGGTTGTTCCTAAAACTTCCATGAAGCCTTAGGTTGAAATTCATATTCGCATGCTGACTAAAGTAGGTTTTGGTGATCGCCGTATTGCCTCTTAAAGAATAATCGCCCTGTATATTGGTATAGGTAGTGTATTTTATAAGATCCTCGTCGGTTATAGTAGTATTGATAATCTTGTCTTGTACAAATCCGGCCGCTGCATCTCCGGTGATATTAATATTGTGAAAGGCCAGATTATTCTGGTATTGAAAACGCAGGTCATGGTTCACCGCAGGCTCCAAAAATGGGTTCCCCGTACGTATATGCAATTGGTTGTTGACATCGGGCACCGGTTGTAACTGACCGATAGAAGGCACATCTACATTTTGATCGTAATGTAGGTTGATGTTCTTATAACCGTTGGCATCCCTATACTGAATTCTTCCCGAATAGGTCAAATATTCAAAATCAGTCTTAAAATTACGAGCTACATTAATTTCATCTTCGTATTTTCTAAAGGTACTGGTGTAGTTCCCCGAGGCTTCAAATCGAAATTCTTTATAGTCGTACCGAAACCCTAAGGCTGGTCGTACCGTAGTGGTCAAATAGTTGTTTTCGGTACTCAGCCTTTGGTTAAATCCGTCATAACTCCCTTCCTCAGTATTATAATCGAACACATACTTTTCATTGGTACTATTGCCGACTTGAACCCAATATCTTGGAATGATCCTGAAATCTGTAAACAATTCCTTGTTCCAACTGGCGTTGAGCGATATGTTAGAACTTAGGTTTTCAGATTCGTTAATTTGATCCTGAATTTTGGTAGTATTCTTTTTGTACAGTATATTTTCAGAATATCTTTTACCACTAGACTGGTCCTTGCTGATGTTGGTAGACAATCCGATATGAAAATAGTCGCGCCTTCCCCCCAACCTAGGGGTTACACTAAAATTATTGCTAAAATTATAGGAGTCTGACACCCCTTGATTTCTAGCATTATAATCGCTGACCAAATCACCGTTCGTTTCCGTAGATTGTGTGGTTTCTTGATTAAAAGAGTCCGAATTTGACATTTTAAAATCGGTTCTATTGGCAATTTGAACGCTATTGTTGGCCGATTTATTTTTGGGCTCCACTAAAAACTTTAGATCTAGATTGGCCGTATGGCTATCAGAATCCCCACTGCTGTTTTTCTTTGAATTAGTGATATAATTTAGATCCGGCAAAAAGTTTTCCCGCCTTGTTTTTTGTTCGGTTTCCCTATTTTGAGTACTGTACCTATAATTGCCATTAATCCGTGTTTCATTCCATTTTCCCTTAGAAAAATTACTCCCCACAAAACTAGATTCCAAATACCCATTACTGGTATCCGTATCGGGCAAACTATTAAAGCCCTTGGACATGTTAATGTTGTTGGTCCCGGAAATCACCCCCAATTGTTTTCCTTCTATCAATTGAAAAAGGTTGGCATTGGCCTGGTATTTATCGTCCGTACCATAGCCACCGGCAACATCCCCAAAATAGCCCTTATTTTTTCCTTTTTTAATTTTTAGGTTCAGCTCCTTAGTCCCAGAATCCGACGCTTCCCCGGTAAACTTTTGCAGGTCCGTCTTAAAATCGGTTACTTGAACCTTATCGATCACCACACTCGGTAAATTTTTAATGGCGATATTCCCGTTCTTTTCCCCAAAAAAACGCATCCCGTCTACATTCACGGCCTCTACTTCTACTCCGTTATGAGTAATCATCCCGTCCAGATCTATTTCGATCCCCGGAAGTTTTTTCAGCAAATCTTCTACCTTATCATTGGGAAGGGTCTTAAAACTATCGGCATTGTACTCTACGGTATCCTTCTTCATCAACACCGGGGGCGCTTTCCCTACTAGGAACACTTCTGTTAGCTCTTCTAACTGCTCCTCTATTGTTATATCCCCTAGGTGCAATCTGTCTTCCTGGGGCACCTTTATATCTCGGCTATAGGTTTTGTATCCCAAATAAGCTACTTTAAAAAGGAGTTTAGACTCGCTTTCGGCATTGACGCGAATAGAAAATTCCCCTTTTTTATCGGTAATGGCATAGGCCATGGTAGTGGAGTCTTTTATACTTTGTACATAAACGGTAGCCCCTTCCAAGCTAGTTGCCTCCTTATCGATTACCAAGCCCTCTAGGGCGAATTTTTGGCTCATCGCACTAAAGGACGCCAAAATAAATACAAAAGATACCAGTGTTTTCAAACTATATGTTTTTTTGGCTAAGGAACGCCAGATTAACACTTTGACTCTCTTAAAGAATAAAGGTTTAAAGAACAGTTGCTAAAATGTTAAAATCTTAACAGCCCTAGCCCATATCCAAAAGGAAACTTAAAAATGAAGTATCTTTAAGAGTGGCCAAGAAGTACTCCATAGATAGAATCATCGTCCCTCGTTTTAACGAGGCTTCCGGATTTTACACCACTCCCGAACGCTCCAAAATGATGGCTAAAATAAGAGGCAAGAATACCAAGCCCGAATTAGCCTTTAGAAAAGCACTGTGGAAATTGGGGTACCGCTATCGTATCGATTACAAAAAACTGATAGGCAAACCAGATATAGTCCTTAAAAAATACAAGACGGCAATATTCATTGACGGCGAATATTGGCACGGATATAATTGGGCCGATCGGAAAGCAAGTATAAAAACCAATGCAGCGTTTTGGATCCCAAAAATAGAACGAAATATGCAGCGTGACCTAGAGGTTTCCATGGCCTTAAAAAACCTGGGATATACCGTATTCCGATTTTGGGCACAGGAAATCAAAAAAGATTTGGAGGGCTGTTTGCAAAAGGTCGTACTGCATTTGGAAGGGCACAGTTCCTATAATGGTGCCACTTAGCAACAAGACTATTCCTCCATTTGTATACCTTTATAAGCAGCACTAACGTCAACTTTTAAAAATCATGCCAACTTTTAGATCTGCAATCGCCTCTAAACTGCCTCTTGTAAAGACCACCATTTTTACAAGGATGGGGCAATTAGCCCAAAAGCACCAAGCGATTAATCTTTCTCAGGGATTTCCCAATTTTGAACCCGACCCTGAATTGATTGCCTTGGTCACCAAGGCCATGAACCAGGGCTATAACCAATACGCTCCTATGGCCGGGCTACTTGCCCTTCGCGAAATAATAGCCAAAAAAATAGAGGCCTTACATGGCCAATCCTACGATCCTGAAACCGAGATAACGGTAACCGTTGGCGCAACTCAGGCCATTTTTACGATCATTACGGCCTTTATTTCCCCAATGGATGAAGTAATACTCTTTAAGCCCGCCTACGATTGCTATGAGCCTGCCATAAGGCTTAATGGCGGTATTCTGGTTGGGGTACAACTAAAGAAGGACGATTGTACCGTAGATTGGGACGAATTCCGCGCCAAGATTACACCAAGAACAAAAATGGTGATCATTAACACCCCACACAATCCTAGTGGCACCATACTATCAAAGGCCGATATGATACAGCTACAAGAGTCCTTAAAGGACACCGGAATTATAGTCATTAGCGATGAAGTGTACGAACATATAATTTTTGATGGCCAGCAACATGAAAGCGCCTCTCGCTATCACGACTTGGCGCAACGGACTTTTGTTTGTTCCTCCTTTGGAAAGACCTTTCATATTACGGGATGGAAATTAGGCTATTGTGTGGCCCCCGCCGAATTAATGAGGGAGTTTAGAAAAACGCACCAGTTTAACGTTTTTAGTGTCGACCATGCGGCACAAAAAGCGATGGCCGATTATTTAAAGACACCTCAACACTATTTAGACCTGCCCAAATTCTACGAGCAGAAACGCAATCTGTTTGTATCTGGCCTTAGTGGTTCTAGGTTTACCGTTAGACCGTGTAGCGGCAGTTATTTTCAATTGTTAGACTATTCGGCCATAAGCGAGGAAAACGACATGGAGTTTGCAGAGCGCTTGGTAAAGGAGCACAAAATTGCCAGTATTCCCCTTTCTGGCTTTAATACCGAAGACAAAACCCAAAAATTAGTGCGATTTTGTTTTGCTAAAACCACCGAAACCCTAGAGAAGGCCACCGCAGTTCTGAGAACTATTTAAAGGATTACCAATAAAGCTTTTTTTTAGTTGAAGGTTTACTGTAAAAGAACCGGATAGGTGTATAGAAATTGGGTTTTAGCGGAACACTATGCAAAAGCAGACAAACTAAAAAGAGCGATGCCCGCAGGTATCGCTCTTTTTAAACCCTTCATATGTCATAGCATACGCTGGTCGGATTTTAAATAACGGCTAGAGCGTTACAACATAAATAACTTTTTAATCAGATTGATGATCCCTCGAAAAAAATCGTTCGGATACACTTGAATCTCTTCTTGTTTAGGGGAGTGGTTAAGCTGGACTTCCATACATTATTTTTTTATCGTTATTAGATTTGGGATCCACCATTTGGTGGTGAATTTAAAAAATAACGCCTCTTTTTAAAATTTGTTGTAATGAAACCAAAAAATAATTCACCCCTTCCATCCTGCTAAATGTTGGCCGCTAATAACGGTTAAAAAGTCTTGTTACAGTTCCATTTCGGGAATCTCGCCTTCAACGATCAGGGTCCCTTCGGTAGCCTTGACTATTTCTTCTACACTTATTCCCGGAGCCCGTTCTAGGAGTTTAAATCCCTTTGGAGTCACTTCTATGACGGCAAGGTTTGTGACTATTTTTTTTACGCATCCCACGCCAGTCAATGGCAAGGAGCATTTTTTTAACAACTTAGACTCCCCTGCCCTATTGGTATGCATCATGGCGACAATAATATTTTCTGCCGAGGCCACTAAGTCCATTGCCCCGCCCATTCCTTTCACCATTTTTCCTGGAATTTTCCAATTGGCAATATCACCGGTCTCGGAAACTTCCATAGCCCCTAAAATAGTCAAGTCTACATGTTGCCCACGGATCATCCCAAAACTGGTCACAGAATCGAAGAAAGAGGCCCCTGGCAAGGTGGTAATGGTTTGTTTTCCCGCATTGATAATGTCGGCATCCTCTTCCCCTTCAAAAGGAAAGGGCCCCATTCCCAACACCCCATTTTCACTTTGGAATTCTACACTAATATCATCACGGACAAAATTGGCCACCAAGGTAGGAATCCCTATCCCCAGGTTGACGTAATACCCGTCTCTTACTTCCTTTGCAATGCGCTTTGCGATTCCGTTTTTATCTAACATAATGTTTCAATTTGAAAATTTGATAATTAGCTAATTTGAAAATTAGCCATGTTTACTAGTCAACATAATTATAGAAATGATACGACTAATTGAATCTGATTCTAAAAAACGAATGCCTCGAGACTTGGATAGTATATTAAAGCTTTTCAAAGTACTATCCTATAAAGAATTTCATCGCCTTCAGGATTACTCATATCTTTTAATTTGAAAATTAGCCACGTTTACTAGTCCCAATAATTTTAGAAATGATTCGACTAATCGAATCTAATTCCGAAAAAAGGATTTCATGTGAACTTGGATAGTGTTTCGATGCTTTACAAAGTTCTATCCAATATAAAGTTTCATCAGCCTCTTTAGATGCGGTCTTAAATTTATGTATAAAGTCGGCCCTACTCTCCCCATTTTGAGCTTCCCAGGTATTTGCACCTATAGATGTTCCACTTCTAAACAATTGAGAAGCCATTTCATACTTATTTAAAGATCTCAGTTTTTCACAGTATTCAATAATTCCCAAGGAGAAATCGAAGGTTCTTTTTACGATTATATTTTCTTTGTCATTCCTCATATTTTCAAATTAGGGAATTTTCAAATTACTTTAACGTCCTCACCGTCAACTGTTCTATTCTTTTCTCATAGTCTTTTCCTTGAAAAATACGTTGAACAAATATTCCTGGTACGTGAATTTCATTGGGGTCCAAGGATCCCGCCGGCAAGAGTTCCTCTACTTCTGCCACCGTAATTGTTGCCGCCCCGCACATGGCCGGATTAAAGTTCCGTGCCGTTCCCTTAAAAATCAGGTTGCCGGCCTCATCGCCTTTCCAAGCCTTTACAAAGGAAAAATCGGCCTTGAAGGCCTCTTCCAAGACGTACATTTTACCATTAAACTCTCTGGTTTCTTTCCCTTGGGCCACCTCGGTACCGTATCCTGCGGGAGTATAAAAGGCAGGGAAACCGGCCTGAGCGGCCCTACATTTTTCTGCCAAGGTACCTTGCGGGGTCAATTCTACCTCCAATTCGCCACTGAGCATCTGTCGTTCAAACTCATCGTTTTCCCCCACATAGGAAGAAACCATTTTCCGGATCTGATGTTTGTGCAACAATAGCCCAAGGCCAAAATCGTCTACCCCGGCATTGTTGGAAATACAGGTAATGTCCTTTACCCCTATCTTTACCAATTCCGCAATTATATTTTCCGGAATACCACACAATCCAAACCCACCTACCATAAAGGTCATTCCGTCCTTTATTCCCTTTAATGCTTCTTCTACGTTTGCAACAGTTTTCCGTATCATCCTTATCAGTTGTTAAAAGTTCTATGCATATAGCAGTATGCCGATGCTCTAAAATACAGATTTTTTAACAAAAAAAGCCCTTAACTTTTAGATAAAAGTAAGGGCTTCATTCCTGAGGTTCCGAAGATTGTCCAAGGAACCAAACTGAGGTTTTAATAAAAAAATATCCCGTCTGGGACGGGATATTTTTATTGGTATGTAATTTTTAAAAATCTAAATCGTCATCGGTATCAATAAGGTCATCGCTTTCCGATTCGGTATCCGAACAGTCTACGTTTAGGGAGAGTTCCTCTGGTCTTTCAAATTCTTCCTTGGACACCCCAATTTCCTCATTGGCATAATTCTTTTTCATATACAACCCCCAAATAGGCAGGGCCATCGAGGCTCCTTGTCCGTAGGTAATAGTTCTAAAGTGCGTAGCTCTGTCTTCGCCACCAACCCATACGCCGGTCACCAAATTGGGCACCATTCCCATAAACCAGCCATCACTTTGGTTTTGAGTGGTCCCTGTCTTTCCGGCAATAGGGTTTGTAAAGGCATAAGGGTAGCCGGTAATAATTTCGTCGTACATCCTATTATACTTTTCGGCACCGGTAGTTCTTAATCGTGTTCCCGATCCTCCTTGGGTTACCCCAGACATCAGGTCTACCATGGCATAGGCCACATCGCTGCTGAGTACATCTCTAGTTTCTGGAACATATTCATATAGAACGGTCCCATTTTTATCTTCTATTCTGGTCACCATCACTGGTTTTACATACACCCCTTGGTTGGCAAAGGTACCATAGGCCCCCACCATCTCGTACACGGTAAGGTCTGCGGTCCCCAACCCAATAGAGGCTACTTCCGGAAGGTTTCCGGTAAGCCCTAGGTTTTTAGACATCGCAGCTACCGCAGTGGGCCCTACCTTGTCCGTTAATTGGGCCGTAATGGTATTTACCGAATTTGCCAACGCCTGCTTTAAGGTCAGCATTTCACCACTATACTTGCCATTGGAGTTTTTAGGGCACCAAGGTTCCGGATTCCCGTATTTATTGGCTTCCACACAATAATGAATATCTGGCAGCACATCGCAGGGAGACAAACGCAACTGATCTATAGCCGCTGCATATACAAATGGTTTAAAGGTAGAACCTACCTGTCTGGCCCCTTGTTTTACGTTGTCGTACTGAAAGTGCTTATAGTCTACTCCCCCCACCCAAGCTTTTATATGGCCTGTTTGCGGTTCCATGGACATCATGGCTGTTCTAAGGAAAGACTTGTAATAGCGAATAGAATCTATAGGTTTCATGACCGTATCCTTTTCTCTGCTATCGCTGTTCCAATCGAATACCGTCATGGGGGTAGGCTGATAAAAAGATTCGCGGATTTCCTTTTCAGGTTTCCCCTCTCTTTTCATAATCCTCCATCTGGGCGAATTCTTTATGGCTCTTTCCATAATACGGTCGGCTTCCCCAGGATTTTCTTCAATAAAAGGGGCCGTTTTGTTTCTATCGGGCGTATTTTGATGAAAGAATTCGGCTTGTAACCTCTTCATATGCGCCACCACTGCCTCTTCTGCATTGCGCTGCATACGAGAGTCTATGGTCGTATAGATCTTTAGTCCGTCTAAATTGATATTATAGCGGTTTCGCTCTCCTTCTAGGGCTGGTTTGGGGTTCTTATCAATCCAATCTTTCATGAATTTTTTAAGTTCCATCCTAAAATAGGTCGCCAATCCTTCGCTATGCGATTCCGGATTAAAATTGATCTCCATTTTTAAGGCCTGAAGCGAATCTTTTTCTGCTTGGGTGATATAGCCGTATTTGGCCATCTGTGCCAAGACCGTATTCCTACGGTTAAACACTAGGGCTTCCCTACGTCTTGGATTGTAGTACGAAGAATTCTTTAGCATCCCTACCAACACGGCGGACTCCTCTATTTTTAACTTTTGTGGCTCCTTGCCAAAATATATCTTGGCCGCCGATCTAATACCGTCTGCACTATAGTTAAAATCATAGGTATTGAGGTACATGGCGATGATTTCTTCCTTGGTATACTGTCTTTCCAAGCGTATCGCAATCACCCATTCTTTAATTTTTTGGATAATCGTCTCAAAGGTATTTTTAGAACGCACCCCCACAAACAGTAGTCTTGCCAACTGCTGTGAAATGGTACTGGCCCCACCTCTAGAACCCATAAAAACTACGGCCCTAAGGGTTCCTTTGGCATCTATCCCGGAATGTTGGTAATACCGGGCATCTTCGGTAGCCACCAAAGCCTGAATGATGTTTTCCGGAAGATCCTCAAAATCTACCGGAGTACGGTTGTCAGACAGGTAATATTTCCCAAGGGTTTCCCCGTCCGAAGAAATGATTTCCGAGGCTAAATTTGTTTGTGGGTTTTCTAAACTCTCAAAGGTGGGCATCTCTCCAAAAAATCCCTCTGAGGCTAAGAAAAAGATTAAAACTACAGATAAAACACCGGTTAGGAACAAGATCCAAAACCATTTGATGAATTTAAAAAAACTGGTATTCTTTTTTTTCTTTGATTCGGTTGCCATAAAACCTATCGATTACTTTTTTCTATTTGGTATCCCACATCGGTAATACCTTCTAATTCTATAAGGCCGTCTACGCTGCCATTTTTTCGCATGGCATGCATTACTTCTAAGGTATACGCTCCCGATGACGGTAATTGGAGGTTTTCTTTATACCACAGTTTGTTTTCCTTTAGACTTCCGTAGCCATTCCCCAGCCATTCTCCGCTGGGCTTGGCCATTTCGTATTCCAAGGTATCCCTAACCATATTCCCATCGGGCATTGTTAGGGTCGCTATTAAAAAAAGGTTGCTATAGGCATAGGTATTATCATTTCTAACGACAAGGAACATATTGTATTGCTGCAGGGTATCCAGATCCTTGAAAGTAAACTGCATAATACTGTCCTTGTGCCACCCTTTGTCATCAATAGCTTTAAAGGCTGATCGCAACGGGGATTCTACACAAGAAACCAATACTACCGCCCCTATGAGTGCCCAAAACATCCTAAGCATTATTTGCCGGTTTTTTTCTATAATTGGTTCTTTTCTTATTTTTGTTCCTGTTCTTGTTGTTATTCTTGTTGTTATTGTTCCTGCGTTTTTTAGGCTTATCGAAACGGGTAAGGCTGTCTTGTCCCACAACATTTTCGAATACTTTTTCTGCTTCTTCCTGAACATTTTCCAAGGCGTATTCTTCCAAACTAACCACCTTTTCTCTTTTCTTGTTCTTTTCCAAGATTTCGTTTACGTGGTCTTTGGACAACATATGCCAATTCGCGGGCTCGTCTTTATAAGAAAACCAAAGGGTCGCTTTAAAAATATCCACTTTCTGACAAAAGGCCATTCCCTTTTCGGTAAACAACCTGGTATCCTGTCCTGGAAAGTCCTTTAGGGCATCTAAGTACACATCGAGCTCGTAGTTTAAGCAACATTTAAGTTTCCCACATTGCCCTGCCAATTTCTGAGGGTTAAGGGAAAGTTGCTGATACCGTGCTGCCGAAGTACTTACAGACCTAAAATCTGTCAACCAGGTAGAGCAGCACAATTCGCGGCCACAAGAACCAATACCTCCCAATCGCTGGGCTTCTTGGCGGTAGCCTATTTGGCGCATTTCTATACGGATCCCAAAAGCCTTGGCCATATCCTTGATCAGCTGACGGAAATCGACCCTGTCTTCTGCGGTATAGTAAAAAGTAGCTTTGGAACCATCGCCTTGGAATTCTACATCGGAGATTTTCATCTGTAGTTTAAGCACAATGGCTATTTCCCTGGCGCGTTTTTTTATTTCGTCTTCCCTATCCCGACATTTTTGCCAGATATCGATATCCTTTTGCGAGGCTTTTCTATAAAGCACGGGGAGTTCCGGATTGGTATAATCCTCTTTTTTCTTTTTCATCTGTACCCGTACCAGTTCCCCGGTCAAGGTTACCATTCCTACATCGTGCCCGCTAGCCGCCTGAGTGGCTACTACATCCCCGATAGAAAGCGATAGGTTCTCAGAGTTCCTAAAGAACTCTTTTCTACTATTTTTAAAACGGACTTCCACACAGTCAAATGGTTTTTCGCCATTTGGGAGTGTCATATTGGAAAGCCAATCAAAAACCGTCAATTTATTACAGCCATCAGTGCCGCAAGTACCATTGTTCTTGCATCCACGTGGCTGTCCGTCCTTAGCGGTTGAACAACTGCTACAACCCATATTTAGTATGTTGATTTAGGAAGCACCAAAAAGTACTTCCTAAATTTGATTCATAAATTTATTAGACGTAAAGATAGTATAAATTGTGCCAGTTTGGAAAAGTATATCGGGAGAAGCCCCATGGGGAAGGTTACTTCTTAAACTTTAACACTTCCGAACGTCCTTTTTTAAAGATTTTATTGCTGACGGTCTTTCCTTTTCTAAGCTTTTTCTGTTCTTCGTACGGCAGGGCATGTATGTCCTTACAGTCTACAGAACAGCAGTTTTCCATGGCCTCGGCGCAGGATTCGCACTGAATAAACAGTAAATGACAGGCCTCATTGGCGCAATTTACATGCGTATCACAGGGGCTTCCGCACTGGTGGCAATTGGCAATAACATCTTCGGTAATCCGTTCTCCCCTACGATGATCGAATACGAAATTTTTCCCTAGAAATTTGTTCTCTAAATTTTTATTGGTTACCTGGCGGGTGTACTCAATAATACCCCCTTCTAGTTGGTACACATTTTTAAACCCTTTGTGCTTGTAGTAGGCACTGGCTTTTTCGCAACGGATACCTCCGGTGCAATACATCACCAATTTTTTGTCTTCCTTGTGTTGGGCCAAATCCTTTTCAATAATATCCAAGGAATCCCTAAAGGTATCCACGTCGGGGGTAATGGCGTTTTTAAACCTTCCGATCTCACTCTCGTAATGGTTCCGCATATCTACCAAAACAGTATCCGGGTCTTCAATAAGCTCGTTAAACTTCTCCGCATCTACGTGTATCCCTTTGTTGGTCACGTCAAAAGCATTGTCCTGCAGCCCATCGGCAACAATCTTTTCGCGCACCTTCACCTTTAATTTCAGGAAGGACATATTATCTTGTTCTATGGCGATGTTTAAGCGCACATTTTCCAAGAAACTAATACTGTCCAGATGCTCTTTAAAGGCTTCAAAATTCTCTGCAGGAACAGACAACTGTGCATTAATTCCCTCGTGGGCCACATATATTCTGCCCAAAACATCAAGCTCGTTCCAGCGAATGAATAAGTGGTTGCGAAATAAGGTCGGATTTCCGATTTGTGCGTATTTGTAGAAAGAAATCGTTAGGCGTTCTTGCCCGGCCTCTTCAATAAGAGCCGCTCTCTCCTTAGCACTTAGCGTATTGTACAGTTGCATGCTATACTAATATTTTTAAGTTAAAGAATAATTTTACAGCTGCAAAAATAAAACTTATCCCTCGGCATAAAAAGGATATTGTCACTTTTTATAGAAAGGCCCTCCTTTCTGTCCATCCTCGGTGCTTGGGCGTTCCCCTATCGGGTCGCTCTTTCCGCTGTATCTTTTTTAGCCGCCTGCGCCCCCTAAAAAAGGATGCCGCTGCAATCCCTAACGCGGATTTTAGTGAACAATTAGCAGAAACCAATTGTCAATGTAATTATGTATGTCCTTGATCAGCATTGACAGATTGTAGGCCTAGGCTTTAAGCATCTTCTTACGCTAGCAGCACCTTTTGCAAACTGCTAGACCGTGCCACTTATATATAGCTAAGAGATTATATACGCAGTTTAGTCCTGATATATTTATTTATCAACGAACCTTAGAGGTGTATTCGTAGTTTACATTAAATTGATTACCTTAACTAGTGAAATGCCAGCAATGCGCGGTACCGGTGCGGACGCAGTACGTTAATTCATTGCCAATTGTTCCCTATTCCGCGTTAGGGACCGCAGCGGCATCCCCGCAGCAGCGCAAGGGATATAGCGAAGTGCCCGCCCCGCTAGGGGAACGCCCAAAACACTGCACCAATAATGATCTAATCGATTGAGGGAAGGATACTTCCTAGCCAGGTCCGGGAAGCCCAAATAAAAAGGGCCCTGGAAAATCCAAAGCCCTTTTATGGTCAATATTTCTTGTATCATTTTAGGGGTCTTACCCCTTAAAATAAAATATTGACCCACCACCTTATTGTCTACCAAAACAATAAGCAAGCATACTTGAGTTAGTTATTTGTTGGATGCCATATTTTTAAAAAGGATGCGTTGCAGTGATAAAAAAAATCCAAAAAACCGTTGAAATCCATTGTTTTAAGGTTATAATACAAGATCTCCTTAAAATCCACTTCGTCTTTAGCTGTTTTTAAGGGGGACATTTTACAAAATAAAAAAGGTCTTGATATCTTCTAATAATTTAGTCCTAATAGAAGGGATTATGCAAAAAGAATTGGTTATTTTGCAACTCTAATACATTATGAAATGAGTTCTGAGAAAGATGCAAAATTAAAAGCGTTAAAGCTTACCCTTGATAAGTTGGATAAAACTTACGGTAAAGGTGCCGTCATGAAAATGGGAGATTCCGTGGCTCAAGATATCGAAGTAATTTCTTCGGGTTCCTTGGGTTTAGATGTCGCTTTAGGAGTGGGCGGTTATCCTCGTGGCAGGGTCATAGAAATTTACGGTCCTGAATCTTCGGGAAAAACTACCCTAACCCTTCACGCCATGGCGGAGGCTCAAAAAAAGGGCGGTATTGCAGCTTTTATCGATGCAGAGCACGCTTTTGATCGTTTTTATGCACAAAAACTAGGAGTAGATATAGACAACCTTATCATTTCTCAGCCCGATAACGGAGAGCAGGCATTGGAAATTGCAGACAATCTTATCCGTTCTGGCGCTATTGATATTGTGGTAGTCGATTCTGTTGCCGCTTTGACACCTAAGAGTGAAATTGAAGGTGAAATGGGCGACTCTAAAATGGGACTTCACGCCAGGTTAATGTCTCAAGCCTTGCGAAAATTAACCAGCTCTATTAGCAAAACGAAATGTACCGTAATATTCATTAACCAATTGCGTGAGAAAATTGGTGTGATGTTCGGAAACCCAGAAACGACCACCGGTGGTAATGCGCTTAAGTTTTACGCCTCGGTACGTTTAGATATCCGCAGGTCTTCGCAGATAAAAGATACCGATGGAGACGTACAAGGAAACAAAACCCGTGTAAAAGTGGTTAAAAACAAAGTGGCGCCGCCATTTAGAACCGCAGAATTCGACATTATGTACGGAGAAGGCGTTTCTAAAGTAGGGGAGATCATTGACCTTGGGGTTGAGTTTGAAATTATTAAGAAAAGCGGTTCTTGGTTTAGCTATGGCGATACCAAACTAGGACAAGGTAGAGATGCCGTAAAAAACCTATTGCTAGACAATCCGGAACTATTTGAAGAACTGGAACTAAAAATTAAAGAGGCCATCAAAGCCCTGAAAGCATAACAACAAAATCCCGATACGCTCGGGATTTTTTTTATGCCCCCTCCTAGCAAAAAATGAATCCCGATACGTTCGGGATTTTTTTTTTGCCTACACGCAACCTTTAAGCATAAGTTTCATCTAAAAAGAAAAAGCAACTGTTATAAAATGCCGGCCGATAATTGTACAATAGAAGTACGGTTTAGAAGATGTTGTTTTACCATAGTATAAAAGTCATTTGTAACAAAAATTAAAAAAGGACCCCATGAAAAAAATGTTGTTTTTAATGTTCACTGCTATTGCCTTATTAAGCTCTTGCGATACGGATAATGATATCAATTTTCATTACGAAGCATTGGAAATAAAATCTGTAGAAATGCCCGAGTCTTTTAACCGCGGTGATATTTATACGATAAAAGTTACTTATCTTAGACCTGATAACTGCACTTATTTTGAAGGTTTTGACGTTGTTAGAGAAGAAGTTACCACTAGGAACATTGTAGCGGTGGCCGCTGTTTTCGATAAGGAGGAGGAATGCGTTGCGTTAAACACGGAGCAAGTAGCGACTTTTAAATTTGAGGTTTTATACCAAGACCCCTACCTATTCCGATATAGAACAGGAAAAGACGAGAACGGCGAACCTACCTATTTAGAAATAACGGTTCCTGTAAACGACCCATCAACGGACTAATTCGATTATAAGAAGCATAAGCTAGGTTAAATTTTGAGCAACCAAATTGCGCTAATCAATAATTGCAAAAAAGGCAACAGACAAGCCCAAGAAGAATTGTACCGGAAGTACTCCCGTGTACTGTTCGGGATTTGTCTCAAGTACTCGCGCAATAAAACGGAGGCCGAGGACAGCCTGCACGATAGTTTTATGACTATTTTTAGCAAAATTGACCAGTACAAGGAAAAGGGCTCTTTTGAAGGATGGATGAAACGCATTACCATTAATACCGTCCTTCAAAAATACCGCCAAGAACAATTCCATGCCGATATTCCCGAAAACCTCGAAGAGGAAGAAACTACGGAAGATTTGGCGTACGGTTCTTTGGATTTAAACACCCTTTTGAGCTATATTCAAGAATTGCCAAACAAGTATAGAATAACTTTTAATTTGTACGTTCTAGACGGCTATAGCCATAAAGAAATTGCTGAAATGCTCGGCACTTCCTTGGGAACCTCTAAGTCTAACCTCTCTAGGGCCAGAACAATATTAAAGGAAAAAATAGAGGCCGATAGGCCCAAAATAGGTTTGGAAAAATAAACAACACACCGATAAAACGAATAAGCTAGGGCAATACTTACTATTTGTCCGATGAAAACATCATATGAGTAACGATTTAGACAAAATATTTAAAGATAAACTAGGCGACTTTCAAGCCCTTCCGGACGATAAGGTTTGGCAGGCGATTGAAGCCTCCTTGGACAAAAAGACCCCCTCCCGAAAAGTAATTCCGCTGTGGTGGAAACTGGGCGGTATCGCAGCCTTGTTCGCACTGCTTTTTTTCGCTATAGGCCCTCTTTTTAATTCGGACTCCCTTGTTCCTGTCATTACCGATATAGAACATAAGGAGCCTGCTACAAAGCAGCCAGAAACTTCTCCTTCTGCGATACCCCCGGTGATGGTAGACTCCCAAAACGAGTCCACCAATGACCATAGCCCGGCACGGACTTTAAAAGAAAACAATTTTACCACTAAAGAAACGGAGACTACTATTGTTGCTGCTGACAAAACCACTGTTTCACCTTCGGGTAATGCCCATAAAGATCAACCATTAACGCCTACAAACAATTCCCATCCGCGTCTCCCAAAAAACATGGAGAACACTTTGGCGACTACAGATCAAAACAAACAAACGATAGAACCAGACAGCCCCTTGGATAGTGATATACAACTTGCCGAGGAGGATAAAAAACCATCGGCTACGGATAAGTTGGGAGTACCCCCTGCTCCCAGAGCTTCGGAACTGGCCGAAAACGAGGATTCTAAAAAATCTATCTTTGATGAGATTAACAATGCTGCCGAAGAAGCCATAGCCCTAGAAGAAGGCCAAAAGGGAAAGTGGTCTGCCGGACCTAGTATTGCCCCTGTATATTTCAACGGAATGGGGACTGGTTCGCCTATAAACACCATGCTAGATGCTAATAGCAAGACAGGTAAGCTTACCATGAGCTATGGTGTTACCGTAGCCTATAAGGTCTCTAAAAAACTAAGCGTTCGTTCGGGAATTCACAAGGTAGATTTTGGTTACAATACCAATGATGTTTCCTATACCTCGTCTTTTAACGCTGCATCGGCCAAATCACAATTAAAAAACATCAATTATAGCAATTCGGCGAAATCGATCATTTTTAATGATCCCAACACCAATGTAATCCCTAAACCACAGGGCATTATGGCCATGGATGTTATCGGTAAAAATGTTACTAGGAAGGGAACCATGGGACAACAACTAGGCTATGTAGAAATACCCCTAGAATTGAACTATGTACTGTTGGATCAAAAATTCGGCATCAACCTTATTGGAGGGGTAAGTTCTTTAGTCTTAACGGACAATTCCGTGGTATTGGAGTCGAGCGGACAGACTACTGAGATTGGAGAAGCGAACAATATTAACGACTTAAATTTCAGTACCAATATTGGGTTTGGCCTTAACTATAAATTTTCGAAAGCTTTTAAGTTTAATATAGAGCCCATTTTTAAGTATCAATTAAACACCTTTTCGGATACTTCGGGCAATTTTAATCCTTATTCCCTTGGGGTCTATAGCGGATTTAGCTTCAAATTCTAAGTCGCCCTAAAAATCCGATCAGGATAAGAATTTGCTGTTTAGGCAGTTTTCTCTTTATAAGTCTTAGCATCTTTTTCCAAGGCTTCTAGGATTACCCTTCTAGTGTCTTCTTTCAGCGGAGATCTTTTGTGGTCCTCAATATGCTCGGTAGGTATAAAGCGATGTACCAAAGCGCGTATTTTCCCTGGCCCGCCACTATAAAAGCTAAAAGAAAAGCGTTTTTTATTGTCGAAAAAGGTAATAGGCACTACTGGTATATTGTGGGCTACTGCCATTTTAAAAGCCCCGTCCTTAAACTGATCTAGGACAATATGTTCCTCGGGCACCCCTCCTTCGGGAAAAATGCAAATACTCAGGCCTTGGTCCAGTCGTCTTTGTGCCCTTCGATATACTCCGGTTCTACTCTTACTACACTCCCTATCGACCATTATACATACCCGTTTATAAAAGAAGCCGAATATGGGAATCTTTACCAGTTCCTTTTTTCCGATAAAGACAAAGGGGTTTTTACTGATTTTTAACATCAGCATAATATCTAACATACTGGTGTGGTTGGCCACCAACATATAGCTCTCCCCTTTCACAAAAGGCTGTTCTCTTTTAATATGCGGCACACAGCCCATTCCATAAAGGATACAGTTGGCCCATATGTTGCGAGCAATCCAAAAGAATTGCGGATAGGTCCTTTCGGACAAGCAGAAGAGCACCAAAAAGGGAAACATCACTAAAATGGGGATGGCTACCAAAATATAAAACCAAATTCGATAGAGCGTAAAACCGATTTTCTTTAGGAATAAAAACATGAAATCAAAAGTAACAAATTTAGGACCTAATTTAGGATTTCTTTTACCTTTGTCTTTCTTTGAAACTAAAATAATGGCAAGAATCTTAACAGGAATACAAAGTACGGGCACTCCGCACTTAGGAAATATTTTAGGAGCAGTTATGCCCGCCATAGCAATGGCCAACGATCCGAAAAACGAATCGTTTTTATTTATTGCTGACATGCATTCGCTTACCCAAATAAAAAATGGGGAAGAGCTGCGCGCCAACACCTATGCTGTTGCTGCTACATGGCTGGCCTTTGGCTTGGATATCAATAAAACGGTCTTCTATCGCCAGAGCGATGTACCACAGACCACGGAGCTTAGTTGGTACCTTAGTTGTTTCTTTCCGTACCAACGTCTTACCTTGGCCCATTCCTTTAAGGACAAGGCCGATCGCTTAAGCGATGTGAACGCCGGACTTTTTAGTTACCCCATGCTGATGGCGGCAGACATCTTATTGTACGATGCCGAAATAGTTCCGGTCGGAAAAGATCAATTGCAGCATATAGAAATGACCCGCGATGTGGCGTCTAGGTTCCACGCCCAATTGGGAGAGACCTTTGTGATGCCCGAGGGAAAAATACAGGAAGAAACCATGTATGTTCCCGGTACCGACGGCGAAAAAATGAGCAAGAGTAAAGGAAACTTGATCAATCTCTTTCAAACCGACAAAAAACTCCGCAAGCAAATTATGGGGATCCAAACCGATAGCAAGGGAATGGAAGAACCAAAGGACCCAGAAACGGACAATGTTTTTGCAATTTATAAAATATTGGCTTCCGAGAGTCAGATCGAAGAAATGCGCGCCAATTACCTGGGTGGCAACTATGGTTACGGTCATGCAAAACAAGCCTTGTACGAGCTAATTGTAGAAAAATTTGCCGATGCCCGCGAAAAGTACAATTACTATATGGAGAACTTAGATGAGGTAGATGCAGCCCTTACCATAGGCGCTGAAAAAGCTAAAAAAGTAGCCGACGAAGTACTACAACGCGTACGTATAAAAGTAGGGTACTAATCGCCCTAATAAAAATAAATCCCCTGGCAGTAGCACTTACTGTCAGGTTTTTTTATATCCGTTATTGTCGGCCGAAGTCCCTTAGACCCTCCTATAATTAAGGCTTTATAAGATTATACCAATCAGTACTTGCTTGATTCCGAACCGATGCTTTTGGGCTCCCTTTTGTTTTAAACCAATGGGTATAAACATCCTGGCGCTTCTTTTAATGAAGCATTAAATAGCCTCAAAGAGTTTTCCTGGCAAGGGCCTTACAACCCCTTTCATTTCCATATTGAACAAGGTAGAAGAGGTCTTAAAAATAGGCAGTTGGCATTCTAGGGCGATGCTGTCGAGCATTTGCTTCCCATGGGTCTGCAGATACTTATAAATACTATTCTCGGTAGCGTCCATTTCAACGAACAATTGTTTTTGCACTCCTTTATCCGCCGGCTTTTCTACTTCCCAGCCCAGCATATAAACAAGATCGGCGGCCGAGGTCAACATCTGTGCCTTTTGTTGTTTAATCAGCGTATTGCAACCCAGGCTATATTTATCGTTCGCCCTGCCCGGGACGGCAAACACCTCTCTGTTGTAGCTATGTGCACAATCTGCCGTCACCAAACTCCCCCCTTTATCGGCAGACTCTATGACGATGGTAGCCTCGCTCAGCCCCGCAATTATTCGGTTTCTCCTTAAGAAATTCTCTCTTTCCGGATGGCTATTACTTCTAAACTCGGTAAAAAACCCTCCATTTTTATTTACCTCGTTTACATATTTACCGTGTACCATGGGATATATCTGGTTGAGGCCATGCGCCAAACACCCTATGGTTTGCAGTCCGTGTTTGATGGCGGCCTTTTGTGCGCAGATATCGACCCCATAGGCAAATCCGCTGACAATCACCGGATCCAAGGGCGCCAAGGCAGCAATAAACTCCTCTATAAATGCCTGGCCGTAACTGGTCATATTCCTAGTCCCCACCACACTGATCATTTTTTTGTTTTCCAGGGCAATATTCCCCATCCTGAACAGCAATAGCGGACTATCGATACAATGCTTTAAATTTTTAGGATATTCCGGGTCCGTAAAATAAGAATAGGCTATGTTTTCTCTTTGGATAAATTCATATTCCGACTCGGCCAATTCAAGGTATGCCCCATCCCTTAACCCCTTTAAAGTATGAGATCCTATGCCATCTATCTTTAAGAGTTGTTCGTAATTATCCTCAAATATTGCCATTGCACTGCCACAATGCGTAATAAGTTTCTTTGCCGTAATATCGCCAATATTCGGAATCCCCTGTAACCTCAACACCGCAATCAATTCATCTTTAGACATTTGCACCTATTGTTTATTTCCTTACAAAATACACAAAATATAATGTTAATAAAAAGTAAGCTTAAGAGTTTTGAACTTGTATAATTTTTACAATCTTTGTGTTATGAGGACAGAACAGTATATAACAGAGCTTCTTTACAGGTATAACTGTGTAGTGGTACCGGAATTTGGTGCTTTTCTTACCCAAATGAAATCTGCTATCATTCATGAGACCAATCATGAATTTCATCCTCCTTCCAAGATAGTTTCTTTTAACGGACAGCTTTCTACCAATGATGGCCTATTGGTTTCCTTTATGGCCGAAGCCGAAAAAACCTCTTATGACGAGATGCTTAAGCGAGTGCTTCTGGTCGTTCAGCAGTGGAAAGCTACCTTAGCGCAAGGTGAGCGATTGCTTCTTGCCAACATTGGAGAATTATGGCTCAACAAGGAGGCCAAAATTCAGTTTCAGCCTTTAAACCAGGTAAATTACCTGACCTCTTCTTTTGGACTATCGTCTTTTGTGACGGCTCCTGTAGCCAGAGAGGTGCTTAAAGAGGAAGTTGAAACCTTGGAAGAGAAAATTCCTTTTATGATTACTCCTGAATCCAGGAAAGAATCTGGTATCAGACCTTATTTGAAATATGCTGCCGTTATTTTACTGGCCGTTGCAACAGGGTTTACAGGGTATAGACTTTATAACGATACCTTGGACAACCAGCAATTGGTAAGACAAAATGCTCAAGAGCAAGTTTCTAAAAACATACAAGAGGCGACTTTCTTTAACACCGCCCCTTTAGAATTGCCTGCGGTATCCTTAAATATCGCCACTGAGAAAAAAGTTACGGTACACCAAATTATTGCGGGTGCCTTTAGAGTACAGGAAAACGCCGAAAAGAAAGCCCTTCAGTTAAAGGCTAAAGGTTATAATGCTACCTATGTAGGTGTGAACGACTACGGTTTACACATGGTGGCCTACGGAAGTTTTACCGACGCAAACAAAGCCATCAATTATCTAAATAAGATAAAACGCACCGAATCTAGTGAGGCTTGGCTGCTTACCGTAAAATAATCCCCATACTATTTCTTAGCTTATTATCGGCAATGTATCTTTGCTAAAATTAAATTTAATGGAGCCTAAAACCCCAAGTGAATCTCGTACTTTAATGACCGATATGGTCCTTCCTAGCGAAACAAACCCTTTGAACAATTTGTTTGGCGGAGAATTATTGGCCCGTATGGACAGAGCTGCCAGTATTGCCGCCAGAAGACATAGCAGGCGTATTACCGTTACGGCTTCCGTAAACCACGTGGCTTTTAACCAAGCGGTACCTGTCGGGAGTGTTGTGACGGTCGAGGCGGCTGTTTCCAGAGCTTTCAACACCTCTATGGAGATTTATATAGATGTGTGGATGGAAGACCGTTTTAACGGCGAGAGATCTAAGGTAAACGAGGCTATTTATACCTTCGTGGCCGTGGACGATACCGGTAAACCTACCCGTGTGCCCGAATTAAAGCCAGAAACCGCCTTGGAAATAGATCGCTTTAATGCCGCCCTGAGACGCAAACAGCTCAGTTTGGTATTGGCTGGGAAAATGAAACCCCATGACGCTACAGAACTAAAGGCGTTGTTTGTAGACTGATACGCTTATTTTTATTGGGATGTTTTACCGACCTAGAAATCAAAATTATCCGGGTCGGGTCCAAATCGTTCGCTTCTTTCCAGTTGGTTTAATAGCTGTACATCGTCTTGAGACAGCTCAAAATCGAATACATTGGCATTGGCTATTATTCTGTCTTTTTTAGTTGATTTCGGAATGGTCACCAATCCCTTTTGTAAATCCCAGCGCACAACGATCTGGGCAATTGTTTTCCCATATTTCTGAGCCAAGGTTTTCATCACGTCCAACTCAAATATTTTTCCCTGCATCAAAGGCGACCAACATTCATACTGAATGGTGTTTTTTCGGCAGAAGTCTATTAAATCCTGTTGCACCAGGTAAGGATGGCATTCCATTTGGTTTACCATGGGAACAATTTCGGCCTGGTCCATAAGGTCTTCTAAATGATGCTGTAAAAAGTTGCTCACCCCTATGGCCCGGATGCGTTTTTGCTTGTATAAATCCTCTAGGGCCCTCCAGGTTTCCTTATATTTTCCTTTTACCGGCCAATGAATTAAATACAGGTCCAGATAATCGGTCCCCAGCCGTTTTAAACTATTCTCAAAGGCCTGTATGGTGCTGTCGTAGCCATGATCGGAATTCCAGACCTTACTGACCAAAAATACCTCTTCACGCGGAACACCGCTTTCTTTAATACCTTTGCCTACCCCAGTTTCATTTTTATAGATCGACGCAGTATCTATATGTCTATAGCCCGCCTCTAAGGCCCATTTGACCGAATTGACGACTTCTTTCCCTTCTTCCGACAAATACACTCCTAGGCCCAAATAAGGCATGGCTACCCCGTTAGATAAAGTAACGCTCCCTTTTAAATCTGTTATAGTCTTCATCACTCAAACTTTTTACATTATTATAATTGATAGACCCATTCTTCGGGGTTTAATTTAGCCGTATCTCTATGGAGGTAGAACTTCAGTCGGGTTTCCCCGCTAAACCGATTGGTATAAATAGTGCCCAAAGCTGTTTTGGCCTTTACCTTGTCACCCTTTTTTACGTATAGCGTAGATAAATTGTAATAGGTACTTATAAAGTTACCGTGCTTAATCTGCACCCCCTTATTTCCGCCGGGAACGGCAATTACGGCAATGACTTCCCCTTCAAAGATTGCCCTTGCTTTGGCGCCTTCCTCGGTGGCGATGATTACCCCGTTACTTTCGTGTTTAATTCCAGGATATACAGCATCTTTATACACACCGAAACCTTGACTTTTTATGCCCTTTTCTACCGGCCAAATAAGCTTGCCCTTGTTAGCTGTAAAATTATTGGCCACGATAGCGGCTTCCGGGGTCAATACAAACTTACTACTACTGCTAGCTGCGGTAGCGGTGGAACTACTACTCTTGGCCGCCTTCTTATTGGAAGCCGCAATAGCCTCACGGATCAATTTTTCGATCTGCTGATCGATCCGTTTGGCTTCCTTCTTTTTCTTAGCGATGGTAGCGGTGTATTTTGATTCGTTCTTGCGTATGGTCTGCAGCAATTCCTTTTGGGCCGCAAGCTCTTTAAACAATTCGTTCTTGACCTTTGTATTTTCGGCAATCAGACGGTCTTTTTGCTTGCGCTGAACGGTAAGATCTTGATTTAACTTGGTAAGTTCATCGGTTTTTAGAACAATTTGCTCCCCTTGTTCCTTTCGGTACTGGGTATATTGTTTCATGTATTGAAACCGCTTAAATCCCTGCTGAAAATTTTCGGCCGACAACAAAAACATCAACCTGCTCTGTTGGGATTTGTTCTGATAGGACTTTTGAATCAAATTGGCGTATTCTTCTTTCAAAGCTTCCAATTCGCTCCGTAATTTACTGATGTTTCTAATATTGGTATTGATCTGTCTATTTAACAGATTGGATTGCTGATTGGTTACCCGGATCAATTGCTGACGCACATTAATTTTTTGATCCATGGCTTCCATCTGCCCTATTACATTCCCCTTTTCCTTTTTTTCATTTAACAGCAAACGGTTTATTTGGGTAATCTCTTTCTGAAGCTGTTCCCTTTTTGCTTCCAGGGCCTTTTGCTCCGTTGTTTGGCCATACCCCTTAAAGCTCGCCAAAACGATTACCAACAATACCGTAAATTTTAAAGGCAGTGATTTAATTTTCATCTTACTTTAAAACAATTTGTTTGTAACCATTGGGTATGTTGTAATTGAAATTTAAGTCCCTATTAAACTCCATATTACGATATTGAATGTCTATTTTATTGGTCTTATCCCCTTCCATAGCGGTAATTAGGATATGGTTGGGCAATACCCAATTGCTTATTTTCTGATAATTTTTATATTCTATGGCTAGCATCCTGTTTTTTAATGGCTGTGCTACTAATTGAGACGCCATTTTAAAATTTCGGGGCTCTACCACAAACAAGGTCTTTAATAAGTCGGCCACCTTTTGTGGCTTTAATTCGTAGTTGCCTTCTTTAATAGCAACGGCATACTTGTCATCCCTTAAATCTACCAGTGCCTCGCCCAAAAGTAGGCTTTGTATTTTTTCGAAGTCAATATCGGTGCCTAAGAGCTTGCTCAGATAGGAAAAATCCCCGTCAAAATATTCGTTGTCCAATTTATTGTAAAAAGAGACCCGTTTTGGTGTTATAAACGCCTTCACAACCCCTAGAGGAGCACTCAGCCATATGGCCTTGTCCTTTTCCATCCGTATGCTTACATTCACCCCTTGAGAGCCATGCCCATCGGAATAATCTACCTTAATTCTACCGCTCAGTGTCTTAAAACTTAGGTGACTATAATAATGGTTCCTGATCACCGCTTTGGCACTCATATTTTCGTCTACAGTACCATCTGAACTGATTTTCGTCGATTTACATGACACCGCCATGATCACAAAAATGTATAATACAGCCCATTTTTGCACCTTTTGTATCCTATTCTTCATATAATTATAAGCCCGATTTAATTTTACTAAGATACATATTTGACTTCGAAGAATCTCCTAAAGTCCTATAGGCATCTGCCAATTCCTTATATATTTTATTGGCCAGCGGCATATCGTCTATCAAATAATCCAATCCGGATTCCAAAATAGCGATGGCCTGTTTGTATTTTTTGTTCTTCTGCAAGGCCATTCCATGCACATAATAGAAGTATGCCTGAGCCGGAAAGACTTCCAACGCCTCGGCACTGATCTTTTCTAATTCCTCAAAATTGTTTTGGGCCAAGAGTTCGGCCATTGTAGCGCTATAGTTTTCATATGGATCGTCTTGTGGGGTACTGTCTATTACCGTTTCTTGCTCCTTCGCCTGCTCGTCTCTTTGCTGTATGGATTCTTTAATTTTAAAACGCATTTCCGCCACAAATGGTGATGCCGTTATACCATCTAGTAGTTGCAACGCCTCTTCGTACTGTTGGTTTTTATAGTACAGCAGCACCATATTTTGGCGAAGTTTAGGGTTTTTTAACGGAATTTCGGAAGCGAGGTATTGCAATGAGTAGCCCTGACTTTCCAGTGCCTGCTGGAGGGTATTTAAAAACCAATAGTTCTCGGGTTCTCCTTTCACGGCGGCCGTGGCATGGTCTTGTGCCAAAACAAATTGTTTTAAGGAAATATACGCCTTCGCCAATTCGTGGTCTACATCGACATTTTGAGGGGCTAGACGTTTGCATTCCAGGAAATGGACAATAGCCCTATCGTAGTTTTCTATCCCCTTTTGCTTTAAGCCTTCAAAAAAGCTTTCTTGAAATTCATCCGAATAGTCTTCTAGGG
Source organism: Arenibacter nanhaiticus (assembly GCF_900141935.1). Taxonomy (GTDB): domain Bacteria; phylum Bacteroidota; class Bacteroidia; order Flavobacteriales; family Flavobacteriaceae; genus Arenibacter; species Arenibacter nanhaiticus. The sequence goes on along the minus strand of NZ_FQYX01000001.1, from coordinate 111,137 downwards.
AAACTGCCGCACTTTCTTCTTCCTGTAATTCTTTTTCTTGGGCATAAGCCGTTGCCGGGATTAACCATAATCCAAGAATAAAAACAACTAAGTACAGTGTGTTTTTCATACCCATAAAAATTGATCGCTATCCCCAAAGTCCTAAGCAGAAATAAGGGAAGCGACCAAAACGAACCATCGCTTCCCCTTTTTTTTCCTAAGAATTATATTATTTTACGCCAGTACTACCAAAGCCGCCTTCACCCCTTGAGGTTTCGGACAATTGGTCTGCGTTTATCCATTCTGCACGTTCGTGCTTGGCAATAACCAATTGCGCTATACGCTCTCCGTTTTCTACCGTAAAGGCTTCATTGGACAAGTTAACTAAAATAACGCCAATTTCGCCTCTGTAATCCGCATCGATGGTTCCGGGAGCATTCAATACGGTAACGCCTTTTTTAGCCGCTAATCCGCTCCTTGGGCGCACCTGGGCTTCTGTTCCTACCGGAAGCTCAATAAAAAGTCCCGTTTTTACAATAGCCCTTGCTAAGGGAGCCAGTACAATTGGCCCTTCTAAATTGGCCCTCAAATCCATGCCCGCCGAAGCCAAAGTTTCATAACTCGGTAATGGGTGAGCAGATTTGTTGATAATCTTAATTTGCATAATGGTATAATTTTGTTTGTAAGCGCTTATTCAATACTATATTCTCTTCCGCAATTCTAGTGCCATATAAATATTTATGACCTCATATCCTTTAGAACCGCAACTGTTATTTTTTCACAAAAAGCTGTTTTAGTTTTACCCGCTCCTGTGAATAGACCAATCCTAAATACAGCAACAAAAGTACAATACCTACGATTAAATTCCGATCAAACACATAAAAGGATAGCACGGAAAAACCAATGGATACCAACAGGTAAAACAATATTTTACGCAGGTCGTACGGTATGGGGTAATACCGCTGACCAATACTGAAAGAAAGCAGCATCATCACGGCATAGGCCACTAGGGTGGCTACTGCCGAGGCCATATACCCATACAGGGGAATAAAGGCGTAATTAATAATAATCGTCAGCACAGCGCCCACAATAGAGATATAGGCCCCAACTTTAGTTCTGTCCGTTACCTTGTACCAAACAGATAAGTTATGGTAGATGCCCAAACAGAAACTAGCCAAAACGATCATGGGCACAACCGGCATGGCCTCCCAATAATCTTCATTGCGCACCAATAGTACTTTTAAGGTATCGGCAAAAACGACCACCCCTAATAAGATAATACTGCCAAAGACAACAAAATAGTTGGTGATTTGCGCATAGGTCCTTTGCGGATTTTCAGCAGAGGAGTGACTAAAGAAAAAAGGTTCTATTCCCATCCTAAAGGCGGTAGCAAACAAGGTCATAAACATAGCCAATCGATAACAACCGGCATACTTGCCAATTTCGCTATCGGCTATATTTGCTGGCAATAGGTAAGACAACATTATCTTGTCAAAGACCTCATTGACAGAATAGGCCAAGCCTGCTATCAATACCGGAAAGGCATACTTCATCATTTTCTTCCACATTAGCCTGTCAAAGCGATACGAGCTTTTAAAATAAACATCGGACATCAATAGCAAGCTCGATCCACTTGCGATAAGATTGGCAATAAATATATAGGAGATTTCAAAATCGGGACGGTACAGCATATTCCAGACCGCATCGGAACCTGGTACCGCCATTTTTGGCAACACCAATAAAAACAGGATGTTTAGCCCAAAGTTTAAAACAACATTGGCCATTTTAACCAGGGCATACCGCATTGGTGCTTCATTGGCCCTTAGCCATGCAAAAGGAATAATCACCAAGGCATCCAAGGCTAAAATATAGATGGCATACTGTATGTACTTGGCATCGATATTCGTCAGCTTGGCCATAGAATCCTGAAAACTCAGGGCCAACAATAAGAACAAGAATGTAGAACTGCCAATGGTGATCAAAGAGGTGCTGACCACCTTGGCCTTATCTACGGCATTGCTATAAAACCTAAAAAAGGCCGTTTCCATTCCGTATGCCAAAACAACATTAAAGATGGCAAACCAGGAAAATATAATGCTTACCTCCCCAAAACCGGCAGTTTCCAGTACCTCCGTATACAAGGGCAATAAAAGAAAGCTAAGCATACGGGGCAGTACCGTTGCCATACCGTAAATAAAGGTATGCTTAAAAAGTTTTTTTAAGGGGTTCAAGAATTCTGAAATTAAGCTTTAAAAGTAGTTATTAATACCCTCACCACAAAGTACCTTTTGAGGTTTGGCACCTAGACGGGGTGAAAGTTATCCTATTTGAAGAATTTTTAACCATAAAAGGCCACTTCCTAAAAAGTGCGGGCATAAAAAAACCCCACATTGCTGTGAGGTTAATTTTATATTCTCTTGAAAATAAAAGACTGTTGCTTAGCACAACAAGCTTATACCCTCTATATATTAGTTGTTCAAAGCTTCTGCCCCACCAACGATTTCCAAGATTTCGTTAGTAATAGCAGCTTGTCTTGCTTTGTTATAAGTAAGTTTCAACTGATCTCTAAGTTCTGTTGCGTTATCGGTTGCCTTGTGCATGGCGGTCATACGAGCCCCGTGTTCACTAGCAAAAGAATCGCGAATACCCTTGTACAATTGAGTCTTAAGAGACTTTGGTATCAATTGCTCTATAATTTCGACCTTAGAAGGTTCAAAAAGATAGTCACCATTTAAATCGGCCTCACCTTCCATGGGAACAATTGGTAAAAATTGCTCGGTCATTACAATCTGGGTAGCGGCATTCTTGAACTTGTTGTAAACAATTTCAATTTTGTCATAGGTCCCATCTGTAAACAGCTTCATTAAATCTTCGGCAATAGCAGCAACATTATCAAAAGTAAGATCATCAAATATATCGCTATGGTTGGCGATAACATTGTATTTTTTACCTAAGATATCGTCCCCTTTTTTCCCTATGGCCATAATGTCCACTTCCTTGCCGGCGTATTTACCTCCGATCAAGGCCGTACTTTGTTTGATCACATTGGTATTAAAGGCACCACACAAACCACGGTTAGAGGTTACGACCACTACCAATACTTTGTTGATTTCACGGACTTCGGAATATTGATTTCCAGATTCAGCTTCCATAGAGGAGCTCAACCCTTGTAAAAGTTCCGATAGTTTATCAGAATAAGGACGCATAGCGGTAATGGCATCCTGTGCCTTCTTCAATTTTGCAGCCGATACCATTTTCATGGCACTGGTGATCTGCATGGTCGAAGATACCGATGCAATCCTATTACGTATTTCTTTTAAGTTTGCCATTTTTTTTCCTATCCTACATCCTTTCGAATCGAAAGGAACTGATTAACATTGATATAAAATATAAAAGCTACAAGTAGCTACTCCCCTCGGGGAGTAGCCTATGCTTTAATTATACTTCGCTGCTAACTCTTTACAAACCGCAGAGATCGTCTCTATAACTTCGTCCGTTAACTTTCCAGCCTTTAGAGTGTCCAACACATCTCTGTGTTTTGCATTTAGGTATTCCAAGAAATCCTTTTCAAACTCCTTTACTTTTTCTACAGGAACATTTCTCAACAAGTTCTTAGCTCCTGCGTAGATAATAGCTACCTGATCTTCTACTGTAAAAGGATCGTTTTGTGCCTGCTTCAGGATCTCAACGTTTCTACGACCTTTTTCAATTACGTTTAAAGTTGCTGCATCCAAATCGGAACCAAACTTAGCAAATGCCTCCAATTCTCGGAACTGCGCCTGATCTAGTTTTAAGGTACCTGCTACCTTTTTCATCGATTTAATCTGAGCGTTACCACCAACACGAGATACCGATATACCTACGTTAATTGCTGGACGCACCCCTTGGTTGAACAAATCTTGCTCCAAGAAAATCTGACCGTCGGTAATAGAAATTACGTTGGTTGGGATATAAGCAGAAACGTCACCCGCTTGTGTTTCTATAATTGGCAATGCCGTTAAAGATCCGCCACCTTTTACGATTGGCTTCAAGTTGTCTGGCAAATCGTTCATATCCTTGGCAATGGTATCATCAGCGATCACTTTTGCCGCACGCTCCAACAATCTAGAGTGAAGGAAGAAAACGTCTCCAGGGTAGGCCTCACGTCCCGGTGGTCTTCTTAACAACAAAGAAACCTCACGGTAAGCTACCGCTTGTTTGGATAAATCGTCATAGATAATAAGTGCAGGACGTCCTGTATCTCTAAAATACTCTCCGATGGCCGCACCGGCGAAAGGAGCATATACCTGCATTGCTGCAGGATCGGAAGCATTGGCCGCTACAATTGTAGTATATGCCAAAGCACCGTTATCTTCTAATGTTTTTGCGATGTTTGCTACTGTAGAGGCTTTTTGCCCAATAGCAACATAGATACAATACACTGGTTCCCCAGCATCGTAAAATTCTTTTTGGTTTAGGATGGTATCGATACAAACAGTGGTCTTACCTGTTTGACGGTCACCAATCACAAGCTCACGCTGTCCTCTACCTACAGGGATCATGGCATCGATCGCTTTAATTCCCGTTTGCAAGGGCTCGTTTACCGGCTGACGATAGATAACCCCTGGCGCCTTACGCTCCAATGGCATATCGTATACTTTACCTTCGATAGGTCCTTTCCCGTCAATTGGTGATCCAAGAGTATCAACAACACGTCCTACAATACCTTCACCTACTTTTATAGAGGCAATAGATTGTGTACGTTTTACCACTGAACCTTCTTTAACATCTCTAGAAGGGCTCAACAATACCACACCAACATTATCTTCTTCTAAGTTAAGAACGATCCCTTGAAGACCCCCCTCGAACTCTACCAATTCGCCATACTCTACGTTCGATAGTCCGTAAACTCTAGCGATACCATCACCTACTTGTAAAACCGTACCGACTTCGTTTAAGGAAGCGGAGGCTTCGTATCCTGATAATTGATTTTTTAATATTGCTGAAACTTCAGCGGCTTTTACTCCTGCCATTTGTTATAGATATAAGATTAGGACAAAGACCTAAATGGACTTTTGGCCAAAAAAATTATTTATAGACTATTTGTAAATTCTCGTTTTAAGCTACTCAATTTATGTGCGATACTGGCATCGTACTGTAAATCGCCTACTCGTAAGATGAAACCACCAATAATGCTTTCATCTATTGTATTCTCTAAAGTAGATTCATTGCCGGTCATTTCCACAACCTGCTTTATAATCTTCTTTTCCAATGCTGGTGTTAACGCTACGGCGGTCGTCACATACGCCACTCCCTGTCCTTTGCGCGCTTCGTTTAAAAGAATGAACTTCTCGGCCACCATATTTAGCAACCCTATTCTTTTGTTCTCTACCAAAACATTGATCAAGCCTTCGGTAATAGCATTACTCCCTTTAAAAACATCTAAAAGAACTACTTTCTTTAAATGAGATTTTACTACAGGATTCGCCAATAACTCACGAAGTTCGGCACTATCAGTAAGAGTACTGACTACAGAACGCATATCCTTTTCTACCGCATCCGTTGCCTTGTTGTCCACTGCCAAGTCCAAAATAGCTTTGGCATAACGGACGGCTGCTCTAGATTCGTTCATATCTTTAGTTTAGTTAAGCTTAATATCTGCCATCAATTCTTCTACCAACTCTAATTGCTTGTTTTCGGTAGACAATTGTCCTTTGATCATTTTCTCGGCTATTCCCAATGAAATACTAGCTACTTCACTTTTAAGCTCTGCAAAAGCAGCTTTCTTCTCTGCTTCGATCGCCAACTGTGCCTGCTTAATCATTTTATCCCCTTCAAATTGCGCAGTTTCCTTTGCATCGGCAATAATCTTCTCCTTCATTTCACGTGCCTCCCTAATCATCGCTTCACGTTCTGCACGGGCTTCTTTGATCATTTTTTCATTGTCAGCCTGTAAGTTTTGCATCTCCTTACGCGCTTCCTCAGCAGCTGCCAAAGCTTCACTGATCCCCTCTTCTCTTTCATTTAAGGCATCCAAGATAGGTCTCCAGGCAAACTTTGCCATCAAAAATATTAAAACCAGCAAAATCACTAACTGCATTGTAAACAGCCCTGGTGAAAAATCGTTTAATAATTGATCCATTTTATATAGTATTTATTTTTCTAAATTCGTTTTCGTTAAAAGAACATCTTTTTGCAACCAACCGTTGCAAAAAGATGTCTGTTCAAAAAGATTACTTCCCTAAGAATAAGGCACCGAATGCCAAACCTTCCAAAAGTGCTCCAATAATAATCATAGCAGTTTGGATCTTTCCAGCAGCTTCTGGTTGACGAGCGATCGCCTCCATAGCTGAACTACCAATTTTTCCTAAACCGATTCCAGCTCCGAAAACGATTAAACCTGCTCCTACTAAATTTGGAATTGTCATAATGAATTGAATTAAATATAATTAAACGAAAATTGTAATACTCTTATTTATTAATGCTCGTGATCCTGTACCGCCATCCCGATAAATACCGCAGACAACATGGTAAAGATAAACGCCTGCAAAAAGGCTATTAAAATCTCAAGAATTGTCAAAAACAACGACAGTACAAAAGATAGCCCTGTAGAGGCAACCGGCCCCATAACTACTTTCAAAGTAATCATCACCGATATAAGACTCATCACTACAATGTGACCTGCAGACATATTCGCGAACAAACGAATCATAAGCGAAAACGGTCTTGTCAAAGTTCCCAACAGTTCAATCGGAATTAGAATAAGCTTCATTGGAACAGGAACTCCTGGCATCCAGAAAATATGTTTCCAATAATCCTTGTTGGCCTTGAACTGTGTAATCAAGAACGTACATAAGGCCAAACAAAAAGTTACGGCAATATTCCCCGTCACGTTAAACCCTAGCGGCGTCAACCCCAATAGGTTCAAAGTCCATATAAAGAAAAACACGGTCAATAAAAAGCCCATAAACTGTCTGTACTTCTTATCCCCAATATTGGGCCTGGCAATTTCATCTCGTACGTAGATCACCAACGGCTCCAACCCTCTGGCTACACCAGTTGGAATAGGTCCTTTCTTGTACCCTCTTGCCAAGGAAACAAACCCTAAGAACATCAAGACCGCCGTTAACAACATCCCGACAACAGACTTGGTAATGGACAAATCCAAAGGCCTTACAGCGTTCGTGGCATGATGCTTGTCGTCAAAAACAACAACATCCTCCCCAGGATTCAACTCATAAATTTTAGTGTGGATCTTGGCAAACTTCAAACCGTTCTTCTCAACGATTACCTCACCATTGTCATCATGTTGAAACTCCGACGACATAAATGTCACCAAACCTTCACTTGTCCAGAGAATTACCGGCAATGGAAAGCCGTAATGTTTTCCTGTTTTCGCACTACTGTAGAGTGTGAAATCATGGGAATCCTGAAGGTGATGCATGATATATGCACTAATTTCCTCTTGGGTATCAATGGGATCACCCTTTTTTCCGCCTGCATATGTAGACAATGAAAAAAACAATCCTAATACCAATGCGAAGAGTTTTGTGGGTCTCTTGCTTAACCATTTACTTTTTACCAACATAGCTTTTATGCTCTCAAAAATTTCGGCAAAGGTATTCAATATATTTATAATATCTATGCCTTTTCTGAGTCGATTTTGTTAATTTATAAAAACCCTATTTTAAATTCAATAATTTTGCAATACTCCAAACTTCTACTCCCAAAAACATAAAAAGCGGCAATACCAAAGGCAAACGCTCGTATAACGGCATGTCCTCGGTGTAGAAAATAGGGGTCTGAAAAACGAGTACAAAGACTCCGATCTTTATAAAAACACCCATTAAAAATCCGTACCCAACTTGGTCGGGCACATACGAATAGACAAATTCCAGTAATAAATACACTACAGAACTAGCCACAAAATGAAACAGGTATACCGAAAACAAATTGTAGCGCAGACTTACATTCCAGTGTTGCAACAAATAATTATGAAGTAAAAAACCAATCACAAAGACGGCAATCGCCACCCATAAAAAACTCAATAATCTCTTTACCATTACTCTTCTTTTTTGGAAATCCGAATTACCTGGACTATAGCCGAGCCCATAGCCAGAAAAATAGCGGCCAAGGTACAAATATTCGTATACAATTGGTTGTCCGTTTGGTATTTTTCGTCCAACCACGTCCCTAACCAATTCCCCAAATAAATAGTAATACCGATTTGAAAGGACAAACCGGTAAACTGAATAAACTTGCTTATTTTTTTAGAGGTATCAGGAGACTTTTTCTTTTTCATTCTTGAAGATCTGCTTTTTGTTATTGCTGAGCGATTCCTTGCCCTTCATGGTACAGGTAGCATTAAAGGTCGCCCCGGGCTCTATGGCCAATTTAGCGACGGTAACAGCCCCTTCTATCACGGCAGACTCCTTTAAGGTCAAAAGTTCGCTCACCAAAAGCTCTCCGTTAAAACTGCCTTCTATATCGGCATTTACACATTCTACTTTCCCTTGAATATAACCATCGACACCGATCACTACTTTTCCGGAAGTTTTCAGGTTCCCGTCCAATTTTCCATCGATCCTAAAATCGGCTTCGGAAATAATATCGCCTTTAATTTTGGTGTTTTTCTCAATTCTGTTCGGTTGCCCACCGATCTCTGGTGATAAACGAGGTTTTTTGTTGTCTGAAAACATTACTGTATGATTTTGGGGATTATTGCTGCGCCCTGTAGGCCTGCAGATTTTTATGGATTTGAACTATTTTATAATTGGTCGATAAAATTACGAAATTCTCATCATTGACTAGATAGTCCTTGTTGTTTTTTAACAGTTCGGCATATCCCAGAGCATACTCTTCGGACAAAAAGCCATGGACGATTACAAACTGATCCTCAATAGTATAAATGTCTTTGGAAATCTTATGGGTGTATTTTAAATCCTTCATCGATTTTTCTAACAGCGCCTTCAGCTTCAAAGCCTTGGCATTGTCCTTTATTTTCATAGGAAAAACCAACTTCCAATTTCCCCTACTCCCTTCTTCGGACGCCCTTATAAAATCCGTATTCGACAATCTTGGCAAGAGATCGTTTACCATGGCCTGGGCCTTTTTGCCTTCGGGATGGTTAGGATAGTTCAGCGCTACAAAATTCAAAGCTTCCTTAAAATCTTCGTACCCCATGACCCTTCCTATGGCATTTGCCTTTAGCATCTCCAATTTTGGCACTATGGGGTCACCGGTATATTTGGCGATATTTTCCTCGGCCTGGGCAATGACTGCCACATATTCCTGATTTTGGAACATCTTGTACAATTCACCGTATTTGGCATCGGGACTCTCTACACTGCCCTGTAATATCGCCTGTGGATTGATGAGGATTTCGGCATAGCGCGATTCGGGATGATTCGCTATTATATCGTTCTTCATGGATACTACAAGCGGACTCCCCTCCTCCTCGTAAATTTTGTACAGGTTGTATTTAGACGGAATGATAAGGCGCTCTTCGGGAGCCGATTTTAGGACGGCCTCGAGCTTGGCAGCAGCCAAATGATTTTCTTTAAATTTTTCTTTATAAATCAACCCCAATTGATAGTTGGCGAAATTGCGCTCCCTGCGAAGGCTATCGATAATAGCCTCTTCTTGTGGAATGCTTTCCAAGTAAAAATCTAGATTGTATTGCTGCTCGTCCGTCGCGGCCAAAGGAGCCTCTGCCCGGTCCATGGGCGTATCGGCATATTGCGCCTGCACCTTGGTTTTAGTAGACCATCGCCAATCGTCTTCCAAAACACGGTTCCCCCATCTGGACTTAAAATCGGTTTTTCCATAGCCAAGGGCGGTAACATTGTAGAAATAAAATTTCCCTTGGCTGTCTTTACCCCCTTTGGCATTGCCAAAGGAGGCCACCCCTGTATTTATAAGTTTATCCTTCCCCTTTTGTGCTTCCTCCTTCGCTGCCCTTAATTGGGCAATATAGTCCTTAAAATAGGTCTCCCTAGCCGTTAAGGGCATTTCATAAAGGCTAATGATACTATCGGTATCTTTGGCAATATCCTCGTATTTTATAACGTCTTGCAGATTGTCCAATTTCTTTTTGACCACCCTATATTTATTGGTGTTTTCAGGAAGGTTCAACAGAACGCTGTCATAGTAGGCGCCCGCCACCTTATAGTTATTGTCCTCAAAATTGTATAGGGCCATTGCCTCGTAATTCAGCGCATTTAACTGTGGCATCCGCTCGGTAGCCCGCAAGGATTTGTTAAAATAGTCCAAGGCCAAACTATCGGACCCATCGCCCAAGTGGTATTGGGCCAATTGATGGTAGATTTTATTTAAAAAAGGCCTGTTTTCCCTGTTTTCTTCCATTTCCGAAAGAAACTCAAATACCGCTTCCTTATTTTCTTCGGTAATTACGGTATTCTGGATTTTCTGAAGTTCAGCATTCACCTTATACACTCGGGGCGAACTCCTGTTTAGGGCTATTACCTGATCAAAGGCCATATTGGCACTGTCCTTTTTCCCCAACTGATTGTACAATTGCCCTATAATATAATAGTACCGTCCTTTTTCCGGATTTTTTCGGGTATAGGCCGATGCTATTTTTAACTGCTGAATAGCAGTATCTACTACTTTTAAATTAATATAGGCCTGCCCCATCATAGCACGGGCATCGGCATACTCCTGATCCTTAAGGCGGTACAACTTTAAAAGGCGCTTAAGATTTTCTAGGGCTATCTCCTCATTTTCGAGGCGTATATTCACTTTTTCGCGCCATATCACCGCTTCATTCAGCTTATCGCTATAGGTATATCGGTTTAATATATAATTAAAAGCCTCCAGGGCAGGAATGTATCGCTGATCAAAATACCGCGCCTTCCCCAGCAGTAGAAAAGCTTCGTCGGTTTGGGGGTTGTGTTCGGTATCCTTTATCATCATACTGTGCTTCTGTATGGCTTTGGCAGCCTTCTCTTCGGCAATGATAAAGTTGGGATTGTTGTCTTCCGAATCTAATTTTATATCATCGGTCACCTCCATCCGCTCTACGGGCAGTATCTCCCAATAATTGTCCCGGTAAGTATCGTTAAGCCCTTGGCGTCCTTCTTCAAAGGCAAGATTTCCGTTGTACAAAGTATTGTACTTGGTATTCATCGCATGCCAATTGCGATTTACAAAGGTGTCCTTTTTAGTAGAACAGGCGTTAAAAAGGATTCCTCCTAAAAGGGGTAGTGCTATAAGAGTATGGCGGAGTTTCAAAATAGTATGTCTTCGTATGTATCCTTAACTAAAAAACTGCATAATTATTATGCTATTGGGGGGTAATGTACAAATATTTTGACTTCTTTGCCCGCCGTAGGGAGCAAAACAAAGGCTGTTGCTCAGAAAAACAAGGTGTTAGGACTTTTGGAAGCAGATTTTTTTAATACATAATTAGATATTTTTTTTAAGGTAAAGTGCAGGTTTGTATTCGTTTTATCTCAAAAGAAAGCCGTTTAAAGCGTTTTTGAGATTGGTTTTAACCACAAATCATGGTCAAATTTCAAGTGGGAGCATTTTTCTTTGGGCGTTCCCTCCTTCGTCGGGCGGGCCCTTGGCTATATCCCTTGCTCCGCTGCGGGGATGCCGCCGCGCTCCCTAACGCAAAACACTGCAAACAATGACAGTCATCGCTCCCTTTTAATGCGCACCCCTATTGCCGCTATCCACCAAAGAAAACTTCGAGCTCCTTCAAGGTCTCTGCTTCGGTTTTAATGTCATTTACCAACTGCCCCTTGCCCAGTACTACAATGCGCTCGCAGACTTCGGTCACACGAATAAGGTCGTGGCTAGACACTAAAATGGTGACCTCCTTTTCCGCGGCCATATTTTATTAGGTTAAACAACTATGTGAAGGGTAAGTCCGAATTGGTATTAAGTTTCAAGAAAAACACCCCTATTACCAGTATTTTTTTGTATTCAATAAATCCTCCTCATTAGTAAGTGTAATCCTATAAAATTATATGTTTGCACTTTAATAAAAATCATCTAATTAATAGTATGCAAACAAACTTTATTAAAATTACATTCTCAATCCTATTGGCTTTATTTATCTCATTTTCTTTTAATAGTTGTACAAAGAATGGGATAGACGGTTCTATTGGTCAAGACGGCTCAGATGGCAAAGATGGAGCTGATGGCAAAGATGGCGTGGATAATTCTGGTAGAACCTATATAGTCCTAACTGGTAACATCACCGATGCAGAAGCCAGTCAAATTATTCTTGAAGATTTTGGTAGTGACACCCAGTATATTAAAATTGTAAATACCACTCAACTAACTACGGCAGACTTTAGTGCGGTAACCCAAGACCTAAGATTAGTAGGTCTGGTTATTGAGCGCAATACAGCGCTAGCCTCAGTGGAACTACCAACAGTAACAGATGTGTACGACCATTTTTCTATTAGGGATAACAATTTATTGAAAACAATATCCCTCGGAAACTTGGCAAGAGTGGGCTCTGGAGAGCGAAGTTATGGCGATCGGGTGTACACTGATGCAAAGATTGTGAATAATACAAGTTTAACGAGTATCGATTTTCCGAAGCTGGAAGAGGTAAGCAACCCTTTTTATATTGAGAATAATGATACTTTGACAAGTGTAAATGCTCCATTGTTGAAAACCTTAGAGCGCCTTATTATTGGAAATAATAACGCTTTAGCAAGTATAAATCTTCCAAAGTTGGAAATAGTGAAACATAGTTTACGGTTTTTTACACTTAACTCTTTGTCCAGGTTAAATCTTCCGGAATTGAAAACTATATACAATTCTCTTTTTATTGTAAATAATAACGCTTTGCCCAAAATAGATCTTCCGGAATTGAAAACTGTATACAATTCTCTTTTTATTGTAAATAATAACACTTTACCCAATATAGATCTTCCAAAGTTGGAAATAGTGAACGGGTTTATTACTATTAGCACCCATAAAACTTTGACCAGGTTAAATTTTCCAAAATTAAAAACACTGAAAAATTATCTATTGATAAGGAACAACAACAACTTAACCAGTTTTAATTTTCCAATGTTAAAAACACTGGAAGGTAGTCTATCGATAAAAGGAAATAATACCTTAACCAGTTTTAATTTTCCTGAACTAGAAATACTAGGCTCGCTTAACGTTCAGGAGACCTCCGCTTTGAAGGGTATTAAATTTCCTATGTTGAGGACGTTAGAAGATGTTATCAACATTAGCAATAATGAAGAATTGACCGCGGTAGATTTACCTTTGTTGGAAACAATTAGTGGAAGGGTTATTATTAAGGAGAATCCCGCATTGAAGGATATTAATCTTTCGAAATTGAAAACTCTGGATGACAGTGTTTTTATCACAGATAATGATGCTATGAGCACCCTTGAAATTCCGAAGTTGGAAACTACAAGTCGTCTTTTTATTTGGGGCAATCAGTTGACAAGCCTTGAATTTCCATCGTTAGAATCGGCAGGATCGGTCGATATCAATAAAGAGGATGCTTTGAGCGTCTTAAATCTAGCCAAGTTAAGAACTGTTGATAGTGATTTTAGCGTTGAAAGAAATGTTGCTTTGACGTCGCTTGATATTTCTTTGTTGGAAACAATTGATGGGGAATTAAAAATTCAAAAAAATTCTGCTTTGACCACCCTAGAACTTCCAAGTTTAACCTCAGTTCAGGAAAATTCCATATCATTTGATTATAACGGGCTAGATGTAGTAAGTGTAAATGGTCTTTTGGAAAAATTGGCCTCCATCAGCCCTGCTTTAACAGGCAAATCCATAAATCTTAGGCAAACCCCTGCCACAACTCCCACGGCGCAAGGCTTGACGGATAAGAGTATCTTAGAGGAAAATGGAAATACGGTTCAGACGGACTAATGTTTTAAAAATATAATCACAAACCAAAAGGGGGCGTCTAACGAGACGCTCCCTTTTAATATTGCCAGTATAGTGCCATCCGTAAACAATCGATCGGTCATGGGAATAACATCAAAAATAGAGATAGAAGAGCGTGTAGAAACTTTGGAAAAAACCTTTAAGACTAATACCTCTTTTAAGGTTCGCCAACGGATCCAAAGTCTTATACTCTTAAAAAAAGACAAATTTAAGCGTCAAGCAGATTTAGCAGAATTTATCGGTGTAGGACATTCAACACTAAAGACCTGGATAAAACAGTATAAAAAATTTGGTTTTGATTCCTTGACAACACTTCAAAGTGGTGGAAACTATAAGGGTGTCAAAAGTGAACGTCTCCACAAGGCGCTGGAAGCCAAAGTAAATGACTCTAAAGATCCACTTCTGGGCTATTGGCATGCTGTTTACTGGGCCAAGGAACACCATGGCCAAGACATTAAATACCAAACCTTAAGAGCCTATTTGATACGCCACTTTAAAACCAAGAAAATCACATTAAAAAAAGACCAACAGGCCCTAGAGGTCTTCAAAAAAACACCCTAATACCTTAGAGCAATTAAGATTAAGCCTTAATAAAGACTACAGATCGGCTAACCTTTATTTTCAAGATGAAAGTCGGTTTGGGCTGATGCCCCATGTAGGCACGGCACTTACTGCCAAGGGAGTGAAACCCATAGTGAATTACCAACAAGCTTTTAAAAACACATATTTGTACGGAAGCTATTCCCCAATGGACGGAAGCCATTTTACTTGGGAGGTAGAAGGTGTTGATACGCTTATTTTTGAAGCTTACCGCAAAGAGTTTTCATTATATAGACCAGAGGAGCTAAAAATTGTAGTAATAGACAATCCAGGCTTTCATTCTACTAAAAATATAAATATCCCTGACAACATTAAGCCTATAAGAATACCGCCATATACCCCGGAACTAAACCCGTTCGGAAAGGTTTGGCAATATTTAAAAACAAAACGTTTGGAAACTTAAAGGAACTTAAGGAGTGGCTAAATCATACTGTTAAAACAGAAATTAACAACGAGACCGTAATCAATATTGTGCATTCTGAGTTTTATATAAACACATTTAAGGCTTGTTTTAACTTATAATTATTATTTAATTCTAGGGCCAAAACCTATTGCAACCTTATCAACTAGCTTCCCCAGTTGTGTACAGTACGTTTCTTCTGCAAAATAGCTGTCAAACGGCAGTTTATCAGCAAAGATAGTTGGCAGTTTCTTTCCTATTCCACCGTAAGAACTCCAAAAAAACATTTGGAGGATCTTTTTGTCATAACCGGCCTCTCATCCCTTATCCACCAAAGAAAACTTCGAGCTCCTTCAAGGTCTCTGCTTCGGTTTCAATGTCTTTTACTATTTGGCCCTTATCCAGTACTACAATGCGCTCGCAGACTTCGGTCACATGAATAAGGTCGTGGCTAGACACTAAAATGGTGACCTCCTTTTCCGCGGCCATATTTTTAATAATTCCCTTGAGCCTTATTTGGGTGGTTGGGTCTAAATTAGCAAAAGGTTCGTCTAAAATTATGACTTCCGGATCTCCAATAAAAGAGGCTACAATCCCCACCTTCTTCTGATTTCCTTTGGAGAGGTCGCGCAAATATTTTTTCTGCCCTAGAATTTCCCCATGGAAAAAATCCTCAAACCCGGCCAATAAGGCATCGACATCGGCTTTGTTTCGCCCTCTTAATTCCCCAATAAAATAAAAATACTCCTCCGGGGTCAGGTAACCAATCAAAAAAGTTTCATCTATAAAGGCCGATGTAAAGGGTTTCCAGGCTTCACTGCTATTTACTTGTATTCCATGGTTACTGATATGGCCGGTTGTCGGCTCAATCAAATCGAGCAACAAACTAAAAAAGGTGGTCTTTCCGGCACCGTTGTTCCCCACCAGCCCAAAACTCTGCCCTTTGGGGATTTCTAAATGTTCTATGTTTAACACGGTGGCTTCACCGTAGGTTTTGGTTAAATTTTGGGTAGTGATCATAACTATAGCTATTAAATTCCCTAGGCTTTTTGCTTGTAGGCGGCCAAGGTTTTATATTTTTCTTTTTTATAAATCTTCTCTATTCTGGCAAACACGGCATTTTTAAAGGCAAAGCCAATACAACCGCTCAAGGCAACAAAAACATAGCCTGCAGCCGGACTTATTAAATAGTGCCCAAGGGCGTATACTCCTAAGGGCAAAATAAGTTTGGGCAAGGTCAGTAAGAGGGTTTTGGAATTAAAGGACTGTTTATCGCCAAAAGCCTTTTTGTTGGAACCTAGGTCTATAGGCGTTTTTATATAGGCCCCGCCCCAAAGGACCAGGTACGAATTGACGCCAATATTGTAAATAGCCCCCACTAAGACCGCCAAATAAGCGTCCCTTCCTAAATAGAGATAAAAAGAAGCCAAGATGGTCGTAATGACCGTGGCAATACACATTAAATACCATTTAGAAGACAGGTATTCCTTGTACTGTATGTTTTGGCTCATCATTAAAGGATAATAAGCGCTGTCCCAACTAGGTACAAACTGCCCAAAACTAAAGAGAAAGCCACCCGAGACAAATATCCCGGCAAATATTTTCCAAACAGGAGCGTCATAGGTTTCTATACTGCCCGTAAAAAATAACAAGCCATAAAAAATAAAGAAGAAGCTCATGATTACCGACGTTTTGGAACGTTTGTTCCTTCGGATGAGTTTAATATCGTTCTTTAAAAAGGTGCCCAGATTCCCAAAGCGGTTCAACCAAGCATAGTCTTCTGTTTTGGCAGTGGACTTTTTACCGGCCAGACCGGCATCTAAAAACATGTATTTCTTAAAATACCGAAAAGAGAAAATATAAAGAAAAACAAGGATGGCTGCCGGCAACAAGGCCGTCCATGGTTGTTGGAACAGCATATGAAAGAAGGGAGCCGTATAGTCCGTTATATTGAACAGCCCGTAATATTGCGATATGCCCAAAACAATGGCCAGGCCAAGGAGGCCATAGAGCAAGCGATCTTTATTGTTCAGTAAAACGTTGATGAAGTTATTGCTAAAAATAAGGGCCATCATGGCCAAATGCCATCCTATAACGCCAAGGGGGGCATAGCCTTCTATCAACAAGACAATGGAAAAAGGAATAAAGAAAAAAGCATGGGACCAGTTAAAAAAAGAAACCAGCGTTTTTCCCAGGGAATAATGCACTACCTGCTGTTTTTTTATAGGGAGATACAACAAGGGCTTTATATTGGTAATCGGCATCTTTTGCAGCATATACCTAATATAGAGATCGCCCACCAAATAGTAGATCATAAATTGGTTTACTATTTCCAAGGGGTCGCCCCAGCCTGCTTTTTCTATGATATAAAAAGCCCCTACTCCCAAGGCAAGGAAAACGGCCATAAAATAAAGGGCCCCAAAAACCATAAAAATTTTGATCAGCAGATTGGCCTTAAAAGAAGCCGCCCTAAAAAAAGATTTCCATTCTAAAGTAAGAAAGTGTTTTAGCATAAGGTAAAAGGGATTTGCTTTGAATTGGTATGGTAAGCCTACTTTTTGTTACAACAATGTAAACATTTTTAAGGTTTCCATTGGTAAAATTACCGTCCAGACTTCGATTTTTTCCTTTAAACCTATACACAACTTTCTTATGCACGAGAATATTAGGTGTTTTTTTCGCAATCTCATTTTGTATCGTCCTAGCTTTCCGTAATTTTACGGCAAATTTTTAATATGGCAGATTTTCATTCCCTTACGGTACAGCACGTAAAGCCTTTAACGGACGATGCAGTAGCAATTACATTTACCATTCCAAAAGACCTGGCACAGACCTTTGCATTTACTTCTGGACAATATATAACCATCAAAAAAGAACTTAAAGGCAAGGAATTGCGAAGAGCCTACTCTATTAGTTCTTCTCCTACTGCTGGGGCCATTACCATTGGAGTAAAAAAAGTAGACAAAGGCGGCTTTTCGGATTATGCCAATACAAAGATCAAAGCAGGAGATGTATTGGAAGTAATGCCCCCAGAAGGAAGGTTTGTTTTTAAGCCTACCGATAAAGCTAAAAACATAGCGGCTTTTGCTGCCGGTAGTGGTATTACCCCCATTATTAGTATTGCCAGAACGGTTTTGGCCAGCAACCCTAAGAGTAAATTTGTATTGGTTTATGGGAACAAATCCTATAAAGAGACCATGTTTTATACAGAATTGGTAAAACTTCAGTTAGAATATGCCAATCGATTTTTTATAAACTTTATCTGCAGCCAAGAAAGGGAAGAAAATTCTCTTTTTGGTCGTATCGATGTTTCTACGGTGAACTATACCCTAAAGAACAAACACAAGGACACCGTCTTTGACGATTACTTTTTGTGCGGTCCAGAGGCCATGATCAATTTGGTAAGCGATACCCTAAAAGAAGAGGATGTTCCTGCCGAGAAAATACATTTTGAACTGTTTACCGCTACCGAGATCAAGGACGAACTACCGGTAAACTTGGAGGGACTAACACAGGTATCCGTAGTGGTCGATGACGAGGAGTTTTCTTTTTCTATGGATAAAAAGGCCATCGTCCTCGATGCGGTTCTTAAAGAAAATATAGATGCCCCCTACTCTTGCCAAGGTGGTGTATGCAGTAGTTGTATTGCCAGGGTTACCGAAGGGCAGGCAGAAATGGTGAAAAATCAGATCTTAACGGACAGTGAAATTGCCGAAGGATTGATCCTTACCTGCCAAGCACACCCTACGACCCCTACTTTAAAAGTAGACTACGATGACGTTTAGGTGGAAGCCTTGAGCTAAAATCAAAAAAACCACGCTTTTCGCGTGGTTTTTTTATGATCAACGATTTATAAATCGATCCCTAATCTTCATAACGGCGTGTTCATAGCCAATATCATAGGCTTTTTCGATCCCCTTTTTATCGAGCACCCCAATCTGTTCGAGTTCCCGAGGCTCAAAAATAAGATCGCATTTATTTATTTTTTCCCTATTCGTAGCGTATATCATCAAGGCCGTTGTTCTGTTCGCCAACTGTAAGGACGATTTGATACCTTCTTTCCCTATTTGGTTGATTCCAGAAACATTACTGCCGATGATAAAATTGGTCTCTCCCACTACCTCATCGTAGGGAAAGTTGTTCATAATACCTCCATCGGCATATAACTGTCCCTCTATTTCGACCGGACTAAAAACTGGTGGTAGTGCGGCAGAAGCCAACAAGGGCAGAATAAGTTCTCCTTGCGAAAACACCCGCTGATCGCCTTGTTGCAGATCCGTGGTGATCACATGCAGTTTCCGATCTAACTTTTCAAAAGAATCCTCGGGGAAGTATTTTAAAAACAACTCAAAATACCGTTCGGTATCTATAAGTCCAGGTTTTAAAATGGTCATAAAGTTATATCGGAACAATGGGGTTTCCTTAAAAAAGGTAAGCATGTCCGATACCGAATTATTATTGGCATATAAGGCCCCTATCAATGCCCCTACACTGCTTCCTGAAATAGTATGGGCTTTGAGACCAAATTCATTAAGGGCCTGTATAACGCCTATATGCGCCATCCCTTTTACCCCTCCCCCAGATAATACCAAACCCAAAGATTTGTTTTCTACCTCCGATAAATTCATTCTTTTTGTTATTATTAATATATGTCGGTACTCCCTTACGGGCGCCCTAAAGGAATTAGGGCAACCTTCATCTTTAAATTTACCTTTTTCAAATTAGACTCCGCCTATTTTTTAGGCTGAATTTAAACTTTTATTCCTTCTTCTCAGTTAAAAAAACTTTAAAGGTTCTTTTGCCTATAGAAACCATGGTCCCACCTTATTCGTCAACCTTACTGACAGTGTCCTAATTGTAACACATCAAAAAAAGCCTGTTCTATCATATCAAGAACAGGCTTTAGACGTTGCTATTAAAAAGAC
This sequence comes from Arenibacter nanhaiticus, assembly GCF_900141935.1. GTDB lineage: Bacteria > Bacteroidota > Bacteroidia > Flavobacteriales > Flavobacteriaceae > Arenibacter > Arenibacter nanhaiticus. Next base: position 91,352 of record NZ_FQYX01000001.1, on the reverse strand, counting down.
TACTTTATTTACTCTTCAACATCTTTAGGAGCTCATCGGCCACCAGGGCCGAGGATGCCGGATTTTGCCCGGTAACCAAATTTCCGTCTTTTAGGGCATGGGGCTGCCAATCGGCGACCTTACTATAGGTACCGCCCTGTTCTTTTAGCATGTCTTCTACCAAAAAGGGAACTACATCGGTCAATTGTACCGCGGCCTCTTCGGTATTCGAAAATCCGGTTACTTTTTTCCCTTTTACCAATGCTTCTCCATCGGTGCCCTTCACATGGCGCAAGGCAGCAGGTGCGTGACAGACAAAGCCAATTGGTTTTTCGGCCCTGTTAAAGGATTCTATCAGTTGTACCGATACCTTGTCTTCTGCCAAATCCCACAAGGGCCCATGCCCGCCTGGATAAAAAACAGCATCAAAATCGGCCTGATCGATCGTATCCAATTTCTTGGTATTATTGATTTTTTCCTGAGCTACCGCATCTTTTTTAAAGCGTTCCGTGTCTTCGGTACTGGCCTCTGGGGTATCACTACTAGGGTCTATAGGGGCTTTTCCCCCTTTAGGGCTGGCCAATACAATATTGGCTCCCTGATCTAATAATTTATAATATGGATTGGCAAACTCTTCTATCCAAAATCCTGTTTTCTTTCCGGTATCTCCCAAGGTATCGTGGGAGGTTAGTACGAATAATATTTTCATCTTTTGTTGTTGTTTTTAGTTGAACTTCAATGTGCTTTAGCGCTAGTACTTCCTTCTTTTAATAGGCCATAGTCACTATCTGGGCCACATCGGAAGGTTTTAGGGACTGGTGTTCCCCTAAGCCCAACCATCCGCGGTCGGTAAAGCGCTTTTCAATGGTTTCTGCCGTCCCCTGAAAGTCGTCTGTATATTGTGAAAGCTTGGTCGCAATTCCCAATTCATGGAAAAAAGCTTCGGTCTTGTCTATGGCAGCATGGGCTTTTTCATCGACATTCCCTTGGGTTATTCCCCAAACGCGTTCTGCAAACTGTGCCAACTTCTCTTTCTTGGTTTCAAAATTAAAACGGTAGTGACTAGGCGCCATAATCGCCAAGGTTCTGGCGTGGTCTATGCCGTACATTGCGGTTAACTCGTGCCCCATCGCATGCACTGCCCAATCGGTAGGCACGCCCAATGGCAATAGTCCGTTCAAGGCCATGGTACAGCTCCACATAAAATTGGACGCTGCCTGATAGTCCGTTGGATCCTTAAGGATGGCAGGCGCTACTTCTAATAAGGTCTGCAAGACACTTTCGGCCATTCTATCTTGTAGCAAGGCCCCTATAGGATAGGTCATATACTGTTCCAAAACATGGGTAAAGGCATCGGCGATACCGTTGGCCAACTGACGTTCTGGAATAGAACGTATCACTTGTGGATCTAAGACAGAGAATACGGGGAAAATCCCCGCCCCGCTCATGGCCAATTTTTCTTGGGTTTCTTTTCTGGTAATGACCGAATTGGAATTCATTTCCGATCCCGTAGCGGGAAGGGTCAACACCGCTCCAAAGGGCATTCCCTTGGCTACTGGCTTCCCTGCCGTTAGCAGCTCCCATGGCGTATCGCCTTCATACAGGGCCGCAGCCGCTAAAAATTTTGTCCCGTCGATGACAGAACCACCCCCAACGGCCAATAAGAAGTCGATTTCTTGCGACTTGATCACCCCTAGGGCTTCCATTAATACCTCGTATTCCGGATTGGCCGGGATGCCGCCAAAGGGCACCACCTCAACGCCATCAAGCGCCGCTGTTACCTGCTCGTAAATTCCGTTCTTTTTAATGCTTCCCCCACCGTACAGCAGCAATACCTTGGCATTTTGGGGAATTTCTTTGGAAAGATTGGCGATCTCCCCTTTTCCGAATAGGATTTTAGTTGGATTTTTATATTGAAAATTGTTCATCTGCGTTGTTGTTTTTAGTTGTTGATTATACTTTTACGATCATTTTCCCCTTGTTCCTTCCTACGAAAAGGTCCATAAAGGCCTGAGGGGTATTCTCAAAACCATCTACGATGGTTTCTTTATAGGTTAATTTCCCTTCTCCCAACCAGCTGGCCAATTGTGCGATGGCTTCAGGGAATTTATCGGCATAATTGCTCACGATAAAGCCTTGCATCAGGGCACTGTTTTTTACCAAGAACGGCTGTACCCTTGGCCCCACTGGCATTTGTGTTTCGTTGTATAGGGAAATGGCCCCACAGATCACCATACGGGCAAATTTGTTGATATTCACGATTACCCCATCCGAGATTTCACCCCCGACGTTGTCAAAATAGATATCTACCCCTTTCGGACATGCAGCAGCAATAGCTTTGGCCATATTCTCGGTCGTGTTGTAGTTGATTCCTTCGTCGAAGCCAAAATCTTCTTTTAGCATGGCTACCTTTTCATCGGTCCCAGCAATTCCGACCACTCTTAACCCCAATATTTTTCCTATCTGCCCCACGACACTACCGACGGCCCCGGCAGCTCCTGATACCACCAAGGTCTCCCCTTTTTTAGGGGCTCCAATTTGGTGTAGGCCCAAGTAGGCGGTGAGGCCCGTCATTCCTAAAATTCCCAAATAGGCCGATAAGGGTGCTTTTTCGCCATCGACCTTATAAACGGCATTGGCATTGGCCGTTTGATACTCCTTCCATTCCAACATCCCCGAAACAAAGTCGCCCTTACTATACAGATCATTGGTAGCACTAATTACTTCGGCCACGATACCCGAACTGATGGGCTCGTTTAATTTAAAAGGATCGATATAGGATTTGGCATCGCTCATCCTTCCCCGTAAATAAGGATCTACAGAAATATAAGTGGTTTTTAACAGCAGTTCGCCTGCTCTCTCCTTGGGCATCTCCTGGTCCGTGATCTTAAAGTCCGACATCTTTGGCTTCCCTATTGGTCTCTTATCTAATACTATAGTCTTGTTCATGTGGTATGTTTTAAATTGTTGTTGTTGTTTTTAATAGCTCCATTGATAGGGCCACTCTTATTTTTTTATACTGTCCCAGGCCGATTGGAAGACAATATCCAGGTTTTGGGTATCCCATTGGTACAGTCCCCTTTTTTGCATGGTCATTAAAAACGCCAATGGATAGATAGAAAAAGCGTAGAGCTGGTACAAGGATGTATTTTTAAGGAGGCCTTCTTCTTGTCCCCTTTTCCATAAATCCAATAAGGGTTGCAAATGCTTTAGCCCTTCTTGGCGGGTTTCTTCATCGATCATGGTGGTATTGTCGCACTGCGACAAAAAATAGGCCTCTTCTGCCTGGGTAAGTTTGTAATCGGCAATATTGTACCATATATTTTTAAAGCCTTCGGCAACCGTCATCCCCTCCTTATAATCCTTAAAGGCATGGGTGCTAAAGGTTGCTTTTACGGATATATACAGATTGTTTATTAAATCTTGCTTGTTTTCAAAATACAGGTAAATGGTTGCTGGCGATACTCCCGCCAGCTTTGCTATTTTGGACATGGGGGCAGCATGAAAGCCGTTGTCGTTTACCAAGTTTAGGGTGGCCTGTAATAGGGCTGTGCGTTTTTCGGTACTCTTTTGTCGTATGGCCATTGGCGTATTGTTTCGTTTACAAGAACAAAGATAGGTACAAAATGAACGTTCATTCTTTTTTAGACCGACTTTAACAGTCTTCTAAGAAAGGAAGAGGGGGTTTATGATAATACTAACATAAAAAGGCCCCTTTTTGCTTTGAGATTGCAAAAAAAATTAACAGAGAAGGGAAAATGGCTTTATCCCCTCCCTCCTGGATGAATCCAGGGGGCTATTCAGAATCGAGGGGGAATTAGATTAATTGCAATATGAATCCGCGTTAGGGATTGCAGCGGCATCCTTTTTTAGACGGCCCAGCCGGCAAAAAAGATATAGCGGAAAGCGCGACCCGATAGGGGAACGCCCAAAACAACCAAATTTTAAATATCCTGAAACAAAAAAAGGACAGCCATAGCCGTCCTTTCATAGTATATATTTTTTGAGCCGAAAACTGTCTCGAAAGGAGGAAAGATTAGAAATCCGTCCTTTCCCGAAGAGCAGCACCCTTGTTTCCCTTCTTATAGGTAAGAATGGGCAGAGGTATCCTGATCTTCCTCGCCTTTATCGTTGTATTTTTTCAATTCCAACATCCAGTAAACCATGGCTACTGCACCGATAATCATGAAAATCCAGTTAATGGCATTGGCACCCCACCAACTATCCATAAAACGCATGGCATCCAAAGGAGCAAATAGCACATTTACAAATAAATCCTCGATCGCTTTAAAAAATGATGTCATCTTAATTATATTTACCAAGCAAAAATATAAAATCTTAGGATGATATCAAGCTTTTTTGGAAAAACTAAACCAATAAATTATATAATTCTACTGGTTTTTCTATTTGTCTTTTATTGGTACGTACATTTTTCATGGTTACAAAGCACTTTTGAGCCCCAAAAGTTCTTGGGGCAGGCCGGTATCCTAGGACTTTTAATGCTCAGTATTTTTCTGGTAAATTTTATTCTGAAAAAAAACAAAATCACCGGTGGCAATTCCTTGGCCATCCTCTTCTATACCCTATTGGTGGTTATTTTCCCGGCAACGCTTGCCGACCACAACGCTATTATTGCCAGTTTCTTTTTGTTGTTGGCCATCCGTAGGTTGCTGAGTTTTAAATCGCTGAAAAACCTGAAACTCAAGATTTTTGACGCCTCTTTTTGGATTATGATGGCCAGTTTGTTTTACGATTGGGCCATTCTTTACCTCCTTGTAGTGTATATAGCCATTTACTTTTATGAGGCTAAAAACATCCGGAATTGGCTGGTGCCCCTCGTAGCCGTTATTGCCCATATCCTGATTACCATGGCCTACCTTGTTCTCACGGACAATATGGATTTTATGCTTGGCCATTACCAACTCGATTTTCACTTCGATCAAGAGTACTTTTTAGAACTAAGACACAGTTTCCGTTTTGGGACCTATGTATTTCTTTCTCTATTACTGGCCGTTTTGGGCTTTATAAAATTGAGCAACGTAGGGGTAGGAAAACTGGTATTGTTGCGATTGATTGTACTGTGGTTCTTAACGGGACTAATGATAAAGGTCCTAAAATCGTCCCAAGAGGTGAAGCCTATTATGCTTACCTTTTTTCCGGGGGTCGTCTTCATTGCCAATTACGTAGAAGGGATAAAGAAGAAGAAAATAAGGGAAATGGTCTTATGGGCCGCCATCATTCTCTCCTTTGTTGTTTTTGTGACGGCTTCCTTATAAAATAAATAAACGGTATCTTTACCGCTAAAATGTACCCTTATGTTCAGTGATTTTGCCTTTAAAATATTTCAGGAAAGCATTCAAAAATACCATATCAAGGACGATGTGAATCAGCCTTTTGAAAACCCATATCCACAAGATGATATTGCTCATTTGTTGTATCGAAAAAACTGGATTGACACAGTACAATGGCACTATGAGGATATTATTAGAGATCCGCAAATAGATCCGGTAGCCGCGTTAAAACTAAAACGACAGATCGATGCCAGTAACCAAGACAGGACCGATTTGGTAGAGTATATTGACAGTTATTTTTTAAACAAATACAAAGCTGTAAAAAAACAGGACAACGCTACCATCAATACCGAAAGTCCGGCTTGGGCCATTGACCGTCTTTCCATATTGGCCTTAAAAGTGTACCATATGCAGGAGGAGGTTGACAGGAGCGACGCTTCTGAAGCCCATATTGCAAAGTGTAGTGAAAAGCTGAACGTTTTGTTGGAACAGCGAAAAGACCTTTCTACGGCCATAGACCAGTTATTGACCGATATTGAAGCTGGGGCCAAGTATATGAAGGTTTACAAGCAGATGAAAATGTACAACGACGACGAATTAAATCCGGTCCTTCGTGGGCAAAAATAAGCGTATCCAACACAAGCCCTCCCATATATTGGTCATTCGCCTATCGGCCATGGGCGATGTGGCTATGACCGTACCGGTACTCGCTGCCCTGGTACAACAGTACCCTGAAGTGAAAATAACGGTACTTACCCGTGCCTTTTTTGCGCCCATGTTTGCTCAGATACCCAATGTGACGGTATATGAAGCCGATGTAAAGGGACAGCACAAAGGGGTATTGGGCCTTTGGAAATTGTACCAGTCGCTTAAAGATCTCGGCATTGATGCCGTTGCCGACCTGCACAATGTACTGCGCAGCAATATTCTAAAAACTTATTTTACATTTAGCGGCCTTCCCTTTGAACAAGTTGACAAGGGAAGGGCCGATAAAAAAGCCCTGACGGCGGCTACCCACAAGGTTTTTAAACCGCTGACGACCACACACCAACGCTATTCAGAAGTGTTTGCGCGTCTCGGATATCCGCTAGATTTGGAAGCTGTAAGCCTACCGGCAAAACGCCCTTTGCAAGAGAGCACTAGGAAGCTGATTCAGGCGCCTACCCAACCATGGATCGGGATAGCCCCCTTTGCCGCCTTTGAAGGAAAAATGTATCCCATAGCACTTATGCAAGAAGTGGTACGCCAATTGAATGCTACCAGTGCCTATAGAATACTCCTTTTTGGCGGTGGAAAAAAAGAGGGCGAAGAATTGCAAAAATGGGAAGAAGCCTACCCAAACTGCCTTAATATGGTGGGGAAAATCTCTTTTGAAGAGGAACTGGCGCTTATTTCACAGCTAGATCTAATGTTGGCCATGGATAGCGGCAATGCGCATATGGCGGCCATGTTTGGACTGCCGACCCTTACCCTATGGGGAGTGACCCATCCCTATGCCGGATTCTACCCTTTTGGGCAACCTTTAGAACATGCCCTGATGGCCGATAGAATGCAATACCCCTTGATACCGACTTCGGTATACGGCAATAAGTTTCCCCCAGGCTATGAAAACGCTATGCAGACCATAGCACCAGAGGCGGTAGTGCAAAAAATTCAACATATTTTAGGCGGGAACTAAGCAGTGATTAGCTTACACCCTTTCGTTGTGTTCCATCAGTTTAAAATAATGTCTCAATTGGGACATATATTTATACCGTAGGTTTTTGGCCTTGCCATCGACCATTAGGGTCCTGACACCCATATAGGAAGAGATGATAAAGCTTGCGATGGCCTCGCTATCGGCATGCCTACTGACAAAACCATCGGTTTTCCCCTTTTGTAGGATACTGACAAGACATACCTCCCATACTTTGAGAATATCGTTTAAGGCATTCATAACTTCGGGATGTTTCCCGTTAAACTCATTGATAAAATTGCCTAGTTCAAAACCGTAATCAAGGAAATTGAGTTCCGCTGTTTCCAAGGATTTATCAATACAATCTGCGATGGTATGCAAGGGATCTTCCTTCCCTACTATGGGCGCTACAAGCTGACTGTACACTTTTCTGAACAACAACTGCTGTACGATGCTGATAAAATATTCTTCCTTGGAACTAAAATGATAATAAAAGCCCCCCTTGGACAGGGAGAGTTCTTTTAGGATATCGTCTATACTGGTGTTGAAATAACCATTCTGATAAAACATTTCTAATCCTTTGGCTTGCATCCGATGCATGGTGGCCATGCGTTTTAGGTTTCTTTCCATTTAGTTATATTTTGGGGTAAAAGACCAAGAAGTCTCCCTATAGTAACGCTATAATAATCGCATCGATCAGATTTATCGCTATAAAGTTCATGTTATTCGACAATCAACACAAATCGAAAGTTTTTATGCACAAAAAGTAAGGATGACCGACACATTGGTCGGTTCGTAAAACCGATTAAAGGCTACCGTAAGCCCACAATAATAAGAAGAAAAAGCGCCAAGGGCCATAGCAAGGCTGTCGGTTGCTTTAGAAATAGCGCAAGCACACATACCGATAGCAACAAACACTGCCCCACACCCTAGAATTACTGAAGAAAACACACAAAAGAACGATCCCCGAAAAAACAAAGGAGTTATAAACCAGTAGCGAAAATGCCAATACAGGCAGATTTCCGAAACTGGTCTATCACAAGAAACAGGATGCTTCTCTATGCCACGGTACCTTGGCAACTACTACCGGCACCGGCGGTACAGCCGTAACAATGTTGTGATATAACAATGTCCCGGTCGTTTAGCACCTCCTCATTGTAATCTTTTAGGTGCTTAACCTTACTGGCCACTTTAAGACCCAGCATTTGGTTAAAATCGCAGTCGTACAGCCATCCGTCCCAACTTACCGAGATGGTATTGGTACACATCACGCCGGCCACGGCCGAGGGGTTATACGCCTCTACCAAGGAGTACATATAGTCCTCATAGTTTCCGGAAGCCAGCAAATAGTCCAGAAAACGGGCTATAGGCAGGTTGGTAATGGCAAAAAGCTTATGGAAATCGATATCAAAATCTTGTTTCAACGCCTTTTTAAAATCGGCTTCCAAGGCGGCCTGGTTCCCTGGTAAAAAAGCTCCGGAGGGATTATAGACCAGATCGAGCCTTAAATCGCTATCGGGCATCCCGTAACCTACGGCATTTAATTCCTGCAATGCTTTAATAGAACTGTCAAAAACCCCGTCCCCACGTTGCTTATCGGTTTTCCCACGAGTGTAGTGCGGCATGGAGGAGATGACGTGAATATTGTGTTTTTTAAAGAACTGTGGCAGGTCGTAATACTTCTTATTGGCCCTTATGATGGTCAGGTTAGAACGGACGATAAAATCCTTGATACCGGCTTCGGCCGCCTGTTCTACAAACCACCTAAAGTCCGGATTCATCTCTGGTGCCCCTCCGGTAAGATCCAAGGTATGGGCCCCAGTATTGCGGATCACCTCCAAACACAGCTCCATAGTTTCGCGGGTCATGATCTCCTTACGGTCCGGACCGGCATCGACATGGCAGTGCTCACAAACCTGGTTGCACATATAGCCCACGTTAATTTGAAGGATTTCCAATTTCTTAGGCCGTAGCGGATACGCCCCTATCGCATCGATCTTATCCTTAAAAAAGGGAAGTTCTCCCTCCTCAAAAAGGCCCCCGTTTAGGATTTCCAATTGTTTATTGCTCTGAGCAAGGACATCGTGCCTTGCCTTTAGTGATTTTGTCGACATGCTACTAGTATTCAATTATTATAGGCCCCTTTTCGGGGAATGCCAAAAGGGATGTCCCTAATGGCCGTGTTGCTGTTGCTGGTAATTCCCAGGCCCAAAAAAATAAGCTCTCGGGCCCTGGAAGCTATCTTTTACATAGACAGCTTATCGTACTTCTTCATCATTTGTACCCCGTGTACCAAGGTAGCCCCGCTCTCAATAGCCGCTCCTACGTGTACAGATTCCATCATCTCTTCCTTGGTAATGCCTCTTTGCAAGCCGTCCTTAGTATAGGCATCTATGCAATAGGGACATTTTACCACGTGCGCCACTGCTAGGGCAATCAACGATTTTTCGCGGGCACTAAGCGCCCCTTCCTCAAATACTTTTCCGTAATAGTCAAAAAATTTGCTCCCCAGTTCCTCGCTCCATTCAGAGATTTTACCGAATTTTCGTAAATCTGCCGGATCGTAATAAGTGTCTGCCATGTTATAAATATGTATTAAATAGGTATATAATTAAAGGATGTTATCCCTGTTTTTGTTCCATAAACGTACCCCTTGTTTTTTTAAGAACAAGGAAATACAATAACTACATACCTGTACAATAGGCGGTAGTCCTTTGGTAATGCTATTGGATGTTTAGGTGGTTGTACGCCCGAAAAAGTATTCGGTGACCTTCCTATAAGAAGGCCCTTTCCTGCCTGGGAGACCCTTTATTATAGTATCGGTTAAAAAAGATAGTATCCTTCCCCTGAGGCCGGTGGAACATGGCCTTCCCGCTAGTGTGCAATAAGGAAATTAGCAGCTGTACTATACTAGCACCACTACTAGCAGCTTCCCGGATAAGGCGTTTTAGATCGTCCCAACGATCTACGTCCAATAAAGGGCGTAGCCTTACAACAGTCGTTTTTGTCTCGGCAATGAGGGCCGTAATTTGTGTGGACACCGCCTTGGTCTGCCATGGCAAGGCTAAAAAGTTATGAGCATTAAAACAAGATTTCTGTAGGCCCATTAGGTAAAATCCACCGTCCTTGGAGGGCCCTAGCACAAAATGTCCTTCTTCTACCTGCCTGGCCGCCCGTACTATATCCGATGCCCTAAGCAAGGGAGCATCGTTCCCAATAGTAATCAATTGGGTAAAGCCCATGTTAAAAACGGAGGCAATGGCATGTACAAAGCGTTCCCCAAAACAAGCCCCTTGTTGCTCCTTTTCCGTAAAATGAAAATAGGGCAGATTCGTTTTTTTTACCGTTTTCAGGGTATGTTGACTCAATGCCTCAAAAATCACGGCACCGTTCCGCAGGGGCTTATGCTTCATTTCCTCTTGGGAAGAATGGGCAAAAACCAAAATGGCGGTCCTATGTAAGGCAGTTCGGGGCATTATTACTTCTTCTTTAGTAAAAATACAATAAATAAGGCTAAGGGCTTGGTCGGCACAGGAAGTTTTTCCTTACAACTGCCTTTTGGGCGTTCCCTATCGGGGCGCGCTTTCCGCTATATCTTTTTTGCCGGCTGAGCCGTCTAAAAAAGGATGCCGCTGCAATCGCTAACGCGGAATTTGGTTATCAGGTTATCTTGTTATCAAGTTATGTTGTTGGGTTGTAATCTATCTGGAAGATCCCACTTGACCATGTGGCACAAATCGAACCGAAATAATTTCAATACTCAGCCAACATTGGCACTATTTGTACCGAAATATCCAGTAATCAGTCCCTCCCCCGCTTAAGTGCGCGCCTACCGGCCAATATGACTTTTGGTAAATATTGAACAAATACATTTTTAGTCATATGATAGTAAGTCAGCGCAGCTAGTAACCCTGATACGCAGAGGTCCGCACAGAAAATGCAACGATTTGCATTTGTCGTGAAGGGCCAGCTGGTGTGGTGGCCTGGTGTGCTCCTACATTTTTACATACTCGACTGCCAGCAGAACTTTTTTCAGTCATAATGAAATCTGCATTTCGCAATTAAGATTTCTGATTCATTATATTGGTAAATCAGTCTATGTTCACTATCAATTCGGCTTGACCAAAATCCAGCATATTTATGTTTTAACGGTTCGGGTTTTCCAATGCCATCAAAAGGGTTCCGAGCGATGTCTTTCAGAAGTTCATTTATTTTCTTTAGCTTTTTCTTATCAGTTTTTTGCCAATACAAATAATCTTCCCAAGACTCGTCAACGAATATATACTTCATTTTTAATCTTCGATTAGGTCTTTGTTAAAAGTCTTTCCGTTTTTTAGTTTGTCAATTGCAGCATCTAATCTTAATTCATTCTTTCGAGAAGACAGTTCGTGATTTGTAGCCATTAAAGAATTGTATTCTTGCAAGGACATCACTACAATTCCGGAATCTTTTCCACGATTTATAATCAAAGTCTCAAAGTTTTTTACAACTAGGTCTAAGTAAGTTTTAATATCTTTTCTAAATTCTGAAACAGTTGTTAGTAGCATAATATTGTATTTTATTAAGTACAAATTTATGTACAAAATATGGTTTTTACAATTTATTTTTTATTACAACCGTCTCCTAAAGTCCTCATTTACGGGTTCCTATATTAATTTTTGGTGTAGTGGATGGTACCTACAGCATGCTGACCCCCTTTAAAATAGAAACTAGCTGGCACAAAACGAACCGAGATTATTTCAGGGCTCAGCCAACATTGGCACTATTTGAACCGAAATATTCAGTATTCAGGTTTTAATGAAAAAAAGTAACCAGTGAACGGTGAACAGTAATCGGCGAAGTACATGAAATTTGTTATGAAGGTATCTTGTTATCAAGTTATGATGAGTGATAACTTTCAAGTGAACAATAGGACCGCACGAAAAAATCCAACGACTTGGATTTACTGCGAGGGGCCAGCTGGCGCGGTGGAAATGGCGCGAGGCGACGCGGAGTTTTGAAATCAGTTTCTTATCCTCCCATTGTTTGAACTCGCTTAAGTAAGCCCGAAACTGTTGTGGTAGTTTTTACCGTTGACTTTATAAAACCCGCCAATGGTTTAGCAGTCATTGGCCTTGGTAGTGACCAAATACTTTTAAAAAAGCAGCAAACTCAGCGGTCAAACGAGCTCCCTGTGAAATGATGGTATCCCAATCACGGCTAATCTTTATGGTCCCTTTGTCCGTCTCGCCTTCCCATCTACGACCCCGGACACGTAAGCTTACCAGCCTGCTCCTGATAGGAAAATCATCGATTATTCGTGGCTCGACAAACCCACAAGCTTTACAAACACGGTCCTTGTATTGCTCCAAAATCGTCCTTTTTTTCTGCAAGGTAAATAGTAAGTTTTTCCGTGTATGCCTTCTTATTTTTTGGAGTACTATGATAGTTTAAAGCATAAAAATATTCCAATAACCCTTCGGGAAAAACAAGAGCCAATAGAGAGGCAGCATTAAGCTGGGTTAACTGTCTAGTTTTCGAACACAAAAAAAATAGAAATTTTGACATTGATCCTTAAGCTCTTGTACGTCAAAAAACATATCAAATAGGCACTTAAGTTTAATTATTACGGGTATCTTTGTTTCCCATTTTTAAGATATAATAAAATGGATATGATCTTTATTTATAAATATTGAAGACCTTGGTTTACCTTTTACTACTTATCCACAGGATGAAAAATATAGTGTAAAAGCAGGGGTAAACTTTAGTAGTTACATAGTTTAGAAGCAAAAGAAAAAAATAAGAGTAATTTTTGGACTTACATATAAATTGGGTAAACGATACCATTTCTATTCAGCATGAATTCGTATTTTCTTCACAAGGGGCTGCAAAAATCATATACGACGGAAAGACTATAAATTTAAATTATCATAACATTCCTATTCTAGCACTGTATAAATTATTTTTTTTAAAAAGGAGAGCTTTTAAAACAGGTCCCCGATTTGATATCTTATTAAGTGATAAAAACGGTGATACCGATTTTATAGATTTAAATAATTTAAATAAATGATCATTAACTAATGATTCCAATAACAAAACCCTTTCTCCCTCCAAAGGAAGAATATGAAAAAATGATTTCCATTATTTGGGAATCACATTGGCTTACCAATTCTGGCCCTTTAGTAGAAAGATTAGAAAGTGAATTGATAAAAGAATTATCAGTTTCAAATTTATTGCTTGTTGTGAATGGCACCATGGCCTTACAATTAGCTATAAAAGCACTTTGCCTTGAAGGTGAAATTATTACTACTCCCTTCTCTTTTGTAGCAACAACAAGCAGCATTGTTTGGGAAAATAATAAACCAGTCTTTGTTGATATTGATGCTGATACGCTAAATATCGATGCTTCAAAAATAGAAGCAGCCATTACACCAAAAACAGTTGCTATTGTTGCAACACATGTTTTTGGAAACCCTTGTGATGTTGTTGAAATTGAAAAAATTGCCAAAAAACACAATCTTAAAGTTATTTATGATGGAGCACATGCCTTTGGAGTAAAAATTGAAGGTAAGTCAATTTTTGAATTTGGAGATATTTCTATTTGTAGTACACACGCAACAAAAATATACCACACTACAGAAGGGGGGTTTATTGTTACCAAAGACAAAAAACTATTAAAGGAATTAAGACTGATGATTAACTTTGGTTTTAAGAGTGCTGTTTCTTTTGCCAATTTAGGAATTAACGGAAAAAATTCTGAGTTCCACGCGGCTATGGGTTTGGTAAACCTTAAATATATTGAAGAAAATTGGGAAAACAGGAAAAAGATAAGTCTTCTTTATGACAGTATTTTAGGTGGCTCTATAAAAAAACAGTTGTGGGCAGATAATGCTTCTATTTCGTACGCTTATTACCCAGTTATTTTTAATTCTGAAATGGAATTAGAAGTTTGTATTGAATCACTTTTAAAAGAAAATATAATCCCCAGAAGATATTTTTATCCACTACTTTCAGAGTCTTTACCTTATGTGGCGCAAGTAAAGCTTCCTATTGCCGAAGACGTCTCTAGAAGAGTTCTTTGTCTTCCCTTGTACAATGAGTTGGCTCTTATAGAAGTGGAAAGAATAGGGCGAATAATTTGCAAGGCTATTAAGGACAGTGCAGTTATCAGCTATTAAGAGTGAGTGTACTACAAAACTTATTAAAAAAGGGACTTATTTGGTCCTTTGTAGATAATGTACTTTTAAAGGGAATTACCTTTATTGTAACAATTTTCCTTGCGCGTATTTTAACTCCAAATGACTTTGGCCTTTTGGGTATAATTACAATTTTTATAAGTTTAGGAAATGCTATTATTGAGGGAGGAATGGGGAATTCTATTATTAGAGATAATAAAGCGACCTCCTCAGATTACAATGCCGTTTTTTATGGTAATTTGATTATAAGTCTTTTACTTTATCCTATTTTATTTTTTACAGCTCCGATTTTATCTAGATATTTTAATAATGATCTTATAGTTCCCTTAATTAGGGTTTATGGGCTAAGTTTTATTATTTCTGCTTTTTTTTATATACAGTATAGTATTTTTATGAAGGAGATGTCCTTTAAAAAAATAACAGCCTTAAACGGGCCTGCCGTAATAACCGGTGCTATTGTTGGGTTAGTAAGTGCGTATTTAGGCAAAGGAGTATGGAGTTTGGTTTACATGCAGTTATCAACCTTGGTTTTTAAAGTGCTTTTTTATTGGATGTTTTCTAGTTGGACACCACAAGTAGGTTTTTCTTTTAAAGTACTGAAAAAGCATTTAAATTTTGGTTACAAACTAATGATTTCTTCCATAATGGATGCTGCAATGCGGGAAGCTTATTCGTTTATTATCGGAAAACATTTTTCCATAAAAACTTTGGGTCATTTTAACCATTCAAAAAGTTTTAGAAATTACCCTGTTCATTTATTGAGTACTGTTGTTTCTAGTGTAACATTTCCTTTGCTCTCAAAAATCCAGGACGATAAAGAAAAAGTAGGTAGGCTTTACGCCAAAATTATAAGGAGTATGTTTTTTATTGTAACCCCATTAATGGTTGCGTTAATAGTGGTAGCCAAACCTTTGTTTCTCATATTATTTACCGAAAAATGGCTACCGGCAGTTCCGTATTTTCAATTATTAGCAATAACAGGAATCCTAATTCCAATACATATTTGTAATCTAAATATTTTTAAGATTTTTAACCGAACAGATTTGTTTTTAAAACTAGAGGTAATTAAGGTACTACTTGTTTGTGTTTCATTAGCTATTGGGTATTTTTGGGGGATTTTTGGATTGTTATATGCTAATATAGGCAGCTCTATTTTAGGTTTATTTGTGAATACATACTACGGAAAAAAATTGATAGATTACAGTACGTTAGATCAATTATTAGATATGTTTCCAATAGTCATATTTGCCAGTGTATCTTATTTTTTAGGTACTTATGCACTTTTACAATCAGACAGTCTACACATCATTTTTCAATTAATGGTTGGGGTGGTTTTTACGTTGGTTTGCTATTTAACCTTAGCAATTTTGTTTAAAAGTAAATCTTTAGTTGAGGTTAAAGGTTTAGGTAAACTAATTTTAAAGCGTAATTAGAAATGAAAATTGGAATAATGCAAGCTTATTTTTTTCCTTATATAGGATATTTTCAGTTGATAGACGCATCAGATGAATTTATTTTATATGAGCATGTAGCGTTTCGAAAAAAATCATGGATTACAAAAAATAGAATTTTAGATAAAGGACGTAAACTAGCTGTTGAGATTAAAATTCCAGTAATTAAAAAATGTTCTTATAAAACTATAAGCGAAATTGAAATAAATGGTACCAACTGGAAAAGACCGTTGTTAAAGTCGATCTATTTTAACTACAAAAAAGCAGCGTATTTTAAAGAGGTTTATCCGCTAATTGAAAAGTGTATACAGACCAATACAAGCTCGTTACATGATTACAACAGTGCTATTATCAAAGAAATTTGTAGTTATCTAGATCTTAAAACCAATATAAAATCAAAAAATGAAGCATTTTTAAAGCTTGAAGCTAGGTTGTTAAATGATGAAATTATAAAAGAAGAAGTTAAGTCTTTAAGAATTGTTGAAATCTGTAAGCAACAAAAAGCACATACGTATATTAATGCTGCTGGTGGAATCGAACTTTACGATAAAGCCTATTTTACGAAGCATAACCTCTCGCTTTTTTTTATCAACCCAAAAGAATATTCATACAATCAGTTTAATATGGAGTTTGTACCACACCTCTCCATTATTGATGTGTTAATGCATAATGGAAAAGATGGTACAAAGAAGTTGATTAAAAACTATAGCTTAATATAGTGATGACTTTAGAAAAATCAGTTCAAGAATTTATCAAAGGCAAAAAGGATTATTATCAACAATGGATTTTTGACGAACCTATTGTAATCAGTGCTGCTCATAATGCAGATGTTGGTAAACTTCAAAAAATAATGTATAAACTTATAAAGGAGTTTGTAATAGGTTATAAGAACTATAAACATTTAATGCCAGTATGTGCAGGAGTTGAAAAAGTATTGGATGTTTTTAATCAAAAAGAATATAACATAGGGACATATAGAACGGATTTTGTTTACGATACCAACAATCAAGTTAAGCTAATAGAAATCACCTGTCGTTTTCCTTTAAATGGGGTGTTTTTATCTGGCTTAATGGATGCTGTGGCAAGAGAAACTAAGCCTATAAGCTTGCAGAATGTAAAACTAAAAGATCAGTATTCGCCTATTTATAAACATCTAAATAAGTACTTAAAAGAAGTAACTTCTATTTGTATTTTAAAAGGAGAAGATGTACGAAATGAATCAAAATTATATACAGATATTCTAAAAAGAACGGGGCTAGAAGTTAACGAAGTTTTGTATACAGAAATAGATCAAAATTTTGATAAATTAGAAAAGGCATGGGTTGTAAGTGAACTTTCCTTTGATGAAATTTTATCTTTTTCTAAAGACAGCTTAAAGAAATTAATCTCGGCTAATCTTATAAATGATTTTAGAACGGTGTTTTTAATACACGATAAAAGATTTTTTTCTGTATTAGGTAAAAAGGAATTACAAAATAAGGTTTTAACACAAGAAGAAATATCCTTTTTTGAGAAGTTTTATATTCCAACTTATACTGCAAATGAAGCCGAAGATGTCTGGAAAAACGCCAAAGAAAATAAAAACGAATGGATTATAAAGCACAGAGCTTTAGGTAAAAGTCAACAGATTTATGCAGGATTAGTAACTCCATTAGAAGAATGGGATGCCCTTTTTGAAAGTCCCGATTTAAAAGATTTTATTTTGCAAAAATGGATTCCTCAAAAAACAATCAAAGGAACCATTAACGGCGAAGTCTTTCATGATTTTGTAACCGGCACAGCCTTGTTTTTTGATGACCATTATTTTGGATTTGGAGATTTTAGAACTTCATCGCATCCGGTTACTAATAAAGTAGATCATAGAAAGGCAACCGGTTTAATTCTAGATCAAGAAATAGGAAATATAGGTGAAATTGCCAATTATATACCATAGAAAATATGCACGCAAAAAAAATATCAGCAGCAGAAATGGAAATGTTGCCTACTGAAGATCAGATTTTAGAATATGAAAAGAAAGGTTGGTTTGTTGGTAATTTTATACTGCCTGAAGAAATTATAGACAAGGCAAAAAAAGGTGCAAAAGATTTTTACAATGGTTTAAAAGATTACAATCTTTCTGAATTTACAGGGATTGCAGATGATATTTTTGATGATACAGCGGTGATTAGAAATAATGAATTTGTAACGCTCCAAAAAAAAGAATTGCAGGCCTTAGGTTTTCATCAGCTTATAACGGCAACTGCTGCAAAATTAGCTCGCACAGATGAAATTCGTTTGTTTGCAGATTCTTTGATCAACAAATTGCCTACAAATGCAAAAAAAGAAGGAGTTGTTGGTTGGCATTCAGATAAAGCCTATTGGCCAACTTGTACTTCACAAAACATGCTAACAGCTTGGATCCCTCTGCAAGACGTTACTATAGATATGGGGCCCCTTTTACATATTGACCAAAGTAATCAATGGAAAGATGAAAAAGAATTAAAATCTTTTTTCTCATTTAACAACCAAGACCTTAGCGCTTTTGAAAATTATTTGTCAAAAAACAAATCTAACCATATTAAATCGGCTATGGTTTTAAAGAAAGGGCAGGTAAGTTTTCATAATTGTAACACCATTCACGCCAGTTATCCGAACATAAGCAATAAGAACCGTATGGCCTTAGCAATGCATTTTCAGGATAAATCTAACCAATACCAAAAGGCATATAAGGATAACGGAGATCTTATTGTGATTGGCTACGATCAAATTTGTGAAAAAGATTCGGACGGAAACCCTAATTATTCCGATAAAAAAATATTTCCTAAAATTTTTAAATTTTAATATGGATTTAAAGACTTTTAAAACAGCATATGAAAAAAGCCCTGTTATAGAATATGTAAACAAACGTGCGGGAAAAGAGCCTTTGGCTACTATTAAGGTAGTAACATACAATCATGCAAAGTATATAGCAATCTGTCTAGATTCATTATTAAAACAGAAAACGAATTTTGATTTTGAAATATTAATTGCCGAGGATGAATCATCTGATGGCACTAGAGAAATTTGCAAGGAATATGCTGATAAATATCCAGATAAAATTAGGCTTTTATTAAATTCCAGAGCAAACAATATTGCTATAAACGGAAAACCTTCTGGAACCTTTAATAGTGTTTTTGCAAATTTTTCAGCTAAGGGAAAGTACCTAACAACTATTGAAGGAGATGACTATCTGATGGATGAAAACTCACTCCAAAAAAGAGTCGAATTTTTGGAGAACAATGAACAATTTGTAGCTTGTTTTCATAATACAAAAGTTATAGATCAGGAAACATCCAAAGAACACCTTGTTTTTAACTACAAGAGCGATAGAACTATTAAGGCAGACGATTTGTTAAAAGTTTCGATACATACCGCATCACTCTTGTATAGAAATAACCTTATCAAGTTGTTTGATGAGGATATGAAAAATATTGTATGTGGCGATTTTATATTAAGAGGAAAGTTAGCCGAATTCGGTGCTGCAAAGTTTTTATACGATGTTAAGCCAGCAGTGTATAGAAGGCATGACCAAGGTATTTTTAGTCCCATTACATTAGAAGCGAAAACCAAGCTTGCCATTGATGGGTTGCAATATTTAATGAACTATTATAAAACGAAAAAATCCAATCTAGAAATTAAAAAAAATGCTTCCTATTTATACTTGTCCTACTTTGTTTCTCACCTTACAAAAGAGCAAAAGATAAAATTAAACTACCTGAAAAAAAGTTTGTTGTATGGCAAGGAAGTGAACTATTCATCGTACCAAATAATTAAAGAGTTTTTATATCTTAAATCATACCGACTCTAAGATTATGACCAATACTTTAATACAAAATATCAATTATTTAGACTATAAAGATTCAAATTTAAATTATTTTGATTTAGCTGTCCGAATAAAAAAAGACCTTGATGCTGTAGGTTACATTGTTATTCAGAATTTTAATGTGGATACAGATAATGTTGAAGAAGCGGGTCAAAAATTTCTCGAATTATCTCAATTAATTGGCACACCTATTTCTCATGATGGCAATAATAAAATCATTTGGGATATTAAATCAGAATCTAAATCTAAAAGTTTTATAAAGACTTATTCAGAACACAGTCATGAAGCAGAACTTCATACGGATAGTCAATATAGTTTTTACCCCGAAGATTATTTTGGTTTGTTGACCTTGAAAAAAGCGGAATGTGGTGGTGGAGTTTCGTCTCTTTTAAGTTTAAAAAATATATTAAAAACGCTTACTGCATTAGAGAATAATAAGGAGTTAATAGAAATACTTTCTTCAACAGATTATCCTTTTATAGTTCCTAATGTGTTTAAAAAAAGTAAAGAAGATAAGGTTGAATTCAACTATGGACCAATATTAAGAGAAAATGAAATTCGCTTTAGAGTAGATACCTTTGAAAAAGCTTTAATGCACAAAGAAGCCATTTGTTCTACAGCACAAATTGAAGCCTATCAAATTTTAAAAGAAGTAATTCTTAACAATTATTTTACTCAATATTTTTATTTAGAACCTAAAGATTTAATCTTTATTAATAATAAAACAATGTTGCATGGAAGAAGCGAGTTTTCCGATGACAAAAGACATCTAATAAGGATCAGGATGAATAAAAATAGTAAATAAATGCTTAATCCGGTAAAAACGGACACTAGTTCCGCGGTAGATCTACTGCAGCATATTGATCCCCTTTAAAATAGAAAGTAGCTGGCACAAATCGAACCGAGATTTCCGCTCCCTAGCGGTCATCAATAAAAAAAAAGGCTATCGTTCCCGACAGCCTTTTTAAATATATATCCCCTAAGGGCAATGAGGTTTCTAACTATAGATCGAAACCAAGGTCCTTACGGAAGTACATGGCATCGAAATGTACTTTCTCTATATTTTTATACGAGGTTTTTAGCGCCTCTCTAAAGTCAGATCCATAGGCGGTAACGGCCATGACCCTACCTCCATTGGTCACTACTTTTCCATCTTCTAGTTTCGTCCCGGCATGGAAAACCACGGCGTCCTCAACAGTATCAAATCCGGTGATTTCCTTGCCGTTTACATAGGCTCCTGGGTAGCCGCCAGATACCATCATAACGGTGGTTGCGGTACGCTCGTCTATTTCTAGCTCTATGCTGTCCAAGGTCTGGTTGCCCACGGCCTGAAAAACTTCTACCAAATCGTTTTTAATCCTTGGGATCACCACTTCGGTCTCCGGATCGCCCATACGGACGTTGTATTCTATCACTTTTGGGTCGTCACCAACTTTTATAAGCCCTATAAAGACAAATCCCTTATACGGCATATTGTCCTTTTTAAAGCCTTCTACGGTAGGTTTTACGATACGCTCGTTTACCTTGTCCATAAATGCCTTATCGGCGAAAGGAACTGGAGAAATAGCCCCCATACCCCCTGTATTCAGTCCGGTATCGCCCTCTCCTATTCGTTTGTAATCCTTGGCAGTTGGTAATACCTTATAACCTTCACCATCGGTCAGTACAAAACAACTAAGCTCTATACCGTCCAAGAACTCCTCTATCACCACGGTAGTACTAGCGTTGCCAAATTTGGCATCGACCAACATAGTTTTCAATTCGTCCTTAGCCTCTTGTAGGTCCTGAAGGATCAGTACCCCTTTTCCGGCGGCCAAACCATCGGCTTTCAATACGTAAGGCGGTTGTAAACTTTCTAAAAAGGTATATCCCTTTTCCAGGGTCTCGGCAGTAAAACTTTCATAGGCAGCCGTTGGAATGTTATGACGCATCATAAATTCTTTGGCAAACTGCTTGGATCCTTCCAAAGTAGCCGCTAATTTTTGAGGTCCTATCACCGGGATATCTTTTAGGGCTTCATCGTTCAGGAAAAAATCGTGTACCCCGTTCACCAACGGATCTTCTGGGCCTACGACCACCATAGTAATGCCTTCGGACAGTACCGCTTTTTTAATAGCCTCAAAATCGTTTACCCCTATCGGTAGGTTGGTAGCAATTGCTGCCGTTCCTGCATTACCGGGAGCTACAAAAAGATTGGATAGTTTTGGACTTTGTTTCAGTTTCCATGCTATGGTATGTTCGCGCCCACCGGCACCAAGAATAAGGATGTTCATGCTTCAAAAATTTGTTCAAAAATACGGTTTGCAATGGAAATATCCATTATAAGCTAGAGAAATCCCTGTGTTCTTTTTTCTGAAGTTCCTCGGGAGAAAGGGATTTAAAATACTCATATACCTTTTTCAGCCCTTCGGCACGCGACACTTTAGGCTCCCAGCCCAAGATTTTCTTGGCCAGGCTAATATCGGGTTCCCGCTGTAAAGGGTCGTCTTGCGGCAATGATTTATAGATGATTTTCTGATCTGTTCCGGTGAGTTTTATGATCTCCTCGGCAAATTCTTTAATAGTGGTTTCGTGTGGATTTCCAATATTGATGGGTTCGGTATAATCGCTCATCAACAAACGGTAAATACCTTCTACCTGGTCGTCTATATAACAGAAAGAGCGCGTTTGGGAGCCATCACCAAATACGGTCAGGTCTTCTCCTCTTAGCGCCTGTCCCATAAAGGCGGGTACCACTCGCCCATCGTTTAAGCGCATTCTAGAGCCATAGGTGTTAAAAATACGAACGATACGGGTATCTACCCCATGAAAGCGGTGATAGGCCATGGTAATCGACTCCATAAAGCGCTTGGCCTCGTCATAGACGCCACGCGGTCCAATCGGACTCACGTTACCGTTATAGGTTTCTTTTTGCGGATGTACCAGCGGATCGCCATACACCTCCGAGGTAGAGGCCACCAATATCCGCGCCTTTTTCTCTTTGGCTACCCCCAATAAGTTCAGGGTACCCAAGGATCCTACCTTTAGGGTTTCTATCGGAATTTTTAAATAGTCGATAGGACTGGCGGGAGAGGCAAAATGTAGAATATAGTCGAGCTCCCCTGGAATGTGCACAAACTTGGTCACATCGTGGTGCTGGAACTCAAAATTCTTAAGGGGAAATAGGTGTTCTATATTTTTTAGATCGCCGGTGATCAGGTTATCCATGGCAATCACATAAAACCCTTCTTTTATAAACCGATCGCACAGATGCGATCCTAAAAATCCGGCTGCCCCGGTGATGAGTACTTTTTTCAAATGTATATGTTTTAGCAATTCTCCTGCCTAGGACTACTATCTTTTGGGTGAGCATCCTAAAAAGGTGTGTCTCCTATTTATTTTTCAAGTCTTAAAGATACAAAATAGGGCCGTTATACAAGAGGGTACCTACTTAATACGCTTTTTCCTCACCAGAGACCGCATTGATCACCGTTTGAAGGATAATTTTAAGATCTAGGAATATAGACCAGTTTTCGATATAAAAGATATCAAACTTGGTACGGTTAAAAATATCGGCATCTGTTTCTATCTCTCCTCTATAGCCCTTCACCTGTGCCAAACCGGTAATACCCGGTTTTACAAAATGGCGCACCATATACTTGTCTACCCTATGGGCATATTCGTTGGTATGCTTCACCATATGGGGCCTTGGCCCTACAACCGACATATTGCCAAAGAGTACATTGTAAAACTGCGGCAATTCATCTATACTGGTTTTGCGCATAAAGCGGCCAACCTTGGTAATCCGCATATCGTTTTTGCTCGCCATTTGGCTATCGGCATCGGCATTGGGAGCCATGGAGCGGAATTTATAACAGTAGAACTCCTTATTGTCTACCCCGTTTCGCTTCTGTCTAAAATAAATAGGTCCCTTAGATTCCCAACGGATAAAAATAGCCACTATAGGGGCCAACCATGAGAGTAGAAATACAATCACAAAAAGGGAGAACAGTATATCGAAAACTCTTTTTAAGGCCGAATTCAGGGGCTGATGCAAGGGAATATCGCGAAGAGAAAGTACAGGAATATAATCGTAGTACTCAAAGGTGAGCTTTTTGGTAAATATATTCTTGTTGTCCGGAATAAATTTCAGGGTTTTTAGGTTGTTATCGGCAAAGTTTATGAAGAGGTTCAACTGGCTGTTCTTTAACTCGGCCACCGAACAGTATATCTCGTCCACATTGTTGTCCAGGATATATTCAAAACACTTTCTAATGTCAAAATTTTTGTCCTCTGCACAGAATTGCTTCATAAACTGGTAACCAAACTCCCTGCGTTGGTAAAAAACCTCGATCAATTGGTCTGTTTTCTTGTTTTTACCAATGACCACTACATTCCTCATATTTCCCTTTACCTCCTTACGGTACTGCATCAATAGTATATAATTAAGGAGCTTTAGTAGAAAAATACTGCCAAAAACACAGAGGAAATATTCTGCCAAGCCCAAACGGCTCATATTGGGCTGTTTAAAGAAGCCTATAAAAGCATAGAGCACCAGAAAAAAGAAAACAAATTGGGTTAATAGCAACTTTACAATATAGGTCACCTTGGTATAGCGGTACACCTCGTAAAAGTCGTTTTTAAAGGAAATGATAAACCAAGCCAAGGTTATATACCCATGGAAAAGAATTGGGTACTGAAAATTAATGGGCAACACCAAGGCAAACAGGTTGATAACCAACAAATCTATCCCATACGAAATGGGCGTAATAAAACCGGAATAGCGGTGTTTTTTGGAAAACATAGTAAATATTACCTATTAATATTCTTAAAAACGAGGAATTCTTTTATACATATACTCTCTTTAAATATTTCCAATTCCATTTTAAAATAAATTTAACAATACTGGATATGTTCCAAAGATTATACTTGCTAAATATATTTTTAGAGCTACTCTCGTTTAGGTTGTGGTAAATATACGTATTTGATAAACCAATAACTTTCATATTTTTATCGAAAGCTTCGAAACAAATGTCTATATCTTCACAATATAATCTATAGCGTTCATCCAATAATGTATTTCTCTCCTTCAATAGGCGATTTGATATCAACATGCATGCTCCTAAGCACCAATCAATTTCCGGGCCTTCCATTTGGCTTTCAAATTTTGCTTTTAAAATCCCTAATCTTTTCTTTAAAACATTATAAAAATTTGGAAAATGTTTCCAAGTTATTTGTAAATCACCATTAGGATATTTCATTAATGGAGTCACAATTCCTATTCCCTCATTAGATTCCATTTCTGACTTAAGAACCTTTAAAAAATCGACATCAAAATAAGTGTCTGGATTTAAAAGAAGAAAATATTTCGATTGTAAATTAAAGTGTCTTATTAAGTCATTATTGTTCTTAGAAAACCCTTCTAAAACATCCTTTTTCAATACATTTTTCTTAAAAGAACTATTGATTAGCTTTTCATATGTATTATCATTTGATTTTGCATCACAAAAGTATACGTTATTATACCCAAATTTCTCCAAAGAATTTATTAATTTATCTATATAATCCGAGTGATTATGGGTCACTACCAAAATACTTATCTCATTAATTTTTGTCATGCAAAATAATTTTTTCTATTTGTTGTATAAAATTGTTGTAGGAGTAATTTTGCTTATAAGCATCTCTTGATTTTATCTTTCGATTGTGAAATTGTTGTGGATCTTCAAGATAATTTGTTATGATTGCCTCAAAATTATCAGTGTTTTCATTTAAAATATCTGCCACCCCAATTTTACTGAAGTTGTCTGATACAATTTGTTTGGTTGTTAATATGGGTAAACCACTCATGAGCGACTCTATATAAACCAAAGGATAAACTTCATAATTTTCGTCACTCAAAAATAATAATGCATCATTTTTTAATAGATTATCATATTTTTCCCTTTCATCAAGAATTGGGCCATGATAATTTAAAAAATCATATTTCAAATCGAGATCTTTAATTGTACATTTTTCTGTTTCTGATAAAGCACCTCCAAAGACATTTAAAATACAATCTAATTTTTTAGAAGATATTACTTCAGCTATCTTTATAAGTCTTTCTATACCCTTTGGTTTGGAAATATTTGAAAGGTAAATCAATTTTATCCCAGCTTCCTGTAAAGGTCGTATTGGAGTATTTTCAAAATAATCTGGGAGTGAATTAGGAACTAAAAACGTATTAAGTTTCAAACTATCTAGTTTACCCTTTTGATCTACATTTATAACTATAATCTTAAGTTTAGCAAATAAAAACTTATTATATATTTTTACTTTTTTCTCAAGCCCATTTGCATGTATATGAGCCGTTATATTAGTAGTTCTAAAGCTACATAAGAAAAGAATTATAAGATCCCGGTAAAAGGCAAACCCACTTGGGGTTACATTAACATAAACCATATCCTCCCTCTCAATTATAAAAAGACTTTTAAAAAGTTTAAAGAAATGAAAAACCTTTTTAGTACTAAATTTTCCAAAATTTGAAAAATCTTCTGCTTGGGCGGTATTTATGGTACGAACCGAAATTGGATTATTATTAAAAATTGAGCGTTTAATATGATTGGAAATAACCTTAACACCGTTATTTGGGCCAGTTATGGGAAATATAAAATATAAATTTTTCATACTACTATTATTCAAGGCCTACTCTGCTTGAGCTCTTTGGATTAAGATTGTGTTTATAGCTAAAGTAAAGAATAGAAGCAAAAAATGAGAAAAACACTATTCCTTTATTTAGTTCCAAAATTGTTTCAGTTAAAGAAACACCAAAGGTTATTAATAAAAATAAGAATCCAACTATAGAGTTGTTCTCATAATACCCTTTTCCCAGAAAAATTAGGACAAATGGATAATAGAAGCCTATCAGAATCCCATGCTTTAAAACCTCTGACAAAAATTGGTTATGTGGATTAAAGGTTTTGCCATTTTTTTCCATCATATATAATAATGGGCCGAGATTATTTTCTTTATAAACAGTTTCTAATTCAGTCTGAACTGCATTAGAAGATCCGTAACCCAATAAAGGTTGCTTTTTGAATAATTGAAAACCGCTCTCCCAAATCATAATACGTATTCCTCTTCCTCCCCAAACTTCTTTGGTATTATATTCATTATTGTAATTAACCATTTCTTTTAACCTTTCTCTCAACGGGTTGACCATAAAAATTAATAATGGAATAATAATTACAGTGATGGAAGCTATAAAAATATTTTTTTTAGAAAATACTGACTTTCTAATTAAATAGAATCCACTTAAAATTAAAAGTAAAACTAGTGTCAGCCAAACTATTCTAACCCCAAGAAACAATATATAAACAACACATACAATTGATAAACAATATATTGAAATTTTAATATTATTATTTTTAAGAGATTTTAAATATAATAAAGGATAAGCCAAAGAGAGTACTAAAAACATGCTTAAATATGTTGCATGAAGACCCACTTTATTCGACAATTCATGATTAATAAAGTTTTTAAATTCTAACGGTTCCAAAGGGGATAGAAAAACTTTGAAAAAAGCGAAGGTGGTAACGAGGATACCTGCGTAAAAAAACAACATAAAAATTATTTCTATATCTTTTCTTTTAATGCCTATCAAACCAATGGTAATTGGCAGCACAAGAAATGACAACTTCTTTTCCATGCCTTTAAAAACGCCAACTACCGGAATATTGTATAAAAAACCGAACGCAAGAATCAAAAAGAACAAAAGAAATAACGTGACAAATTTATCCTTAATAACAGTTTTTAAACCAACCTTATTAAACTTAAAAAAGCAATAGACCACTAATATTATAGAAATAATATTAGTAAAAATCATGGGCAAGTATATTGATACCGCAAACGAATACAATAGTATTTTTCCGTAATTAATATTCTCTAACACTGAATTTGACTTCAGAAGATTTTTAAAATTAATGGTTCGAAAATCACTCATTATAAGAGTTTTTAGTGTTATGTTTTATATCTATCAATAAAAACAATTCAAAAATTATGATAACTGAAAAGTATTCAAACCAGTAATCTAATAGAAAATATCCAGTTAGAGCTAATAGTAAAAATTTAGAATAAGTTAGAATAGGCCATTTTTTGAGGATAAACCCTAAATAGAAACAAATAAAGATTAAGACACCAATTAAACCATATTCACCGATTATCTGATTATAAAATGAAAATGGTTGATTTGCCGTATTATTACGATTATCCCATGGATTGTTAAAATCATGAGTCCAAATCCCTAAATGATATTGTTTAAATTCTTCGGATATATAACTTAATATGTCTGGGAACCAACCAACATAATCTCCTGATGTTATAAATGCAACTCTAGAAGAAAAGTTACCGCCTCCCGCCCCAAAAACAAAAGATCTAATGGATGAAGTCCAATATTCAAATGTTTGGAAAAACGATTTTATTTTAAATGGTGTATCATTTCCATTATTCCATATTCTATTTATATATCCCATGGCATAATCTATGTTTGCTGGAGAAATAAAAGAGAAGGTTGCAATAAATAAAAAAGTTATTATAATAAAATATAGCTTGTATTTTATATCAATCTTTGAAAAGAAAAATATTCCTAAAAATATTGATCCTAAAAACAACACTGTTCCACTCATATATGTAGCCATTATCAAACATATAAATGAAATTGATCCTAAAAACCATTTATTTTCAAAAAGATACTTTAGAAAAAAGAATGACATTATAATCATGCTCACCGAAGAGTTGCTAAAAATAGACATCATTTTATCTCCTGCAGCAGGAGATACACTGTATGGATTGATGGATTGTAAATTAATTGCTGTAAAGATATATTGAAGAACAATAACGAAAACACAAATTAAAAAAAACACATTAAGGGTAAGACTAATTTTTTTTAGTGAATTATTCTTGACAAAATACGCTAACTGTGTATAAATAATTAAGGAAAGGGACCAAAATAAAAAAACTAAAATGTAAGAAGCTAAGTAATCTATGCCCGTACTCAGTAGAGTAATCAACCCAAAACTTAAATGGAATAACAATAATACTAAATAAAATATACCGAAGAAATTAATCTTTTGAATTGCATTTATTCTGAGAATTAAAATAAGAAATATTCCCACTAATTTTAACTGAATATTCGATTGTGTTACTAATAAAAGAAACAAAATAAATATAAAATCAACATCTTTTAGTTTTATGTTTAAAAGCATATTTCTTATTTCTTAAAATCAAATACTTCTATAAATTCAGATAAAATTGATTTATCACTATTTACATATAATTTAACGTTGTTTGTATTAACTATATTTTTCTGGTATACTCTAAAGTACTCATCCATTGAAACACTCCCTCTTTCTTTCATTAATTGGGCATTCATTGTGGGATGCAAATTACCTTTAAAGTCATTCTTTACTTGATTATATTTGTTTCTAAGCTTGTTTAATTTAATATAATCCTTTGTTGGTGGATACGATTCTGAAATTTGTTCTGAGTCTGTAAAATAATCCCCACCATTTAAATCAATACCTAAAAGAACTATCCTTTTATAGCCAAGTGCTTGTGCGAACATAACAGCACACCCAACATGGCTATTATGATGTACAAGGTGTGCCAACGATAAACCTTTAGATTTAATTAAATCATTAAAATAATATTCTAAAATTTCCGGATAAATAGTTGGAAGGAGGTGTGGTATGTGTACAAAGGCTTTATTTTTAAACTCATATTTATTTAAATCAAAACCACTTTTAAGTATATGTTTAAATTGAAAAAACATATCAACTTTAGCATATTTATCCTTTGTATATTCACAAAAATAATCCTGCATTTCTTTAAAGGGAATCATCTCCATAAGAAAATAATCAGGAACAATTGGGTGTACAAAGGAATAATTTAAGCCAATTAAATTATGCTTCTTTATTATATTCCATTCCTTTTCGGTCAGTTCATTAATCGATTCACCACTACCAAAAATAAACACTGTATCAGATTTCTTTTTCTTATCAGAATAATCATCGATTAATTTAAATCCCTTTAACAAAGCTAAAGCCCTAAAAAATAATAATTTCACTTCGGATTCGGCATACATCTGAAGGAATTCCTTACCCTTTTCTGTTTTAAAGATAGCAGGCTTTTTATACTTTAAGTATATAGAATATATGAAACCTAAATATTTAAAAATTAAATCTTTCATTTTAGTGTCTTTATTAAAGGAATAATCTTTACGGTTGTAAAAATGAGAACAATGATGGTTAATACTAATTTAGTAATGAATTCTGCATCTCTAAAAAAGTATGAACTACTTAATAACAAAACAGTGTAACCTACCCACAATAAGGGGTTAAAATTAGGTGAATATAGTTTCTTGAATTGAGTTACGTAAAAACCAGCATATCCTATAAATAGAAATGCCAAAAAAGTAGTATAAACGGCAGCTTTAAAACCGTAGATCGGAATAAAAATAATGTTTAAAACAATGTTTACCACACCCGCCGTAAAGGAAATTTTCCAAAATTCTTTAGTTTTCTCGTAATAATAGAAGACTGTTGCCATAGCAGTATACATAGGTTTATAAACATACGCCATGGTTAATATTATACCCATATTATAGGTTAAACTTAGCTCCTCATTATTTACCATAATGGAAAATATTTCTTTTAACCAAATTGCAATGGTAAAGGACACAAAAGCAACAATGTAGTTTTCTAAAAAGATAATATCCCTTAATATGTGGCTTTTTGGATTATCCTTAAATGATTTTATAAGTAAAGGTGTTGAGGCTTGGTGTATACTTTCAGAAAAAACCCTGGCATACCCAGCAAATTTATATGCAAAATCATACAGACCGATATTTGCCGTACTTACACCCATTTTTAGCATGACCAACCGATCTGAAAAATCCAATAAAAAAAAAGCACTAGTATGGGGCACAAGAGGTAGGCCTATTTTCAAATGCTTTTTCATCGTTTTCCTTCTAAAGAAAAAATTAGGGTATAACCTATTTTTTATCCATAAAGGATAAATAAATGACAAAAATGTTAGAGTTTCTGCAATAAACATACTCCAAACCCAACCCATATAGCCAATTTTTTGATTAACTATAAAGTAGTAATTAAGGAAAATAGTAAGTACTCCGAAAATTAATGATCTAACACCTATTGCCATCGGTTTTTCTGCCAATTGATAATACTTTAAGGAAACCACTTGAAGGGAGGAATAAAGCATAATTGGAATTGCCGTCAGCAGAATTATCAAATATTTGTTTGTATCTGCCTCAGCGGGTAAAATAAAGTAGAGCAATATCGTAACCAATAAACCTAAAACAAACGACCAAACAAATATAAAGCCTTGAATTTCATTCCAAACTATTTTATATCTGCTACTATGACAATGATGTATATAAGAATTCATTAGTATAACATCTAAACCAAGTGTTTTAATTACTGTTATTCCTGTTACTATAGATAAAACTATGCCATAAACTCCGTAATCAATATCTGATAAAAAAGGTGTTATTAACGGCAAAATTAGAAACCCCAATAAAATAGGTAGCTTAGGGAGAACTGCATATACAAATGAATGATTAATAATTTTTTTTATCAACACGCTAATTCAGATTAAACGGACTTATTATATAGAAAAAGTATCAAAGGATTTTATATACTTATTTCCACTTTCTTTTAAAGAAATAGAGTTATATCCGTAAAAAGAAATATCATTGATCCTAGCGGCTTCATAATCGTTTATTGAATCGCCTATTAAGCAGGATTCAGTGATATTATAATCATACTTTACTAACAATTCCTTCACCAAGGTGTTTTTAGGGGTTGGAGAGCCATGAATAGATATAAAATAATCCGAAAGACCTAATTCTTTACATAAAAACCGTAACTCTTCCTGATCCGATCCAGAGACAATATGAAAATTAAAATTGGTATGATTTTTTTTTATGAAATGAACTGAATCTTCAATCAAATTTTTTGGATTAATCAATTCCTCTCTCATTATATCCGAGAATCTAGTAGCGTACTCCAATACTTCTGTATCGGTAATACTTTGATTCAAAATAGATTCAAAAAAATACCTGATTTTTACATACCTAGACAACCCTCCATTTAGACGGTGATATTCCAATAAAGTCTTAACATCAGAAGCTTTAAATCCTTTAAATATTTCCTTAAATCCAAAATCTCTAACCTCCATGGAATCCAATATGACTCCATCAAAATCCCATAATATATTTTTTAACATTATTTCTTTTGTTTTAGAATTTCTTGCTCTACTTTTTTAACATCTTCCGGAACATCCACAGCCAAGGAACTGCCTGATGTTTCAACCATCAATACAGGAATTCCTAAATCAAAAAACCGTAAAATTTCTATATCTTCAAATCCCTCATAAATAGCCTTCTCTGAAGTACTACCAAATAATTCCAAATCATTTTTACTAAAACCATAAATACAAACCTGCTTTAAATATTTCGGAGTGTCTTTAGCATTAACATCTTTAATTCCTGGAATAGGTAACCTCGACATATAAATCAATTTATTGTCTTTATTAACGAGAACCTTAGGTATATTAATGTTATTTGCATCCTCATTTTCTGATATTTCACACATACCGTTTGTTACATAGTCAAAACTTTGTTCTTTTGCCTTTGCAACATTCAAAATATCCAAATAATTCAACAATGGTTCGTCGCCCTGTACATTAACATAAATATCCGCTTCTATTTGTTGAGAAAATTCGTATACCCTATCTGTGCCCGTTAGACAATTACCTGAAGTCATAACAACTTTAAAACCATACGATTCAGCTACATCTTTAATTCTGACATCATCTGTGGCGATATAAGTATTTTCTTTTCCCAGTGCTTTCTCAACAATTCTCGCAACCCTTATAATCATTGGAACCCCAACAATATCAATTAATGGTTTTCCTGGAAACCTTGATGACTTAAACCGGGCTGGTATAACTCCTACTATTTTCATTATATTATACTGTAAATTGATATTGTATTAACTTTCTTATATTTTGTAGGTGTTATGGCAACAACTTCTAAATCTTTTATTTGCAAGGCGTCGTTCAGTATATTTTGATTTTCTTGAGCTAAGACAAATTGCGTTTGGTCAATTGTAGTATCATAACCATCAAAACCAGCCAAAAAGACATTTTTCACTCCCAAATCTAATGCAATTTGAAAACCTAATGCCAAAGGAGAATCTATAGAAGCTTTTGTAAAATTTATAGCCTCCAACTCTACTGACATCTCTTTAATAGCATCGGGTATTATAGTTCCCATATTTCTAGGAAATGGTGGATATACACAAGTCTGTTCCAATTTTGAGACGTCGCCGATTGTATTTAACAACTTTTCACTTTCAAAACCTGCTAATGCGTAAAATTGCTTATTAGTTACTTCTAAATAAGTGGAGACGTTTCGTGCTCCTGCGTGAATAATACATATCTCCTCATTCCCTTCTGCTAGCTTTTTAATGGCTAGGCTATGATTATTAGCTGATTTACCACCTCCAAGAATTAATGCGCTCTTAAAGGACTTCTCACGCTGTAGTACTGGTAATTTAATATTGTCCTCTACCGATTCTTTTTGGTTGTTTAAAGCATTAAGAATATTTCCTATAGGATATCGATTCATGCCAACCCATTCCATTACTTGTTTTTGCGGTAAAGAAAAGGCGCCTGAAAACATATAGGGTAGATTGGTTCCCCAATTATAGTGCTTTTTTAAATTTTCAAAAGAGGCTACGACCCCACTTAACAAAGTAAATTTAATCTTTAGGGTGTTTTTACTATTCAGATAAGTTAGTAACAATTCTGTCCTTAGGTTTCCAGCTCCTCTACCCATTCCGGTAATTGTGCCATCAACCATGATACAGCCTTCTTCAATAGCCGTTAAGGTATTAATCAGGGCCATTTCCAAATTATTATGCCCATGAAAGCCCAAAGGAACATTAGTCTTGGATTTTACTAAGGCTATAATTTCTTTAACATCTTTAGGCATTACCCCCCCAAAGGAGTCTACCATATAGAAATAATCTATAGTATTATCTAGGCCTTTAAGTAAGTCTAAAAAAGAATCATCTTCCTTCCAACTAGACATATACATTACATTAAAAGCAACCTCAAATCCCATTGCCTTTACTGCCTTAGCAAGTATGATGGCCCTCTTAAAATTCTTTGGATCAATAGCCATCCTTACCATGGTAATATAAGGTAAACATGGACTTAACAAATCTTCCAAATGCTCTGGACGTATATTTTTCTCATCCAGAATTATAACCAATTTCTTTGTTGGCATAGCCTCCTTCAGAGCTTTCATTACATAGTCTGGACAATAGAAATACTCTCCCAAATATCCCTTTAAAGGAATACTTCTATATCCCACCTCCACATATTCAATGGGAAGCTCTTCCATGGCTTTACAATACTCCTCTACTAATTCTTTATCAAAATCCCAATTGGTATAATATCCGCCATCCCTTAATGTACAATCTAATATTTTAACCCTTTCAGTTATATTACTTTTCATATTTTAATTTTTTATTGAAAGCCAACCCTATATTTCTAATTAATTACTCGTAAGAAATTATTTCATATACATTTATGTAAGCTATCCATCCAGAATTTTATATTTTTAGGAAATATTTTTTCAATTTTATGCTTAAATAATTCACTATTAATTGGTCTCTTCGCCGGCGTTGGATATGCTTCTGATGGAATTGGATTTACTTCTATATTCATTCCTTTAATCTCGAAAATAGCCTTGGCAAAATCGTACCAACTGATAGCTCCTTCATTGCTATAATGATACAGTCCATAATTGGTTGCTTTTGAACTTATGACTTTCATAATGACTTCTGCTAAATCTCCAGCATAGGTCGGTGCTCCTATTTGGTCATTGACCACACTAAGCTCTTCCTTTTCTGCTCCCAAACGCAACATAGTTTTTACAAAATTATGTCCGTATTCTGAATACACCCAAGAGGTACGTATGATAAAATAGTGTTCTAAAATATTCTGAACATATTGTTCTCCTTTTAATTTAGATGCTCCATAAACGTTTATAGGGTTAGGAACATCTTCCTCTGTATAGGGTGTTGTCTTTGAACCGTCAAAGACAAAATCGGTAGAGATGTGTATTAACGTAGTGTTTTCTGTCTTGCAGGCCTCTGACAAATACTTAACGGCTTCTGCATTCACTAGAAATGCATTTTCCTGATCTGTTTCGGCCTTATCGACAGCGGTATATGCTGCACAATTAATACAATAATCGAACTTTTCGTGGGCAAACAGACTATTTATTTGCTCTTTGGAGGTTATATCTAGCTCCTTGGAGGATTTAAATTTAAATTCATAGTCCGGATACCTTTCCGCAACATCTTGTAAACATCTTCCTAACTGCCCATTGGCTCCGGTGATAATTATTTTCAAACTTTTAGTGTTTTTTTCTCCCATTATAACAATGCATTATCTAAAACAGGGAGTTCCAAATCCTTATCTGAAACTTTAATTTCATCAATTGGTACTTGCCAATCTATATCCAAACTTGGATCATTGTAGATAATACCTCCTTCGGAAGCTTTATTATAAAAATTATCACATTTATAAAAGAATTCGGCAGTTTCACT
Source organism: Arenibacter nanhaiticus (assembly GCF_900141935.1). Lineage (GTDB taxonomy): Bacteria > Bacteroidota > Bacteroidia > Flavobacteriales > Flavobacteriaceae > Arenibacter > Arenibacter nanhaiticus. Next base: position 56,284 of record NZ_FQYX01000001.1, on the reverse strand, counting down.
TAAAACAGAAAAACCATGTCCAAATCCTTTTGGTATAAAGAGTTGTTTTTTATTCTCGGCCGACAATTCTATGGCAACATGCTGTCCGAAAGTGGGCGAATCCTGTCTTAGGTCTACCGCAACATCCAAAACCCGTCCACTTAGAACACGTACCAATTTAGCTTGGGCGAATTCGCCTCTTTGATAATGTATGGCCCTCACCACTCCTTTAGATGAATAGGATTGATTGTCCTGAACAAAGTTTATACTTTCTCCTATAGTTTCATTAAAGTTGTTGGCATTAAAACTTTCAAAAAAATATCCTCTATCATCCTTAAAAACTGCTGGTTCTATAACAAAACAGCCTTTAAGTCTAGTCTCTGTAACTTTCATTAATTTTTATTCAGTATTCCCAATAAATTTTTTCCATACCCGCTCTTCATAAGGGGCTCTGCCAGCGCTTTAAACTGCTCCTTACTAATATAGCCCATCTCATAGGCTGCGCCCTCAATAGCCCCTATTTTAAGGCCTTGGCGTTCCTCTATGACCTCTACAAACTGTGAGGCCTGCATTAAGGAGGCAAAGGTACCAGTGTCTAACCAGGCCGTTCCCCTATCCAGAATGCTCACATTTAATTTATTTCGTTCTAAATAAACCTTATTAACATCTGTAATTTCCAATTCGCCTCTATGACTTGGGGCTATATTTTTGGCGATCTCCACCACCTCATTATCGTAAAAATAGATGCCTGGAACGGCGTAATTAGATTTTGGGTGTTCGGGCTTTTCCTCTATACTAATTGCTTTTCCTTCCTCATTAAATTCTACTACTCCATAGCGTTCTGGATCATGGACACGATAGGCATAAATAATTCCCCCATCCGGATCGTTATTGGCCTGTAATAATTTTGCCAATCCAGCCCCATAAAAAATATTGTCTCCTAAAATCAGGGCTACCTTGTCTTTTCCTATAAATTCTTCCCCAATGATAAAAGCTTCAGCTAGACCATTAGGTGCTTCTTGAACTGCATATTCAAAAGAACAACCGTATGTGGTGCCGTCTCCTAATAGTTCCTTAAATAACGGAAGGTCCTTGGGAGTGGAAATTATCAATATCTCCCTAATACCCGAATACATTAAGGTAGATAACGGATAATAGATCATGGGTTTATCGTAAATGGGCATCAATTGTTTACTTACACTTAAAGTAAGCGGATGCAACCTAGTACCAGATCCTCCAGCTAAAATTATTCCTTTCATAGTTTATATTTTACTGGTATTGTTTTTTATAATAGGCTTGATAAGCTCCTGAAGTAACATTGGCAAGCCAATCTTCATTTTCTAAATACCAACGTATTGTTTTTTCTAGTCCCTCCTCAAAGGTTACCGATGGCTCCCATCCTAGTTCTTGGTTTATTTTAGAGGCATCAATAGCATAGCGTAAATCGTGGCCAGGTCTGTCTTTTACATAAGTAATCAAAGTTTCACTTTGTCCTTCTTTCCTACCTAGTTTAACGTCCATTAAGCTACATAGCAACTTCACCAAATCGATATTTTTCCATTCGTTAAAGCCTCCTATATTGTAGGTTTCAGCATTCTGACCTTCATGATAGACTAAATCTATGGCCTTGGCATGGTCTAACACATATAACCAATCGCGGGTATAATTACCATCTCCATATACCGGTAAGGGTTGATTTTGAATAATATTGTTTATGAATAGGGGGATAAGTTTCTCGGGAAAATGGTTAGGTCCGTAATTATTAGAACAATTACTGATCACAAACGGTAAGCCATAAGTTTCTCCATAAGCCCTAACAAAATGGTCTGAGCTGGCTTTAGAAGCCGAATAAGGTGAATTAGGGTCATAGGCGGTAGTTTCGGTAAACAATCCCGTCTCTCCCAAGGAACCATATACTTCATCGGTACTAACATGGTAAAAACGTTTCCCTTCCATATCGCCTTTCCAAGTTTCCTTTGCCGCATTTAGGAGGTTTACCGTCCCTAAAATATTGGTTTTCACAAAAGCTAAAGGGTCTGTTATGGAACGATCTACATGGCTTTCTGCTGCCAAATGTATAACTCCGTTAAATTTATGTTTTTTAAACAAGCTATCTATAAACTCGGCATCTGTAATATCTCCTTTTATAAACGTATAATTTGGAGCCTCCTCAATGTCTTTTAGGTTTTCTAAATTTCCCGCATAGGTCAGGGCATCCAAATTATAAATCTGATATTCTGGATAGTTATTTACCAATCTACGAACAACATGGGATCCTATAAATCCGGCCCCACCTGTAATCAAAATATGCATAGTCTACTCCTTTTTATAGTTTTTTAAATAGGTGTTTAAAGACAAGGCCGATAATAGTAAGAACAGTAGCCCTATAAAACCTATTGGCACTACAAACTTAGCACTTTTCCACAGTACATTGTCTTCTACCCCCCTTCTTGGGAAGGCCGAGATAACGTTGATGATCCCCGATTTGTTGGCCTTTTCCTGGTTCAACAGTACCAGGCTATTTTTTAATTCTTCTACCTTGTTGATCAAGGCCATTTCCTTGTTCTGGTTATTACCATTATCGCCCAAAGAAATATTGGTTCCCTGCATTGGTTTTTCGGCTTCTTTGACCATGATGCGTTTGTACAAGGACTGTAAGGAATCTACCTCCATCAACTGTTTTTTGTACAGGCTGTCTTGTAGGCTAAGGTTTTGGTCGTTGATACTTTGTTGCAATTGAAAGTACTCGTTCCTAGAGATAGAGTTGATGATAAAAGGCTGTAACTTTTTGGCAATGGTATTGTTGCTGGCAATCACCGAAATGGTATGAAAACGGGCATCCATGGCGTTGAAGTTTTTTAGGTACTTCTCCATATCCATGGTAGATTTGGTAGTAGAATCCAAACTACGTACAAAGGCATCGAAAAGTTTTACCTTTTGGTTCTCGTCTACATAGGAATCTACCTTAAATTTCTTTAAAGACTTTGCCTCTTTCACCGTAATATCCAAGGCCTCGGCCAAGGCGACAGAATCTTTGGCTTCTGCCAGTTCATTATAAAAATTAATGTTGTTGTACAGCTGCTGCGCACTGTTAAAGTTAGGTTCTACTACCATGGAGGAAGTGTATACCGGCTCCTTTTTAATGTCTAAATACACCCCTAAGGCCAGCCCTAGAATACCGGCGATGACAAATTTTAAAAAGTGCTGCTGTATAAACAACAAAAAAACTACTAGGGCACCAAAGATCCCCTTAAAGATATTCCCAATAAAGCGAAAAAATCTATTGAATACATTTCCTATCATTTGGAACAATTGTCCCAAATCTATTTCCTCTGAATTTGCATTGGTTTTAGAGGGTTGTTGTTCTGCCATATACTATGAATTGAATATTTGTGTTAAAATTTTATCGGTAATTAAATACGTGGGTTTTACTCCTGTGGTCCCTAGTCCGCCCGAGGCCAGGGTACTTCCTGTTTCCAACGGATTATCCGAGGCGTAATAGGCATAGCGCACTTGTACGTCTGGGCGTATGCTTTTCCGGATCTTGGAGGCCGATTGAATGGCCTTTTGATAGTGTACCCCTTCCATTTCGAGCCCTATGACATTCCAGGTAGATTCGTGGAAAAACTGTAGGACATCCTTGTTCTGGAGCGAGGTTCCTAAAACGGTGACCATGGTTCCCTGAAGGACCTTTAGGCCATTGCCTTCAAAATCTTCCTTGGACAATTCATTTTCAAAAGGGTAATTATCGGCGGTACCTTCAAAAATATGGGCATTGGGGATCATGATATCGCCCTTGCCTCCTTCTAAAATACCGGCCTTCCCCATAATGGAAATAGAGGACACATTTAAAAAGACCTCTTCCCCTTTTTTATTGACATAGGGTTTTAATAATTCGTCTATGGTTTCATAGGCCTGTTCTCCAAAGGCGTAATCCATGACAAATAACAATGGTTTTTGCGCTTCTGGCAGGTCTTTGGGCAAGTTAAAGCAGCAAGCGTCTGGCCCTAGTTTGGCCAAATCAAAAATCTGGACGTCTATATTGGTCCCGGAAACATCGTCTATGGCCAGCATCCCATTTTTCTTGGCCAAGGCAATAACCTTATTCCTCAAAAGGTCATTTTTAGGCAGACTCAACGTTTCATAGATTTCTAATGACTCTTTTTCCTTAAATTCCTTGCTCAAGGCTTTTTTAGCAAAGAGGGAATTCATTACCGAGTGCATATTGGCACTTATAATATGGATAGGACGCTGCAATAGGCCTTTCTGTCCTAGTACCTCTTTGATGGTATTGGCCCACCGTTCCCCATGGATATGGTGTCCCAGGCGTTCGCGCAACATAGGACTAAAGGTAATGGCTCTTTTGTCGCCGGTGGTAATTTCTTCAATGGCCAATTTCCCAAGCCAATAGATGATTTTTAAAAAGCGTTCCGGATTGGTTTTTGTGGCCAGGATTTGGTGCACCTCCATCACCTCTACAAAGGGGCGTCCCAAAATATTGGCCGCGTGTATCAAGGCCACTTCCCGTTCTAATTGGGTAAGCTTGTCTTTTTGTACGGCCTGCTCTAGTTTTACCCAGTCCCGGATGGTTCTGTCGGTATCTTCTATAAGGGCTCTAGCGCTTATTTTTTCCGATTCGATAAACAAAAAGGTAAGGTGGGTCAGGATATCATAAATGTCGGACCGTCCCCTGGTGATCTCAATGTTCATCTGCTCGTCATCGATACGGTAACAGTTCCTTCGTCTCTTTGGAGGTATAATGGGCTTAAACTGTGAGGTAGCATAGCCCTCGTCTGAAGTAAGGTTGATAAACCTACATTGTTCAATACCCTCGGGCAGGCGTTCTAAAACATATATCAGTCCGTTTAATTCGGCCTTATCCTCGGCAATAGACCCGTATATCTCTGGCCGTAGTTGCAATAAGGATTGTCGCAAGGCTGCCCCGGAAACCCCGGACGGCTTATAGAACCCCCTATTAAAAAGGTGGCGCATAGTGATATACAACCGCTCTATGGCGTTGGTAGAATCTTGTGCTCTGGTGGTATTGATTGAATTATTCATAGTGATACAAGTTGCAAAACTACAATTTATATTATTGTTTACGGCCTTTACTCCGCCAATTATAGGTATTTTTTAAGGAAATACCTTACACGCGTGTTTCTTACATCTATTATTGCTCCTGGTCATTGATCTTTAAAAGCGCTTCTGCCAGCTTTCGGTCGTTAGAGAGGCGCTGCACCTTATTTTGTCCGCCCAACTTCCCGATCGATTGCATATAGGCCTGAAAACCGTCCTTTTTTATTGGGGTTACTTTTAGGGGCTGCAAAATTTTCCCTGTCAACAGATCGTGATAATAACTGTTTTGTTGTTGCATGGCAGCGTCTAAAAGGCCGCTGAATTTCGCCATATCGGAGGGCAATTTTTCAAATTCTACCAACCATTCGTGGTAGGGCAGTTCCTGGCCTTCGGGCGTTATCTGTGGGGCGACCGTAAATTCGTTGATACGGGCGTCGGTAGCAACTATTGCCTGTTGCATCGCCTCTTCTACTTCTTTCCCGATAACGTGTTCGCCAAAGGCAGAAATAAAATGCTTTATCCTTCCGGAAACTATTATTTTATAGGGCTTTAAGGAAGTGAACTGCACAGTGTCTCCCAGGTTATAGGCCCATAAGCCGGCATTGGTAGAAATAATCATCACATAATTGACTCCTAGCTCCACGTCTTTAATAGTAAGCCGCTCCGGATTGTCGCTAAAAAACTCATCGGCCTTTATAAACTCGTAAAAGATGCCCGAATTGAGCAACAAAAGCATCCCTTTTTCTTTTTGGGAGTTCTGATAGGCAAAGAAACCTTCGCTTGCGGGAAACAGTTCTATACTATCGACCCGTCTGCCGATTAGGTTTTCGAATTTTGCCCTATACGGTTCGTAGTTGACCCCACCATAGATAAAAAGCTGAAAGTCCTTAAAAAGCTCCCCTACTTTTTTATCGGTCGCGGCCTGTAATTTTTCAAAATACATCTGTACCCAAGAAGGAATTCCCGCTATAACGGTCATGTTTTGGTCCTTGGTCTCCTTTACTATTTCATTGACCTTGGTATCCCAATCTTCTATACAGTTGGTTTCCCAAGAGGGCAGGCGGTTTTTTTGCAGATAATTGGGCACATAATGGGCCGATATCCCCGATAACCTTCCCAATTTGATTCCGTTTTTTTCCTGCATTTCCGGACTCCCTTGTAGGAATATCATTTTTCCATCGACAAAATCGGCCTGTCCGGTTTCGTGAATATAGTTCAGGATGGCATTTCGGGAAGCCTCTATTTGGTACTTTATAGATTCGTGGGTAATAGGAATGTACTTGGCTCCGGAAGTAGTGCCCGATGTTTTGGCAAAATAGGCAGGTTTCCCTGGCCATAGGATATCTTTTTCCCCGGCAATAACTTTTTCTACATAGCCTTTAAGCGCCTCATAATCTCTAATGGGCACTTGTTTTACAAAATCGGCGTGACTTGTTATTTCCGAAAAACCGTGATCTTTTCCAAAGTTGGTGTCTTTGGCCGCGGCTACCAGTGCGGCAAATACCTTGTCTTGGGTAGCGATGGGGTCTTGCACCCATTTTTGGGTTTTACGGGCAATATTCTTGGCAAAAATTTTAGCTGCAAAGGACTTTAAGCTCATGTATGCTTATTTAAAATCTATAAAATCTAATGGATTCACGGCACTACCGTTGCTCCAGAGTTCAAAATGAAGGTGTGGTCCGGTGGTCAGTTCTCCCGTATTCCCTACAGAAGCCACTACCTCTCCGGCGCGCACCATATCTCCCTGACTCTTATTTAGGGATCCATTGTGTTTGTATACACTAATGAGTCCGTTAGCGTGTTCTAAGATAATGACATATCCGGTTTCTGCCGTCCATTCCGCAAAAATAACGGTCCCATTGGCCACTGCTTTTATAGGGCTGTCCTTAGGGGCTACCACATCGACCGCAAAATGCTTGGTTTCTGGGTGGTATCCTTGGGAAATAGTACCGCTAAGCGGTGAAAACAACACCATTCCCGGCAAGTTTAAGTTTCTTTCGAACAAACTGTATTTGTCTTCCATTTCCACTTCGGAGCGTAAGATGGAATCTTCTTTAATAGGCGTTAAATCTACCGAAGAGGGGTCTAGCTTATACTGCTCAAACAAGGAATCCCTATCTACTTCGCTATATTCTATATCGCCCCGCAGTACTTGGCGAATGCTCCCTAAATACTTATTGGTATAATTTAGGGCCGTCACCAAGGAATCTGTTTTATAGGTGAGTTCTATAGCCTGCCTTTTGAGTTTTGTAGAGGAGTAGCCCGGAATATATTCGCGCAAGGGGGTAAAGGCTATCAACAAGGTGGTAAGCCCTATTAAGCCCACTATAAAAAGAGAACCGGTCACAAAAACATTCAACCTGCTCAGTTTAAACGATATTTTTTCCTCAAAGGTATTTTCGTTTAGTATTACCAAGCGGTATTTGTGCAACAGCTTCTGCTTTATTTCCTTTCTTTTTTTTCCTTTTTTAGCCATAATCAACAAATATAAGCTTAGTATTCCATAATAATTCCTTTCTATATATTTTTTGAAATTCTTAACGTTGACGGTCCCTAAAGGCCTAGCTACGATTAAGATGGTTTAAAATTAGCAGAATTATATATTTTTTTTGGCATTAAAATTAACAAGGTACTAATAACTTTTTTAGTACCTTTGTTGCTCTTAAATCATTCTATTATGATCACATTAAATACATTTTTTGTTATTGGCGCCCCTCAGATTATCCTTATTGTGGTGGTTGTTTTATTATTGTTTGGAGGGAAGAAGATCCCAGAATTAATGCGTGGCTTAGGAAGTGGCATTAAGGAGTTTAAAGACGCGTCTAAGGATGACGAGAATTTAGACCCTAAAAAAGTAGAAGACAAAAAGGAGTAAATCCTTTTCTAAACATATAAAAACATCCGTTTTACGGATGTTTTTTTTTGACTTATTTATTTTTACAGGCCGCACTCTTATGGCGGCGGATTTTTTATTGCCTTTATTTAAGGGAATTTTCTGCACGCCTGCCTTCCCTTTTTTCATCTCCCCTAAAGCTCCTGCAATCCCTAGGAGGCAATGTTACGCCTCAGCGTCCGCTTTCAGGAAACCAAAAAGCCTTACCAAGCTAATTAAATGACGATCCTTAATTGCCTCCGCATTTGGCAGAAAGTCATATTCACTGGTAGTACCGCAACCAAAGGGGAGCTGCTGATTACTGATTACTTTTTTTCTATTCATTAAATAGGGTCTCTTAGGCTGAATTATTTGTTTAAAATGACTGCTGCCAAGGCCAACGCGCCAGCTGGCCCCTTAGACCCCTTACGCCTCGGCGCAGACGCTCCGAGGGATACCACATTTTTAAACCTTAAAAAAGCAAAAAGTTATTCCTCCATATCTCGGTTCAATTTGTGCCAGGAATGGAGGTTAACCTCAATAGATTATTTTTCCTTTAAACTATATGTAATTGCATATAGTTAAATATTTTATACCTATATTATACGTAAATACATATAATTCATTATATTTAACTATTATTATATTTAAAAGCATATAATGAAACCTTTAGCGAAGTTTGTCAAAGAACGAAGAAAAGAAGTTAATCTAACCCAGGAAGAATTCGCCGAACGTGCAGGAGTAGCATTAACTGTGGTACGTAAAATCGAACAAGGAAAAACCAATCTAAATATGGACAAGGTTAACTTGGTCCTTAAAATGTTTGGTCATGAATTAGCTGCCGTTAACTCTAACGATCTAAATGAATGAGGAAGGGAAGGGTATTTTATAAAGACCACTTGGCCGGTATTATTACCGAAACCAATGAGGGGGAATATGTATTTCAATTGCTCACTGAAAACTTCCAAACAACATAACTTGATAACAAGATAATTTCATAACTGATATCATGTACTTCCTTATTAGTATTGCCCGCATTTAAGCATTGTTTATTGCTAATTGGTTATTGTTCACTGTATTCTCGCGTTAGGGATTGCAGCGGCATCCTTTTTTGGGCGGCTGTGCCGGCTAAAAAAGATACAGCGGAAAGCGCGACCCGATAGGGGAACGCCCACCTAAACATGAACGGCTATAGTATTGCCATCCTAGTAGCTCCCTACAAAATTACGACGCCTATATATAGCCCTAAAATCTCCCGGACCCACCAAAGGGATTTCTAGTAAAAAGCCTTCCATTTTAAGATACAAACGTAGCTTTTGACCTTCAAAAGGACTCTTTTTCGCCAATTTCTCTAGGCCCTATCCACAAACAACACGCCTTATACCACGGAAAAACCACCCTACGCAACAATAATAATTGGGTTTCTTTCTTTGCTCTTAATTTTGAGTATCCCATGCTATATAATGTGGGTACCATATGCCGATTAGCCCTACATATCGCCTGCAAGATTGCTTTCTATTGTTTCAATATCCGGAAGTTAGGCAGGCTCTTTATTGGAATTTAATAATAAAAGCTGCTGTAAAAAACATCCTAACCCCTGAATTTTCCAAACCATAACACCATGAAAAAATCCTTAACCGCCTGTTTTCTGCTGCTCTGTTTCTATGGCATGGCCCAAGAAGCGTCTATGGAACTGGCCTCGACCCAAACCAAAGACTTATTAGATTTACAACTTCCGATAGAGCAGCCCCTACACAAGGAGGAGCCTTCTAATAGCCCTATGGACGAAAAGACCTTTGCAAAAATCACCTCGGAAAAAAATATTACCAGCAGGACGTTTTATTTGCCAAAATCTGTTGCCGAAGGTTTTTATTTGATCTCCAAAGTGTACGAATCTGACGAAAAAGCGCAAGAATTACATCAGGAACAGTTAAAAAAAGGATTTTTATCTGGAATTGTCAATGCCTTTGACACCCAATATAATTATGTGTATCTAAACCATTATACGGTTTTAGAAGAAGCCATGGCCGATTATAACTCCAAGTTCAATGGACGTTACAAGGGGTATCTATGGCTTTTACAGGTGATCAATGACGAAAGTGTGGAAACGGCACGGCCAACAACCGCGCTGCTATCTTCCCCAGCCATTGCTGCAACAAGGCTTCCAAAACCTATGCCTTCCATGCCGCTCTTCGACGAAGCATTAGCTGCTGAAAAAGCAACCATAACCACTGCGGAAACTACCGCTATCGGTGATTCGGGGTCAATTCCCGCTCCTACCGTCGCTACTACTGCCCTGCCAACAGCAATACAGGCCATAACGCTCTTCGACGATGAAATAGCCGCTGATAAAACCCGATTGTTTTCTGCGGAAAACACCGATATGGCATCGGATGCCAATCTGGCCCCTGCCCTAACCGCCAAAGATTTTTCAACCCTTAGGACTACCATAGCCCCTATAACCGAAATTAACCGTCCGGAGCCCGTGCCACTGACCATGGCCGCAACTTTTTTAGAGGAATTAGAGGAAGATAACACCCCCCCATTAGCGGACAATAGCGCGGAAAATATTCAGGCCACGAGCAAGTCCACCACCAGTAAACTCGTAAAAAGAGCCAACCTATACTTTGATAAACTGTGGTATGCAGAAGCCGCGGAGATTTATGAAAAAGAGCTTAAAAAAGGTAAGAAATACTACCAAGCAGCTATTCTTAGGAAAGCTGCCGATGCCCATTATTTTAATACCAATATGGAAAGAGCCTATCACTGGTACCACGAACTGTACCTACATTACAAGGACAGTCTTGCGCCAGAGGAACTCTTTAAATACGCCCATACCCTAAAAGGGGTGGGGAAATACGGCCGAGCAAAACGCATGATGCGCCAATATAACAGACAGTTAGAAGAAAATAACTCACAACTTGCCAATACCGAAGCGGAGCTTTTAGCCGAAGAAAACGAAATGGACATTATATTGAATAACGAAAACAATGTACGCATTAACAACCTGAGTATCAATACGGAATACTCAGATTTCTCCCCCATGTTTTACCAAGACAAGGAGGTTGTTTTTGCCTCTGCCAAGGATTCTTCCTTTTTCAGTACCAGAACCTATAAATGGAACAACCAGCCTTACCTAGACCTCTATGTTTCTAGGGTAAATGAGGACACCGAAGACCTAATAAACGGCCATAAATTTTCGAATAAAATAAACACCAAATACCACGAGGCTGCCGTAAGTTTTTCACCGGACTACAAGACCATGTACTTTACCAGGAACAATTATGGCAAAAAACTGGGAAGGGATAAAAACGGTGTCAACCACCTAAAGATCTATACCTCTAAAAAGATTGGGGGCGAATGGACAGAAGCCAATGAAATGCCTTTTAATAGTGATGATTATTCTACTGGGCACCCAGCGGTTAGTCCAGATGGGAAAAAACTATATTTTGTCTCCGATATGCCAGGAACTTTGGGTGATACCGACATTTTTGTGGTAGATGTATTGGAAAACGACACCTATTCTTCTCCTAAAAATCTGGGGCCGGGAATAAACACCCCTAAAAAAGAAATGTTCCCTTTTGTCACCCAAAACAAACTGTACTTTTCCTCTAACGGCCATATGGGGCTGGGCGGATTGGATGTTTTTGAGACCGATTTGACCGATGGGGACGGATTTGGTCCTGTAAAAAATGTGGGGCGCCCTATTAACAGCAATAAAGACGACTTTTCCTATATCATAGACGAGGCCGATCAAAAAGGATATTTCGCCTCTAACAGGGCCGGAGGCAAGGGCGATGACGATATATATTCCTTTAACAATTTTGCGGTAGAAGAGGTGTTTGAAAATGCCATTGCCGGGCATGTAACGGAATTTATCACCGGAGAAGCCTTGCCCAATGCAAGGGTAGAACTGTACGATGAAAACAGCGATAAAATAACAGAAACAATGACAGATACCGATGGGTATTTTATTTTTGAGGCCCTAGATTCCCAAACCAAATACGCCATAAAAACCTCAAAAACCGAATTTTTCGATCAGACGATAGACACGCAAACCCTTAAAAACGATGTCGTAAACGTCAACCTCACCATGAAGAAATTAAAGGAAATGATCGTGATGGAAGGTGGAGAGAAAAAATTAAAGACCGATATTATTTACTTCGATTTTGACAAATCTTATATACGCCAGGACGCCGCTAAGGAACTCGATAAGTTGGTAGAAGTAATGACCGAATACGAAGAGATGGTCATTAAGATAGCCTCCCATACCGATTCTAGAGGTAGTGATGTGTACAACAAATACCTGTCGGACCAGCGAGCCAAAGCTACGCGAGACTATCTAATTTCCCAGGGTATTGCCAAGAACCGTATTGCCAGCGCAAAAGGATATGGCGAAGAACAGCCTATAAACGAATGTAGCGATAGCGTCCCCTGTAGTAGGGCCAAACACGAACTTAACAGGCGTTCGGAATTCATTATCGTAAAGATGTAGCGCGCAAAAAACGATCGCTAATAGCAAAATATAATAGCCAGTGGGGACGATTTGTTCTCACTGGCTTTGTTTTTAACAGTAGTACCGCTATTTAATATGATGGTCTTAAGGGCGTTCCCCTAACGGGTCGCGCTTTCCGCTGTATCTTTTTCAGCCGGCTGGGCCGCCTAAAAAAGGATGCCGCTGCAATCGCTAACGCAGATTTCAGTGAACAATTAGCAATTAGCAATTAGCAATAGAGAAAAGAAAAAAGAAAAAAGAGAGGACCGCACGGAAAATGCAACGATTTGCATTTACAGCGAGGGGCCATATCAATGTACAATAAGCAGTAAACAATGAAAATCAGTTATGAAGTTATCTTGTTATCAAGTTATGGTGAAGGGTGGAATTTAGTTGTCAATACTATTCAGGCATGGACAGCATTGTAATGCCTGAATTTAATTATCTAATAACCCCAAAGCACGCTGATTCTAGAAGAATTACCGTAGTGTCTAAAAACCCTTTGAAATTTGACCAACGTTTTAAACAAGTCAAATAAATTGAAAATATATAGTGCACCATAGCCCCACCAATTAACATTCTTTCCTAAGTCATATTAAAGGACTTTTTTATCCTTTAATATGACTTTTGTCATTTTTTTTGCCCTGTAATGCGACTATTTTTCGCCTCTCAAAAATTCTTTAAGGGGTATGGATCTCAAGAACAACATCATTCGATTAAAACAAGAAAAGAACGCCATTATTCTGGCCCATTATTACCAACGTCCAGAAATTCAGGAAATCGCCGACTATGTGGGCGACAGCTTGGGGCTTTCCCAGAAAGCCGCCGATACCGATGCCGACATTATTGTCTTTGCTGGGGTCCATTTTATGGCAGAAACCGCAAAAATCCTGAATCCCGCAAAAACCGTTCTTTTGCCCGACCTAAAAGCCGGCTGTTCCTTGGCAGATTCTTGTCCCCCCGCCTCTTTCAAAAAATTCAAAGAACAACATCCCGATCATTATGTGGTTACCTATATCAATTGTTCGGCAGAAATAAAGGCGATGAGCGATGTGGTCTGCACCTCTTCCAATGCGGTACAGATCGTAGCAGCTGTACCAAAAGACCGGCCCATTATTTTTGCCCCGGACAGAAACCTGGGCAAATACGTCGCCAAAAAAACGGGGCGCGACCTTTTGCTTTGGGATGGTGCCTGTGAGGTGCACCAAGCCTTTTCCATAGATAAATTATTGACGCTGTACCGGAAATACCCCAAGGCCAAAATAATTGTCCACCCAGAATCGGAGGATCACCTATTAGGCATTGCCAATTTTATTGGGTCTACGGCCCAAATGATCGAATACGTCAAAAAACAGCCCGGACACGACTATATAGTGGCCACGGAGGCGGGAATCTTGCACAAGATGCAAGAGGCAGTACCAAATACCGTACTGATTCCGGCGCCTGCCAAGGAAGACAACAGCTGTGCCTGTAGCGAATGTGCCTTTATGAAAGTTAATACCCTGGAGAAAATTTACGATAGCCTGCGCCACGGAGCCCCGGAAATACAGCTGCCAGAAGCCCTATTGGCCCCTGCCCTACTGCCTATTCAAAGAATGCTGGAACACTCAAAATAAGCTTATGGAAACCCATACTCTTGTCATTGGTTCCGGGGTAGCCGGACTCACCTTTGCCATTAAAATGGCCACGGAATTCCCCCATAAAAAGGTGACCATAGTGACCAAGGCAGCAAAAGGCGAATCGAATACCAAATACGCCCAAGGCGGAGTAGCCGTAGTATCGGATTTAAAGGAAGATTCTTATGAGAACCATATTCAGGACACCTTAACCGCCGGAGATGGCCTATGCGACCCCGAAATCGTTGCTATGGTCGTAAAAGAAGGGCCATTGCGATTGGCGGAACTGATGCGTTGGGGCGCCAATTTTGATTGCGACACATCGGGCAAGCTCAATTTGGGGAAAGAAGGCGGACATTCGGAATACAGAGTAGTCCATCATAAGGATATCACCGGTTTTGAAATAGAAAGAGCCCTACTGAAAAGAATCGCCGCCTTGCCAAACATAACGCTCCTACCCTATCATTTCACCGTCGATCTGATTACCGGACACCATTTCAGTACCACAGCTTCCTCCCCTACTAGCTGCTATGGCGCCTATGTGATGGACGAGAAAAGTGGCGAGGTATTTCCCATAAAAGCATCGAGTACCCTATTGGCTACCGGAGGAATGGGGCGGCTATATGGGCATACCACCAACCCATTGGTGGCCACAGGCGATGGGATAGCCATGGCCTACAGAGCCAAAGCGGATATTGAAGACATGGAATTTATTCAGTTTCACCCCACGGCCCTATACGAGGGCAAAGAAGGTCCGGCTTTCCTTATTTCGGAAGCCGTAAGGGGATTTGGTGCCTTTTTGCGCAATGGGAAAGGCGATAGGTTTATGCCAAAATATCACCCAAAAGCAGAACTGGCCTCTAGGGATATCGTAGCACAAAGCATCGATAATGAATTAAGAAAATCTGGGGACACCCACGTTTTTCTAGACTGTACCCATTTAGAAATGACAGCCTTTAAAAAGCATTTTCCCAATATTTATAAGAGGTGCTTAGATGCCGGGTATGCCCTTGAAAAAGATATGATCCCGGTAGTACCGGCGGCACATTACCTCTGTGGCGGAATTAAGGTGGACAGGCACGGGCGGACCTCTATCCGCAATTTATTTGCCTGTGGGGAATGCACAAGGACCGGCTTGCACGGCGCCAACAGGTTGGCATCGAACTCTATCTTGGAAGCCTTGGTATACGCCCATAATAGTTTTGTCTATCACAAGGCGAACCCACTGCAGCCCTCCCCTGTTGCCGTACCGCCCTGGAAGGACAATGGCGTTTCTTATCCCCAGGACCAAAATGCCATTGAGCAACAACTAAAGGCACTACAGGCCTTGATGCGGACTTCCGTCGGGATCGTAAGAAGCCAAGAACAATTGCAGAAAGCCGAGGAACAATTAGCGCTTATATACCAAGAAGTAACCTCCCTTTACAAGCACTCTAAAATGAGTCCGCCTCTTTGCGAATTGCGAAATATGGTGAACTTGGCACATTTGATCATTGGCCAGTCCTTAAAACGGACGACCAATAAAGGCGGCTATTATAAGGTGGATTTAATTGATAACACTGAAGAAATAAGAGGTACAGAGCCATTGTTGTGTCTATAAGGTTCAGCGGTCAAAAACTACAAAGGAAAGTCGCTAAAATTTGGCCGCAGTAACTCCGCTAAGTATTGAAAGCCTACACAAGAATCTCTTCCCCACATATAAATACTGCCTTGGCAAGGCCCCACATAAAACAAGGCCAACGGCCAACCCCCTTTCCTATTTGCCGACCTTATACTCCCATCGTCCAATTTATTTTTCTGCCCTTTAAATATTCAATACATTAAAGTTATAACCCATTAAAACGCAGCAATATGAAAAAAGTTTTACTCATGAAAGAAATTTATTTGGAAGCCTTTAAAAATCTGGGACATATTATCCTCAAACAATATTTCAAGGCCTTTTCCATTTTTTGTTTCTGTTTAATCGCCCTTGTTATCTACGCTTTCTTGTTCAGGGTCTTTACCGGATTCTCCTTTTAAAAAATCGGAAAGTACGTTAATGGCCCCATAAGCGCCTTGTTTTAGTACTTGGCGGGTGTTTTCTTGTGCCCTGTCCCCAAATATTCATTCTACCGACTCCCTATAGCCTATCCAGACCTTTTCGGGACCTTTTAATCCACTTTTTATTTCGTGGAAGGGAATTTTATTCCTTCTGCACAATGCCGTCGTAAATAGGCCTTAAAACAAGTATGGCGCCCAGTGGGCGCCATACAGCATAATTTTATTGTTGAGGATACCTATGATTTGTCATCGGTAAAGCGCAGTGTCCTTAGAATAGCTTCGAGTTCGAACATAAAATCCCTTTTCTCGGTAGCCGGGGCAAAGGTAAATCCTTCTATCACGATCTTGCGGTCGTTCTTTTTATCGTTCACGATATAGGTCAAGAAAGGTCCGGCCATAGGATAGCCGTTAATTTCCCATATTCCTTTTACCTCGGCTGCTTTTCTTCCGCCGATCTCGGCAGGAAAAACATAGGGGGCAAAGGCTTTTTCGGTCATCATATAAGTGGTTTTCCCAGGAACATCGGGTCCGGGAATATATAATTTACCAATAGAATCGCGCATCCTTACGATATCCTTTACCAAGCTAGAATCGCTTTTAAACTGATTCCCGGGCACAGAATACGCAATGATGTTCATAGTTCCTTTTTGGATCTGCCTGTCTATCCATACAAAGTTGTCCTCTTCTTTCCCTACCTTATAGATAGAGGGAATCGATAGGCTGATCCCAAATTTTTTCTCAAGTACATTTTCCTTGTTCAGTGACTTTAAAAAACGTTTTTGGGCCTCTTGGATTTCGACCGATTTAAAGGCATGGATAATTTCATCGGATTTGGCATCCAAATTTTTCATGATTTCTTCCTCGGTAGCTCCTTTGATCACCCCTACTTTTTGTGGCCTCGCATAAAGGTCGCTCTTGATATGGGCCAAATTCAAGGTATCCTTGGAGACATACAAGACCGATCTTGTGTTGATAATGGTCCCCGAAAATACTTTGGTGGGCATGTGATTGATGGTAAAAAGAGGCTCTTCCCAGGAAAGGCCCAAAACCGGGGCCGCAAAATGCTCTCGCACCTTATCGCCCACTTCTCCTTCCCACAACTGGTTGTCCATCACTACGGCCAAGGAATTAATGGCCCCGATAGACTCTGGCAAATACTTTTTCTTCTCTTTGTCATCACAAGAAACAAGGGTCACAAAGACCAACAACAACAGCGTAAATTTTATTTTCATAGTAGTTTTTAATTACGAGGAACAATCGCACAATTTAAGTTTTGTACCCGGTTTGATGTTGTTACCACTAATACCGTTCCATTTTCGCAAATTATCGATAGAAATTCCAGGATATTTTTTTGAGATGGTCCATAGGGAGTCTCCATTTCTCACCGTATGCACCTTATAACCTGCGGGGGAGGAGGCTTTTCCACTGTTGTTTACCACCGCTCCATTGGTTTTAGGATAGATCGTTAATCGCTGTCCTATTCTCAGATTATTGCTTCTTAAACCGTTCCACGTTTTTATCTGGCTGACCCTGACCCCATAACGGGCGGCAATTTTTCCCAGGAAATCGCCGCTCTTAACGCGGTACCGTATCTGATCTTCGGCCTGCACTATTTGAGGCAATGGTTTCTCCTTTGCTTTCAGTTCATTTTGAACAAAGGCATAAATGGCCTCCTCATTGGTGACAAATTTTCCCATGGCATCCACAGGCAAGCGAAGGGCGTAGTTTTTACCCTTCACATAGGGGATGATCTTTAATTTATAAGACGGGTTCAGCAGCTCCAATTCCTCGACACTTACATTGACCAAATCCGAAATCTGGTCGAAGGTAATGGTGCTTTTTACGTGAATCGTATCGGTCTCAAAATAAGGGCGCTCAACCGGATTTCTGGTAAATCCGTGTTCTTCGGCATATTCAAAAATATACATGGTCGCTAAAAAAGCGGGCACATACCCTGCGGTTTCCCTAGGCAGGTTTCTTCTGATGTTCCAATAGTTTTTGTATCCACCAGATCTTCTGATGGCTTTGTTGACATTTCCGGGTCCTGAGTTATAGGCCGCTAAGACCAAATCCCAATCTTCGAAAACACCGTATAATTTTTTGAGGTACAAACTGGCGGCTTGGGTCGATTTGATAGGGTCGCTCCTTTCGTCGACATAACTGCTCACATTTAAATCGAACATTTTACCGGTGGGGTACATAAATTGCCAAAGTCCCGTTGCCCCTACCCTAGAGCGGGCCTTGGGGTTTAAGGCCGATTCTACGATGGCCAAATATTTAAGTTCCAATGGCACATCCTGGTTGTCCAATTCCTGTTCGAACATCGGAAAATAGAACTGGCTGACCTTGAGCATGCGTTCCATGAGGCCCCTTCTGCGGGTCAGGAACATATTGATTACGTTCTCTAAAGAAGGGTTGTAACTGATATTGAAGGGTGTTTTTTGGTTCAGTGCCTTTAAACGGGCCTTTAGGCTATCGGTATGCACGCTTAAGTAGTAGGTAGAATCTACCTCCATGCTCCTTATATCTTCATAGATGGTATCGAATAAAGAAGCACTCTGGTACAACTCTTTCATCCAAAGGCTATCGTAGGCCGCCGCACGGGCATGGTCTTTTAGGTCATAAGAGGTTTGCCCCTTTAGAATTACCATAGGATCGTCCGAAAGCTCTTCCTTAGATTCCATTTCCT
Source organism: Arenibacter nanhaiticus (assembly GCF_900141935.1). Taxonomy (GTDB): domain Bacteria; phylum Bacteroidota; class Bacteroidia; order Flavobacteriales; family Flavobacteriaceae; genus Arenibacter; species Arenibacter nanhaiticus. Next base: position 37,517 of record NZ_FQYX01000001.1, on the reverse strand, counting down.
CCATCAGCTCTCCCCCTTCCATATCCATTTCCAAGGTGTCAATTTCAACAGGCTTCACCTTTGCTATCTTACGCTTGTCCTTTGGAACGGCATCTATTTCCTGGGCCATCGAGCTCCCTGTAAAACCCAACGCCATCATACCCAGCAACAAATATCTATATCCCCTCATAACACTAATACTTTTAAAATTGGAGTAGCCAAAAACCGTTCCTTTTTTCAAATTATAAAATATATTTTAAAAAAGCGCAGCGATTTTTGGCTATCCTATGAACTCACCCCTAAAAAAGGCTGTAATTAATCTAAAATTGCAGCAATACCAGGAAGAACTTTCCCCTCAAGGCTCTCTAACATAGCACCACCACCGGTAGATACATAGCTCACCTTGTCTTCGAATCCGAATTGTTTTACTGCCGCGACAGAGTCTCCCCCACCGACTAATGAGAAAGCACCGTTTTCCGTTGCCTCTACAATATAGTCACCGATAGCAATGGTACCTTTGGCAAAGCTTTCCATTTCAAAAACACCTACTGGTCCGTTCCATAAAATGGTTTTGGATTTTAGGATTACTTCCTTGAATATTTCCAATGTTTTAGGACCGGCATCCAAACCTTCCCAACCATCGGGAATAGCCATTACATCTACTACCTGCGTCTTGGCATTGTTGTTAAAATCGTCCGCAGCGATTACGTCTACAGGAATATGTACCTGTACACCTTTTGCTTCCGCCTGTTTTAGGATATCTAAAGCAAGCTCCATTTTATCGTCCTCACAAATAGAGTTTCCTACTTTTCCTCCTTGTGCCTTGATAAAAGTATAGGTCATTCCCCCACCGATGATCAGGTGGTCTACCTTGTCCAATATGTTTTCTATAATGGTAATTTTTGAAGATACCTTAGAACCTCCTAAAATAGCCGTCACCGGTTTTTCGCCAGTACGCATAATTTTTTCGATCGCTTCTATTTCTTTGGCCAACAAGAATCCAAAACACTTTTTATCTTCAAAAAACTGGGCAATGATGGTTGTAGAAGCATGAGCCCTGTGCGCTGTTCCAAAGGCATCGTTTACATAAATATCGCCTAATTTTGACAATTCTTCGGCAAAAGCTTTATCTCCTTTTTCTTCCTCGGCGTGGAACCGTAGGTTTTCTAACAACAGTACTTCCCCGGTTTTCAATTCCGCAACCGCTTTTTCGGCTTCTGCACCGACACATGCAGCTACGAATTTTACTTCAACGCCTAGTACTTCAGATACCTTATTGCAAAGGTGTTTTAAGGACATATCCGCATTTGCCTGACCTTTTGGTCTGCCCAAGTGGCTCATAAGTACGGCACTACCGCCATCTTCTAATACTTTAATTATAGTAGGCTTGGCAGCTTCAATCCTATTATCGTCCGTTACATTAAAATCTGCATCCAAAGGAACATTGAAATCTACTCGGATTAATGCCTTCTTACCTTTAAAATTAAAATCGTTGATGGTTTTCATATATAATATTGATTTTTAGAGAAACGCAAATGTAAAGATTTATGAGATGGGTGTAAAGCCACTTTGTCAATTATTTAGACATTCCTATGGTAAACCTTCCTTCTAAAATAAGAAATTGCTTTTCATATGCGGGTGTTTATTGTTTTTTAACGGTCATACTTCGGCGGCGCTCAGTACAAGCATGTAATTCCCATAGTTGAATCCATGGTTGCGACAATTTTTTGGTCTTGCTCATTTCATAATTATTAAAACCGCTATATTTGAGGCATGCTATTTAAGGATATTTTAGGGCTTTCCCATATTAAAAATCATTTGATTTCCAGTACCGATGCCGGCCGTATTCCACATGCCCAACTTTTTGTTGGTCCCGAAGGTTGCGGCACCCTGGCATTGGCCATCAGTTATGCGCAATACATTCTCTGTGGCAATACGGGGGGCGAAAACGATACTGGCAACCAAGCCTGCAATGTAAAGATCAATGCCCTGTCGCATCCCGACCTGCATTTTGTTTTTCCGGTTGCCAATTCCGACAAAGTAAAGAGTCACCCCGTAAGCGACCTGTTTTTAGAAGAATGGCGACAGTTTGTTCGGGAGCAACCCTACGGAAACCTTTTCGATTGGTATAAACTGATAGGAATAGAGAATAAACAAGGCATGATAGGGGTAGATGAGGCCCACGACATCGTAAAAAAATTGACCTTAAAATCCTATGAAGGGGGCTATAAGGTGATGATTATTTGGATGGCCGATAAAATGAACGTCAGTGCGGCCAACAAGCTATTAAAATTAATAGAAGAGCCTCCCCACAAAACCATCTTTATCCTAATTACCGAAGAGGAGGAACAGATTTTGCAGACCATCCGGTCGCGCTGCCAGGTATTGCACTTCCCTCCCTTGGCCGAGGAAGACATTGCCCGAGCCTTGACCGAAAAAGGGATGAGCAGACAAGATGCCTTGGGGGTTGCCCATGAAGCCAATGGCAACTTTAACAAGGCCCTCGATTTTATGAACAACGAATCCGAGGACAAGGTATTCGAAAAGTGGTTTGTGCAATGGGTGCGAAGTGCCTTTAAGGCCAAGGGCAACAAAGCGGCCATACACGACCTTATTGCCTGGAGCGAAGTGGTAGCCAAAACAGGTAGGGAAACCCAAAAGAAATTCTTGAGCTACTGCCTCTCGGTAATGCGCCAAGCCCTATTGATCAATTACAATACGGAATCACTCGCCTATATGCAAATACATGTAGAAGGCTTTCAGATCGAGAAATTCGCCCCCTTTGTGCACGGCAATAATATTCTGCCGATCGTTCAGGAATTGGAAGATGCCATGTACCATATTGAGCGCAACGGGAATTCCAAGATCATTTTAATGGACCTCTCCATTAAACTCACCCGTCTCTTACATAAAAAAGCAGTGTAATATAACCCTATAACAAATTAATTGAAGCTTATGGAATATTTGTACAACTACGCTACGGAATTACTTTTATTACTTTTCCTATTTATCACTTTTGCCCAAAGTGCCATTGATAAAACCTTGGATTGGAGGGGCAATGTATCTTGGCTAAAAGGGCATTTTTCACAGACCCCGGTCAAAGACATAGTCCCCTTATTATTGGCCATTATATTGGTTACCGAAATATTTGCCGGTGTACTCTGTATCATAGGATTTTTCCAGATCGCCATTCAGGGCGAAAAAAGTATGGCTTTTTCAGGGGCGGTCATTTCTTGCCTCACCCTATTGATGTTATTGTTCGGGCAGCGCTTGGCCAAGGATTATGAAGGCGCCAAAACCATTGCTGTTTATTTTATCCCCGCCATATTTTTAGTGTTCTTATTGAACTCCTAATACAATAACATTTTGCAGGTCACTAGGCCTGTTTATTTTTAGATCCCTAGGACTATATACCTCCTAACGCTATAGAGATTCCTCTAGGCCTTATTACAAGCTTTAAACAGGCTTTGTTGAATTCCCAAAAAGGGTAGTTTTATAAAGCCTGTTTTTTTATGCGTATATTTTTTTAAAACGGCGAGCTTCAAAGGCCTTTCCCTTTGTAACAAGGCCAAAGATACTACGGCACAATCACCGGTTAATTTGCTCTATAGAATTGTATGTATAACAGCATCGGTCTACTGATTAAAGAAGAGATTTTTCCATTGGTTATTGCAAAAGCTTTGGGCGTTTCCCTAGCGGGCCGGGCCCTTGGCTATATCCCTTGCGCTGCTGCGGGGATGCCGCCGCGGTCCCTAAGGCGGAAATCAAGCGGGAATGACTCCGGCTGCCAATGGAAAGATAAGCGAAGGAGGCCCGAAGTATTTATACAGAGGATAACTGTTACCTATATTTTTAATATTCTTATTCTATAACTTCAATCGGATTATCTAAGCTTGTGTTTCGGTTAATACTATTCCTAGATAACTTTATAACAAGATAACTCCATAACTAATTTTCGCGTTAGCGATTGCAGCGGCATCCTTTTTTGGACGGCTGGGCCGGCAGAAAAAGATAGAGCGGAAAGCGCGACCCGATAGGGGAACGCCCAAAAAGACAATGCTCCTTAAAAAATAACCGTACAATTTACAGCAGCTGTCACCGCAAAAAAAAGTCCCGACAACCAGGTTATCGGGACTTTAGTATCTAAAAAAAGTACGTTTTACTTCTTGTAATTTTCGTTTAAGATTTTCACTACCGCATCGGTTACATCATTGGCCTCCGTTCCGTACAATACACTGCCACCTTCGCCACCGCTCAAAATAAACGAGTATCCGTTTGCTTTTCCGAAGGCCTTGATTTCTCTTTTTACATTGCTCACCAAACTATCCATTTCTATCTGGCCCTGCATTTGTAACTGCTGCTCTTCTTGCTGCAACTGCTGCCCTATCATTTGACTGCGTTGTTGCAACTTTCCGTATTCTTCCTGTGCTTTGGCCTGAGACATTTTTTCTGCTCTCCCCTGAAAATCCTGCGCCTCTAACTGAAAGGCCTGAGAGATACTATCTCTCTTTTTTCCAAAAGCTTCGGACTTCGTTTTAAACCTGGCTTCGATATCCAACTTCTCCTTATAGGATTCCATCAACTTCACATTATCTACAAAACCTATTTTTTCTTGTTGGCACGATGCGAAACCGATTAGGGCCATTACCAAAACTATTTTTTTCATTTTAACTTTATTTATAAATTTTACCAAAAATAGAAAAGGTTTTTTAATAACCGGAAAAATTATTGGCAATCCTTCATCCTTTTAAATTTTTGGTTTCGCATTCCAAAAGGAGGCTACCCCCTCAAAAAAGCGCTGAGAGCTATTATAACAAAAACCTATGGCAACCATATAGTTCCATAAGCCTTGGGTATGAAAATCGGCCTTTTAAAACATGTGTTTTAAGCAGTATCTTTAATTTTTAATATTCCCATATCCCTTATCGAAAGAAAATCGCGCAAAAGGGCTTAAAATGCGTTTTAGCTCCTTTTTAGGACGTATATAAGGGAAGAATACTCCTTGGTGCGCATAGCGGACAGATTGGACCAGAGTCCGATCAAAAATGCCTTGATGGGGTTTTGTTTTCCCGACTTGTATTTTTCCGAAAGCAAGGAAACATAAAAGGCGTCGAATATCATGGGCTTGGTTTTTACCACTTCCATTCCTTGTGTAGAAAAAAGGTGCCGTATGCTGTGTCTGGAAAAATGCCAAAGGTGTCTGGGCACATCATAGGCTGCCCAAAATTTTTTGTAGTGGGCCGCATCAAAGGATTTAAAATTGGGCACGGCGATGACCAAGGTACCGGTCTGGGAAAGGAGTCCGACCAATTCTTGAATCTGTTCTTCCAAATTGGGCAAATGCTCCAACACATGCCAAAGGGTGATGAGTTCGTATTTTTTTTCGGGAAGGGCCTTTAGGTCGCTATAGAGTGTCAATCCTTTTTCTGCGGCTTTCGCCTTTGCCAGATCGCTAGGCTCTACCCCGTCTGTCTCCCAACCGTGCTTTTTTGCCAAGGCCAAAAAATCGCCTGTCCCCGCCCCCACATCCAAGAGCGATTTCTTTTCGCCCGCATAGGAAGTAATGAGGGCAAGCTTCCGATCTAGGTTGTACCCTTTGACGGCCTGGTACATTTTTTCGAACCAATTGTCCTTGGCATCGGTATGGGAAATATAATCCTGGCTCTCGTAATACTTGGCCAGGTTTTCTGGTTGGGGTTCGGTCACCAGCATATCCCTTTCCAGATCGTGCATTAATTGAAACTGCTCCCTCGTTAGGGTATAATCTTCACTGCTTAAATAAAACTTCATGGTACTGATGCGTGACTAAATATTCGTTCTTCAGATTACGAAGATACTTTAAAACGACAGTTCTTGAAAGGGAATTTTCACGGAGGCAATCTTCTTCAAAATCGCTGTAGACTTCTATCCCGATATAATAATTTTCCTTTCCCATTTCTTCCGGGTCCCTTTCCACTCCCTCTTGAATTTTTAGGGCGGCATTAAAGAAATGATCGAACAGCAACGGAAATAAATTTATATGCTTGGTCGGAATCTGAATTTCGTAAAAGGAAAAGAAATATTGATTTTGAGCAATGGTAAAAGGAACATCGTCCATGACGTTTTCGCCCTCTAGGCGAAACTTGGTATCGACATATTTATAAAAGGCATTCGCCTCTTTTGGATCTTGGAACAAAAACAACTGCCGCTTGGGCAAGCCCCGTTTAAATTTCTTCCCTTGACTAATTTTATAGTCTTCTATGCTCGGAGCAATCCGCAAAGGAATACAAGAAAGGCACAAACACCCCCATCCATAAAACCAGCAGTATTCTTTTCATAGTTGCAGATATTTATTTAACCGTCATATGTAATTTGCATGTCTTACTTCTTGCAGGCCACCAGTTTTCGGTCATGCACCATTCATGGTTCTAGATTAAAACTGCCCATACCCTTAGTGCGGAATTCCCGTTTAAAAAAGACCGCCACTCCCTCCTTTTTTACACCGCTCCCAAGGCGAATACAACCACAAAAATTAAGCCGTAAAAAAGGGTATTTACTTCTTTACAAAAGCAAATACCCTTCTTATTAAAGTGGCTTTATCGGGTTTTATAAAACACCGAACACCGTATGTTGTGCTCACAATGTTCCACGTGGAACATTGTAAAAAGCCTTGCGGCCCCTTCCTTGTTAACGGCCCATAAAGACCAACAAAACACTGATATCACTAGGAGATACTCCGCTTATCCTAGACGCCTGCGAAATGCTCACCGGGCGTATGCTCTGCAGTTTTTCGCGTGCTTCGTACGAAAGCGACTTTAGTTTGGTGTAATCAAAATCCTCCGGGATCTTAATATTCTCCAAGCGCTGAAGCTTGTCGGCATTGTTCTTTTCCTTGGCGATATATCCTGAGTATTTTACCTGGATTTCTGCCTGCTCCATCACCTCTCTGTTCAGTTCGTTTTCGGTCACGAAAGAGGACACAGAATCTAACTGCATCATGTGCTCCATGGTTACCCTAGGCCTCGAAAAAACCTTGAACAATTTGTCCGGTTGCTTCACTGTGGCAGACTCCACACTCTCTAAAATCGGATTTATTTCGTCCGGTTTAAAACTCGTTTCCCTAAAGAAATTCACGAAAGATTCGGACTTTGCCTCCTTCTCCTCCATTCTCTCCAAGCGTTCTTTGGTGGCCAATCCGATCTCAAAACTCTTTGGCGTCAATCTTAAATCGGCATTATCCTGACGCAAAAGGGTACGGTATTCTGCCCTAGAAGTAAACATTCTGTACGGCTCTTCGGTACCTTTTGTAATAAGATCGTCTATCAAAACCCCGATATAGGCCTCGTCTCTCTGAAGTACAAAAGGATCTTTTTCCTGTACCTTTAAGTGGGCATTTATACCTGCCATCAACCCTTGGGAAGCGGCCTCTTCATATCCAGTAGTACCATTAATCTGTCCCGCAAAAAACAGGTTCTCTATAGATTTGGTCTCCAGGGTGTGCTTCAATTGCGTTGGCGGAAAGTAGTCGTATTCTATGGCGTAACCGGGCCTAAAGAACTTGACATTTTCGAATCCACGAACAGACCTCAATGCTTTAAACTGTACATCCTCGGGCAAGGAAGTAGAGAAGCCATTTACATAAACCTCCACGGTATCCCACCCCTCTGGCTCTACAAAAAGCTGATGGCTGTCCTTGTCAGCAAAACGGTTGATCTTATCTTCGATAGAGGGACAGTATCTAGGGCCCAGACTCTTGATTCGTCCGTTAAACATAGGCGACCTATCAAAACCTTCGCGCAACAAATCGTGCACCAGGGCAGAGGTATGAGACATATGGCAATCGCGCTGATGTGTCAGGGCCTTGGTATCCATATAGGAGAATTTCTCGGGCACAACATCTCCAGGCTGTGGTATCATCACCGAATAATCCAGCGAGCGTCCATCTACTCTAGGAGGTGTCCCCGTCTTCATTCTACCGCTTTCGAACCCTAAGGATGTCAGCTGTTCCGTGATTCCGGTCGCTGCCTTTTCTCCGGCCCTGCCCCCACCAAACTGCTTATCGCCAATATGGATAAGTCCGTTTAAGAAGGTGCCATTGGTAAGGACAACCGACTTAGATCTTATCTTTAGGCCAAGGGAAGTAACAACCCCTGCTACCCTATTGTTTTCTATAATCAGTCCAGAAACCATGTCCTGGTAGAAGTCCACCTTAGGCGTGTTTTCCAAGGCTATTCTCCATTCTTCTGCAAAGCGCATCCTATCGCTTTGGGCACGTGGACTCCACATGGCGGGCCCTTTGCTTTTGTTCAGCATTTTAAACTGAATGGCGCTTTTATCGGTAATAATACCGCTGTACCCCCCCAAGGCATCGATCTCTCGAACGATCTGCCCCTTGGCAATTCCGCCCATGGCCGGGTTACAGGACATCTGTCCTATATTCTGCAGGTTCATGGTCACCAACAAGGTGCTAGAACCCATATTCGCAGCAGCTGCCGCCGCCTCGGCCCCGGCATGTCCGCCACCAACTACTATAACGTCGTACTGTGTATCAAACATAATTTCTAATGTTCCACGTGGAACAATTTAATTTTTTCGTTTTCTTTTTCTCTCATCAAAGCGGCCTCCCGATCGCTTTTGTCCTTATACCCCAAAAGATGCAGCACCCCGTGGGCCATCACCCTCAACAACTCCTGGTCAAAATCGACCCCGTATTCCTTTGCGTTCTCCCGCACCCTTTCTACGGAGATAAAAATATCCCCGGAGATACTGCTGCCCTCGCTGTACTGAAAGGTGATGATATCGGTATAGGTGTCGTGAGCTAAATACTCCTGATTAATTTTCAAGAGGTATTCGTCATCGCAAAAAATGTACTCCAGGGGCCCGCAAGAACTGTTCTCGGAAGCCACTACTTCCGTCAGCCAATCCGCATATTGCTCCCCGTTTGGGAGACTAAACTCGCACTCGTAATGAAAATCAATCATCTGTCTTAAAATATTCCTTTACCCTATTTTGATAATGTTGCTGCAAAGGTAATGCTTGTCTGTTTAAAATTTCTATTTCCTGGCGATAATTCTCTAAGAATGAGGGTTTGGTAAGTAGCGGGTTTTGAAAGCTTTCGGTGCTGGTATTGCTTTCCCGCTCCTTCTTTTGCCCTTGGCGCTGGGCCGCGTTTTCCATTTTCAGCAATTCGTAATTCAATTGCCCCATTTTGTTAATCGTTTCTGGGGTAAGGCCGTTTTCTAAAAGATTGTTCTGAAAATCTTCCATCTGCTTTAATATTTTCTCCCCTAATTGGCGGTCGTCATTTTTGATCAGGTCCTGTAATTGCTTTTCAAATTCTTCCCGAATCCGCTGTTGCTCCTTATAAATTTCATACAATTCCCCCAATTCTTCATCGCCCATTCCCTGGGTGCCCGCACTTCCTGGAGCCTGTCCTTTCTCCCCATTCTGACCCTTGTCTTGACCTCCATTACCGTCCTTATTGCCGTTGCCCTTTTCGCCGGACTCCCCTTCTTTATCCGATTTACCCTTTCCATCGGTGCCATGGTCCCCAGGTTTTGGGTTGCTCCCCTGCCCCATTTGGGACATCTTTTCTTTTAATTCTTCCTGACTTTTTATGATATCGGGCAGTTGCATATCTCCGGCGCCCTGTCCCTTCCCGGAGCCGGCTTTTAGATTGTCCTGCATATTATCTAGCATATTCGCCAAGAAATCGGACAAACTATTGGCCGCATTCAACACGTATTTTTGAAAAGAACCTCCTTCGAAAAGTTGATTCTCGGCCATACGCTCCAAAGCCCTATCGGTATTATAATACACTTCGGTAATTTGTTCGTTCACAAATTCAGCGATTTCCGCCTGCCTTAAGGACAGGGCAAAAAGACTATCGTCTACATGTACAAACAGTTCCCGTAGTTCCTGTTGCTCCTTTAGTTTGCCCATAAAGAAACTACTTTCCCTGTCCGAGGCTCCCAAACCGCTATACAATAGTTCTTGCTTAAAGGAAAAGGTAATGAGATTGTCCAAGATCTGTCGTAACATTTCGGCATCCTCGGCTAGGGTTTCGCCTCCGCTTCCAGAGGCAGATTCCTGTAAGCCCTTGCTCATTTCTTTCATTTTCTGAGCGGCGGATTGTTGTTTTTTGGTGATTTTGTCAGCAGATTTTTTGGTGGCATCCGAAGAGGCTTCAGCTGCTTTGTCCCCTAATTTTTTTAGTTCGTCCAAAGCATCCTTCATGTCCTCCTTAACCCCTTCTTCCTTATCTTTATCAAATCCCAAGGGCATCGGTTTTTGTAGCCTTTGGTTGTCTTTTTTCAGCTCTTCCATTTCCTTGGCAAGGGCATGGAACTTTTCGTTTAATCTCTTTTGTCCTTCCTCCCTTCGTTTTTCGGATAGGTCTTTTTCGGATAGTTCCTTTTGTTCCTCCGCCAATTTTTCCAACTCCTTAGAGATCTGTAGTGCTTTTTCACTTATATAATACCGTTTGGTCAGTTCTAGCAGTTGCTCCAAACTCCGTTCCCTGTTTTTCTGCTTCTTACCTAATTCTTCCAAACGTTGCGTCAGTTCTTCCTTTGATATTTTATCGGCAATTTTCTTTAGTTCCTCTAACAGTTTTTCATTTTTATGGGCTTCCATTTCTTGACGTTCCAAACGCTCCTGCAACAATTTATTCAGCTTAGCATCGCGCCCTGCTTTCTCCAGGTTGTCACTTAACTCTTTGCTAAACTTTTGCATTAAAATTTCCTGCTCCTCCTGTTTCCGCAAAAAATCGCGCACCTTATTTTTATCATTAAAACCAAGCTGACTTTTTTCTTTTTGCTCCTTGCCCATTTCTTTCAAAGCTGCATCCTGTCGCTTAAATTTATCCAAGGTATGATCCATTTTATCAATGATGTTTTGCCGTACCGCCAAGGCCTTATGCTGTAACTGACTGCTATCCAGTATTCTCATACTAAATACCTGACTTTTAGAAGTTTTACCACCGTGCAGCTGATCATTATCTTTAACTTCAAAATAAAAAGAGTACAATTGGCCCTCTTTTAAGCTTAATCCAGACGGAAAAGTGTAATAAAACTGCTCGTAATTCTTATTGGGCCTACCCAAATCCAACCGTTGTTGGGCATTTTTATTAGCATCTGGATAACAAATCAAGCTAAGGCTGCTAATTTTATGATCATCGGTAGATTCCCCTATATAATACCTGATATTAGGCTGCAACGAATCGAGCACTTCCTTTACTTTTATCCTAGGAAAAGCATCTTTAAGCACTGAAAACCGAAAGCCAAGCGACTCATAATACCGAACGTTCTCATTGGAGGTGACCACCTCGTAATCCATATCGTAATAGACTCTTTTACCATAGTTAAATACCTTTCCGTTTTTCCTAAAAGCAACCGTACTATCCGCCGTCCTTAAGTCAATCCGCTCGGTATTTTCCCCACGGATTCCCCACCTTACCAAGGTCCCTTCGGGAAAAGTCGCATTTCCCGTACTCCACAAAGTGTCGTTGCGCTTCTCCAAGTACTTTGGATATTGCAAGACCATCCTAAAGTCTTCTATAGCGGGCACCTTCAACACCTTTAAATGGTATTCCTGCGATTTTATACCGTTTGCCTTAAAGTAAAAATCTACAGTGCCAAAAGGAGGCGTCATCACATATCTAAAAACATCATTTTCCTTTTGTAACACCATTTCCCTATTCCCCATCACCAGGGACACACTCTCTGGTTTTACGTTTCCGACCGTTGTAACGGATAAAATATACTCTTTGGTCTCATAGACTTCAAGACTATCGGACAACAGCTTAAACTCAAAAGGGGCCGGAGGCGCATAGGCCATGTCGTAATTGACCACCCGCTTATAGGAGTCCAAGTAGGAAAAAATATCCCCCGATCCCCACACTAATAGCAAAAGAACAACCGGTACCAAAAGGTATTTTGCGTATTTCAAGCTATCTTTTATGTCAATGGCCTTGGAAAAAGGAATCGTCGCCAAATTGTTGGCCCGTTGTTCTATACTGGCCAATAATAGTTCGGACTGTTCGGTATTTTCTGCTAGATCCAATAAATTGTACAACTTATCATCTACCCCCGGAAAATGTTTTCCTATCAGTAGGGAGGCTTCCTTATTGCTTAACCCTCTTTTAATTTTGAACAAATAGAATAAGGGGGTCAGTACCAGTTTAAACAACAGAAAACCTTCTACCCCAAGGAATATAAGCAGCAAAAGAAGTCGGCCGGTAGAATTCAGCCACAAGAAATATTCCACCCCTAAAATCACCAACATAAAAAGGACTCCAAAGGCAAGAAAAAGCAATGCCCCCTTTACCAATATTTTGGTATAGTATTTAGCCGTAAAGGCATTTAGCTTTATTAGGATGTTATCGTATGTAGTCAAAACGGTAAATATTTTACACCAAGTTACTGCATAGTAAAAAGATTTACATCAAAATACTGTTAAAAAGCAACTATTCCAAGCTTGATAGATGCGAAGGCGAACATCCAAATCCTGCTTCCACTAAAAATCAATCCATTTTGTTCCTAGTCCGACCCCCTCCCATTGCGCTTTTAAAAAACTGTGCTTTACCGAGTATATCTTGGTTCCTCTTTGGGAGTTACCGGGCTTGCATTATCTTTGCGTTCAAAATAAAAGTCTATGAGTAAGAAAGTACGTGTTCGTTTTGCACCCAGCCCAACCGGAGCGCTGCACATCGGTGGTGTTCGTACCGCCCTATTTAATTATCTCTTTGCTAAAAAACACGGAGGAGATTTTATCCTTAGAATAGAAGATACCGACCAAAATCGCTATGTAGAAGGAGCGGAACAATATATTATAGATGCCCTAAACTGGTGTAATATTCCGTATGACGAAGGTCCAGGAAAAGAAGCCGGATTTGGTCCTTATAGACAAAGTGAACGCAAGGATTTATATAAAAAATATGCGGACATATTGATCGAGAAAGGACACGCCTATTACGCCTTTGACACCGCAGAAGAGCTAGATGAGACCAGAAAGGAATACGAGGTCAATGGCAAGACTTTTATCTATAATTGGCACAATCGCTTACAGCTGTCCAACTCCCTTTCTTTAAGTCAGGAAGAAACCCAGGAAAAATTAGCTTCCGGGGCAGCATACGTAATCAGGTTTAAATCGCCACAAGATCAAAAATTACATTTAAAAGACCTCATTAGGGGCAGTATACATATTGATACCAATATTTTGGACGACAAAGTATTGTTTAAAAGCGATGGGATGCCCACCTATCACTTAGCCAATATTGTCGACGATCACCTAATGGAAATTACCCACGTTATCCGAGGCGAAGAATGGCTACCATCCATGGCCTTGCACCAACTGCTTTATAGTGCCTTTGATTGGGAGGCTCCGGAATTTGCCCATTTACCATTAATTATGAAACCGGTTGGCAAGGGTAAATTGAGCAAAAGGGACGGGGAGAAACTAGGATTTCCAGTATTCCCACTTTCTTGGAAAGATGCAAAAGGCTACCGAGAAGAAGGGTATTTCCCAGAAGCCGTTGTTAACTTTTTGGCCCTATTGGGATGGAACCCCGGTACGGAACAGGAAATTTTCAGCCTAGAAGAACTCACAGATATCTTTAGTATAGAAAGGGTAAACAAATCGGGAGCTCGATTCGACCCAGATAAGACCAAATGGTATAATCAGCACTATATGCAAGAGAAAAGCAATACTTCCCTTGCTAAAGCCTTTAGACCTATTTTAGAAGCCAAGAACTTACCCATAGCAGCCGACCGTACATCGGTGGGGTATATGACCGAGGTGATTTCGTTAATTAAGGAACGCGCAGCCTTTATAAGCGATTTATGGGATTTAAGCGACTACTTTTATGCGGCACCAACTACCTACAACGAAAAAGCCGTTAAAAAGCAGTGGAAGGAAGATACAGCTGACATCATGGGCCAATTGGTGGTTGTCTTGGAAGGCATTACCGATTTCAGTTCTGCGAATGTAGAAACAGTTGTAAAAGAATGGATCGCGGCACAGGAACTATCTTTTGGGAAGGTTATGCCGCCACTTAGATTAGTGATTGTTGGAGATATGAAAGGTCCTCACATCTTCGATATAATAGCGATGATAGGGAAGGAAGATAGTATCGAAAGAATAAAAAAAGCTATCGCTGCCCTGTAGTAACAGGCCAAAGAAACTTTAATACTTTTATATAAACCGGTAGGCGGTATAGACATTACGGCCTGCCGGTTTTTTTTTGTACCAAATAGAATAAAATATAAAGGTCCAAACTCCTAGTTGTTAGGAAAGTCTTTTGTAAATTCAGTACTTAATTCTAATGTACAATTATGGAACAATTTTATTTACTACCGCTATTATTCATAGGGGTCCTTTTGCTGTTGTCTTCCCTATTTACGGTAAAACAACAAACTGCAGCCATTATAGAACGCTTTGGAAAATTCCACAGCATTAGAACATCTGGTTTACAGTTCAAAATTCCGATTATAGATCGGGTAGTGACCCGGGTTGGATTAAAGATTCAGCAGTTAGATGTTATTGTAGAGACCAAAACCTTGGACGATGTTTTTGTAAAATTGAAGGTGTCCGTACAGTATGTTGTCCTTAAAGACAAGGTATATGAGGCCTTTTACCAATTAGAATATCCCCACGATCAGATCACCTCCTACGTGTTTGATGTGGTTAGGGCCGAGGTTCCCAAAATGAAATTAGATGATGTTTTTGTAAAGAAGGACGATATCGCTATTGCCGTTAAGACCGAACTACAGCAAGCGATGTTCGATTACGGCTACGATATCATAAAAACCCTGGTTACGGATATCGATCCGGATGCCCAGGTAAAGGAAGCTATGAACCGTATCAATGCCTCTGAACGCGAAAAAATCGCCGCCCAATTCGAAGGGGATGCGGCCAGAATTCTAATTGTAGAAAAAGCCAAGGCCGAGGCCGAGAGCAAACGATTACAAGGACAGGGTATTGCAGACCAGCGTAGGGAAATTGCCCGAGGCTTAGAAGAATCCGTAGAAGTGCTGAACAAAGTAGGTATCAATTCCCAAGAAGCCTCTGCCCTGATCGTGGTAACACAGCATTACGATACCCTACAGTCTATAGGCGAAGCGACCAACACCAATTTAATCCTATTGCCAAATTCTCCACAGGCAGGAAGCGATATGTTAAACAATATGGTGGCCTCTTTTACCGCCAGTAACATGATCGGTGAGTCCATGAAATTAAAAAATGCCGAGAACGAAGACGAAAAGTAAGCATTAAACAACCTCTTGGTAAGCCTTTTGATTTTTCTATTTACAGAAGATCAAAAGGCTTTTTTGATGCTTAAATTTTGCTACTCCCCACAGGGAATTCTAGTTCTTTATATCTGCATTCATTTTAAAATCTGCCAACTTTTTAAGCCATAAAAGCATATTTGCCAAATTTTTATTGGGAAGGATTAATGGCAAACCAACTTTCAGACCCTTAGGCAAACCCATAATACCGATTGGACTTTTATTTTGGGCGTTCCCTCCTTCGTCGGGCGGGCCCTTGGCTATATCCCTTGCCTTGCTGCGGGGATGCCGCCGCGGTCCCTAACGCAAATAAATGTACCAATTGGATTAAAGTAAAAATGTTTCCATGAATCTGGAACCAGTATTTACCAGGGCGTAGGACAAGGAAAGCTATTACTGTTCGCAGAATAGTTTAGGATTACAACACTGCCCTTATATACCCCAACAATGCAGAAATATCTGGCCGTAATTTGTTTCAGGCATGGACATGGACAAGAGAACAATAACCGATTAGCAATGGAGATAGCCTGCTATCCTAAAGGTAAGGAGAGCATTGGATGTTTCTAATATATGGCTGTCAGCGTATTCTATTCCTATACGGTCAAGGGTGTGGCGATAGCGCCAGCAAACTATGGTTTTATATATTACCCAGTTTCCAACCCCAGCTATTTACTGGTTATTAACGGTCATAGATAATTCGCATAACTGAAGTCGTATTAGCGCAAAGAGCGACCCATAGGGGGAATGCCCAAGAAACCAAGGGTGTATTAGCGCGGAAACACTACCTATGAACAGCGCCAATTGAAACCACTACCCTACTGGGATGAGTTTGTAATTCCTTCTTATTAGGATTAAAAATAACAATTGGTATTACCGTCTTATTTTTTTAAGAATCTTATTGATAACGAAGGAAAGAACAACCTTTTGTACCGTTCCCCCTACTCCTCCTAATAGATTTTTGGGAGCGACAGTAGCTTTGGCCTTGTTTACATTAAACCGTATCAATTCTTTATTGATATTCTTTTGCAATTTCAGAACCTTCAGTTCAGTATCAATCTCCTCAAAGGAGTTAAAAGAAGTCTTTCTCATACTCTATTCCTCAAAATAATATTTAGAAAACTTTTTTAGGATAGGTTTATCCAATTTGTGCCGGAACCAATAACACATCATTCCGATCAGCATATAAAACAAGCCCACAAACAAAAAACCCAAAAAGGTATTTTCAAGGGCTTGGCCAATGCCGAAGGCCCCTGCCAAGGAAACGATAAACAATGCCAAGAGCGCTACCCCGCCCACCAAAAGAACTTTGGCCATGGTCACTACTCCCCGCATAAATAATTTAAAGCTCTTTAACTTGTAATACTCAGCGGTATTATCTACATAGGAACGAAGGTTTTTGTCGGCCTCCGATAAATTTTCTTTTAATTCCTCTATGGCCATAATCTTATTTCCTATTTGTGAAGATCTGCATTCTTTTTCTTTAAATCGGCTAATTTGGTTTCTAAGGCGCTGATAATATCATCGGCCTTATAACTCATATTGGAGATTGTTTCATCTAGTTTGTGTTCAAAGTCCACTTTCTTGGCATTTGCCGTTTTGGTAAGTTCATCTTTGGCGTGAGACAGCCTAGAACTGAGATCGTCTGAGGTTTTTTTAGCCTTTTTTCTAATTTTTTTACGGGTTTTCTCCCCCTTTTCGGGAGCGTATAGAATTCCAATACCAGCCCCAATGGCGGCTCCGGTTAGTAAGGCTAATAAAGTATTTCCACTGTTGTTCTGCATAATTTGTGTTTTTTTTGATTAATAGTTCTTACATCCATTAAGATACGGGAATTAGCGCTAAATACGTGTTAATACTTGTTAAAAGTATAAAGAAACCGTTTTAGGGCAAGAATAACGACCTTGAGCTTTTATAATCGTAAGGTTTTCTGTTTTCTCAATATAATGTTTCTATAAACTGCCGAGATACTATCACACTGCAGCTACATTGCCCACAAAACACCCAAAACCTATTTCTAGCCGTTTTTTGAGCCTAAAAATCGATTTGAGGCCCTCTATTGCGCGAAAACCAAAATAAGTATATAAATATATTGCCAAAAAAAGAAACCACCTCAAATACGCTGTAAAGAGGTGGTTTTTAATAAAAAATACCAATGGTTATATTGATATCGATAAGCTTATTCTATGCTTAATTTTTTTGTTGAATTTTCGCCCAACTGTCCCTTAAGCCAACCGTTCTGTTAAAAATAAGTTTTTCGGAAGTAGACTCTTTGTCCACATTGAAATATCCGGTTCGCTGAAATTGAAAACGATCTTCAGGGACTGCATTTTTTAAACTTGGCTCTACAAAGGCATTAATCACCTGCAGGGAATCCTTATTGATAAATTCCAAGAAGTCACGGTCTTTATGACCATCTGGCGTTTCATCCATAAAAAGTCTATCGTACAAGCGCACTTCTGCGGAAACGGCATGAGGGGCAGAAACCCAATGCAGGGTCCCTTTTACCTTTCTAAGGCTTTCCTCGGTACCACTCCCACTTTTACTTTTTGGGTCATAGGTACATTGCACCTCCGTAATATTCCCATCGGCATCTTTTGTACAGCTCTCGGCTTTTATAATATAACCGTTCTTCAGTCGTACTTCACCCCCTAATTTTAACCTAAAGAATTTCCTGTTGGCTTCTTCTTTAAAGTCATCCTTTTCTATATATAATTCTCTTGAGAAAGGCAGTTGTCTAGATCCTGCTGCCTCGTCTTCGGGGTTATTTTCTGCTTCCAACCACTCTTCCTCTCCTTCTGGGTAATTGGTAAGGACCACCTTTAATGGATCTAAGACCGCCATCACCCTAGGGGCTATTTTATTTAAATGTTCCCTGACATGAAATTCCAACAATGAAACATCGACCACGTTTTCTCTTTTGGCAATTCCGATGGTATTGGCAAAATTGATCAAAGACTCTGGCGTATACCCTCTTCGTCTCAACCCAGAAATGGTAGGCATTCTAGGATCGTCCCATCCAGAGACAAATCCCTGTTCTACCAATTGCAAGAGTTTCCGCTTGCTCACCACCGTATGGCTAAAATTCCTTCTGGCAAATTCGCGCTGTTTTGGACGTACCTTATTTTCGTCGACAACCTGATCCAAGAACCAATCGTACAATTCTCTGTGCATGGCAAATTCTAAGGTACAGAAAGAATGGGATACCTGCTCCACATAATCGCTCTCCCCATGGGCCCAATCGTACATTGGATAAATACACCAATCGGTATTTGTTCTGTGATGCGGACGGTGTAAGATACGGTACATCAAAGGATCGCGCATAAGCATATTGGAAGAAGCCATGTCTATTTTAGCTCTTAGAACATGCTCGCCTTCCTTAAATTTCCCTTCCTTCATCGCTTGGAAAAGCTCCAAGTTTTCTTCTACCGAGCGCTCTCTGAACGGACTTGGCTTTCCTGCCTCGGTAGGGGTTCCTTTTTGGGCGGCTATTTCTGCAGACGACTGGCTATCTACATAGGCCTTGCCCTGTTTGATAAGCACAATGGCCCAATCGTATAATTGTTGAAAATAATCTGATGCAAAACATTCTGTATCCCATTTGAAACCCAACCATTCTACATCTCTTTTGATAGCATCGACATATTCCTGCTCTTCCTTGGCAGGATTGGTATCGTCAAAACGAAGATTTACCGGAGCTTTATACCGTAAGCCCAATCCAAAATTAAGGCAAATAGAACTCGCATGACCAATGTGTAAATACCCATTGGGCTCTGGTGGAAAACGAAAACGAAGCTTCTCTTTTGCAAAACCATTGCTTAAATCTTCCTCTACAATATGCTCTATAAAATTCAGCGATTTTGACCCTTCACTCATATTCTTTTTTTTGTTGCACAAATGTATATAAAATGCAGATAAAGCGTACTATAAAAAGCGTATACCATACAAGAAAGCCCTTTTCACAACACATTTATTTAGCCTTACAACTTAAACTTTAATAAGCCTTGTCCATTCTCCATATTTGTTAGGCAACAGCGAAAAAATCGGGGATACAGTTTTTTTTGCTGCCATCATGGACCCCAAACCACTGCCCATGGTTTTCAGTAGGCAACCCTACAAACGATTCACCAACAGTGGCCCAAACCACCATATATTATGACACCGAGCCTTAAAAACAGCCTTCCGTTCCTTTTTCTCTGTTACCTTTTTTTAGGTGCCGCCTCCTTATTTGGGCAAACATTGAACAAACCCACTCCGGCAGATAATCCTACTATAGCAGGGAATTCTATTTGGACGGCCGCCTGTGCGTCGGCAGATTTTAACGAATACTATGTAAATTTTACCTGGTTGCCAACCGTAAACGCCGATAACCAGTTTATATTAGAACTCTCCGATGCATCCGGCAATTTTGGTTCACCCACCGAATTGGCAAAGGTCTCTGATAAAAATACGAATTTTAACTTTGACATCAAGTTTTCCTTGCCTACAGATACCCGTGGAGAAGCCTATAGATTCAGGGTGCGAAGCACCAGTCCGGCTAAAATAAGTCCAGCCTCGGATTCCTTTGAGATGTATTATATAGATTTTAAATCTTCCCTGCTCATCAGCCAAAACGCCAACGGTACTATCCCCGCTGGTGGCCGTATAGACCTATGCAGCGGAAATAGTATCACCTTAGCAGTACACAACGTAAGCCATCCTGGCAATTATCAATATAAATGGTATCGCAGCGGCACGTTGTTAAGTGAAAAAAGCAGTGCTATTAGCATAGACATACCCGGAATTTATATGGTGGAAGTTGATTACGGGACCAGTTGTTCCGGATCGGCCAATACCCTATCCAATAGTATAAAGATTAAAAAAGGCAGTAGTATGGGGATTGCTATTAATCCTCCCCCAAAAACCATATTGTGCAGTGGCGAATCCCTAGTCCTAGAAAGCAATATTAAAGACCAAGGTTATACCTATACCTGGTATAAGAACGGCTTCCCTATAACCGCCCCCATCGTAGATGCCTATAACTATACCGTGGATGCCAATTCAGTAGGCTTTGAAGGGGAATATTCGGTCGAAATAGATGGCGATCGCATTTGTATGGAACGTTCCTTAGGGATCAATATCACCTTGGAAAATGATTTTACGGTCGCTCTAGACAAGACCGGCCCCCTCGTTTTACTGCCGGGAAAAACCAGCTTATTATCGGCCACCACCGATGCCAACACCCCCACTTACCAATGGTATAAGGACAATATTGCCATTCCAGGGGCTACCGACAAAACGTATTTGGCCAATGCTATTGGCGAATATTATTTGGAGGTTACCCAAAACGGAGGTGCATGTACCTCGGAAAAGATTTCTGAAAAGATTCTTATAAGCCCTCCTACGTCCTTCGAACTAAGCATTGCCTACGCCGCAGAATATACCGACTGCAATAATACTAGTATTGTCTTGGAGGTCGACACCATTACCGCGCTTTTGCCAAATGGTACAAGGGCCGATGTGACCTTGGACTTAGTCAACTCTTTTACCTATCAATGGGAAAAGGACGGAATACCGATAAGTAGTGAGACAGGAAAAAATATTAGCCTGACCACTTCTGAAGAAAATGGAAACTACACACTGGTGGCAAACTTAGACGGTTATAATCCCACTTCCAATACCCTGGATGTAATTCTTATGACCAATGAAGCCCTTACCATAAATGCTGCAACAACGGTACTTTGTAACGATAGTTCCGAAATTAGTATCGGCACAGCAACCGATCTAAATGGAGCCACATTTAACTGGTTGAAAGATGGCAAAAACCTACACCAGACGAGTACCGTTTTAACCGTAAATAGCCCGGGAACCTATTCTCTTGAGCTTTTAGAAAACGGGTGTACTTTGGTCTCCAATAACATCTCCATAAAACCTATGGACGAGTCCCTTATTAGCCTGAACATCACTAACAATGAAGTGGTTATTAGGGAAGGGAGCAGTAAAACCATCACCGCTAGGGGGGCCGATAGTTATGCTTGGTACTACCAAGACCAAACCTTGTTGAGCACTACAGACGAAATTGAACTTAGTAGAGAAGGGAATTATACCTTGTTGGCCACCCTTAATGGCTGTCAAATAAGCAAGGGCTTTAGCGTGAGTCACCAAGATACATTTAGCATTCCAAATGTTGTTACGGCAAACGGAGACGGCTATAACGATCAGTGGGTTCTCCCTAACACCTATACTAAAGACCCAGAGATAAACGTTATTATTTATAACCATAAAGGAGAAGAGGTTTTTAACCAATTTCAATACAATAATGACTGGCCACAAGCCACTACCATCTTTCCTAAACAAAACATGGTCTTCTATTATACCATTCAAAAAGCCAAGAAAATTTTAAAACAAGGTACTATAACCGTTATTCGTTAACCCACCATGCGCAGCAAAAACTATCTTATACTATTCCTTTTCCTATTGGCCCTTCCTACCCTGGATGCCCAAGAAGAAAACCCTACCTTAAAATATAATGTCCCTTCCCAGAATTTATTAAAATTCAACCGATTTTTAATTAACCCTACTTTTTCAACGGTGCGGGAAGACAAGTCGTATATCAACCTATTGCACAGAAACCAATCGGTATCATTTAGCGATAACAATCAGGATTATTTTTTGAGCTACAGTGGTAGAATGAATGATAGAAGCGGATTGGGGCTCAGTCTTTTTTCCCAGCGTGAAGGATTAATTTCCAATTATGGCGTAATGGCCAACTATGCCTATGGTATAAAGTTATCCGACAACAGCAATTTTACCTTTGGGGCCAATTTAGCCTATTACAATAGCGGATTCGACCGGGGGCGTGCTAATGCATTGGACCAGAACGATCCTGCCTTAAACGGCTTGCAGGAAGGTTCTTTGCTTAGTTTTCAACCTGGGTTTAACCTTTCCTTTAACCAATTTGATTTTGGTGTTTTTGCCGAAAATTTATTCGACTATAACATTAGCGAAAATATTTCCAATACGCAGTTTAAAGAAAAAACCTTCTCTGCCCACTTACAATATACCCATCAGTTTAAAAATGAGGGTGGACTTCTTCATGAAGCCCGTTTAATGCCCTTGGCCAGCGTGAGGGCCATGGGAAAAGAAGAGGTGGTATTGGGAGGAAGTCTTATTCTTGATTTGCCAAAACTGGGATGGTTGCAAGGAGGTTATGATAGCTTCTACGGCGCCTCGGCCGGAATAGGGTTTAATCTAAACCGAAGAGTATCGATAGGCTATACCATGGAAAAAGGAATGACCAATAATTTTGACAACCTGGGGTTGACACACGAAATATCCTTTGCCTTTTCTATAACCCCTACCCTCACCGAGGATAGGGTAATGCTCGAAGAAAAAGACAATGAACTGGTAGCAGAAGAAAAACATACCGAAGACGCCCCAAGCTTGCGCGATCTGGAAATTGAAAAACTTAAAAAGGCATTGGCCGAAAATGATGAAATATTGGCAGAACTGATGTTTCGCCAGGATTCCCTAGAGCAAAATCGCCAAAAAGACCTAGAGCGTAGATTCGAAATGGTGATGCAGATGGTAAGGAACGAAACCCAGGGAAAACGTCCCGATTTGGAAAATAAGGCCCAAGAGATATTTTTGTTTAATGCTGCAGACAAAAACGCAACATTGGCCAAGAAAACCAATACTTCCAATAAAAGACCAAACAGTATGGTTACCGCCGGGATCCCAAAAGATATAGTACCGGCCAAGGCCGATATCAAAAAAAATCGTCCTTCCCAAAACAATACCCTAACCGAAGCGGACGAATTCACGAAAATTGCAAAACAACATCAGATAAAAAGTAAAAAATTCAGGGATCTCCCCGGGGTGAGCGAAGGCTATTACCTAGTTGCCAATGTATACAAAGGCGAGAAATACCTGAACCAGTTTGTCAACAGCCTTGCCCAAGAAGGCCTTAGGGCCGATTACTTTGAGAACCCCAGCAATTCTCTCAAGTATGTATACCTGGAGCGTTATAATACTTGGCAAGAGGCCTTAGCGGCTCATAAATCTAGTATGGATGGCAACTATACAGGTGATATGTGGATTATGAACGTAGACAATAGCAGCGATACCGATAAGGCCTATGTGAACAATGTTCATAAAATAAAAGAAAAATCATCGCGCTATAGCCCCGATGAACTACAGAAAAACGTAGTGGTAAAAGACAAGGTGAAAGCAAACGATCCCAAGGCTAAAATGTTTAAGATAGATGGTGTAGGGACCGGTTATTACATTATCGTGAATGTATTTGCCAATGCCAACAATGCCAATAAATTTGTAAAACTACTCAATGCCCAAGGACTAAGTGCCAGCTATTTTATTAACCCCGATAATAACTATCGGTATGTTTACTTAAAAAAACACGAATCTTGGAACAATGCTTTGGTGTCCTATTACTCTAAACTCAATGACACCTATACGGAAAAGATGTGGATTATGCGGGTAACCCCCAATGGCATCACTTAAGAAATTATGTCTGTTGGGCCCCAAAATGTAAAACCTAAATTTAAAAGACTTAAAAACCTATCGAACTTGTTATCATTGTCCTCTTTATATCCATTGAAAAATAAAATTGCCATGGCTATAGCCACTTTAAAAGATTCCCAAAAAGGAATTCCCTTTTTTTAATCATCCTACTTGTAACAATAGGAAGAAAAAACAAAGTACTTGCCGAGCTTAAAATTACTAATTGGACCACTGTTTTTTCTCCAACCCGATGAAGCGTTCAAAACTATAGACAAAAGGTTCTCTTCCGAATTAAACATATTTAATACATTTATTATCAGTTAGTTACAATTAACGATATCCTTTCTATAGTACTTCAAAACAGCCTTCGAACTAACATCTTTAGGCTAAAATTTCTGTGAGAAAAAAGCTATCACCATACAAAAAATGCATTTCACAACAGAAATAAACCACGCTACAACAATAACTTCTTGTCCTCAGTATTAAAGTCAATATTTGTTATTGAACGTCAAGCGTTTGTAACTAAAACTAGGATTTTCACAAAGAATTCCACCTCGGTTACTGATAACTAAGATTCAGAATCCCTAGAGATTTTTGAAACCGCATATCCCAAATTAAGAGCCTTAACCTACTTGTACAATGAAATTAAAATTATTCTCCAACTTAATTCTGGCTACGGTAATCCTCTTGAGCTATACCGGTATTTCCCAAGAGTATAATTCCTTTGAAGTTCGTTATCAAAACAATCTTAAAGGCGATCTAACCTTTATTGCCAATAATATCCTGAATAGGGATGGTGGTACTAACTCCACCGAACCCAATGATGCTTACAACAATTTGAGCACCAATAACAATGGTAATCATGAAACTGGTGGAGCCAATAATTACAATGATAATAAGGATATGCAATATATTGATGTGGACAACGACCCATCGACCTTTAGTTCTAGTAGTGCTACCCTCACCTATCCGCAGGCCGATTGTAATAGGATTGTTTATGCCGGCCTCTATTGGTCTGCTACCTACCCTAGTGAAAGGGCCGGTCAAAGTATAGGTACCAATAGGCAAGCAGATTTTAACCGAGTAAAATTAAAGGTGCCCGCAGGCACCTATGTCGATATTACCGCAGACGAAGTCCTTTACGATGGTTATACCAGCGGTATTTCATCCATGAGAGACAACAGCCCCTATGCCTGTTATGCAGACATTACTGGGTTAATAACCCCTTTGGCCGATGCCCAAGGGGAATATACCATTGCCAATGTTAGGGCCGTTACTGGTGAATTGGGGGGTGGGGCTTCCGCTGGTTGGACAATGGTCCTTGTGTATGAAAACCCTACCCTCACCGGAAAATCTATTACTACTTTCGATGGTTTTGCCAGGGTAAACAGTGATAATTCCAATGTAGAGCTTAATTACTCAGGATTTAATACAATTCCTGCCGGACCTGTTAATGCCCATATCGGTGCCGCTGCCCTTGAAGGTGATTTTAGGATTACTGGGGATGAATTATATATTAAAGCCGCTAGCAAAGCAAGCTATACACAAATCAGCAATGCCACCAACCCTGGTAATAACTTTTTTAATAGTAACATAACGCTTAATGGTGTTTTAACCACTAATCGAAATCCAAACAGTAATAATACCCTAGGCTACGATACCGATATCTTTAAATTGGACAACCCTGCAAATTCCGTCATCCCCAACTCAGAAACTGCAGCCACTTTTAGGTTTACCTCTAACGGCGATCAGTACTATCCCTTCTTCAATTCCTTTAATATTGAAATTATTGAACCAGAAATTAATCTGCTTAAAAATGTAGAAGATGTTAATGGGAACGATATTGCCAATGCCAATGTAGTACTGGGACAAGAAATGTACTATATGCTGCGGTTCCAAAACTCCGGAAATGATAATGCTCAAAACTTTTCCATTCGGGATGTTTTACCGTCCAACGTAGATTTTGTTCCCAGTGATCTGGTACTTCCCTCACCTATTAACGGCCAGGCCATAACCTATACCTACGACCCAGCTACCCATGAAATTAAATTTTCGATTCCAAATGTATTCGTAGAAAAAGGAGACCCTAGATACACTATTAAACTAAAAGTGAAGGTCGTTGAAGATTGCTATAGCCTACGTGATGCCTGTTCTAATGTAATCCAAAACACAGCTTATTCTACCTATCAAGGAGAATTTAACAACTATGTTATTACGGACGACCCCAGTGTATCTCATTTTGATAATTGTGGGTATTCTGTTCCAGGAGCTACCAATTTTTTGGTGGATTTAGACGATTGTAATTTCAATAGGGAACAATACCTATGTGGTGCCAATACCACCCTAACCGCTGGAAACGGTTTTACAACCTATGAATGGAAAGATGAAAATGGCAATATCGTAGGAACCCAGCAAAGCTTGGTAGTCACACAAGTAGGAACCTATACCGTTCACAAAACAGCCCCAGCCCCATGCTTGAGCTTCGATGAAACGATTAATGTTATTCCATTTACCAATAATGTAGCCAATCCGATCATTCCCTATGCCGATGTTGTGGATACCTGTCCCAATGACGGTTCCAAATTGCCGAAAATTTTTCTTTGTGGGGTCAATGATGAGCGATTTATTGAAACTACTTTTACCGATGCTGTTTCATTTGCTTGGCAAAAATTGGACGAGGCCAGTTGTACGGCCCAAAGTTCCGAAAACTGTGCCAATACCAATAATACTTGTTCATGGGTGACAGTAGCTACCACAGAAGATTTTACCGCTACAGAACCAGGTGAGTATAGGTTTATAGTATCTTATCAAAATGGCTGTTCAAACAGATTTCCTTTTAAGGTTTATGAAAATGTTCTAAATCCTCAGGTACTAAAAAAAGACATTATCTGTAACAGTCCTGGTAAGATTACCATTACCAATGTTCCGGGAAGTTATGAATATAGCTTGGATGCTAACGATTGGAGCGCTTCCAATACCTCAGGTGTTTTTGATATTACTGCCCCTGGATCCTACAATGTATATATCAGACAACAGAATGTAGCGACCAATCCATGTATTTTTGTAGCCAGTAGCATCGATATTTTCCAACGAGATTTTTCCGTTGATGTTTCTTCTACCAACCCCATTTGTCCAACCGATAAAGGGACTATCAGTATTTCCATAAACGATGTAGATCCTCAATATTACTATGAAATAAGGCAAAACGGAACTTTAATAGACTCCTACGGCCCTGCCGATGACAATAATTACACCTTTAATTCGGTAAACGTTGGCGATTATACCGTGATTGCCACCACGGATGATGGTTGTTCCTATTTCCAAGCAGTTTCCATAACCGCAAGTTCTAATTTAAGAGCCACTGCAGTAGTATCCCAAAACGTAAGTTGTAAAGAAGGAAACATACAAGTAAAAGGAGCTGGGGGCAGTGGTAAATATTATTACGCCATATGGAGTTATGTTGATGACAAAGGTATAGGAGGCCCCCTATATAACGACGTTAGCGAAATACCTGGCTCGGAATTTCAAACTTCAGTCATTTTTGATGTGAAAAATGGGGACCAGGGAACTTATGAGTATGTGGTCTTGGACGAGAACAATTGTATGGCTATTTCCAACCCTGTTACCATAACCTTGGATGAAGAGGCAGATTACGATGTTATAGTTTCAGATGAGACTTGTTTCGAAAACAATGATGGAACAATTAGAGTTAATGTTATCAGTTCTAATGGGTATACCTTGTTATATAGTTTAGACGGAATTACGTATGTACCACAAAACAACTTTACTAATCTAGCCCCTGGAGATTATACCCTTTTTGTGAGATTGAAAAAAGGAAACAAAGGTTGTGATTATGAATATGATCTTACTATTAATGCAGCTACCGAACTAAATGCTACGGCATCTATAACCCAAGATTTCTCCTGTATCCAAGATGGTATTATAACATTTGATGGAGCGACCGGAGGTTCTGGCACTTATGAATATAGTTTAGATGGGGTAAATTTTGTTTCCTCTCCCATATTTTCTAATCTTTCTGAAGGCAACTATACCCCTGTTTTCAGGGATATTAACACCCCTAGTTGCCCTGTTTCCCTGCCACAACTAATTATAGAGCCTCTTGACCCGCCATTGAACATGAGTTTTGCTGCTAGCCAGATAACCTGTGCTACTCCTACCTCTAAGGTTTCGGTAAGTACTACAGGGGGCAATGGCGCTTTAATATATAGAATCATAAGTCCATCTATACTAAACCCAGATTCTTCAGATGGGGTTACCGCGACTTTTAACAACCTCTCTCCGGGCACCTATACTTTTGAGGTATCCGATATAGATAATTGTACCTATACTGAAACCTACACCATAACCGATATCAATTATATCGCTGTTTCGGGTAGCTTAGTAAATAATGTTAGTTGTTTTGGCGGTAATAATGGAGCCCTCGATTTTAATGTTGCAAATTTTAATAATTCCTATCAATATAGTATCAATGGTGGAGCCGCTATAACAGGGCAAACGACTTCTGCCATAAACATTACAGGTCTTAGTGCTGGGGATTATACCATAGTCGTAACCGATGAAACTACCTTGTGTACGGATACTACTACCCTAACCGTTAGTGAACCCACAGCGCCCCTGGCATTCTCTTTTTCAACAAGGCCATTAAGCTGTTCTTCTGACGGATCCGTAACTATTACCCCTACCGATGGATGGGGAGGGTACGTTTATCAGATTGAAGAACCAGACACAACTATTCTAGGCCCACAGGCCAGCAACGTATTCACCGGTCTAACCCAAACAGGGACCTATACCATCAGCCTTACCGATGCAGGTGGCTGTACGATAACGGATACTTTTGACATTACTGCACCGACCACCCCAACTGTTTCCCTAGCGGCAACTACCGACCTTTGCTATATGGCAGGAACCGGTGTTAGCCTTACCGCTACCCCTGCCAATGGAGTTGCCCCTTATGTGTACAGTTTAAACGGAGGTCCCAACCAAAACAACAACGTATTTAACAACCTAACCCCAGGAAACCACCAAGTAACTATTACCGATGCGTACGGGTGTACTGCCGTATCGAATACCATTACCGTTGCCCCTCAACTAAGCGCAACGGCCACAGTGAGCAAGGAACTTACATGCTCCGCTCCTACCAATGCCCAAATAGACATTGCAATCAATGGTGGCTATGCCGATTATAGTTATAGGGTCAATATTGACGGAGCCGGATATGGTCCTGCTACTGCTTTAGGAGCAGGTGTAAATACCTTTTCCCATACCGTTACCGCTGCTGGTACTTACCAATTCCAGATTACCGATAGCGAAGGCTGTGTTGTCCAAACTTCGGAGGTTACCATAGTCCCCATCAGCAATCCACAAGCCACAGAAACCGTTGCCGATACTAGCTGTAATGGCGGAAACGATGGAAGGGTCGATATAATAATCGATGCCAATTTTGGAGCTTCTCCTTATCAGGTAGCTTTTAATGGAGGCGCCTTTAGCAACCAAATTTCCTATAGCGGATTGGCCGCTGGTACCTATTCCTATACCGTACAGGACAGCAAGGGATGTACCGTTATAAAATCAGTGACCGTAAACGAACCGGCAGCCATTGGTTTTGATGCCGTACAGATTTTAGAGTACACTTGTATCCAAGATGGCAGCGTTGAAGCACAGAGTGTCGCTGGTGGTACCGCCCCTTATACCTATAGCATTGACGGTACCACTTTTGGCGCATCCAATACCTTTACTGGACTTAAGGACGGGAACTATACCCTTACCGTTAAGGATGCCAATGATTGTACCGCTACTAGACCAATCACCATTGACCCCCTGACCCCTCCGACCGATATTACTTTTAGTGCTACGGCGCCCAACTGCCCAACCCAAACTTCCGATGTGACGCTTACGGTAACTGGAGGAAGCGGCGTTTTGACCTATGAGATTATTGCCCCAGCCGCTGTGGCCAACGGCAACAACAATATATTTACCGACCTGGCCCCGGATACCTATACTTTTAGGGTTACCGATGCCAAAGGGTGTTTCTACGACGAAAACTTTACCATAACGCCAGTAGCTCCCATGACCGTAAGTTCACAGGTCATCAGTGAAGTAAGCTGTATGGGGGGTAACGATGGGGAACTGAGATTTTCTATCGGTAATTTTGCGACTACCTATGAATATACCCTTACCGATAGCGCCATGGCCGTGGTACAAAGCGGTACCGCTCAATCCACCGCTATTCAAGACTTTACCGGCCTTATCGCAGGGGATTATACCATAACGGTAACCGATAATACTACCAATTGTATCATAAGCAATACTGCTACGGTTTCAGATCCGCCAGCAGCCTTAAGCGTAAGCCATACCATCACCCCATTGACCTGTACCACCGATGCTTCGGCAACTGCTACTGCGACTGGCGGATGGGGAGGCTACCAATACCAATTGTCCGAAGCCTCTTTGGGTGTTGTATATGCTTATCAAAATAGCAATGTCTTTAACCCTATCAGTACTGCTGGGGATTATACCATTACCCTTAGAGATGCCAACGGATGCGAAGTTTCCAATACTTTTTCGATTGCAAATCCTCAGAGTCCAACCGTTGCCTTGGCTGCAACCACAGACCTTTGTTATGTTCCGGGAACCGGTGTTAGCCTTACCGCTACGGCTTCCAATGGTGTTGCCCCTTATGTGTACAGTTTAAACGGAGGTCCCAACCAAAACGGCAACGTATTTAACAATCTAACCCCAGGAAATCATCAAGTAACCATTACCGATGCGTACGGGTGTACCGCCGTATCGAATACCATTACCGTTGCCCCGCAACTAAGCGCAACGGCCACAGTGAGCAAGGAACTTACATGCTCTGCCCCTACCGGTGCCCAAATTGATATTGCAATCAATGGTGGGTATGCCGACTATAGCTATAGCGTAAATGTCGACGGTACCGGATATGGCCCTGCTACCGCTTTGGGAGCAGGTGCAAATACCTTTTCCCATACCGCCACCACAGCTGGGACCTACCGATTCCAGATCACCGATAGCGAAGGATGTATTGCCCAAACTGCGGAGATTACCATTGCCCCGATCAGTGCTCCACAAGCCACAGAAACCGTTGCCGATGTAAGTTGTAACGGCGGAAACGATGGAAGGGTCGATATCCTAATCGATGCCAGTTTTGGTGCGGCTCCTTATCAGGTAAATTTTGAGGGAGGTGGGTTTAACAACAATACGAGCTATAGCGGATTGGCCGCTGGGACCTATTCCTATACCGTACAGGACAGCAAGGGATGTACCGTTATAAAATCAGTGACCGTAAACGAACCGGCAGCCATTGGTTTTGATGCCGTTCAGATCTTAGAGTATACCTGTACCCAGGATGCCAGTGTTGAGGTTCAATCTCTTGTTGGAGGAACCGCTCCCTATACTTATAGTATTGATGGTATTAATTTTGGAGCATCCAACACTTTTGCTGGACTTAAGGACGGGAATTATACCCTTACCGTTAAGGATGCTAATGATTGTACTGCCACCAGGCCTATCACCATTGACCCCCTGACCCCGCCGACCGATATTAGTTTTAGTGCAACGGCGCCCAACTGCCCAACCCAAACTTCCGATGTGACCCTAACGGTTTCTGGAGGAAACGGCGCTTTGACTTATGAGATTATTGCCCCAGCCGCTGTGGCCAACGGCAACAACAATATATTTACCGACCTGGCCCCGGATACCTATACTTTTAGAGTGACCGATGCCAAAGGCTGTTTCTACGACGAAAACTTTACCATAACACCAGTAGCTCCTATGACCGTAAGTTCACAGGTCATTAGCGAGGTAAGCTGTATGGGTGGCAATGATGGCGAGCTACGCTTTACCATCAATGATTTTGCTACTACCTATGAATATACCCTTACCGATAGCGCCATGACAGTGGTTCAAAGCGGAACTGCCCAATCTGGCACTACACAAGATTTTACGGGCCTTATCGCAGGAGATTATACCATAACGGTAACCGATAATACTACCAATTGTATCATAAACAATACTGCTACGGTTTCAGATCCGCCAGCGGCCTTAAGCGTAAGCCATACCCTAACCCCATTGACCTGTACCACCGATGCTTCGGCAACTGCTACAGCTACTGGCGGATGGGGAGGCTACCAATACCAATTGTCCGAAGCCTCTTTGGGAGTTGTGTATGCCTATCAAAATAGTAATGTCTTTAACCCTATCAATACGGCCGGAGATTATACCATTACCGTTAGGGATGCCAACGGATGCGAAGTTTCCAATACTTTTTCGATCGCAAATCCTCAAAGTCCGACTGTTTCCCTAGCTGCAACCACAGACCTTTGTTATGTTCCGGGGACAGGAGTTAGCCTGACTGCTACCCCTGCCAATGGAGTTGCCCCTTATGTGTACAGTTTAAACGGAGGTCCCAACCAAAACAGCAACGTATTTAACAACCTAACACCAGGAAACCACCAAGTAACCATAACAGATTCTTACGGGTGTACTGCCGTATCGAATACCATCACTATTGCCCCGCAACTCAGCGCAACGGCTGCAGTGAGCAAAGAACTTACATGCTCTGCCCCTACCGATGCCCAGATAGACATTGCCATTAGTGGTGGGTATGCCGACTATAGCTATAGCGTCAATATTGACGGAGCTGGATATGGTCCTGCTACTGCTTTAGGAGCAGGTGTAAATACCTTTTCCCATACCGCCCCTGCAGCTGGCACCTACCAATTCCAGATTACCGATAGCGAAGGCTGTATTGCCCAAACTGCGGAAATTACCATTGCCCCCATCAGTAACCCGCAAGCCACGGAAACCGTTGCCGATGTAAGTTGTAACGGAGGAAACGATGGAAGGGTCGATATCCTAATCGATGCCAATTTTGGAGCTTCTCCTTACCAGGTAGCTTTTAATGGAGGCGCCTTTAGCAACCAAATTTCCTATAGCGGATTGGCCGCTGGT
>NZ_FQYX01000001.1:0-4670 GCF_900141935.1 Arenibacter nanhaiticus | reverse complement strand
CCCTATACCTATAGCATTGACGGCACCAATTTTGGTGCATCCAATTCTTTTGCTGGACTTAAGGACGGGAATTATACCCTTACCGTTAAGGATGCCAATGATTGTACTGCCACCAGGCCTATCACCATTGACCCCCTGACCCCGCCGACCGATATTACTTTTAGTGCAACGGCGCCAAACTGCCCAACCCAAACTTCCGATGTGACGCTTACGGTAACTGGAGGAAGCGGCGCTTTGACCTATGAAATTATTGCCCCAGCCGCTGTGGCCAACGGCAACAACAATATATTTACCGACCTGGCCCCGGATACCTATACTTTTAGGGTGACCGATGCCAAAGGGTGTTTCTACGACGAAAACTTTACCATAACACCAGTAGCTCCTATAGACGTTACAGGAAATTCAACCAAAGACGTCAGTTGCCAAGGCAGTGCCGATGGTAGTATTCAGTATCAGGTAACCGGATTTACGACTACTTATAGCTATTCGGTAAGCGGACCAACGACTATACCGTCACAAACTGGTATCGCTAGCAATTCCCTAAACTTTAATAGTCTTTTAGCCGGTAATTATACCATATCGGTGACTGATGATACCACCAACTGTACCGATACAGCTACTGTTACCGTTAATGAGCCAGTAGCGGCCATGGCCTTTACGCATGTAGTAAGCCCTAAAACCTGCCTCGATGATGGTTCCGTGACTATTACGGCTACCGATGGCTGGGGAGGATATATCTATGAAATTGAACAACCAGACAGTACTGTTTTAGGTCCACAAGCAAACAATACCTTCACTGGACTTAGCCAAGATGGAACTTATACCATCCGTGTTACCGATGCCGGTGGATGTGTCTTAACAGATACTTTTGATATTACAACTCCTGCCAATCCCATTGCCAGTATAGATGCCACATCTGACCTTTGCTATTCCTCTTCTAAACTTGCCACAGTGGTGGTAGGTGCCAGTGCAGGAAAAGCTCCTTATTATTACAGTATCAACGGTGGTCCAACCCAGACTTCTAATACATTTGCAGACCTAACTCCCGCTACCTATGACTTTACGGTTATGGATAGCAATGGATGTACAGATACCGTACAGTTCACTATTGAACCAGAACTTACTGCCAATGCCGTGCTTACAAAGGACCTTGACTGTTCTGTTAGTCCAAATGCCGAAATAAATGTAGCCGTAAGTGGTGGCTATCCTGCCTATACCTACGAAGTAAATGTAAACGGTGCTGGATATGTGGCCTATACAGGTGGCTTCCCGTATAGTAGCGCTACTGCAGGTACTTATAGGTTTAGAATAACCGACTCCAGAGGTTGTATTACGCAATCTAACACAGTGACCGTTACACCGGCCAACAATCCTGTTATTACAAGCGTAACCCCTACCCATGTCCTTTGTAATGGGGACAATACAGGATCATTAGACATTGTTGTTGATACTAGTGTGGGGGTGGCTCCGTATACCATTCAGATTTTAGAAACTATTTCAGGTACCGATTATGGTAACCGGACCAATGGATTACCGGCCGGAGATTATCAAATTACCTTGACCGATGATAAGGGATGTTCTGTAACAACCAATGAAACAATTTCAGAACCTACGGCAATAACCCCCAATATTACACACACAAACTTATCTTGTTCTGCAACCTCAAACATTATGGGCACCATTACAGTTGATGCCAGTGGTGGAACATCGACTTATATCTATGAAATAAACAACAATGATTATTCCTATACCGATTCCTATGATACGGCATCCGGGACAAATGACCATACTTTCTCTGGGCTCAATTTTGGTGATTATACTATTAGGATAATTGACAGTAATGGTTGTGAAAATACTTCTACAGTAACGATTACCACCGGTCCAGATGTTCTTATAACAACCTCTGGTGCTGCGGGATGTCTTCCTGGAAGTGGTGAAATGTTGGTAGAAGCTGCTGCAAGTAATGGAACCTTAGGAACAGGAACTTTCTATTTTGCCATCTTTCCGGCACCTGCATTTAATGCGGCCGATCCGGCTTGGTACCCCGAGGATGCCTTTCCTGCACCGGATAATTCCCATAATTTTACAGGCTTAACCCCTGGGGTTACCTATACCTTTGTGGTGTACGATACCGACACCGCTTGCGAATATACCCAAGAAGCGACCGTACCAGTTGCATCTAGCTCCTCCTTAATATCAACCGTAGATGCTGCTACCAATGTAAGTTGCTTTGGTGCTGCGGACGGTACCGTAGAATTTACCTTTCACAGTTATACCGGTACTCAGGTAGACTTTGAAATTTTCAATGCAACAACCCATACTTCCACCGGAATTTCCGGTAGTTCCACAGCCCTTATACCAGGTGCTTCAAGAACCGAAACCTTGAGTAGTATTGCTCCAGGTGACTATTATATATTATTCACCGAAGTTAATGGTGCTGGTTGTGTTAGCGCGTCTGACACCTTTATAATAGAGCAGTCTCCTGCCTCATTAGAGATTACGGCTACGGCTACAAATGCCAATAGCTGTAAAAATAATTCAGGGACTATTACGGCCAAGGCAAAATACGGGCAGGGCCCATACTTATTCCAATTGGAATTGGCTTCGGCAGTGGCTCCTACCGCAACAACATGGACAGGAACCAATACCACAGGAATATTTAATAATAACGCAGAAACCTATAGGGTATATGTTAAAGATGCTAACAATTGTATACAATCTGTTGCTGTCACCGTTGTTGAAGATCCTTCTCCGGCCATTAGCTTATCGGTACCCAACCAATGTGCGACAGTAGAAGGTGATTTTACTATTGAAGTGGAATTGACCAATGCTGGAGTACAACCGTATTTCCTTAGCTTGGATGGTGGTGCATTTCAGCCAGTGACCTTCTCTGGTGCGCCAAATACATTTAGTTTTACCGGATTAAGTTCTGGAACCCATACCGTAATCATTAGGGATGCCAATGGTTGTGGCAACACGCAAAATATAGATATCTACCCTCCAACCTCATTATCTGCCGAAGTATCGGTAACGCCATCCTGTGATGCCTTACTTATGGATGACGGGGAAATTAAGCTAAAAGCTTATGGCGGTAACATATTAAATTACAGATTTGAGCTCAGGGATACATCAGACAATATCATTCGACCTAAGCAAATATCTCCTACATTCAGTGGTCTTACCCCAGGAACCTATAGAGCATATGTATATGATAATGTTGCCGTGGGTTGTGATGCCTCTGTAGAAATTACCTTAGAGGTTCCAAAGGCCGTAGTTGCCGCAATTGGAGAGATAAAAGATATTAGTTGCTATGGTGCCAATGATGGTTCAATTATCGTGAACCTAGACCCGAGTATGGACAATCCGCCCTACACCTATCAATTATTTGATAGTACAGGTTTGACCCCATTATCTTTACCAAGGTTTTCCAATGTTTTTAAAAACCTATCTCAGGGCGATTATATCGTACGGGTCAGGTCTGTAAGACTTTGTAAAACGGACCTTCCCTTTACTATTGACGAACCTAGTGAATTAGTGGCGAGCGCCAGTGCCACCAATTTTGCCTGTGCAGCCGACAATTCCGTATCACAAGCGGTGATTACAGCTGATATTCCTACAACAGGGACAGCTCCTTATACATACAGTATTGATGGCATAAATTTCTTTGCTTCCAATACTTTTAATATATCCGATACCGGTGTCAGTCAATCTTTTAATGTTACCGTCAAAGACGCTAACGGATGTACCGATACGGATACGGTGACTATAAATCCATTACCCACTATTACCGATGTAACCGTAGCCCAACAAACTGCCATTACTTGTGATAATGACGAAGAGGTACTATTAACCGTAACCGGTGGATCGGGCGACTTTACCTATGAATTGTTGCCTTTGGGTAATCCGATAGGTACACAGACTTCGGTAGCAGGCGCTACTGCTACCTATGAGCTGACCACTACGGGGGATTATACCTTTAGGGTGACCGATAATGTGACCGGGTGTTATTTCACTACAGCGCCCTATACAGTCGCTCCTTATAACACCATAAAGGTAAACGCTACCGCTACGCAAGCAGTAAGTTGTTTTGGCGGTAATGACGGTGAAGTGGAGATTAACCTGAGCGGTTACACCGGAAACTATTCCTATGAGGTATTCTACAGCAATGGAACCTCAACTACGATTACCAATACAGGTGTTGCCCCAGGCGTATTGGCCATTCCGAATATGAGTGCCGGTAATTATTATGTAGAAATAACGGCTACCGACACTCCGTTCTGTGATATTGTTTCCAATACCGTGACCATTGCATCTCCGGCAGCAGCCTTAAATCTGTCGGTAACCAAAAACGTCCCTGCCAACTGCAACATTGGTGCACAAGTAACCGTAAAAGCAAGTGGTGGAACGCCAGCCTATACCTATGCCTTTGTAGAAGACGGAGTGGCTCCGGCTCTTGCGAACTATACCGCTAACGCCAGTGCTGTCCTAGATCCTGCTACAAACCTTAATTGGGACGTGTGGGTTAAAGATACCAATGACTGTACTTTTATGATCGATGTGGTTATCGCCGCAGATGCCATGCCTACCGTTACCGCCCCAGCCTTTGCTGCCGATCAATGTACCTCAACAGGGAACAAATATTCCTTTACCGCGACCGGTACCGGTGTAGC
>NZ_FQYX01000012.1 GCF_900141935.1 Arenibacter nanhaiticus | reverse complement strand
CTTTTATCTTGGCATTGAATGATTCTGCCGAGGCGTTTGTGCTTCTGTTGTTAAAATAGTACAAAATCGGTTTGTAATGGATTTGGATAAACCTTACAATGGTATTGAACGAATTAAAACGGATCAAGTCAAAAACTTGTGGGATTTTGTTGTTAAGAAAAAATATTGGAGAGCCTAAAAAGGAAGAATCCTATATTTCTAACACCTCTGAACTGTGCCCTAAATACTTTTATCTTGGCATTGAATGATTCTGCCGAGGCGTTGGTACTTCTGTTGTCAAAGTAGTTTAGAATATTCTTTATAGTATCTGGGCTTTCAAACGAAATTTAGAGAACTTTTAATAAACTGCTGATTGTTAACTATTTCATAGTATATTGTAATATGGTTAAAATATTTTTACCATAGCTTTCGACTATCAAATGGTTATAAATACTAAAGGTTCTATGAAGAAAATATGGGTTTGGTCTATTACGGCAGCTTTGGCAGGCTTTCTTTTTGGTTTTGACACGGTAGTAATTTCTGGAGCCGACAAAAAGCTTCAAATGTTATGGGGGTCTTCAGATGTGTTCCATGGCACCGTAGTCATGGCCATGGCCCTGTGGGGGACCGTCGTCGGGGCGTTGTTCGGGGGGCTGCCTGCCAATAGGTTGGGAAGGAAAAAAACGTTGATCTGGATCGGGGTGTTGTATTCGGTATCTGCCTTAGGTTCGGCCTTTTCCAACGACCCTATTACCTTTGCCACTTTTAGGTTTATAGGTGGTTTGGGGGTAGGGGCATCTACGATTGCAGCACCTGCGTATATTTCCGAAATTGCCCCGGCCAAGGATAGGGGAAAATTGGTGGGCCTGTACCAATTTAATATTGTCTTTGGTATCTTGGTCGCTTTTCTGTCTAATTATTTGCTTAGCGGCATAGGCGAAAATGCATGGCGCTGGATGCTAGGGGTAGAGGCCGTACCAGCTGTCATTTACACCATCTTTGTTTTTGGTGTTCCTAGGAGTCCTAGATGGCTGTTGACCAAGCAGCGGCATGAAGAAGCCAAACAGGTACTACAACTGATTAATCCTGGGCAGGATGTGGCTAAATTGATGTCGGAAATAAATATGGAAAATGAAAACAAATCTTCCGGAGAGGGTATTTTTATGAAGAAATATCGATTCCCGCTGATCCTTGCCTTTTGTATTGCTTTTTTTAATCAGGCCTCGGGCATCAATGCCTTTCTGTATTATGCGCCCAGAATTTTAGAGGAATCCGGCCTTGGGGAAAGCACCGCTTTACTGAGCAGTATAGGCATAGGCGTTACCAATTTACTTTTTACACTCTTAGGCATTTTTCTGATCGACAGATTTGGTAGAAAGCAATTAATGTACCTAGGTTCTTTTGGGTATATCGTGTCCTTGTCGCTGGTGTCATGCGCCTTTTTCTTCCATTGGGAAGGCATGGCCGTAGCCATATTTCTCTTTTTGTTCATTGCCGCGCACGCCATCGGTCAGGGAACGGTTATTTGGGTATTTATTTCAGAAATATTCCCCAATCATTTACGGGGTTCGGGCCAATCTTTTGGCAGTTCCGTTCACTGGATCCTCGCCGCCATCATACCATCTATGATCCCCGTATTGTTCACGGCCATAGGCGCCGGAACCGTTTTCGCTTTCTTTGCCTTTATGATGGTGCTACAGTTGCTTTTTGTGGCTTTTATAATGCCCGAAACCAAAGGTAGGTCCTTGGAAGAACTCAGTAAATCGCTAAGCAAACCCAAGTCGGATCATGATAATTAATCATTAAACTTATATCGTTCTATGTATTTATTTGGGCGTTCCCTCCTTCGTCGGGCGGGCCCTTGTCTATATCCCTTGCTCCGCTGCGGGGATGCCGCCGCGGTCCCTAACGCGGCATTCAATGTACATGGACCAATGAGCTAATGGGAACTTCCCTGATCAGTGTTCACCTTGTTTTATTGTTAAATGATTATTGTTCACTGATATCCCGCGTTAGCTATTGCAGCGGCATCCTTTTTTAAGGGGCCATGGAACCCTTAAAAAAGATACAGCGGAAAGAGCGACCCGATAGGGGAACGCCCATAGAAATAAAGCACTTGTTTTAGAGAGACCTAGACAGGGAGATTCCTTTTAAATTCGTTAGATCCTGAGCGCAAGAGGTGTTGTTTTGCGCTTTGTAGGGATGGTTTCTCCGAACTATGTTACGATTGGTCCCAGAGTTTTACGGAGGGAATAGGTGTTTTGACGGAAATTTTAATTAGCGCTATCCTAATAATTTTGGAGATAATATGGTATATTTCGAGCTTAATTAACATAGAAAATCAGAATTCAGTATAATTATATAAACACACCTCTTAATGAAAAACAATTCTAAATTAAAACTTTTGGCCTTATCCGTGGTAATTGGTTCGGTCGTATTTTATTTGGGAAGCTCTTTTAAAAAACATACCGAATGGGTACAGTTATTTAATGGAAAGGACCTAAAAAATTGGCAGATTAAAATTACAGGTCACGAGTTAAACGAAAACTTTGCTAATACCTTTAAGGTCGAAGACGGAAATATTCAGGTACGGTATGATGAATACGATACCTTTGACGAGCAATTTGGCCATCTTTTTTATGAAAAGCCATTTTCAACGTATTTATTCGCTGTAGAATACAGGTTTGTTGGAGACCAAGTAAAAGGCGGGCCAGGTTGGGCGTACCGCAACAGTGGTGTCATGATTCACGGGCAAGACCCGGCAGAGATGACCGTAGATCAGGATTTTCCTAACTCTATAGAAGTACAGCTTTTAGGAGGTAACGGCAAAGATGAGCGATCTACTGCTAACCTTTGTACACCTGGAACACAATATGAAAAAGACGGAAAAATAATGAAGCAACATTGTTTTAATTCTAATTCTAAAACCTACCATGGTGAGCAATGGGTACGTGCAGAAATATTGGCCTTGGGCGATTCTTTGATCGTACACTATGTGAACGGAGAAGAAGTAATGCGTTATGAAAAACCACAATTAGACCCAGTTAACGGAGCCGAACAGGGAGCGTTGTTAAAAGGAGGTACCATTTCCCTTCAAAGCGAAAGTCACCCGGTCGATTTTAGAAAAGTTGAGATCATCAATTTGGAAAAGTATGCCGATAATCCTAAAAAGCTTCAAAAGGTGGTAAAAAAGCTGATGGCCGAAAAAAGATTGCCAAAACAATAGTATAATGCTTATTTACTAAAAAAGGCCTGTAGCGAATTTCGCTACAGGCCTTTTTTTCTTTAAAATGATTCTTTGCTTGTATATCCTATTTAAAATCTTCTACTTTTAATTGCTTGTTCTGCCAGTAGGCTTCGCTTCTAAACTCGTAAGTGGTAGGTTGGTAATCGCCTACAAGAGTTACGTTGGCCTTAGAAGGAACCGGTAACGCTAGCGCCCAATACACACCATTGACCAAAAGTCTACGGGTACCTTCAATTAGTAAATCATTGGCTGCTCCTA
Organism: Arenibacter nanhaiticus; assembly: GCF_900141935.1. GTDB lineage: Bacteria > Bacteroidota > Bacteroidia > Flavobacteriales > Flavobacteriaceae > Arenibacter > Arenibacter nanhaiticus. Next base: position 103,160 of record NZ_FQYX01000012.1, on the reverse strand, counting down.
TGGTAGAAGTAAAGACTCTTCCTTTTTTGCCTCCTGGCAACTGGTAGCTTTTGGTCCAGGCAATGGGCATCATAGGGTTGTTGACATCGACCCCCTGATCATTGGTGGCCGGAAGTTCACTATCTGTTGGTTTCATTCCGTAAAAAATGTCCGCTGGGTCAAATTTCCCTTTTCTGTTCACCACTTGCCCTAAAAGAATAGGTTGAGAATCTCCCGGAAGAGGAAGCCGAACGCCATACACATCGGTAGGCCCCCAAACATCGCCATCGGAAATACCATTGGTAATATCATGGTTTTTAGCATTGGTTGCAATAATTCCACGGGTGCTTTGGTGTTTGTGTGAACCGTGATGGGATATCCATTTTTCTCCCAATACTAAACGACCAAAACCATCTTTCCAAGCTGTATTTTCTCCTTGGTATCCATTGCTGTAATGAATAAATTGAGAGTCAGAATCCTTGTCAAAATTAAAGGCATGGGTCGCTGTTCGGATGCCCATAACAGGTTTTCCTTTCCTAAGGTACTTATCTATATGTTGCATCTGTTCGTCCGGTAGCGCTCTAAACCTAGTGAAAATGACCATCATATCTGCATCGGCTAAAGTTTCCAGCCCTGGGATATTGTAGCTGTAATTGGCATTGATGATTCCGGGCTTCTCTGGATCTTGAGCAAATAATACCGTACATTTAAAACCATGTCTTTTCGATAAGATTTTGGCCATTTGCGCCATGGCTTCTTCGGAACGGTACTCTTCATCGCCCGTAATGAATACAATATGTTTAGACTTTTTGTTTTTCCCATCAAAGGTCAGCCATTGTGTAGTGTTTTGAGTAACTTGGTCAGCATTGGAAGTCATTGCTTTTTGTCCGCTACAGGCCATTAATACGGCACATAGAAGTACATATACTAGGTTTTTCATGAAAATAGAATAAATTATTTTTAAATAGTTATTATTTGTTTTTCCTTAGAGTTCATAAATAGAACGCCTTGGAAAGGTTTTCTTTAAGAATGATCTATACCTTTTTTAATAAATTTTAATCCTTTGGTATATACCTCTTCGGTAGGGGAATAATCCCTCCAAACATTAATGGCATTGGCAAACTCGGGGATAATAGTGCTAAAGGCCTCTATAGTAAGCCAGCCGTTGTAGCCTACCTCTTTTAGGGTGCTAAAAACCTCTTTCCAATGTATTTGCCCACTGCCAGGAGTACCCCGGTCGTTTTCACTAATGTGTACATGTTTAAGGTGTGGTGCAATAGTCTTTATGGCTTGGGCCTGACTTTTTTCTTCAATATGGGCGTGATGGGTGTCGTACATAGCGCCCAAGTTGGGGTGGTTTACTTGGCTCGCCAAGGAGCTTAAGTCTGCCATGGTGTTGTACAAATAGCATTCAAACCTATTTAAGGCTTCGGGTGCGAGAACAATGCCTGCAGAAGCGGCGTATTCAGACGCTTTTTGTAGCATTTCTATACTCCACTGACGTTCACTTTCAGTAGGAGGCTGACGGGTGAAATAGGCAAAACTCGAATGGAAAGGACCACAAATGACCTCGGCATTTGTGGCTGCTCCCATATCTATGGACCATTTTAATTTCTCCAAGCCGGCAGCTCTTGTTTTGGCGTCCGGACTTGCTATATTCTCCTCCGGAGCTAAGGAAGCAACACAGGTAACCCCCATGTTAATATTCTTAAAATGAGTGCCCAGCTTAGAATAGTGCTCTAAATTACCTTCGCCTAAAAACAGCTCAATGCCATCGTAGCCGGTGTTTTTAATTTTTTCTATGATGTTGTAATGTGCTTCTGTCACATGATTGGTCCAGAGCAACATATTCATTCCAATCTTCATTTGTTTCGTTATTGGTGTTAATATAGAGATCCTCTTTGGGCAAGATTCCTCCTTCTAGGTCTTTGTAATGCTGAATGTGCATTTGGCTATATATGGTTTTATGGGTCCGGTCCGGACAAAAAGAATTAGGCCCATCCCTGGCAGTCGTTTGGTTGGAAATTTTTAGTATATCTAAAACTATAAGCAACTAGGGACGGGCCAGGTATTTATGCCATGGCAAATTGGGCTTTTCTTTTCTTGACCCAAAATAATAGTATGGTAAAGAGGACAATTAATATGGCGGGAAAAAATACCATCGTTCCCAAGGTTGCTTGTCCCGAGACTAATTCTAGCTGATCACCGGTTAGTCCCTGAGACGCAGCGGCGGCCTTGTCTGCATCAATCCAGCTTCCAATAATAGGTTGGAATATAGAAGAAGAAAACATCCCCACGGCCCCTATAATAGACATTCCTAAGGCGCCACTTTGGGGGATTTTGTCGGCGATAAAACCAATCATATTTGGCCAGAAATAGGCAATGCCAAGAGCAAAAAATATGGCAGCAACATAGGCCATTCCCCCTGTTTGTGTGCTAAAAAGATATACGCCAATAGTTGCCAAAACAGCAGAGCCCAAAAGTACTCCAGTTTGATCGAATTTTTGAACCACTTCTCCTCCAAAATAACGGGCAAAGGCCATTAGTCCTGTTACCAACGCTAATACCAACATAGGCTTGGCACCACTTTTTGCTAAAATAAGTCCGACCCATTGTTGGGGCCCAAACTCAGAAATGGCGGTCAAGGCCATACAGACCATCATAAAAATAAACAGGGGCGACACCATTGCTTTTAAATTGCCTTTTAAGGAAGCAGCTTCCTCTACCTTCGCCGGCGGCCATGATTGTCCAAAGAACAAATAGGCATAAATTAAGGTTGGAATTAATATGAGCCAAATCTGTGTTTGCCACCCAAATCCGGCACTGGTCATAAATTCTGATACTAAACTCCCTATTACAATACCCCCTGGAAACCACATATGAAAACGATTCATCATTTTACTCATGGTGTTCCCTTGAAAAGCATCGGCAATCATGGGGTTGCAAGCAGCTTCGGTACAACCATTACCCAATCCTATGAGCAGGGTAGAAACAAGTAAGCCAATATAACTGCCCGAATAAATGGTCATTATAATACCAATGGCATGGGCGAAAAAGGCAAACTGCATAATTACTTTACCCCCTACCGTATTATAAATAAGCCCCCCTATGACCATCGATATTGGAAAGCCCAAAAACCACATAGAATTTATAAAGCCCAACTGTTCTCCAGACAGGTTCAATTCTTGTCCTAGTTGGGGTAAAATTCCAGCCCTTATACTAAAAGAGAGGGCCGTTGTTATTAAAGCAAAACAACTTGCGTAAAAGAGTTTCTTGTTATTTGCGTTTTCCATAGTTTTAAAATGTATTAAGTTTTTGGTTTATTATATTGTTGGTGATGTATTTATATCAAAAAAAACAGTTGTAAATGCAATTTGTTTTAAGCTAATATTATAGCAATTTGATTAAAAATATGATAACAACCGAAATATATATCCTATCTTATTGGGCAAATGTTAAGTAACAAATCTAAAACTATTAGCGATTTCAAAATCCCTTTTTCTTACTAAAAGATGACACTATTTTGTCTTTTCCTTTGCATTTTGGGAAATAATATGCAAGGTCCTTAAAAGCACAAAAACTAAATAGGGAGGCTTATAGGTAGGGGACAACTACCTTTTGATAATCTTTTGAACAGTTCTTTCCACTTACTTTTTAGCAGCTTATTAGGAGATACTAGTTTTAATATCTAAAAATAGTTTACGGTATTCTATCGGACTCATATTGGTAATGGCCTTGAATTGACGGTTAAAATTGGAGAGAGTATTAAATCCACATTCGTAGCAAATTTGAGAAACATTGAAGTTGTCTTCTAGAAGAAGTTTACGGGCATGGCCAATTCGAATATCATTTACAAATCGGGTAAATGTTTTATTTGCCCTTGGCTTAAAGTAGCGACAAAAGGAGGTAGTGGTCATATTTAATAATTCAGAAATCTCCTCCAAGGAGATTTGAGATTTAAAATGAGTCATCACATATTCGTATACCAGATGCATTTTTTCGGCATCGTCTCCTTTAAACAAGTTGGTGTATCCTGGACTCGAAAGCAAATGGTACTCCTCGCTATTGGCTAAAAGATTTATGATTTTAAAGAGTTTGATGATGCGTTTAAAGCCAGTTTCATTGGCTATTTTAAGGAGTGATTTATTGACTTTTTTTTGGGTCTCCCCATAAAACTCCATACCTCTATAAGAGTTTTCTACCAATTTGTTGATTTTATAGAATTCTTCCTTGCTTAAAAGGGATTCGTTGAGTAGTTCGTGGTCAAAATAAATCACCAAGCCCCTGGTGGTTAATTCACTGTCTTTTTCAAAAAAAGCTTCATCACTCCGCCATAAATGAGGAAGATTGGGTCCGGTTAAGACTAAGTCTCCTTCGTTGAAATTCTGAACATGGTCACCTATAAATCGAGTTCCATATCCTTTTACAATAAAGGAAATTTGAAACTCTGGATGAAAGTGCCATTTGGGGTTAAAGTATGGTCCGGTGATGTCCTTGTAGATAAAAGTCTCTTTAGGGGTGAGCGTTTTTTCTATGTTGGCCGTGCGCATAATTTTTCTGATTTTTTTCTGGTTCGAGCTAATTTAGGATAAAAAAGTGTCACTTTTTAGTAAAAAAAAGGAAATATCAAGTTTAAATCTGTTCTAGATTTGTAAGGTGTCATTACATCTGTTAAAATATAGGGCTGTGATTTTTATGAATAACGTAATTATTCATAGGCTTATTTAAAGGATTGATACTGTAGATTTTTATTGATTCTAAAGAGAAGGTGGTGACCAGAGCCTGCAAAAACAGCTTTTGAAGGCGCCGTCATTTTAATGTTGAAAGAGTACCTAAGTAAAAATCTATGCTCCGTGACCAAAAAAGATAAAATGAATAAAAAGTATAGTTATGCAAGAAAATAATTTCCCTAAACTCCATAACGCTTCTTGGCCGGGCGTAGTGGGGAAAGGACCAGATTCGGAGCCTACAATTTCTATAGATACTATGATAGATCTTACTGCTAATGCAGCCGTAGAGGGTGTGAAGTTTGATGGATTTGATCTTTTTTTATTCGAACCGCATTTAGATATCAATGCATCCGATGATGGCATAAAAATAATAGCTGACAAAGCCAGGGCCAAAAATCTGGAAATAGGGAGTCTTGTCGCTCCTGTTTGGGCTCCGGTTGGCGGCGGTTCTGCGATGGGATCAAAAGCAGAACGAGATAAGTTTTTGGAACAAATAAAAAAATCGAGTAAAATAGGGTATAAACTACGCGAATTGGGGGTGAGGCCTCATGGTGTTATCAGAATCGATTCTTCGGCGGACCCGGCCAGTTGGGCTAAAGATCCGGTAGGGAATACCAAACTAATAGCCCAGACTTTCAGAGAAGCCTGCGATATTGCCGCCGACTATGGGGAATCCTTGGCAGCCGAAGGCGAGATTTGTTGGGGTGGCATGCATGGGTGGAAAGCAATGGTTGATACCCTTGAGGCAGTAAACAGACCCAATATAGGATTTCAAGCAGATATGGCCCATACCTTATTATATCTGTTGGGATACAACAAGCCAGACGAAAGAATATTGCCTAAAGACTTTCAGTGGGAAGATAGGGCCACTTTAACCGAAGGCTTAAAAACCCTAACGGCAGCATTACGCCCATGGACAATCGATTTCCATGTCGCTCAAAACGACGGTACGGTGTTTGGCGCCGGTTCGCACGATAAAACAGGGAGACACTGTTTGGCTTCGGACCCTAATGGCAAGCTCAATATTACCGAGGATGCCGGATTTTGGTTAAGGGATGATCAGGGGGAATTGACCAAAAAGTTTAAACATATATGTTGGGACGGTTGTATGTTTCCCAATGAGGTTATGATGCAGCCAAAAACATGGAACGATATTCTAAAAGCTATGATAAATGTCCGTCAAAAACATGGTTGGTATGAGGCAGAATAATGCTAATAGCTTTAAGGAAAAGTAGAAAAAAATAAAGACGATCATTTAAAAAGAACATTTAAAATATGTCAGCAAAAAAAACTTTACGAATAGGATTGATCGGGTACGGATTTATGGGAAGAACCCATAGCAACGCTTATAAAAGGGTAGGGGATTTTTTTCCTGAATTAAAGTACCGCCCTGTATTAAAGGCAGTATGTGCCCGTAACCAAGAAAGAGTACAGGCATTTGCCGAGCAATGGGGGTACGAATCCGTGGAAACAGATTGGAGAGCATTGATTGCCCGTGAAGATATTGATGCCATAGATATATGTACGCCCAATAATATGCATGCGGAGATTGCCATTGCTGCAGCAGCGGCAGGAAAAATGGTGCTTTGTGAAAAACCTTTGGCCAGAACCGTGGCCGAGGCCCAGCCCATGGTAGATGCCGTGGAGAAAGCAGGTGTTAGGAATACGGTCTGGTACAATTACCGCAGGATACCGGCAGTTACCTTGGCCAAAAAATTGATAGATGCCGGGAAATTGGGGAAAATATTCCATTATCGTGCCAATTTCTTGCAAGACTGGACCATTAGCCCAGAACTACCACAAGGAGGAGAAGGCTTATGGCGTTTAGATAACGATGCAGCAGGATCCGGGGTTACCGGAGATCTTCTCGCACATTGTATCGATACGGCCATGTGGTTGAATGGAGGAATAAAAGATGTGTCGGCAGTCACTGAAACTTTTGTCAAAGAACGACTGCACTCGGGAACCGGAGAGCTAACCAAGGTAGGGATAGATGACGCTTGTATTTTTCACTGCCATTTTGAGAATGGTTCCTTGGGAGTTTTCGAATCTACACGTTATGCCCGTGGCCATAAGGCCCTTAATACCTTTGAAATTAATGGGGAACACGCCTCCATTCGATGGGATCTGCACGACCTGAATCGCCTGGAATATTTTGACCATAGGGACGACCCTATGATTAGAGGCTGGAGAACTATTCATGTCACCGATGGCGATCATCCCTATATGGATAAATGGTGGGTACCTGGTTTATCTATCGGTTACGAGCACACTTTTGTTCATCAAGTAGCCGACTTTTTAAAAAGTATAGAAGAACAAACCATCTGTTCCCCTACCTTTAGAGAGGCACAGGAAACCCAAAAGGTATGTGAGGCCGTATTGGAGTCCGCCGCCACAAGAAGCTGGAAAGACACAGGAGTAAACTGGGATGCCAGTCGATTAATAAATGCTGAACATTAAATGAGTATACCATTAAAAGGGTTTTGCCTACATGGCAAGCAGAAAATAAGTCCTAGTTCGGGAATTCCGATCATGAGCAATACCAAAGTCGTAGACCTAGAAATCCCTGCCTTGAAGCAAGGGGAAATATTGGCAAAGACATTGTATACCGGTATTTGTGGTTCTGATAATAGCGCTTCCTTGGGGAAGGCCAATTTTGACTGGGTAGCGCGCCCTAGAGTGATTGGACACGAATTTAGTGCAGAGATTTTGGAATTGGGACCTGGCGAGCATGGAGATTTAAAAGTGGGAGATGTATTTACCCCTTTGGCCATGCTGGGATGTAGAGAAGAAGCGTGCCCGGCATGTAGCGTGTCTAAGTGGAATTTATGTCCGAACAAAGAAATTATCGGTTTTCATAGAAACGGTGGTTTTGGCCAACAAGTGGTTTTAGAGTCAGACAGGGTCGTTCCTTTAATGAAGGGGTTGACACCGGCACAAGGGGCATTAGTAGAACCCTTGTCGGTGGTGGTTAACGCCTTACATAACAAATGTCATATCAAACCCGGACAAGATGTAATTGTCACCGGATGTGGGATTATAGGGCTCATGGCGGCAGAATTAGCAAAGGCGGCAGGTGCAAGGGTAGCGATTACTGGTTTGGCCAGCGACAAGGAAATTCGCCTAAAAGCAGCCAAAGAACGCGGCTTTATCACTATAGAAGTATCCCCAGAGAATAGCTTATCAACGCAATTGTCAGCTGGGATTACCGATGCCAATGGTATTCCTTTTGGAGTGCTTGGAAAGGTAGACTTACTGATAGAATGCTCCGGAGTGCCCCAGGTACTGTCCGAGGCCATATCTGTAATAAGACCAGAAGGCGATATTTGTGTCATAGCGACCTATGGACAGGATGTTGCCATCAATGCTACCCATCTTACCCGAACTTCTTTAAATATGAGAGGCTCTATGGGATCGTGTAGGGAAGATTATATGGTGGCTCAAAAACTTATGGTAACCAGGGTGTTTCCGGCAGAACACTATACCAATATATATGACTTTAAGGACATTCGCCAAGCCTTTGAAGATTCTATTTTGGCCAACAACGTCAAGGCGGTCATAAAAATGAATTGAACCATGGGGCACCCATTTTAAATAAACAAACATGCATACAATATTTATAACTGGCGGTACAGGTTGTATTGGGTCAGTTACCATTTATAAATTATTACAATCCAAAGAAGTAGGGAAAATTGTTGTCGCTTCAAGGTCTAATAATACAGCCCCCCTTAAGGTATGGTTGGGAGAGGATTTAGATCCTAGATTAGAATTCATAGCGTTGGATGTAGCAGATTATAAGGCAATCGAAGAAGTTGTTTTATCGGTAAACCCTACGCATATCATTCACCTAGGTGCATATCAAAGTCCTGATTGTTCTAAATACCATGTCCATGGTATGGAAATTAATACGGGGGGTACTATGGCATTATTTGATGCTGCAGAAAAATTACCCAATCTAGAACGGTTTGTATTTGCTAGTTCCGCAGCTGTTTATGGTATGAGAGCCATGTATCCGGAACCCGGAATTACAGAAGACGCTCCCTTGGCACCACCCAATCATTACGGAATTTGGAAATTGGCAGGCGAGCATTTGGCCCGATTGTTTTATGACAATACTAAAGTGCCTACCGTTTGTTTAAGAATAAACACCACTTACGGAAAAGGTAGGGACCAGGGTAAAACGTCGGCACCTACCAACGCTTTAAAAGCCATAGCTGCCGCTGCAATAACCGGAACACCAATACCTTTTGAAATGCCGTATCAGGGACGTGAAAATTACCACTTTGTGGAAGATGTAGGGGCGCATTTTGCAGCGTGTGCCTTGCAGCCCTACAAGGGTTTTGGAGCCTTCAATATTAAGGGAGAAACCATAGCGATAACCGAATTTTTAGCCATCGTAAAACAACAGGCCGCCGAAATGGGGATAGGTGAATTTGCACAACTCTCCATAGCAGAAGGAGCCGTTCCAAATTTATTCGTGTCAGATTTAAGTCATGATAAAATTACGGCTACCTTTAAGGATTTACCTTTGACTAGCATTGCCGATGGAGTGAAGAAATCCCTAGAAGAATTTTTGGAGATGGCTAAAAATGGAAGTTTAAATTATTCATTAAAAAGTGTATGAAAACAATAGGGATTGGATTTCTTGGTGCTGGGGACATTGCGGATCTACATGCCGAAGCCATCAACAGTTTAGAAGGGGCCACCCTAGTGGGACTGTGGAATAGAACGGCAGAGAAAGGGAAGGTGAAAGCTCTGAAATACGGTTGCAAGACCTATAATACCGAAGACGATTTGTTAAATGACCCCACTATAGATGCCGTGTTTATCCTGACCAATATGGAAACCCATTGCGAATATACCCTCAGGGCCGCAAAGGCGGGGAAACATATTTTGGTCGAAAAACCCGCGGCATCGAGTATTGGGGAACTGGAAAAAATGCAAAGGGCCGTCAAAGAGGCCTCCGTACACTGCATGCCTGTACATAATTATATCTATGAAAGCGGCATAGAACGTGCCAAATCTATGATAGATAGCGGTAAACTGGGCGATATAACCCAGTTTTATATGATGTACAACATTCACCATTCCGATGATATCAGGGCCCGCTACCCCGGCGTAATCCGTCAAATATTGACGCATCATAGTTATACCATGTTGTTTCTAGCCGGTCTTCCAAAGACTATATCTTGCATAAAACACACGGTAAATGCCACGATCGCTCCTCAAGAAAATGTAGCCATGGTCAATATAAAAATGGAAAATGGCGCATTAAGTCACCTTAGTGCAAGCTTTGCCAATGACGACCATGCTGGGGATCCGTGGAGCTGTATCATCAAAGTAATAGGTACCAAAGGAAGTACCCGGTATAGTTATCGAGACTGGGTAATCAACGACAGAAATGGGGCACACTCCCAAACTTATTATGCCTATCCAGAGTCTATTAAAAATACCACCACCCATTTTATAAACAAGGTGATCCGAGAAGGAGGACAACCCTTATCAAGTTTGGAAGATGCTATCAACTGTCAAAAAATAATAGAGGCCTGCGAACTGTCTGTTGCAGATGAGGTCCATGTTAAATTCAATAAATAACTGTGAGCCAAATAAAACTATGAGAATAAAAATAACTATTTCCAGGATAAAAAACAGCCTGCTCTTCCTTGGGGTGCTACTAGCTGTAAGCAGCTGTAGTAAACAAGGACCAACTTTGCATATAGGCAAGAATTCCCATATTGTGATTTTAGGTAATAATTTAGGGTCTAGGATGATCCATTTTGGCCATTTTGAGACTGAAATGCAATTGCGTTATCCCGATAGCCTCCTTTTTATCAGGAATATGGCCGACGGCGGAAACACACCAGGGTTTAGGCCGCACCCCTCCCGTAATTCGCCTTGGGCTTTTCCGGGGGCAGAGGTGTTTCAGACAGAACTTGCCCAGAAATCTGGAAACACGGGGCATTTTGACTCTCCGGATGGATGGTTGACCAAGCTTAAGGCCGATATCATCATAGCCTTTTTTGGTTATAATGAATCCTTTGAAGGTCCGGCCGGATTAGAAAATTATAAGGCAGAACTTCAGGCATTTATACAGCATACCCTTAACCAAAAATACAACGGTACGGCTGCCCCACAATTGGCCCTGGTATCGCCCATAGCCTTTGAAGACCTTTCTGCAAAAATGGATTTGCCCAATGGTGTAAATGAAAATAAAAATTTAGCGCTTTATACAGCGGCTATGAAGGAAGTTGCAGCTGCAAATAATGTATTATTTGTAGATGCCTTTGAGCCTACTCAAGAATGGTATGACAACGAAAAGCAAGATTTGACGGCCGACGGGTTTCAACTCAACGATTTTGGTTATCAGAAATTTTCGAAACTTTTGGCAGATCAGATATTTGGAAATAGAAAAGTCAAGGCTGAAGAAAATCGCTCTTTGGTTCTTGATGCGGTAAAAGAGAAAAATTGGTTTTGGCACAATGATTATAAAATCCCTAATGGGGTACATGCCTATGGAAGGCGTTATGATCCTTTTGGCCCGGATAACTATCCGGCCGAGATTGAGAAAATACGACAAATGACGGCAATAAGGGATACTGCCATATGGGAGGCTGTTAAAGGGGGAACGAAAGATTTGGCCGCTGCAGATGCCAACACTAGAGAGCTTCCAGTGATAGAAACCAATTATAGGCATAAAGGGACTAATGGAGGACCAGAATACCTATACGGTAAAGAAGCCGAAGAAACAATAGAAGTGGCCGAAGGCTATAAAATTGAACTTTTTGCCTCTGAAAAGGAATTTACCGATCTGGCTAACCCGGTCCAGCTATCCTTTGACAACAAAGGACGGTTATGGGTAGGGGTCATGCCAAGTTATCCACATTATAAAGCTGGGGATAGCAAGCCAAATGACAAGCTATTGATTTTGGAAGATACCGATAATGATGGAAAGGCCGATAAACAAACCGTTTTTGCCGATGGCTTGCATCTTACAATCGGTTTTGAATTTGCCCCAGAAGGAGTATATGTTTCCCAAGGGACAGATCTAGTGTTGTTAAAAGATACCGATGGAGACGATAAGGCCGATGTTACCGAGGTTATTTTAAGTGGCTTCGATGATCATGATACGCATCACGCCATCAGTGCGTTTACTACAGATCCCTCAGGAGCGATTTATATGGGCGAAGGTGTGTTTTTACATACCAATGTAGAGACTGCCTACGGACCGGTAAGGGGAACCAATGGCGGATTTTACCGATATAGTCCACAGCGGCACCATTTGGAACGCACTGCTCAGTTATCTATTCCTAATCCTTGGGGAATCGCCTTTGATGATTGGGGACAGAATTTCTTTGCACATACCTCTGGGCCAGATATGACATGGATGATGCCAGGTACGATTAAACCACGATATGGGAAGGCGTCTCCATTGCCAAGAAACCTGATTCAGGCAGAACACAGAGTGAGACCAACCTCAGGATTGGAATTTATTTCCAGTAGGCATTTTCCTGAAGAAGTTCAAGGGGATATTATCATCAATAATACTATTGGTTTTTTAGGTACAAAACAGCATACTATGGTAGATGATCCTGAGTCTGCAGGCTATATTAGTACCCATAGGTTAGATTTAATGAGATCTACGGATACTAATTTCCGACCTGTTGATATGGAGTTTGCCCCAGATGGGTCTTTATATTTTTTAGATTGGCACAATGTTTTAATCGGTCATATGCAACACAATGCCCGTGATCCCTTACGCGATCATGTACACGGTAGGGTGTATCGAATTACCTACCCATCTAGACCATTAGTAGAACCAGCTAAAATTGTAGATGCCAGTATTGGTGAATTGTTGGATAATTTAAAGCTGCCAGAATACCGGACAAGATACCGTACCAAAAGAGAATTACGTGCTCGAAATCAGGATGAGGTATTAGCTCAATTAAAGGAATGGGTAAAAAACTTGGATAAAAACGACCCTAGATACGAACATCAATTATTAGAGGGCCTTTGGGTAAGTTGGGGGCTTAACAAAATAGACGACGCTCTTTTGAACCAAGTCTTAAAAGCAGATGATTTTAGAGCACGTGCTGCCGCTGTTAAGGTGTTGAGATATGCCGGACATCAGATTGCCGATCAGCCTCAATTACTGATGGAAGCAGCAACTGATGAGCATCCACGGGTTCGGTTAGAGGCCCTGGTTGCCAGTTCATGGTTGCCAAAAGAGATAGGACTGCCTATTGTAGAGGCCGCCGGAAAAATGCCTTTAGACGATTGGATGCAAAAACCGTACGAAGCGGCGATTGCTCATTTAAATGGACATAATTTAGGGGAAGATCCAGATGCTGTTAAGGTGCAAACCGATTTAAAAGGAAAAGATAAGGACTTGTATGTAAAGGGAGCCGCTATTTACGCGAGGGAAGGATTTTGTATTACCTGTCATCAACCCAATGGGAAAGGACTGGAATCTTCGGGCTTTCCTCCTTTGGACGGTTCGGAGTGGGTAACGGGTAGCCAGGAACGACTCATTAAATTAACCCTAAAAGGGATGATGGGACCTATAGAAGTAAAAGGCAAAAATTATCCTGGACAGGTACCCATGACACCATTTGGAGGCATGTTGAACGATGAGGAAATGGCATCGGTATTAACCTATGTCAGAAATACCTTTGGCAACAAAGCTTCGGCAATCGCTCCGGAAAAAGTGAAGGAAATACGGGCACAGATTAAAGATAAAGAAGGATTTTATAGCGCAGAAGAGTTATTAAAAGAACACTCGAATAACTAATTCGTAGCTATATTCATAAAAGAGAATGCCGGTAATGGATTAAAAACTATTACCGGCATTTTTTATGCCTAAATAGTTATTTCTTATTTTTGGAACAATATATTTTAATACCACTAACGTATAGGATAGCGGGAACAAATCCGGCTAAGAACACTATAGACCTTCCAAAGTAACCTGCAATCTCCCCTATGTGAAAAGGATAAAATTGCGCTGCTATTTTCTGGTTTGCCATATCGCTGTCATAAGCAGTTAGACTTTGGATATGGCCGGCGCTATCGACCTTTAACTCTTTTGTTTTTCTGAGTCCCATACCAATAGCCCTATTTTTGATGTATCTGAAATGATAGGGGGACGTACTGTTCTTGGGAAAATAAATAGCCCTTAGTGCATAGTCCGGATCAGGACGATCGATATATTGCCGGTAACTTGTAGATACCGCCACTGTTTTGGTTGGTTTATCCTGGGGAAGCGATTTTTCAGTGTTGAAAACTTCCAAGGTTTTTTTATAATAACTGTGATAGGTAAAATAACTGCCCGAGAAAGCCATAAGCAAAAGCGGGATAAAGAAACATATTCCTAATACCTTGTGTAGGTTATAGTTAAATAGTTTTTTCTTGGGTTTCCATTTAATTTTAAACCCTTGTTTTAGGTTGTTGCCATAAGCCTTATACCACATGAAAAAACCAGAAAGCAAGAGGAGGACGAAAAAAACAAGGGTACTCCCGCCAACGATATATTTTCCGATATCGGGAATGCCCAAGGTACGATGGATCTTTATTACATCTTCAAAAAATAGAATAGAGGTAGACTTTTCTCCTAAATAGGTGGCGTTTTGTGGGTGGTAATAATGTGTGTCACCGTTGTTGAAAAGTATCGAAATACTTTGTTGTTCCCTATAAGGTAGGTTTACCCTAACGATACTGTCCCTATGTTTTTCTATTAAAAAGGCAGTCGTACTATGCAAGCTGGTTTCCGAGATGTTTTCAAATAAGGGAACCTGTAATAAATGTGGGTTTAAAGTACTAACTATTTCTGGCTGCCAAACATACAGCGCTCCTGTTAGTCCGGAAATAGAAGCCAAAAGTCCACAACTTAAGCCTAACCACAAATGAACCTTCTTGATATATCGCAAGCTTTTTTTCATAAAATAGGGGAGTTCTTAAACAATACAAGGTATGCCCTCGTGGGCATACCTTGGGAGTAAGGGTTAAAAGTTGTAAAGTAAACTTAGTTTTAAGTTAGCACCTTCCCCGGTTCCTGAAAAAGATTTTAGGGGGGCCGCCCATTGTGCTCTTGCCGGTAAGTAATATTCGTTGAATAAATTATTGACGGCCAAAGAGGCGGTCATATTGGATTGTACCTTGTAGGAGGCGCTCAAATTTACCAAGGTATAACCGTTAACAGGGAATTCTGTATGGCGGTAAGCCCAATTTTGATTGTTGTCCAAAAACGGATCAAATCTTTTGCGGTCACCCAAATGGGTCATTCTAACAGAGGTACTTAGTTTTTCGGTAGCGTTCCAATTGACGTAGGCGGTTAATTTTGGCGCCGAAATAACGTCACCCCCTAAATAAGTCAATTCATTTTTGTTGTCCAAACTTTCCTTCATCCCCTCGACATAAGAGTAGGAGGTACCCAATTGTAATTTGTTGTTCCAAGTGGTATAATCTATGGCAACTTCTCCGCCAAATATCTTTTGTGGCTGTATAGAGGGTAGGAAGGCGTTTAGGTCCTCATTAAAAGTAACACCAGTTCCCAAATTAGAGGTACTGTAATATCCCACGGCTTCTAAGCGCAAAGAATTGAATTTAGAAATAAAACCAAATTCATAATTTTCGGTTACAGCTGGTTCCAATTGTATGTCATTGACATTTTCTGCCACGGCCGACTTTAAAACAGCACCCAAATCGGCAATAGAAAACCCTTGGGAAAAACTAACGTATGGTATAAACTCTTGATGCGCTATATAGCGAAGTCCTAGATTGTACGCTACATTGCTAAATTTAAGGTCTCCTCCTTTTACGGCTACAGAAGTATTATAATTTCCGTCTCCCTTGGCCGAGTACGGAAGGGTTTGGTAGTCGGCAATTTCCATATTCATATCATCGTACCTTAAACCGGCTTTCAATACCCATTCCTTATTGAATTTTACGGTCGATTGAAGGTAGGGAGCCCAACTGATAAGATTAACATTTGGTACCCAAAGTCTGCCATCTAACAATCCTTGATTGGTTTTGTCTTTTAATACATCCAGTCCGTAGGTGAAAGACATGTCTATGTCGCCAAATTGGTTGATACTAGTGCTGAAATTAGGTCTAATACCCCATTTTTCGGCATTGATTACAGACTGCCCGCCGTTCTCAAATTTATCGGAATAGAAAAAAATGTTTTCGGTATTTTGGTAGTAGATGTCCGTTTCAAAATCGGTGGTTCCAGAAAAAATATTGTTTAAATTATATTGCAGCTGTCCATTGATCAAGGTAGCTCCTGTAGCTTTTTCACCCGGAACGGAACCCTTGACACCATAGGCCGGTACTATATTGTGGTCGCCTTGTTCATTAAAAACCTCCACATCGGCATATACAGGGATAAAGGGGGTGTCGTGCACAGATTTATAAAGGTTGGCATTTAAGCTTATTTTTTGATTATCACTAATACTATAACTTAATTTTCCTAAAGAGCTGTATATGTTAGAGTTGTCTAGTCCGTATGTCGGCAACATTACATTTCCTTTGGCATCGTATTTATTGCCAGTTTGTTCTACACTACCACTGATGTAGTAATTAAACTTGTTCAATTTTCCTTTGAGGGACTGATAAACTCCCCATCCTAGAGCATCCTCTGTACTAGCGAGGTTCGAAGTTCCCCAAATGTTCGTACTGCCTTCTATTTTTTTGTTGGACGTTGGTTTTTTGGTGATATAGTTTATAAAACCACCGTTACCGCCATTACCAAAGATTGAAGTAGCTCCTTTAATGACCTCTACACGACTAATATCATTGGGGTTTATAGATTTGATGCCTAATTGGCCGTTTCTGATGGGCGTAGATTGTGGGATACCGTCTACCATAACCAATAACGAACGCCCTCTTAAAGTTTGTCCCCAATTAGAATAAGTCCCCGTTGATACAGCAAGACCAGGAACCGTGAATTCCAGAATTTCGTTGATATTAGAGGTCGCCTTGGAAAACTCCTGAAGTTGTACCTCATTGACCACAGTGATAGAGGCAGGGATTTCAGAGAGATATTCGGAATTTCTACTGGCAGAAACTACCACTTCGTCTAAACTGCTATAATCTTCTATTAAAACAGTATTGTATGTAGTTACAGCTTTATCGCTAAAAGTAATCGTCTTGTTTTGTGGTTGGTAGCCCAACATCCTAAAGGAAACGGTATAAGTTCCCGAGGGAATGTTTTGTAAAGTATAAGCTCCGTCAAAATTGGTCATAACCCCCCTTTGTAGCTCTTGGATAGATATGAATGCTCCGGCGATGGGGGCGTTGTTGGCATCTGTGATAACACCTTTTAACGCTGATTGCGAAAATAGGTGCGTAGAAATGAACAGGGTGAATAGCAATGCAATTTGCTTCATTTTATCCTTATTTAGATTTATTAAAAATAGAAGCGCAAATATATGGGCCAACAATAAGGTTGGCAAGAAGTTTTAAATATTTTTTTGACCAAAGAATTTAGGATGATCGCTTAAGATTGGTAACGAGTTTGTTACGGGGGTTAAAGGATAAAAAAAAGAACTTGGCTTTAAAGCCCGCCATTGGATTTTATCATCTCTAGAGCATTATTTTAAGTGGGATACAATCCTTATATGTGGATTTTTAAAGTTTAATAGAACTTAAGCATTCGTTGTTTATCAAATGATTAAAGTGATGGTTCCTTAGCCAAGGAATTATTAAGATAACTTTGTAACAATTGTTACAAGGTGATTCTTATTATAGATTTATATTTGAAGATTAAATGAATATAAAAACTCTCATAGCACCCTTCATTATCCTTGTGTTTTTAACGAGGCTTTTTATTATTGATGCAGGTTTATTTACCTATATCAGTGGGAGTTCAGAGGTAACTATATCCAAACCATTTTGCGAAAAAAGGGCTTATAAGGAAAGTCAGGAGTTACCAACGCTTGAAAAGGTCACAACAATAGATCAGTATACCCTAGAGTTGTTTTGCACTCATCAGATTTGTTTTAGCTTCGCAGAGATTCCTTCCTTTAATCTTCTAGATAATTTTAAGGGATACTGCTATGCTTCAGGGCTAAAACTCAACACCCATCCAGATAAACTGTATCCTCCCCCTAAGATATAATTACACATTCGAAAACTGCTTTTTTGCAGTATAGTTATGGGTAGTCCCAAATAGGTTTCCCATGATGAGATGAAAATATTTTAAGTGTAAATTATATAATATAGTTAGTATGACTTCAAAAGTTATGGTGAGCTTTCGTTCCATACAGCTATTAAGAGTATTGGTTAGCAGTATCTTTATAATAGCGAGTATAAGCCATTTGTTTAATGTCGAAAAAACGGTAACTCGTTTAGAGTCGGCCAAATTAGGGTATTTGGCCCTTTTCATGGGAAATCCTACCATATTGGTGGTTGCTTCAGGGATTGTAATGCTTATTGCAGGAATCAGTTTTTGCGTTGGTTATAAGACCCGATGGTCTGCCATTGTGCTCGTAGCGGTCTTAATTCCTATTACCGTAACCATTCAAATGGGGCAGGTGACAACCCTAGGGCCATTATTTAAAAATATAGCCATTTTAGGTGGACTCCTATTTTTTATCTTAAACGATATACCTAAGAAAAATTTATCCTCATGAAAATAAAATCTTTAATGCTGGTAGCATGTGGTTTGCTGTTTTTACCTCTGCTGGGAATGGCGCAAAATACAGTTCAGCCAACGAATTATACCTCCAAGGTTAAAAATGCCGGTTTCTTGGCTGCAGTCATTGAAACAACGGATGATCTTATTGCTTCCGAGACCAAAAATTTCGGGGAAATACAAATCGTCTTTTGTGGAAAGAACATTCATCAGCTGACAGATGTTGCTATGATGAACCCTATTTTAAAAAAAATAAAGGGGAAGCCTATTACTATAATAGCCTGTGGGTTCTCCTTAAATAAATTTAAGGTCGATCCCAAATTTGTACCCAAGGAAGTGGTGGTGGTAGATAACGGTATCCTACACCAATTTCAATTATTAAAAAAGGGCTATCTAAGTCTGGACCTTTAAAAACGAAACAGTATTTAACCATAGAATTTCCTTAACAACAATTGTCCAAAAGGTGTGGCTTTTTAGGTCAATTGTAATAGGATGAATAACAAAAAAAAATTACATCAGATGAAATCAATATTTTTTAAAATATCCATAGTATTCCTAACGCTAATATTTAGCAATACCATGAAGGCCCAAGAAGAAGAAAAGGTAAACTATGCGGTTATGACCTCAAAAATTCAACAATTAAAACCAATTACCCATGCAGCCGAGGAATTGCAAAAGGAAGACGGAGCATTGTTTGGTGCTTTTGAAACCATTATCTACGGAAAAGAGGTGGTTGCCTTGACAGATAAAAGGCTTATGAAGCCTTATCTTAAAAATGCAAAACAAGCCAATATCTCTTTAGTAGTTTGTAAGATGGCTTTGGATTTATTTGAGGTAAAAGAGAAGGATTTGCCTAAAGAATTTAAGGTGGTCCCTGATGCCTTCCTGTACTATTTACAGTTACAGAAAAAAGGCTATTTGACCTTAAGTTTATAAGGGTTGTAGCAATAGAGAACCTACAAATAGGAGTGTTGTTGTAGACCGAAATAATATATAAGGATTTAGATGATATAGGGTTTAACGGTCCAAAAGGCAATCTATGCCTTTTGGTCAATATAAACCCCTTTATGAAGTCCAGGAAAAGGAATTGCACAATTATTTCCATATAGGTCTAAATATGAAGAGTATCGCCTATTGTAATGTGATAGGCGATATTTTATAGAAACCCCGGGATAAACAATAAATTAATAAAACTAGGGAAGCTAAAAAAGAAACGGCAACCCAACAAAAAAATAAACGATGAATACAAAAGATAAAAAATCGATTATAAAATATTCGGCACTATTAGCCTTAGTTCTTGTACTTTATACCACTGGATTGCACGCACAAGTAATAGGCTTTTTTCAGCAAGGCATATTAATGACCGGTCTTATGAACCCTAAGCTGGAGATTACTGCCGAGGAAACGAATTATACACCAGCAGATTATAACCTTAGCCTTATCAATTCTAAAGGAGAAAAGCTGCATTTGAAAGACCTAAAGGGAAAGGTTATTTTTATGAATTTATGGGCTACATGGTGTCCTCCTTGTATTGCAGAAATGCCCTCCATTAATGATTTGTACAACAAAATGGATAAGGAAGATGTACAGTTTATTATGCTTTCCTTGGACAATAATTTTGAAAAAGCAAAAAAGTTTAAGGAGAATAAGGGATATGATTTTGAGGTGTACCAAGTTGATGGATACCTTCCTAAAATGTATAACACTCCAAGTATACCCACTACTTTTGTAATCGATGCCAAAGGTAAATTGGCATTGACCCATAAAGGAATGGCCGATTATAGTACTCAGGAATTCCAGGACTTTTTAAATGGACTAAAATAATTATATACCGTAGCAAACAGCTGTACCAACATATTTTTGCTACGGTTTACATTTGTTGTTCGTAAAATACTGACTTTGCAACACTGCTGCATTTTAGTATTCTTATATTTGTGGGGTGAAATGGATAACAATTATACTATCTTTTTATTTTTTAGCCTTGAATTTCATGCCATGTGCCGATGAATTTCAAGCTGCAAGTGATAGTGTCGTTGAAAATATTGTGGATGCTACCCACAATCATGAACACAATGAGATAGCCGATGTTTGCTCCCCATTTTGTCATTGTCATTGTTGTCATGTAAATTCCATTGATTTTGGGATTACTTCCTTTGAACCCATATCTGCTGTCATACCTTCTAAAATTTATATTCATTTCGATAGTCTTGGTGAAGAAGTGATACACTCTATCCTACAGCCACCAAAAGTTTAATTCAGTTTTAGGATTCTTATGTCCTGTGTAGAAGGAGTCTGTGAAGATTTTCTTGGGCTCAGCTATATTTTTTAAAAAAACTGTAGCACTATTATTAACTGAATTAACGACTTAATATGATCAATAGAATCATCGATTATTCAATCGATAACAAATTTATTATCGGTCTGCTCACCCTTGCCCTAATAGGGGGCGGGATTTGGAGTATGACCCAAGTACCTATAGATGCCGTACCCGATATTACCAATAATCAGGTCCAGGTAATTACCCAATCTCCCAATTTGGGAACAGAAGATATAGAACAGTTTGTCACCTACCCCGTGGAGGTGGCCATGAGTAATTTGCCTGAGGTTCATGAAATAAGATCTATTTCCAGATTTGGACTTTCTGTGGTAACCATTGTTTTTGAGGACGATATGGGCACCTACCTGCCGCGGCAGTTGGTAGCAGAAAAACTAAAGGAAGTGCAAGAACAAATTCCTTCAGGCTTCGGAAAACCAGAAATGGGACCAATATCGACCGGACTAGGCGAGATTTATCAATATACCCTTGAAGTATCAGAGGATTATAAGCATCTATACACTCTCACCGAATTAAGGACCATGCAAGATTGGATTATACGCCGCCAAATGGCCATGGTGCCAGGGGTCGTAGAAGTAAATGCTTTTGGTGGCACCCAAAAGGTATATGAGGTAGCCGTAGATCCAAATGAACTTAATGCGATAGGAGTCACTATTACAGAGATCTTTACCGCCTTGGAAAATAATAACGAAAATACGGGTGGTGCTTATATTGAAAGGAATCACCAGGCCAATTTTATCCGTGGAGAAGGCCTAGCGCAAAGTATTGACGATATTGAAAATATCGTGGTAAAGACCCAGAACGGTATTCCCATAAAAATTAGAGATGTTGGGGAAGTATCCTTGGGCAGTTCCGTACGTTATGGGGCCTTGACCAAGGACGGTAAGGGAGAAGCCGTGGGCGGGATGATTTTGATGCTGAAAGGAGCAAATTCTAACCAAGTGGTGGCCAAGGTGAAAAATAGAATAAAGCAGATTCAAAAATCTATGCCGCAAGGCGTTACTATTACACCTTTTCTAGATCGTAGTACCCTGATTGCCGAGACTACGGGGACGGTTACCGGTAACTTGCTGGAAGGTGGACTCATCGTTATTTTTGTGTTGGTTCTATTGCTGGGAAATTGGCGGGGTGGACTTATAGTAGCCTCAACTATACCGCTGTCTTTGTTGTTTGCCTTTGTATTCATGAATGTATTTGATGTATGGGTAAACCTGATGAGTCTAGGGGCTATAGATTTTGGTATTATTGTCGATGGGGCGGTGATTATCGTGGAAGGTACAGTTTTTCTTATGTATAGTTATGTGGTAAAAAAGAAAACAATAACCAAGGATACCCAAAATGAAATCGCAGGGAGGGCCTCAAAAAAAATGATGAATGCAGCCTTTTTTGGACAGCTGATTATTCTTATTGTTTTCTTGCCGATTTTGGCCTTAGAAGGTGTGGAAGGAAAAATGTTTAGACCTATGGCATTGACCTTTATTTTTGCCATGATTGGGGCAATGATCCTCTGTTTAACCTATGTCCCTATGGTGTCTGCCCTGTTTTTAAGGGCTCCTAAGCGCACAAAGGAGTCTTATGGAGATAAATTTGTGCAATGGGTGCAACAGAAATACGAACCTGTATTGGCCAAGGCCCTAACAAAGGGGAAACTGATTATAGGAAGCTCACTGGTTCTTTTTGCCTTAGCAGTATTTATGTTTACACGGATGGGAGGCGAATTTATTCCGCAACTCGATGAAGGCGATATCGCGTTTCATGCCCTTTTAAAACCTGGGAGTTCCCTGACCGAAACTGTAGCAACGACCACAAAAATTGAGCAAATTCTGAAGGCACAATTTCCTGAAATAGAAACAGTGGTCAGCCGTGTTGGCGTAGCCGATGTCCCTACCGATCCGATGCCTATGGATATAGCCGATGTGTTTGTGATCATGAAACCTATTAAGGAATGGTCAAGTGCCACCTCCAAGGATGAGATGGTAAGGTTGATTAAAAATGCGGTGAGCATTCTTCCTGGCGTGAATTTTGAATTTACCCAGCCCATGGAAATGCGGTTTAACGAGTTGTTGACCGGAGTACGGGAAGATGTGGCCATAAAACTATTTGGCGAGGACTTGGAAATATTGGCAGTAAAAGCCCAAGAAATAGGAAAGCTAATTGCAACGGTACCAGGAGTAGCCGATATGAAAGTAGAAGCAATCGATGGCCTGCCTCAAATAACCATCAATTACGATCGTGGTAAACTTGCGCAATACGGCCTTCATATTACCGCAGTAAATGGTCTGGTCCAGGCTGCCTTTGCAGGAGTTAAAGCCGGAGTTATCTTTGAAGGAGAGAAACGTTTCGACCTAGTACTCCGGCTAAATGAAGAAAATCGAAGTAATATAACCGATATACAAAACCTTTATATAAACCTTTCCAACGGTTCACAAATTCCTTTAAATGAAATAGCAACAGTAAGCTACGAACCGGGACCCATGCAAATTAGTAGGGATAATACCAACCGTAGAACCTATGTGGGGATTAATATCAGGAATAGGGATGTAAAATCTGTAGTGACCGATATCCAAGCTATTTTAGATCGTGAATTAGACTTGCCACCAGGATATTTTATCCGTTATGGCGGGGCATTCGAAAATATGGAACGTGCCAGTGATAAGCTGCTAATGGTGGTTCCCATTGCCTTGCTGCTTATTTTTGTCCTGATTTATTTGGCCCTGAAGTCGTTTTCCCAAACCTTAATGATTTACGTGGCCATTCCTATGGCGACAATTGGAGGGGTGTTTGCCTTGTGGATTCGAGATATGCCCTTTAGCATTTCGGCAGGAGTAGGTTTTATTGTGCTATTTGGGGTGGCGGTTCTAAATGGGTTGGTCATGGTAAGTGGTTTAAACGAACTAAAGAAAGAAACAAGTACCTCATTAAAAGAACGGATCTTTGAAGGGACAAAACGAAGGATCAGGCCTATTATGCTCACGGCAATGACCGATGTATTAGGATTCCTGCCTATGGCGCTGTCCTCATCGGCAGGGGCAGAAGTACAACGGCCCTTGGCGACTGTGGTCATAGGAGGACTTTTAACTGCTACCTTGCTAACTCTATTCATTCTTCCCATCTTATACCAATGGGTAGAGATCAGAGCAGCAAAAGGGGCATCGTCTAAAAAAACGGTACCGGCAGTAGTAGCGGTATTAATGTTGCTACCGATCACTTCAATGGCACAACAAACAGTTCCCAGCATCACATCAGAGGTCCAAAGTCCTGCTACAAAGCCCTTTTCAGAAATCTCCCTGGAAACAGCAGTAGCACTAGCTGTCGCTAATTATCCCTTGTTGAAGGCAACTCAATTGGAAACAGAAAAACAGCAGGCTTTAAAAAATACGGTTACGGACTTAGGAACCACCAAATTGTTTACAGGAGGAGAGGAAATTAGGGGCAATGAGGGAATATATACAATAGTGGGTTTAGGCCAATCTGGGATCGATTTGTTTGGGCTTGCTCCCAATAAACGTTTACAAAAAACACGTATACAGTTGGCCGAGACCGCCTATGATCTATCAGAATTAAAGCTGATTAAGGAGGTGAAAAAATCATGGTCAGCAGCCTTTCAGGCCAATCGGAAGTATTGCCTGTACCGAGAATTGGATTCGATTTATAACAAATTCGAAAAGTCGGTACGCCTAAAATTTGAGGTGAAGGCAATTTCCAAATTGGAGTATTCATCGGCTAAAAACCAAGCCTTACAAATAAAAAATAAAAAGCAAGAGGCCTATAGAAACTACCAAATAGCCTTGGAACGACTTAATTTGTGGTTGGTTAGTGATACCTTTTATGATGTTCCTAAGGTTTTGGTGGTGGCAGATACAATGGTTATCAACGGTACTGCTTCTTTGGAGAATCACCCTCAAATTATACTATCGAAAAAACGTGTCGCCGAAGCAGTTGGTAATTATAAAGTATCAAAAGCCAGTATGTTGCCCAAGGTTAACCTGGAAGCAGGTTGGCAAGAAGAAGGTAAAATGAAAAAATATTTCAGTTATCAAGCGGGAATTTCGATGCCACTATTATCAGGATTGCAAAGGGGAAAAATTAAGGAAGCTAGGATTACGGCCGAACAGGCCAAAGAAAATGGCCTTTTTACAGAAAGAAAAATTAAGTCAGATTATCAACAAGCCTTATATAACTATCAAAAATGGTTGAGGTCTTGGCAATTTTATGATCAAGAAGCCCTACCATTAGCAAAAGAAAATCGGCTAGGTGGGCTCCTAGCATACCAAGAAGGGGCAATAGATTATTTTGGTTTTACCCAAATTATTAAAGATGCCATCCAGACAGAAATGGATGCTATGGACGCTTTAAACAATTATCTGAACACCCGTTTCGAACTAAAGTATTATACCAGGTAACACCTTCTTTTCAAGGGAAGTTTCAATACAAAAAAATTAAAAATACAGAGATGCAAAAAAAGAATATTACTATCTATAAAATGGTCATCCTAGCGGTACTGGCCTTGGCGTTTACCGCTTGTGGAAATAGTAGGGCAACCGATATAAAACACGAGGGAGATAAGAGCGAGACTCCAATAGCGAAAAATGACCTCCATATGGAAGGAAAAGAGGAGGTCGTGTTGACCAATCCGCAGGTTGAAGCTTTGCAATTAAAAATTGATACTGTAAATAGCCGAAATATGTCCGCTTTTGTAGCGGCCAATGGTCAGTTAGAAGTGCCTCCACAAAACGAGGCCATAATAACTTCTGTGGTGGGGGCCAATGTGGTTGCGATAGAAGTGATAGAAGGGGATAAGGTTAAAAAGGGACAAGTGGTAGCCTATTTGTCACACCCCGGAATAATCCAAAAACAAACCGACTACTTAAATGCTTATAACAATCATAAATTTCTTAAAACGGAGTTTGAAAGACAAAAAAAACTGTTCGATGGTGGGGTTGCTTCCGGAATGAACTTTCAAAGAGCAGAGGCCGAATACAAGGTCGCCGAGGCTATGGTTAATGGATTGGAAGCCCAATTGTTTCAATTAAATATAAGTGTCGGCGGACTTCAAAAAGGCAAGATTTATCAGCGCATTAGCCTACGAAGTCCTATTGAAGGATATGTGCAGGAGGTAGCCGTGAAAACAGGCCAGTATGTAGATCCACAGACGGCCTTGTTTCAAGTCGTCAATACCGACCATGTCCATGCCGATTTGATGGTTTTTGAAAAGGATGTACATAAAGTTATGGAAGGCCAAAGGGTGCGATTTAAAGTGCAATCACCAGATAGAGAAGAACTAACCGCTACCATATTTTCTATTAGCAAAACATTCGAAAAAGAACCAAAGGCCTTGCATGTACATGCCGATATTGAAAATAAAGAAACGCTCTTAATTCCAGGAATGTATATTAAAGGTCGTATTGAAACCGGAAATGTGAAAACCCTCGCATTTCCAGAAAAGGCCATTAGTAGGGAAGGAAGTAAATTTTTTGTTTTTTCCGCGGAAAAAGAAGGAGAGGATTGGAGTTTTGTGCCAATAGAAGTAGCTTTAGGGGAAAATGACGGGGAATGGATTGCCATAAAATTTATGCAACCAGTACAACCAAGTACGTTATTTGTCCAAAACAATGCCTACTATTTAATGGCTGAAATGAAAAAAGGAGAAGCAGAACATACCCACTAAGACCATGGCTGAAATAGAAGAACTTTTACAACAAAAAGAAATACGACCCACAGCTATGAGAATGCTTATTTATAAGTATCTCGCTGCTCAAAACATAGCCAGTGCCCTAGTGGATATAGAAAATGCTTTCGATAAAGCCGATAGGACAACCTTGTACAGGACCATGAAGACCTTTGAAAAAAAAGGTATCGTTCATCAGATCAATGATGGGTCTGGAACCCCTAAGTATGCCCTGTGCCAACAAGGTTGTAATTGCGAGATAGACAATGATCTTCACCTACATTTTCATTGTACCAATTGTGATGAAACCGTTTGTTTGACCGACTATAAAATTCCTAATGTAAGTTTGCCAAAAGGTTATTTGGCAGAAGATATGAATTTATTGGTCAAAGGAATTTGTGATAAATGCAATGGGAAAAATAATGCTAAGGAAAATGAATATTAATGACAGCTCACCACTATTTTTTATTTGAAACCCTGTAAATTGATCTTGTGCAAATCTACCCTTTTCCGGATAGATTTGCATTTTATAAGGTTAGGACCAAAAATGTTTGCTTACAACAAATAGGCTGTAAGCGATAAATGTAAGGAGGACTCGTATGAATTATTTTTATCCTTTTATTTGTCGCATCAACCCTTCTTGGGCAACGGAAGCAACCAAAACCCCGTTTTTGTCAAAGATACTTCCCCTAGAAAAGCCTCTTGCGTTGGAGGCACTGGGACTATCCATGGCGTACAATAGCCAATGGTCAATGTTAAAATCGCGATGAAACCATATGGCGTGGTCCAAACTGGCATAAAAGGTCTTTTTCGGACTTAGCTGTTCGCGATGGGGTAGGGAAGCGGTCATCAAAATATTATAGTCAGAGGCGTAGGCCAATATTTGTTGCTGTAGCGGTAAACTAGCTTGTATGGACTGGGTGGTACGCATCCACATATGGTTTCTAGGCGGTCCGTTTTTAGCGAGTTTATAGGTTAAACGATCCGTAGGCCTAAATTCAAATATCTTGGGATGGGTACTTTTAATAATCTCATAAGTCTCCGGATCTGTATTTTTCATTTCCAATATTTGCTCCATGCTTGTCATTAATAGCTCAGGGTTGATGACATTCGGCATGTTAATTTGATGATCGGGGCCTTCTTCAGCCACTTGAAATGAAGCCGACATATTAAAAATGGCCTTTCCATTTTGCTTGGCCACCACTCGTCTAGTGGTAAAACTATTTCCATCTCTAATGTTATCGACCTCATAAGTGATAGGGACATCCAAATCTCCACCTAAAATAAAATAGCCGTGCATGGAATGGGCGATTCTATCTTTGGCTACGGTTTGGTATGCAGCATGCAAGGATTGTCCTAAAACCTGACCTCCAAATACGCGTCCCCATGGAGCCTGGTAGTTTTGTCCTATAAAGGTTTGGTCATTAATACGTTCTAAACTAAGTAAGTCTATAAGGTCTTCTAGTTGATTCATAGGGTGGTTATAGGATTATATTTTTAGGATTACAAGGGAATATTTCCATGTTTTTTCTTAGGAAGGTTTACCACTTTATTGGTTAACAAGGCATAGGCTTTTATAAGTTTTCGCCTTGTATCCTTTGGGTAGATAACTTCATCAATAAACCCTCTTTCGGCAGCACTATAGGGGTTGGCAAATTTATCGGCGTATTCTTGTTCTTTTTCACGTAATTTTTCTTCGGGGTCCTGTGCCGTATTAATTTCTTTTTTAAAGATAATCTCACTGGCCCCCTTGGCACCCATGACCGCGATTTCGGCCCCTGGCCAAGCATAATTTAAATCGGCTCCTATATGCTTAGAATTCATGACATCATAGGCTCCGCCATATGCCTTTCTGGTAATTACTGTGACCTTTGGTACCGTGGCTTCGCTAAGGGCGTACAATAGCTTGGCTCCATTGGTAATAATACCGTTCCATTCCTGATCGGTACCTGGAAGGAAACCCGGGACATCGACCAATACCAACAAAGGAATATTGAAACAATCGCAAAAACGAGTAAAACGCGCCGCTTTTTTAGAGCTGTTTACATCCAAAACTCCCGCTAAGTGCATTGGTTGATTAGCAACAATACCGACACTCCTACCTGCTAACCTGCCAAAACCGACGACGATATTTTCTGCATAGTCTTTATGGATTTCAAAAAAAGATTCCTTATCTATAATTTCATGGATTACATGCCTCATATTATAGGGCTGATTGGCATTTTCAGGGATGATGTTTTCCAAGGCCTCCCTAGTTTCGTCCTCTAGGGAATAGTCTAATGGTTTTGGAGTTTCCTCACAATTTTGGGGGAAATAGCTAATAAGTTGTCGGAGCTGCTGTATACATTCGATATCGTTCTCTGCCGTTAAATGGGTAACCCCAGATTTAGTAGCATGGGTTTGGGCTCCGCCTAGTTCTTCGGAAGTAACGGTTTCATTAGTGACGGTTTTTACGACATTAGGGCCGGTAACGAACATATAGCTAGAGTTTTCTACCATAAGGGTAAAGTCTGTCATGGCAGGGGAATAAACAGCCCCCCCGGCACAGGGGCCCATAATTGCCGATATTTGTGGAATAACTCCAGAGGCCCCTACATTCCTATGGAAGATATCGGCATAGCCCCCCAAGGAACGTACTCCTTCTTGTATTCTGGCGCCGCCACTATCGTTTAAGCCAATAATCGGAACACCGATTTTCATGGCCATATCCATTATTTTACAGATCTTTTCGGCATGGGTCTCGGATAGTGACCCCCCAAAAACAGTGAAATCTTGGGCAAACACACATACCTGTCGCCCAGCAATGGTGCCATAGCCAGTAACAACCCCATCGCCATAAATAACATGCTTCTCCATATCAAAATCGGTCGTCCTATGCGTAATCAAGGTTCCCATTTCTTCAAAAGAACCATCATCTAATAAAAAATGGAGACGTTCACGGGCCGTTAGTTTGCCTTTTCCATGTTGAGTATCTATACGTTTTAGACCACCTCCTAGATGGGCTTTGGCTATTTTGTCTTCTAGTATTTTTATTTTGTCCTTCATTAAATCCTACTTTATGGTTCTTTTTAACAGCCAGTTAGATTGCTCGTTGGCAGGGACTTTTAATTTGTCCTTAAATTCAAGGAATAACTTTAATCCCATTGCCGCCGCTATGTGGCGTTCCTTGTCGTATTGGGCCAACAAAAGTTCAGGGGTGTAGTGATTCGCTACAAAATGAGTGTTGAAGTTTCCCGATGTAAAGGCTTGGTGGAGGAAGACAAATTTACCGAAGGGAAGGGTGGTAGCAACCCCCTTAATTTTATAGGCTTCTATGGCTTCCAACATCAGTTGTATGGCTTCGGACCGGGTGTTGCCATAAGTGATCAGTTTGGCCAACATAGGATCGTAATAAATAGGGATGGTCATGCCTTCTTCAAACCCATCATCAACCCGGATGCCTGGCCCTACGGGGCAAACGTAGGTGTCAAGGGTGCCTATGCTAGGGGAAAAATTATTGACAGGGTCTTCGGCATATACGCGGAGTTCTAAGGCATGCCCTTTTATGCTTAAATCGTCTTGTGCCAGCTGTAGTCCTTCGTTATTTGCTATTTTTAGCTGTTGTTCTACAAGATCTACTTGGGTAATCAGTTCTGTAACCGGGTGCTCTACTTGTAAGCGGGTGTTCATTTCTAAGAAATAAAAATTCTTATCCTTATCCATTAAAAACTCTACCGTTCCGGCACCTACGTAGTTACAGGCCTTGGCAACTTTTACAGCCGCTGCGCCCATGGCTGTTCTAATTTCTGGAGTAATAAATACAGAAGGAGCTTCTTCAATAACCTTCTGATGTCTACGTTGAATACTGCATTCCCGTTCAAATAGATGTATTATATTTCCCTTGGTATCGGCTAAAATTTGAATTTCGATATGCCGTGGAGCTTCGATATATTTTTCAATAAAAACCGCACCGTTTCCAAAAGCTGCCGTGGCTTCGCTAATGGCACGTTTCATTTGACTGGGCAGTTCCTCTGATTCATGTACTACCCGCATTCCCTTTCCTCCTCCTCCGGCAGAAGCCTTTATCAAAATAGGGTACCCAATTTCTTTGGATATTTCTTGAGCGAGTGAAATATCGGTAATCGCGGTTTCTATACCCGGAACCATGGGGATATCATACTTTTTTACAGCTTCTTTTGCGGCCAATTTATCGCCCATAATCTTTATGGCTTGGGGAGGTGGACCTATAAAAGTAATGCCGTTATCGGATACCATTTGAGCAAAAATGGCATTTTCACTTAAAAATCCATACCCAGGGTGTATGGCATCGGCACTGGTTTTTAAAGCCGCATTGATTATTTTATCCATGGCCAAGTACGATTCGGAAGAAACTGAATTTCCTAAAAATACCGCTTCATCGGCATAGCGAACATGAGGTGCGTTTCTGTCGGCTTCAGAATAAACCGCTACTGTGCCAACACCCATTTTTTTGGCGGTCTTCATAATGCGTAACGCTATTTCTCCTCGGTTGGCAATTAAGATTTTTTTCATGGTTTTGATTTCAAACGTTTCCCTAATCGATTTCAATAATAATCTGACCCTTTTCTACCGTTTCATTTTTATGGACCGATATGGTTTTAACGATACCTTCCCCGGTAGAAGTGATGATGTTTTCCATTTTCATGGCCGATAAAACCAGGAGTGGAGTTCCTTTACTTATTTCTTGTCCTTCATTGACCATGATATCTATAATTAAGCCGGGCATAGGAGCTTGTATATTATCCATTTTATGAGCTTTTTGGGTTAATAATCCCATTTGCTTCACCTTTAAATCGTATTCATCCTCTACTACCAATTCATAGGTATTGCCATTAACTTCAATAGACATTGTTCTATTCATAAAATCGAACGCTTTAACCTGGATTGCATAAGATCTCTCTTCCTGCAATACATGGTATTTCGAAGTTTTGGTTGGAATAACATCTAATGCCGAAATATCTTTTTTGGAAAGGCAAAATTGTTGGTTGTCAATAGTAATGGTATAGTTGGTCATGTTATACTGCTTTTTTTAATCGATTAAAACAAGTGTTTTGATCAAAGGAAACCTTACCCTCTAAGATATAGAAAAGATTTAACAAGAACTTGGAGAAGATTGTATTTTCCATGTATTGGAAATAGGGAAAGGCTATCATAAATCAATATTACTGGATGGAAGCTTATGAAGGAAGTAGAGAGGTTTTGGTTGTTAATTAAATTCTACGAAAGAAAAGGCCAATAACTTATATAATGCAGAATCCTTAACAATCTAAAATAAGCCTAAGGTAATATACCTGCGCTTATGGATTTATTTCCGCAGTCATTAATTGGTTCAATGAAAGTTATTGGGTACTGTCCTTAGGGATATGACAGCGATTTCAGGGAGTTTGTTTAATTCTAATGTTACTTCCAAAAGACTCATAGATGTTCTTAAAAAGCGCGTTGCTGTTTTTTTCCATCGCCTTTATATAGGGGATCAGAGACTGGTTAAAAAAAAGACATATTTATCCTGAATATGACTTTTGTCATATTTTTTCTACGAATGCGGCCATAATTTTGACCATAATTCAACAAACAATCAATACTATGAAAATAATTTTAAGAAGTAGCGCAGTTCTTTTCTCCGTTTTATTAATGAGTTGCGGTGGCAAAGAAGAAAAGAAAAAGGATGGGTTTAGCCTAGATAGGGCAAAATCCAAGACCGAGCAACCTGTTGCAAAAACGGAAAATAAGAGTACCGTAAAGGCATCTGAAACGATCGATCTAACCAATAAAGGTGTTGGTCCTATTAAATCGGTAACCCTTGGGGCAGAAATAGATACTGATTTGGCCAAGCAAGGAGAAGAGGTTTATAAACAAATGTGTATGGCTTGTCATAGAGTTGGTAAAAAATTCATCGGACCTGCACCGAACGGAATTTTAGAGCGTCGTACCCCAGAATGGGTAATGAACATGATCTTGAATCCTGATGGTATGGTTAAGGAAGATCCGTTGGCCAAAGAATTGTTACAAGAGTTTAACGGTTCGCCAATGGCTAATCAAGGGCTTACAGAAGATCAGGCCAGGGCCGTAGTAGAATATTTTAGAACCCTTTAAAAATCTATCATGAAAATAACCTCCAAATTTAAATTATTAATTGGCTCGCTTTGCATCTTAGGACTTGTCCTAAGTTGTAAATCCGATGCCAGATCGGGAGCCAAGGCAGCTGTTCCGGAAACGACCAAAACAGCGCCGTCCCCACAAAAAGGTCAGGCCTTTATTAAAGACGATGGGTCTACGCCCAATGTTTTGCAAATAGCCATTGGCTCTCCTGACCATACCACTCTAGTGGCGGCTGTACAAGCAGCTGAATTGGAAAACGTGCTTGTTAATGCCGGACCCTTAATGGTGTTTGCTCCGACCAATGAAGCCTTTGCGGCATTACCTTCAGGTACCGTGGAAGATTTGCTCAAGCCAGAAAATAAAGAAACCTTGGCCAATATCTTAAAACACCATGTAACGCCTGGGAACTATAGCAAAGAATTTTTAAAGAAATTCAAAAAACTGGGACAGGCCAATAACCAAAATACATCGGTAGAGGTGAAGGGTGAAAATGTATATGTAGGTGGCGCAAAAATTATCGCCAGCATTCCAGGAGGAAACGGAATTGTACATGTGGTAGACAAAGTAATATTACCGCCAAACGAATAATTGTAAACCAAATAATAAATTAAAATACATGAGAAAATATAGTTTTATAGCACTCGCAGCCCTAGGCTTTGCCGCATTGTTAAACAGTTGCGCAAAGGGAGAAAAATCCGCGTCAAGCGGTGCTCTGGCATCGAACGCAGCCGAGAAGGTGTATGTGAAACCAGGGACACATGATGATTTTTATGCCTTTGTTTCTGGTGGTTTTAGTGGACAGTTGTCGGTATATGGCTTGCCTTCCGGTAGACTTTTTAAAGTGATACCTGTTTTTTCCCAAGACCCTGAAAAAGCGTATGGGTATAATGAGGAAACAAAACCGATGCTGAATACTTCCCATGGTTTTATTCCTTGGGATGATGCTCACCATCCGGACATTTCTCAGACCAATGGAGAATTAGACGGACGATTTGTTTTTATCAATGGGAACAATACCCCCAGAATAGCAAAAATAGATTTGACTACCTTTGAAACAACCGAAATTATTGAAATTCCCAATAGTGCGGGGAACCACAGTTCTTCCTTTGTAACGGAAAATACCGAGTATGTGGTGGCAGGAACCCGTTTTTCCGTACCTGTACCACAACGCGATATGCCGATCAATGAATATAAAGGTAATTTTAAAGGGGCATTATCCTTTCTTAGTGTAGACCCCGAAGACGGACGAATGGATATTAAATTCCAGTTGATGATGCCCGGATTCGATTATGACCTATCACACCCCGGAAGAGGGAAGTCTCATGGTTGGTTTTTCTTTACCACCTATAATACCGAGGAGGCAAATTCCCTGTTAGAGGTAAATGCCTCACAAAACGACAAAGATTTTATTGCTGCCGTTAACTGGAAGGTAATCGAAGAATATGTGAATAATGGGGGTGGAACAAAAATGCCGGCCAATTATGCGCACAATGTTTATGATGAGCATACTCATAGTGCGACTTCTACTATGAAAAAAGAAGTTTTGGTCGTAGATCCATTAAAAGTCCCAGGAGCCGTATACTTCTTGCCAACCCCAAAATCTCCTCATGGTTGTGATGTCGATCCTTCGGGAGAGTATATTATTGGAAATGGAAAACTATCTGCCGATTTAACGGTGCATTCCTTTACCAAAATGTTAGACGCTATCGAGAAGAAAAAATTTGACGGGGAGGCCTATGGAATTCCTATTCTTAAATTCGAAGATGTATTGGCAGGAACCGTAAATAGTGGTGGTCTTGGACCCTTGCATACCGAGTTTGATGGAAAGGGAAATGCCTATACGACTTTCTTTATATCTTCTGAAGTTGTAAAATGGAAATTGGAAACTTGGGAAGTGGTAGACAGACAACCTTGTTACTATTCAGTTGGACATTTGATGATCCCTGGAGGAAACTCAAGAAAACCATTCGGAAAATATGTAATGGCCATGAATAAGATTACCAAAGACCGTTATTTGCCAACAGGACCAGAGGTAACTCAATCTGCCCAGTTATACGATATATCTGGTGAAAAAATGGAGTTGCTGTTAGATTTTCCAACCATTGGTGAACCGCATTATGCAGCTGGAATCCCTGCAGATATCGTTAAAAAGAATTCGAAGAAAATTTTTAAACTAAGCGAAAACAAACATCCACACGCTACCTTAAACGATAGCGAGGTTAGAATAGAACGCAATGGAAAAGAAGTCCATATTTATATGACCATGATCCGAAGCCATTTTAACCCCGATAATATTGAAGGGGTTAAGGTAGGAGACAAGGTGTACTTCCATGTCACCAATCTAGAGCAAGATTATGATGTACCCCATGGTATTAGTATGATTGGAGCCCAAACCTCCGAGCTGTTAATTATGCCTGGACAAACAGAAACCTTTGTATGGGAACCAAAACAAGTGGGTGTATGGCCATTTTATTGTCCAGATTTCTGCTCTGCCCTTCACCAAGAAATGCAAGGTTATGTTAGGGTGTCCCCAGCAGATTCTGATATAGAACTATCTGGAACCTTGGGAGAATAGTGTATTGATCATTAAAATAAAAAAAGGCGGGACGTAAAACCAAAAAGGTTTCCCGCTTTTTTTATAACTACTAAACCAAATAGCAAAACAACAACCATGTAGTTGTGTTAACATAAAATCATAGGGATGAAAAAGTCAGGAATAATAATGTGTATCGGCTCTTTGCTTTTATTGGGCTTGTTTGCTTTTCCGCTTTGGAATATCATGTTGGGTGCACCGCAATATCCTATTCCGTTGGGCATGAATATTTATATCGATGGTATCCAGGGCGTAGAAGAATTTGATATACAGAATATAGATGGATTAAATCACTATATAGGAATGAAAACGATTCCAAAACCCGAAGAAATGTGGGAATTTCGAGTGTTCCCTTTGGTTATAGGCGCAATGGCGGCTATCGGATTGCTTCTAGGAGTTTTGAGATTTATGGGTAAAATTAGTTACAAATGGTTTTTGGGCTGGTTTATCGTAATGGCAGTTTTAGGAATTATGGGGATGTACGATTTTAATGCATGGCTCACTTCCTATGGAAATGATCTAGACCCCCATGCGATCATGAAAATTACTTTACCCGATGGGACGCCTATGACCTATAAGCCACCACTTTTAGGATTTCAAAAAATGCTGAATTTTGATGTGACATCCCTGCCTAGTACTGGGGCATATATGATGTTTTTTGGGATGCTTCTTACAGTGATAGCCTTTTTTTTAGGGAAAAAAGAAAGCGTTGTGAGTAAGAATAAAGGAAATAATAAATAATACCCCAGGCTATGAAACCGTGTTATTTTATCTTAAGTGCTGTTTTACTAATGCTTACGTCGTGTAAAATAGCTCCTCAACCCATAGATTACGGCAGTGACGGGTGCTATTTTTGTAGTATGACCATTGTGGACAGACAACATGCGGCCCAAATTGTAACGAAAAAAGGGAAAGCTTTTAAGTTTGATGCCATAGAATGCATGCTCAATCATTTAAAAGAAATAGATCAAAAGGAAGTGGCTCTTTTTTTGGTGAATGATTATGGAAAGCCAGGAGAATTGATCGATGCCAGAATAGGGCATTTTTTAATCAGTAAGGAAATATCTAGTCCTATGGGCGCTAATTTATCGGCCTTTAGCCGAGCTGGAGAATCCAAAGATCACATCAAAGCATACGATGGGGTATGGTACAGCTGGAAAGAATTACTTCAGTATTTTAAATCAATGTAAATATGTACGAAATAGACGATAGTATCCTTGTGCAGGAATATAAGGGATTGCAGATCAAAAAGATATGTGAAACAGAACAATTGGAAATTTTGTCCGTTTCTTTAGAAAAAGGGGCCACGTTTCCCGAACATACTTCCCCTAAAAATTCAGAATTAATAATGCTGGAAGGCAATATTATTTTTCATATTAATGGAGAATCATATCAATTAAAAAAACACCAACATTTCAATTTTCAAAAAGAAATCACCCATTGGGTAAAAGCCAAGGAAAACTCTAAATTTTTGATCATAAGATAGTCTGTAAGTATGCGAACTCTATTGTTACTTTTTTGTGCCCTACCTTTTTTAGGAAACTCCCTAAAAGCCAATACTATTATAGTATGTGCTTCTTGTGAGGTCACCTCCATAAAAGAGGGGGTTAGAATTGCCTCAGATTTTGATACCTTACTGATCAAAAAAGGTACTTATAAGGAATATAATATCAGAATAGATAAGCCGCTAACCCTTTTAGGAGAAAATAATCCGGTAATAGATGGCCAGGAAAAAGGCGAAATTATAACCATAGTTTCAGATAACGTTACCCTAGACGGATTAGTTATAGTCAATGTAGGGACAAGCTATACCGCAGATTATGCGGCGGTAAGAGTAGTTAAAAGTGCCGATTTCCTAATTCAGAACTTGGTGTTGGAGAAGCTCTTTTTTGGTATCTACTTGGAAAAGTCCAATAACGGAAAAATATATGCCAATAAAATTGTAGGCGATGCCGTAGATGAATACAATTCTGGAAACGGTATCCAACTATGGTACTCTAAAAATATAGTGGTTGAAGAAAATACCGTACAACAAGTAAGGGATGGTATTTATCTAGAATTCTCGGACAACATTGGCATCATAAATAACATAAGCTCCAATAACCTTAGGTATGGCCTTCATTTTATGTTCTCTAATGATGATCTGTATGAAGGCAATACCTTTGAAAATAATGGTGCTGGTGTAGCAGTGATGTTTTCAAAAAAAATAATAATGCGAAACAATACCTTTAAGAGAAATTGGGGTACCGCCTCTTTTGGGTTATTGTTAAAGGAGATAAACGATGCCGATATTTCTGGGAATACCTTTGAGGAAAACACTATTGGAATTAATATAGAAGGATCTAACCGTATTAACTATAATGACAATAATTTCATTAAAAACGGATGGGCCATTAAAGTTCGTGGAGCATGTTATACCAATGCGTTTATACATAATAATTTTATGTACAACTCCTTTGATATTGCCTATAATAGTAATTTAAACGATAATATATTTAAGGAGAATTACTGGAGCAATTATACAGGCTACGATTTAGATAAAAACGGATTTGGGGATATTCCCTATAGGCCTGTGAAATTATTTTCCTATATCGTCAATAGAACGCCAGAAACTATTATTCTATTGCGAAGCCTGTTTATGGATATTATTGATTTTTCTGAAAAAGTATCCCCTGTTTTTACTCCGGACGATTTGGTAGATTCACACCCCTTAATGAGACCCGTAGTAAGAGAAACTAAAATAGTAAAAAAGTGATGATACAAGTATACAACTTACATAAGAAATTTGGCAAAAACCAAGTGCTTTCTGCCTTAGACCTAAAAATTGAAGGTGGGGGTATATTTGCTGTCCTAGGACCTAACGGTTCAGGAAAGACTACCCTCATCAAGAGTATTCTAGGAATGGTAGTGCCCAACAAAGGGAGTATTTCCGTTTTAAATAAACCTATTAAAAGCGGATGGAAGTATCGACAAAAGATTAACTATTTGCCGCAAATTGCCAATTTCCCTGGAAACTTAAAGGTCAAGGAACTTATAGCCATGATCAAGGACCTAAGGCAAAAGCCTTCCGAGGAAGACAAACTGATTGCCTTATTTGGTCTAGAGCCTTTTATGGACAAAAAGTTAAGTACTCTCTCCGGAGGAACCAAACAAAAGGTAAACCTGGTCCTTACTTTTATGTTCAATAGTCCTTTGATTATTTTGGACGAACCTACCAACGGATTAGATCCGGCAACCCATATCAAGTTGAAAAACCTGATAAAAGAAGAAAAGGCAAACGGTAAAACTTTTTTGATTACTTCCCATATAATGCAGTTTGTAGAAGATGTAGCCGATGAAATTGTGTTTTTGTTGGAGGGTAAAATATATTTTAAGGGGAGTATAGAAGCCTTGAAAACTAAAACCGAACAAACAAATTTTGAACATGCCATCGCGGCAATATCATCCAATTAAAGCCATGATAAAAATACTAAAATATAGTTTTTACGATTTAATGCGTAGCCGTTGGAGCTATGTATACTTTTTATTTTATCTCCTACTGGGGTTTGTGTTATTGTTTTTAAATAACGATCTGTCCAAGGCGGTCATAACTTTGATGAATGTAATCATAGTTTTGGTACCCCTTATAGGTACTATATTTGGAGTAATGTATTTTTATAATTCCAAAGAATTTACAGAGCTTTTATTGGCACAACCTATAAAGAGATCATCAATTTTTATCGGACAATACCTTGGGGTGGCTGGTTCTCTGAGCATGAGCTTAGTTCTGGGACTTGGAATACCTTTTGTTATTTACGGGCTTTTTGAAAGTAACGCCATTTGGGATTTCTCTTTGCTATTGATTACAGGAGCTTTTTTGACATTGATATTTACCGCCCTGTCATTCAATATTGCCTTATCTAACGAAAATAAGATAAAAGGGTTTGGGTATGCCGTTTTAATGTGGCTGTTTTTAGCAGTAATTTATGATGGCTTGTTCTTGATGTCCTTGATTGTTTTTGAACAATATCCCTTGGATAGTTTTTCCTTGGCGGCAACAATGTTTAATCCTATAGACCTTTCTAGAACCCTAATATTATTAAAATTAGATATTTCTGCACTTTTAGGATATACAGGTGCTGTTTTTAAGCAGTTCTTTGGAACCTATATAGGGGTTGTCATCTCTTTTGTTATGCTGGGATTTTGGACTTTGATTCCAATATTGCGTTTGAGTTTTAAGGCAAAAAGGAAAGATTTTTAATTTAGGGTTTTCTACATGGGCAGTTCCACCGCTATCAATACAAAACTACATCTCAAAATTGCCTTGACATATTTTTTGTTGGCAGCTTTATTAGGAGTGTTGTTGCGAAGTTTTGTGGTGGTTCCGTTGTCTGTGAACTATCGATTTATTGTACATACCCATTCCCATATAGCTCTTTTAGGATGGGTTTATGTAGCACTTACTAGCGTTTTGTACCATTTCTTTTTAAAAGAACAGGGTCGACATAAACAGTATCGATTTATTTTTTGGTTTACGCAATGTACCCTGCTTGGAATGCTGGCAAGTTTCCCTTGGCAAGGGTATGCCGTCCTTTCTATTATTTTTTCTACCCTGTTCCTTTTTGCATCCTACTGGTTTACTTATTTCTTTATAAGAAACATTCCTGAGGCTTTTAAAAGCACCTGTTCTTATCGGTGTATTCGTATAGCTTTATGGTTCTTGGTCTTATCTAGTATAGGGCCATGGGCCTTAGGAGGTATAATGACCGTGTTGGGGCCAGAATCTATATGGTACCGGCTGGCTATTTATTTTTACCTCCATTTTCAATACAACGGTTGGATGTTGTTTGCCTTACTAGGGCTGTTGTTCTATATGTTGGAACAAGTACAAATATCAATTCCACAAAAAAGGTTTAGGCTGTTTTTTTGGAGTATGTCCATTGGAACGATTTTGAGCTTTTTTTTATCCACCTTATGGACAAAACCGACTGTTTCTTTTTACGTATTAGGGGGAATAGGGGCAAGCCTACAGGTATTTGGTTTTGGTACATTGCTGTCTCTTTGGTATGAAAATAAACCGCGTCTACATACTGTTCTATCTAAGTTTCAAGGAGGTATTATAGTTGTTCTTGCCTTACTTTTAGGTGTAAAGTTGAGTTTACAATGGCTTACGGCGATACCTTATTTCGCCAATTTGGCCGCATCCATTATCGATTTTAACATAGGATATTTGCACTGGACTTTCTTAGGGGTGATCACCATAGGTATTTTGTTTTTTATAGATTTTTTTAGGTTGATAGATATAACGAAGAGGGCGTATTTACTTTATTTTTTAGGGTTTATAGCTACGGAGTCCCTTATTTTTTACAAGGGACTCGTAATATGGCAAAAGTGGTCGCTTTTTGATGGGTATATGGAAATATTGGCTTTATTAAGCTTTTTAATACCCTTAAGCTTGATCCTTATATTATGGAAAAATAAGAGGCTGTAACCTTATAAAACTTTGGAAGGAACAATATAACTTTAATCGTTGCCTACAGTACAATAGGTGAAGTTTAAAGCTAAATTTTTATGGCCAAGAATGATAGGGAACATAAATATATGACAACCAAATAATTAAGGGCGCGTTAAAGGCTTCCTTTTAATATTTTTTTAAAAACTAAAGGTTCTATCGGAGGACTAGTCTTTATGTCTGTGCTGATACATGTGCATGTATAACATTGTCGACATTTTTTGAGCCCTGTTTTTAGCAATATGGGCAATGTCACCTTCAAAAAGCTCATCAATGGTGGCATACCATTCGTTGAGCCAAAGACCAAAGTGCTCAGGTGTAATGCTTTGGTTCATTTTTGCATCAACCTCTTGGTGGGCGACTATGGGGTTCCCAACATATTTTCGTTGTAGTAGGAGTTGACTTTCCCAAAAATCGGTCAATAATTCTAAGTGCGATTCCCAATCCGGGATAATACTGTTAAATATTGGTCCTAAAATAGGGTGTTGTCTGATCTTGCCATAAAAAGTAATGACTAATAAGTTGACATCTTTTCTATTTTTTATTTCCGTTTTTGTAATCATTTGGGGTACCTCTGTTACTGCTATTATTAAAATAAAGGACCTTTTAAAGAAAGATCTAAACCTTTAAACTTACAAAATTAATCAGTACGTATTGTCTGAAATAATTTTAAAAACAATATTGTTTAATTCAATATTTAAGGGGATTTGGCACGCTAAGCGACTTGTTTCAGTGGTACCATCCACATTGGAGAGCGTGTGGCTTTCCTGGTCATCCATTTTTAGAGGTAGACATCCTTCAATAACCTGAATATGGCATGTACCACACCAGGCCCTACCTTTACATTCGCCCCACTCCTCTAAATATTTATCAAAAAGGAGTTCCATTAAACTGTGATACTCATTAGTGCTAAATTTGGCCACACGGCTTTCGGCAAATTCCTTGTA
Organism: Arenibacter nanhaiticus; assembly: GCF_900141935.1. GTDB lineage: Bacteria > Bacteroidota > Bacteroidia > Flavobacteriales > Flavobacteriaceae > Arenibacter > Arenibacter nanhaiticus. The sequence goes on along the minus strand of NZ_FQYX01000012.1, from coordinate 61,673 downwards.
ATATGTAAATTGAAATTTTTCCTGCTTCCCCATATGCCTGCTGGCTTATATCAGATTTATAACTATGGTCATAATGCTAAATAATATACTTGCAATTAATAAATTAAAGGTAGTCTTTGAATTTAATTGCGCCAAAACAGCCCCGTTGTAGGCCATGCATAAAATAGTGACAATAAACAGAAGAACAAACTTTGAAAGGGCAGGTACTTCACTCATCAGTTGAAGCATTGCCGCAATAGATCCAATACAGCTTTGCGCAATGATACCGGTAGTAGCATATCCGGTTTGTTCTCGTTTAAATTCACTCAGTAAATTTTGATATAGTTTCATAGGTGTTTTATTTATTGTTTTTTAACGGTCATACTTCGGCTGTGCCCAGTACAAGCATCTTATTCGCATAGCTGAATTTGTCTTTGCGACCAGTTTTTCGCGTATGCTCATTTTATTGTTTTAATTTTTGTTTTGAAAATTTGTCTTTTCTGCTCGCCTTATTTCATTTAATCTGGACTCTAGGATAGCAGCTCTTACCTAGGCCTAAGAGTTATTCCCAAAATGTATCTGCCGTGTTTTCTCGAAATTTTTCTGCTGTATGCGCCATAGATATCCATTGTAGTTGTTCTTCCGTAGCCAAGTTTTGTATTTCATAAAATAAAATGCGTTCTTCAAACCTTATATGGCTTGTTAGCACCTTTTCAATAGAACGAATCGTTGTTCCCATATCACCAGTATTTTTAAATAGAGATCGTAGTCTTTTGTGATCGTGCAGCGCTTTTTTTATTAGGACATGTTGGTCCCCCAGAATGGGAAAAATCAGGTTTTCTTCCAATATAAAGTGAGGTTGTATATGATGTTCAAAAAACCAATCGGCATATCGTTTTATTCGTAATGGGTCCATACCTTTAGATATTCCGGTCCTAATTTTCCAGCATAATAATAAACTGTGATGATGATCGTGGCTTATAGGTTGCAAAGAAATATGTCTTTTAATAGGTTTTGTTTTCATCGGTCTTATTTTCGTTATGGAACTGATTTGCTTTTTTGATTTTTTTGAGGCCAATTGATCGCTATTTTATAGGCATTCATTATTGTGTAAAGGAGCAATAGCTGTAAGGGGACAAGTAAGAGATTATTCAAAGTGTACTTCTAAATGACCTCCTGCAGCTAAAGTTGTCCAGATCTGACTACTATCGATTGAATGAAAGCCTTAAGCATTTATAAGCTTCTCCAAAGCAAGAGCCTTAGGGAATAAGATGTTATTCTCTAAATGAATATGACGATGCAAATCCTCTTCAAATTCTTGAAGCAAGGAAAAAACTACCCTATAGGTGTTACAGCTATCGGCAGGAGGAGTGTAATGATTGCTCAAACTATCGATTAACCTAAATCGACCTCCTTCATTCTCATGTTCTTCCATCATTATTTGGATGGGAGTGTCTATCGTTCCAAATTTATCAGGGGTTAGTTTGGTTCTTGCTTTTTGAGCTTTTAGTAAATTGCTTATGGCCGGAAAAATGATTAATTCTTCCTTCTTCATATGCATGGTCAGTTCTCCTGCACATTTGTTAAAATGTTCAGTGATTTTAAGTAATTCAGGATGACGCTCCCCATGAACCCTACAGAGTTTACTTAAGTATTGCTTCAATACCGGGATTTGTGCCTCTACATACCGGTGGTGTTTTTTCTCAATATAATCGGCTAAAAGATCTAACGGCCATTCCTTAAAATCAATAGAATCGTCCGTGCTTTTTTGTGTTACCCTTCCTATTTCCTGCAATAGGATGTTAGCATCTAATTTGTTGGATTCAGCAACCTCTTGGATACTTCTATTTCCCTTACAACAAAAATCTATTTTATGATTTTTGAAAATTTGTGCGGTTCTATAGTTTTCAGCTACTATTTCCCCAATGTTTTTGGTCATTAAATTCTCCATGTTATTCAATTTTTAAAATTTATATTTGAATCAATCGCCATTACGACAACCGCTTTAAAATCTTTTAGTATTGTAAGGCTATGCTCTAAGCCGGCAGGGATTAAAAAAGAGCTGCCCTTTTGTAAGAAAAAAATGTTATTCTTAGACTTTAGCCGTGCCTCACCTTGTTGAACTATAATTACGCCTTCCTTAGTGCTGTGATGAAGCGGCATTCCCATTCCGGCAGTAGCGTTTATTTTTAAAACTTTTAAGGCACTCCCTATATGCAAATGCGTTAGTTCGGGATTGTTAATTACTTCCATAATACCTGTGATTAAAGGTTGTTTCCTAAATTTGTTTTTTATCTATAGGGTATATGTATTTTATTCATTGCTATTAAATGATAAAAAGACCTAAATATCCTTTATTGGATTGTATGAAAACCCTATACATTAAAAAATAATACCCTAAAAATTTCCATCATCCTATACTTCTTAGGTAAAATGTTCCTTAAAAGAACATTGTCTAGGGGCTTATTATAAGGTTCCCGAACAATGTTTGGATGCCTTTAAATGCATTGAAATGATTTACTTATGACAAAAGTATACATTATTTTTATTTAAGACAAAAATATCCGAAATAAAAGCAGCAACATTTTTTATAGTCAAGGATACCTTTGGCTTTAAGTAATAAGGAGAGGGGTAAATTGAGCTATTTTGTATTAAACTTTTTCGAACAGGTTGTTGAAGCACTCAAAAATTTAAAAGTTGTTCCAGTACAAAGAGAAGCTTGTGGTGGTATAAGGGCATTGGTCAAACCAATTTCGAAGAGAAGGGGAATGGCATGGTTTTTCGCATCCAATGGAGAGTCTCCCAAGTATAGTAAGCCTGTATAGGTCAAGATACAAGAAAGCGCCAATAGAATAGCGTAGTACCCACTCGTATTTTTGAGGTATAGCTTAGATGGTATCCTTTTTATGCTTTTATGCTTGGATAGATATTTGCCAAGGTTTACCTTTTTAATTGGGTAAGACCAATATCTAGCCCTGTGGCCAGTTCAAACATACTCGTTTTTTGCAACATAGTAGTGAGGTTTTCCCTAATACCTATAAATTTATCATGCACGGGACAGGGGTGTTCAGCATCGCACTGTTTTAATCCAAGCCCGCAGCCATTAAAGATCTTGTCTCCATCAATGGCACAAACAATATCATATACTTTTACATTGTCTATACCGGTCCTATCCATCTGAAACCCACCTGTAGGGCCTTTATGAGAATCTACAATGCCGCTTTTTGCCAATAATTGTAGAATTTTGGCAGTAAAAGCTACTGGCGAATCTATTTCTTCGGCAATTTCCTTTAGACTCACGCGTTGGTCATGTAAAGATTTAACAGCAATAAAAATAGTGGCTTTAATACCGTATTCGCAGGCCTTGGAAAACATTGACAATTAATTTAGTGTTCAGCAAAAATACGTATTATTTTTCTCAAAGATTGCCTTGTCCCATTTTTAGATGAAAGCGGCTCCTCGTTTATAAAAATTTATAAATGTTTTGCTCGGGAATCAAATTAACAACACCCTGGCGGTTCACCTTATTTTCTTTTGACACAAAAATAATTTGGTTCTCTCATAAGTTCCGGAGTACTTCTCAGAAAGCATGTCAGTTCTAGTTTAAAAGTGGTAGAATGTCATTATAAGAGGTTGGATAACTTTAAGATTGTATAATTTGTTTAAAAATTATTTGGGCGTTCCCTCCTTCGTCGGGCGGGCCCTTGGCTATATCCCTTGCTGCGCTGCGGGGATGCCGCCGCGGTCCCTAACGCAAAAAAAAATGGTATTAGATCAAATCCCGTAGATAGCACTAAACGACATAATAATCACGCAATTAGGAAGCATTTCCTTTTTAGGACGGGCTAAAGGCATGCTGGGAAAAACCATAATGACAGCCAATTATGTTTATTCGCGATGGCATTTAATAAAAAGTGATTATCACTAAAACGCATGATCTTTTGGTTGAAACAATTATACATCGCCAAAGATTAATTTGTAAAAACTGACATTAGTCATTTTTTTTTGATAATTCCGGGTGTTATCTTCGCACTGTAATTGGATTTATAGTTTGTTAGAAGCCTTTTGGAAACTACTAAGTACCGTTACGCGAAATTAAATATAAATTGAGGAAACAATTCGTCTTGTTTGTTGGGATACTAATGCTGATAAAGCCATTTTGGCCGGTAGCAGAGTACGCAGTAAATTATGATTATATTGTTGAAAATTTATGTGAGAACCGTGATAAACCGCTACTAAATTGTGACGGAAAATGCTATTTGGCAAAACAATTGGCCAAGGAATCTGAGGGGAGTGAAGAAAACCCCTTTGAAGCCAATCCTTCCAAACTAGAAATTCAGTTTATTACCTCTTTTGAATCCGTATTTAATTTTGGTTTGGAAAACTACAACGATACTGCTCAAGACAATTTTAAATCTACTCCAAATCTATTTTCTAGAGAATTCTTAACAGATATTGCCAAACCACCAGAAGGAGTATAACCTCCATACTGCTATATAGGTTGTTCCTAGGACTTATGTCCAACAACTTCATATGGGCTTCCGTTTATTTTTTTATAAATAGAATCAAATAAAACCGACCTGGTTACAATACTCATTGCCCCTTATTGGAAATGATTATTGATATCACAGCTGTGCTGTGCCTTGGCCTCACGTTTTATTAGACTTTTTATAATCTTTAAAACTTACAGATGAAAGTAAAAGAATCTGTCCAAAGGGTTTGTCATACACTTTTGGCATTGTATAAACATGGGTTATGTAAGGGAATTGTAATGGGGTGTGTAGCCTTCCCTAGCTTTATCTCGGCCCAGGAATTAGTGCTTCCCCAAGACTCTATTATTATGATCAATCTAGAGGAGGTTATTATGATTTCGGCCCAAAAGGCCTTTAATTTCCGCAAACAGGCTAAGCCCCTATCATCTTTAGATGAGTTTTTGGAATCTTCCAAAAAGGTTGCCATGGTAAAAAGAGGAGGTTATGCTTGGGAGCCTACCTTAAACAATATGTTTTCGGAACGTCTTTCAGTGACCATAGACGGGATGCGAATTTTTGGTGCCTGTACCGATAAGATGGATCCTATAACCTCCTATGTAGATGCCTCTAATTTATCAAAGGCGCACATCGCATCAGGACAACAAGGCGCGAAACACGGAAATACTATCGGTGGAGCCATAGATTTAGAGCTCGATAAGAGCAATTTTAGAAATACAGGTTTTAGAGGAGGTGTGGAGTCCGGATTTGAAGGCAATAACCAACAATCCATAATAGGGGGTGAGTTGAATTATTCCGGTGCTAAATTTTATGCCGATACGGATATTATTTATCGCAAGACAGAGAATTATAAGGCTGGTGGCGACAAGGAAGTGCTGTTTTCACAGTTTACAAAATATAATATTTCTGCAAATTTAGGCTATAAATTGACCGATGATAATGCCATAACTGCAAGTTTTATATTTGATGAGGCCCGTGATGTGGGCTATCCGGCACTGCCTATGGATGTTTCTTCGGCAAAGGCGATTATAGGCTCGATAGGGTATGAGCAGGACTCCTTGGGGGGGCGTTTACAACATTGGAATTCTAAACTCTACATGAATACCATTACCCATGTGATGGACGATACCAATCGTCCCGATGTGGCCATACATATGGATATGCCTGGCTGGAGCGATACCTATGGGTTTTTCTCCGAAGCACGTCTTAATGGGGACAGCAATAAATTAATGTTCAAGGTAGATGGGTATTACAATAGGTCCTTGGCAGAAATGACGATGTACCCACAGGACCCCAATGAGAAACCAATGTTTATGCTTACTTGGCCCGATGTGCGCACTGCTAATGGCGCAATTTATGTTGAGGATGAATTGAGTTTAAAAGGGAGTTCCTTAAAAATCGCAACTAGAATAGCGCTACAGAATCAGAATGTAGCCGATGAATTTGGCTTAAATAGTCTGCGGATATTTTATCCAGAGATGGAAGCTTCCAAACCCCGTTTCCTAAAAAGTATTTCCGGACAATGGCACAAAATGTGGATGCCTTGGCACCTAAATGCCGGAGTATCATATGGCGATAGGGCTCCTTCGGTCACCGAAGGATATGGGTTTTACCTGTTTAACAGTTTTGATAACCACGATTATGTAGGGGACCCAAGGCTTAAAAATGAAAAATCTATGGAGGTCAATGCCAAACTATCCTATGTGAAGCCCAAGTTTAATATAAGTGCCGAGGCTAATTTTTTCCATATCCCGGATTATATAATAGGGGTGGTAGACCCTTCACTAAGTGCTATGACCCTTGGGGCCGATGGCGTAAAGATGTATAAAAACTTGTCGTATGCCAGGCTGTTTAATACCTCTTTAGATGCCGAGTATGCGCTACTGCCAGAATTAAAATGGACAGGGGATGTTTCTTATCATCTTGGAACGGATAACCAAGGCGCAAATTTGCCTTTTATTAGCCCCCTTTCCTATCGCTCAGGGGTTCAGTACGATAAAAACACCTTCTCTGTGGCCGTTAAGATGTCTGGGGCGACCAAGCAAGTAAATTATAATCCCGAATACGGGGAAGACCAAACCTTGGCCTATACCGTCTTTTCTATCTCCATAGGGAAGACCTTTTATATGAACAATGACTCCATCATGGCCAAAGTTGGAGTCGAAAATATTTTTGACAAAGAGTATTCAACTTATACTGATTGGAAAAATATTCCAAGAATGGGACGAAATATATTCTTAACACTGACTTATTCAATAAAATAAAACTAATGACGATGAAAACGATAAAATTAATATTAGCATCTATTATTCTTAGCATGGGAGCAACTTCTTGTTCCAAGGAAGATGATTCCCCAATTATAGAAGAGAATCCTATGGCCCAATTTAATATGGTAAGCCAAATGGAGGCTAATGGGCATACCGTAGAACTCTATGCAGATGGCGAAGGTTTTACTACGGGTTACAATGAAATTTATATCCGTATTAAGGACAATGACAGGGAAACTTATTTTGCCAATCCAAAAATTACTTGGACACCGATGATGTACATGCAAGCTATGATGCATACTGGCCCCAAGTCTTTATTGGGGGCAACAGAAAATAATACCGTTTTAAAAGGGTATTTAGTGTTTCAGATGGCAGGCAATGAAGACGAATATTGGGACTTGACCCTTAACTATAAGGTAGAGGGGACGGAATATACGGTCAAAAAAAACATAGATGTTAACCATCCGACCGATGGTAAGCAAAAGGTAACCACATTCACTGGTAGCGATAATGTAAAATATGTATTGGCCATGGTTTCGCCGCAAAAGCCTAAAGAAGGTTTAAATAATATGGCGGCAGTGTTGTACAAAATGGAGAGTATGAAAGAATTTTCACTGGTAGAAAATTACACCATAACCCTAGATCCGAGAATGACCAGTATGGGGAACCACGGTTCTCCGAATAATAAAGATTTAACCTATGATGCAACATCCCAAATGTATCAAGGACAATTGTCCTTGAGTATGACAGGATATTGGAAATTGAATCTAAAGGTATTGAATGAGTCCGGAGAGCTGCTAAAGGGAGAAGATGTAACCGAAGAAAATGAGGCGAGCAGCTTATATTTTGAACTGGAGTTTTAGAACGATTATCTTCATAAAAAAAAGAGGCTGCCCGACAAGGCAGCCTCTTTTATATGGTTCTTAGTTCCGATTAAAATTTATATCGAACAAAGGCTTCCATTGCCGCATAATGGGCAAGGCCTAAATCATCGTATTTAGCTGCAGTTTCGCCGTTTCGGTCTTCGGCACGTTGCCAGAACTCCCTAGAATCTGACCCTTGGAATACTACACCATCTTTTTGAGATTGGTGTTTAAAGATTCCATATCGTTTCGCTAATACCTGACTAGGACTCATAGGTACTGCCATTTCAATATCTTCGATATCCCATTCTTGCCAAGCACCTCTGTACAACCAAACCCAACAGTCTTTCATGTATTCTTCATTTTTCAATCGCTTTAAAGATTCAAAAATAATATCCAAACATACTTTATGGGTTCCGTGCGGATCGGCTAAATCTCCAGCGGCGTAAATTTGATGAGGTTTAATTTGCTCAATTAAATCCATCGTAATTTTAATATCGGCTTCTCCCCAAGGATTTTTTTCAATGGTACCTGTTTCGTAAAACGGTAAATCGTTAAAATGAATTTGGTCATCCGAAAGTCCAACATAGTGACTGGTTGCTCTTGCTTCACTACGACGAATAAGGCCTTTGATGTTTCTAACCTCAGGAATGTCTATTTCGCTAGTTTTCTTGTGTTTTATAAACTCGGTAGCCTTTTTGTAAATTCCAACAGACTTCTCATTGTCTATTCCAAAAGAACGGTTGTAGTCGATAACGAAATCAGAGAAACGAAGTGCCTCATCATCCGCAACAGCGATATTCCCAGAAGTTTGGTAGGCTACGTGTACTTCGTGACCTTGTTCTTGCAAACGCATAAAAGTACCTCCCATACTAATGATATCATCATCTGGATGTGGGCTGAAAATTAGAACACGTTTTTTTGCAGGTTCTGCTCTTTCTGGTCTATTGGTGTCATCAGCATTAGGTTTACCTCCTGGCCATCCAGTGATAGTGTGCTGAAGTTTGTTGAATATTTTAATATTAATGTCATAAGCATTACCAACTTCCGTCAATAAGTCGCTCATTCCATTCTCAATATAATCTGCTTCGGTAAGCATTAATACAGGCTTGTCCAATTTTAAGGCCAATCCTACAACGGCTTTCTTGATAAGTTTTGCGTCCCACTTCACCTCTTCTACGATCCATGGCGTACTTACTCTCGTCAATTGAGAAGAAGAACCTTGGTCTAAAATGAAAATACTATTAGGGTGTTCCTGTAAATAAGAAGCAGGTACTTTTTCAGTGATTGGTCCTTCAACAGATTCTCTGATGATAGAGGATTTCCCTTCTCCCCAAGCCATTAAAAGAACTTGTTTGGCTTGCATTATTTGCTTGATACCAAGGGTGATGGCTGTTTTTGGAGTGTTGTTTAAGCCCTGGAAATCTGAACTTGCAGCAACTCTTGTGATATGGTCTAAAGCAACCAATCTTGTTTTAGAGTTTGGTAATGATCCAGATTCGTTAAAACCAATATGACCATTTCCACCAATCCCTAAAATCTGTAAATCTATTCCACCTAAGGCATCAATCTTAGCTTCGTACTCCTTACAATAGTCAGCAATATCTTCCTTGGCTAACGTTCCATCCGGAATGTGGTAGTTTTCAGGAGCAATATCAACATGGTTAAAAAGCAACTCTTTCATAAAACGGACATAGCTATGAATAGCATCCGGTTCCATTGGATAGTACTCGTCCAAGTTAAAGGTGATGACGTTTTTAAAACTAAGCCCCTCTTCCCTATGTAAGCGAACTAGTTCGGCATACAAGCGTTTTGGAGTAGATCCTGTAGCAAGTCCAAGCACACACATCTCATTTGCATCCTGCTTTTTCTTAATTAGTGTGGCAATTTCCAAAGCGGCTGCTTTGGACGCAACCTCAGAAGTTTCAAAGATAACCGTGTTGATTTTTTCGAAACGTTTTTCAAAACTGGTTACCTTATCAAATTTACTTTTAATCATGAATAGATAGATTTTTGTTCATTTTTGGTTGAATCAATAAAATTACTATAAACTATCCAATTTAAAGGCCTTGGACAAACAAATTTAAGGCGAAAATGGACTTATTTCTGAAATCATAGTTATTTGCCGTAAATAATACGGTTATGGCAAAATATTGAACACAAAAAGAGAGGAATTTAAAACATTTTTTACGGCCTCTCCCAAGGCATTATGGGAAGTCAAAGCTTTTTTATAAAATATATAACACCAAGCTGGTTTATTGTTGAAATATTTATAAATACTTATCTGTGAAACAGATATTTTGCGGTGAAACGCTACAAGGGCCTTCCCTTTTTATACCCTTTCCCGTAGGAGATATTTTCTTTCGTTATGATTTCCAAAGGGGAATATATTCTTGAAAGAGGGAGGGTTTTTTTTATAAATAAATCCGAAAAACAAAGAACAGCCTGATACCCCTGATGAAAAGATTTTTGGGAAATTAAAAATGTTATTTTGTCTTCTTTTAAAGATTGAAGATTAGGGGCTGTGGTATCATAACCGATCATTCGAATTTGATTTAACCGTTGGCTATCTATTTCATTGGCAATAGTTGAAATTCTACTTGAAGGCACATAAATTCCATTTATATGGGGATGTGCACTGAAAACTGAATGTAAGCCTTCTTTTACGAAGGATTTGTTTTCCAGGCTATGAAGGTTAAAATGTACGATTTCTAAATTGGTGCCCTGATCTTTATAATAGGAAGTGAAGCCTTCTATTCTTTTTTTGGTGACGTGATAATTATGGTCTTGCAAGTGTGTTTGGACAATTAGAATCTGATGCTTTCCTCCGGTACTCAAATGCATAAGTTTACCAGCTAAATATCCGCCGTCAAAGGAATTTTGACCTATAAAAGACAGGTTTTTAAACCCTTTAAGATCTATATTTAAAAACAGATAAGGAATGTTCTTTTCCTCTAATCTTGTGACAATATCCTTGGTTTCATCATAAAAGGTCGGTGCAATGACTACGGCATCGGGTTTGGTATGTATCAGGTTGTTTCCTTCCTCAATATATGAGCTTTGTGAGACTTGCTCATAGAGAAAATTAGTGACCTTGACCCCGTATTCCTCAACTTCCTTGGCGGCTTCCAAGATGCCTAAAAGAGGCGATTTCCAGAATAAATTAGAAGAATTGTGTTTGGGAATTAAAGTAGCTATGTGGTATTTTTTTCGCGAAGCGAGTCTACTAGCTATAACATTTAGGGTGAAATTATTTTCCTTGAGGACTCTTTTTACGCTTTCCTCCGTCTTTTTGGAGACTCCTCCGCGGTTGTGCAGGACCCTATCTACGGTCCCTGCCGAAACTTTGGCTTTTTCTGCAATTTCTTTAATTGTGATCATAGTGCCTTCTTGACATAATACAAGGTATATAATGTCGCTTTTTTAGGAATAGGTTTTCCAAAATGTCTTGGCATAAGTTGCCATAGCTTATGTGGCAAAGGTATTAAAGGAGTTGAGATTTAAAAAGATTTTTTAACAATGGTTTTTTATTTTGTGTACGTACACGATAAAATTTTTATCTTGCATAGTGATTAGAGGTATCTTGGTTTAAGTATCGAAATAACAACAGAAGGGATTCTCCATAAATGCAACCATATGAGTTTAAGATTAGAAAATACATGGCGTTGGTACGGCCCTAAGGATACGGTATCTTTAATGGATATAAAACAAGCTGGTGCGACGGGTATTGTTACGGCGCTGCACCATATTCCAAATGGGGAAATATGGCCTGTGCCCGAAATTGTAAAGCGTAAAAAACTACTTACAGAAGCAGGGCTTACTTGGTCCGTGGTAGAAAGTGTGCCAGTGCACGAGAATATTAAAACCCGACAAGGAAACTATCAGTTGTATATTGACAACTATAAGAAGACCATCATAAATTTGGCGGCGGCCGGAATAGATACTATCTGTTATAACTTTATGCCGGTTTTGGATTGGACAAGGACACATTTAGAATATCCATTAGAAAATGGCGCTACAGCCTTACGTTTTGAAAAAAATGCTTTCGCTGCTTTTGAGCTCTATTTGTTAGAACGACCGCTCTCAGAGGAGCGATACAGTGAAAAGGAAAAAGAAGCCGCTAGGGTATACTTAGAACAATTGAGTACAACAGAACAAACTGCTTTGGTGAACAATATTATTGCCGGGCTACCCGGAGCCGAGGAGGGGTATAGCTTGGAGGAATTCAATAAAATATTGGCTGCCTACGATACTATTGATGCAGTAGAATTAAAAAACAATCTGTTCTCTTTTTTAAAGGAGATTATTCCTGTGGCCGAAAGCTCAGGTGTAAACATGTGCATACATCCAGACGATCCTCCGTTTTCAATATTGGGACTGCCAAGAGTAGTAAGTACCGAAGAGGATATCATGGAAATGTACGAAGCCGTTAATAGCCCCCATAACGGACTTACATTTTGTACCGGATCCTTTGGGGTTCGTCCGGACAACGATTTGGTACAAATGGTAAAAAGCCTAGGAAATCGCATTCACTTTATTCACCTGAGAAGTACACAAAGAGATGAGAAAGGCAACTTCCATGAGGCGAACCATCTAGAGGGGGATGTAGATATGTATGGTGTAGTAAAGGCTTTGGTAGAAGAACAACTTAAACGCAGTGAACAAGGCAGGAAAGACATCAGAATGCCGATGCGCCCCGATCATGGGCATAAAATGTTAGACGACCTTAAGAAAAAAACAAATCCAGGCTATTCGGCGATAGGAAGGTTAAAGGGACTTGCAGAATTACGGGGATTGGAAATGGGAATACGAAAATCTATGCTGCCACTTTAATAGTGGGCCGATGAATTTTTGGTATTCATTTGCTGTTCTTTAATGTTCTGGAGTAGATTGCCGGAATCCTTCTTACTGGGACCTAATTTGCTTTTCGTTTACTGATTTTTAGCTGATGCAACTTTGTTGAGGCACTTTTTTTGCGTTAGGGACCGCGGCGGCATCCCCGCAGCATAGCAAGGGATATAGACAAGGGCCCGCCCGACGAAGGAGGGAACGCCCAAATTAATACGCTAAGAGCTATTTTAAAAAATGTTCTTACCGGTGTTCGGGGAAGAATCTTATGAATAAAACGAAAAGAAGGATAGGATAGACACTTTCTTTTCGTTTTAAATTCATCAACAAGGAAAATTTTACTTTAGAACTACGGCCGGACGTTTTTTATTAAGGCTAAAGTTTCCCTTACTCGAGATTCCAATGCGGCGTAATCCTTATTCTCTAATATTGTTTTGCTAATAAGGTTAGACCCCATTCCAACGCATGTTACCCCGGCATCGAACCAAGCTTTTAAGTTTTCTTTCTCTAAGGTGACCCCTCCGGTAGGCATAACACTGGTCCAAGGCTGTGGTCCTTTAATGGCCTTCACAAAATTGGCGCCATAATTGGCTCCAGGGAATAATTTTACGATTTCGCATCCCATTTCTTCGGCATTGTTTATTTCCGTAAGACTGCCACATCCGGGACTCCATAGTACTTTTCTCCGATTACAAACAACAGCGATATCTTCTCTCAGGGATGGGGTAACTATAAAGTTGGCCCCCATTTGCATATAGAGAGAGGCCGCTGCGGCATCGGTTATAGAACCGACCCCAACAGCCATTTCGGGCAATTCCCGAATGACATATTTATTGAGTTCCGCAAAGACTTCGTGAGCAAAATCTCCACGAGCGGTAAACTCTATAAGTCGAGCACCGCCGTCATAACAGGCTTTCAATATTTTTTTTCCCAAGGATACATCCGGATGATAGAAAAGCGGAACCAGTCCGGTTTCCTTCATTAGTGTGGCAACTTCTATTCTCGAAAATTGTGACATACTTATTTTATTATCGTTATCTACTTACTATGCCCGACGAATCGCCGCTGGCTAATTGTTGTATTTCTTCAAGGGTGGCTAAATTAAAATCGCCTGCAATGCTGTGTTTTAAACAACAGGCGGCTACTGAAAAATCTATTGTCCTTTGTAGGTTATTGTCTTCTTGTAATAGGCCATGTATTAAAGCTCCCATAAAAGCATCGCCACTACCAACTCTGTCAACTACCGGGTTTGCTTCTCTAATAGGTGAGGTATAAATATTTTTATGGTCATAAAGGATGCCCCCAATTTTCTGATGCGAGGCATTTATGGAATATCGCAAGGTGGTAGCCATTATTTTTAAATTTGGAAACTCCTTAAACAAGGTATCATATAAGGCAGGCAAGCTTTCCGTATCCTGATAGTCAGGGTGAACCTTTTCCTTTCCCGTCATAAAAAAAGCGGTGTCCAGATCTCCTAAAATAACATGGCTGAAGTGTAATAATGCTGGCATGATCTCCTTAGGTTCTTTTCCGTATTTCCAGAGTTTGGAGCGATAGTTTAAATCGGCAGAAATGGTAAGGCCCATTTCGTGGGCCACTTTAACAGCTTCTAAACAAACGGCCGCGGCATTGGCAGAAATGGCCGGAGTTACACCGCTCCAATGAAACCAATCGGCATCCTGGAAAACAGTCTTCCAATCGATCATGCCTGTTTCTATCTCGGCTATAGCACTTTGAGCGCGGTCATAGACTACTTTGCTGCCACGAGAACCAGCTCCTGTTTCTAAAAAATAGATCCCTAAACGATCTCCTCCGAACAGCATGTTTTGAGAATCGACATTTTGTTTTCTTATTTCTTGCAAGGCACTTTGGCCGATATCGTTTTGGGGTAAGCGACTTACAAACTCGGCCTTATGTCCAAAGTTCGCCAAGGAAACGGCAACATTAAACTCGCCACCCCCATAATTGGCATTAAAATTTGTCGCTTGTGAAAACCTAAGGTGTTTTTCCGTGGACAATCTTAGGAGTATTTCGCCAAAAGTTATAACCTTCTTCATTAAGGAATTTTTAAGTAAAATTAAGGAGCCCTAAGATATAACTGAAAACCTGAAAACGAAATCTTTTTATCTTTTATAACGTTAAGCAGCTGTTTTGTTTTAAGTGTTAGCCAGTTATGGTGCGTTTATTTTAGAAGAGCTATTTGTAAATTAAAGCAGTGGGCAATAGCTCCCTTTCCGTGTTCTACTTTACTTGCTGTAGTCGATTATAGGGAGTAATGAAGCGTAAATTTACCTTCATAGTTCGTACAATAGCGAAATAAAAGGTCTCCTTAAATAGCATTCATTTCCATTCATAGATTGAATACAATTATTGTATTTTAGCCCAAGACTAAATAAAAATCAACATGATTCGGCATTATAAACGACTTACCTTTTTAAACTTAATTCTAATATCTTCTTTAATATGCTTATCTTGTTTAGATAGCAAAGGACAAAAAATGAGCCATAAATTTACAAACGATCTTGTTCACGAAACCAGTCCATATTTATTACAGCATGCCCATAATCCGGTTCATTGGAAGCCATGGAGCAATGAGGCTTTAGCGAAAGCTAAAAAAGAAGACAAATTAGTTTTGGTAAGTGTTGGGTATTCTTCGTGCCATTGGTGCCATGTAATGGAGGAGGAGACTTTCGCAGACGAGGAGGTAGCCAAATTGATGAACGAGAATTTTGTTAACATCAAGGTCGATAGGGAAGAAAGGCCAGATGTTGATCATGTATATATGACCGCTTTGCAATTGATCAAGGGCAATGGGGGATGGCCACTGAATGTCATTACCCTGCCAAATGGGAAGCCTATATATGGGGGGACCTATCATACCAAAGAACAATGGATGAAGGTGTTGGCCGAGGTAAGTAAACTATATAAAGAAGATCCAAAGAAGGCCAATGAATATGCAGACATGGTGGCCCAAGGCATCGAAGATGTAAACATCATTGAACCAGTGTCGGATCTGGACGGATTACAAAAGGAAGTTCTTTCCGAAAGTGTACAGCAATGGAAAGCTAATTGGGATTTGAAATGGGGCGGAAATAAAGGACAACAGAAATTTATGGTCCCCGTGAACTTAGATTTTCTAATGGATTATGCTGCTATAACCAAGGATGAGGAAACCAAAGATTTTGTAAAGACAACCCTAGATAATATAGCCATGGGTGGTGTTTACGATCATATTGCCGGTGGCTTTTACCGATATAGTACAGATGCACGTTGGAAAATTCCGCATTTTGAGAAAATGCTCTATGATAATGCACAGTTATTAAGTGTGTATTCCAAAGCGTATACCATTTTTAAAGATCCTTTGTATAAAAAAGTGGTTGAGCAGACAATAGCCTTTTTAGATCGCGAAATGAAAAATGCAGAAGGAGCTTATTATTCTGCGATTGATGCAGACAGTGACGGAGAAGAAGGGAAGTTCTATATATGGAAAGAAAAAGAACTAAAAGATATCCTGAAGGCTGACTTTGATACCTTTTCCAAATACTTTAATATTAGTAGATCCAATATTTGGGAGAACGATTCTTATGTGCTCTTCAGAAAAACAAGGGATGAGGAATTTGCCAAGGAAAACGGCCTTACCTTAGAAAAACTGGAAGCTCTGAAACAAAATTGGAAAGATAAATTACTGACCCATAGAAATAAAAGGACTCCTCCGTTAATTGATGATAAGATCATAACCTCATGGAATGCCTTACTCATCAATGGGTTTGTAGAGGCTTACAATGCATTTGACGATCCTGAATATTTACAGAAGGCCGAGAAAATCTTTAATTTCATTAAGACTCACAGTCTGCAAAAGGACCAATTGGTTCATTCCTATAAAAAAGGAGGGAAAAGAAGCGAGGGGTATATAGAAGATTATGCCTTATTGGCAAATGCTTCCCTTAATTTGTATAGAGCAAGTTTGTCTGCTGAATATCTGAAATTTTCCGAAGAATTAATTCAAGCGGCCACAACTAAATTTTCGGATGCTAATTCTGGTATGTTCAGTTTTAATTCTAGTGATGAGTTAATTGCTAAAATAATTAAAACAGACGACGGGGTGATGCCTTCCCCGAACTCGATCATGGCCGAGAATTTGTTGCTTTTGGGACATATTGACTACAATAAAGAGGCTACCCAAAAAGCCAGAACAATGCTTTCTACCATGCTTCCTATGGTAAAAGACAATGCCTATAGCTATGCCAAATGGAACTCCCTGATGTTAAACACGGTCTATCCATATTACGAAATTGCTGTTGTTGGAGCTGATGCCAAAAAATTAGTGGCACAATTAAACAAGGAGCACCTTCCTAATGTGTTGATCGTAGGTGCTGAAAAAAATAGTGAATCGCCTTTGTTTAAAGGGCGATTCGTTGAGGATGGCACCTATATCTACGTATGTCAGGACCATACTTGTAAACTCCCAGTAGTGACCGTAGAAGAGGCCTTGGAACAATTAAATGATTTTTAAAATACTCTAAGCTTAAAGGGTGTTCTTTAGGGAAAGGAGGCTTGTTTTAGTTTAAATTTTATTTTCCATTGTTCGAAGAAAAACTCCAAATGAATAAAAAAGATTACAAGGTGTTGTTTAATACTTTGTATACGCCTTTGTGTTTATTCGCGAATAAATATTTAGATAGTTTGGACGATTCAAAGGATATAGTGCAAGAAGTATTTCTAAAGCTTTGGAAGAAGAAGATCGTAATTGGAGATGAAGCAGCGATGAAGTCTTATTTGTATACCTCGGTTAAAAATAAAAGTATAGATTTTTTAAAAAGCAGTTATAACAAAAAAAAGAATTTATCTGTCCAAATAGATTTTAAAGATTTAGAGAGCGACGCGTTTTTAGCAAGAGAAATAATTATTTCCGAAGCTTCCGATATCATTGAAAAGGCAATGAAAACCTTGCCTAAAAAGAGCGGTAAGGTTGTAAGGTTGGCAATGCAGGGGCTCTCGAACGAACAGATAGCAGAGGATCTTAGCATATCTATAAATACGGTGAAAACACAAAAAAAACTGGCATATCGAAAATTGAGGGAATTGTTAAAAAAAGACATATTTCTTATTTTGATACATCCCAATTTATGAATTGAATATTTTTTTAAAATTTTATTCACCCTCTTTTAGATTATTGTCGTTTTAGAGGTAATTGTTTTTAGTAATTACCATTAAAATTGTAGATGAATAGTCTAAAAAAGGTTTTCAAGTTATCCAAGGAAATTGCTCATTCTATTTTAGAAGGAAGGAAGGTTGACGTTGAGGAAAGCCAAATGCTTTGGTCTCAAAAGGAAGAAGAATATATAGTTCAAAGTCTTACAGATAAGGATAGTGTATTAGCAAGAAAAAAACAGCGTAAAGCGATAGAAAAATCGAAGAAGCAAGACTGGAAAAGAATACAGAAAGAACTAAAATTAAAAGAAAGATATGGTTTTGTCAAAAGATTATATCGGGCCGCTGCTGTATTGTTAGCAATTACTGGGGCATCATTTGTCTATTATTATAATTTTTCATCATTTTCTGAACCGATAAATACCATTGATCCAACCGCTATAATATTGAGGATGGAAGACGGAACAGTTCAATCGATTAACCCTGAAGTTTCGATTCCTGTCTTAGATAAAAAAGGCAGTACTATTTTCTCCCAGCATAAAGGAATCTTAAAGTATCAAGGGGATTATTCATCTGAGGATTTGATGTACAGTGAATTAACTGTGCCTAATGGGAAGAAAATTAAATTAGAACTTTCTGATGGAACAGTGGTCGATATTAATTCTGGCACCACTTTAAAGTTTCCCATAAACTTTTTAACAGGACATAAGCGCGAAGTGTTTTTAGATGGCGAGGCCTTTTTTTCCGTGGCTAAAGATGTGGCACATCCTTTTACCGTCTATTCAGGAGAATTGGGAGTTACTGTGTTAGGGACAAAGTTTAATATGACATCTTATCCAGAGGATGATCAAATAAGGACGGTGTTGGTAGAAGGGGCGGTGCAAGTTTACGATACTCTTCAACCAGACAATTCTTCCCTTCTAGAGCCTGGACATATGGCTAGTTGGAATAAAAAACAAAAAAACATAAGCATGGAAAAAATTGATCTTGATCTATATACAGGTTGGATCGAAGGGAAAATCGTATTTAGAAGCTTAGCTTTTAAAGATATTATTAAAAAACTCGAAAGAAGTTATAACGTTTCTATCGAATGTCATAACGAAATATTGAACAAGGAAGTATTTAGTGCGTCATTTAATGTTGATGTAGAAAATATTGAGCAGGTCCTAGGGTATATTAATTTGGAACACCAGTTTTTATATTCTAAAAAAGGAAATAAAATAATTATTAACGAACGCTAAAACCCATAGATATGACTTAAGAAAGGAGCGTTTTTTAATCGTTTTTCGCAAAACTAAAACGGGAAATGTACCACCATTCCCCGAATAGTAAAAATGATTCCACATAAATGTAAAACCAAACAACGCATCAAAAATATGGAAAAAATAAATCCTAAGGGGATATTATTGTCATGCCCCAGGAAAATTAGTCTAAAAATGAAGCTCACTACACTATTACTAATAGTTTCACTTTTTAAAATTCATGCCAATAGTTATTCGCAGAACACTAATATCTCATTAGACTTAGAGAATGTGAGTGTAAGAGAGGTCTTAAATACTATAGAGTCTAAAACCGAATTCAGATTTTTATACAAGGATAAAAACGTTGACTTGCACCGTAAGGTGACCATTAATGTATCCAAAAGAAAAATTGGAGAAATTTTGGAAAAATTATTTCAAAATACTCCCACCGTATATAACATTTATGATAATAGGCAGGTTTTATTATCTGTTGGCACTGAAATTCCCTTAGAAAAAGGGGCAGAAAAGAAACAACCTCAGGAACAAGAAAACATACATGGTACTATTGCGGATCCTGAAGGTGTTCCAATACCAGGTGTAAGTGTGGTTATTAAGGGGACGGTTATCGGTGTTGCTTCAGATTTTGATGGTAATTATTCGATAAATGCCAAAACGGGTGATGTTTTGATTTTTACTGCTCTCGGTTATGCGAAACAAGAAGTAACGGTAAGGGCTCAATCCATCATAAATGTTGTTATGATAACAGAAGCTTCTTTTTTAGAAGAGGTGGTTGTGGTAGGATATGGAACACAGCGAAAATCAGATTTAACAGGAGCCGTAGGGGTATTGAGCAGCGAAGATTTGCTGAAAGCTCCGGTTAACAATTCCCTTCAAGGCCTGCAAGGTAAAGTAGCAGGTGTAAATGTGTTTTTAAATTCAGGTTCGCCTTCGGGAGCACCAAGAATTGTTATTAGGGGAGTAGGAACTATTAATTCATCTTCAGATCCGTTATATGTGGTCGATGGCGTTGCTATGGAAGATATCCAGTATATAAATCCTAACGATATTGAACGTATGGAAGTACTTAAGGATGCTTCTTCCGCATCAATATATGGGGCTCGAGGAGCTAATGGGGTGGTCCTGATCACCACAAAAAGAGGGACACAAGAGGGTAAAATGGTGATAGGATATGACGGTTTTCTCAGTGTTGGAAGAATAAGAAATAAAATGGATCTATTAAACTCGGAAGAGTGGTTGGAAGTAGTTAAAACCGGAATGGCTAATACGCCCAAATATAGACCAGGAAATCCGGCGCCGGTGTTTACGACAAACGATCCTAATTTGTTTGATACCAATGGGAACCCTCTCTATGATACGGATTGGCAAGATGAAGCTACTAGAACTGCTATATCTAATAATCATCAACTATCCATTCAGCATGGGACCGAGAATTCCTCGGTAGGAGCTTTTTTGAACTATTCCCATATGGAAGGGATTATGCTGAACAATGACCTGGATAGAATAAGTGCAAAAATAGCCTATGATATTACCCCTAAAGATTGGTTGTCCCTAGGGATTAACGTATTGGTAAACAATGTGAAGGAAAAGGAGTTTGAAGAAGGTGGGGGAGGTCAAGTGCCTAGGCGTACCATGATAGAGATGCCTTCTATTTTTCCTGTAAAGTTTCCAGATGGAACTTCCAGTAATAGCTTTATGATTTCCGATGCATACAATTTGGAAGCGATGGCCAACCCTGTACATGTTCTGGAAACCCAAGAAAGATTATGGGAACGCAACCAGATTTTTGGGAATGTTTTTGCAAAATTTAAAATTACACCAGATTTGGAATTTAGAACCCAATTTGGCTTCGATAAACGCTTAAGAGAGAAGAAAGAGTATTCTCCTAGAGATTTGACTAACATTTCTTCTCCAGACGGATTTGCCCGTATTTACAATGAGAACAGCATTTATTGGCAGCAAGAAAACTATTTAACCTATAATAAAGAAATTGGCGATCATAGAATTAATGGAATGTTAGGGGTAAGCTGGCAGGAACAGAAGTTTAATTCATCAAATATAGAAGCACGTGGTTTCAGCGATGATTTCTTTAAATACAATAATATAGGGGCGGCCAGTAATCCTAGTGCACCTTCTTCGAATTATAACAAATGGTCGTTAAATTCCTATTTTGTTAGAGCAGGATATACCTTGCAAGACAAATATATGTTAACCTTGACAGGTAGGGTAGATGGTTCTTCTAGATTTGGTGAGAATAATAAATATGGAATTTTTCCATCAGCTGGTTTAGGATGGATGCTATCTGAAGAAGAATTTTTAGCAAACAACGAGTCTATTAATCGACTAAAGATTAGAGCTAGTTACGGGATAACCGGAAATACAGAAATACCATCTTATAGTTCTTTAGCTACGGTTTCTTCGGGTACCGTGCTTTTAAACGGAACCAGAGTGGCAGCTAGTCAGGTCAACAGATTGGCCAATCCAGATTTGGAATGGGAAAAAACCAGTCAGTTTGATTTAGGAGTCGATTTTGCTGCTTTTAAAAATAGGCTACGCCTAGAGTTGGATTATTATTATAAAGAAACTACAGATTTATTGTTGGATAGACCTGTTCCATATGCCACTGGTTTCACTTCAGTTAGGGATAATATTGGTGCAGTGTCCAATAAAGGGTTGGAAGCTATGGTAACAACAAATAACATAAGCACTCCAGATTTTAATTGGGAAACTTCCTTTAATATTAATCATAATAAAAACACCATCGAAAGTTTGGGTGAAAATGATGAAGATATAGAGCCAGGACCTTATTGGGTCTCCGGAAGTCAAACAATCTTACGTGTAGGAGAATCATTAAGCTCATTTTGGGGCTACGAACGCCTTGGTACATGGGGTACGGATGAGGCTTCAGAAGCTTCTGCTGTCGGAGCCGTACCGGGAGAAGCTAAAAGATCCAAGGATAAAAAGATCTTGGGGAAAGGCTTGCCCGATTTTACAGGAAGTTTCACCAATACCTTTACATACAAAAATTTCGATTTTACAGCTGATATCCAGTTTGTTGGTGGGGTTGATATCATGCAGCAATTTTATCACTCTACAGAAGATAGGTCGGGAATAGCGAATGGACTTGCGAGTATATTATATGACGGATGGACTGAGCAAAATCAGAATACCATGGTACAGGAAATAAGAAACCAATCCTATGCAGGACAAAATAGTCAAGTGGATAGCCATTGGGTAGTTAATGGATCTTATATTCGGGGTAACCTCTTTTCTGTTGGATACAGCTTTGATCAAGAGTCGCTAGACGCCATGAGGTTAAATAAGTTAAGGGTGTATGCTACGCTAGAAAACGCATTTGTAATTCACTCGGACGATTTTCAAGGGTACGATCCAGAGGCATCGTCTTGGGGAGGAAATCAATGGGGGCAGAATATATTCTTTTTTCAATACCCGAAGCCAAGAACCTTCACACTAGGATGTAGCCTTAAATTTTAATTTTATTTAAAGAAAAAATCATGAGAATAAAAAATATTTTATTAATTCCCGTCATTGTTTTTTGTAGCGCTTGTTCCGATTTTCTTAATGAGGAGCCCTTGTCTGAATTAGCTTCCGATCAATTTTTCAAAGAACCTGGTCAGGCATGGAGCGCAGTTAATTCGCTTTATCGAACTGGAGCGCCCAATATGAGCGATGGTGGCGTGTACAGTGGTATGCCTCTAATGTTGGGAGCCTATATGTCGGGTTTCTTTTCTAACGAGTATGCTGGTCAGGAATTACATGTAAGCAACACTCAACAGTTAACACATAATGGAGATAATATTGGGGGGTATCTACAAGATAGGTGGAGAGAGTTATACCTAGGTGTATCAAGAGCAAACAACGCGATTAAATATATACCCGATACTCCCGAACTTACAGGCGATGAAAAAAAACAACTAATCGGGGAAGCTAAATTTTTTAGGGCTTATGCCTATTATTATTTGGTGCGTATGTTTGGCCCCATACCCTTAACGACCGAGCCATACGCTTCTTTAGAGAATCTCTACCTAGAAAGAAGTTCGGTTGCAGACGTATATGCCTTAATTGAAGCAGATTTAAAAGATGCGCTTCAAAATGGTGGCCTTGCTACAGTCAATATGGTTGATAATGGAAAGAGAATTACAGCTGGGGCTGTAGCGACTCTATTGGCAGAAGTTTACTTGACAATGAGTGGGGCTCCATTAAATGAAGATCGATATAGTGATGCCGCCAGCCTTGCCCAGGATATAATAAACGGAACTTATGGCAACTATAGCTTGGTAGGACATAATGAAACTGCACCAGGCGTTTTGGATTTTGAAAACTCAGCTTACAATAAAATAAGGAAGTCCGATGCTTCACCGCAAGAACATATTTATATTAAGGAATTTGATGCTTCTATTTCTAGATCGGAATTCGCTAAATATTCTTATCCAACAGCCTTATCACAAGATGTGTTATATGATATTACCAACGGTGCATACCAACCATCAAATACGTTCTTAAACCTATATGATCCATTAAATGATTTACGAGCACAGGAGAAACAGTTTTTTCATACAACATTAGAAGGTACCGATAAAACGTTTCCTCCCACACCCTATGTATGGCACGATGATGAGGCTATTTTTAACACGGCTAATTCTGGGAAGGATCAAGCCATGTTTAGTTATTCTGACGTATTGTTAATTGCAGCGGAGGCCATTGCAAGATCAACTGGGGTAAACGCTAATGCCATAGATTATTTATCTCAAGTTAGGGCAAGAGCATATTGGAAAACCGATATAAATAATATAAAATTGTCGGTTTCGACCCTATCAACGCAACAATTTATAGAAGAAGTATGGTTGGAACGACATAGAGAACTAGTTTTTGAGTTTCAGAATTGGTTCGATATTGTTAGAACAAGAAAATTTCCAGTGGCCAATGCTCCAGGAGATGTTTCTTTTGTGGATGTTATTGGACATATAACAAGCCAAGGGAAACAAATTGAGGAAAAACATTTATTGTTGCCGCTCCCCGGCCCAGAGATGCAAAGGAATCCTAGTCTAGGAACCGAAAATAACGGCTACTAGCAGGTGTTTCGATGCTTGAAGGATAAGCATGATTTCACAAAAAAACCTATTTGATAAGGTTTTGTAGAAGAAATATATAACTAGAGCCCCTTCCTGATTTATACATAAATTGGGGAGTTGGGTTTCTGTTGGTATAAGCCATAGGAAGTTACGAAAGTAAAAGGTGGTTGTCAGGAGGTACAAATTTTCCAAGGACACATAATTAATTTGAAAACAAAGAATCGTGTTAATACAATTTTGTCGAACAGCAATACTTTTTTTGTTTTCGGTAGATTCAGATTGGGTATTTGTAGAATAAAAGGACTTTTAAAAGATAAATAATATTAAATTGTACGTAAAAAAAAATTAACATGCAGATAAAAGAATCATCAACTATATACGACGTTATTATAGTTGGCTCAGGAGCTGGTGGAGGTATGGCCACTAAAATATTGGCAGATTCAGGTCTAAAAGTAGCAGTAGTCGAAGCTGGACCTTATTTTGATCCAGCAGATCCGGTGCAAAAAACACAATTAAAATGGCCTTATGAATCCCCAAGGAGAGGGGCTAGTACCGTTAGGCCTTTTGGGGATTTTGATAGTGCATATGGGGGATGGGAAATAGAAGGAGAACCCTATACTAGAAAAAATGGTACAAAGTTCGATTGGTTTCGATCTAGAATGTTAGGGGGAAGAACAAACCACTGGGGAAGAATTTCCCTGCGTTTTTCTGAAAGGGATTTTAAGCATAAGGATGTAGATGGCTTAGGCGAAAACTGGCCTATAGGCTACGAAGATGTAAAGCCATATTACGATAAGGTAGATAAGTTGATTGGTCTTTTTGGAACCAAAGAAAATCTAAAAAATGAACCCGATGGGTTTTTCTTGCCTCCTCCGAAACCAAGGTTGCACGAACTATTTTATATCGATGGGGCGCGTAAATCTGATATTCCTGTTATTCCTTCTAGGATGTCCATGCTTACCAAGAGAATAAATAATGAAAGAGGAGTTTGTTTTTACTGTGGACAATGTGGTAGAGCATGTGGTGTTTATGCCGATTTTTCTGCTGGTACTTGTTTAATTTTTCCGGCTCAAAAGAATGGAGGGCAGATAGATTTATTTGTAAATGCCATGGTACGCGAGGTGCTTACCAATGATGAAGGTAAGGCTACCGGAGTGTCCTATATTAGCAAGGAAGATAGGAAAGAATATCAGCTTAAGGGGAAAATTGTCGTGCTTGCGGCTTCTGCCTGTAGTTCGGCTCGTATCTTGTTAAATTCCAAAAGTAAGCAACATCCAAACGGCCTAGGAAACAGTAGTAATAAGGTAGGGAAATACCTCCATGATTCTACCGGTTCCGGATTGTCTGCCTTTATTCCTGGACTCATGGATAGGAAAACCTATAACGAAGATGGTGTTGGAGGAATGCACGTATATACCCCTTGGTGGTTAGACAATAAAAAACTAGATTTCCCTAGAGGGTACCATATTGAGGTATGGGGCGGATTGGGAATGCCTAGTTACGGGTTCGGATTTAATGCCAATGATTTTAACCAGTTCTTTGGATTAAAAGTCGGTGGTTATGGAAACGGTCTTAGAGACGATGTTAGGAAATATTATGGTTCTGTTGTGGGAATGGCCGGTAGAGGAGAATCTGTAGCCATGGAAGATAACTATTGCGAGATAGACCCTTCCGTAGTAGATGAATTTGGTATTCCTGTATTGCGTTTCAATTATAATTGGAGCGATTACGAAAGAAAACAGGCCAAGCATATGGTCGATACTTTTGAGGAAATTACCCATAATATGGGAGGTGAAATTATTGGAGCTAAACCTACCAAGGAACAAGATTATGGATTGTTGGCTCCTGGGCGAATTATACACGAAGTAGGGACTACCCGAATGGGGAATGATCCTAAGACATCGGTAGTGAACAGTTTTCAGCAGTTGCACGATGTAGATAATGTGTTTATTGTCGATGCCGGTCCTTTTGTTTCCCAAGCCGATAAAAACCCTACTTGGACAATTTTGGCACTCTCTTGGAGAACCTCAGATTATATTATAGAACAATTGAAAAAGCAAAATATCTAAGAAATGGATAGAAGAAAAAGTTTAAAATCGATTTTACTTGGATCTGTTGCCGGAGGGTTGGTAATGCATGGTTGTAAACCCGAAGGCGATTCTGTGGCCGAAGAATCGTTGGCAAAGGTCGAAGAGAACCATTTTGGAAGAACCCCGGAGGAAAAAGAACAGATCGCTAAATTAAATGCGGAACAGTTTTTTAATCCACATGAATTAGAAACTATTACCGTCTTAAGTAGTCTGATACTTCCTGCCAATGATAAATTTGGTAGTGCTGCCGATGCCGGGGTGCCAGATTTTATTGAATTTATGGTAAAGGATATTCCAGAAATGCAAACTCCCTTGAGAGGAGGACTTATGTGGTTAGACCATAAGAGCAATACAGAATTCGGAACTGAGTTTAAAAAGGCGACGGAGGATCAACAAAAACAAATATTAGACACTATTGCCTATCCAGATATCACGGTTCCTGAATCGGAGCGTCCTCTAGAGATCAGATTTTTCACCTTGATGAGAAATCTTACCCTTTCTGGTTACTATACCTCAAAAATGGGGATAGAAGATTTAGGGTATAAAGGAAATTCCCCTAACGTTTGGGACGGAGTTCCAGAGGATGTGTTAAAACAACACGGAAAAGCCTATGATCCAGAATGGTTGGCGAAATGTGTAGATCAAAGCAAAAGATCGGATATCGCTGAATGGGATGCCGATGGGAATTTGTTGACCTAGGAGAAAATTCATTATGGTTGCTTTTTTTTAATAGTCTTGGAGAATTCCAATACGTCTTAATTAAAATTGGGAAGGTGTAGCTTTACACCTTCCCAATTTTTTTTGTCCTTTATAGAAAATCAATTTAGCGTCAGCTTACATACTTCGGAAACTTTTAGGTCTTCTACTTTATACCGACCTTTGCAAATTGATTTGGTGAGGTGGTGATTAAATATTTTATAGAAAACAATTCTTATGAGTCAGATTTCTTATAGAAAATGTCTAGAATGCAATACGTTAAATGAAAATAGCGACTATTGTCAGCATTGTGGTGCCATTATCAATATCGTTTTAAAAAGAAAACTGGAAAGTGAAGAGAAGGCGTTTCAAAAATTGGAGCAACAAAAACAAGAAAAACCATCTGCCATTACCACATTCTTAAAAGGGACCTTGACACATCCCAATTTAATAGTAAGACTGTTTGCAAAAACACTTTATTCTGTTTGGATGTTGGTAATGATGATAGGAGCTGCTTTAGCTTTCGTCTTTAGTTATATTGCAGCCTAAAGTTGTATGGAGGAAATTAAAGGACTGATTAAAAACAAGACTTTTGAGAAGTTATATAAGAATAGTTCAAGAAGTAGTGGGGCTTGGATTTTAACTTTCTCAGTTGTTGCAACAGCTATCTACTCCTTGCAACGCTTAGGGGTGTCCTTACCTATATGGATCAATAATTACGTCAATGATTTTTTATGCATGCCAATTGTGTTATTTGTTTGTCAATTTGGTATTCGGAAAATAAAACGAAATAACAACATTCGGTTATCACTGCCCATAATGCTTTCTTTAAGCCTGTATTATGCTATTTATTTTGAGTACTTCCTTCCAAAAGTTAGTTTAAGGTATACTGCCGATCCTATAGATGTACTCCTTTATTTTATTGGAGCCCTGTTTTTTTATGTCATAGAAAAAAGATCAATCTACAGACGTTGATTGTTTTTTTGTCAGTATTGTGCTATTTTAACTAATGAATAGTTTGTATAAAAATAATGAATAGAAAAATACAAGGGTTTATCGGGCTAATTGGGGTAGTGTTTATTGGGATTGTTGTTGGATGTAAGGAAAAAAAAGCGAAAGGCGAACTGCCTATGGTGAGCATGCCAATAGAGATTAACAAGGATTCTATTGTCGATAAACAGAAGGTTGTTCAAGAGCTAAGTATTTCGCCCTATGAAGCCTTGGAAGCATTAAGCGATACCACATTTGTTAATCTTGCAGACTACAGTGAAGATTTTGTTTTTGATATGCGTTATGCTACCGAGAATAATTTTTTAAAGGCAAAGGTTTATGATTGTGCAGAATGCTATACCCGGGTAAAAACCGCAAAAGCATTGCTCTTGGCAAATGAAGATTTGATGAAGAAGGGATTTAAAATAAAGTTCTTTGACTGTTACCGTCCTCATGATGTACAATTCAAAATGTGGGCCATCGTACCCAATCCGCAATATGTGGCCAATCCGGTCCGAGGCTCCATTCATAACAAAGGAGGAGCAGTAGATATCACCTTGGTCACTTTGGAAGGAGAAGAATTGGATATGGGGACCGATTTCGACTTTTTTGGAAAAAGGGCCTATCATGATAATCTAGATTTGCCACCGACAGTACTCAATAACAGATTGTTGTTGAAACAAACCATGGAGAAATACGGATTTTGGTCTATTCGAACGGAATGGTGGCATTATAATCTTGCCTCAGGATCTAACGATGAGATAGCGAATTTTAAATGGGAATGCCCTTAGAGAATAACTCCTGTCTAGGTAAGTTGATCATGGAGTCTATTGCGGACGATTTTAAAAGAATACTATACTGTCTTAGTACATTGTAAAACCACATAGTTGCCTTCTTTATCCGTTGTAAAAAAAAGGTATTGTTCCCCACCGTCTTTTATTTTAAATTTCTTTCTAATGTCAGCCACACTCTGAGGAAAATTCCGGGTGGTAATATTGGCTTTTTTTAGCCCTAATTTTTGAATTCCTTTTTTATTAAACGCTAGTGATTGTTCTATTTTAAATACCCTTCCAGGAAATTCAACCAACGAATTACTAGTGTATAAATGCGAATGTTCGTGTAGCTTGTACAAAGAATACTGGTTTCCCACAGATTTGAAAGCCCCGGATTTTAAGATTGCGGAATTGGGTTCGTACAAATATTCTAGAGGGAGTGAGAGGCTAGAAAAGGCTAATTTCTCATCCTTAAGTGAAAAATTAAATGATTCTTGGCCGGTCTTTTTTAAATTGATAGTTTTAATTAAAATATCATTTTGGTATCCATATTCTAGTACCCAAAGGATTTCCTTTACTTCGTTTTTCACTGAAACGACATGAATTTCTTTGACAAATTGCAATTCATTGATCCCCGCAGAAAAATCCAAGAGAGGAGAGGTCTTTATTAAAACCTGTTTGGTTTTATTAAAAATGGCATCTAAGTTTTCGGGGACATTAGGTAAGCAATCCGACAATAAAAAAACCTTTCCTTTATGGTCGTCCCTACGAGAAGGATCTATGTAAATCCAATCGAAATGTTCTACGGAGTTTTGGATAAAATGGAGTCCGTCGGTAGCATGAGCTTCTATGTTTTCAATCTCCATAATCTTGAAATTATGGCCTGTGATCTCTGATAGCTCTTCGTTAAGATCGCAATGATAGACCTTGGAAACATTTTTACTGAAATAGTAGCTGTCCACGCCAAATCCGCCGGTGACATCCAATAAAGATTTTCCGCTTACCAGTTTTGCCTTGTATTCAGCAGTGGCTTCAGAGGAGGATTGTTCGATATGTATCTTTTTAGGGAAATAAATATTTGGATAATTATACCAAATAGGAAGCTTTTCCTTGCACTTGTTTTTGGACTCTATTTGTTGGACAAGTTCTCGGCTGGTTACCCCTTCAAAAGGACAAGGTTTTAGTAATACCGACATTATATCGGTACTTAAATTAGAGTTTATAAAAGATTGTACTTTTGGGGTAAGTATGTTGTTGTTCAAGGTAGTATTATAAATTTTTTGTGAGCGATCTTACTATTTTGTTTTCGGCAAAGAATTCCTTTAAAATCACTTTTAAGGCGGTATATCCAGGGACCGCAATGATCATTCCGGTAACCCCGAAAAGTAAGCCCCCAATAATGATCACTAGAAAAATTTCTAAAGGATGCGATTTCACGCTGTTAGAAAAAATAAGGGGTTGGGAGAAAAAATTATCAACCAATTGTCCTATAACAAAACCTATCATGACATAAGTAGTTTTAGGTACAATAACACTACTAAAATCGCTTCCAACATTGCTGGTCATTGTTAAAACAGCCATGAGTAATCCGCCAATTAAAGGCCCTATGTAGGGGATTAAATTAAGCAAAGCACACAAAAAAGCAATTACTATGGCATTCTCTATTTTAAAAATAAATAAAACGATCGCATAAATTATAAATAGAATCAAAATTTGAAAAACGAGTCCTACGAAGTAACGCGAGAGTAGGTTTTTAATCTTTTCAATGGAATTTCTAAACCTTCTTTCTTTGGTCTTGGGGATAATTACTAGGAGCGATTCTTCAAAAAGTTTACTGTCCTTTAAAAAGAAAAATGCAATAAATAAGACAGAAAATAGTCCAACACTGAAATTGCCGAGAACGGCAACTAAAGAATTTAGAAAATCGGGAATAACTCCAAAATTTATGTTCGTAAACACCTTGGATTCCTTGATGCCTTGTTCAACATCCGTAGCGCTAACACCGAAATATTCTATAAGCTGTTTATAAAGGCTTTCCACATTCAACTGTAGCGTTTCTATGTTTAATAACGACAAATTATGGCCCTGTTGAATTAATAAGGGAATAAATAGTGATATGATGCCAGCGAGAATACCTATGAGAAATAGCATGGTAATAATTACCGCTACGGTATTGTTGATTTTAAGTCTATTACAGAGGAATATGACTATAGGTCTTCCTATTAATGAGGTTACGGCGGCTATAGTGATATAGATAAGAACCGGGCTTATTTTAAATAAAAAAAATAAGAGTAGTGCGATTCCTAATATAACACCAACAGCGCTTAATATGCCTTTAGAAATTGTTTTTGAAGTCATATTTTAATTTTTAAAAACGTAAGATATTATATTAGCACCCATTTGTAGGGCCTGCATGCGAACTTCCTTAGGGTCGTTGTGAACTTCGGGGTCTTCCCATCCGTCTCCAAGATCGCTCTCATAAGTAAACAAAAGTAGTAATCGGTTTTCATGGAAAACACCAAATGCCTGTGGACGATTCCCATCGTGTTCATGTATTTTAGGCAGGCCTTTAGGGAAATTGTAAGGAGCAGAAAATATGGGATGGTCTGCCCCCAATTCAACTAATTCTTTATCGGGAAACACTTTGTCGAGCTCCTTCTTTAAGTAAGGTTCCATGCCGTAATTGTCATCAATATGTAAAAATCCACCGGCCAGTAAATAGGTCCTTAGGTTGTCGGCTTCTTCCGCAGTGAAAAACACGTTTCCATGCCCTGTCATATGTATAAACGGGTATTGAAAAATGTTTATATCACCTGCTTCTACTACTAAGGGTTTTGGATTTAAGGTGGTGTCAATATTTTGATTACAAAAACGGATTAAATTGGGTAAGGCCGTGGGGTTGGCATACCAATCGCCACCCCCGCCGTATTTTAAAATGGCTATATCTTGACTTTTTACATAAGAAATTTGAAGGAATGTAAAGAGCAATAATAATATAGCGCGTTGTGTCATAAAAGCTCGAAGGATTAATAATATCAAATTTAAGAATATTCACGAGGAAAAAAACTTAAAATTGGAATATGCCTTTTTAGATGACAATAAATACCAATGTCGAAAGCTCTGAAACGGCCAGTCAATTCATCAAAATTATATGTGAAAAAAGGTAGTACCTCTTCTGTTTGTTATAAATTTTTAAGTGCGACGGTCGTACATGCAAAAATGGCTGCCGTTTCTGTGCGTAGCCTGGTTTCTCCCAAAGCTACAGGAGCAAAACCGTTATCTATAGCCTTTTTTATTTCATAAGTCGAAAAATCTCCTTCCGGACCTATAAGGATTGTGGTTTGCTGGGATGGTTTTAAAGAGCTAAAGAATTCTGCTTTATTGCCTTCTTCGCAATGGGCTATAAATAAATCTCCACTTTTAGGTAAGGCCATAAATTCTTTAAAAGTGATAGCGCTGTTTAATTTTGGGAGATAGGTCTGCAATGATTGTTTCATAGCCGATTGTATGACCTTCTCCATTCGATCTTTCTTAATGACCTTTCTTTCAGAATGATCGCAGATAATAGGGGTTATTTCATGAACCCCTATTTCAGTTGCTTTTTCTAAAAACCATTCAAATCTATCGTTTAGTTTTGTAGGGGCTACCACCATATGCAATAAGTATGGCTTAGGTGGTTTTGGTGTTGTGGAAATAATTTCGGCGGTACATTTTTTATGATCCGGATTCAGAATTTTAGCTTCGAACCAATAACCTTTTCCATTGGTTATTTGTAAGATGTCTCCCGTTTTTTTTCGCAAAACCTTGGCGATATGTTTACTTTCCTCGGTATCGAAAACGAACTGGATGTCTCCTTGGTTAATATTGGGATTAAAAAAAAGCTGCATAATAAAATATAGTTTATTTGATGTTATTGCCGGGGCAACACGATTGGTCTGACCTCCAATAATTATAGTGTGCCCCTAGTAATTTGTGTGTCATCGTAAAATTATAGGATGTATCTGGCCTTGGCCGTAACACTCTGGTCTGAAAATTCGGTTTCCATATATTTCAGATATCCCACAATTCCGATCATGGCTGCATTGTCGGTGCAAAATTCGAATTTAGGAATATAAGCGGTCCAGCCATGTTTTATTTCCGCTTCTTCCAAAGCCTTTCTAATCCCCGAGTTGGCGGACACCCCGCCACCGATGGCGATTTGTTTTATTCCTGTTTGCTTAACGGCCTTTTTTAATTTGTCCATTAAAATGTTTATAATGGTATATTGAATGGAGGCGCAAATGTCGTTTAAATTTTCCGCAATAAAATTGGGGTTTTTGGCAGTTTCCTTTTGGATAAAATATAGGATGCTGGTTTTTAATCCACTAAAACTAAAATTTAGTCCTTCAACCTTTGGTTTTGGAAACGGAAAGGCCTTGGGGTTACCCAATTGTGCGTATTTGTCTATTAATGGGCCTCCAGGGTATGGCAAACCTAATATTTTGGCGCTCTTGTCATAGGCTTCTCCTACGGCATCGTCTAGAGATTCGCCAATTACTTCCATTTTAAAATAATTTTCTACCAAAACAACCTGTGTATGTCCACCGCTTATGGTCATGGCCAAAAAGGGGAATTTTGGGGTTTTGTGGGTGTCATCCTCAATAAAATGCGATAAAATATGAGCTTGCATATGATTTACCTCAATTAATGGAATGTTCAATCCTAGGGAAAGTGATTTAGCAAATGAAGTTCCAACCAATAAAGAACCCATTAGTCCTGGTCCCCGCGTAAAAGCTATGGCAGATAACTGATTTTTATCGATATTTGCCTTAGCTAATGCTTGATGTACAACAGGAACAATATTTTGTTGGTGAGCTCTCGAGGCAAGTTCTGGAACTACCCCACCGTATTCCTCATGTATTTTTTGCGTGGCCACAATATTGCTAAGAGCTTTTTTGTTGCATAAAACCGCAGCTGAGGTATCATCACAGGAAGATTCTATGGCAAGAATATAAATATTTTTATTTTCCATTCGGTTTGGAATAAAAGTTGAACGTACAAAGGTAAAACATAAAGCCCTATCAAAAAATTAAGAAAAATTGTAGTCCGAGTACTTTTAGTGCTCCTTCTTATTTGTGTTTTGGGCACTTTGGTGCTTTCTATGCCTTTCGTGCAGACCTCCTTTGCCCGATATGCCGCCAATGAGATCAATTCAGTATTTGGTACTAACATCCATATAGACAGGCTAAAAGTGTCCTTAATTACTTGGGATACTTCTTTAAAAGGAGTCTTTGTTGAAGACTACAAGAAAGATACTTTATTTTATATTGATCATCTAAGTACTTCTGTCCTAAATGTTCCAAATCTGGTCAAAGGAAAATTACAATTAGGAGATATAGCAATTGAACGCCTTAACTTTAAATTAAAGACTTATAAAGATGAGAAGAACTCCAATTTAGAGGTTTTTATCGATAAACTAGATGATAAAAAACCTAGAAAACCGGGTACACCACCATTTTTATTCTCTTCTGCCGATGTAGAGATTTCTGAAAGTAAGTTTCAGCTTCTTGATGAAAATAAAGAGAATACCGAAATGTTGAATTTTAGAGATTTAAATATTTCGGCCACGGATTTCCAAATTTTAGGACCCGAAGTTGTATCGAATATTCGCGGCATGTCCTTTATTAGCGAAAGAGGTGTCGAAGTAAAAAAAATGGTCACTAAATTTAAATATACCAAACAACAAATGCGTTTTGATGCCTTAAGCATCGACACTCCAGAATCGCATTTGTCGGGGAATTTAGTCTTCGATTATGAGCGAAAGGACTTTGTCGATTTTATTAATAAAGTAAATATAACTGCCAAGTTTGTAGAATCGACCGTTGCTTTGGACGAAGTGAACCTTCTTTATGATCAGTTTGGTAGCGGTAAAAAAGTGTTGTTTTCTTCCCGGATAAATGGTGTTCTAAACGATCTGAATACCTATGACCTCTTCCTTAATATGGATGATACTGGTATTCGTGGCGACTTTAATTTTAAGAATTTATTTAATAAAGAAGGTGGCTTTGCTTTAACGGCAGAAATGAAGAATGTAACTTCCAATTATTATGAGCTAAGAGCATTGATGCCTAACGTTTTAGGAGATGTTTTGCCTTCCTCTATTCAAAAATTAGGACAGTTTACGGTTAGGGGAGATGCTGTTATTACAGAGTCTTCTATAATATCAAAGGCCAATATCAATACTCTTATTGGTAGCAGTTATGTAGATTTGGAACTAACCGATATCAATGATATCGACAATGCCTCCTACAAAGGTTTTGTCTCCTTGATAGATTTTGATTTGGGAGATTTGTTGGAGACCAAAAAAGTAGGATTAACGACGCTCGATTTTAATGTTGAAGGAAAAGGTTTTATAAAAGAGAATTTAAATACAGAAGTCATTGGAGAAGTGTATTCACTTGGGTTTAATGGCTATAAATACAAGAAACTTAAGGTTTCTGGTGTCTTAAAGGAACAGTTGTTTGATGGTACTTTACTGAGTAATGACGAAAATGCAAAATTTAGCTTTAAAGGGTTGGCAGATTTTGGTGAAGGAAGAAGTAATTTAAACTTTATAGCCTCCGTAGATTATGCCAATTTAAAAAATCTAAAGATCATTGACGATAGTATTTCTGTGTTTAAGGGAGATGTCAATATGGACATTAGCGGAAATACTCTGGATAACCTGATTGGGGATATCAAATTTTCAAAAACTAATTATCAGAATAAAAATGATACCTATTATTTTGAAGATTTTAAAATTTCATCAACTTTTGAGAATGATAGTACTCGAGTTATTACTATCAATTCGCCAGACATTATTACGGGGTACCTCAAGGGGTTCTTTAAAGTAAAAGAATTGGGGAGATTGATGCAAAATTCCTTAGGTAGTATCTATACCAATTACCGACCGTTTAAAATTTCTAAACAACAAAGACTGTCTTTTAATTTTAAAATTTATAACAAGATAGTCGATGTGTTTTTTCCAGAGGTGAAATTTGACCCAAATACATTTATAAAAGGGAATATAATTGCCGATGAAGGCGATTTTAAGCTAAACTTTAAGTCGCCTAGTATCAAAGCTTTTAATAATGAGCTCGATAGCATAGATATTAAAATAGATAATAAGAACCCCTTGTTTAATACCTATATTTCTGTTGGGAATTTAGAAACTCCCTATTATAATGTAAACAACTTTAGTCTTATTAATACGACCTTAAAGGATACCTTGTTTTTTAGAACGGAATTTCATGGAGGAAGTGGTTTTCATGATAGTTATAATATCAATTTTTATCACACTTTCAACAAGGGGAACAAATCTGTTATAGGATTAAAAACTTCCGATATTAGTTTTAAGGGAAATACATGGATTCTGAACAAAGAAGGAGATAACAAAAATAAGGTTATCCTAAATAAAACCTTGGATTCTATAACAATAGAAGAAGTCGTTATGAATAACGGCGACCATGAACAAATTAGGCTTAAAGGCCAATTAGCAGATTCTACCTTTAAGGATATAGAATTGCGTTTTAATCGGGTTTCTTTAAGTAAGATTACTCCCGCTATAGATAGTCTAAAGCTGCATGGAGAGGTTAATGGGACCTTAAATGTGTTGCAAAGGGATAATGTGTATTTGCCGTCTTCGAACCTTAATATTAAAAAATTTGGGATCAATGATATACCCTTGGGCGATTTGTCGCTTGGTATTGTCGGCAATAGGGATTTGACAAATTTTGTGGTCAATTCTGCCTTGGTTGATAAGGAGGTCGAAAAGCTTAGTGTTGTGGGTAATATCTTAAATCAGAAAGATATGCCCCAGGCAAACCTAATAGCTAATTTTCAAGATTTTAACCTTGAGCCCTTTAGTCCGCTTGGAGAAGGGGTAATTACCAATATACGTGGATTCCTGTCGGGAAGTGCTCAGCTGAAAGGAGATATCAATAATCCGGATATGAGGGGGAGCCTCGCTCTCAACGATGCGGGGATAGCGGTGCCATATTTACAAGTAGATTATAGTTTTGCACCCTATTCAAGAGTGAAATTATCAGGGCAGACTTTTAATTTCCAACAAATTCAGCTCACAGATATCTCTATGAATACGAAGGCTGTTTTAGACGGCACAATCACTCATAACCTTTTTAAAGACTGGGTGTTAGATTTAAATGTAGATACCAAAAACAATCGTTTTCTGATTTTAAATACTCCCTTCGAAGAAGAGGTGTTGTATTACGGTATGGGGTATTTAAGGGGGAAAGGACGAATATTTGGTCCAACCAATGCCTTGACCATTAATGTAGATGGGGAAACTGCTAAAGGAACTTCATTAAAAATACCGATAAGCGATGTCGCCAGTATAGGCGATTTTTCCTTTATCAACTTTGTAAATAACAAGGACGAAATACCCGATGATGAAAAACGTAAGCTTAAGGAATATGAAGGGCTAGAATTAGCGTTTAACTTGGATGTTACCCCAGAGGCCGAGGTAGAGATCGTCGTAGATCCAAAGACTGGTAGCTCTTTAAAAGGTACCGGGGTGGGAATTTTATTTATAGAGATAAATACCAAGGGTAAATTTAATATGTATGGCGATTTTGTCGTGGTGACAGGGGAGTTTCATTATAAATTTGGAGGGGTTATAGATAAAACCTTCAGGGTTAAGCCAGATGGGAGGATTACTTGGGAGCGCGATCCTTTGGCTGCTCGTTTAGATATGGAAGCTGTTTATTCTTTGAATGCCAATCCTGCACCGCTTTTAGATAACCCTGGCTACACTAGACGAATTCCTACAGATGTAGTGGTTCGCTTGACCGGGGAGCTAGAAAGTCCAGTCATCGATTGGAGAATTGATTTTCCGGGAACCAATTCTATTGTAAAATCAGAATTGGAATATCGCCTACAGGATCCTACTATTGCAGAAAGAAATGCCTTGTTCTTATTGGCTCAAGGGTCCTTTGTCAATGAAGGTACAGGAATCAATCAACAGGCTGTTACAGGAAACTTACTGCAATCGGCCTCAGGATTGCTTAATTCAGTATTGTCTGGAGATAATGATAAGTTGAACTTAGGTTTGTCGTATGAACAAGGAATTCTAGACCGAAATACCGATATACAGACCGAAAACAGGATTGGAGTAACCTTGTCTACCCAAATAAGCGATAGAGTGCTGCTAAATGGTAGGGTAGGAGTACCTGTTGGTGGGGTGTCGGAAACAGTAGTGGCTGGCGATGTGGAAGTACAAATACTGTTAAATGAAGAAGGAACCCTAAGCGCTAAGATCTTTAATAGAGAAAATGAGATTCAACAATTCCTGGCCGACCGACAAGGATACACCCAAGGAATCGGGCTTTCTTATCAAGTAGATTTTGATAGTTTTAAGGCGTTGTTGTTAAAAATCTTGGGAAGAAAGGAATAAGCTGCAATATACTGTTGAAGCTATAAAAGTAGGAGTGTCTAAAATTTATTTTTGCAATATTCTGACTAAGAATCTAACAATTTGAAGTAAATAATTTATCTAAAACGTTATAGTGATGCCCCAGAATCAAATTAAATCCAAAGTCAATCATTAATTAAAATAAGTTTGCTAGTTTTGTTTTTTTAAAAATTTTCATGAGCTCAACAATAAAGAAAATAGGTGTTTTTACATCAGGAGGTGACTCCCCGGGAATGAATGCTGCAATTAGAGCAGTAGTGAGGACTTGTGCATATTTAAAAGTAGAATGTGTAGGTATCTATAGAGGGTATGAAGGAATGATGGAATCTGACTTTAAGGTAATGGATGCGCGTAGCGTAAACAACATTATCAATAAAGGAGGTACTATCCTGAAGTCTGCTCGCTGTTTGCCTTTTAGAACCAAGGAAGGACGTCAAATGGCCTATGATAATTTAGTGAAGGCTGGTATTGATGCTTTTGTGGTAATTGGAGGTGATGGTAGTTTTACTGGTGCAATGACCTTTAACGAAGAGTTTAATTTTCCTGTAATTGGAATTCCTGGAACCATTGATAACGATATTTTTGGAACTACGTATACCTTAGGGTTTGATACAGCACTGAATACTGCAGTAGAATGTATCGATAAAATAAGGGATACGGCCAGTTCTCATAATCGCTTGTTCTTTGTAGAAGTAATGGGACGCGATGTCGGACACATTGCTTTGAATGCAGGTGTTGGAGCAGGAGCAGAAGAGATTTTGATTCCTGAAGAAAATCTAGGACTAGAACGATTGGTCGAATCGTTGAGACGTAGTAGGTTATCCGGAAAATCCTCTAGTATCGTAGTGGTTGCCGAAGGAGATAAAACAGGTAAAAATGTTTTTGAACTAAAGGAATATGTAGAAGAACATCTTCCCGATTACGACGTGCGAGTATCTGTTTTAGGACATATGCAGCGTGGAGGCTCACCATCGTGTTTCGATAGGGTGTTGGCTAGTAGAATGGGAGTGAGGGCCGTAGAAGCCTTGTTGGAAGGGAAAACGAACCTAATGGTGGGAGTTCAGGATAATAAAATAACCCTGACACCGATCAGTAAGGCAATAAAAGGACATACAAAAATTGATAAGGAACTTATTAGGGTTTCCGATATCATGTCAACATAATTTTAATCATAATAAACATAGAAATGTCAAATTTGAAAATAGGTATTAACGGTTTTGGTAGAATAGGTAGATTAGTATTTAGAGCTACTGTTAAAAGAGAAAATGTTGAGGTTGTAGCGATAAACGATTTATTAGATGTTGAGCATCTTGCTTATTTGCTAGAATATGATTCTGTACACGGAAAATTTGATGGTACAGTTGAAGTAAAAGATGGTAACTTGGTAGTAAACGGTAAAACCGTTAGAATTACTGCAGAAAGAGATCCAAAAAACTTGAAATGGGATGAAGTAGGTGTTGATGTAGTTGCAGAATGTACTGGTATTTTTACTACTTTGGAATCTGCTCAGTCTCATATTGACGGAGGTGCTAAAAAGGTAGTTATCTCTGCTCCATCTAGCAATGCTCCAATGTTTGTAATGGGTGTAAACCATAAAGATGTTAAAGCAAGCGACAAAATCGTTTCTAACGCAT
Organism: Arenibacter nanhaiticus; assembly: GCF_900141935.1. GTDB lineage: Bacteria > Bacteroidota > Bacteroidia > Flavobacteriales > Flavobacteriaceae > Arenibacter > Arenibacter nanhaiticus. Next base: position 22,092 of record NZ_FQYX01000012.1, on the reverse strand, counting down.
CTTGTACTACAAACTGTTTGGCTCCTTTAGCTAAGGTTTTAAATGATAGCTTTGGTATTGAAGAGGCTTTAATGACAACTGTTCACGCTACTACTGCTACTCAGATGACAGTAGATGGTCCCTCTAGAAAAGACTGGAGAGGTGGTAGAAGTGCTTTGTTGAACATTATTCCAGCTTCTACTGGTGCTGCCAAAGCAGTAACTAAAGTAATTCCTGCATTGGAAGGGAAGTTAACAGGAATGGCTTTAAGAGTTCCTACAGCTGATGTTTCTGTAGTTGATTTAACAGTTCGTCTAGAGAAGGAGACTTCTTATGAAGAAATAAAAAAAGCGTTTAAAGCTGCTTCAGAAGGAGAATTGAAAGGAGTTCTAGGATATACAGAGGAGGCAGTAGTTTCTCAAGACTTTATTGGGGATGCAAGAACTAGTATCTTTGATGCAGGTGCAGGTATCGAATTGAATTCTAAATTTTTCAAGATTATTTCTTGGTACGATAACGAAGCTGGATATTCCAACAAATTGGTTGATTTAGCGCAATACATCCAGGAATTATAGGATAATGCTTCTAATATAAAGTTTCCTGAAGGTGAACAATATCTTTGTTTGTTTTCAGGATTCTTTTTTAATAAACATACGTTATGATATTGATTGTTGATAGTGGTGCTACAAAATCTGATTGGATAGCCTTGGATGAAAAAGGAAACCAATTGTTTTTTACCCAAACATTAGGATTGAGCCCGGAAGTGTTAACCCGTCCTGTTATTGAAGATAGATTGGCTAATAATTTTGAGCTTTCCAAGAACCGAGAAATTGTTACTCATTTGTTTTTTTATGGTGCTGGTTGTGGAACCGATCGAATGAGAGTGTTTTTGACCAGTATCTTTAATGAATTTTTTCCCAATGCTAAAGCTGAGGTAAAAGAAGATACCTACGCGGCTATTTATGCTACGACTAAAATAGGGGATCAAAGTATTGTTTGTATCTTAGGAACTGGTTCTAATTGCAGTTATTATGATGGGAATGAGGTGCATCAGAAAGTAGCTTCTTTAGGCTATATTCCTATGGATGATGGTAGTGGAAACTTTTTTGGCAGAAAATTAATCAGAGATTATTATTTCAATAAAATACCAAAAGACCTAAGTTTGAAATTCGAACAAGAATACAACTTGGAGGCCGATGTTATAAAAGAGAACCTGTATAAGCAGCCTAATCCCAATACCTATTTGGCGACCTTTGCTAGGTTTATTGTAGAAAATAAAGAACACCCTTATTGTAAAGGTGTCATTCATAAAGGTTTTCAGCAGTTTGTAAATAATTACATAATGCAATTCGATCTTGCTACCAAGGTGCCTGTAAGTTTCGTAGGAAGTATAGCCTACTATCTTCGAGAAGAATTAGCCACCGTGATAGAAAGAAACGATTTGATTTTAGGGGTAATTCGTCAAAGACCTATAGATGGTCTTGTTGAATTTCACAAGAGTGCTATTGTATAGCGATCATTGAAATTTCTACATTGACAAATTTAGGAAGGTTGGCCACTTCCACAGTTTCTCTGGCCGGTGCCGTTTCAGCATCAAAATAGGCGCCATATACCTCGTTTATCTGTGAAAATTGATGCATGTCTTTTACGAAAATAGACGATTTAACAACATTCTCAAAAGTCATTCCTGCTTCGGTAAGAATGGCTTTTAAGTTTTTCATACATTGCTCCGTTTCAATTTTAATATCTCCAGAAACCAATTCGCCTGTTTTTGGATCCAATGCAATTTGTCCCGATATATATAAGGTGTTTCCAGCTAATATAGCCTGATTGTAGGGGCCTATAGGCGCAGGAGCGTTTACAGTGGTGATTATCTTTTTCATCTGTTAAGGGTTTAAAAATACTTGATTAACTAACTTCTTTGTGATTATCTTCTTCTAGTGGGCTGGCTTCTATTTTCCCATTTAAGATCTTTTAAGATAGAACTCTTTATTCCTATAAAGAAATACCAGCGCTGATAAGTACCGAATGGGGTCCAGTTAAAGTTCATTCTAAAACTTTTTAGATCTCTTTCGAATCGGAGTTGTGTAAGGGTAAAGCCTTGGTTTTTAAAATCGTAACCAGATGATCCCCCTACCTTCCATCTTGGGGAAAGTTGTATGTTTCCCGAAAACATCAGGGCATGGCTACCAATGGCATCCTGACGATTTGAGTTGGTGTAGTTAACTGCATAGGATAATCTAAGGTCCCATGGTAATTTTGTGCCAAAAAATGGATTTTCAACATCCTCACTATCCATAGCGTCCCTATCCGAAGGACGGTTTTCATTAAAATTGTTCGCGCGACCAAAAAGATCATCATCCCTACCACCACTGGAAGCAACATAATCGTATTCGTCTTTATCTTCTTCTTCCTGTTCTTTTTTACCAAAAGACTTACTGCTTAATGAGTAGCTTACATTGGCCCGAGCCGAGGTTAGTCTAAACAGGCTTCCTCCGTTATCTATATTAAAAGTATTTATTCTGGTCCCTTTATTGTCAATGGCATAAGGGTCTAAGCTGGCGCCAAAGTTTATGGCCATTTTATTGTTAAGGATGTTTGTTCCTCCGTTAACGTTTAAAGGGCTTAGTTTTAAAGAGTCAGCTTCAAAATTATAACCAGCGGATAAATTCAAATTACTCAATAAAGATATCTTTTTGGGTTCGGTAGCTGTAGAGTCTTTTGAGCGTACCTTGGCTTCAAGTTGATTCCCTAAAGAGAAACTCATGGAATTAGATTTGTTTAATCCGGGAGCGCCGTTTAAAGTGCCTTCAAATCTGCTGTATAGCTCTTCTTCATTATTAGCGCCGATATAGCTGTCGTAAAATTGCTCAAAAGAAGGTGCGTAACCATAGCTTAACGACGGTCGCATGACATGGCGTATGGCTTGAATTTTTTTGTCCTCTCCGAAATTAAAGGTACCGTATAAGGTTGTCCCTATACTGGTACTGAAATTGTATTTGTTATATCGGTCAAAACCATTTATGGTGTCCGTTATAACCTCTCTTCTAGTATCTGGATCATATCCTCTGCGGTAAGTTTCAATGGCCCAAACGTCCTCATAAGAGCCGCCCACACTAACGCTAAAATGCTTGGCTACCTTAAAGTTGGTGCTTAAAGGAATGGTGTGTCTTGCTCCAAACTTGGAGTCTTTGAACATTCGGCTGGTTAAGAAGTCATCTTCAGTGGTCGAGATGCTGTTACGAGCATTTAGGTTGTATTGGAAATTAATATTTTGAAATAGACCTTTTTTAATTCCTTCCTTTGGGGCAAACGGAAAAATACGCTCCATGCTTCCTTGAAAAGTCGGAAGGGTAACATCGACATTGCCAGTATTGGTGTTTTGGTTGTGTGTAGCCGTTAAACTGACATTTACGGAAGGATACTCCGGAAAAGTCTTTGAGTAGGAGATGGAAGAAGATAAGTTGTTGACTTGGGTGTTTGGCAAATTCTGTTGTAATAAAGAATTTCTATAATAAGAACTACTCCCTAGGTTTACAGAGGCTTGAAATCTGGAATTCGGATTATTTTTAGGATCTTGGGAATGGGATATTTGAATGTTATAAATTGTATTTCTGCTGTAATCGCTAAATCCTTTTTGGCTGTTTACTAAGTTCTCGTACCTAAAATTTATGTTTCCTCTGTACTTATATCTTTTGGTGTAAATAGACTGGGCTCTAAGTCCATAGCTACCATTGGTGTATAAATCCCCGGTCAAAGTCAAATCTGCATAATCGTTTATAGGGATATAATATCCTCCGTTTTGAAGAAAATAACCACGGTTAGGATCACTTCCAAAAGTTGGCATCATTAAGCCTGCTGTCCTTCCAACTGTAAGGGGGAAGTAAGCAAAAGGAAGGGCTATTGGTGTTGGTACATCGGCAATATAGAGGTTGCTGAAGCCTGCGATAACCTTCTTTTTGGGTACGAATTTCGCTTTTTTAATGCGTATATAGTAGTCGGGGTTAAGGGTGTCTTTAGAAGTGGTTAGCTTTCCTTCACTTAAGAAATAAACAGAATCGTTTTCTTTTTTTGTGATCTGGGCATACACCTTCATGGCATCGCTACCTAACTGGCCTAAACCAGCTTGTTGTTCGGTTCTAGAATTCCATATAATAGCCTTTTGTGTGTCAAAATTGAATCGTATGGAGTCGGGGATCACTATATTGCTTCCTTGTTTAAAGTAGGGGAGTTGGGAATAATTCCCCAAGGAATCTTTTATTCGGCCGGCGTACACCTCATTTTTTACGTAGTCCATAATAATTACGCCAGCTTTTAGTTCTGTGTCCTGGTAATATAATTCGGCTTCGTTATAAAGATATATTTTCTGATTTTTTTTACTCATCTTTACATAGTCCTTGGCCTTGTATTTGATGTTGTCTAATAGCAATGGCTTTTTCGCATTAACGGAATCTTTTTGAATAGAGTCTCTTAAGACGGAATCTTGTACTGCAGTAGTCGGAAAGAGTGGCGCTACAATAGTATCTCTAACGGCAGTAATGGGTAATTGCTTAATTTGGTCCTCCTGTGCGGAAGAAGATAGGGCTCCAAATAATAGGAGCAATAGGAAAAGTATATGTTGGTTATTTGATTGCAAAGCTATATGTCCTATTTTTGTAGCGATTGGGCTGAATTTTGGGTTCAAACTTACATATATTTTTTGTTCCGTCTGTAGCCGATTACAATAAATTTAATTTAAAAAAAAACATCTAATCATAACTTTTTATATGCGTCTAAAACGATTTTATCTTATCCCTTTAGTGATTGTAGTCTTTTTGTTAAGTTCGTTTGGCAAAAATAATACAAATGTCGACAATGACGATGAATTTGTTGTTGTATTGGATGCCGGCCATGGAGGGCACGATCCTGGGAATATGGGGAACGGCTACCTAGAAAAAAATATTGCCCTTAAAATAGTTTTGAAAGTCGGAGCCTTGTTGGAAAGGAATCCGAACATAAAAGTTATTTATACTCGGAAGGATGATACTTTCGTGGATTTATACCGGCGAGGAGAAATAGCTAATAAAGCCAATGCGGATCTATTTGTTTCTGTGCATTGCGATTCCCATAACTCCGATGCCCATGGTGCCGGTACTTTTGTTTTAGGGTTGCATGCCAATAAGCAAAACTTTGATATAGCGAAGAAAGAAAACTCCGTAATATACTTAGAAGATAACTATGAAAGTAGATATGCTGCCTATAACATTAATTCTCCAGAGTCGGTTATAGGACTAACTATTATGCAAGAGGAATTTTTAGATCAAAGTATAAGGTTGGCCAAATTAATGCAGGATAATTTCGCTGGAAGACTAAAAAGAAACGATAGAAAAGTGAAACAGGCAGGCTTTATTGTATTGCACCAAACGTTCATGCCTAGTGTATTGGTAGAAACCGGCTTTTTGACCAATAAGAACGAAGGTGCGTACTTGAATTCTAGTAGGGGGCATAATGAAATGGCGAGTGCTATTGCCGATGCTATTTTAAGTTATAAGGGAGAAGTGGTGGTAAATACTGATATTGTTCAAAATATCCCCGATACTCCGGATTCCCAAAATTCAGCTGTGGATAAGAAAAAGGATCTAGCTTTAAATTCCTCAGACGATCAAAAGTTTAGCATACCGAATACTGCCGTTGCTCGGGAAAAAGTAACTGAGAAGACTATAGAAAAAAGTTCTGCTAATAATACTAACATAGTGTTTAAAGTACAGATTTTGGCCAGTTCTAAGAATTTGTCCTTGAAATCAGAAAATTTTAAAGGATTAAACGCTCTGTCCAAGGAATCTTATAAAAATCTTTATCGATATATGTACGGGAATACAGGTTCCCATTCTCAAGCTAAGGAGCTGAAGTCGAATGCTGATGCTAAGGGGTATACGTCATCATATATTGTGGCTTATAAGGACGGGAAGCGGATCTCCGAAGCAGAGGCCCTTAAATACGTTTCGGAATAATAGCAGGTCTTCTAAAAATTATTTCTAATTTTGTTAGTAATTGAAAAATAAATCTTTTGAAAATATCTAGAGAAGTCAAAACAGGTATTATCGTTCTAGGCGGAATACTTTTGTTCATTTTAGGTTTTAGTTACCTGAAATCGACCCCCATTTTTGATAATAGTAAAACATTCTATGCGGTGTATAGTCATGTTGGCGGATTGCAATCGGGCACCCAAGTGACTATTAACGGGTTTACCGTAGGAAAAGTAAATGATATTAGGTTTAAGGACAATTCCGGAAAACTTTTGGTGACTTTTACAGTGAACAACGATTTTTCCTTTTCCAAAAACAGTACCGCCGAACTGTACGATACTGGTATTATAGGGGGGAAAGGTATTCAGATAAAGCCTGTTTTTGACGATTCGCCGATGGCAAAATCGGGAGATACCCTAGCGTCGAATTCAAGACCGGGATTGACAGATATGTTACAACAACGCCTGGCGCCATTGCAATTGAAAATTGAAGGAGCTGTTTCTAATGCAGACTCCTTACTGATGAATATTAACGAGGTCTTGGATACCAAAGCTAAAACCGATTTAAAGGAGAGTATTAGCGGATTAAATGCTATGGTCAAAAGTTTTCAAGGAAGTGCCAACACCCTTAATTCACTTTTAACCAATAACAAAGGCAATTTGGACAATTCCATCAATAACCTAAATAACATTACTGCCAATTTTAGTAAAATATCCGATTCGCTGGCCAATGCAGGGTTGACAGAAACTTTTAAGGGTCTACAATCTACCATTAATAATTTAGATCAAATGTTAGCTAAATTGGATAACGGAGAAGGGTCCTTAGGGAAATTGGTAAATGATAAAGCCTTATATAATAATTTAACAGAAGCCTCAAAGGAACTGGATTTGCTTTTACAAGATTTTCGTTTAAATCCTAAACGATATGTAAATGTATCCGTTTTTGGAAAAAAGCAAACAGAGTACACTCTTCCTAGTGACGATCCGGCAGAAAAAACAGAACAATAAGCTATGGGGTACCTTCCTAATATTGTATTTGCAATTATATTGATTACAGGGATTGGTTATTTTACCAGGAACATTCAAAAACTATCCCGAAACATTAAACTGGGTAAAGATGTCGATACCAGTGATGCCAAGGCTCAACGATGGAGCAATATGTTGCGAATTGCCTTCGGTCAATCAAAGATGGTCGTAAGGCCAATTCCTGGGATTCTGCATATTATTGTGTATTTGGGATTTGTAATCATTAATTTAGAGGTTTTAGAGATCATAATCGATGGCCTTTTTGGTACTCATAGGATATTTGCCTTTCTAGGAAGCGGATATGATGTGTTAATAGCATCCTTTGAAGTATTAGCTGCCTTAGTTATCGTAGCGGTAGTCGTTTTTTGGATCCGTCGAAATATTGTAAGGTTAAAGAGGTTCCTAAACCCTGAAATGAAAGGTTGGCCTAAAACTGATGCCAATTGGATTCTATATATAGAATTTGTTCTAATGCTTCTTTTTTTAACCATGAATGCAGCCGATTTACAGCTTCAACAAATGGACGTTGCTCACTATACCAAAGCCGGTGCATTCCCGATAAGTCAGTTTATAGCGCCTCTTTTCCAAGATATGTCCATAAGTTCTATCATTATCGTAGAACGAGTAGCTTGGTGGTTACATATAAGTGGTATCTTACTGTTTTTGAATTACCTGTACTATTCCAAACATCTTCACATTTTATTGGCTTTTCCGAACACCTATTACGGAAAAGTAAAGCCTAAGGGACAATTTGAAAATTTAGAGGCTGTTACCAATGAGGTGAAATTAATGATGGATCCTTCGGCAGATCCTTTTGCGGCTCCCGATGAAAATGCCCCGGTACCCGAGAAGTTTGGAGCCTCGGATGTACAGGATTTAAATTGGGTTCAATTGCTAAATGCCTATACCTGCACAGAGTGTGGGCGTTGTACCAGTGAGTGCCCTGCCAACCAAACCGGAAAAAAATTATCTCCTCGTAAAATTATGATGGATACCCGGGACAGGTTAGAAGAGGTAGGCAAAAATATGGATGTTAATAAGGGGCAGTTCGTACCCGATGGAAAGCAATTGTTGGGCGATTATATCTCTCAGGAAGAACTATGGGCCTGTACTACTTGTAATGCTTGTGTCGAGGCTTGCCCGGTAAGCATCGATCCGCTGTCCATTATTATGGATATGCGCCAATATTTAGTTATGGAGCAATCCGCTGCACCATCAGACCTAAATAATATGATGGGAAATATAGAAAATAATGGGGCACCATGGCCGTTTAACCAAATGGATAGGCTTAATTGGGCTAAAGAATCATAAAAAAGGAATGCTATAAAATGGAAAACGAACTAAAAGTGCCAACAATGGCAGAACTTTTTGCAGCAGGCGAACAACCAGAAGTTTTATTTTGGGTGGGCTGTGCTGGTAGTTTTGATGATAGGGCAAAGAAAATAACAAAAGCATTTGTAAAAATATTAAACAAAGCGGCAGTGAAATTTGCGGTTTTGGGCACGGAAGAGAGTTGTACAGGGGATCCGGCAAAAAGAGCAGGAAACGAATTTCTGTTTCAAATGCAAGCAGTGACAAATATTGAAGTGTTAAATGGCTATGGGATAAAGAAAGTCGTAACGGCATGTCCACACTGTTTTAACACTATTAAAAATGAATATCCAGGATTGGGCGGTGATTATGAAGTGGTTCATCATACCCAATTTTTAAAACAATTGTTTACAGAAGGCCGTATTAGTATGGAAGGCGGTCAGTTTAAGGGTAAGAGAATTACTTTTCACGACCCTTGTTATCTAGGAAGGGCCAATAACGTTTACGAAGCCCCGCGTGATTTGATTCGAAAATTGGATGCGGAGTTGGTAGAAATGAAGAGCTGTAAATCTAGAGGGTTATGTTGTGGGGCCGGAGGAGCGCAAATGTTCAAGGAGCCAGAAAAAGGTTCCAAGGATATAAATATTGAACGCACCGAGCAAGCCTTGGAAACGCAGCCAGAAATAATAGCCGCTGGTTGTCCTTTTTGTAACACTATGATGACCGATGGGGTGAAAAACAAAGAAAAGGAGTCTTCTGTAGCTGTAATGGATATTGCAGAGCTGATAGCTACAGCAGAAGACCTATAAACAATATTTGGTTCCGGCTTTAAATGAAAATACTTTTAATCCGAAACCAAAAGAATTATGAAGTGCTTAATGACCACCAATGCTATTGGCCGATACCAAAAACCAATTAACACAATTTAAAAAACAATAAAAAAAGATGTTAGTAGATTTTTCTTCATTACCAGATGAATCAAGGGTTTGGGTGTTCCAAGCAAGTCGAAGTTTTACAGCAGACGAATTAGAAAATGTGCAGCTGCAATTAAACGAATTTATTGCTAATTGGACAGCTCATGGGAGCGATTTGCACGCCGGGTATGAAATAAGATATAATAGATTTATTATTCTAGCCTTGGATCAAACCATAACTATGGCATCTGGATGTTCCATTGATTCCTCGGTACGTTTTATTCAAGAATTAGAGAAACAATACAATATAGAGTTATTGGATAAAATGAATGTTTCCTATAAACAAGGAGAGTTTATAGCCTATAAACCGTTGATCGACTTTAAAAAAATGGCAAAGGATAAAGCCGTTTCCAAAAATACTATCGTATTTAATAATTTGGTTACCAACAAACAAGAATACCTTAGCCATTGGGAAGTGCCGGCAGAAGAAAGTTGGCATGCCCGCTTTATGTAATTAAATACTTCCAAAATATGACTTTCTGGCTCACTTTTTGGTGATTACGGCTAGAGGATACTGTTGTATATCCAAATTTTATTGACAGATTTTTTATGCGTGAAACCTTCTTTGTTGTATTTTTCTTTATCTCCTTGTTTTTTGCCCATAGTCAAGCTAATCCTTTAGTAACCAAGGATAGTTTGCTTCAGCAAAAATGGGTTGATGCGACCTATAGTAAAATGTCTTTGGATGAAAAACTGGGCCAATTATTTATGGTAATGGTTACATCTGATCAGACAAAAGCCAGTACAGAAAGGACAAAGAAGTTAATTCAGGACCATCACCTTGGTGGGATTATTTTTTCTACGGGCGGTCCTGTACGGCAAGCACAGCTAACGAATGAGTTCCAGCAGAATGCTAAAATTCCATTATTAATAGGTATGGATGCAGAATGGGGACTGGCAATGCGTTTAGATTCAACCTATGCTTTTCCCTGGAATATGACGCTAGGGGCAATTAAAGATAACGCCATAGTAGAAAATGTCGGGCGTCAAATTGGTAAGCATGCAAAACGATTAGGGGTTCACATCAATTTTGCGCCCGATATCGACATCAATATAAATCCAAAAAACCCCATTATCGGGAACAGATCTTTTGGAGAGGATAGGGATAACGTTGCTGAAAAGGGAATTGCGTTTATGAAAGGAATGGAAAGCGCGGGTGTGCTTTCAAGCGGGAAGCATTTTCCTGGACATGGAGATACAGCTGTGGATTCACATAAAAGCTTGCCGATCATTGATTTCTCCAAACAACGATTAGACAGCATAGAGTTATATCCTTATAGAAAATTAATAAAGGAAGGTCTTAGTAGTGTCATGGTAGGACATTTAAGCGTACCTAGCCTTGAGATTAAAGAGGGATACCCTTCTTCCTTATCAGAACAGATTATTTCTGGGCTTTTAATGGAAGAATTAAATTTTAAAGGCTTGGTGTTTACGGACGCTTTGAATATGAGAGGGGTTTCCAATTTTGCCAAAGAAGGTGAAGTAGAACTCTCTGCTTTTTTAGCGGGAAACGATATTTTATTAATGCCGATAGATGTTCCTAAGGCAAAGGCAAAACTTCTAGAATCTTATAATAAAGGAAGGATTACTGAAGAGCGATTGGCTCGTTCTGTAAAGAAAATCCTTATGGCTAAATATAAGGTAGGCTTGCAACAATATGAGCCTATAAAACTTAACAACCTTTATAAGGATTTAAATTCCATTGAAGACGATCTTATATACGAAGAAGCCATAGAAAATGCTATAACTGTTATAAAGAATGAGTTCAATGTTTTAGGCATTAAAAATTTAGAAAATAAAAAGATAGCTTATGTAAAGTTTGGGGATGATGACAGTAAGCCCTTTTTAAAGGAACTGAACAAATACACAAAGGTTACCCAAGTCAATGCTGGGGATTTAACCACAGTCAAACAAAAATTAAAGGACTATAATTTAGTGATTATTGGCCTGCACAAAAGCAATTCAACTCCTTGGAAAGCTTATAAATTTTCTTCAAACGAATTATTATGGTTAAAAGAAATTGCCAAAGAGTCAACTTCTAACCTTATTCTTTCTGTATTTGCTAAACCCTATGCGCTTTTAGATGTACAGTCTTTTGAAGGTATAGATGGCATCGTCATGGGCTATCAAAATAGTGCCATTGCCCAAGAAAAAACAGCCCAATTAATTTTTGGGGCACTAGCAGCCAAGGGGAAGTTGCCAGTTACTGTAAGTCCGGAGTTGCCGGCAGGAACCAGTATTGAATTGACCTCCTTAAAACGATTAGGGTACAGCCTGCCAGAGCGTGTTGGAATGAGTTCTACTAAATTGGCTAAGATAGACGAATTGGTGAATAACGGATTAGATTCCCTAATGTTTCCTGGGGCTCAGGTTTTGGTGGCACGAAAGGGTAAGGTCGTTTACAACAAAGGATTTGGGAAACCTACCTATGACGCCGAAGAGAAAATTACCCCTGATCATTTGTACGATCTAGCTTCATTGACAAAAATATTGGCGACTTTGCCTTTGGTAATGAAAATGGAAGAAGAAGGGAAATTAGGCCTAAGCAATACTTTTGAGGAACTTATTCCGGCTTATTCATCTTCAGAACTTAAAAATGTAACGGTGTTAAAGGCACTTTCCCATTATGGTCGATTGCCTGCATGGATAGCTTTTTATCTCAGTACTATGGACAATGATAGGAAACCATCCAAGGAGTACTATAGAAATCAATCATCTAATGGCTTTTCGGTAAAAGTAGCCGATCATCTTTATATTGCGAATGTTTATTCAGATTCTATCTATAACAGAATAGGTAGACAAAAGCTAAAAGCCAATAGGTATCGTTATAGTGATCTGGCTTATTTTGTAATGAAAAAATACATAGAAGATACTTATAAGCAAAGTCTCGACACTTTGATCGATGAGTTTTTGTATAAGCCTTTAGGTACTACGAATACTTCCTATAATCCTTTAGAGAAATATGCCAAAAACAAAATAGTACCTAGCGAAGAGGATAATTACTATAGATATCAAACTATTCAAGGCTATGTACATGATATGGGAGCAGCTATGCAAGGAGGGATAGGCGGGCATGCCGGTCTCTTTAGCAATGCCAATGATGTTGCCAAAATAATGCAAATGTATTTGCAAAATGGATATTATGGTGGGCGGCAATTTTTAGAAAGTAGGACCATTAAAAAATTCAACACCTGTTATTTTTGTGATAAAGATGTAAGGCGTGGTGTTGGATTTGACAAGCCCGATCCAAAAGGGGAAGGAGGCCCTACCAGTAAACTTGTATCTAGAAAAAGTTTTGGACACAGCGGGTTTACAGGCACCTATACTTGGGCCGATCCTGAAAAGGATTTGGTATATGTATTTCTCTCTAATAGAACCTATCCAACGGCTACCAATACGCTCTTGGTGAAATCGGGATTAAGAACTAAAGTTCAAACAGCCATTTATGAGGCTATAGAGTTTTAACTATTTTATCTCAATTCGGCGAGCTCTTTGCCTTAATGAATAGGTATTAAAGAAGCTGTCTTTACAAACAATTTATAGCAAAGTTTATAGTGGTGTGGGTTTTATAATAATCAATACGTTAATTGGTTAGAGTGGAGATACATCTATGAGTTTGGGCCGTGGTTGAAATAAATCGTACAAAAACTCTCATAGTATCCTCTTTTCCCTAAATTTGTAGGTAATGAAAATAGCTATAGTTTGTTATCCGACCTTTGGAGGTAGTGGTGTAGTGGCCACGGAATTAGGAATTGCTCTTGCGAATAGAGGGCATGAAGTACATTTTATAACCTACCGTCAACCGGTCCGATTGGAGTTGCTAAGCAATAAAATTTACTTTCACGAGGTAAATGTTCCAGAATATCCTTTGTTTCAATATCAGCCCTACGAACTGGCATTGTCCAGTAAATTGGTAGATACCATAAAGTTGCACGGGATAGAACTTTTACACGTACATTATGCGATACCACATGCCTATGCGGGGTATATGGCAAAGAAAATGTTGGAAGAGGAAGGGATCATCATCCCAATGATTACAACCTTACACGGGACAGATATAACCTTGGTAGGGAAACATCCCTTTTACAAACCGGCCGTAACTTTTAGTATTAATAATTCCGATGTTGTGACCTCTGTTTCCGAAAATTTGAAGCAGAGTACCTTGGAGTTGTTTAATATTAAGAAGGATATTGAAGTGATTCCTAATTTTATCGATAAAAGGAAATGCAATCCAACGTTTACAGATTGTCAGCGTTCCTTAATGGCTACGGATGAAGAAAGGATTATAACACATATCAGTAACTTTAGAAAGGTTAAACGTATCCCAGATGTAATCCAGATTTTCAATAATATTCAAAAACAAATTCCAGCAAAACTTATCATGGTAGGCGAGGGGCCAGAAAAGGAGGGAGCCGAACGTTTATGTGAAGAATTAGGGATTTCCAATAAGGTAATGTTTTTAGGAAATAGCAATGAAATAGATAGAATATTATGTTTTTCAGACCTTTTTCTTTTGCCCTCCCAAACCGAAAGTTTTGGATTAGCCGCCTTGGAAGCAATGATTAATAAGGTACCCGTGATTTCCAGTAATGCTGGTGGTATTCCAGAGGTTAATTTACACGGGGTTACCGGATATTTAAGCGATATAGGAAATGTAGAGGAGATGGCAGAAAATGCACTGAAAATATTAAAGGATGATGTAGTGCTGGAAGAATTTAAAATAAATGCCCAAAAGGCAGCCTTGGAATTTGATATATTAAAGGTATTACCACTGTACGAAGCCGTCTACGAAAAAGCCTATTTGGCCATGAATAAGAACTTTCAATAATATTTAATGAAATCAGCATGACCGAAAACTGGTCGCAATAATGAAGATATGCGAGTTACGTATGACCAATAAATAACCATAAATAGCTACAGATGAAAAGGGGGATGTGTTTTTTCTTTATTTTTTTTACTTCATGTACTATTTTAAAGGAAATCAATACTGAAAAAATGGAACAAGATCCCTCGAAATCAATTTCACTTGAATTAATAGTACATGATAGTCATAGCGGTATTGAATTTCAAGAATTTCGGGTCATTGAAGATTTAGGTGCCCTAAAGAAATTATTTCTCCAAATTAACAAAACCAGAAAACCAGGCTTACCAATTCCTGAAATCGATTTTGATAAAGACATTGTGGTAGCATATTTTTCTGGACTTGGAAGCGATACAAGACCTCCAGAACTATTTTTTATCTCCGAAAATGATAGTTTGATTAAATTAGGAATTAAAGAAAAGATTGTTCCCGAATTAGTAGATACTAATGCCATTTCTACAAGTGCATTTTGTATTTATAAATTGAAGGATTCTGGCAAGGAAATATTGGTTAAAGGGTTGTAGGAATGTATTTCAACTTATTTATATGTGCATTGTCGATGAAACCACACAACAGTGTGGTATTATTTGGAAACATTGTGCTTTAGTGTTAATTTAGTTCGTTAATTTTGTGAAATAAACTTATAAAGAAAATGAGTAGAATTAAATTATTGCTATTTGTACTTGTAATTACTAATGCGATTTACGCTCAGGATTTACAATTGTCCCAAAAAGATAGTATCGTAAAAAGTTCCTGGATGGTAGGATTGGGATATAATTTTGTAGATGATTCCGGATCTCGAAGTTTCGAGGGATTATTCGATGTTGAGGACAATTGGAATGCATTGGCTTATCCTTCCAGAGTAAGTATTGGAAGGTATTTTGAAAGCGGATTGGGTATTGAAGCCATTGGAGCCTACAATAAATATAAGGTAGGAAAAATAATTGATGGCGCTGTAAACACTATAGAAACCGATTATTTTTCTGTTGATGCTAGATTAAGCTACGACTTAAACAAGATTATTGGTGAAACAGCTTGGTTTGACCCATATGTAGGTGCCGGAGTTGGATATACGGAAGCCAATAATGTGGATATGGGAACTTATAACGCTGTGATTGGATTTAGAACTTGGTTTTCTGACCGATGGGGATTAGACCTTAGTTCTTCTGGAAAATTTGCAATGGACAAAGCTAAAGGAAATCACTTACAACACTCTGCTGGTGTTGTTTACCGATTTGGCGCGAAAAAGGATCTATCTAAAAGAGGATTAGAGAAATTAGCTTTGATAGAAGCCTTCGAAAAGGAAAATCAGAGAAAAGCCGATTCCATTGCAGCTAAAAAAGCCGAGGAGGAAGCAAGGCTATTGGCAGAAAGATTGGCCTTGGAAAAGGAAAAGGCACGTTTAGCAGCGGAAGAGAAAGCGAAAAGAGATGCTGAAGAAGCAAAAAGAAAACAGTTTGAAGAAACTATAAAGGGATATGGAGACATCCAATTTGGCTTTAACTCTTCTTATTTAAACTCTAAATCTAGAGCGGCCCTAAGAAAAGTAGCTTCGTTAATGGAAACAAACCCGAATCTAAGTATTCAGGTTAATGCTCATACTGACTCCAGAGGAGAATCTACATATAACCAAAAGTTATCTCAGAGTAGGGCTAAAAAGACTGTAGCCTATTTAGTTCGCCAAGGCGTAAGTGCTGAGAGAATTACTTCTGAAGCACATGGAGAACAACATCTTTTAAATGATTGTGACGATAACATTCGTTGTTCAGAAGCACAGCATAGAGTAAATAGAAGATCAGATTTTAAAGTGATAAAATTTTAAGTAGCTAAAATAGGTCTTAAGAAATAATAAAGCCGTGGGTTGCAACTCACGGCTTTATTATTTTAGACGTTTATTAACTGCAAGATTAAGCAGGTTGTTTATTCCTAAATACTGTGTCTTGAATACTGTGTCTTGATTTAGGAATAGATCTTAGAAAAAAGAAGAGGAGATAAATTAGAAGAAATAGGGAATATCTTAGGAATTAAGGTTTAATGAAACTATCTACTTTTTTTAAAGGACAGATTATAGCCGGGGCTATGAACCACATTACGGTCTATAATCTATAAATTTTAAGTCTATTGTAAGGCTCTAAGTTTTACTGCGGAGATGTTTTTTTGCGTTAGGGACCGCGGCGACATCCCCGCAGCATCGCAAGGGATATAGCTAAGGGCCCGCCCGACGAAGGAGGGAACGCCCAAACAGAAATGATGGACAGGCTTTAACTAATTGATTCAGCAGGGGCGTCTACAATTGTATTTCGGAAAATAATTAGAAACAGTACAGCCCGTACAAAAAGGGTTGTGGGCTACAAGAGTATCGTATATGTCCTTATCGACTATTTTTCTTCCGGTATAAAAAATCCTGTCCTTATCCTTTGGGAAGAATTCTTTTTTATAATGGTACAAACTATCGCCGTCTTCCCTTCCTCCGCCAAGGAAATAATGGACGAAACCATTTTTACGGGCCCAATTAAGCACTTCATATTTAAGGAAATCGTTTGGGCGAGTATGAAAAAAGTCAGCTTCGGTACCACCTAAAAAGGAATGAACGGTATTGTCTGACAATAATAGTAACTCAGCAGAAATAGCTTTGTTTTCTTTGTAGATAAGGATAAGAGCACAAATATCCGAATTAGTGTTGATTAAGTTTATAAAATAGTCTAATTCATAGAAAAAGTGAGGAGCTGCCTTATTCCTTCTCATTGTATGGACATAAATAGCGTGAAACTGTTTTATAACATCGGCAGTGATATTTTTATGATAAATGGAACTGGTTAAATTATATTCTTGTGATTTTCTGATATTATTTCGGACTTTTGGCTTAAAGTTTTTCCATTGTTCCTTTTCCGTGATAATGCTGCCGCAAACATTGGATAGGGTGGCATTTACTTCCCCGTTGTAACCTTTCCAATTGTGTTGCATATTAAATCGGATAAACTCGGAAACAATATTATTGTTGTTGTACCATTTATCTATTTTTTTCCAGAACTTTTGTACAACTTCTTCCCTAGTGTTTTCTGCATATAAGGGACCAGAGTACCCATAAGGAGAACTTACATCCATAAAACCTGTATCTATTTCATTAATGATCACTTTTCTAAGGAAAAAAGGCATTAATGCAACTACGGTATTTTGATAAATGAATACGAAATACTTTAACTCTTCATTGGGTGATTTTCCGAACAAGAGAATTTCCTTTTTGTATAGTGGGTGTGGAGGGAGTAATTTTAAAAAATCATTATACTTGTCCTCGTCACCTAAAGTATTCAAATGATATACTTCTAGAGCAACGTCCTTAACTCCGGTTTCAAAAAGAATAATAGCCATTTCTTAGGGGGGTATTTTTAAATTTACTAAAAAAAAGAATAGTTAGTCTAAAAACCAGTAAATAATTGATTTTAAAAAACTGTATCTTAATTGGTTATCTTGTTTTTTCTATGAAAAGATAAGAAATTAATACTCTTTTATGACATAAGAATTTATGGATGTTGGTTGATCGTTTGAGTTTGGAATTTTTTTTAAAACATCACATTTTGCGAAAGAAATATTTTCTTCATAATTATTAAGGTGTGCTACATCCTTATTACCGTTAAACCATTCAATATAAATGGCTGCCGTATTAACTCCGGCTTCGTGTGAAAAAGGATAACCTCCCCCAAATCTTGGATTCAATTCCAAAACATATACTTTTTCGCCTACCACAAAAACATCGCAATCCATATTTCCTATGTGTTTTAAATTCCGAGCAATTGTCTTTCCAATGTCACTTAATTTAGGGTTTATTACAGACATAGCTTTGTCTGTTTCCCCAGCTCTCATAGATAGTTTTTCTCTGGCAAAGGTATTGTAATAGTTTCCTTCAAAATCATTTAAAATATCCATGCCATATTCTATTCCGTCTATTTTTTCCTGAATCAGGATGGCGCTTTCAATAGCATCCTCGCTGGCTTTATTTAAAATAGATCGTGATAATTTTATTTTGAGCAAACGATAAGCGCAATCCAATTCCTCCATATTTTCTACAATTTCGATACCAATGGATGCACTTCCCCAGCGGGGTTTTAAAACTAGGGGGAATTCTAATTCCTTGTTTTTTATATTTTCAGCAACTGTATTAAAGTCAATATAGGTTTTAGGGGTAAGTAATTTATGATCATTCAAAAACTGAAAAGTCTTCCACTTATCAAAACAAACATCTATAACGGATTGATTTGAGACAATTACCTTGACTCCAGTTTCTTCAATCTCGGATCTTTGTTTAGCGAGCATAGGGAGTTCTAAATCATTTAGCGGGATTAGGGCGGTGACCTTATGTTTGCTGCAAATAAATTTTAATTCTTCTAGATAGGTGTCCGAATAAATATCGGATACCTGAATGGCCAAATCAGCATCTATTAAAGCAGGAGCATTGGTCTGATTGTCAATAGCTATGACCATACCATTGCCGTTTAAGGCATCCTTAAAATAGTTTATGAGGTAGTTCCTTCTGCCGGCACAAGTAAAAAGTATATTGTTGGTTTTCATAGCGGTGTGATTTGGTTTGTAAAACGGTCCTCCTTTAAACATTCAAAAAATCATCTTTAAGATTACATTTTATTCAATATCATAGAAAAAAAATAGAAAATTGGTAACTAAAAGTTATAAAGACACAAGTCTTAGGTATTAAACAAATAGCCTATCAATAAATTTTGAATTAACCGAAATGTTTAATTGTTCCACAATTACTTAGGGGTATATATTCTTGTAATTATCGCTGATCCTCTCAATTTCAATTATTGTTTATAAACTGTACTCTTAGGGGTTATACTATTGATGACAGAACTTAGGTATATTAAAATTACTAATTGATAGTTACTATCGGTAAATACAATCTGTTTAATCGATAAAGGGTAAAAGATATAGGACGATTTTTGACTTTTCGATTTCTACAAAGGGCATTTTATCAAATTTTATATGAGATCGTGAATTTCTAGTTTTATTTTAGACAAAGAAGGTGCATAATTATAATGTGTGTAATACTTATAATATGCTATTTTTATAAATGTAAAATTGAATTTTAGTTTTTGTAAAAATATTGCAATTCAATTGGTTATAATCTTATAGGTAGTTGGTTTAACTCCAAAAGGGACAACTATTTTATCACTTTTTTTTTCTAGCTATTTCAAAGGGTTTTTATGCTTTTCATAGAAGAATATTGACATCACTGTAGAATTTGGTTATCTTCAATAGAGTTGTATTTCCCCCAGTTTTGTTGTTCAATTTTAACTATAATAAACACTATGGGATATGAAATCGCTAATACTCTTTTTGGGGCTTTTATGTTTTGGTCTTGGATTGACAGGTCAAAATCTACATAATCAGGCCAATGCAGCTTCAATTGATAATGAGGCTAATTCTATAACCGGTTGGACAGGGAATGCCAATATTATCTCGAGTACCAACAATCCATTTCTAGGAACTTTTTCTATCAATGCTGCTTCTACGGCAAGTAATGGGCGGGAATGTGCTTATACATTTGCCGCTACTGTGGGACAGGCCTATACGATCAGTATTTGGGCTAGGGCTGGAACCCAAAATTTTCAACCTGCCTTTGCCAATTGGGCCGGCTTAACTGGATTTTCCACTACTATAATCAATAGTCTTAATTGGACACAATATACTTGGACTTTGACAGCCTCGAGTACCTCACCTATTATTAGAATATACACGAGTCCGAGTAGTGGAGGAAGTACAGGGGATTCGGTGTTTTTTGACAGTGTTTCCATTACGGCGGCAGGTGGTGGGGGAGACAATCAGCCTCCTTCGGCAGTAACATCTTTGTCCGCTTCAGGCACAACGGCAACTTCAACGAACTTAAATTGGAATGCCTCAACGGATAATGTCGGGGTTACCGGGTATACTATTTTTCAAAATGGAACGCAAGTCGGATCTCCGACCAATACCTTTTTCAATGTTACAGGATTGAATCCTAGTACTTCTTATGCTTTTACGGCTCGGGCTAGAGATGCCGCCGGAAATACCTCCGCTTCTGGAAATACCGTCAACGTTACTACTGAATCAGGAGGGGGCGGAGCTACTGATTATACTTCTATGAATGCCAATTTATTTACCGTAGATTGGAGGGCAAGGGATTTATTTGCCAACAGAAATGTGGGTATAGGTACTACCAATACCCAAGGACATCGATTGGCGGTAGCCGGTAGCATAATTGCAGAAGAAGTAAAAGTAGCCCTCCAGACAAATTGGCCAGATTATATTTTTAAAAAAGACTATAGATTGCCATCCTTGGAAGAAGTAGAACTCCAAATTATAGAAAGAGGGTATCTGCTAAATATTCCGAGTTCCAAGGAAATGGAAGAAAACGGAGTTGTTTTAGGAGACATGGTATCTAGATTACTGCTTAAAATAGAAGAACTTACCCTTTATACCATTCAACAAGAAAAACGGATCAACCAATTGGATGAAGAATTAAAAAACATGAGGTTATTTAAAAAGGATTAAAAAAATGGTTCAGGCCTATTAAAGGATTCAAATCCAGACAATAGATTGGATTTTGAACTCAGGGAATTTAGCTGAAGGCATTATATCATTAAAAAATTGTCTTTTAACCGCCTATAAAATAAACTAGGAATAGCATTCCAAGTATTGAAGAATTAATTAATATCCGATAGGAATATAATTGAATCAAGGAGTTAGAAATATAACTCGGTAAACTTTCAAAAGGATCATGTACTTATTGCAATCAGTTTTGAGCTTTTTCTGAACTATTTTAGGTTAAGAGGTATTTGGAATGTGGTATGAAGGAAATTCTTGCGTTTCAAAGAGATTACTTCAGAATGGATTATAAGCGGTTTATCTTAGTTAATCCTCCCCCGTTAACTTTTTGATGAATGATAATTTTTTAAAATGTGGTATGATATGAAAAAAAAACTACTACTGTGTTTTATGATAGTATTGGGGCTAAGTGTGAAAGGACAAAATTTACATACACAGGCAAATGCAGCCTCCATTTTAAATGAAGCCAATGCAACCACGGGATGGACGGGGAATGCCGATATAACATCAAGCAATGTAAATCCATTTCAAGGAAATTTCTCACTCAGTGCCACCTCTACAGGGAGCACGGGGAATACCCGTGATATGAATTATACCTTTACCGCTATTGTTGGACAAGTGTATACAATTAGTATATGGGCTAGAGAGGGAAATTTAAGTTTTCAACCTGCATTTGCTAATTGGACAGGATTTACAGGGTTTTCTACAACCCCAATAGTTGGAAATAATTGGTCTCAGTATACATGGAATTTAACGGCTGCTTCAACCAACCCAATGATAAGGGTATATACAGCTCCTTATAATGGAGGTCAAGTAGGAAGTCAGGTGTTAATAGATAACGTTTCTATTTCCGTTCAAGATAATACTCCCCCTACTGCTCCATCGAATTTAACGGCTAGCGGTACAACTACTACGACCACCGATTTATCTTGGACGGCATCCACAGATAATATAGGAGTCACTAGTTATAATGTATTCCAAAACGGTGGGATTATAGGAACTACCTCTGGAGCGTCCAATTTTAACGTTACTGGTTTAACAGAAAATACTACCTATAATTTTACGATTTCGGCAAGTGATGCTGCTGGTAATACTTCGGGCTTAAGTAATACGGCTAACATAACTACATTAACTGCGGATACGGAACCACCCACAGTGCTTATTCAAGGCGCTCCGGCGAGCGTGAATACCACCGCAGCTTTTAATGTGACGCTGGAATTTAGCGAGGATGTTGTTGGCTTTGAATTAGGGGATGTGGTGCTAAGCAATGCAACGTCGTCCAATTTTATCGCGGTCGATGGGAATACCTATACGGTAGATATTACGCCCAACGGAGCAGG
>NZ_FQYX01000013.1:21019-104151 GCF_900141935.1 Arenibacter nanhaiticus | reverse complement strand
ACGTTCTCAAAATCAATTAATGGTCCGTTCGTCTAGGGGTTAGGACGCCAGGTTTTCATCCTGGTAACAGGGGTTCGATTCCCCTACGGACTACATAGTATATTTAGGAGTTTATCTCGATTAAAAAAAACAAAATTAAATAGAAATGGCAAATCATAAGTCAGCATTAAAGAGGATTAGAAGAAACGAAGAAGTGCGTTTGCGTAACAGATATCAGCACAAAACGACTCGTAACGCGATAAAAAGATTGCGTGCTGAGGAAGATAAGAAGGCTGCTGAGACTTTATTGCCAAGTGTGTTTAGCATGATCGATAGGTTAGCAAAGCGTAACATTATCCATAATAACAAAGCTGCAAACTTAAAAAGCAAGCTTACTAAGCAAGTAGCATCGCTATAGGCTTTAATCAAAATATATTATAATAAAAGGCTGTCTATCGTAGACAGCCTTTTTTTATTTTTAATGATTCCTATCTTGTAGTAGCAAGTTCTAGGGTTGATAGCGGGTCTTTTTTCTTTTTACATGTACTTCCTTGACGGGTATTGGTTGATTCTCGCGTTAGGGATTGCAGCGGCATCCTTTTTTAACGGCTGGGCCGGTTAAAAAAGATACAGCGGAAAGCGCGACCCGCTAGGGGAACGCCCCAATAATCGTGCTATTTTTTAGTAAATTCCTTGTGGATATTCCTCAGTCCTTTTTTCGCAACTTTAAGCGCTCTTAGGGTATTCTTTGATTTCTGTGAATGGGCTTCCATCCGCAAAAGCACATTCTTTAAGGTTTTGGTGGCTTCTACGATATAAGGACCTTTGTTGAGCATCACACATTCTGCCTGTGCGCTGATGGTGGCATCCGAGATTTCGGCCCTGGTCGCCATTCCCTTTTTTGCCATATGATCGAGCACTTGGGTAGCCCATACTACCGGTATCTGGGCAGCCTCGCATAGCCATAAGATTTCATTTTGCACCTCTGAAATACGTTCAAAGCCTATCTCTACAGCTAAATCCCCTCGGGCTATCATCACGCCAATATTAGGTCTTTTCATGGCCCTAAAAAGAATCGCCGGTAAATTCTCAAAAGCCTCCTTGTTCTCTATCTTAAAAACAATCCCCGTATCGGTATCGCCTAGGGTTTGTAATTCCTTGTAAAGCATAGATACATCTTCTGCATTGCTGACAAAAGAATAGCCCATTAGATCGGCATGTGAGGTAATAAACGGCAAGAGCGAAAGATCTTCCTTGGTCAGTGATGGCAGATCTAATTGCGTATTGGGTAGATTAATGCCTTTTTCAGTGCGTAATTTTTTCTTATAAGCATTTTTAATGACCAAAGAGGCCGTGTTGTTGCCTAAGGAGAGCACCTTGGCTTCTATAGCGCCATCATCAAAAAATACCTGCTGTCCGACCTTTAAATTATCTATGATTTGAGGAATACTTACTTCAATCAAGGGAATGTCCGAAGGGGTTTTTTCCTTCTTTTTACCTTTGGAGAGGTAAGGGGAGTTGTTTTTTACCAACAACAATTGGGATTTTTTAGCGATGGGTATAAATGGAGTGGCCGAAAACGAGGTGTCATCCTCTTTTTTGATGTAAATATTGGCGACCCTAATTTTTGGGCCGGGAAGATCCATATAGATCTTTATGGGTTGTTGAATTTCTTGGGCAACACTGTGCGACTTTTTAAGGATCTTTGTCCACAATTTCTCCTTGCCATGGCTAAGATTTATACGGGCGATCCCCATGCCTGCCTTTCGCAGTTTTCGGATCAGCTTTTTATCTGTTGCGGCTTCATCGGGCATGGTCACCATAATTTCCGTATCGTGAACTTTACTAGTGGTTTTAAAAAGCATATTGGCATGTTGAACCAATAACTTTTTACTGCCAGTAAAGCCGATGGATTCAATATCCTTGTTTTTCTCCCAGGTTTTGTTGTTGAGTACTTTTACAAGCTTAAGGGCACTGGAAATATTTTCATAGACGTAACCGGCACCACTTCCCAAAGAAGATATGCCAAGTTCTGCTAAGCCATCTTGGATAGCCCTAATATCTGTATTTCGCAATTGTAAATAGCGGTATAAGTTTTTGGCGCTTGCCCTATATTCAGGGTGCACGGAAGAAGCAATAGCATTGGCAACAGGTTCTTGTTTTAGGAGTTGATCATGAATTTTTTCGAGTTCCTTTTCTAGTTTTTCCAAGGTCATATCTCATCAGTTTAAAAATGGTAACATGAAGTTTTCATTCCCTATTTCAGGGGAATATTGGTTGCTTAAAAATACGAAATTAAAGCCGATAAATGGCTGTAGAGAAACGGAGAGAACAAAAAAAATACTCCTAAAAAAGCAATACCCCAAGACATGTGTATGAATTGGGGTATTGCAGTATTTTGTATATGAAAAGGGGCGTTTCTTAGGGTGTTAGCGTAACGACTAAAGGATTATTGATCTTTGTCGAAAACTCGTCCAAATAAGCTTCCCATTCTTGTTGAGAACTGAACTGTCCGCTTTCTTTCCATCCAAATCCGGCATAGTACACCGTCTTGTTGTTTTCTACCTTTAAATGAGCGTAGGCGTTGCTTAGATCCTTGGTCTCGATATCGTACTTCTCAAAACCGATAAAAGTACTTTTAGGGGCAACTATGGCGGTTCCAAGTTCGGAATCGCCGTGTGGCTGCCAATAGCTCACCCAACCTTTATCAGGGTTTCCAGTAACTTCACCATCTTTTTCATGTAATGTGAGTCCGGCCGAAACTTCATTGCTTCCTTCTAGGGAAACGTCAAATTTTGAAAAGTTGTTTCCCAAGTCTAAGCTAATGATTTTCGATTCTTTTATAAGTTTTCCTCCTGCATCCCAATTTTCATATTCTAAATAAAAACTAGTACGGATGGGGCCTGTGGTAATAGTACGCCATGTGGTGTAATTTTTGGACAGGTGGTATGCGGTATCTTGTCTTACGGCCATTCCGCCGACACCTCTACTGACCCCTACGTGAAAATCATCGAGGCCTTCCCCAGTGTCCTCATGGTAATTTCCGGTTCCGTCCAAGGTTTCTTTGTACCATTTGTTAATAATGGGGTATTCAACTTTTTTTAACCAAGCATCGACCCCGCTGGATAAGGTTCCTCCAGGAACTTTGTCTTCGATCATTTTTTGAGCCGTTGGCCCATAGACCCTAAAGGCAACCCTGTTGTTTTCCCAGGTATAATCATCGGTGCGCTCTGGTACAAAACGCGAATAACAATACTCGGGAGCCGTTGGTTGCGCCTCCTTGTCAATAGGGACTATTTCATATTTCTGTTCGGAATTAGGAGCGATGGTAGGTTGAAACAATAGTTCGTCCAAAATACCGTCCCCATCATTGTCTACGCTTTGTGTGACTAGAAGTGTTCCCGATTTTAATTCGCGAATGCCCAGTCCCGTCAAATCATCGACCTTTAAGAAATCTTTTGTTACGCTTACTGTTTCGAAAGTCCTTTCTTTATCGAGTTTGTTTGTAACAAGAATGGTAGTTTCTTTTTTTGGTTCGGAACAAGCGGTCAGCAAGCTAATGCCGGCTAATATCCCTAAGGTTTTAAGAGTGTTCATGGTTTCCGGTTTAGAGGAGTTAAGACTCGTTGGATGGTTTTCCTATAGTGGCCAAAATTCCGCCGTCCACATAAATGATTTGTCCGTTGACAAAGTTGCTGGCCTTAGCGCTTAAGAAAATGGCTGCTCCCTGTAAATCGTCGGGATCTCCCCAGCGTCCGGCAGGCGTCCTGCCCACTATAAAATCATTAAAAGGGTGCCCGTCGACACGTATGGGAGCTGTTTGGCTGGTAGCAAAGTAGCCTGGACCAATACCGTTGACCTGGATATTGTGCTTGGCCCATTCGGTGGCCATGTTTTTGGTCAACATTTTTAGGCCGCCTTTGGCAGCAGCATAAGCGCCAACCGTGTTACGGCCTAATTCGGTCATCATAGAGCAGATGTTAATAATTTTGCCCTCTTTTCTGGCGATCATACCCTTGACAACATGCTTGGAAACAATGAAAGGACTCACTAAATCGACCTTGATCACTTGTTCAAAATCGACAACCTCCATATCTTCCAAAGGAGTTCTTTTTATAATACCGGCATTATTTACTAAAATATCGATTTGGCCGACCTCCTTTTCAATTTTAGCGATATTTTCTATGACTTGCTTTTCGTCGGTTACATCAAAAAGGTAAGCATGTGCCTTTAATCCCAAAGCCTTGTATTCTGCCAGGGCATTGTTTAATTTTTTTTGGGAAGAAGCACCGTTGATAATTAAGGTAGCGCCGGCTTTGCCCAGCCCTATGGCCATAGCCATACCTAGGCCATGGGTGGCACCGGTAATAAGGGCAGTTTTTCCTGATAAATCAAATAATTTTGTAGACATCGTGATGGGGTTAAAAGGTTATTTTAAATCGGTTATTTTGCAATGGTCCATATCGCTATAGTCTAAGTTTTCTCCGGCCATTCCCCAGATAAACGTATAGTTGCTGGTTCCTGAACCCGAATGAATAGACCATGGCGGTGAGATTACAGCTTCATTATTGCCCATCCATATATGTCTGGTCTCTTGTGGTTGTCCCATAAAATGACAAACGGCCTGATCTTGGGGGATTTCAAAGTAAAAGTAAACTTCCATCCTTCTGTCGTGAACATGGGCAGGCATAGTGTTCCAAACACTGCCGGTTTTTAATTCGGTCATTCCCATTTGTACTTGGCAGGTTTCTACCACGCTGTTCACAATTAATTTCCTAATGGTTCGGGCGTTGGCAGTTTCCATAGCACCGAGTTCTACTACCTCCGCATCGCCCTGACTGATTTTTTTGGTAGGCAGTACCTTGTGTGCCGGTGTAGAATTTAAATAAAACATGGCCGGGGTTTTTGCATTGTCGCTAGAGAATACCACATCTTTGTTCTCCCTGCCTATATAAAGGGCTTCCTTATAGGCCAATGGATACTTTTCGCCATTTACCGTAACACTGCCGGCACCGCCAACATTGATAATACCGAGCTCTCTTCTCTCTAAAAAATAATCGGATTTTAATGGGGCTATGGTGGTTAATTTTAGGGAGGTCGTAACCGGGACCGCACCGCCTACTATATATCTGTCAAAATGGGTGTAAACTAAATTTACGGTATCGGCCTCCATTAAATTTTGAATTAAAAATTCCTTTCGTAACCCTTCTGTGGTTAGTTCTTTTGTCTCTCTAGGAGAGCAGGCATATCTTACTTGGAATTGATTTTTCATGATTATATATGTTTGATTATTGATTTTTAAGAGGTGTCTTAGAACAGGTTTTTCCTTTTCATTTGATGTAAATGTAATAATAATTATCAAAATACAATCGATTGTATTTTGATAATTGTATATTTGTTAGAAGATTATGGGGCTATTTAAAGACAAAAAAGAGGATCATACCAAATACATTAAGGGATGGTAAATGATTCTATCTCCTAGGGGCATAGGGAAATACAAGCCGTAAAGAATCTCTTTGTATATTCTAAAAATCAAGTCTGCCATTGGTCTGCTTTTAGGTGAGGATGAGGAGGTGAAAAAGAAGGAAAGATCTGATAGTATACGACCCTTACTACTGTGGTTAAAGAAATTATCAGGACAGTATATATATATTTGTAGAACACCTTCTTTTAAGAAGTTTGATTCATGCAAAGGGAAGCTTTTTATAATAGCGTTAAACAATGGAAAACAATAAAATAACGATACATGATATCGCCAAAAAACTAAATATTAATAGTTCTACGGTATCTAGGGCATTAAACAATAGTCCAAGGGTTACGCAGAAGACCAAGGACAAAATTATTGCTGCTGCTAATGAAATGGGGTACCAGAGAAATCTTTTGGCATCTAGTTTACGTACCAGTAGAACGCATACTATCGGTATAATAGTTCCTAGGATTTCGCGTCATTTCTTTTCTTCCGCGATTGCAGGAATAGAGGAAACTGCCTATGAGGCCGGATATCATGTCTTTATTTGTCAATCCTTGGAGCAGTTAGAACGCGAACAAAATTTAGTCAACACTCTTTTGGCCAACCGAGTAGATGGCGTTATGGTTTCTATATCGATGGAAACAGAAAATTACGACCATTTTCAAGGATTAAAAAATAGGGGGGTGCCTTTGGTGTTTTTTGATAGACATTGTGATATTCCCGGTTATAACACGGTATTGATCGATGATTTCCGAGCTGGATTTGAGGCAACGGAGCACCTAATTGTGCAAGGATGTAAAAATATAGCCCATTTATCCGGGCCTCAGAATGTAGAAATTTATAAGAATAGATTTAAGGGATATCAAAAAGCCTTAGAGAAATATCATATCCCCTTTAAAGAAGAAATGGTGTTTAGTTCTAGATTGATGGAGAAGGATGGTGCTGAAAGTGCGAAATCTATTCTTGCTCTTAACACCAAGGTCGACGGCTTATTTTCGGCCAATGACGTTGCCGCGATTGGAGCGATGCAATATTTTAAGGAGAAAGGAATTAAAATTCCCCATGATATTGCGATCGTAGGTTTTAGTAACGAACCTATTTCAGGGATCATGGAACCATCCTTAACTACTATTGATCAGCCTGGTTTTGAGATGGGTAGGTTGGCAACCAACCTGTTGGTTTCCCAAATAGAAAATAAGGCTAAAGAGATTATGAAGGAGACCATTGTATTAAAGCCAAGTTTGATAGAACGAAGATCGTCAATCAAATAAAGTAGCTTTAGTGCAAGCAATAATTATTACATTTTTTGCATTTAAAATACCAACCAAATGAAGTTAAGAAATCACTTATTATTTCTTTTTTTTAATTTAATAATATCCTCAGTTTTTGGTCAAATTGAGAGCAGAGAACAAAAAACATTAAAATTTAAACACTTCTCTATTGCCGAAGGCTTGTCGCAAAGTTCCGTATTGGAGATTTTGCAGGATAATAAGGGGTTTTTGTGGTTTGGCACTAGGGATGGACTGAATAAATATGATGGACATTCTTTTAAAACCTACAGGCATAATTCCGTAGATCCATATAGTATTAGCAATAGTTATATAAGGTCCCTATTCCAAGATGAGGAAGGAACGCTATGGGTAGGTACTAATTATGGTTTAAATAAATATCTTTCAGAGGAGGACCGGTTCGAAAGAATTTCTTTGCCTTCCAATAGAAGTAGTGTTGCCAATACTGAAATTTGGGACATTGTTTCTGATGGGAACGGGAATTTATGGTTGGGTACCAACTACGGCCTAGAGAAATTTAATGTCAATAGCGGGGAGTTTGTTTCTTTTCAAACCGAAAAAAACAATTTTAAGGAGAATACAATTACTAAAATCAGGTCGTTACTAGTAACAACCGATGGAACGCTTTGGATATGTAACTTGAATAATATTGATGTTTACAATTCGGAAACAAACCATTTTAAAAAGTACTATTATCCCAAGGATAAGAAAACTGAAATAAACATGAATTATATCCCGGTGCTTTTTGAAGATCAAAACAAAAATCTTTGGCTGGGAGATAATAATGGTCTTTCTCTGTTTAATAAAGAACGCGATAAGTTTGAATCATTTCGCATCGCGTCTTCCGGATTAAACCAAATCACCGATGAAATTAGAAGTTTGGAGCAGGATTATTTGGGGAATTTATGGGTGGGTACCTATAACGGACTCTATGTAATTAATAAGGACCTAAACCTAATCTCTCATTACGTACACGACGAAAACGATCCCACAAGTTTAAGTCAGAATTCTATCTATAAAATTTTACAGGACACGAAAGGAGATCTTTGGATAGGGACCTATGCCGGAGGGATAAATTATTATGATCGGAGCTATGACCTTTTTAAGGGCATCTCTTCTGGAGCTAATAGAACAAAGCTTAATTATAAGGTAACCAGCTCTATCATTGAAGATGAGGAACAAAATCTGTGGATCGCTACCGAAGGAGGGGGAATTAATTTTATGAATAGGGAAACCGGACTTTTTACCTATTATAAGCATAACGAAAAAGATCCTAGAAGCCTTAGTACAGATAATGTTAAAGCTATGATCCAAACTCGATCTGGGAATTTTTGGATCGGCACCCACGACGGCGGACTTAATTTTCTGGACCCAAAAAAGAAACCTTTCAATTTTAAAAAATATAAAAATATACCTGGAGATAGTACTAGTTTAAGTAACAACAGGGTGATTTCCCTTTTCGAGGACCACAAGAACAATATTTGGATAGGTACCTCGGGAGGGGGCTTAAATGTTTTTGATAACCAGAAAAAGTCCTTTCACAGGATTAAAGATTCCGATGATGTCCTAGGGACCATTATATACACCATTGCCAAAACTTCCGATAAGGACGTGCTGCTGGTCGGTGGGAGTAACGGCTTGGCAAAAATTAATCTCCTGAGTCAAACCATAGTTCCGGTGATATATAAGAAAGACGAGCAAGACGCTTATAATATAAGTGCCGTTCTTAGTGTTTACCAAGATCCAAAGAACAATATTTGGATTGGTACCGAGGGCGATGGATTGTACTATTACGATGCCGAAATCAAAAGGAGCGTTAAATACGGACGTACAAGCGGATTGCCCAATGAGGTTGTGTACGGTATACTGCCCGATGACCTGAATAATTTATGGGTGAGTACCAATAACGGTCTAAGCAGATTAAACCTAGCATCGTTTCAGTTTAAAAATTTCGATGTTTCGGACGGGCTCTTAGGGAACGAATTTAACTATGGATCCTATACGAAATTAGCGAATGAAGATCTTGTGTTTGGCGGGACCAACGGACTTAATTACTTTAATCCGGACGATCTGGTAGAAAATGCCTTTATACCCCCGGTGAAGATAACTGCGATGCATGTTAATAATAAACCGTTTGTAGATGGCGATTTTAGCAGAGAGTCTATAAAGTTAAAGTATAATCAAAATGATTTTAACTTCAACTTTGTGGCCCTCAGTTATTCTCAGCCTAGTAAAAACCAATATGCCTATAAATTGGAAGGCTTTGATGAGGAATGGATCTATATTGGGAATAATCGGTCGGCAACATATACCAATTTAGATCATGGAGATTATGTTTTTAAAGTAAAAGCTTCAAATAGTGATGGTTTATGGAATGAAAAGGGAACCTCCATAATAATAAAAATATTACCTGCACCTTGGGAAACCTGGTGGGCCTATCTCATTTATGCTATTTTATTGGTGGCCGCTATTTTGGCCATAAGAAGATATAGTCTCATAAGGATGCACGAGAAAAATGAACTAAAGCAAGAACGCTTGGAAAAAGAGCGGATAGAAGAAATAAATCAAATGAAATTGCGGTTGTTTACTAATATTTCCCATGATTTTAGAACGCCTTTAACCTTGATTATTGGGCCCTTGGAGCGAATGTTGAGCAATAAATCTGGGGATTCCTTCGTGCAACGACAGCACGAGATAATGCATAGAAACGCTAGTGTCCTGTTGCAGCTAATCAATCAATTATTGGATTTTAGAAAAAGCGATTCCGGGAAATTACAGTTGCAGGCATCCAAGGAGAATATTGTTCCATTTATAGAAAATATTAAACTGTCGTTCGAAGAATTGGCAAGAATAAGGGAAATAGAGTATTCCTTTGAGCCATTTTCCGATACTATTGAGCTGTGGTTTGATAAAATAAATTTGAAAAAAATAATTTTCAACCTCTTGTCCAATGCTTTTAAATTTACGCCTGACAAGGGAAAAATAACAATAACCCTTAGCCTGGTTACCAAAAGAAAACGCAAAGGTACTCCGACAGAATTTTTAAAGCTGGTGGTAGAGGATAATGGGAAAGGGATTCCTAAAAAAAATCAGAAATTTATTTTTGATCGATTTTTTCAGTTGGGGCAAGATGAGAATACACGCTCTGGAACGGGAATAGGGCTGGCCCTTACCAAGAGTCTTGTTGAACTTCACCAAGGAACTATAAAAGCCAAAAGCAAGGTAGGACAAGGAACGGCATTCGTAGTATTGTTACCTATGGGAAAAGATCATTTAAACGAAGATCAAATCATATCCAATACCGAAGAAGAGTTGGGCTCCAGCTCTCAATATTTTAATAAGCCAAGTTTTTTGGTGAACGAATTGATCGAGGAAGAAATAAAAGAGGAAGAAGCAAGCACTACTGTTGATACCGTTTCTGCAACCATTCTTTTAGTTGAGGATAATATGGAAGTACGGGCGTTCATCAAAACTATTTTTGAAAGTAATTATAATATCTTAGAGGCTGAAAATGGCGCTAGCGCTGTAGAAATAGCGAATAACCAAAAGGTAGATTTAATAATTAGCGATGTCATGATGCCCGTTATGGATGGGGTAGAATTATGTAATAGGATTAAATCAAATATTACCACCAGTCACATTCCGGTCCTCTTGTTAACTGCAAAAACCTCGGAAGAGGCCCAGAAAACTGGTTTTACCACGGGTGCCGATGCTTATATCACCAAGCCTTTCGATGCAAACTTATTGGAGTTACGCGTAAATAACATACTTAATTCTAGGAAATTTCTAATTGACAAATTCAAAAAAGATATTATTCTAGAACCTAAGGAATTAACGGCTACCTCACCCGACGAATTGTTTTTGCAAAAGGCGATTAAATTAGTAGAAGAAAATATATCGAACCAAGAGTTTACGATCAATGACTTTATAATGGAGATGAATATGAGTCGCTCTGCCCTATACAGAAAACTGAAGGCGCTCACCAACCAGTCGATAACGGAATTTATTAGAACGGTGAAACTTAAAAGAGCGGGGCAACTGATCTTGCAATCGCAATTGAATATTTCTGAAATTGCCTTTGACCTTGGCTTTAATGATTTGAAGCACTTTAGAAAGTCGTTTCAAAAAGTGTTCAATGAGTTGCCTTCGGAGTACCGGTTGAACCACAGTGAGCGTAAGACAGAAAAAAGCCATATTAGTTAATAGGTTCCATCTTTCGGAGGCAATTATTGTCTAGGTAATCTTGAAGAAAGGAGCGAAAAGAACGATGTCCTTTTTTAAGTTAGAAAATATTGAAATTTTTATATAAAAAAGGAATAGGGCTTTCTAAATATGATTTGGACTGTCCTCTTTTTTTAAAACACTAATAGGTAGGATGTTTTATTTTCCAATTGTTCGTGTTGAAGTCGGTTCGCCTTTAAAAATCAATAGTTCATGTTGTTGTATTTTGGGCGTTCCCTCCTTCGTCGGGCGGGCCCTTGTCTATATCCCTTGCTTTGCTGCGGGGATGCCGCCGCGGTCCCTAACGCAAAAAATATGAACAAAATAATGGTTCCCAGTCCCTTTTCTAGATATAGAATCAGAGGGCAATAGGAATCAAAAGATGTTGCCTTAAGTACGTTTCTCTTCTGAAACCGTCAAATCTAATATTTATCAAAATTTAATGTGCGCCGTATTGGTTGCGTCAAATGTTAATGAATTATTGGTTTATAGGTATTTAGGGTGTTAAAAATCAACTTTTCAGGTGAAATGAACACTAGACCCCTCCCAAATGAACCCAAACCCCCTCATTTTTCATCGAGCATCTCTATAATTTTATACTTGAAATTAATAACCAAACTAAAATCAAACCAAAATAAAAATGAAAAATCAATTGACACTTTTTATTAAGAAACGGAAAAGCGATCTACTCGTTTTTCTGATGATTCTATGTGGGGTCTTGTGCAGCTTTTCGGCTCAGGCCCAGGTAAAAACCATTCAGGGGGTCATTTCCGATGAGGTAGGGATTCCACTACCGGGCGCAACCGTAATGGAGACAGGAACAAAAAATGGGGTCACTTCAGATTTTGATGGGAACTATACCATTCAGGTCAATCAGGGAGCTTCCATAACTATTAGTTATGTTGGCTATACTACAAAGGTGGTACTCATTCAAGGCGAAAAATCGACCTATAATATAGGATTAGATCCAGATTTCCAACAATTGGACGATGTGGTTGTGGTAGGATTCGGGACCGTTCGGAAAAAAGACTTGACAGGTTCGGTCGCCTCCGTGAAAATGGATAAGTTGACCGAGGCACCTGTAGCTAACTTTGACCAAGCTTTGGCAGGTAGAGTTACAGGGGTTCAGGTGGGTTCCGATACTGGAGAACCTGGAGCTGGACTTCAGATAACCATTAGAGGAGGGAATACTATTAATGGAGATAATTCCCCACTGTATGTCTTGGATGGTTTTATTATAGAAAATTTTAATCCCGGTATTTTAAACCCTACGGATATCCAAAGCATCGATATCCTAAAAGATGCCTCTGCAACTGCTATTTATGGGGCACGGGGTGCTAACGGAGTGGTGCTGATTACTACCAAACAGGCAAAATCTGGAAAAACCAGAATCTCGTACGAAACAAGGCTCGATGTAAAAAACGTTGCCAATAAACTAGAGGTACTAGATGCTTATGAATTTGTGAAATTGGCCGATGAGATCAATCCGTCTTCAGCATCTGAAAAGTTTTTCGGGGATGATAGCGGGGCCGTTGTTGGTGGGGTAGAAGATTATCTAAATGCTCCTACAGCCAATTGGCAAGATGAAGCTTTTAAAACGGCGTATACCAAATCGCATACCATGAAGGTGGCTAGTGGAAGTGAAGCGACAAAATTGGACGCTTCGATTAATCTTGTGAATGACGAAGGAACCTTGCTTAAATCCGAATTTAAGAAGATTAACGGTAGGTTAAACCTTAGACATAAAGTTAATGATAAACTAGACTTTAATTTAAACACTATATATGCCAATACAGAAAGGTTGGGGCTTGATACCGAAGGAACTTCTTCTTATTCATTTATGAGAAACCTTATAACGTATCCAAATGTGGTGAACAAGTTTAAGGATTATGGAGATAGCAATCCTTTGTACGGGATTAATCCAGATGAGTTCGATGTCAATAACATTTTTAACTGGCACCCAATAGTGTCCTTGAACAATGAATACCGAAAAAGAGAAACAAATCAATTTATCGCCAATCTTTCTGTAAAATATAGAATCACACGGAATTTAGATTTTGAGGCCAAGGGCGGATATAACGGAGATTTTAGACAAACGGGAGTTTTTAATAATAGTAATACCGTTTATGGAAGGTTAATAAATCCTATTAATGGAATTAACGGAACCATGGATTACCAGAACTACAAGACTTTGTCTAATATCAATACCTTGACGTATCGAAATTCTTTTGGGAAACACAATTTAAACGTATTGGTAGGTAGCTCGCTTAACAGTAGAAAAATTACTAGAACCTTTATACGTTCTATACAAATTCCGAAATATGCCGAAAGTCAGGGAATCAACGCAATGGATGAGGGCACTTTGTCTAGCACAGATGATTTGATTGGGAGTTCTGAAGAAAGAATACAGTCGCTTTTAGGGAGATTGACCTATGCTTATGACAACAAATATTTATTAACGGCTTCTATAAGGCGAGATGGATCTTCCAAATTTGGGCCAGGACATAATATTGGATATTTTCCTTCCTTGGCGCTTTCTTGGAAAGCAGAGGAAGAAGAATTCATAAAAAATCTTGGCTTCATTTCTCAGCTTAAATTTAAAGGAGGCTATGGAAAAACAGGGAACGACAGAATTCCAGGGGATGCAAGGTTCGACTTGTTTACGTCTAATTTAGCGTCCTATTTTTTAAATGGTTCAGAAGTTTTGGGACAGCGTCCTACCTCTAGCGGTGCTAATCCCGATATAGAATGGGAGACTACTTCCCAATATAATGCGGGGGTAGACTTAGGGCTGTTTAACGGTCGGATTGCCATAACCGCCGAAGTCTATGAAAAGACTACCGATGATCTGTTGATCAATGCAGATACCCCACCTTCTTTAGGGATTAGTAGCGTTTGGAAAAATAGCGGTACCGTAAGAAACAGAGGTTTGGAGTTAGCCCTGAGTACCAGCAATGTAAAATCTAAGAATTTTAGATGGACGACAGATTTTAATATCTCATTTAACCAGAACAAAGTGTTGTCCTTGCCAGAAGGGAAGCCGATTTTTGGAAACCCTAATTATTATTGGAGGTATGCTTCCAACCAATATATTGTAGAGGAAGGAAAGCCATTGGGGAATATGTTCGGGTATATTTCCGATGGGGTATACCAACCAGAAGACTTTGCAAATTATAATGAAGACGATGCCTCGCACACCTTAATTGCCGGTCAGCCAGATTATGACGGCGGTTCCCCTATACGTCAACCAGGAGATGAAAAATATAAGGATTTGAACGGCGATGGAAAAATTACCCCTGATGATAAAACAATTATAGGAAATGGATTGCCAAAGCATTTTGGTGGTCTGGGAAATACATTTTCTTATAAAGGATTAGAACTAAGTGCCTTTTTTCAATGGTCCTATGGTAATGATGTAATGAATGCCAATAGGTTAATTTTTGAAGAAATGACTCATAGTGCACAAAATCAGTATGCCTCTGTAAAAAATAGATGGACACCAACCAATCAAGATACCGATATGTTTAGAGCTCTGGGAAGAGGATTTGAAGATGTCTCTTCTAGAGTCATTGAGGACGGATCTTATATTCGTTTAAAAACAGTGAATCTGTCTTATGCCTTCTCTAAAAAAGTATTGGATAAACTACAAGTTAATAGTTTATCGATTTTTCTTTCGGGCCAAAACCTAATTACTTGGACGGATTACAGTGGTTTCGATCCTGATGTTTCGGTGAATAGATCTGCTATTATGCCTGGGGTCGATTATTCGTCATACCCTGTAAGTAGGACCTTTAGCCTAGGATTAAACATAACATTTTAAAAAAAAGACACATGAAATCAAAAATATTAATATTTGCCCTATCGAGTCTATTGTTTCTTCAAAGTTGTGACGATCAATTAGATATCTTGCCAGAAGATGGCCTAGGATCTGCTACTCTTTATCAAAATGATGCTGGAGCCTTAGCCGGACTTTCTGGTGTTTACAGTAGGTTTGTTGCGGCCTATAGAGAATCTATCCTTAATGCTATGTATCCGAGTGCAGTAACAGATGAGGGCTTTGAGAATAGAAGTGTAAACCGATTCTTTTTAGAGAATAGCTTTGCGAGTAACAATGCACAGATTCTAGATAGTTGGACCTTATTATATGAAGGGGTATATGCTGCGAATATTATGTTGGCCGAGTTGGAAAACTCAACGGGCATCAGCGAAACCTCTAAGGCTGTTTTTGAGGCCGAAGCACGTTTTTTAAGATCTTATCTGCTATTTGAACTACAAAAGAACTTTGGAGGAATAGAAGGAATACCATTGCCAACGGAAAACACCCTAAAACAATTATTGCCAAGAACAAAAGGGGTAGATGTGTATGCGCAAATCATTGCCGATTTGGAATATGCCGAGCAAAATTTGCCGAGGATTCAGGAGGCTACGGCAGGGAGAGCCAGTAAAGATGCCGCACAAGCATTGTTAGCCAGAGTGAATTTGTTCAGGGCGGGAGCTCCCTTTACCAATGATGGTGACTATTATACAAAAGCAAGGGATTGGGCCAAAAAAGTAATGGAGAATGGCTATCAGGAGTTGAACCCTAGCTATGAGGATATTTTTAATAAATTGGCAACAGAACAGTACGATACTAAAGAAGTATTGTTTCAAATAGGTTTTTATTTTGGGAATCAGGACCAGAACCAATCCAATAAATTGGGGTCAACGATAGGAATGAGGGTAGACGATGGCTCCTGTAATAACAGAGGGTACGGTTTAATTTCTGCCGCTATAACATTGACAGAGGCCTATAGAAACGATCCTTCCGATGAAAGAGGTCTTTGGAATGTCTCTCCTTACTATGTGCCAAACAACAATAATTGTGAGTTTAGAACACAATTTAACCAAACAGCTTATCCTGCATCAAAATATCGCAGGTTCCTAGAAAGTGGGGGAACCGGTAGCTACGGGCCACATCATTTTCCTGTCTTAAGATATTCTGACGTGCTATTAATGTATGCCGAAGCTGAAAATAAACTGAATCCTGGATCCGCAGCGGCATTGGATGCCGTAAACCAAGTAAGGAACAGAGCAAAGGCAACACCATTGGTTGGCCCAATTACAGAAGCATTAATTCAGGAAGAACGCCGTTTGGAACTGTGTTTTGAAGGACTTCGTAAGTACGATTTAATCCGATGGGGGATATTGGAGGAAAAAGTAAATGAAACCAAAGCTGCACTACAAGCCGCGGATGGAAGTGAAAATACTGATTGGCCAATCTACGGAAGTGGTAGTCCAGCAACAAGGACGAACATTACAGAAAATTATTATTTAGATGGCTATAATAATTATGTAGATTCTAAACACCAACTGTTGCCAATTCCAGAACAGGAAATAGGAGCTAATGATTTGATAACGCAAAACCCGGGTTGGTAAAAGAGATACCCATCTTGATAATAAACCTTATAAAAATCAACTATGAAAAAATCAATAAATATAATGTCAGTCTTACTGCTCTTCGCCTTCGTTTTTCAAGGATGTGAGGACTTTGAAGAAGTTACAGTGCCTAATTTTACGGTAACACCAGAAACCGCTACTGCAAAAGTCGGGGAGCCAGTAGAATTTATGGTCGATAATGCCCCTAATTTTCTACAATTCTATGCCGGAGATTTTGGGCATACTTACAAACATAGAAATAGAACAAATGCAGAAGGAACAGTAACAATGTCCTTTTTAAATTCACAAAAGTGGGGCCTAGGAGGTAATGCTTCAGGGACCTTATCAGTATGGTATTCTAGGGACTATGATGGCTCTGGTACTCCAGAAGCCGTAAGCAATGCAACCTGGACGGAAATAACCGAGAGATTCAATATTTCGACACTTTATGATTTCACTTTTCAGGAGTCAGGTCTTGTCGATATTACGGATCTAGCCGATGGGAATACCATATATTTTGGATTTAAATATTTCTCTGATAATACAGAAGATAGGCAACCCGAATGGTATTTTGATGAATTAAGTATAACCATGGATGTAGAAGGTGCTCCGGCACCACTTACGGTCGCTTCAAAAAAGGAGCCGGGTTTTACTCCTGTTGATGTATTAGGAATAGAATCATCATTCAATGCCGCAAAATGGTATTTTGATGGGGGAAAGGATCATTGGAGAATGAGGGGTAATAGTCATAAGATAGTCAATGAAGATTGGTTGATTACCAATGCTATTAATTTAACAAAGGTGAATCCGGACAAAGGAACACCCTTAAAATCGTTTTCTGAAAAGCTAGAATCTTTTACTCATATCTATGAGACTCCAGGGACCTATACTGTAACCTTGGTAGGAACAAATACTACCATTCATGGAAGTCAAGAAACGGTAAAGGAATTGACCATTACCATCACCGAATAGCTAATCATAAATAATTGTTAAAATCCCAATTGATGCATTTTCATGTGTTGGTTGGGATTTTTTATTGGGTAGGCTAAACAGTAATAAATATAGGGGCTCATAGAATTATTTGAACAGCCCCCCCCCTTTAAAAGACCAGATAGTCCCCCTAAAACTTGTTAAAATATGTTAAAATTTGTAGCTTGTTAAATAAACCAACAAAAACTATAATCTTATGAAAAGAAAACTAAACTGCTTTTTATTATTGGCGGTACTGCTTTTTATGCAAGTAGCAGTGGCGCAAAATAAAAAAGTTACGGGTACCGTTACTGGTGCACAGGACGGTTTGCCTTTACCTGGCGTCAACGTTTTGGTACGGGGAACCACCATAGGAACCCAAACAGATTTTGACGGGAATTATGCTATAGAAGCCAAAAGCGGAGATGTTTTGGTATTTTCCTATTTAGGAATGAAAAGTCAAAGTTTAACGGTAGGAGCATCAAATACTTATAACGTTTCGTTGCAAGAAGACGCTAGCCAATTAGAAGAGGTTGTGGTTACGGCCTTGGGCTTACAAAAACAAAAAAAGGCGTTAACCTACGCTACCCAACAAGTGGAAACCGAAGAGCTTACCCAGGCCAGATCGGTAAACGTAGTGGAAGGACTCAGTGGTAAGGTAGCCGGACTTTCTGTGACAACAGGAGGGTCAGGAGTAGGCTCAGCTTCCAAGGTACTTCTTCGTGGAAACCGTTCTATAAATGGTAGTAGTCAACCGCTTTACGTGGTAGATGGAATTTTGCTTAATGGAGATATTTCAAACATAAGTCCAGACGATATACAAGAAATATCCGTTTTAAAAGGTGCGAATGCAGCTGCCCTTTATGGAAGCCGTGCCAATAACGGTGCCATTATAATTACTACCAAATCTGGAAAGGGAGCCAAAGAAGGAGTGACTACCAATATAGGGTTTACCTCTACTTTTGCAGACCCTATTTTATTGACTAGTTTTCAGAATGATTATGGTCAGGGATCAGCAGGGAATTATTCCCCCAATGCTGTTACTTCTTGGGGACCAAAGTTTGATGGAAGTCAGGTTGCACATTGGTCCAATGACCCTAATTCCCCGGAATTTGGAAGTACCTATGCCTATGAGGCACAACCAGATAATGTAAAGGATTTTTTTAAGACTGGATATAACGTGGCTACTAATATCGGGGTGAATATCAACAGTGAGGATACAAATACTTTTCTTGGGTATACTTATACTGATGCCGGTGGTATAATTCCTGGAAATAACCTTAATAGACATAATATAACGGCGAGGATTAATACCAAACTTACCGATAAACTTAAAGTAGATGCGAAAATAAATTACATAAGGGACGACTTTTCCAATGTGCTGGCTTCTGGCGAAGACTTCGATAATCCGCTGAGATACCTTTATATTTTGCCAAGAAATATTCGTACCCAGGATATAGCACATTATAAGTTTTT
The DNA here is from genome assembly GCF_900141935.1 of Arenibacter nanhaiticus. Classification (GTDB taxonomy): domain Bacteria; phylum Bacteroidota; class Bacteroidia; order Flavobacteriales; family Flavobacteriaceae; genus Arenibacter; species Arenibacter nanhaiticus. The sequence goes on along the minus strand of NZ_FQYX01000013.1, from coordinate 85,332 downwards.
AAACGATGAGGGTAAACTAAGACAACATTATTTTAGACCTAATTTTAACGGTGGTGGTAACCCTTACTGGTCCATCAATCACATTACTAATCCTCGATTAGATGAAAGGGTATTGGGACTATTGTCTTTACAGTACAATATTACTGTGGATCTTTCAATTATGGGAAGGTCTACCATGGATAGGACAAGTAGGTCCGAAGAAAGGCTTTGGTATAACGATACCTATACAAGAGCTCCTAATGGAAGGTACTTAAAAGGAGCAAATAATTCTTATGATTGGAATACGGATGTGCTTATTAATTATAAAAAAGGTATTTCTGAGGATTTCGCACTAGATCTAAGTGCTGGAGCTAATAAAAGGGTATTTAAATCTAATGACCTTATTGGTGATGGAACTACTTTTACAATAGAAAACTTTTTTGCCTTGAGTAACACTGCTGATCCAACGGCCACAGAAACATTTGATAACTTTGAGGTTCAATCGGTGTACGCTCTTGCAGAAGTATCTTATAAGAATGCATTGTTTTTAAATCTTACTGGTAGGAATGATTGGAGTTCAACCCTTCCTAGTGCTAATAGGTCTTATTTTTATCCTTCCGTAGGTTTAACGGCCGTGGTTAGTGACTTGGTAGAATTACCTGAGTTTTTTAGCTTTTTAAAGTTAAGAGGATCATGGGCAGAAGTAGGTAATGATACCAATGCTTTTAGTTTATCTAGACGAGCAGATATAAGAAATGGAACACTTGATATTAACCCAGTATTGCCTAACCCAGATCTTAGACCAGAATCGACAAGATCAACAGAAATAGGTTTCGATACTAGGTTTATGGATAATAGATTTCGTTTTGACCTAACTTGGTACAAGTCTAATACCTTCGATCAAATATTCAGTACCCCAACACCAACCGGGTCTGGTATAGCGGCGAGATTTCAGAATGGTGCCGACGTACAGAATTCAGGGTTGGAGATTGTTTTGGGAGCTACAATTATTGAATCATCCGATTTCTCTTGGGACTTGGATATAAACTTTGCCAAAAACAATAGTGAAGTTTTAGAAATAGCCGATGGCTTTGATGAATTAACGATTAGTACCGACTTCATTAGATCTTATAAATTGGTTAAAGGTGGAGAATTTGGTGACGTTTATTCGAGAGGATTTCTTCGTGATGATCAAGGAAGGGTTGTTGTTGATGCTCTTGGGCTTCCTCAAATTACCCCTGGTCTTGATGTGAAAATTGCCAACTTTAATCCAGACTGGTTGGGCGGAATTAGAAATTCTTTTAGCTACAAGGACTTTTCATTGAGTGCACTGATCGATATCCGTCAAGGAGGAACTATAGCTAGTTTTACCGAGGCCATTCTTGCAGGAGACGGGCAGTTAGATTATACTGCACAAGGTCGTGATGGATCCTTGGTGTTCGGAGAAAATGTTTATAAGGGTGAAACGGCGGTAACAGAAACCGGAGCCTCTAATAATATCGCTGTTAATTCCGAAGATCTTTGGAACAGAGTAGGGGGGAGAAATACGCCAGTAGGAGAAGCCTTTATCAGAGATGCTTCAAATATAAGACTACGAGAGCTTGTATTAGGGTATGCCGTGTCTGATAGATTTCTTTCAAAAACATTTTTAACCTCTGCCAGAGTTTCTTTAGTAGGTAGAAACCTATTCTTTTTCTCCAATAAAGCGGAAAACGTAGATCCAGAAGCGGTCAATAGTGTTGATAATTCAGCAGAAGGAAGGGAAGCATTTGCACCACCAACGACCCGTACTTTTGGAGTTTCCCTAAATCTTGGATTCTAAATTATTCCTAACCTTAAAAGAAAAAAAATGAAAAATATATTAGTAAAAATTAGTCTCGGGATAACGCTTACCGCAATGCTGGGAAGTTGTACGGACAATTTTGACGAGATCAACTCAGATCCCAAGAATTTTACCCAGGATGCCGTTACCCAGTCCGAATACCCTTTATTTGTTAAAAGGGCATTATATACTCCTACAAACCTGCCTTATCCAGAAGGGAGAGGACCATTTCAATTAGGACACTCTTTGTTTACGGATGTATATGCAAACTATTTTTCTACTACGGCACCAAATTTTGACAGTGATCAATATATCCTGGTAGGAAGATGGTTAAATGGTGCTTACCGTTGGTTTTATACCAGATCGGCACCGAATATCAAGATTGCGGAAGACACTGCCGAGGAACTTGGCTTTAATTTAGAAAATGCCATGATGAAAGTGTGGCGGGTGTACGCTTATCACAGAGTTACAGATCTTTGGGGGCCAATTCCGTATTCAAATTTTGGTAATTTAGAAAAGGAAGTACCTTACGATTCACAAGAGGACATATACAACGACTTTTTTACCACCTTGGATGAAGCCGTTACCGTATTAAAAGCTAATGCAGGTACAACATCATTTCTTGGCGCTAATGATGTAATTTATGGTGGATCGGCAGATTCCTGGTTGAAATTTGCCAATACCCTGCGTTTGCGTTTGGCTATTAGAGTTAAATATGCCAATCCAACACTTTCACAAGCGCAAGCAGAAAAGGCGGTTGCCGATGGAGTCATGGAATCCAATGCCGACAATGCAGCCATAGCAACCAATACCAATTTTAGAAACCCTTATACTACTATTACCCAATGGGGTGAATTTCGTATGAGTGGTGATATGGAAAGTATTCTTAAAGGATACCAAGATCCTAGGGTAGCGGACTATTTTGCAGAAGCGGGAAGTCCCGATACTTCGGATGATCCTGTGGGAGTAACATTTAATTACGAAGGAATGCGCAACGGGCAGACAAAATCTGATAAACAGGGAATTAGTTTTAATACAATTGCCTCCGATATGGCCGAACCATATACCATTGCGGACAGTCCAGGGCCTGCTTATAGTATCATAAGGGCTGCAGAAGCCTATTTCTTAAGAGCAGAAGGCGCTTTGGAAGGCTGGAATATGGGTGGAAGTGCACTAGCCCTTTATGAGAGTGGAATTAACGCATCCCATACCGAATATGGGTATTCGGGAACCGATCTTTCAGGGAATGATTATGTGAGTAGTCCTAATGTGCCAGCCGCTATGGATGCATCAAATCCACCAGTATCTAATATACCAGTGGCTTATGACCTATTGGCCCCTAAGGAAAAACAACTCGAACAAATTATTACTCAAAAGTGGATCGCCCTATACCCAGACAGCGAAGAAGCCTATGCCGAACGTAGAAGGACTGGATATCCAACCTTATACAACAGGTTAAATTCCCTTAATCCAGATATTCCTGTGAACGAAATTCCACGTAGGATGCCTTATGTATCTAGTGAATATTCAGATAATGGTGCAGCTGTAGAAAATGCTGTGAGCAATCTTTTAGGGGGTCCGGACAATGGAACTACAAAAGTTTGGTGGGATAAGAAAAATTAAACTGTTGATATAGTTTAATGAAGAAGTGATAAAAGACCGCCATTAGTGCGGTCTTTTTGTTGATTTGTTTTGGTCATACGTACAAAAAGACCGTAAATTGATTTGTTTTAACCAATATATCTATGAAATGAGCATGACCGAAAACTGGTCGCAACTACGAATTCAGCTATGTGAATTTCAAATGACTGTTAAAAACAATAATTAAAACACATATGAAAATACCTAAAATTAAACCAACCATAACCATACTCCTTGCTCTTTTATTGTTTTCATGTGGAGGTAATGACAGAGATAAAATGTTTAGCCTGTTATCGCCTAGTACTACCGGAATAACTTTTAAGAACATACTTCAAGAAACGGAAGAATTCAATGTATTGGAATATGGGTATTTGTACAATGGGGGAGGTGTGGCTATAGGAGATGTTAACAATGATGGACTTTCGGATATTTATTTTACCGGTAACATGGTGGGGAGCCATTTGTACCTCAACCAAGGGGATTTTAAATTTAAGGAAGTAGCCAAGGAAGCTGGCGTATTCGCAGAGGGCTTGTGGAATACTGGAGTTACCATGGCAGATGTTAATGGTGATGGCTTTTTAGATATCTACATATGTCGATCTGCAGCAAAGGACCCCAATAAAAGAAAAAACCTGTTATTTATTAATAACGGAGCCACAGCCAATTCCGAACTGCCATCTTTCACAGAAAAAGCAGAAGAATATGGTATTGCCGATGATGGGTATTCTACTCAAGCGGCCTTTTTTGACTATGATCGCGATGGAGACTTAGATTTATATATCCTTAACCATTCTACCCAAGATTATGCAGGATTTGGACAAATAACCCCTTCCTTAAAAAACAGAAAGAATAGCGCATATTCAGATAAGCTCTATAGAAACGATCATGGGAAATATAAAGAGGCAAGTCAAGAAGCTGGTCTAGTTTCAAATGTGCTAGGGTTTGGATTGGGAATTGCCGTTTCAGATATAAATAACGACGGTTGGTTGGATATTTATATTTCCAATGATTATAATGAACAGGATTATCTATATATCAATGATCAAAACGGATCGTTTATAGAAAGTTTGGAACAGTTTATTGGCCATACTTCTCTTTTCTCCATGGGATCTGATATTGCCGATATAAATAATGATGGCTTTACCGATATTATGACCTTGGATATGCTGCCAGAAGGAAATAGTCGTCAAAAAATGATTTCTGGACCTGACAACTACGACAAATACCAACTCTTAGTGAATTCTGGATTTTACAACCAGACCATGCGAAATATGCTACAGCTAAACAATCAAGGAGAATCATTTTCCGAAATAGGTCAGTTTTCAGGCGTATCAAATACAGATTGGAGTTGGGCATCCCTTTTTGCCGATTTTGACAACGATGGTTTTAAAGATCTTTTTGTTACCAATGGCTATAAACGCGATTATACCAATATGGACTTTATGAACTATGCGGTAAATGAAAAACTAAAGGAAAATCAAACCCGACAATCTAAGGCCCTAATGGAGCTGATAGAAAAAATACCTGCTACTGTTGAAGAAAACTATATCTATAGGAATAAGGGCGACCTTAGCTTTCAAAAGATGAATGGTGATTGGGGAATGGGGCAAAAATCACTCTCCAATGGTGCCGCGTATGCCGATCTGGACAATGATGGGGATTTAGATCTTGTAGTAAACAATATAGACGAGGAAGCATTTATATATAGAAACAACAGTGAACTTATAACACAGAACAATTACCTTAAAGTACAACTGAAAGGAGCTAAAGGCAATGTTTTTGGCGTAGGGGCCAAGGTAACCTTAAAAATAAATAATGAGGTTCTTACTCAAGAAATGATTCCTACACGAGGCTATCAGTCTTCTGTAGATTATGGCCTTTTGTTCGGTTTAGGGAAGGCTGTAAATATAAATGAACTAGCAATAACCTGGCCAGATGGGAAGGTTCAACAATTAAATAATATAAAAGCAAACGAAACAGTAACCTTGAATCATACGGAAGCTGAGGCAGTTGATTTAGCGACCATAAGTGCTTCAACTAAGAAGTATTTTATTATGCTAACCAAGGATAGTTTGATGGCTTATACACATAGGGAAAATAGGTATGTCGATTTTAAAAGAGAACAATTACTGCCCCATAAATTATCTACCCAAGGCCCTAAAATTACCAAGGCCGATATTAATGGTGATGGCTTGGAGGATCTGTTTATTGGAGGCGCAAAGAATAGTCCAGGACAAATTTATACTCAGACAACATCTGGAACATTCACTTTGTCGCATCAAAAATCCTTCGATCAAGATAAGGACAGTGAAGATATAGGCGCATTGTTTTTTGACGCCGATAATGATGGGGACCAAGATTTGTATGTTGTAAGTGGGGGCAATGAGTACGATGCAGGTTCACCGCAACTTCAGGATAGGATATATTTTAATGATGGGAAGGGGAATTTTAAAAAGAAGGTCGAATCTATTCCCACGATGAGACATAGTGGCTCTTGTGTAAAGGCTGCTGATTGGGATAATGATGGGGATTTGGATTTATTTGTTGGAGGGAGATTAGTTCCAGGGAAATATCCAAATACGGCCCGTAGCTATGTCCTTGAAAATGATGGAAAAGGGAATTTTAAAGATATTACAAACCAAGTAAATCCTTTGCTAGAATATCCGGGGATGGTTACCGATGCTGTATGGAGCGATTTTAATGGGGATGCAGCTTACGACCTTATTCTTGTCGGCGAATTTATGGGAATTCGCGCCTTCCGTAGTCAGAATGGAAAATTAGAAGAATTGGCAGATAACTCTGGCCTTAAAAATTCACAGGGCTGGTGGAACAAAATCATAGCTGAAGATTTTGATGGAGATGGGGATATAGATTATGTCATAGGAAATTTTGGACTGAACTCCCAATTAAAAGCATCCCAAGAAAAACCGGTGAGTTTGTATGTCAGCGATTTTGATGGCAATGGTTCTTTAGATCCGATTCTTTGTTCCTATATCGGGAACGAAAGTTATCCGGTGTTTTCTAAAGACGATCTATTGGGGCAGTTAAACAAGTTAAAAGCAAGGTACGTTAATTATGTAGATTATGCCGATGAAAAAATTACCGACATTTTTACCCCCGATCAATTGAAGGAGGCTACAGTCTTGGAAGCTAGAAGTTTTGAAACTAGCTATATGGAAAATTTAGGGGAGGGCCGGTTTAAGCTATCGCCCTTGCCAAAAGAAGCACAATTTAGTCCCATTTACGGTATGGTTGCCAAAGACTTTGATCTGGATGGGAATTTAGATCTGCTTTTAGGAGGAAATTTTTTCGGTACACGAGTAAAATATGGGCGTTATGATGCCAATAGAGGGCTTTTACTTTTAGGAGATGGTAAAGGAAGCTTTAAGGCGGTGAACAATCTGGAAAGCGGACTTTATTTGAATGGAGAAATTCGTGATATTGCAATAGTGACACAACGAGATTCGGATCAATTGATGGTGTTTGCCCAAAATAATGGCCCGCTTCAAATTTATAGGATCAATCAACCTTTAAAAAAATAAACGCCATTCTTTGAAAGCGAAGAAGTGGGGTTTTTATAAAATATTGAATTTTAAGTGTTTTTGATGGCTTTGGTCAGTGAGCACCCGCTTATTGAACTTTTAGCCCCTCTAGTTTTTATGAATATACTGCAACTTTGTCTTAGGCCCTGAAACCTAAAAGTAAAATAGGTCTCAAAGCACCATTGAAAAGTTAGTTGATTGAGTTGAGTTTAGAACATCCCCGTATTGTCCATAGAAAAATATGTGGGGTGTTTTTTTTACAATCATCATCTAACGGAAACCAAAGATTAAAAAGTAAAGTATTAACATAAAAATGCAAACGAATGAGATTATTATTACTGTCCCTAGTTTTTTGCTTGGCAAGCTGCCAATCTGGACAAAAGAAAAAAGAAACTGCTACGGCACAAGTCCTAAATGGAAAAAGCGTGGCATTTGATTTGAATGGCGCCATTGAAGATTGCGAGTCACAATTGGAAATAGCCGTACCCAAGTTAACCGATCTTTCCAAGCACCCTAGGCTAATAGAAACAAACGAAACCGAATGGAAAGAAATACCAAACGGAAGATTGGTGTGGACCTCCGGATTTTACCCGGGTATACTTTGGTATATGTACGAAATTACCAAGGATGAAAAATGGAAACAAGAAGCTATCAAAAGAACCGAAGTTTTTGAAGATTTTAAAACCATTACCGAACACCACGATATAGGATTTATGATGTTTCCTGCTTATGGCAATGGGTACCTTTTTGGAGACAAGAAGGAGTATAAGGATATTTTATTGACTTCGGCAAATTCGCTTGCCAGTAGATTTAATCCTAAGGTAGGAACTATTAGGTCTTGGTCTAATAAAATGCACCCACGTTGGCAACAACATATCACCATTATAGACAATATGTTAAATTTGGAACTGCTGTTCTGGTCGGCTAAAAATGGTGGGGATAAAAGTCATTATGATATTGCCGTGAAACATGCGGAAACGACCATGGAACATCATTTTAGGGACGATTACACCTCTTGGCATGTCGTAGAATACGATTCCTTAAACGGAAAGGTATTGAACAAGCATACCAAACAAGGTCTTCACGATGATAGCCGTTGGTCTAGAGGACAGGCATGGGGGATTTATGGGTATACCTTGATGTATAGGGAAACAAAGGACAAAAAGTTTCTAGATTTTGCACAAAAGATTGCCGATAAGTACTTAGAACTACTTCCAGAAGATTACATACCTCATTGGGATTTTGATATAGACACTACAAAAGATGATGATAGGGATGCCTCTGCTGCCGCTATAGTCGCCTCTGGTTTGTTAGAGCTTAGTACGTACATGGAAGACGAAGCATTGCAAAATAAATATTATAACGCGGCCCTAAACATGTTAACTTCTTTAAGTTCCGAAAAATATTCGGGAGTAGGGAAAGCCGATTCTTTTTTACTTCATTCGACAGGTGCAAAATCATTGGGACACGAAATTGACGTTGCCCTGATCTATGCCGATTATTATTATATTGAGGCTTTGGATAGATTAAAGAAAATGAATTCAGTAAACTAGGTATTATGAACATGCATTTTGTAATTCGGTATTTGTTGCTATTTAGTTGGGTGTTCGCCACTATGGTTTCTTGTAAGCCTACCTTAAAACCCTCGCAAAAGGAAGCAGCCAATTTGCTGTTTATCTTTCCCGATCAATTGCGAAATTCGGCTATTGGGATCAATGGACAAGATCCGGTGGTGACTCCTAATATGGATCAACTGGCCAAAGAGGGAATGGTGATTACAGATGCTATAAGTAACTTTCCGCTGTGTAGCCCTTACCGGGCTATGTTGATGACCGGAAAATTACCTTATAATAATTCGGTGCTGACCAATAGTAACTCCAATAGGTATAAGTACAATAATTCATGGCAAAAAGACGATATTAGTTTTTCCGATGTTTTGGTAAAGAACGGTTATGATGCCGGTTATGTAGGGAAATTACATTTAACCTCTCCACCGCCTGTTGCGGATAAGGATACGGTGTTATGGGATGCTTATACCCCTAAGGAATTTCGGCACGGGTTTAATTTTTGGTATGCTTATGGCACTTTTGATGAGCACAACACACCTCATTATTGGATCAACGATGCTGCGGAGGATGAGCTGACGTATATCAACGAATGGTCTGCCAAGCACGAAGCAGATGTGATCATCGATTATATTAAAAACCCCTCCGAGAAAACAAGGACTAAAGACAAGCCCTTTGCTCTTTTTTGGTCAGTAAATCCACCCCATCCCCCATATCAATATGTGCCTGAAAAATATATAGCACCCTATAAGGACAAATCCTTGGAGGAATTGCTCAATAGAGGAAATCTAGATTTGGATAGCGAGGCCCAAGAATTGGCCTTCCATAAGGGAGCAACCAGGAAAAGAACCGAATTGGCCAAAGAGCATATCCGTAATTATTATGCTATGGTGACGGGTGTAGACGACCAAATAGGGAGAGTGTTAAAGGCCTTGGAAGAAGAGGGATTGGAAGATAACACTATAGTAGTCATTACCTCAGATCATGGCGAAATGATGGGTAGCCATGCTTTAATGTCAAAAAATGTATGGTATGAAGAAGCTATAAACGTTCCTTTTATCATTAGATGGCCGGCTAAAATTAAGGGAGGCCAAAAAGACGATCTGCTTATTGGTGCTACGGATATTATGCCGACTATCCTAAATATGCTAGGTACTACAGATGGTATTCCTTCCAATGTAGATGGCCAAGACCTATCGTCCATCATTTTAAAAAATGAAGGGAAAAGACCAAGTTCTGTCTTGTATTACTATATAGAAGAAGGACAGCCAGCATCGGGACACCGTGGAATAAGGACCCACACCCATACTTATGTGATCACCTTGGATGACCAAAACCAAGCCCGTGAATTTTTATACGATAATAAAAACGATCCTTTTCAAAAACATAATATAGCCGAAAAGGATACGGAATTGAAAAGCGGGTTGAAAAAGAAACTTTTAAAGCAATTAAAGGATAAAAAGGACCCTTGGTTTAAACGATTCCAAAAGTTAAATGATTCAGAAACGGTACCAGCAAAGTAAACCATCGAGACCAATGAATGCCTGGAGTTTTAATAGGACAGTTGTATGCTTAATTATCTTGCTTTATACCTTGCTGGGGTGTAAAGGCAAGATAGAAAATAAGATCGTCTTTAAATGTGATTTTACAGGCACTGCAACACCTTCAAGGGTAGGGCCAGAGTATACGCCTTATCCATTGGAAGATTGGCAGGTGTCCAATGGGAAATTGGAATGTTTGGTCAGTAGGGAAAATAGAACAGTTCACCTGTTAACACCTCAGTTAAGAGAGGGAACCTTTGAAATGGAAGTTGAGGTTGGTTTTTATAATGGGGATTTGGTTGGGAATAGTAAGAATTGGGCCGGATTTAATTTGGGAGCCGATAACCTAAGTTCAGATCATGCGGTGGATCGAAAAGGCTTAAATATAGGGGTCAGTACTAACGGGGTATTGTTTATAGGAACGCCAAGCCCTAATCCTAAAAATAAGAATGTGATGAAAGCATTGCCTACTGGAGTGAACCTAAAAGTGCAACTTAGGCCAGAGACAAATAACTATGTGGTAAATGTTGCTATCTCCGACATTAGCACGGGTAAATTATTGGCCAATATATCTAAGAACCATGTAGCTATAGAAAGGTGGAAGGGCGATTTGGCGTTGGTGAGTAATTTTCAAAGCAATGCTAAAGACCAAAGCAGTTTTACAAAAAGTGTTTGGTTTAAAGATTGGAAAATATATTAATCATGAGGGTGTTTTGGCAAAAGAAGCCATGATATATGCCTATTAAAAATATAAGGAAACTAATGAGATCATTATTTTATAAATCAAGAAAACGTATGCCAATTAAAATGGTCCTTTTTTTAATCACTGGTATAGGTTTTTCACAACAAACGAAGCTACCCGCCTTAGAATCTTTTGAGTCCAGCAACGTATTAGAGTTATATCAAAATTCTAATAGCACTTTGGCTATCAGTACTGATCGTATGAGGTTAGGAAAATCGTCATTGAAATGGGAATGGCAAGGCCAAAGTAGTCTAGGGACTGCCAATTTTAGGATATTGTCACATGCAGAAAGTCCATTGCGGTACGGAAATTACTTTCCGTCTAGTCCCACTACAGCGATTTCCCTTTACAACGAGACACCACAAAACGATACCCTAACTATTTCCTTTGAAAAAGAAGGAAAAGTAGCGGTTTGGTTTGATGTTCCATTGTCTTTTAAAGGATGGCGACGAATTTGGGTTCCTTTTTATGAAATGCAAGGAAATGCTCCAGAGAAGGGAGCAGAAGTAGATTATGATTATTTTAGAATTAGTACTTCAGCAGAAAAGGGAAAACTATATCTAGACGACATTGTTTTTTCACAATACCAGGATGACAGGCATCAATACCCAGATCTTTTGGTGCCCTTTATTAAGGCAGATACTAAATTGGGAAGTGATCATTGGATGCCTTTGATAAGCAATTACGAACGCATTAAGAATTTGGAGGTATCCCCAATTTCTATGGCTGTGAGGATGGATTTACAAAAATTCGAAAAATTAATTGACGCAGATTTAAGGATCGATAAGAAATACAAGGTGTATATAAAGTCTTTACGGGAAGATTTTCAAAAGTTAAATATAAAGGATACGGGTGAGACGGTAATAGGGCCTCCTTTAACTTTTATGATAAGGCAGGAGTATTATGATGAGAAACAACATGGGCCATTAAAGGTTAATGATGTGTCGGATTTGGGGAAAGTATTAAAAAAACTGGCTAATTTTCACGATAGGGCAGATACCTCCCAGAAACAGGAAATTGAGGAAATGTTTTTGACCGGGACTAAATACTTTTTAGATCAAGGTTGGGTGGCTGGTGCCGCTGGCGGTACAAGGCATCATATTGGGTATAACGTTAGGGACATTACCGAGGCATTTTTTACCATGCGACAATTGCTATACGACAACGGTTTGTTAAATGAGATTGGCGCAAGTTTGCACTGGTTGTTTAACTTAGGAATGCTTTTGGACGATGAAAGTAATTTTCATGTAAATATCGATTACCTAAACACACAATCCTATTATCATTTAATGTTGATTTTCCTTATGGATAGCCAGGAAAAGCAAGCAGCCTTATTACATGCTTATTCTAATTATATCTCTATAACCCTAGCACAACAAAATGAAGAATGGGGCTTTAAGGTAGATGGTACGGCATGGCATCACAATGGTCACTATCCGGCTTACGGCTATGGTGCCTTTAAAACGGTCCCTAAAGTAATCAGAACCTTGTCAGGGACTAGGTTTCGAATAAAAACGGACGGACATGAGAATTTTAAAAAGGCCTTTTTAAATACTAGAGCTTATAGTCAACTGTACGATTGGGGATTTGGAAATGCAGGACGACATCCCTTGGAAGCCAACAGTATTAAATCCTTAAAAGAAGAGTATCTTTTAATGGCATATGCTGGAAATCCCGAGGGAACCGAGAAAATTGATAAGGAGATAGCCGCTGCATATCTTAGACTATGGGGAAAAGAAGATAAACTCAATAGTACCCTTTTTAGGGAAATTAACGGAATACAACCAGAACAGCTCGAAGGCTATCATACCATGCCCTATGCAGCCACGGCAATTCATAGGCGCAACGATTGGGCCGCCATTGTTAAGGGGTATAGTAAATATGTATGGGCATCTGAAATTTATGTTGATGAAAATAGGTATGGTAGATACCCTGCCAACGGAACCATACAACTGTTAAACCGAAATGGAGAAATAGGAAGCGGCTTTGTTCAGGAGGGTTGGGATTGGAACCGATATCCAGGGGCTACCGTAATTAACTTGCCTTTTGAAGAATTGGAACCAAAAATGCCACTAATAATGTTCCGTTCCAATGAAACCTTTGCCGGGGCAACGGAATTGGACGGGAACGGGGTTTTTGGAATGATCTTAAATGAAGGCAAAGGCTCTAATTCGGAATGGCCAGAAACGAAAGTGGGATTTCCAGGAAAATTGTATGCCAAGAAATCGGTATTTTCATTTGGTGACAAGCTGATAGTAATAGGAACCAATATTTGTAGTGTAGACGAAAATAATCCTGTACAGACCAATCTTTTTCAGTCTTTGTTAATAGATCCAAAAATTCCGCTCTACACATCTAATAAAACTATAACAAAGTTTCCGGTAAAAACAGAATTGGCTTCTGATGTGAAAAAGAATAACTGGGTGGTAGATCCTTATGGGAATGGGTATTATATCCTTTCCAATACCGCCGTACAATTAAAGAAGGAACATCAACATTCTTATCACAACAAGTATTCGGTCAATACCGGGAGAATGAATGCCAAGGGCAAAGGAGCAAAAGAGACCGAGGCCGATTATGCTGCTGCTTGGATAGACCATGGATTGGCTCCTAAAAATGCCAACTATCAATATGTTATTTATCCCTTTCTGAAGGAGGAAGATCAAAAGAAATTCGAGAAAAAGGCAAAGGCCGATGATTCTTATACCATTATTAGAGCCGATAGTACAGCTCATATTGTTTCGGACCATAAGTCGAACAGCACGGCATACGCCGTTTTTGAGGCAAAGAGAAAATTGGATAGTGGTTATTTATCAGAAGTGTCGGAACCTGCATTAATTATGGTGAGAAAGGATTCTGATAAAAATATAACCATCAGTGCTGTGCAGCCCGATTTGAATTTTCCGGAATACCAACCGAATAAATATAGGAATTACAGCACCCCAGTTACACTGACCATTACCTTAGAAGGGAAATGGAGTGCCTTGCCAGCCGATTTTATAACCGCTATCGATAATTCTGGTACGAAAACCGTCATTAGTTTAGAGTGTAAAGATGGATTTCCAAGGGTGTTTAAAATGATGAAATTAAGTTCTTAGGCCAAGAAGGCATCCTGTTGCTTCTAAGTCTTTAAATAGAGAAATTACCCACAACAATGCGTGTACTTTTTATTACTTATTTTATAGCTTTCATATTTAACATAGGCCCGTCATTTGCTCAAGAAGCGGTTATATGGAAAAAATTTACAGGTGAAATAAACGACCCTGAAATTCCATTGCTATTTGATTATTCCTATGCCGGATATCAACTTGGTGAAAAAGGAATCCCCGAAAATCATAAGGGTTTAAAGGTTTTTAATGTGTTAGATTTTGGCGCTATCCCCAATGATAGTATTTCGGACCAAGAGGCTATTCAGGCTGCTATAAACGCAGCAGAATTAAACAAGGGGGGCATTGTGTTTTTTCCGCCAGGAGATTTTATGGTGAATGTGAAACCCAAAAAAACAAATCCTATTGAAATATCATCTTCTAATATTATTTTAAAGGGAAGTGGCATGGGGAAAAATGGAACGGTGATTAATATGAAAGATCACATGTTGCAACGAACGCCCGATGAACCTGAATGGAAAGTGAGTTATATGTTTACATTTTCCTCAAAAAAAGGAGAAAAACAACGAACAAAGATCACAGAAAACGCAAATGAAGGAGCGTTTACCATTGTTGTGAAAAATGCAGACATCTTTAAAGATACAAAGTTTATACAACTACAAATGCCTTATAATGTCACTGTTGCAAAAGAATCATTTGAAGGAAAGAAACCAAGACCACAATGGGAAAAGATTCAACAAGAAGGAGTGACATTTATTGAGAACCATGAAATAAAAAGTATTTCTGGGAATAAAATCACCTTAAAAGACCCGTTGATAAATTCGATTAATACCGATTACAATTGGCAAGCAAAACCTTTTTATCCGTTAGAAAATGTGGGTGTAGAAGATATCTTCTTCAAAGCAAATTTTAAGGATACATTTGTGCACCATAAAGATTTTTTGCACGACAATGCTTGGTCTATGGTTTCTATGCAAAGAGTGGCAAACTCTTGGGTTAGAAGATGCCGGTTTAGCAGTGTTAGTGGAGCTGTTTCTGTTAGCAAAAGTTATGCATCTTCTGTTTTAATGTTATGGGTCGAAGGGAACAGCGGACATAAATTAACGAACGTGACACAGTCTACACGGGTGTTAACGGGTTTAATTAAGGATGCTTCCAATAACGGGCAATTCCATGGCGCATCTATGTCTCACAAAACATCGGGATCTGTAATTTGGCGCGTAAAAACGCCAAAACAAGGATGGGATTCCCATGCCGACATTCCAATCAATAATTTGGTGGATATGTACGAAGGTTCAAAAATGACCAGCCACGGTGGTTATTACAAGAATGAGCCGCATCACTTAAAAGGATTAACCTTATGGAACTATAAAAGAGTGGGTGAACCACAAGATAATTACGATTTCTGGAAACTGTCAGGTCCAAAACATTTGTATTGGGGGTTTTCTGTCGTGAATCCTACCGTTGTAGGTATGCATGGTTCAAGGACAAGCTTCATTCAAGAAAACCTCGGATATCTTGAAAGTTTAGGACAGGCCGTTTTTCCTGAATCCTTATACGAAGCACAATTAAAATACAGATTAGGGAACCCCCCAGAATGGATTGAAAAGTATCAAAAAGAATGGTATAAAATAGAAAGGGAGTTGGCTTCGCAAAAGGTTGGGCAGCAATAAAACGCTGTGGCTTCTGCTAGTTAGTAGAGAAGGACAGCCATGAGGGGTTTATTCCTTTGCATAGAGGGCAAAAACATAAAATATTTAAATAACGACAATAAAACTTATAATTATGACCATAAAAAGAAGCTATATAATAGCAATACTGCTGGGTATTGCTATGGTGGGCTGCAAAGAGCAAAAAGAAAAGTCTGCCCAAGTTGTTCAGGACAAAAAGAAACCCAATATCGTTTTTATATACACAGATGACTTAGGATATGGGGATATCAGTTCCTATGGGGCCACTACCATTAGTACTCCTAATATTGATGCCTTGGCCAAGGATGGCATACTATTTACAAATGCTTATGCCACGGCCGCTACTTGTACCCCTTCAAGATATTCGTTATTAACAGGGGATTATGCGTGGCGTAAAAAAGGAACTGGGGTTGCTGCAGGAGATGAGTCACTTCTGATTGATACCAGGAAAACAACTTTGCCAGGTATATTAAAAACTGCTGGTTATAATACTGGTATTGTAGGGAAATGGCATTTAGGTCTAGGGGATGAAAATGGACCAAATTGGAACGGAAAAATTAGTCCTGGACCTTTAGAAATAGGGTTTGATTATTCGTATATAATTCCAGCAACGGGCGACAGAGTACCATGTGTTTTTGTTGAAAATCATCATATAGTTAATTTGGACCCTAGCGATCCTGTAAAAGTAAATTACAAAGAGAAGATTGGAAATTGGCCTACAGGGAAAGAAAATCCGGAGTTATTAACCATGAAACCTTCGCAAGGCCATAACAATACTATTGTAAACGGTATCAGTAGAATTGGTTTTATGGAGGGTGGTAAAGCCGCTTTATGGGATGATGAAACCATCCCTATGGAATTGGTAGATAAATCTAAAAAATTCATTAATTCTAGTAAGGATCAACCATTTTTCTTATTGCTATCGACTCATGACATACATGTGCCAAGAGTAGCCAACAAAATGTTCCAAGGTAAAAGTGGCATGGGCCCAAGGGGAGATGTTATTCTTCAATTAGATTGGACCGTCAAGGAAATTATGAAAATTTTAGAAACCCAAAATTTATTAGATAATACCATAGTTGTTTTTTCGAGTGACAACGGTCCGGTTTTAGACGACGGATACCACGACCAAGCAAGAGAATTGGTGGGTGACCATAAACCTACAGGCGGCTTAAGAGGAGGTAAATACAGTTCTTATGATGGTGGAGCAAAAATCCCCATGATCATCAGATGGCCCGATGCCAAAGGAAAGGGGAGCATTTCTAACGCACTGTTTAGTCAGGTCGATTTTCTAAGGTCCTTTAGTACTTTGCTAGGTGTTGATGTGGATAAGGGCCAAGCGGTAGATAGCCAAAATATGCTGGCTGTCCTAAATGGCGAAGACCAGAGCGGTAGAGGATCCCTGATACACGAGAGCTTTCAAGG
The DNA here is from genome assembly GCF_900141935.1 of Arenibacter nanhaiticus. Lineage (GTDB taxonomy): Bacteria > Bacteroidota > Bacteroidia > Flavobacteriales > Flavobacteriaceae > Arenibacter > Arenibacter nanhaiticus. The sequence goes on along the minus strand of NZ_FQYX01000013.1, from coordinate 68,277 downwards.
TCCGTTATCTTATATAGAGAACGGGTGGAAATATATTCTGCCCCACGATGGACCTAAAATGGTACCATGGGGACCTAAGATTGAGACGGGGTTTGAGACTAAACCGCAATTGTATAATCTGGTAGAAGATCCTAATGAACAAGATAATCTAGCGAATGAGATGCCCGAAAAGGTAGCCGAATTACAAGAGAAAATGGGCATAGTAACACAAGGTTCCTTTGTCAATGTTCACGAGGTAAATATCGTTGAGTAGGACACCAAAGAATCGTTAACGATACATAGTGCTATAAAGTATTAAAAAAATAGAACCGCTTTATATGATATTTTAGTGACTTAGATATATGCCATAAATCAATTGAAGGGAAATTATGAACATCGAACCAAATCAGAACATTGTGATTGTCGCCAATTCAGGGAATTGGTCGAAGGGAACACTTAAAACAGCAATAAACAACTTATTAACAATAGGCTTGTTGTTGGTCTGCCAACTAAGCTGGGCTCAAAAATCTCTTTCAGATGGGGTTCAGGATAAGGAAAGACCCAATATAGTGTTGATTATGACCGATCAACACCAAGCAGCGGCAATGAGTATAGCGGGGAATACGGATTTAAAAACCCCTAATTTAGACAAATTGGCCAAAAATGGCGTTCGCTTTCACAACGCCTATGTTACTTTTCCGTTGTGCAGTCCTTCGAGATCCAGTATGTTTACTGGGAAAATGCCACATACCCTAGGGGTTAATTCCAATGTTTCTGGTGATAATATCATGTCCGTTGAAAATAAGGAAATGGGCTTAGGGAATATCATGCAACAGGCAGGGTATGACTGTGCCTATGGTGGTAAATGGCATGCCCATGAGGCGGCTATCTCCGAAGGAAATGGTTTTGAGAAGATCGCAGATTTTGGGGATATCCCTTTGGCAGAGAAATGTATCGACTATATGGCATCTAAAAAAGATGGCAACAAGCCCTTCTTTTTGGTAGCTTCTTTTGACAACCCGCATAATATATGCGAATGGGCGAGGAACGAACCCTTGCCTTATGGGAATATCCCCATGGTTCCCCTTAGCGAAACACCAGGGCTGCCCCCTAATTTCAAGAAATCGGAAACTTTTCCCGAAGCCTTGCAAATAGAGCAAGACGTAGATAAGAAGGTGTACCCGACCCAAAATTATACCGAAGAAGATTGGAGACAGTACCGCTATACCTATTATAGGCTGGTAGAAAAAGTAGACCGAGAGATAGGAAAGATTATAGACGCCATTGATGCTATGGGCTTAAGTGACAATACCCTGATTATATTTACCAGTGACCATGGCGACGGAAATGCTTCCCATGGTTGGAACCAAAAAACGGCCCTTTTTCAGGAAAGCGTTAAAGTGCCTTTTATTATGACTTACAAAGGAAAAAAAGGGTTTAAGAAAGGGGTAGACCAAAGCTTGATCAGTAATGGGTTAGATCTGTACCCTACTATTTGTGATTATGCCCGAATTCCTATTCCAGAAGAGTTGCGAGGAGAAAGTATAAAACCGCGACTGGAAGGGAAAAAGAAAAGTAAAGAAAGGGACTTTGTAGTGGTAGAGACTAAATTTGAAGGAAAGCAGGCCTATGGAACCTTAGGTAGGGCGTTGATCGGTAAAAAATACAAGTACGTATTGTACAGTTGGGGAAAAAACAGAGAGCAGTTATTTGATCTAGAAAACGATCCCTTTGAAATGAATAATTTGGTGAATTCTACAACCTATTCAGAAAAATTGGATGTGTATCGTCAAAAGCTACTCGATTGGTGCAAGGAAACCAACGACACTAAGTTTTTAAGAAAAGTAATACTACCTGCCAATAGCACTATCTCATCGAGCGAGCTGTTTGATAAACCGTATTAAGTATTCTTGAATAAAGAACCCAAGAAGACGCTTCCGTATAGTGTCTCCTTGGGTTTTTATTTTAAGGCGTTTCTTAGGTGTTTACGGTTCTTTTTTCGAGTATAGAACCTATGATCATGTTGGCATGAACCCTAGAGTTTTCTATAAACCATTTATGGGTTTCCATGCCCCCGCAAATAACTCCAGCCAAATAAATACCTTCTACATTGGTTTCCATCGTTTCCGGGTCGTATTGTGGAAGTCTTTTTTCGTCTTCTGATAGTTGGATGCCTATCTTTTCCAAAAATCCAAAATTTGGCATATATCCCGTAAGGGCCAATACATAATCGTTTTTCAAGGCTATGGTCTCTGTGGACGATTGTATTATAATCTCCTCTTCGGTAATTTCTTTTACGGTACTATTATAGTAGGCTTTTATACTGCCTTCTTCAATTCTATTGATAATATCGGGCCTTACCCAATATTTTACACGTTCTCCTACCCCTGGGCCACGAATGATAAGGGTAACATCGGCGCCTCTTCGGTAGCACTCCAAGGCAGCATCTATAGACGAATTGCTGGCGCCTATAACGGCTACTTTCTGGCTAGAATAAAAGTGGGGATCCTTGTAATAATGCGATACCTTATCCAGGTCTTCCCCAGGAACATCCATCTTATTAGGGATGTCATAAAACCCGGTTGCTAAAATAACATTGGATGCACGATAGGTGTTTTTTGTTGTTTGGATTTCAAAATACCCGTCCATTTTTTGGACGGATCCTACCTTTTCAAACAGTTGTATGTTCAGTTCATTGCTGGTCACAATGCGTCTGTAATACTCTAAGGCTTCATTTCTTTTAGGTTTGGCCTCAATACTGATGAAGGGAATATTATCTATTTCTAATTTCTCCGAAGAAGAAAAGAACTGCATGTTCTGCGGGTAATGGTAAAGGGAATTGACGATACATCCCTTTTCTAGAATAACATAGGAAAGGCCTTTCTTTTTAGCTTCTAGGCCACATGCAATACCAATAGGTCCTCCTCCAACAATGACAATATCAAAATTCTTCATTACCCAATTAATTCATTTAATTCTTTGATGGTCTTGGTAGGGTTGTCACTCTGAAAAATAAAGCTCCCTGCCACCAATACATCGGCACCGGCATCGATAAGCTCTTTGGCATTTTCCGAACTAACACCGCCATCGATCTCTATTATGGTATGAGCCCCTTTACGGTTGATGAGTTCTTTTAGAGCCTTGACCTTATCGTATGTGTTCTCAATAAAGGATTGTCCGCCAAACCCAGGGTTTACACTCATTATCAAAACTAGATCAATATCATTGATAATATCTTCCAAAAGATTGATATTCGTATGTGGGTTTAGGGCCACTCCAGCTGTCATCCCTTCGGCCTTTATGGCTTGTAGGGTTCGGTGCAGATGTGTACAAGCTTCATAATGTACCGTCAAATTATGAGCTCCTAAATCGGCAAAGGTTTTGATATAACGGTCTGGATCTACAATCATTAAATGTACATCTATAGTCTTCTGGGCATGTGCCGTAATGGCTTTTAAAACAGGCATGCCAAAGGATATATTAGGGACAAACACACCATCCATGATGTCGATATGAAACCAATCTGCCTCACTGTTGTTTACCATTTCTATATCTTGTTGTAGGTTGGCAAAGTCGGCAGCCAACAGGGAAGGTGCTATGATTTTTTTATCCATTTTCAGTCGCTATAATTTTATGGTATAAAGATAATAATTTGATAGGTTTCCTAAAAAACGATCTCTTCATTAGTAGATGAATTCTATGATTCCTGCATATTTATGGAAAACATATTGGGTGTTAATAGCATTAGGGGCAATGCCACTGTTATTAATACCAGCGTTTCTTTTTCTTTTTTGAACCTTCAGATTTTCTGCCTTTCCTGTGTTTACTGCCTTTTCTTTTGTGCACTTCGGGCTGAGCTTTCGGATCTAATGGATAAGGGTGGTCTTCTTCTACATCGATATGTTTTTGCATCAATTTTTGAATGCTAATGACATATTGCTTTTCGTCTGCAGAACAAAAGGAGTACGAGGTACCGCTTTGGCCCGCTCTTCCCGTTCTTCCGATTCGGTGAACATAGGTTTCTGGAATGTTGGGTAAATCAAAGTTTACAACACTGTCCAGGTTATCGATATCAATACCCCTTGCAGCAACGTCTGTGGCTATTAGAATATTGGTTTCCTTATTTTTAAACCTGTTTAAGGCTTCTTGTCTTTCCTCCTGACTTTTGGCGCCATGAATGCTATCTACCTTATAATTGTTTCTAAGAAGGGTTTGTTCGAGTTTGTCGACACCGTGTTTGGTTCTCCTAAAGATAAGGATATTGCCTTTTATCGTATTTCTTAAAAGGTGAAGGCACAGCTCTATTTTTTTGGGTTTAGGCGTAAAATAAAGTATTTGATGAACCCGGGCTGCCGCCGATGAGGTAGGGGTGACGGCAACCTTTTCGGCATCTTTTAAAATACTATTAGCCAATTGAACCACTTTAAAAGGCATGGTAGCAGAGAACAATAAAATTTGTTTTCCTTTTGGACATAGACGTTCTATTTTCTTGACATCGTCAATAAAGCCCATATCCAACATTAAATCTGCCTCGTCCAAAACCAAGGTCTCTATATAATCTAAATTAATAACATCCTGTTTGTGCAAATCCAATAACCTACCGGGGGTTGCCACTAGGATATCGACTCCTTTTTTTAGGGTTTCTATCTGTGGTTCTATAGCCGATCCTCCATATATAACAGCCGAAACAAGATTGGTGTATTGGGCGTAATCTTTAAAGTTATCCTGAATCTGCATGGCCAACTCCCTGGTTGGACTTATGATTAAGGCCTTTATCTTTTTACCTTTTTTAGAGGCGTCCTGTCTGTCAAATAAAAGCTGTAAAATAGGTAAGGCAAAGGCTGCTGTTTTACCAGTACCCGTTTGTGCCGAAGCAATAACGTCTTTCCCATCGAGGATAAGAGGAATAGTCATTTCTTGGACCGGAGTAGGAGCGTCGTAATTTTTTTCAGCTATTGCTCTTAAGATAGGTTTGTTAAGCCTTAACTCTTTAAAATTCATGGATGTTAATTTTCGAAAATATGTGTACAAAGGTACGGTAAATTCGTAGTTTACCTTTTTTTTCTACCCAACTTATAGCCAATTTTTTTCAAAATAAATCTGGAAAGTACCTTGGGTAAAAAAACTTGGTATCACAAAAAAAGAGATGTTTGCTGCGAGTAGTTAATGTTACTAAAATACTCTTCCTTCAAACGGAATCCTCTTTTATCTTAAAGTACTAATAAGCCATGATTTTTTAAAACCGATAAGGGTTTTGAATACCAAAAAAGCTCGAAGTCATCAAAAGAAGTTTCAAAATCTGCTTTTAATTGAGAAAAAGTAAGGGTTTTATCTTTATAAGGCGATATTTTGCCTAAAGTATCCAAAAGCCATGCTCCTTTTTCCTTGTCGACCGAAATAGTGACCGTTTCTGTTTTGTCATGAAAGCTTAGTTTTAATAGTTCCCAACTTTGTCCTTTTTTCGATTTTGTCAGGGTTTGTACCAATGGTGGGTTTCCCAACCAGACAATTTTGGCATTTTGTTTATTGGTAAACACAGGTTCCGCGTTTAGTGCTGTTTCGATAAAATTGGGGGCGATAGTAGTTTTTGGGATTTTAAAATCGAACCAGTCCTGCAAGGGATAGTCAAAGCAAATGCCGTGCATAAAATTGAAGAGCGATTTTTTAAGCCCATAACTAAATTGTTCATGATCGATACCGGTTTTGTCAATAAACTGCACATCATTGTTGGCAAAGCTTATTTCTTCGTATTGTGGGACTATTTTGTATTCCGACGGATTTAAGCCAATAGGACTGTGGGCCGTAAGGGCAAATTGATGCCAGAAGCCCGATTGTAATACTCCAAGCTCAAACATTTGTCGAACCATTTCAAGGCTATCTACGGTCTCCTGAACAGTTTGGGTAGGATACCCGTACATAAGGTAAGCGTGTACCATGATTCCCGACTCTGTTAAGTTTCTGGTTACTTGGGCTACTTGGGTAACGGTAACCCCTTTTTTTATCAAGGCCAATAATCGGTCCGATGCCACTTCCAATCCGCCCGAAATAGCAATGCAGCCCGATGTTTTTAACAACACGCATAGGTCGCGGCTAAAACTTTTCTCAAATCGGATATTGGTCCACCAGGTAACGGTTAATTTCCGTTTTATAATTTCGAGCGCCAAAGCACGCATAAGGGCCGGGGGAGCCGCCTCATCTACAAAATGAAAACCTCTTTCCCCGGTGGTTTCTATGAGCTCTTCCATTCTGTCTACCAAAAGTTTGGCAGCAATAGGTTCGTAGATTTTTATATAATCTAGGGAGATATCGCAAAAAGTACATTTTCCCCAATAACAACCGTGGGCCATAGTAAGCTTGTTCCATCGGCCATCGCTCCAAAGGCTGTGCATGGGATTGGCAATTTCTATAACGGAAATATACTTGTCCAAAAGCAGATCCGAATAGTCTGGGGTGCCTACCTGACTTTGTTTGTAGTCTGGCCTTGGGGAGGAGTTATGGTACGATACCGCTCCGTGTTCAAGGACATAGGTCCGTTTAAATTCCGGCTGTTCTTGCGCTGGCTCGGTATTGGTAATATGCGATACCAAAAGCTCTATAGGAAGCTCTCCGTCGTCTAGGGTAATAAAATCAAAGAATTCGAAAACCCTGGTATCGGTGAGCGATCGCAATTCCGTATTTGGAAATCCGCCGCCCATAGAAGTTTTAATTCCGGGATAATGCGCTTTAATGAACTGCGCGCATTTAAAGGCGCTGTATAAATTGCCAGGGAAGGGAACAGAAATACAGACCAGTTTTGGTTGCACGGTTTTTAGGCGTTGTTCCAAAATATTTAGGGTAATACGGTCTATATAGGTAGGCTCCTTTTGTAAATGCTGATACAGTTCGTCAAAAGAATTGGCACTTCTTCCCAAGCGTTCTGCATAGCGGCTAAAACCAAAATTTTCGTCTATACATTCCACGATAAAATCGGAGAGATCTTCTAAGTACAGCGTAGCCAAATGTTTGGCCTTGTCTTGGGTGCCCATAGCGCCAAATGCCCATTCCATATCGTCCAACTGATGAAATCTAGAAGCCTGTGGCAAAAAATCATCAGTACATATCTGTCTGGCCAGGGTAGCATTATGGCCCTGTAAAAAAGAAATAACAGGATCTATGGTCTTTAAATAGTGGTGTTGTAAAGCAAAAATACGCCCTGCATTCGCTGTCACTATCCGTTGGTTTTTTTCGGCCAATGCAAATATGTTTTCCAGTCCTTTTTTTGAAAAAATGGCCAAAATAACCTCAATGCCCAAATCTATCTGAAAACTCCCAATGTTTTTGGTGTTTAAGAACCCTTTTAAATAGGCGGTTGCCGGATAAGGGGTGTTTAATTGGGTAAAGGGAGGCGTAAGAAGGAGAATGTCTTTCAAAAGTTTTGGGTTTTACCAATAGACAGGATAGGTTACAAGGTCTAAAGTCTGTGCAAAAATAAATGAAATTTTAAGGAATAATAGGCTTTTTAACAAGAGGTTTAGCCTTGAGGTTCGGAAGGCCAAGGCAATGTATATTAATTTCCCCTCCATTATTTTCCCTAGCACCTTAATAGCTGGAGTCCAAATAAGGTATTACAAAGTATAAACGGTCTTATTATTTTTATTTGGGCGTTCCCTCCTTCGTCGGGCGGGCCCTTGGCTGTATCCCTTGCTACGCTGCGGGGATGCCGCCTCGGTCCCTAACGCAAACTAAAGCTCTCTAAATCAATATTAATAAGAGTTGTGGAAGAAAGGACTTAAACACTAAAACATAGCCCCAAAAAAAGCCCATTAAAGGGCTTTTTCTTTTTGGATTGCGCTTTAATGGCACTTATTCCTAATTTATAAACTGAGTACCATAGTATTGATGTTAATTGACAGCGATGAGTTTTACATCAAAAATAAGCACAGAACCGCCAGGGATTGGCCCGTAATCTCTATTTCCATATCCTAAATGTGCCGGTACTAAAAGCATACCGCTACCACCTTCTTTAAAATAAGGGATGCCCATGGTCCAACCACTAATCACTTGGTTTAAGCCAAAAGTTATGCCCTCTGCACCACTTTCATCGAATTTTTTTCCGTTGATAAAAGTTCCCTTATAGGCAACGGTTACTTGCGAAGAGGCAGTAGGTTGTTTTCCCTCTCCCGGTTCATCGATGACATAATACAGGCCATTTTCACCTTTTTGGGCGTTTAGGCTGTTGTCTTTAATATACTCGGTAATTTCCAATTCATTCTTGGCAACATAATCTATATCCTCTGCTTTCTTATCGTCATCACACGAAATAAACAGGGCAAATACTAGTGCAAAAAAGGTATACTTCATAAGGTTCTATTATTTTAAAACGGCACAAATATAGTAAAATGCCAAAGCATACCTTACATCTCCTAAAGGAATAGCGGTTGGTAGCAGGATGCTGGATCTAAAAAAATCTTAGCTGCGAAGACTTCTTAGGCCTTCATACATGACAATACTCACCGCATTGGCTAAATTTAAGCTGCGTATATGTGGACTGTATAAGGGAATTTTATATAATTTGTCTTGGTTGTTGTCCGTGATTTCGTTTGAGAGCCCCTTGGATTCCTTGCCAAAAACAAAAAACATGTCTTCCTTAAAGTCTATTGACCAATGGTCCTTTTCACCATGACTAGAGAAGAATGCCATTTCCTTGTCTTTATGAGTGGCAAAAAAATCCTCGGTACTTTCATAGATAAAAAGCGAAATATGTTGCCAGTAATCCAGGCCGGCACGTTTAACTCGTTTGTCATCCAATTCAAAACCAAAGGGTTTTACCAGGTGAAGGTTTGCTCCGGTGGCTAAACTTAATCTACCGATGTTTCCGGTATTCATCGGAATTTCGGGTTCTATAAGAACAATATTGTAGGGCATTAATGAGGGGTTTTAAAAAAAAACTCCGGTAATCAGCCGGAGTTTATTCATCAATCAAAAAACGAACAGTCATGATAACTGTTGTTACGGTTCACAATGTATTATTTTAACAACAACTTTCCAAATACGATGTTGTTGCAGGTAATGAATACATGTATGGGTTTATCCTAAATAAGTTTTTAGAATTTTACTTCTAGAAGTATGTTTTAACCTTCTGATGGCTTTTTCCTTAATTTGACGTACTCTTTCTCTTGTAAGGTCAAAAGTTTCTCCAATTTCTTCCAAGGTCATAGAGTGCTGTCCTGCCAATCCGAAATATAAACGGATAACATCGGCTTCTCTTGGGGTTAAGGTTTCTAAAGCTCTTTCTATTTCTGTTCTAAGAGACTCGTGTAATAATTCCCTATCTGGGTTTGGCGATTCTCCACTTCGCAATACATCGTAGAGGTTAGAATCTTCCCCGTCGATCAAAGGGGCATCCATGGATACGTGGCGTCCAGAGTTTTTTAGGGATTGTTTTACGTCTTCAACAGTCATATCCAATTCCTTGGCAATTTCTTCTGCGGAAGGCTGTCTTTCGTGTGCTTGCTCCAAGAAGGCGAATGTCTTGTTGATCTTATTGATAGATCCAATCTTGTTTAAAGGAAGTCTAACAATACGAGATTGCTCTGCCAACGCCTGAAGGATCGATTGACGAATCCACCATACGGCATAGGAGATAAATTTAAATCCACGGGTTTCGTCAAAACGTTGGGCAGCCTTAATAAGTCCAAGGTTGCCTTCGTTAATTAAATCGGGTAGGGTTAAGCCTTGGTTTTGGTATTGCTTTGCTACGGAAACCACAAATCGCAAATTGGCTTTTGTCAATTTCTCTAGGGCAACCTGATCGCCCGCCTTGATCCTTTGTGCCAATTCAACCTCTTCATCCGCAGTAATAAGATCAACTTTTCCAATTTCTTGCAAATATTTATCTAAAGAAGCGGTTTCTCTATTGGTAACCTGTTTTGTAATTTTTAGCTGTCTCATCGAAGTTTTTCCTTTCTAAATTAAGTGCAGTAAGCATGGGCTGCATTAGGTTATACGTTCGAAGCGACTAAAATGTTACAATTTAATTATTTTTTTTTACATAATAACGAAAAAACAGGAAAAAAAGCTTGATTTAACACCTTTTGAGCAGGGCTAGCTTTATGGTATAGAAGGATTTAGTAATTCTTCTTGTCTTTATCTATATTTTTTTAAAAGCCGCATAGATGGCAGATTGGTTGCTTTTGAGAGCGTATTAGCATGGAGAGGTAATGATGCGTTAGGGACCGCGGCGGCATCCCCGCAGCGTAGCAAGGGATATAGCCAAGGGCCCGCCCGACGAAGGAGGGAACGCCCAAAGCAATATGGCCATTGTAAATTTTGAAGTAGGGGGTAACAAAAAAAACCTATCCATCTGAATGAATAGGCTTTAATGTATTTAAAAGACTGAAAGATTAGTCTCTTGGTTTTCTATCGTCTCTGCGGTTGTCGCGGCCACGGTTATCTCTTCCGCTACCTTTGTTATCCCTTGGAGGTCTTTCAACAAATCCTTCAGGTTTTGGAAGTAACGCTTTGCGAGATACTTTTTCTTTTTTAGTCCTTGGATCAAGACCAAAATATTTCACGTCAAAAACATCACCCATCTTTACGACATCGGATACATTCTCGGTACGTTCCCAAGCTAGTTCGGATACGTGAAGCAATACTTCATTTCCTGGCGCTTCGGTATATTCTACTACCGCACCAAAATCGAGCATTTTAATTACTTTAACTTCATAAGCACCACCTAACTCTGGTTTAAACATTAAGGAGTCTATTTTGGCCAATACCATATCGATTCCGTCCTGATTAGTACCTAAAATTTCTACAATACCTTCTTCGGTAACAGGATCTTCGTTGATAACGATAGTAGTATCGGTAGCTTTCTGTAATTCTTGGATAACTTTTCCACCAGGTCCGATCAAAGCACCGATAAATTGTCCAGGAATAGTTCTTGTAACCATTTTAGGAGCGTGTGCTTTTACATCTTGGTTAGGTGTAGCGATAGTTTCGGTAATTTTTTCCAAGATATGTAAACGTCCGGCTCTTGCTTGTTTTAAAGCGTTCACCAAAATTTCATAAGAAAGACCTTTTACTTTAATATCCATCTGACAGGCAGTAATACCATCTGCGGTTCCGGTAACCTTAAAGTCCATATCTCCCAAGTGATCTTCATCACCTAAGATATCCGATAAAACGGCGTATTTACCGCTTTCGCTATCAGAGATCAATCCCATAGCAATACCCGAAACCGGTTTGATCATTTGAACACCGGCATCCATAAGGGCCATAGTACCACTACATACGGTAGCCATAGAAGAAGAACCGTTAGATTCTAATACTTCCGAAACCACTCTTACAGTATAAGGGCAATCTTCGGGGATCATTCCTTTTAAGGCACGTTGTGCCAAGTTTCCGTGTCCTACCTCTCTACGTGAAGTACCTCTGATTGGTTTAGCTTCACCAGTTGAGAAAGGAGGGAAGTTATAATGTAGATAGAATTTTTCCTCACCTTCAAAAGACGGCATGTCTATTTTGTTGGCTTCTCTAGAAGTTCCTAGGGTTACCGTGGCCAAGGCCTGAGTTTCTCCTCTTGTAAAGATTGCAGAACCGTGGGTAGAAGGCAGGTAGTTAACCTCGCACCAGATAGGACGAATCTCATCTGTTTTTCTACCGTCTAGACGTAATCCTTCGTTTAAGGTAAGGTCTCTAACGGCAGCTTTTTCTGCTTGGTAGTAGTACTTGGAAACCAAGTCTCCAAATTCGGCATTTTCCTCTTCAGAAAAAGAAGCTTTGATCTCCTCTTTTATTTCAGCAAAGGCAGTAGTTCTTTCTTTTTTAGACGATCCGGCTTTTGCAATGGCATATACTTTGTCGTAAGCCATATCGTGAATTCTCTTAGCTAAGGCCTCGTCTTCTTTTTCTGGGGTGTACTCGCGTACTTCTTTTTTACCGAAAGCTTCGGCCAAACGCAACTGGGCGGCACATTGAACTTTTATAGCTTCATGGGCAAACTCAATGGCTTCTACCATTTCTTCTTCTGAGATTTCTTTCATCTCACCTTCTACCATCATTACAGAATCTGCAGAGGCTCCGATCATCATATCGATGTCAGACAACTCTAATTGTTCTCTAGTTGGGTTAAGGATAAATTTACCATCAATACGTCCTACACGTACTTCAGAAATGGCACATTCAAATGGGAAGTCAGATAACTGAATGGCAGCAGAAGCAGCCAAACCAGCCATAGCTTCTGGCATTACATTGTCGTCATGAGACATTAACTGAATCATCACTTGAGTTTCTGAATGATAGTCTTTTGGGAAAAGTGGACGTAAAACGCGGTCTACCAATCTCATAGTCAATACTTCACCGTCACTAGGTCTGGCTTCTCTTTTAAAGAATCCACCTGGGTAACGTCCGGCAGCGGCAAATTTTTCACGGTAATCTACCGTCAAAGGTAGAAAATCTACATCACTGGCCTTGTAGTTAGAAACAACGGTACACAATAACATACAGTCGCCTGATTGAACAACAACAGAACCATGGGCCTGCTTAGCCAATTTTCCGGTTTCGATAGAAATTTCCCTACCGTCACCTAGGTCAATGACCTCTTTAAATACTTTTGGTATCATAAATACGAATTAAAACCTATCTCTTTATAGGTTTGTTAAACAATGGTCTTTCGCCTTGTAGAAACGAAGTTGTTGTGTTGTAGTTGTGTGTTGTGGACCAATGAAAAACTATAAGTAAGCTTTTTGTTTTGCCTTAAGGGATCCTAAGGGCTTTGCCATAGAATTGATAATCAACGTTATGGGTATTGTAAAAAAGGGGGAAAGTACAACTTTCCCCCTTTTCGTGAATTATTTTCTAATTCCTAATTCTTTAATTATAGCACGATATCTAGTAATATCTTTCTTAATTAAATAATCTAGAAGAGATCTTCTCTTACCTACCAATTTTACTAGAGAACGCTCAGTGTTAAAATCTTTGCGATTCTTTTTTAAGTGCTCTGTTAAGTGGTTGATTCTGTAAGTGAACAAAGCAATTTGTCCTTCGGCAGAACCTGTGTTTACTGCTTCACCACCATGCTTCTGAAAAATCTCAGCTTTTACTTCTTTAGTTAAATACATTCCAATATTGTTTTAATGATTTTTATGTACATGACCGAAATTCGGTCAAGGGCGCAAATATACGATTATTTTTTTTATAGTCTGCCGATAATTGACAAACAGAAAATTATTAGGCCCTAACAGGCTTGTTTTCGATTAGATCTATATAAAGATTAATTTTCTTTTTAAGATCTCTACGGTGAACTATAAAATCTAAAAAACCGTGTTCTTGCAAAAACTCTGCTGTTTGAAAATCTTCTGGCAATTCTTTTCCAGTAGCTTCTTTTACCACTCGTGGTCCGGCAAAACCGATAAGAGCACCTGGTTCGGAAATATTAATATCTCCCAACATGGCATAAGAAGCGGTGGTTCCTCCAGTGGTAGGGTCCGTACATAAGGAAATATACGGCAATCCAGCCTCTGCAAGTTGAGCCAATTTAGCCGATGTTTTGGCTAATTGCATCAAGGATAGGGCAGCTTCCATCATACGGGCACCACCAGATTTTGAGATCATAACAAATGGTAGTTTGTTTTTGATCGCATAATCTATACCTCTTGCGATTTTTTCGCCAACGACACTTCCCATAGACCCGCCAATAAAGCTAAAGTCCATACATGAGATGACTATTTCCTTGCCCAGTGATTTTCCAACGCCGGTTCTTACAGCATCTTTTAATCCTGTTTTCTTCTCGGCCGCTTTTAAACGGTCAACATATTTTTTAGTATCCTCGAACTTTAAAGGGTCCTTGGACGTAAGCTTTGCATCTAGCTCTTTAAACTCATTATTATCGAAAAGAATTTCAAAATATTCTTTACTGCCGATGCGAACATGGTAATCGTCCTCGGGGCTTACATAAAAGTTTTTGGCCAATTCATCGGCTTCTACAATTTTTCCCGTAGGGGATTTATACCAAAGGCCTTTAGGAGTGTCCTTTTTTTGATCTGTGGCAGTTTGTATACCTTTTTCCTTTCTTTTGAACCAAGATGACATAAATGTTGTATTAAGGTTTGCGGATTATAAAGTATTTACGTTGTTAAGGTCTTCGAAGGCTTTCTTTAAACGCTCGATAAAAGTTTTTTCACCTTCTCTTAACCAAACACGTGGGTCGTAATACTTTTTGTTAGGCTCATCGGCTCCATTTGGATTGCCAATTTGTCCTTGTAAATAGTCTTTTTTATCTTGAATATAATCTCTGATTCCAGATAAGAAAGCATATTGTAGATCTGTATCGATATTCATTTTAATAACACCATAACCGATAGCTTCACGAATCTCTTCAATAGTTGATCCAGAACCTCCGTGGAATACAAAATCGATATGGTTTTCTTCAACCCCGTATTTTTCAGAAATAAACTCTTGAGAGTTCTTTAAGATTTTCGGAGTCAATTTAACATTTCCAGGCTTGTAAACACCGTGTACATTACCGAAAGCAGCGGCAATTGTAAATTTAGGGCTTATTTTAGAAAGTTCCTCATAAGCATAAGCAACTTCTTCTGGTTGGGTGTACAGTTTAGAATCGTCAACGTCGGTATTGTCCACACCGTCTTCTTCACCACCTGTGATTCCCAGTTCAATTTCTAGGGTCATGCCCATTTTGCTCATTCTAGCAAGATATTCTTTACAGATGGCAATATTCTCCTCTAAGGGCTCTTCCGATAAATCGATCATATGAGAGCTGAACAAAGGCTTTCCTGTTTCTGCAAAATGCTTTTCACTAGCTTCTAATAAACCATCGATCCAAGGCAATAATTTTTTTGCACAGTGGTCTGTATGTAAAATTACGCTAGCTCCATAAGCTTCTGCTAATTGGTGTACATGCTTGGCCCCAGCGATAGCTCCTTGAATGGCCGCTTGTTGTCCGTCGTTAGATAATCCTTTCCCAGCGTTAAATTGTGCGCCGCCATTGGAGAACTGAATAATAACCGGTGCATTTAAACTTGCAGCAGTTTCCAAAACCCCATTAATGGTGTCAGAACCAATAACGTTTACAGCAGGAAGGGCAAATCCTTTTTCTTTCGCATATTTAAAAATTGCCTGTACTTCATCTCCGGTTGCAACTCCTGGTTTAATCTCGTGTGCCATAATCTTACTTTAGTGTAGTTAATTAAAAGATTGACAAAAGTAATAAAATAATTAGCTCTAAAAAGGATAATTTATCCCTATATTGAAGACAGCGTTCGCTAAGTTGTAATCTCTGAACCATCTTTTTGCCGCTTCTTCAGCAGGATTATAGGTCTTTAGCCCCATATCTAGCCTAAAAACAAAGTATGTAAAATCATATCTTAAACCTATGCCGGTCCCTAAAGCTATTTCGGCCAAAGAGCTAAAATCGTTGAAAGTGGCAGCGCTGTCCTGAACGTTGTCCATGGCATTCCAAATGTTGCCAGCGTCGGCAAATAGCGCTCCTTTGATATTGCCAACGATAGGAAATCTGTACTCTAGGTTAAAGGCTATTTTTAAGTTTGCCTCATTAAAGTCATTTAAATCCTTGGTAGCGCCAGGGCCAAGGGAATACGGCAGCCAAGCGCGATTGTCGTTAGAGCCTCCTGCAAAATAACTCCTTACAAAAGGAATGTTGTCCGAATTGCCGTAAGGGATAGCGATGCCAAAAAAGCTTCTAAAGGCCAGTACGTCAGAACCTGAAATGGTGAAGTGCTTTATAAAGTCTAATTCCGTTTTTAAGTATTGGGAATACGGAACTTTGAACACTAAGGCTTTGTCTTCTTCGTTTTTATTAAAGTCGATTAATTTTGATAAACCCGTTAGGAGACTTCCAGCGCTTTCTAATTTGAATCTAAATTGATAAAAATTGTTATCAGTAATGCTTTTTTTACTGGTTTTGTTATAGGTATAGTTGCTGGCAAAGATTAAATTATTTTCAGAAAGCCTTTTCCTTCTTTCCTCAATACTGCTGATTTCGGTGTAGTCTTGGGAAGAAGATGCCACTTGTCTGTTTAAAATAGCGTTGGTAAAACCTGTGGTGCCTTCCGGGATAATGAGCGTTGGTTCGGTTTCCCCTTCCAAAGTTTCGAAGTATTCGGCAAGGGCTGCATTGTCCTGATAATTGTCCGCTATATTGTCTAATTTATTATAGGTATTTTGATATACCATAAAAAACCTGTTGGGGTTTACATTGCGTACAAATTGTACATTTAACAATTCTATATTGTTTTTCTTGAAATCTGTAGGCGACCAATTGTATCCAAAGACAGCATTAAAAGTTTGCTTGTCCAAACCTATATTTTGCTGAAACATTGTACCAATAGACACTTTTGTCTGTGGTAACATATAGTTGGGGATAATCTTATTGGTGTTTACTAACGGAAACCAAATCCTTGGGATGTTTAAGTTGACGTCGCCTCCAAATTCTAAAATGTTGAAAAAACGGTTGTCCGTTATTTTTGGGTCTTTAGAAGCTCCTAGGTTGATCCTTCCAGAGATACTGAGATGTTCGGCACCTTTAAATAAGTTTCTAGCTTGCAAGGATGGGCTAAAGCCCAAGCCTAAAAATTGTATGTTAGAATGGGTAATGTCCAAGTCTGTTCCCAACGAGTATTTAGGCCTTGGGGCCAGGTATATATTGGTGGTTAAATAAGGTTGAATGCTGTCTTCTTTAAATTCGATGTTGGGATATTTAAAAGAATTCAAATTGTTGATCTGCCTATATGTCCTAATTCTGTCAATTTCCCTATAAATACTATCCTTTTTTAGAAAGACAGCGTCGGTGATGGCTTTTGGTTTGTATCGTAATTTGTCCTTATAATATATGGTAAAGTCATTATAGGTGATAGATTGCAAGCTATCCGTGTCGGAATTAAAAAGATAGTCTGTGTAGATATTAATATCTTTAAATCTATACACCTTATACTCCGTAGTAGTAATATTATTGTCGGTTCTTTTTCGAAGGTTATCAATGTTTAACAGAATATCCAATTTCTGATTGCCACTAACTTTTGTCGTGTCGCCAATTAAATCATAAGAGATAGAGCTTTCTTGAAAATTATGTACCCCGGTATTCCTAAATAAATTTGTCAGTCTTTCCCTTTCGTTGTTTAAATTGTCCAAATCTATTTTTTGTCCCTTTTTAATTAAAGAATTCCTTTTCTCCGAATGGTAGATGGAATCCAATGCTTTGGAAGCGATTTTGTCCGATACAGAATCGATAAGGAACGGGGCGCCCAAGTCTAGTTTATAAGTGATGCGGCCTCTCTGTTTGTTACTGTCTATAACAAAAGTGGTATTGTTATTAAAATACCCCTTGCTTTTATAATAGGCATTTAATCTTCGGAGGGATTTGTTGGTTTTTGCGGTGTCTATAACCACTGGGGCCTCGCCAATATTTTTTAACCAAATGCTGGCTCCTTTCACAAGAAAGGACTCCCCTAAGCGGTTTACCTGCTTTTCCGATAAAAAATTAATGAGGCGTTGTTCCCTTTTTTCTTTTTTCTGCAACCAGGTCTGGAAAGAAGAGTCGGGGTCTTTTTTTGCAAGGTTGTACAAGTTTAGGCGCAGGGGGTATCCTAACACTCTGCTATTTGGTTTTTGAACAATTAAACTATGGATGTCCTCGTCGGTAATTTTTTTATCGTCGGCATACAGAGTGTTTTTGGAAAGTAACAGTTCGTCCTTTCCAACCCTTTTTAAAGCATTACAAGAGGTGATTGCAATTGCTAGGAATATTAAGCTTATTTTTGGGAAGTTTTTAATCATAGACAATCGGGTCCTCATAGGAGTCAAAAATACGTTATTTGAATGGTTGGTAAAAGCCAAATAAAATTTATAAAAAGCTTACAGCAAAAAAAATACCGAGCACTACATAAGTTGTTTGTGGTTGAAGGGGTAAAAACCGTAAAAGAGCTATTAGCTTCTCGCTTAAAAAACTACCAAGTTTATGTGAGCGATCCTTCTGTATTGCCTCCAAATACGGAAGGAATGACATTGGTTGCCGAAGGCGATCTGAAAAAAATGAGCAGTTTAACCACTCCTAATAAGGTTTTAGGGGTTTTTCACATGCCCGAAGAGAAAGAAATAGATTTTTCTAATTGGGTGGTGGCACTGGACGATGTTAGAGACCCTGGAAATTTAGGGACCATCATCCGTCTTTGCGATTGGTTCGGCATTCCAACGCTGCTTTGTTCTTCGGCAACGGTCGATTGCTATAATCCTAAAACGCTACAGGCAACCATGGGCTCTATTACCCGTGTGAATATCGTGTATGCTAATTTGCACAGCGTTCTTCAAGAGGTAAAGGTTCCTGTGTACGGAGCTTTTATGGAAGGAAAGTTGGTCTACGGCGAAAAAATGCCAGAAACCGGAATTTTGGTTATGGGGAACGAGGCCAATGGGGTTTCTAAAAGTATAGAAGCCTTGGTTGCCAAAAAAATTAGTATTCCCCAGTTTGGTACCACTGCCACAGAAAGCCTTAATGTGGCTACGGCTACCGCAATTCTATTAAACGAAATTAGAAGAAGCTAAGTAGGTTTATTCAAAAGTAAAATTCACAAAAAGCCCTCTGGTTTTCATGGTGTCTATATTTCCTGTCCACCTACTATTAGGGTCCTTGTCGCGAATTAATTCGTCGTTGATGGCAAAAACGCCCCGGATAGACGGACTAAATTTAAAGTATTCCAAATAAAAATCGATGCCAAAGCCCAGTTCGTAGTAGTGGGTGTTCTTTTTCATGCGGAAGGTACCACTTGCGTTATCTTCTACGCTTTTTTCGTTGCTCCCAAGGTTTAAAGAGGTCGATGCTCCCCCAATGATAAAAGGTTTAAAGTTGCCCAACCTTTTGGTACTTACCTTTAATAATAGGGGGAAATTGATGTAAGTCGATTTTATCTCTCGAACAGCTTCGTCTTCTTCGCCTTCGAAAAACTTACGAGATCCTAAATCGCGCTGATTGTAATGGAGACCGGGTTCAAAACGTAGATCCATAAACTTATTGAGTCGCAATTCCCCAATAAGCCCCACGTTGAAGCCTATAGATTTGCGAACCAAAATATCTTCTGTGTCTTCTTTGTAGTTAAACTTAAAATCGTATTGGTTAAAACCTAGGAAATAGCCCCAATTTAAGAGAGCCTTATCCTCGTTTTGGAGGTTTAATACAGGCTTTTCGTTAAACTGGGCCCTAAGGGTAGGGCCTAGGAACACAAAAACGGTAAAAAGGATAAGAATCTGTTTCATCTGTTATTTTGTAGCAACGTAAATAGTGGCAACACCCATGGTTTGAGGTTTGTTCTCTACCTTTATAAACCCTGTTTTTTGTAAAATATTGTTGAAGGCCTGTCCGTGTGGAAAAGAAGCAGCCGATTCCGAAAGATAAGAATAAGCGCTACGATCTTTGGAAAATAAACGTCCGATGGTAGGTAAAATATATTTGGTGTATATTTTGTAACCCTGTCTGTAAGGTGTTTTTGTTGGTACTGAAGTTTCTAATACCACAAATGTGCCCGTGGGCTTAAGAACTCTATATATTTCTGATAACCCTACTTCAAGATTTTCAAAATTACGCACACCAAAAGCTACGGTAACGGCATCGAAAGTGTTGTCTTGGAACGGTAATTTTTCACTGTCTCCGACCACCATTTTAATGGTCTTATCTAGATTTTTATCCGCTATTTTTTTCTTTCCTATAGCCAACATGCCAGGAGAAATATCTAAGCCAATGATTTCTTTAGCGCCTGTTTTAACCATGTTTATGGCAAGGTCACCCGTGCCTGTAGCAATATCTAAAATGTTTTTGGGATTCGTTTTGCCAATAATAGCTACAACCCGTTTTCTCCATTTTATATCAATGCCAAAAGAAATAACCCTATTAAGTCCGTCGTAATCGCCAGAAATATTATCGAACATTTGTGTTACTTGCTCCTTTTTGCCAAGTTTAGAATCGCTGTATGGAGTGACTTTTTTGTTCATTTTTAAAATTTTTGGTAAAGATACTATTTAACCATAAAGTTATGGTGCAACTTTGGTTTAGATATTAGACTGGAGCGAAAATTTATGTCCAATGGTTTAGGTACAGTGTTTCTTGAAAAAATTAATGCCAAGGGTTTTGATTCCATAGGATATATAAATTAGCTATTATTTCTTTAAAATACCCATAAAAAGGGAAGGGATATCCTGTAAATCTTTGTCTTTAGGTGGGATGGGAGAGTTTCTCTCGGGTATAAACAGTGGCAACACAATAAAATTATGTAGTTTTGCCATGCTTTTCCTTCAAGTCTATTAATCGAAATAGTTAATTTAATTATTTTTATTTCCAGGTTAATATTGTAGGTTCATGTTATGAAAAACTTTTTACTCAATAGATGAAAATTATTATTGCGGGGGCTGGTGAAGTAGGATTTCATTTGGCAAAATTGCTCTCTTACGAATCCCAGGATATTACTTTAATAGACAGCAATAAAGACAGCTTGTCTTATGCCGATAGCCATTTGGATATACGGGTGCTCAGAGGAGATGCTACTTCTATTGCAGTGTTAAAAGATGCCCAAGTGGGAAAATCGGATTTAGTTATTGCGGTAACGTCTTCGGAGACGACTAACCTTACCTTGTGTATGTTGGCAAAGCAATTGGGGAGTAAAAGAACCATTGCTAGGATTTCTAATGCAGAATTTATTCATAATAAAGAAGATCTTAAATTTTCCGATCTTGGAATAGATGAGTTAATTTCGCCAGAGGCATTGGCTGCTACGGAGATACAACTTTTATTAAATCAATCGGGTTTTAATAATACCTACGAATTTGAAGATGGTGCCTTAATTATGGTGGGGGTGTGCATGCCAAAAACGGCACCCTTTGTAGGGAAGATGGTGAAAGATGCTGCGAAAATTTTTCCCGAACTGCACTTTATGCCCATAGCGCTTCAGCGAAGCGGTACTCAATATACCACCGTGCCTCGAGGCGATACGGTTTTTAAGGAAAAAGATCAGGTATATTTTATTATCTCCAAAGAAGGTGTCGAAGAAATTCATAAACTAACCGGTACAGAGCGTAAAGAAATAAAAAATGTAATGATACTAGGGGGGAGTCAGGTTGGCTTTAAAACCGCTCGTGATCTCTGTGTCAATAAGTTCAATGTAAAGCTAATTGAAAAGGATAAAGAAAAAGCTTTCGATCTTGCCGATATGCTTCCCAATGCCTTAATTATTAATGGCGATGGTAGAAATGTAGAATTGCTCGAAGAAGAGAATTTAGAGGCTATGGATGCTTTTGTTGCGGTGACGGGAAATTCCGAAACCAATATCATGTCCTGTTTGGTCGCTAAATCAAAGAATGTTAAAAAAACGATAGCCTTGGTCGAAAACATGGATTATTTTCAGCTTTCGCATTCTATCGGAATAGATACCCTACTCAATAAAAAGCTGCTGGCGGCCAATAATATATTTAGGCATATCCGTAAGGGAGAAGTTGTAGCAGTGACCAGGTTGAATAATTTAAATGCCGAAATATTGGAATTTGTGGTAAAACCAACCTCTAGGGTCAACGGGAAATTGATACGGGAATTAGAGTTTCCTAGAGAGGCTACCATCGGTGGCGTTATACGTGATAATAAAGGGATCATAGCACTAGGTGGATTTGAGATTCTTCAGGGAGACCGAGTGGTAGTCTGTTGTTTGCCTAGCGCGATTCAAAAAATAGAAAAGTTATTTCTCTAGGTTCATGCGATTAAATTTAAAAATCATATTTCACCTCATGGGATTGCTGTTGCTTTGCAATGGCTTTTTTATGATTATAGCGGCCATAGTAAGCGGTATTTATGACGATGGCGTCACTTTGGATATATCCTTGGCAGGGATTATTACCATGCTCATAGGAACCGTTTCTATGTTCTATACACGTACCCATAAGAAGGAGGTAAAACGTAGGGAAGGGTATATCATCGTTACTTTTGGGTGGCTTGTTATGTCTGCCTCCGGTATGTTGCCTTATCTTTTTTCCGGAGCCATTCCAGGTGTTACCAACGCTTTTTTTGAAACCATATCAGGGTATACCACTACAGGGGCTAGTATTGTCGACGATATCGAAGCGCTTCCCGAAGGAATTCTTTTTTGGAGAAGTCTGACCCATTGGATAGGGGGGATGGGGATTATAGTCCTTGCTATTGCTATTTTGCCCCTTTTGGGAATCGGGGGCATGCAGCTTTTCGCGGCCGAGGCTCCGGGTCCGAGTACCGATAAGCTACACCCTAGGATTACGGACACAGCAAAGAGATTGTGGCTGATTTATTTTGGCTATACCGTGGCAGAGACCCTGCTGTTGAAATTGGCGGGAATGTCCTTTTTTGACGCTATAAATCATTCCTTGGCAACCTTATCTACAGGCGGATTTTCTACCAAGAATTTAAGTATGGCCTATTGGAACGACCAGCCTTTGATTCAATATATAGTTATTTTATTTATGTTTTTGGCAGGGAGCAATTTTGTATTGAGTTATTATGCCTTTAAGGGGAAAATCCAAAAGGTTCTTTTTGATGAAGAATTTAAAATGTATTCCATTTTTATAATCAGTTTTTCTCTAATCGCGGCCTTGGTTGTTTATTTAAAGGCCAATGTGCCAATGTCCGATTTTCATCCTATGGTCTTTGGAGAGGCAGAAAGTGCCTTCAGACATTCCTTGTTTCAGGTAGTTTCTGTAATTACCACCACAGGTTTTGTGACGGCCGATTTTACCTCATGGGCTCCTTTTCTTACGGTGCTATTTTTTGGGTTAATGTTTCTAGGTGGTTCCGCCGGATCTACTTCAGGGGGAATCAAGGTGATGAGGCATTTGTTGATTATTAGGAATGGCTTGTTAGAGTTTAAGCGTACCCTTCATAACAATGCCATTATTCCGGTAAGGTATAATAATAAGACCGTAGATGAGCATATCGTATATAACATCATCGGATTTTTTGTGCTGTATATGTTGTTGTTTATAATTGGTTCACTCGGCCTGGGTGCTCTAGGACTCGATTTTACCAGTGCCATTGGGGGTGCAGCCTCTTCCTTGGGGAATGTAGGGCCTGCCCTAGGGAGCCTAAATCCGGTAAGCAATTATAATAGTCTTCCGGAATTGGGTAAATGGTGGTGTGGTTTTTTAATGTTGTTGGGAAGATTAGAACTGTTTACCGTCCTTATTTTATGTACACCATATTTTTGGAAAACCAGCTAATGACTGAGTTTCTATGGGAAACAGCTGGATTTTGTGTGCTAAATCAAATAGAATAGGTATTAAGAAAAGTTGACTCTAAATACCCTTAGATTTTGGCATGTTATTTTGGGCGTTCCCTCCTTCGTCGGGCGGGCCCTTGTCTGTATCCCTTGCTCCGCTGCGGGGATGCCGCCGCGGTCCCTAACGCAAAAATACGATCGTATTGAACTTTATAAACTGCGATTTTAATGGTTGCCATGGTTACGACTAGTTGTGGGTAACCAAGCAAGGTGATTTATGAAAATAGCTTAACAGTGCTACCTTCGGGAAATGCTAATGGTTTTTTTAGGAAGTGGCTAAGAGGACTAAAAAAAATATGGCTGCCTTTTAAAGGCAGCCATATTTATAAATATATATAAAAACAAGTTATAGAACAGCCTTAATTCTGCCGATCGCTTCCCTTAGTTCTTTTTCCGATGCTGCGTATGAAATACGGATACAGTTAGGGTTGCCAAAAGCTTCTCCGGTAACGGTTGCTACATTGGCGTGTTCTAACAGGTATAATGAAAAGTCAGAAGCATTGTTAATGAGACTACCGTTTAAAGTTTTTCCGAAGAAACCAGAAATGTCCGGGAATACGTAAAAAGCCCCTTCAGGAACGTTTAGGTTAAACCCTTTTATTTCGCCTAAAAGGGCTAAAACAAGGTCGCGTCTTTTGTGAAATTCGTCGATCATGTATTTGATAGAAGAAACAGGGGCCTCAAGCGCGGCGATGGTAGCGCGTTGGGCGATAGCATTGGCACCACTGGTAATTTGGCCTTGGAACTTGGTACATGCCTTGGCAATCCATTCAGGAGCACCAATGTATCCAATTCTCCATCCGGTCATGGCAAATGCCTTGGAAACACCGTTTACAGTGATGGTACGATCGTACATTCCATCGATATTGGCGATGCTTACATGGCCTCCTCTGAAGTTTATGTGCTCGTAGATTTCATCGGAGACAACAAAAATATTTGGGTGCTTTCTGAGAACCACGGCCAAACCTTCCAATTCTTCTTCGTTGTAAACAGATCCACTTGGATTACATGGAGAGCTAAACCAAATCATTTTGGTCTTTGGCGTAATCGCTTTTTCCAATTGTTCCGGGGTCATTTTAAAATCGGTATCAATACTTGTAGCAACTTCTACAGGAACCCCTTCGGCAAGTTTTACAATATCGCTGTAGCTTACCCAGTAAGGTGCAGGTAAAATAACCTCGTCTCCTTGGTTTAACATTACCATGGCAATGTTGGCTAAAGATTGCTTCGCTCCAGTAGAAACCACAATCTGGTTAAGACCGTAGGTTAGACCATTGTCTCTTTTGAATTTGTTGGCTATTGCCTGCTTTAAGTCTGCATATCCATCAACAGGAGAGTAGCTGCTGTAGTTGTCATCTACGGCTTGTTTGGCAGCTTCCTTGATAAAATCAGGAATGTTAAAATCAGGCTCCCCTAAACTAAGCCCAATGATATCTTTTCCTTCGCTTTTTAATTCTCTTGCTTTTGCGGCCATAGCTAAAGTAGCCGAAGTAGCCATTGAGTTAATCCTATTGGATAAGTGGTTTTTCATCTCGATGTTTAAATTTACTGATATTGTATTTCAGGGTTTTTGCCCAGTTCTTTCAAATGCTTGAAGTGCGAAATTATGGCTTTTCTAGTAGTTTTATATTCGTTGTAGGGCAAATTAAATTCATTTGCTGTCTCTTTAACAATTTTGGCAATTTTTGTGTAATGTACATGGCTGATGTTAGGGAAAATGTGATGCTCTACCTGGTGGTTTAATCCTCCTGTAAACCAATTGATAATACGGTTTTTAGTGCCAAAATTTACCGTGGTGAAAAGTTGGTGAATAGCCCAGGTGTTTTTCATGCTACCATCTTCCTGGGGTAGTGGGGTGTCGGCATCTTTTACCACATGTGCCAATTGAAAAACAACACTTAGAATAACCCCGGCAACATAATGCATGATGAAAAATCCTAAAATAATCGTCCACCACGGAATGTCTAAAAATAACATTGGAAGGACAATCCAAATCGTGATATAAATAATTTTAGTCACTACCAACATACTCCAGTTCATAAATGGATTTGGGAATTTGCCATAAGCTAGTTTTCGTTTGGTGTAACGGTACATTTGTTGAAAATCTGTAGTAATAGCCCAGTTAAAGGTCAAAAGTCCATAAAGGAAAATAGAGTAAAAATGCTGAAATTTATGGTATTTTCTCCATTCGGCATGTTTCGAAAATCTAAGGATCCTACCGGCTTCCAAATCTTCATCGTGCTCGTGAATATTGGTGTAGGTGTGGTGTAACACATTGTGCTGTACTTGCCAATTATAGACGTTTCCAGCAAGAATATAGATGCTGCCCCCCATGATCTTGTTGACCCATTTCTTGGTAGAGTAGGACCCGTGGTTGCCATCGTGCATAACGTTCATGCCAACTCCGGCCATTCCTATTCCCATAACGATGGTCAATAACAGGTTGGCCCAATTAGGGAGACCAAGGGTCAAAATTAAAAAATAGGGTGCCAAAAATAAGGCGAACATAATAGCAGTCTTTAAATGCAATCTCCAGTTCCCCGTTTTCTTAATATTATTTTCCTTAAAATAATCGTTTACTCTTTTGTTTAAGGTTTTGAAGAATTGAGTGGAGTCTTTTCTTGAAAACCTTACGGTTTTATTATCCATGCGTAATTTTTTGTAAAGATACGGTAATTCATAACTTTATTATATATATCTACTTTGTTAAAAGTTAACAAATGGCGTCGAAAATACTATTTTTGCAATTAATATTTTGAAAATTATGGGGATCGATATCATATATAAATACTTTCCGGATCTAACGGAATTGCAAAAAGAACAGTTTGAAAAACTACAGTTTTTATACCAAGACTGGAACACTAAAATTAACGTGGTGTCCAGAAAGGATATAGATGAACTGTATTTGCGACATGTATTGCACGCCCTGGCTATTGCTAAATTCCAACAATTTAGGCCTGGTTCCACCGTGATGGATGTAGGTACCGGAGGAGGTTTTCCTGGTATCCCTTTGGCAATATTATTTCCTGAAACCCATTTCACGCTGGTCGATGCTATAGGGAAAAAAATAAAAGTGGTTCAAGAAGTGGTAGACGGACTCGGGATAACCAATGTAACTGCAAAAAATTGTCGGGTAGAGGAAATTAAAGAACAATTCGATTTTATTGTAAGCAGGGCCGTAGCCGCTATGCCTACTTTTGTGCACTGGGTAAAAGGCAGAATCAAAAAGAACTCCGAGCACGACCGTAAAAACGGTATTCTTTATCTAAAAGGAGGCGACTTGGAAGAAGAATTAAAAGAGTACCGCACGGTGCAAATATATAAGCTGTCCGATATTTATGAAGAGGAGTTCTATGAAACCAAAAAACTAGTATATCTTCCTATGAAGTTTAAGGGATAATACTATAAACTTAACATTCGGTAGTACGATTCTTTACATCTTTTAGCGTAGTCTTTTAGATATTTAAAGAGTAGACTAAAGGAAAAAGGTTTTGATTGTTTTTGGTGGTATGTTGGGTTTTTTGTTTTCATATCTTAGATTTTTATAATTGAGTTTACGCTGAATTTACAAAAAATTAACCTAAACTTTACACTGGAGCGGTTAAAATGTAAGAAAAAGTCTGTACAAGGAGGGTTTGCAGTATTTATGATGGAGTATTAGGGCTGACTTCTAAATTAAAGGGGTATGATTCCTGACAGAAGATTTTTTTCATCAATACTATTGAGTAATAAAGTATAGGAAACATTTAATCTAGGCAATTTGTACTGTAATTTATAGGGGAAGCGTTACTAGAGAAAAGCAACTATAAAACAGTGTTACTTCTAATTCTAAAGCGTAAAGAAATGCGACTCCTATTTTTTCTAAGTCGTAGTTCAGGAAACATGGCATAGTATAAGTATTAATAAAAAAAGGCCGCTCAATGAGCAGCCTTTTTTTTGTTTGAAATATTATTAAGTGTTACCCTAAGAACGGATATCTGTAATCTACAGGAGTAACAAAGGTTTCTTTTATTAGTCTTGGAGAAACCCAACGCAATAAGTTTTGTGCAGAACCAGCCTTGTCGTTGGTTCCTGAAGCTCTTGCACCACCAAACGGTTGTTGTCCTACGACAGCTCCGGTTGGTTTGTCATTGATGTAGAAGTTACCGGCACAGTTTTGAAGGGCTTTAGTCGCTTCTTCAATAGTGTAGCGGTCTCCAGAAATAACAGCTCCCGTAAGGGCGTATTCCGAAGTTTGATCTATCAATGTAAGTGTATTGGACCATTCTGCATCCTCGTATATATAAACGGTAACAACAGGGCCAAAAAGCTCCGTTTCCATCGTAGTATATTTTGGATCAGTTGTTACGATTACGGTAGGTTCTATAAAGTAACCTCTCGACTTATCGTAATTGCCTCCGGCAAAAATGGTAGCATTTGTATCTGCTTTGGCCTGATCGATATATTTTGCAAGTTTGTCAAAAGAGGCTTCGTGAATAACCGCCGTAATGAAATTGCTCATGTCTTCAGGCGATCCCGGTTTGTTAAAAGACGCTAAATCGGCCTTTACATGTTCCAAGATTTCTTGTGCCGTCGATTTTGGCAAGTATACCCTTGAGGCAGCACTACATTTTTGTCCTTGAAACTCAAAGGCTCCTCTGACAATAGCCGTAGCTACTTGCTTCGTATTGGCTGTTGGGTGTGCAAGGATAAAATCTTTACCTCCGGTTTCACCAACTATTCTTGGGTAAGTATTATAAATATGGATGTTATTTCCAATTTGTTTCCACAATTCTTTAAATACAAAAGTAGAGCCTGTATAGTGAATTCCTGCAAACTCCGGACGGTCTATAACTGTTTTGGTAATCATAACAGGATCGCCGTACACAACATTGATAACACCATCAGGAAGTCCGGCTTCTTTAAAAATATCAACAATAACCTTGGCAGAAAAGATTTGGTGGTCGCTTGGTTTCCAAACAACAACATTACCCATCATAGCAGCACTTGCGGGAAGGTTTCCGGCAATAGCAGTAAAGTTAAACGGAGTAATGGCATATACGAATCCTTCTAAGGGTCTGTACTCTACACGATTCCAAATACCCTCGGCAGATTCTGGTTGTTCTGCGTATATTTGGGTCATGTATTCTACGTTAAAACGAAGAAAATCGATGAATTCACAGGCCGCATCAATCTCTGCCTGATGTATGGTTTTCGACTGGGCAATCATCGTAGCAGCATTTATTTTAGCTCGATAAGGACCAGCGATTAGATCTGCTGCTTTTAAGAAAATTGCGGCGCGTTGTTCCCAAGCCAAATTAGCCCACTTTTCTCTAGACTCTAAAGCATTGTCAATTGCTTCAGTAACATGCTCCTTGTCGGCAAGGTGGTATTGCCCAACAATATGTTTGTGGTCGTGTGGAGGAGACATAGGTTTGGTGTTCCCTGTTTTAACTTCTTTACTGCCAATATACATTGGTACATCAACCGTATCGTTAAAATATGCCTTGTATTGTTTTAGAACAGCTTCTCTCTCCGGAGTTCCGGGAGCAAAACTTTTTATAGGTTCGTTATACGCTGTGGGGACTTGAAAAAATCCTTTACCCATGATTTTGAATTTTAGATTAAAATTAAGGCAAAGGTAATAAAAGCATCTGCGATATTAAAACGAAGATTATAAGTAATTTATGGCTAATTTAGAACAAATGGTGCACTGAATTTGAAGTTGGGGATTTGTACTCTAAATTTTTCAGAATTGTTTAAGTTTACCATGTTATAGTGGCCTTTCATAGCTCCAATGGTAGAGGTTAATAAGCAGCCAGAACTATAGGTGTGAGATTGTCCAGGTCTTAAAACAGGCTTTTTGCCTATCACTCCCTCCCCGTTTAAAATTTCTAAATCGTTTAGAGAATCGTAAATCTGCCAATGTCTAGAAGTGAGCTGCACAGAATCTTTACTTTGGTTTTCGATGGTAATCGTATATCCAAAAGCAAAATGCATTTTGTAGTTTTTGAAAAATGTGCCTTCAAAACTAGTGATTACCGATATTTTAATCCCTTTGGTTATCTGTGTTGTCATAACGATAAATTCTAATATGTTAAAATGCTTCCTAACGAAAGCAAAACCACTGAAAGTACTGCTAAAATAAGAAACACTACGTTTAAAAACATATATTTAACAAAAGTCATAATTCTGCTTTGGCCATAAAAGTTAAGCATAGCTTTGTATAGGTATATTCCAAATATTAAAAGGAAAACTATATTACTGCTTATGCTGAATGTGGTATCTATTAAAAGTCTTGTAATGAGCAATATAAATAACATTGATTGATTGTGGAAACAAAAAATTAGATTATCGGTATAATTATATTTTTTCCTGACATATGTCAGGAAAATGAACAAGGTGAATATTGGAAGTAAAAAGAAAATTAAGAACGGAAGTCTCGATATAAGCGCCGCAATAAAGCTTCCAGGTTGATTAAAAGCCTTCAATAAGCCTTTTGTGGTTTTATAGCAAAAGAGGTTTTCCTTAGTGTTGGGGATATTGTATTTCTGATAAAGTGCCTTAAACGAATACACTTTTTCATTTCTAATAAGCGTATTGTAAAAGTCGATCTTTTTAGTGATTCGGTTGAGGGTGGTTTTATCTTTTATAGTTTCAAAATATGCCTCCGGATTACGAAGTATGACCGAATCCTTACTTTTTTTATAACTATCTAAATTTCGTGTTGTGCTTAGGGAGTCTGAGGGGTTGATTCCTTTGGTGTCACTGTCGTTGTTATCGATATTCAATTCCGATATTCCGGAAAATAAAAAATTGCTATCATCGGGAGTGTTGATATTGTCAAGTTGCGTGTAATCTCCAGTTGCATTTAGAAGTAAAAAGTATATTATAGATAAACTTAGTAAAAACCGAAATGGATTCGTAAAGCTAGCTCTTTTTCCCAGAATGTAGTCTTTAGTCATCTTGCCGGGATGAAACAAGAGGTGGGATAAGGTTCTTATTAGTTTGGAATCATAAGCAATAAAGGTGGAGAAAAACTCGACTATATAAACCTTTAGGCTGAGTTTTTTAGTGCTGTTTTCTTGTGAACAATTAGGGCAAAATCTATCACTGATGTCCAATGAATGGTCACAGTTTAAGCACTTTGTACCTCGGTGCTTTAATTTGTATCGCCCTTTCGGAGTCGTAATATGTTTCATAGGAATCCGATTTTATAGATTGTAAATAGGAAACAGTTACATTTTTTGTTTTAGTTGGTTAAAGAGGTTGAGTTTGCAGAGCCTATTCCGATAATACTGTCATAGATATCGCCAAATTTTCTATAGTAGACTAGTATTAAATAATTGTTTTCCGTAAAATGAAAATTGCCAGATACTGTATTTAGTTCTATGTCACCGTCCTCGTTTTCAACAACATATTTGTAATTGTAGAAACCTTGTTTCATTTTTATGGTAGCCTCCATATACCCGCTGTCCTCATTGTACGTCATTTTGTTTTCTTCATTAAGAGCGTAATTGTTGTATTTACCATAAACATATACGTTGTTAAGGCCTAATTCTTTAGAGTATGGCAAATAGAAGTGAATAAAAGAGTACTCTGCTTCTGTAGAGTTGTTTTCTCCTTGGAGGGTTCTAATTACAAAATCGCCGTTGATATCAGGAAAATAGGTGTAAGGGTGCTTATGTCTGTATTCGTTAGGGAAAAGGTAGTGCTCGTAAAGATCGTTCAATGCTACTTTAGAAATGGCAGCACTGGGGGCCCTTAGGTCTTTGGTGTCAAAATTCAGATATTCATTGCCTCCAAAAAAACTGGTTTCCTTGTCGTACTTATAGCTTAAGGTGTTTCCTAAAATAAATTGAGGTGTAAGGTTGTACTTAGCTGTGGACCATTGGTAGTTTTGTAAGATGGCGACTTTTACCTCTTTTTTTGGGTTGACCAAGGAGATGTCACTGGCGTTGATGGAAAATTGTACATTTTGTTTTTCATTGAGGTAATTAAAATCTCTGGAGCGCTTTACCTCGGATTGGACAGATACCAGGTCTTGGTAGACAATAAATCGTCTGGAAAATTGAAGCTCATCATAGTTGTTGTAAATAGCGATTAGGTAATTACCGCTCACCTTTAAACTTAAGTGCTCATTTGGAATGGAAAGCTTGTAGTTAGAGTATGGCTGTAAGGTAGAGTAACTGTTGTTGTAATCTGTGATTCGTTGGTTGTCCATGCCATTTAAGTATTCGGATTTGAGCAGGGCCGAGGGGGTCCAATCGTAATTACAGTGGATAATTTTGAAATAATAGTCTTCTTCGTTAGCGAAAAGGTCGTCAAATTCTAAATATATAGGGTCTCCTAATAACACGATGGGAAATTGGTCGTCAGTTTGACCTTTGAAAATTATAGATTTAATATTCGAAGGGGGATTTATTTCTTCTTGTACCTGAGCAGGAGATAGGTAGGTGCCTAATAGAAATATTATCGTATAAAAATAGGATCGCATTTTATGATAATTTTACGTAAAGGTAAGAAAAATGGCGGGTCAAATATTTTAGCAAGCCTTAATCTCTAAATTTATGGGTAATAATTATGAAAACTTTCTTTTAAGTACTAAATTTGCTCGAAATTTTGATAACCTAAGGTCTACTAAATATGTCAAAAGACATTCGAATTAAAAAAGGCTTGAACATTAATCTTATTGGTGAAGCGGAAAAGATAACTTCCAAAGCTGTTTTAAGTAATGTTTATGCGATTAATCTTCAGGATTTTCACGGTATTACACCTAAAATGTTAGTTAAGCAAGGGGCTGAGGTAAAGGCTGGACAACCACTTTTCTTTAATAAAGATAAAGAGGATATGCTTTTTGTTTCTCCTGTGAGCGGCGAACTGGTTGAGGTAGTAAGAGGTGCAAGAAGGAGGATTTTAACTTTAAAGATTTTGGCCGATAAGAGCCAGGAATTTGTTGAGCACGAGACGATTGTGCCGCAGAACGCTTCCACGGAAGAAATTAAAGCACTGCTTTTAAAATCTGGATGTTGGTCTTTTATAAAACAAAGGCCGTACGATATTATTGCGAATCCGGACGTTACGCCTAAAGCAATTTTTATCTCCGGTTATGCGACGAGTCCATTGTCGGCAGATCTAGATTATATTCTTCAAGGAAAAGAAAAAGAGCTGCAGGCTGCTATCGGTGCCTTGGCGAAATTGACTTCTGGCAAAGTACATGTTTCTGTGGGTAAAGGAAGTCAGTCTGTTCTTGAAGCTATGAGCGGTATTGAACTGCATAGAGTTTCAGGGCCGCATCCAGCTGGTTTGGTAGGTACCCAGATAAATAAAATAGATCCTATTAATAAAGGAGAAGTTGTTTGGACGGTTACTCCA
This sequence comes from Arenibacter nanhaiticus, assembly GCF_900141935.1. Taxonomy (GTDB): domain Bacteria; phylum Bacteroidota; class Bacteroidia; order Flavobacteriales; family Flavobacteriaceae; genus Arenibacter; species Arenibacter nanhaiticus. The sequence goes on along the minus strand of NZ_FQYX01000013.1, from coordinate 35,653 downwards.
CAAGACTTGGTGATTATTGGTGAGTTGTTGCTGAGCGGTAAGTTTAATGCCGAAAGAATAGTGGCATTGGCAGGTTCTAGTGTAAAGGAACCTAAGTATTATGTTACTAAAATAGGAGCTGAAATCGCAACCTTTCTTTATGCTAGCGGTGTGAATACAGAGAATTTCAGGCTTATTAATGGCGATGTGTTAACAGGTAGTCAAACTACACCTAATGGGTATTTAGGGTATTATAACAGTACCGTTACCGCTATTCCAGAAGGAGACGATTATGAGCTGTTTGGATGGAATAAACCAGTTTTTGATAAGATATCAACAACAAGATCACTTACTTTTTCTTGGTTGACCCCAAATAAAAAATACGATTTAAATACCAATACAAACGGAGAGCACAGAGCATTTGTGGTTACTGGAATGTACGAAAAGGTTTTTCCATTAGATATTTACCCATTACAATTACTAAAAGCGTGCATGGTTAAAGATCTTGATGAAATGGAGCAATTGGGACTTTATGAAGTAGCTCCTGAAGATTTTTCTCTAACGGAGTTTATTTGCATCTCTAAGCAGCCCCACCAACAAATCATCAGGGAAGGTTTGGATTTATTATATAAAGAAATAGGATAAAAGATGAGCTTAAAAAGTAATTTACATAACCTTAAGGAGAGATATAAGGGTAAAAAGATGGCTCCGGCCTTTAATGCGTTGCATACTTTTTTATATACTCCAAATGAAACTACGCACTCAGGCGGACATGTACGTGCCGTGGATGATTTGAAGCGTACGATGAATACGGTAATCATGGCGTTGGTGCCAGTGCTTATCTTCGGTATTTTTAATGCAGGATATCAGCATTACGCTGCGGTAGATGCTGCGAATGGCGTTATCCGTCAAGCATCTCTTTTTGGTAATTTTATTACCTGGGAGAATTTTTTAATGGGAGCATGGACAGTATTGCCTTTAGTAATTGTGTCCTATGTTGTTGGTCTTGTCGTAGAGTTTATATTCGCGGTAATTAAAGGTCACGAAGTGGAAGAAGGGTATTTGGTTACCGGTATGTTAGTGCCGTTGATCGTTCCTATCGATACACCATTATGGATGTTGGCTGTAGCTGTTGTCTTCGGAGTAGTTATTGGAAAAGAAGTTTTTGGTGGTACTGGAATGAATATTCTAAACCCAGCATTGACTATTAGAGCATTCTTGTTCTTTGCTTATCCTACCTGGATGAGTGGTGATAAGGTTTGGGTACACCAAGCAGTTGAAAAAGCAGGAGGGCCTGATGCAATCTCTGGAGAAACTATCCTGGGGTTTTTAGCACAAGGAAGAGGATCTGAAATGAGTTATTCTATCTCAGATATGTTTTTCGGATTTATCCCAGGTTCTGTAGGGGAAACTTCTACGCTCCTTATTTTGTTAGGAGGGTTGTTCTTAATCTTTACTAAGATCGCAAGCTGGAGAATTATGGTGAGTGCCGTGGCCGGAGCTTTGGTTATGGGACTTATTTTTAATGGTGCAACAGAACTAGGTTGGATCGCAGAAACTTCTAAGTTTTATGGATTGATGAGCTTTGAGTTCTGGAAGCACTTACTTGTAGGTGGTTTGGCTTTTGGTATCGTTTATATGGCTACTGATCCAGTTACTGGTTCTCAAACGGATAAAGGGAAATGGATATATGGATTCTTTATCGGATTTATTTCAGTAATGATCAGAGTGTTTAACCCAGCTTATCCAGAAGGAGTGTTCTTGGCTATTTTGTTAATGAACGTATTTGCTCCTACTATTGATCACTACGTGGTTAGAGCAAACGTTAATAAAAGAATGAAGCGTCTTCAAGCTAGTAAAGATTTGGCAGGAGGAGCTCATGGAAAAGCAAAAGAATTAAAAGCAGAAACAGTATAATCATGGCAGTTAATACAGAAAAAAATAGTTACACAATTATGTTCGCCGCTATTATGGTGATCGTCGTTGGGTCGCTTTTAGCATTTTTCGCATCATCCTTGAAAGAAAGAATTGGGGAAAACGAAAGATTGGAAAAGCAACAAAATATTCTTTACGCCATGGGTGTAAATGAAAATGAAGACGAAGGAAGCGTTAATTTTGTTTCAACAGATAAAGTAGCTGGTGAGTTTTCTAAATATATCAAAGAACAATTAGTGATTGAAGGAGAGAATATTACTTCGGATCCTAATGCTTATTTGATAGATTTAAAAGCAGAAGAAACTAGGGCTAAAAACGGAAAGACAAGAAGGTTGCCTGTTTTTGTCGGGGAAAAAGACGGTAAGAAGAATTACATTATCCCTATGCGAGGCAAAGGATTATGGGATGCTATTTGGGGCTTTGTAGCCTTGGATGAAACCATGGTAGTTCAAGGAGTGTATTTTGATCATAAAGGTGAAACTCCAGGACTCGGTGCAAATATTAAGCAACGTTATTTTATGGATGATTTTATTGGAGAGTCTATCCTTGATAATGATCGTTACGCTGGTATTGCCGTGGCAAAAGGAAACAACGACCCTACCAATGAAGACAAAGACGATAATGAAGTTGATGCATTGGCAGGTGCAACCATTACAGGTGACGGCTTATCTGCAATGATCAAAGAAAGCGTAAACCTTTATAAACCTTATTTGGAAACCATAAGAGTTAAAAATTAAACAATGGCACTACTTTCAAAAAAAGATTCTAGACTTATACTAGATCCATTAGCAGATAATAACCCTATTACCATCCAGGTATTGGGTATTTGTTCCGCATTGGCAATTACAGCAGAACTTAAAGCCTCAATCGTAATGGCATTGTCCGTTGTGTTTGTACTGGGGTTGGGAAATGTTGTTATTTCCTTGATGAGAAATATAATTCCTTCGAAGATCAGAATTATTGTTCAATTGGTGGTGGTAGCTACCTTGGTGATTATTGTAGACCAAGTGTTAAAAGCCTTTGCTTATGAGTTGAGCAAAACTCTTTCTGTTTTCATTGGGTTAATCATTACTAACTGTATTATCATGGGACGTTTTGAGGCCTTCGCTTTGGCGAATGGACCATGGAAATCTTTCCTAGATGGCATTGGTAACTCTGCGGGATACGGTTTGATCCTTGTGATTATCGGATTCTTTAGAGAGCTATTGGGATCGGGTACCTTATTAGGTATTAAGGTGTTAGGAGATCCTATCGAAAAAACTGGTCTATATGCTATTGGGTACGAAAACAACGGATTTATGTTGTTGTCGCCCATGGCCTTAATAGTAGTTGGTATCATTATATGGGTACAACGCTCGCGTAACAAAGCATTAATAGAAGAAAACTAGTAGTCATTATTAAGAAAAGAATGTTATGTTAGAACATGTAGAATTATTTTTTAAATCCATATTCATAGATAATATGGTATTTGCCACGTTCTTAGGAATGTGTTCTTACCTTGCCGTTTCTAAAAAAGTGACTACTGCAGTAGGTTTGGGAGCCGCAGTAATATTTGTACTTGCGGTTACGGTACCCCTTAACTGGTTGTTGGATCAGTATCTTTTAAGAAATGGGGCTTTGGCTTGGTTGGGGCCAGAATATGCCGATTATGACCTAAGCTTTTTATCCTTTATTTTGTTTATTGCTACCATTGCAACGATGGTACAATTGGTGGAAATAGTGGTAGAAAAGTTTTCTCCTGCACTTTACAATTCCTTGGGAATATTTTTACCCTTAATTGCGGTAAACTGTGCTATTCTTGGGGGATCTTTGTTTATGCAGTCTAGAGATATTCAATCTTTGGGATTAGCTTTTAATTACGGCTTGTCTTCAGGAATTGGTTGGTTCCTTGCTATTTTGGCAATTGCTGCTATTCGCGAAAAAATACGCTATTCTAATGTGCCAGCTCCATTAAGAGGTCTTGGTATTACCTTCATTATAACCGGACTTATGGCTATTGGTTTTATGAGTTTCGGAGGTATGCTTACTGGTGGTGACGAAGCTCCAGCAGAGGTTGAAAAGAATACCGTTCAGAAAACCGAAGAAGTTAAAACGATTAAAGAAACTGATGGGAATTCAGTTTCATACAACAATGCTATAATAAACGAGTAAAAATGATATTAGCTACAAGTACACTTGGTACAATAATTATTACGGTAGTTGCTTTTATGGTGCTACTGTTATTGTTGGTCGCTCTTTTACTTTTTACAAAAGAAAAGTTGTCACCATCAGGACCGGTAACCATTACGATAAATGGCGAAAAGAAAATAGAAGTTGGTTCAGGGGGGTCTTTGTTATCTACCTTAGGAAATCAAAAAATATTCCTTCCTTCAGCATGTGGAGGTGGGGGTACCTGTATTCAGTGTGAATGTCACGTTCTTTCTGGAGGTGGTGAGGCTTTACCAACCGAAACACCACACTTTTCTAAAAAAGAATTAACTCAAGGTGCCCGTTTGGCCTGTCAGGTAAAGGTGAAACAAGACATGGATATTACTATACCTGAAGAGGTTTTTGGTATTAAAAAATGGCAAGGTACCGTTGTACGTAACTATAACGTTGCTTCCTTTATTAAGGAATTTGTAGTCGAAATCCCTGAGGATATGGGCTATAAAGCTGGTGGGTATATCCAAATTGAAATTCCACCATGTGAGGTGAAATTCTCTGATATGGATATCACTGCGCATCCAGAAGAGCACGAGACACCAGATAAGTTTCAAGCAGAATGGGATAAGTTTAACTTATGGCCTTTGGTGATGAAGAATCCGGAGACTGTAGAAAGAGCTTACTCTATGGCTTCTTACCCAGCTGAAGGAAGAGAAATTATGTTGAACGTTCGTATCGCTACTCCGCCATGGGATAGGGCTAAAAACGGTTGGATGGATGTAAATCCAGGTATCGCTTCTTCGTATATCTTTAACTTGAAAAAAGGAGATCCTGTAACTATTTCAGGACCTTATGGAGAATTCTTTATCAATGAATCAGAGTCAGAAATGCTTTATGTAGGAGGTGGAGCAGGTATGGCGCCAATGAGATCTCATTTATATCACTTGTTTAATACCTTAAAGACAAACCGTAAGGTTACTTATTGGTACGGAGGTAGATCTAAGAGAGAATTATTCTACCTAGATCATTTCTATAGATTAGAGAAAGAATTCCCTAACTTTAAATTCTATTTGGCACTTTCAGAACCATTGCCAGAAGATAATTGGAAGGTGAAAGAAAATATAGATGCCCCAGGGGATGGATTTGTTGGATTTATTCACAATTGTGTAATTGAAAACTACCTTAACCACCACGAATCTCCGGAAGATATTGAATTGTACTTCTGTGGACCTCCATTGATGAACAAAGCAGTTCAGAAAATGGGTGAAGATTTCGGTATTCCAGATGAGCATATCAGATTTGATGATTTTGGAGGATAACCATTAAATTTTAAGAGACCTGCATGGTATAAAAACTGTACAGGTCTTATAATAATATTAAGGACCGATGTATTTTACATCGGTTTTTTTTGTCTTAATTTTGTAGTATGAGTACACCTTTGACAGCGCAGGAATTGCATAATTTGGCCATGAATATTGTTGGCAAGCATTTAGAAGCCAATGGCTTTGAGTTTATGGGGATAAATAGTCAGCCCAAGAAAAATCCACAATATGTTTGCTTAAAAGACAAGCAATTATACTTTATAGTAGTGAGGGCTGTGGCCTATCCTCATGATCCTACGGATTACGACCCCGTATTGATGAAAAAAATGAAGGAGCATGCCGAAAAACATCAAGCTGATGCCTTTTATGCCGGAGTGGGATTGTACAACGCTACAGATAAAGATTTGCCTGTTTATTTAAACCAAGATTATATTGAAGATTATGAGGGACTTATTAAAATATCCTAAGAGGCTTTTAGGAGTAGGAGCATTATTGGTTGTTATGGTGCAAGGCTGTGGCGAAAAGAATCAATTAGTTAAAAATGTTCATTCCGGGGAGGCCTTAGGAACCTCCTATAATCTTATCATTATTTCCGATAAGGAGTTAAAACTGGAACAACAAATAGATTCTATCTTTGAGGTGGTTAATCATTCTATGTCTACTTATATACCAACCTCTGATATCTCCAAGATTAATAAAGGAGATTCAACCCTAGTGGTAGATCATATGTTTCAAGAGGTATTTAACCTTTCTAAAGCAATTTACGAAAAAACCGATGGTTATTTTGATCCCACAGTAGGCTCTCTTGTAAATGCTTGGGGTTTTGGACCAGGTGAACAGATAGAACTAGACAGTATTAAAGTAGATAGTTTATTGGATTTTGTCGGATTTAACAAGGTCTTACTCACTGCAGAAAACAAAATCAAAAAGAAGAATCCAAATATTTATTTCGATTTCAATGCTATCGCTAAGGGCTATTCTATAGATAGGTTAGCGGTAATGTTAGATGGCAAAGGAATAACAAATTACCTTTTGGAAGTAGGGGGAGAACTGGTTGCTAAAGGTGAAAATACCATAAAGAAAAAACAGTGGGTAGTGGCTGTAGACGATCCTCAAATGGGAGAAAATAGAACGTCTAAGAGGTTAGTTAACCTTAAGGATAGGGCCATGGCTTCTTCTGGTAATTACAGAAAATATAGGGTCGATAAAAATACAGGGGAGAAATATGTACACACCATCGATCCAAAATCCGGTTTTACTAAAAATTCAAATATTTTGGCCACTACGGTAGTCGCCGAGAATTGTGCTACCGCCGATGCTTTTGCAACAGGCTTTATGGCAATGGATCTTGAGCAGTCAAAAGCTATTTTGGAAGGTCATAAAAATCTGGAAGGATATATTATCTATATCGGTGAAAACGGGAATACCCAAGAATATATGACCGAAGGCTTTAAAAAGATGATCCTAGAGTAATTGCTTCGAAACAAAGGGAATAATTTCTCCTTTTGCTAGTCGATAACGGTCAATTTCTTCTGCGGTGAGGTTTTTAAGGGTGTAATCTATTTCATGTACTTTGAAGCCTATGCTTCTGAGTTTGTCAAAGTAGTCTTTCCCGTAAATCCTCACATGGTCATATTGTCCAAATATTTTAGCTCTTTCTTTTTTGTCGGTTATACTATCGTCCTCATAGGTAGTTTGTCTTTCTAAATCTTGAGGAACTTGAAAAATACCCCAACCTCCTGGTTTTAATATCCTGTACAATTCTTGCATAGCCTTTGTATCATCTGGAATATGTTCTAAAACATGATTGCAGAATATGACATCAAAGGAATTGTCCTGAAAGGGTAAATTGCATATATCGGCGGTGACATCGGCCAACGGAGAATCTAAATCCGTAGTGGTATAATCTATATTATCTAGTAGTTTAAACCTATCATAAAAGGCTTGTTCAGGGGCAAAATGTAATACTCTAGACCTTGCCGTGAAAAATTTGGTTTCATTTTGTAAAAACAACCATAATAGTCTATGGCGTTCCAATGATAGGGTAGAAGGGGACAAAACATTATCCCTAGGGTTCTCATATCCATACGGGAGGAACTTGGAAAACTGTTTTCCATCAATTGGATCTGTATACCTCTTTCCTCGTAAGAAAACAGAGAGAAGGGGTCTAACGAGATAACTCAGTTTTATTAATAATGGGCGTGGAATGGTATTAAGAAAAAACTTGAAAATACGTTTCATAAATGGTTAGTCATATTACAACAAACCAAGTTCTAAAGATATAAAACTTGGTTCGTTGTTAAAAAATAGGTACTGCTAGTACTTGGTATAGGGAATTAATAAGTATCCTGAAGACTTAAAAGAAGGATTACAATACTAATGCCTTTTGACGAAATTCGTCTTCTTCATTACTTTTAATACCTAAGGCTTCATAAATATACGCGAAGGTAGATAAAATTTCGGGCTTTCCGTTAACAATCGCTACATCGTGCTCAAAGTGGGCACTAGCTTTATTATCGGCCGTTAATATAGTCCATCCGTCTTGTAACTGATTTATCCTTTGAGTTCCTAGATTTATCATAGGTTCAATGGCAACCACCATACCTTCTACAAATTTCTTGCCTTTTCCTCGTTTCCCATAATTTGGCATTTCCGGATCTTCGTGCATTTTTCTGCCCAATCCATGTCCTACCAATTCGCGGACTACACCGTAACCGTGGTCTTCGGTATATTTTTGAATGGCATAACCCACATCGCCGACGCGGTTTCCTGCCTTAAATTTGCGTATGCCAATATAAAGGGATTCCTTGGTTACCTGAAGTAATTTTTTAACCTCCGGAGCTACTTCACCAACCTCGAACGTATAGGCGTGATCGCCGTAGAATTCGTTCTTTAAAACACCACAATCAATTGAAATAATATCACCTTCTTGTAATGGGGTATTATTGGGAATACCATGAACTACTTGGGCATTAGGACTCATGCATAAAGAATTTGGGAAATCGTAGAGGCCTAAAAATGCAGGTACACCGCCATGATCTCTTATATATTCCTCTGCAAGCTTATCCAAATGCAAGGTGGTTACACCAGGTTTTACTTCACTAGCAAGCATGCCTAAGGTTTTACTCACTATTAATGCGCTTTCACGCATTAATTCTATCTCCTCTAAAGTTTTAATTTTTACCATAGAATACAAATGTAAAACAATACTTTAAAAACACAGAGTTCCTAAGGTGTTGAGTTATAATTTATTAAAAGTTTAACCTTTATACCAATGACTCCCTAGTCATTAATTTAGGTTGTGGTACACCAATTAATTTTAGAATAGTAGGTGCTAAATCACCTAAAACACCATCTTTTATATTTTTTAGGTCCTTGTCTACTAAAATTAACGGAACCGGGTTGATCGTATGGGCCGTATTAGGAGTGCCATCTGGGTTAACCATGGTTTCGCAGTTCCCGTGGTCTGCAATGACCAATGTCGTATATCCATTTTCTAAACCTGCATTTATTACAGATTCTGCACATCTATCTACAACTTCACAGGCTTTAATAGCAGCTTGCATATCTCCAGTATGTCCAACCATATCTGGATTGGCAAAATTTAAGCAAACAAAATCGGCTTCCCCTTTATTCAATTCAGGAATAATAGCATCCCTAATTTCATAAGCGCTCATTTCGGGCTTCAGATCATAGGTGGCTACCTTGGGAGAAGGACATAGAATTCGTTGTTCCCCTTCAAACGGAATTTCTCTACCCCCATTGAAGAAAAAGGTAACGTGCGGATACTTTTCAGTTTCTGCGATACGAATTTGCTTTTTATGGGCATTGGCCAAAGTTTCGCCTAAGGTGTCCTGGATATTGTCTTTGTCATACACTACCTTAACCCCTGTATAAGATTCGTCATAATTGGTCATTGTAACATAGTACAAGTTTAATTTATGCATGTTTTGCTCATGCATGTCTTGCTGACTAAGGACCTGTGTAAGTTCTCTACCTCTATCTGTCCTAAAGTTGAAAAAGATTACAACATCGTCCTCTTTTATATTGGCCAAAGGCGCACCCTCTTCGTTTGTAAGTACTATTGGCTTTATAAACTCGTCGGTAACACCTTCTTCATAACTACTCTTGATAGCTTCAGAAATGTTTTGGGTTTTTGTTCCAACACTATTCACCAAAAGGTCATAGGCAAGTTTTACTCGTTCCCACCTTTTATCCCTGTCCATTGCATAATAACGTCCTATTACAGTAGCCAATTTCGCATTTTTATCGGCACAATAATTATTGATGTCATCTAAATAACCTACACCGCTTTTAGGGTCTACATCACGACCATCGGTAAAGGCATGGATAAAGGTGTTTTTAATCCCGTAGCTTTCGCTGGCACTAATAAGACCTTTAAGGTGCGAGGTATGGCTATGTACGCCTCCGTCACTTAGTAACCCAAGAAAATGTACAGTTTTATTATTTTTTTTAGCATGTAAAAAAGCATCTTTAAGAACCTGTTCGTCTTTTAAGGTGTCCTGTTCAATGGCAAGGTTTATTTTTGCCAGATCTTGATAAACAATGCGGCCAGCACCTAAATTCATATGGCCTACTTCGCTATTTCCCATTTGGCCTTCCGGCAAGCCTACATTCATACCATCGGTTAAAAGATTGGCATTCGCATAAGTAGTATATAGAGAATCTATAAATGGAGTATTGGCATTTTCTATTGCAGAGACTTTAGGGTCTGGAGATTTTCCCCAGCCATCCAAAATCATTAAAATCACTTTCTTGTTCATGTTCTATGTTTTTCTACTTCAAAAATAGTACGATTTAAGCTCTTTAACTAGCATATAACGGAGCTTTTTTGAAAATTTCACATACGATAGGGGCGATGTTGTAAATGGAACCTTCGAAAACGATCCAACTGTTAAAATTATGTTATTTAATATGTTATGCTGAAACAAATGGCCCCTGGACAGGTCTATTAATTATCATCAAAAAACTTTTAAAAATTATTCATCATGAGAAAGACAATCATCATCACAACTGGAGTATTATTGCTTGTGGTTTATGGACTTAGTGCCAAAAATCTATCGGGCAATGGAATGGGAAATGACTCAGAAACTACCATTAAAATCGAGGAAATATCACCTTTTTGCAAAGCTATTGTAAAAGGAGATATCGAATCGGTCAAACGCTATTTAGAGAACGGCGTTGATGTAAATCAAAAATCTTTGGGAAAAACGCCAGTGATTTTTGCTGCCCGCTATAATAGAGGAGCAATTTTAGAACTTCTTATTAAAAATGGTGCCGATATTACACTAAGATGTAATAGTGGTTATTCGGCCCAAAAATATGCACAAGAAGCTAATGCTTTTGAAACATTGAGAATTATTGAAAATCAATTGAAGAAGTAATCACATTTTTCAAGGACCCAAAAACCTATTGGGAAATCCCAATAGGTTATTTTAAATGCTGTTAAACTCTTCTAGTGTTCTGCTAAAATTGTAAATCTAAAATTCAAATCCAGTAAATGCTCTGTAAACAAAGGCATAAAGGGCCATAAATATCATGGCCATACAAAAAATAGAGTAAATTTTTAAGAGTACTACAGCAATCTCTGGCTTACAATTCTCAAACGCTTCCAGATAAATACTTTTAAAATGTAATAGTGTTCCCATATAGTCCTTTTTTAATGATTATTAATCAAAGCTATAAGAGTTTGGTATGAGGTAGCAATAAGTTTGGGTATGGACGCAAGGTACTAAAAGATAATGAATAACTTATTATCTTTTAGTGATTTATCGTTGTAATGCTTCTTGGTGTTTTTTTATGGCAGCCTTAATTTTTTCAATTCTGTTATCCGGATCGGGGTGTGTACTTTGAAATTCAGGAATGTTATTTTCCCCTGCTGCCGATTTTAATATTTCCATTACTTTTATCATTTCATGGGGGTCGTATCCAGCGTTTATCATAAAAAGAACGCCCAATTCATCGCTTTCCAACTCATCTTCTCTACCGTTGGTCAAAAGAGTGGTTCTACCTATGCTTCCTACAATATCCCCAGCATCCGCACCTACAGAAGCTCCTAGGGTAACGGTTTTCCAAAAATTGCTATCGGCTATTCTTTCGGCAGAATGCCTGCCTATGACATGTCCAATTTCGTGTCCCAACACACCGGCAAGTTGTGCTTCGTTCAATTTAGAAAATAGGGCATAGGTGATAAAAACCGGTCCGCCCGGTAAGGCAAAGGCATTTATGGTGTTGTCATCGGCAAGTAAATGAAAGTCGTACTGATAAGGTGTCTCTCTTGCCAAACTATTGTTAACAAGTTTATTTCCTATTTGATCTACAAAAGCTTGCATACGCTCATCGGGATAAAGACCGCCATATTGTTGGGCGATTTCAGGAGCTGTTTGTAAACCAATGGCAATTTCTTGCTCCGTATCCATACTAATGTTTTGGACCCTTCCGGTATATGGGTTTTTTTCTTTATTGTTACAACGTTGAATAAAAGCAAAGGCTATAATGGCTGCGCCAATAAATATTCTAATTTTCCAACTGCCTCTTTTCATGATGCTTAATTATCAGGTCAATACTCTAAATAATTATAATAATTCCGGATTTATAGATAGTATGTTGTTCTGTATATAGTCTTTTAAAAAGCCAGAGCTAAAATTTTCCTTTCCTATGATGTCTTCTTCCAACAACAATTTAAAAATATTTTTTCTCCTGAAGCTTGTCAACATCGGAACGGATAGGGGAGCATAGCTGTAATGCCAGGGCTCGTATTTAAAACCCTTCCTTTTTGGGTTTTCGGTGTAGACCAAATAGAAGCCAAATTTGGTAGCGTTTTCATCCATCCATTTTTTAAAATACGCAAAAGGTCCGCCTTCCTCGAATTTTTCAACCTCAAGAACATCACCTGTAGTTCTTGGGTAACCGTCAATAATATCCGCATCGGTACCCCAATGATGGCGGCTTGTTCCTGGTATGGTAGAATATTGAATAATATTTTCAATAGCTGCGGGCGGAGACATCCCTTCTTGCTCCGTAAATTGTAAGTATTTGCCTTCCCATATGGCATCCTGACGGTGAAAATTTCGGTAACTCGACACTATTTTTAAATCTACCCCATCGCTATAAGCGGCTTTCTTCATGTCTAAAAAAGCATCATGGGCTTCCTTTCTAAGGTTAATTTCTGTTCCAAAAAGGTCAATACTAGTTTTTCCCATCAATTCCAAGACCGAATATTGGGACTCTTTACTAAGGCTAAGCCCTGGTAAAATAGACATGGCTAAACCAGTATAGCTACTTTTTTTTATAAAAGATCTTCTATGCATAGGACTAGTAAATTATTTAAATATAAGGAAATCAGATGAATAAATAGATAACATATGTTTCATGGAAATTATTTTATAGAGTAGGGGAGCCTACATGTTACAGACATGGAATTAAGGGGTTGCCTTCTGCGAAATATACATATAACCCTGATGTTTTATTTTTAAATCATGTAAGGTGAGGATATAGAAATATACTCCCGAAGACAGTCCTCTATCACCATTTATAAGTGTTTTTTGGTTTGATAAGCCATTGAACTCATTATTATAATTAGCTTTAGAATATACCAAAACGCCAAATCTATTAAATATTTGCAATAGATTATTGGGAGATTCCGTGATACCGTCTAGCACCAAAAAATCATTTTTTCCATCGCCATTTGGTGTTAAAAAATAATTGCCCAAATCAATTGTTGTCAATACTTCATTAAGATCTAATATTCCACCAATGGTAATCAGTTCGTAGTCGTTGGGTAAAAAAGTATTCGAAGTAATGCTGCCCATGCCTATTTCTCCTTCCACTATTGCATTTCCAAGGTTCTGCCATTTCTGGTCTTTTTTACGCCACCCCACTACAATAAGATCACTAAGATATTCTCCGAGGCTACCAATATTACTTTTGGTATCCCAACTCAGGGTTGCTTGTACGGGATTATCGCCCTCTAAACGCCAATATTCCTTGGAGCTTACTTTCTTTACGTTAAAATCTAACTTCTTGGATTCATTATTCCTTTGGGTTGTTTCAAGACCGTTGGGGTCTTCAAAGAAATAAGCACATTTGGACAGGGGAATGATGGTGTCAGAGATAACAGTCATAGGCCTAATACGATCATCATCCCCAACCGGGAAGGTAAAAGTGTCCTTATTGATTGCGGTAGCGTAGCCCTCAATTTTAGTTTTTATACCATCGCCAACATAAAAGGCTTGGTCAAAAAACCGAACAACTATATCGCTTCTATTCTTAGGGGTAAAAATATTGCCATCGACAAAATTAAGATTGTTGTTCACTCCCATAGACGTCTCTAGATATAGTCCATCCGTAATGGCCACTTCCAAATCGTCAAAGATCGGGGCAAAAGCCCCAGAGATGGTCAATGCATTATCTTCATTATAAAACCCTACCAATCCTTTGTTCTCATCAAAAGTCCCATCGTTAATAATATCCATATGAAAGCCCACCATAGCCGTTTCATGTATTTGGATGCTACCATAGTTATGGACTGCCTCTTGACAATTTGCATAAAATGCACTGGCAAAAAGAAGAATATTAACTATGTATTTTATGGTATTCATGATACTATTGGACTTGCTTTGTTGTTTTGTAATCAAAGGTTTTATAAAGAAGGAGTAATTCTGAATTGCTTCTTATCTTAATTTATTAGATGCCAGTTAGCGCCATCAAATTGAAACCAGTTCACACTGTTATTTGTTAATTTTAACGTCTTATTCCCGTTGTCGTTAATATTTGTATTGGTATTAGTCCCCATAACTTTAACAACGTAAATCTGGCCAATTTCAGCGGTTGAAGGAAAATAAATAGTTTGGTTGTTTCCTTCAATGATTAAGGTAAAGTCATCTAGTTTTAAGGTCGTATCACTATTGACTTTTCTGATCTTTCGAACAAATCCACCTCCAGATTCACTTTCACCAGAAGGACCTTGTGGACCTGTGGCCCCTTGGGCACCCGTTGGGCCAGTAGCCCCGGTTTCACCTTGGATTCCTTGTACACCGGTCGCCCCAGTGGCTCCGGTCTCTCCTTGGATTCCTTGTTCGCCAGTAGCTCCGGTTTCTCCTTTATCACCTTTTACACCTTGTGGACCTGTCGCTCCCGTATCACCTTTGGCCCCGGTTGCACCGTCCATACCATCCGTGCCTGCCGCCCCAGTAGCACCAGTGGCTCCAGTAGCTCCAGTTTCGCCTTGGATTCC
>NZ_FQYX01000013.1:0-19369 GCF_900141935.1 Arenibacter nanhaiticus | reverse complement strand
CATACCATCCGTTCCTGCCGCTCCAGTGGCACCAGTGGCGCCAGTAGCTCCAGTTTCACCTTGGATTCCTTGTGCTCCTGTTGCCCCAGTGGCACCCATATCTCCTTTGTCACCCTTGGCTCCGGTTGCACCAGTGGTACCTGTATCTCCTTTCGCTCCATCAGCGCCCTTTAAGCCTCTTTGACCTGTCAGGTTTGAAGTGGTAAAATATGTTCCGTCCGTATAATTAAAGGTAATGGTGCCGTTGCCATTGTCCACGGTAGATTTTATGCCAACACTGTTCCTGGAAGCATCTGAAGTATTACAAAGGTTTTGCCATTGGATACCGTTGAAGTAGTGGACGCAATTGGTATCCGTATTAAAAACTAAAGCCCCACGAAGAGGCTTAATATTTTCCATTTGAGTTGCAGAAACTCTAGTTAAAACAAATGCTTTGGTAGTGCTTTCCAGTTCTATGATGGAGGCTGCATCAATCTTGTTCGGATTTTGTCCAATTTTAACCTGCGCTATTGCAATATTGGTTGCAATCAAAAATAGCAGGGTTAGTATTTTTTTATAATTCATATAATGGGGAATATATGGAGCTTTAGGATTGTTAAAATTAAAAAACCAAGAACGAGGAGGCACCTAAATGTTGTTAACAGGCCTTTTTTTGTGGTGTAGTAACTATTATAAGGAAGATGTAAGGTGTTTACCCTAGAAAAATGTTGTTGGACGAATGAAAGAAAATCACCCCAATGGACGAAAGAGAATATTTTATCTTTTTAGATAGAGAAAACCTTGGTAATTAAGATTAAGATCCTTCATAGCAATCAGGTAAAAATATACTCCAGAAGGCAGCCCTATTTTACGGTTTACGATTATATTATCGCTATTGGCAAATCCGGTGAAACCGTTGGTGTAATTATTTTCAGAATAGACTAAAAGCCCATTCCTGTCATATATTCTTAAAGTATCGTCATTAGAAAGTTCTAATTCCGGAATATACAGCCAATCGTTGATGCCATCGCTATTTGGGGTGACCAAATAATTATCAAGTGTCAATATCTCTTTTGGAGTGGCTACCGAAGCAAAAGTAATAATAGCATAATCGTTGGGTATAAAGCTATCCGAAGTTAGGAATCCCATTGCCAAGTCACCACTTAAGGCCGTAACTCCTAAATTTACCCAGGTTCTACCAGTTATACTCCAACCTACAGGGATAATATTCATAGCATCTCCGGTAATGGCAGCAATATTACTTCGGGCATTCCAGCTTATGCTTACAGTAGACGGAATAGTTCCTTCCAAGTGCCAAAATTCTGTGCTACTTATTTCTCCAATAGTTCTGGGTTTTTTACTTAAATCAAAAATTTGTGGAAAGCTAGGGGGACTAGCGGCACTTTCGAAATAATAGGCACATTTGGCGAAGGTGTTGGTGTCGTTGCTATTTAAAATTAGAGGGCGAAGCTGTTCGTCATCCCCAATAGGAAATGTAAAGTTTTGTTGGTTGTTGACAGCTGCATAGCCAGCAATTTTTGAGGAGCCATTTTCTCCGACGTAGAAGGCATCTTCCATAAAATTATAGTAAAGGTCCTGTTGTGGTCTAGGGGTGATAAAGTTGCCGATTATAAAATTGGTATTGTTTACCGTACTTACCCCAGTATCCAGTAACACTCCCTTATCATTGGATATTTCTGTGTCATAAAATATGGGTATAAAAGCTCCTGATATTGTGATGGAATTATTCCCATAAAAACCCGCTAGACCTAGGTTTTGGTCAAAAGAGGCATTGTTGATCAGATTCGTATGAAAGCCAATCTGTCCTTGGTCGTGAATACGAATGTTGCCACTATTAAACAGTGCCGTTTGGGCTTGTAGATTAAGCGCGAATAGAAGAAGCAGTATGTGGACATGCATTTTCATCCTTAATTTATTTGCTGCCAGTTGCTGCCATCACTTTGGAGTTGTGTGACGCCAGGAAAAACATCAGTTTCGTTTAAACCGTTACTATTAAGGTAGTCCGTTATAGAAATATTTATACTTGAAATATTTTTAATTATATATATGCGGCCTATATTGTCGCTTGAAGGGGTTGGTAATTGTATTGTCGTAACTCCAGTATTAACTATTACTGTATGATCACTGTCGGTGATAACTACTGTTATAGAGTTATCGATTCTAATATTTGTAGCAAATGATCCCCCAGTATGGAGGGTAGAGTTAGGAGTAGGGGACCCTATGCCTACCCTTTGATTAGGATCGATAGTAATGGCTTCATTGTTATTAGTAGCAAATCGGAGCCACCCTATAGGTCCGGCAGATCTGTACATTCCCGTACTTAAGTCTTCAGCAAAGCGATAGGAGGGAAGGCTTGAAGTGCCGTTGGCGTTAAGAATAGCCGAGCCTCTTATAGCACCAACAACTTGTAGCTTATGGGAAGGAGAGCTTGTGCCCACTCCCAACCGATTATCGGTAGCGTCCCAAAATATTTCTGAATTATTTTCAATGGGCGAACCCGATCCGGAGCCATCATCACTGGCAAAAAATATAGATCCTGAAGTGCCGGCGATGGTAGTTGTTGGGCTAGCCCATGTAGCTGTTCCTGCACCATCTGTCGTCAATACCTGGTTTGCGATTCCTCTGTCGGTTGGTAGAGTGGTAGAAGCTGGACCATTGTTGATAGTTGTTTGCCCTACAATTTCCAAAGTTCCATTTACAGTGGTATTCCCAGAAGCAAGAGTTCCTGTTGTAGAAACTGGAAGAGCACCAAAATTAGGGTCTATTTTTGTTCCTTGAATTGCTGCCGAGGGCGATATATCTATATCTTCTATGGTAGTATCTGTAATTTTTTCGGAAGTAATTTGATCATCGGCCACCGAAAATACGGTCCCAACTAGGGTAAGGGCCTCCCCTGGAGTATAGGTAGTATTATTGTCTACGGGTAGCGATTGCCAATTGGCTGCTCCTGCACCATCGGTGGTCAAGACCTGATCTGGAGCTCCTCTGTCCAAAGGAAGGAGAGTAGCATTTATGCCTGAATTAATAGTTGTTTGCCCTGTAATCTCCAAAGTTCCATTTACAGTGGTATTCCCAGAAGTCAGGGTACCTGTGGTAGAAACTGGAAGAGCACCAAAATTAGGGTCTATTTTTGTTCCCAGAATCGCTGCCGAGGGCGATATGTCGATGTCAGTAATGGTGTTGTCCAGAATTTCAATGGAGGTAATACCATCCGTGTTCACAGCCAAGGTATATGGAGAAATGTTATCCCCATCTCCCGATCTTATTAAGGTCGAATTTGTGGCTCCCGTTATTTCATTCCCAATAATACCATCCGTCTCGGTAACAATTAAATCAGATTCCCCAACTAAAAGCCACTCATTGCCATCCCAACGCATAAGTTGCCCTGCAGAACCTCCGTCGGCCAACTTTGATAGGGTAACGTGCCCATCTAATAATATATCGGAATTGACGGAATTAAATGCAATATGAGGGGTGCCCACTTGAAAGTCTGCTATTTTTTCCGAGGTAATCGCATCATCTCTTATTTGAAGTCCATTGGTTGGGTCAATTTCTATGGTAGTTCCATCTACATTTACCTGTAAATCCATACCTACTAAGGCCGCATTATCCATTACTCCACTAATACTCCCATTAGACGAAATCACATTCTGTCCTAAACTAGCGGCGGTCGTTGCTGCATCTTGCCATTCTGGGTCACCATTGGCATCGGTCCCTAAAATTTTATTGGCATCTAGTATTCCTTGTGTCCCTATTTTTTCAGTAGTAATTCCATTATCAGAAACCCTAACCCTAGCAGTTAAAAGGGTAGCACCCGTTCCGCCTTCTATAGTAATGGAACTATCTCCCACCTCTAAATTTTGCCCTAGGATATTACTGCTGTTTAAGGGTGCCCATACTGCTGTGGGTTGAGGAGGATTACCCGCAATTTGAGTTTGAAGTACATCGTTTAGTAAGCCTGCTTGCATTTTTATAGCAGTAATAGATCTATTCTGTATGTGAAAACCTCCATTAATGGCAGTACCCGAAATATCTTCCCTGGTAATACTTCGATCTTGAATATGGGTGCCATTTATTTCAGCAACCTTAAAATCATAGTTATTATTGGTTTTGGAAATCGCAATGGTAGAGTCAGAAGAAAAAGTATTGATGTTTATGGAGTCTAAGGCCACAGTTAGAGAGGAATTGTTGCTGTCTGTTAAAACCAAGTTGCCGTTCTCTAGAAGAAAACTAGTATTGGTGGTGTTAAGAATTATAGTAGTGTTTTGGTCGGCATTGGTAAATGTATAGGTGCCATCGCCATTGTCTTCCAAACTAATATTCCCTGAATTGGTAAGAGCATCACATAGATTTAACCATTGGGTTCCATTGTAATAATGTATGCAATTAGAATCTGTATTATAGATTAATGCGCCTTGTAGGGGAACAATGGCGTTCATTTGAGCGGTACTGATACGGGTAATAACTAAGGCTCTGGTACTGCTTTCTAATTCTAATACTGATCCAGGGGCTATATTTTGTGGGTTATCCCCAATTTTAATTTGCCCCTGGGCAGAAATGCCAAACAGCAGGAGAAAAAATAGGAGGAAGCTATAGGTTTTCATCTGTTTATGTTTGTTGTTTTCCACCAGTAAACGAAAACCTTATGTTGTTAAAATACCCGTTCCTTCTTGGAGACGAATACTTTTATAGCGGTTTTCTTAATTTATGATAGGTTGGAACCGCCATGGACGAACATAGGACACTTTCCGTAAACGCAATGGTTAGTACTCTATCGAACAATGTCCCGATAGTCATGGGTAATTTAAGCTTGGTAAGTACGATTCTTATCAAGACAATATCGTCTTATGGTGTTAAGAATCATGGGGTTAACAAAAATAGAATTATAAAGGCATAATTCTGTTTTTATCGGCTAAAATACTTGAGTTAATAGGTAAAAGGAATTCTAATTCCGTTAAAAAGGAATGACTTGACTTTCGTAAGGTGTTTTTCCAGCTTCAAAGATCCGGGCACTGCCCTTCCCTTTTAGGCTATTTCGATTTCCATGAACCAAAATATAGTCTCCTTCTCTTAATCCAATGACGGGAGTCGAATTAAATACATGGAACTCACGTATACGGGTTTCCCTAGTTTCCCCTTTGTGGGTACTATTGGGATTTGGGTCTAAATAATGAGGGTTTAAGTTAAAATTGACAACTCCTAAAGTATCAAAACTAGGCGGATAGGCAATTGGCATGTCATTGGTGGTTTTCATGCTGGGGCCAGCAATATTGCTGCCTGCACTGGTGCCAAAATAAGGGGTTCCTGCTTCTATTTTATTTCTTAAAGGCTCTAATAGTTGTAGTTCATGCAGTTGTTGGACCAAAAGAAAGGTGTTTCCGCCCCCAGTATAAAAGGCTTCGGCTTCTGAAATAGCTTTTATAGGGTCTTTATAAGTATGTAAGCCAATAACTTTTTTATCGATTTTAGAAAAAGCTGTTGCCGCCATGGTTGTATAGTCGTCATGGGAAATACCACCAGGTCTGGCATAAGGAATAAAAGTGATGACATTAACGCCAATAAAAAAAGATTGTAACTCTTTTAATAAATATTCCAAATAGCTTTGTCCAAACAAGGTTGAAGTACTGGCAAGTAATAATTTTCTCATATTCTAATTTCCAATAATACGCTCAAACTACAAATTAACAAAAGATTAATGGTCCATTTCTTTTTTTTAAGGCCAACTTAAATTTTCTTTATCTCCTTGATCATTCGATAGGTATTAATAAATGGGAAGTGTAAGGGAAAAGTTTTATAAGAAAACACCCATTTTATAGCTTAATTTATCTAAATTTAAATAAAAAATGCGACAAATATATTTCTTTATAATTACCTTTTTAATGATAACCGCTGGGTACTCTCAAGACGATGGCAGAATATATTTAAGGGGACAGGTGCTTTATAGAGATGTTAACGTTCCTAATGAAAACGTAATTAATGTAAATACGGAAAAAGCTACTATTACAAATGATAACGGCGAGTTTGGGATTTATGTAAAAGAAGGAGATGAGATTGTTTTTACAGCCATTAATTACCAATTAAAGGTTGTTAAGGTTACAGATGAAATTCTTAAGAAAAATCGTTTGGTAGTGGAAGTAAAGGAAAAAGTCACAGAATTAGATGAGGTGGTGGTAACACCGGAAAATCAAGAGAAATTTATTCAGGTTACCAATAAGGAACTACTTTTGCATAAGTATGAGTATGAGACAGACCGTTCTACCGAGGTCGAAAATATTGCGTTGTCACAATCTGAAAAAGGGATGAAGGACGGGATAAATTTTGTTAATATTTTTAAAGCGCTCCTAAATGCAACCAAAGGGGATAAAGCACAGGAAGAAAGAGCTCCTTTAAAAGTGAGCGAAGTACTAAGACAGGTGTATGATGATGAGTTTTTTGTAGTAGATTTAAAACTTCCACAAGACAAGATAAACGAATTTTTATTGTACTGCGATGCTCAGATGCCAGGGCAATCCTTGTTGAAGAAAAGCAATGAATTTCAGTTAATAGATTTTTTGGTAACCCATAGCAAGACCTTTTTAAACGAATTGAAAGTCCAAGAATAGGACTTTTAGAATATGCTGTTGGCGGAGAAGTCTTTGGTTTATATGGTGTTTTTTAAAGAAATGGGACATTTAGGGAAATGGGGCTTTAAAGTTTTATTGCTTTTTATAGGACTGTGTGCCATCTCCACATATGGCTATGGCCAAAGCTTGGGAGAAAAAATAATAGAAGGAAAAGTGTATAGCAAAGACGGTGATGTTGCCGCAACACATGTATTAAATACTACTACAAAGAAAGCAACAATCACCAATATAGATGGTTTTTTTACAATTGTTGTACAACTCAATGATACGCTAGTTTTTTCCGCGGTGCAGTACCAAAGGAAAAACATTGTGATAAATGAAGCTATTCTCGAAAGTTCCTTTTTATCCATTCCTTTGGAAGAGTCTAATATTGCATTGGATGAGGTTATTGTAATGCCCTATAACTTAAGTGGAGATTTAAGTAGGGATATGGGGAATATGTCTACTCCTTCGGTTATTACTTCCAGTACCCTAGGGCTTCCAAATGCATATATAAGAATTCCCACAAAGGCAGAAAGGCAATTGTACGAAGCTACTTCTGGTGGGGGATTTATACCGTTGTTTCCCATAATCAATGGTATTAGTGGGCGTACAAAACAATTGAAAGAATTAGTGGCCACTCAAAAAAAATATGCCAGAACGCAACGTGTCAAAAGTTTTTTCCAAGACTCCGTTTATGTCAAGGACCTTAATATACCTCAGGGGAAATTAGACGATTTTTTTTACTTCTGTGAAATAGATCCCGTCTTTTCATTGCTAGTAGAAACGGGAGATCAATTAAAACTTTTGGATTATTTAAAAGAGAAAAGCCAAAACTACCGGGAAAATAATGGCTTGAACTAGAGCTTTTTCTTGGGGGTAGGCAATGGCTCCAAGAAAGTGTTTTATGAATAGTAATAGAAATATTGGTACAGTCATTGCTTACTTTTGTAGCCTAAAAGAATATTTATGCAAGTTTTAAAGAAGTTTGTTTTTATTTTAATAATACCAACCTTGGCCTTTACAATGGCCCATAAATTTTATGTGAGCGTTAGCAATATAGCCTATTCCGAAAAGGATCAGTCACTGCAAATTACGACCCGTGTTTTTATCGATGATCTAGAGAAAGCATTGGAAGAGCGCTATGGTGTTAAAACAAAATTAGCGACAAAAAAAGAGGTTACAAATGCTTCCGAATATATAGAGAAATACCTGAACGCAAAATTTAATATTTCTCTGAATGAAGAACATAAACAGTATGTTTTTATAGGGAGAAAGTACGATACCGATATGGTTATTTGTTATTTGGAAGTGCCTATGGTAAACCTAAAAACAACCACAACTATTAGCGTGCAAAACGAGTTGTTAATGGATGTTTTTGAGGAACAACAAAATATTGTTCATTTTAAAATCAATGGCAAAAAAAAGAGTTTTATTCTTATAAAGGAGAGTAATAAAGGAATGTTAAATTTATGACCTTCATTAAGGTTTCTTTAAAAAAGAGTTAATTTTCGTCCGCTAATAAATAAAATAAAAATATGAACAAAGTAAAACATGTCTTTGCATCACTGTTGTTCTTGTTTGCCGCTTTTGGAATGGCGCAGGAAGTAGTGAAAAAGGAAAGAGAGCCTGGTCATCTTAATCAGAATAGATTTAAACAAATGTACGAGGAGTTTGCTACTCCAAATACCTATAGGTCTGCTTCAGGTGCCCCAGGGCCTGATTATTATCAACAACAGGCAGATTATAAGATGGATATAGAACTAGACGATAAAGAAGCTAAACTTTATGGGACAGAGACCATTACTTATACCAATAATTCTCCAGATGATTTAGAGTACCTATGGGTACAATTAGATCAAAATGTAAGATCTAAGGATTCAAAATCGCCATTGCGGGATGGTAGCGGAGTTCCGATGGCAGATCAAGTAGAAGGTTTTGTACAAAAATATATGAACGAGCCTTTCGATGGCGGGTTTAATATTGAATACGTAAAAGATGCCAATGGAAAACCATTGCCATATACCATCAATCAAACAATGATGCGTATAGACCTTCCACAAGTGTTGAAGAGCAAGAGTCAAGTGTCTTTCTCTATAAAATGGTGGTACAATATTCCTGATCATACGCTTACCAGAGCTAGGTCTGGCTATGAATACTTTCCTAAAGATGGGAACAGAGCCTATGTAATAGCACAGTTCTTTCCAAGAATGGCCGTGTATAGTGATGTTGAAGGATGGCAAAACCATCAATTTTGGGGGAGTGGAGAATTTGCCCTTCCTTTCGGAGACTACGAAGTAAATATCACCGTTCCTGCAGATCATATTTTAGATGGAACTGGAGAGCTTCAAAATAGAAAACAAGTATTTACCAAAGAAATGCTTAGGCGTTATGAAGAGGCTACAAAATCTTACGATAAGCCGGTTATCATAGTCTCGCAGGAAGAGGCCGAAGCAGCAGAAAAAGGATTCTCTGAAAAAAAGAAAACTTGGAAACTAAAGGCTAAGAATGTAAGGGATTTTGCTTTTGCTACTTCACGTAAATTTGTATACGATATGCAGGCCGTAAAGGTAGGAGAGAAAGATGTTATGGCTATTTCCATGTATCCTAAAGAAGGAAATCCTCTTTGGGAAGAATATTCAACCAAGGCAGTAGCCCATACATTGAAATCTTATTCTAAATATACCTTTGATTATCCGTATTCAAAGGCAATTTCTGTTCATGCAAAGAACCAAGGAATGGAGTACCCAATGATTTGTTGGAATTACGGAAGACCAAATGAAGACGGAACCTATTCTGATAGGGTAAAATATGGTATGATCTCGGTAATTATTCATGAAATAGGACACAACTTTTTCCCAATGATCGTTAACTCTGACGAGCGCCAGTGGGGATGGATGGATGAAGGTTTGGATACCTTTTTACAATATATAGCTGAACAGGAATTTGGTGAAATTTATCCAGAAGCCATTCACCCTAATAGTAAGTATCCGTCCAGAAGAGGAGAGGCTTCTAAAATTGTTCCTTACATGGCTGGAGACCAAAGTACTATTGCTCCAATCATGTCTAACCCAGAAAATGTATACCAATTGGGAGCAAATGCCTATGGGAAACCTGCGACGGCACTTAATATTCTTAGAGAAACCGTAATGGGGAGGGAGCTGTTCGATCACGCTTTTAAAACTTATGCCCGTCGTTGGATGTTTAAACACCCTTCTCCGGAAGATTTTTTTAGAACAATGGAAGACGCCTCGGCAGTAGACTTAGATTGGTTTTGGAGATCTTGGTTCTATACTACCGATTATGTGGATATAGGTGTTAAAAATGTAAAAAAATACTATGTTTCTAATCAGCCCTCAAAAAAAATGCAGCAATATATGGCTGCCAGAAACATAACGGAAGCAGATTTACCTCCTTTAGTTTATTTGGCTGAAGAAGATAGTGAAGATTTTAATCCAGGGTTAAAAGGTAAAGCGCCTTCCGAAAATTCTGTGCCTCTGAAAGAATTTATGATGGATAAGTTGACTGCTGCAGAACGCGATGCCATAAAAGAGCCAAAATATTTTTATGAGGTTACTTTTGTAAAACCAGGTGGAATTCCAATGCCGCTGATCGTCGAGTATACTTATGCAGACGGTAGCAAGGAAAACATAACCTATCCTCCACAGATTTGGAGAAAAAATGATAAGGAAGTAAAACGTGTTGTTACTTCTCAAAAAGAATTGGTAGGGATTGTTGTAGATCCTAAGGCCGAGACGGCTGATATTGATACGACCAATAATTCTTGGCCTTCTAAGGAGGTGGAATCGGATTTTGATGTATTTAAAAAGAATGTCCAAGGAGAATAATAAAGTGTATTAGTATAAAAAGGCCCTATCATTAACCAGTGATAGGGCCTTTTTAGTTCATTTAAATTCCTAAAAAAGTTAACTGTTTTTTATATGCAACTGAAAAACTTCTGATTATATTTGTGACATGTTTAGTACTATAATTTTATTCATAAGCGGAGCCGAAATATTCTTTATCATGTTTATCGTGGTAATGGTTTTTGGAGCTGACAAAATTCCAGACATAGCCAAAGGCTTAGGGAAGGGTATGCGTCAATTGAGGGATGCAACAGATGATATTAAGCAAGAAATTCAGAAAAGTGCCGAGAAACAAGGTATAGATACGAGTTTTACCAATGATATCCGAAACGAAATCGATAAGGTAAAAGAAAGCGTTGATGACGTGAGCGGCGTTGTCAAAAGGAAGTAGTATGTTCGAAAAATTACTGGAGTGGGACAGGAATAGTTTTATTTTTTTAAACAACCTGGGAATCGAAGGGTACGACCTGTTCTGGTCTTTAATCACTAATTTTTCTACATGGATTCCACTTTTTGTTCTGTTTCTTGTTCTTATCTTCAAAAACTATCCTAAGAAGGAAGCTCTGTCGATGCTTATTACCATTATTGGTACCGTTATTCTCATCGCCATGGTAACTGGTGTTGTGAAGGAATTGATCGCGAGACTGCGACCAGCCGATAATGATGAAATAAAATCATTGATCAGAGTGCTTGTAGATCCTTATGGTTTTAGTTTCTTTTCTGGTCATGCCGCGAGTTCCTTTGGTATTACCACCATCGTTTATCTATTTTTAAAAGAAAAAATTAATTGGGGCCTTTTCTTTTATATATGGCCGTTCCTTTTTGTTTTCAGCCGAATATATGTAGGGGTACATTACCCATTAGACCTTATTGTAGGAGCAATGGTAGGGATCCTATTTGCAGTGTTTAGCTATAGGTTGTACAAAGGATTAAAGAACCCTGCTCAGGGTAAGGCCATCTCTGATCGGTAGCAAAACGGTTTCTACTCTGGGATCTTCCTTTAATTTTCTGTTGTAATCCAATAAAACCTTAGTGGCTTTGTCCTTCGGATTTAAAGGTTCTACGACCTTACCGGACCAAAGTACATTGTCGGAAAGTATAATGCTTCCTGGACGACATTTCTTTAGGCAAGCTTCAAAGTAATGGTCGTAACTAACCTTTTCTGCATCTATAAAAACCAGGTCAAAAACAGTGTCCAATGTTGGAATGATATTTAAGGCATCCCCGGTATGCTGTACGATTTGGGAACCATAATCACTGGCATCAAAATATTTTCTTTGAATATCATACAACTCTTCATTGATATCTATAGTGTGCAATGTTCCTTGCCTTTGTAAACCTTCGGCAAGACATAGGGCAGAATAGCCAGTATAAGTTCCAATTTCTAAAATAGCTTTAGGCCCTATTATTTTAGACAAAAGGCTTAATACTCTACCCTGAAAATGCCCCGTTATCATTCTAGGCTGAATTACTTTTAGATGGGTCTCCCGTGTTAGTCGTTGTAATAATTCTGGCTCATTTTCAGAATGGTCAGCTAAATATTTTTCCAGTAAGGGAGATAAAAAATGCATATTGAAATTTTTGCAAAACTATGGAATTATCCGGTACTTTAATAGTTTAGTTAATCACCTAGTACTAAAACTTACATTCTTATGGTAGAAAATTTTGTCTCTCGAGCGGCCACCTTGGAAGATCTAGATGTTTTATTAAGTTTCGAACAAGGAATTATTTTGGCAGAAAGGCCTTATGACTGCACTTTAAAAAAAGACCCTATTACCTATTACGATCTTAAAGAATTAATTTTATCCAAAGATTCCGAAGTGGTAGTCGCTCTCCACGGTACTAAAATAGTAGGATCTGGTTATGCTTTAATAAAACAGGCCAAACCCTATTTGAGGCATAAAAAATATGCCTATTTAGGATTTATGTACACAGCTCCTGAGTATAGGGGCAAAGGAATTAATAAAGAAATTATGAAAGCCCTTAAGAAATGGGCAAGGACAAACAGACTCACGGAGCTTAGGTTAACGGTTTATAATGATAATGCTCCGGCCATAAAGGCTTATGAAAAAGTGGGCTTTAAAGCACATATTTTAGAAATGCGAATGGATGTTGATTGAACCCTTTTAGTTCGTTGGGTAATTTGTATTTTTGACAAAAAATAAAGCTACTTATGGAATTTGAAAACTCATTGAATTTTGCACAACAATTGGATGCTAAGGACCCACTGAGAAAATACAGGGAGCAATTTCATTTTCCAAAGGTCAATGATAAAGATGTAATATATTTTACAGGGAATTCTTTAGGATTGCAACCAAAGCGTACGCAACAATTCGTGAATGACATTATGACGGATTGGAAAAACCTTGCGGTAGAAGGACATTTCCATGCCGAAAAATCGTGGTGGGATTATCATGAAAGGTTGGCAGCACCCTTGGCAAAGGTGGTAGGAGCCAAACCTCAAGAAGTTTCGGTGATGAATACCTTAACAGTAAATCTCCATATGTTAATGGTCTCTTTTTACAGGCCAACCAAAACGAGATATAAAATAATTTGCGAAGAAAAAGCCTTTCCTTCCGATCAATATATGCTTAATAGTCAAGTGAAATTTCATGGCTTTGATCCGGATGAGGCTATTGTAGAGGTGAAAAAAAGGGAAGGTGAGAACTTTTGGAGAACCGAAGATATTATAGCTACAATTAATGAAGTTGGAGATGAATTGGCCTTGTTGCTTATCGGAGGGGTGAATTATTACAATGGCCAGGTTTTTAATATGAAAGAAATCACCAAAGCCGCTAAGGATCAGGGTGCCTATGTTGGTTGGGATTTGGCTCATGGAGCAGGTAATGTAGCGCTGGAATTGCATGATTGGGGAGTAGATTTTGCGGCATGGTGCAGTTATAAATATATGAACAGTGGGCCTGGAAATGCCTCAGGTATCTTTGTGCATGAACAATATTTAAATACAACCGATATCCCTAGGTTTGAAGGATGGTGGGGGACAAAAAAGGAAACCAGATTCTTAATGAAACCCGAGTTCGAGCCTATGGCTAATGCCGATGCATGGCAGGTAAGTAATCCGCCCGTTTTGGCGCTTGCCCCGTATTTAGCTTCTTTGGAAATGTTTGAGGAAGTAGGGATGAAGGCATTAATTGAGAAAAGAAATTGTATTGTTGCCTATTTAGAATTCGTTCTTGGAGAAATTGATAAAGAGGTAGAAGGTACTTTTGAAATATTGACCCCAAAAGATAGGGGCTGTCAATTATCGGTGTTTCTTCATGGCCAAGGGAAGGCCTTATTTCATTATTTAATGGACCAAGGGGTGGTTACCGATTGGAGAGAACCTAATGTCATAAGACTGGCCCCGGCACCATTCTATTGTTCATACGAGGACATGTTCCGATTTGGGCAAATATTAAAGGACGGTATCACTAAAAATTTACCCTAGTAATATACATGCTGTCTTAGACTTATTTTTACAGTATCACTGGTGAATCTAAAAAGTTTTTCGAGGGCATAACTTGGTGTGTTTTATTCCCCATGCCTATAAATTAAAGTAAAATTGTATGGGCGTTCCCTCCTTCGTCGGGCGGGCCCTTGGCTATATCCCTTGCCTTGCTGCGGGGATGCCGCCGCGGTCCCTAACGCAAAAAAATGTGGTAATAGTAAAATTTAGACAGAATAGGCCCGTACAAGGGACGGTAGGTATGAAAGTTAAAAAATAATAAAACGCACCATTGGAGGCCGTTGGTGTAATGAGGCGTAACAGAAAGATACCCCTAAATATATTATTATACCCTGGAGATTGAGTATAGCCATAGTTTTAGAGGCTACTTACTTTATGAAAAAGTCATTAGACTAAGGCGTCTTGAAGGTAATTTTTAATTGATTAAAATATAGTTTAAAACTTCCGTCTTCATTTTTGTGCATGGTAGCTAATTGTAAACCATTATGGTCTTTATAATCTTCCCAAGTTGTAGTAACTGAAGGCGTAGATTGGTTTCCTCTTCGAAACACCCACTCCTTGATTAAAAAATCATCCCCAAAATAAAAGTCATAGGCGTCACCGGGTGTATAACCTCCGTTATTTCCATAAACAATCGTTAATTTTTGCACTGGAGTTTTACTAATTGGGGCTATCGATTCCTTTTGATGTTCGAAGGTGAAATTATGACGGTCCCACATAAGATTAAATGGAGCCAAGAACCAATATTTGTCATTGATGAAGTTTCCATTGATTTTATAGGATATGCTGTCTAATTTATGGCGATTATAAGTAATGGTATCTTGGTTGCCTATAGCGGTGACATCATTTGTGCTAGTGTTCCAGATCCAACTGCGCTCATAGTGTGTGGTATCCCGATCAACATTAAAGGTGAACGCTAATTCTTTAACTTTTTTCCAATCTTTAAAACCATGGGCATTCGCAACTTTTTCTATAATAGATACTTCATCGTTTAAGGCTGCTGTTTTGGTGCTCTTTGCTTCTTTACAGCCTAAAAAGCTAAATATTATGCCAATGGCTACTATTATCTGTTTGTTCATTCAAGGATTTTTGTTCAAAGATAAGACTTATTAGATTTTTCGAGGATAAATCAAATTTAATAGGGTTGAGCCTTGGGTTGAGGTTTCTTTATAAGACCGTTTTTCATCTGAACAATAGGGAACTCGGTTCTTCTATTTAATTCCAATTCATCGTCGGTACAATCGCTTTTTCCAGTACAATTATTGATTAGTCTCCTTTTTCCATATCCTTTATAAGACAATATATGTTCTACGGGAACGCCATGGCCAATTAGGTATTCATAAGTCGCTTTTGCCCTTCTTTCAGATAAATTGTCATTGTAGGCATGGCTTCCTACCGGATCGGTATGGGCTTCTAAACGTATAATCATTTCTGGGTAGGTTATGGTCATCAGTCTTACTACCTTGTCTAATTCTAATGCAGCATCGGGCCTGATATTGGCCTTGTTAAAATCGAAATATATTTTTTTGAGATTGGCCAAAAGCTTGAGGTCAAGTACGGGCTCCAATATTATATCCTGGCGTATGACTCTAGTAGTAATGGGAGTGTTAAAGGTGCTAAAAAATATCTCGGCAGTAGGATGTGTCTTTCTAGAGGCGGTTATCATATAGTTGGTAGCCCTATTGATAAACATTTTGTAATACCCATTTTCATCGGTTTCTATTTCACCAACCTCAGTGTTCATAGTTTGATCAAATAACGATATCCGAACACTGTCCAAAACCTTGTCATTGATGCCATCGGTGACATATCCCTCTAAGGTAAGGGACGGGGTAAATTTAAATTTATAAATATCATCACTTCCTTTTCCTCCTTCACGGTTAGAGCTTATATAACCTGTAATGCCATCTTCATGGGCAAAGAAACCAAAATCATCACTAGAGCTGTTAATAGGAGTACCCAGGTTAATAACATCCACAATCTCGTTGTTTTCATTGGTAATGGTAGAAAAGATGTCTAACTGCCCAAAACCTAGATGACCGTCAGAGGAAAAAAACATATTACCTTCCTTGTTTATAAAAGGAAACATTTCATTGCCTTCGGTATTCACTATTGGACCAGCATTTATAGATGGCCCAATTGCACCTCGTTCGTGAATTTCAGAGTAATAAATATCTGTTCCTCCAAATCCGCCAGGCCTGTCGGAAGTATAATAAAGCCTTTTGCCATCTGGACTAATAAAGGGGTGTCCGGTAGAATAATAGTCGCTATTAATGCGAAGACTTCTATTTACTTTCCATTCACCATCTATCTTAATGGCACTAAAAACTTTTAAATTGATTTCGTTCTTGGCACCATAACCTTCTTTGTTTTTGAAGTAATTGTTTCTTGTAAAGTATACGACTGTATCTTTTTTATAGTCCGTTGTGAAAATCAGGGAGCTTTCATGGAATTTTGTGTTAATATTTCCTTTGATTTTTACTGGAATCGATTCTGGATCCTCTTCATTTACTACAAAAATATCTAACCAAGGCTCGTCATTCCACCCATAATTGCTTCCACTGACCAAATCCTTTCTGGAAGAGGAAAAATAAAGTCGCCCTTCATGGGCAAAGCTGCCAAAATCGCTTTCAGGGGAGTTAAAGGGAAGTGGAAAAACATCGTATCGCTGCCTACTGTTAAATACCACAGAAGCTAGGTTTCCTTCTTTCAAATACCTCCTTAACCTAGAATCGTTTTTATGGTGTTTTTTATATTTTTTGAGCCAACTCTCGGCCTCTTCTTGTTGCCCGTCACTGTAAAGGGCCATACCATACTTAAAATAATAATCCGTGGCCACATTGGGATTGTTAATAATGGCTTTGAAATGCGGAATAGATTTTTTGAACTCCCTGATTAATAGGTAGCATTCCGCTAATTGCTGATGCGCATAAGCTTTATTAAAACCACTTTCGATCATTTTTTCATACTCCTTAATGGCTTTGGCATATGAAAATTGTCCAAAATAATAATCCCCTTTTTTCTGTGCCCCATATTGTGCCATTACCAGTGAGGAGCTCAGCAATAGAACGATTATGATAATTGTATTTTTATAGTTTTTCATGAGCAATAACTTTTATTACTAAAAATATCGTGGCGATTTGGCGGGTCCTTTTTTCTTAAATGCCAATTCATAGATGAGTATGATTTCATGCGTTCCACTAGAATAGGGTTTTAGATCACCCCTGGGAATATCGTATGAATAGCCTATTCTTATGTCTTTGGAAACCTGAAAGTCAATTAGTGCCCCAAAATTGTCGGAATCATTGAACCTATAGGAAACGCCTAACCATAACTTCTCTAAGAAAAGGAAGTTGGCCGTGACATCAAAAGAGGATGGTGCTCCATTGGTGAATTTTGAAAGCACTGTGGGTTTAAACTTAATATTTGGTGAAATGTCAACAACAAACCCTCCAATGGCATAATAACTGTTTCGTTCCAGTGCTTGAAACTCTCCTTTGTTGAGGTCGGTGGTAAGCATCCTTGGAGACGAGAATCCTACATACCATCTTTTAGTGGTATAATAAATTCCTGCTCCCACATTAGGTGACCAGTTATTGAAATTAGAATCAAAAAACGGATCATTGGTATCCGGATTTTCTAATTGATAATTGGTAAATCCTGCTTTTAATCCAAAAGACAATTTTGATTCCTTACTAAATAGCAGGCTATATGAAAAGTCGCCATAAACATAATTAGTGCTTTCAAATCCTAAATGGTCATTAATATAAGAGATTCCTAGTCCAATACGATCATTTCTTAGCGGAGTATGCACAGAAACAGTGGTTGTTTGAGGGTTGCCCTCCAATCCTGCCCACTGATTTCTGTGCAGTGCCGTTAAATTCAAAGTACCCCTACTACCTGCATAGGCAGGGTTTACAGAAATGGTGTTATACATATATTGGGTAAACTGTGGTAGTTGTTGGGCAGAAACCACCGAGCTAAAGGCCAATGTCAGTATTACTAAATGTCTAGTTTTTATAGCTTTCATGTGGTCTAAGTTTATTTAGTACCTAAATAGATGTAACCATTTAAAGGTTCTATGTTTTTGTTAGTTATATTGATGATGTAATAGTAGGTTCCGGCCGGAAGCATTCCTGCGCCCCCAAAAGATCCCTTCGGACCAGTGCCTCCCCAATCATTTTTGTAATCTTGAGACTGGTACACCTTTGACCCCCATCGGTTAAAAATCATCAGGTCAAATTTAAAATCACAATATTCAACCCCGGTAATCGTAAAGAAGTCATTGATACC
The DNA here is from genome assembly GCF_900141935.1 of Arenibacter nanhaiticus. GTDB lineage: Bacteria > Bacteroidota > Bacteroidia > Flavobacteriales > Flavobacteriaceae > Arenibacter > Arenibacter nanhaiticus. Next base: position 1,142 of record NZ_FQYX01000013.1, on the reverse strand, counting down.
GTCTCCATTTGCTGTTACGGTGTTGGAAGGAATAATCTGTTCTCTGCCGCAAGGCACGCAATCCTTGTTGACAACAATAGTAAAGTCTGCATAGTATTTACATTCCGAATCCGTATCGCCGTAAGAGATGAGGTATTCTCCGATTTCTAAGTTGGCAGGATTGAAAAAACTACCATTCAATTCCGTATTGCCGCTGACAACGGTAAAGGTTCCATCAGTTTCAAAGGAACTCGGTAGATAGGAGATTAAGTCAATAGAAGAATCTTCTACACATATGTCTATAGTGACCGTTTCTTTATCGGGTTGCATCACAAAAATAATTTGCTCAAGGTTCTCTACATTGTTACAGGCATCAGTAGCTTCCCATGATCTTATGATCATATAATCTTCAGTGTCATCTGATAATCTGATTTCTTCACCAAATACAACTTGATGAGATCCACATCCACCCTCGAATTCAATATTAGGCACCTCGGGTATTTCATCCCCGCACATGATGGTCACTTCCTCATCATACGTACTGAAGGTAACAAACTCTATAGGAATGGTTAATGTTTGGGTGTGAGAAGTGCTGTTTCCAGCGCAATCCGTGGCAGTCCAGGTTCTATTGATAACATAACCAAGAGCACAATTAGCATCGTTGGTTACGGTTTCAGTAAAGACTACCTCTACGTTTTGATCGCAATTGTCTATAGCGGTCAGTTCGGCTGCTTCTGGAACTTCATTACATTGAACCGTTATATCTTGTGGCAGCTCCTCTACAAAGGTTGGAGCTACAGTATCTTCAACGATAATTTGCTGTGTATATACCCGGATATTCCCTACACAATCGGTCATGGTCCATGTTCTATTAATGAAATATTCTGTGGCACATTCATCGTCTTGACCTGTAATGGTTTCCTCAAAAATTTCGGAATAATTACAGTTTGTACCGTCTAAGCTGATTATAGGCACCTCAGGAATGTCATCACAACTTACCGTGGCATCACTTGGGAAATCATCGTCGCTATCATTATCAATAATGTTGCCCGTGGCTTGCGGAGTAATGATTGGTATCAGGTTTATTGAAATGTTAGATAAGTTTACAGTGAAGCTCTCCGTTGTTTCAATAATGATGTCATCAATGATGGGCACGGTAATCT
>NZ_FQYX01000025.1:56615-61166 GCF_900141935.1 Arenibacter nanhaiticus | reverse complement strand
TGAAGAAATACAGGTAGATCTGGATGGCTGGTTGCAGTATTACAATAATGAAAGAACCCACACAGGAAAGCACTGTTTTGGAAAAACACCGATGCAGACCCTACTGGACAGCAAATATTTGGCTGATGAAAAAATGTTGGATTTACAATCCGATAAAATTGTACCTTTATTAGAGGCAGGTAAAGCGGAAACAGGCTCTGGTGGAGACCAACCTGTCAGGAATAACCTGTCCGACGACTGGAATGGTCAGGGGGCTCCAAACGAGCCCCTAAACCAAAATTATTCCAAGAGTCAAAATGCCTAAAAAAACTCTTAACTGTCAGACGAAATCGTAGCTATTACACAACCGTGCGTAAAGATCTCCCTTTACACGGCTGTTATTATTCAACCAGTGGCTTGACTCCGTAACGCCAATGCTCAAATAGGTGTGGATTTCTTTTTGAAATCTCCCCCAACCATTTTAATGCTTTGCCTTTTCGTCTTCGTAGCCGTTTGTATTTCCGAGTAGCCCATCTTACCAATAGCTTATTCATATGGCGTAGCACTTTGTAGAGTTCAGATTTGTAGTAAGCTCCATAGTAATTAATCCAGCCTCTAAGGACTGGGTTAATTATGGAAGCTAGTCTTTTCAAATCACTACCCCCTCTTCTGTGCAACTTCCAAGAACGCATTTTATCGCGTATCGCCACTTTGGACTTATTGCTTATAGCCGGTTGAAAGCTGGTAAAGTAATATCCTTGCTTTGTTTTCGCCTTTCGTCTTCTAAACGTATAGCCTAGAAAATCGAATGCAATAACTGGATTGGACTTGTTTCGACTTTCCTTTCCGCAGTAAACAATCTTTGTTTTCTCCGGATGAAGTTCTAGTCCGCAAGCTTTCAATCGCTCTTCCAGATTCTCCCTTAATTCCCGCGCTTGTGCTCCTGTTTTGCAGTGTATCACACCATCATCAGCATATCTCTCGAATGGACAGTCCGGATATCTTATCCGTAACCATTCGTCCATACAGTAATGTAAAAAGAGGTTGGCAAGCAGCGGACTGATAACAGCCCCCTGAGGCATCCCTTTTGTCCTTTCTGTAAGGGTTCCATCGGATTTCTTTACAGGTGTTTTGAGCCACCTTTCAATGTAAAGTAAAATCCATTTACATTGGGTGTGTTTTCGCACTGCTTTCATTAGCAGGTCGTGTGGAATATTGTCGAAGAATCCCTTGATATCGAGATCTAAGACCCAATCATACTTCCAGCATCTTTTCCTGGTTGTCCCTACTGCCTCTATTGCGCTTTTATTCGGTCGGTATCCATAAGAATCCTTATGAAATATACGATCAATCTTTGGCTCCAGACTCAGTGTGACTACCATTTGAGCGATACGATCAGTTATCGTAGGTATTCCCAGCGGCCGTACACCTCCTCCTTTCTTTGGTATTTCTACCTGTAATACTGGGGAAGGCATATAACTGCCGGAACTCATCCTATTCCATAATCGGTATAGATGGTTCCTGCGATCCTCTTCGAAATCTTCCAAGCTTAAGCCATCCACTCCAGCACTACCGCGGTTTTGTTTTACCCGCTCATAGGCTTTTTGTACGACAAACTTTGAAATACTAAATGGTTTTGTTTTAATCATTTCGGTACCTCCTATGGTATGACCATAGTTTTCTTTGTGATAAAAACTGAATAATACATCCCCTTCGCTCCACCTCCATTACAGAAGTTTCAACACTACTACGGGATGTTCCGCCCGCGTGCCTCGCATCGGTACTTTTGCTCTTGTGGGTCTTCCACTTGAGGGTTTCCCTTTACATCGAGACGACACGTTCTCACGTTCCGTTTAAATGCCTATAATAGATTCACGCTATCTTTACGCCGGATGCCACGGAAGCAGTAGTCAGGTTCCTCTTCCATTTTTATCCCAAGGCAAAGTCAAGACCTTGGTTTCGACACCATCTAATCAGCTTTCGACGCTTCTTCAATAGTTTACTTTCGTTCGTCTCTCTATTACATACTTGACATCTGTATGGATGCCTTTTCCTTTATCGCTTCTCACCAGACCTTTTAAGTCTAGTAACATAAAGGCAGTTTGAAGCCCACGCCTGAACATTGACTCCGAGGGGCCTACCCTCATCATTTAAACAGCACCAAAGTATTTTACACTTTGTTCGTGACACACTGACTTCGGCTGACTTCTCCATTTAGTTACACGCAAACTAGCCGCGCGCCGGCTGGCTCGTTCGCTAAAAATGTCCACTGGACATTTTCTTGAGGCTCCGCCCTCCAGGTAATGACATCTTCTTTCCCTCGATTCCTGCCAGATCTACTGCTTCGGCATTCACTTAAAAGTGTTTCGGACTTTACAATGATGTGCTTGCTCATCCATCCTAACAGCCTCATATCTGGTTCCTGTTCGTCAGTACCGAGTTTTGTAGTCTCGCTTCCTTCAGATGTAACCTCGCAGTTACCACCCTTGCGACTTACTAATGGTTCAAAGCGTTACCCCTGCCCATAAAGGACTTGCACCCTCTAGATTAATTAGCTACTTTGCAGTAGATAAAAGATGCCCATGCTGGGCACACACAAAGGGTATAAAATATGGGGCTGACATGGGTTTTAGAGCGTTTAGTGCTCTCAATAACCAGCAGTACTCGGCTGACAATGACGAGTTCCCAAGCCCCACACTTCATACGCAAACCGTTGGCAAACATTATGACGAACATCCATCAAACCGAAAAACAGTAGTCACTTAAACAAATGGATATTGAAAAAATCTTAAATAAAATTGGAGAAACATATCATCCTATTACCAATGAATGTCAACAAGAGTTAATTGCGAATTCAAAAATTGTAAGTTATAAAAAGGGCGAGATTGTAGTTCGTGAAGGACAATTTTCTAAAAATGCCTACTTAATTGTAAAAGGTTGTTCAAGAGTATATTATTTAAAAGACGGAAAGGACATTTCTGACTGGTTCACTTTTGAAAATGAAATAATGGCTGCAATTATCAGTTTTTTCAGCGAAGAGCCAAGTCCTCATTATGTTGAATTTATTGAAGATTCCGTTGTCCTTGAATTTTCAAAAGATACAGTTGATTGCCTTTCAAAGAAGTACCACGATTTTGAACGTTTTATTAGTAAAGTTGTTACTCAAACCATGTTAGGTCTATGTGAAAGATTATATACAATTCAGTTCAACAAGGCAGAAGAACGATACAAACACCTTTTAAATATTTATCCAAATATAACCCAAAGAATACCTCTTACGCACATTGCATCATATTTAGGAATTACACTTGAAACATTAAGCAGAATAAGAAATCCAAAAAACCGAATTTGATTTATATCAAATGATACATCTTCCATTAAAATGACCTTTGTAAAAAGGTTTAAAAATGGAAGAAAACAACAAACAACTGAAATCAATTTGGGGAAAATGGTGGGAACCTATTAGAAAATGGTTTTATCCTACTTGGTTATTATATGAACTTACCGTTGGTTTTTACGAATACGCTATAGCCGTTTACAACTATTTTATCGAAAGGCAAGATTATTTCGATTCATATTCGGGAGAAATCGGCACACAAATGTTAGCTGTTTTTTGTAGTGTAGCCAGCTTCATAATTTGCACATTCTTCTTAACGGTATCAACTTGTTTTATCCTTTATAAGTTCTTCAAAATTGAGAATTTAACAGGCACGAAATTGGAAAGAAAATTGAAAACTTATTTTTAGGTTTATGAAAAACATACTAATCATAAATGGACATCCAGATAAAGAAAGTTTCAATTTTGCACTTTCAAAATCCTATAAAAAAGGGGCTGAAAAATCGAATGCTGAAATAAAGGAAATTAACATCGGAGAATTGAACTTCAACCCAAACCTACAATTTGGATATAGAAAGCGAACAGAATTAGAACCAGACCTGATAGATGCTCAAGCCAAATTAAAATGGGCTGACCATTTAGTTTGGGTTTATCCAGTTTGGTGGAGTTCAGTACCCGCAATTATGAAAGGTTTTTTAGACCGAGTTTTACTTCCAGGATTTGCATTTAACAAAAGAGAGAATTCTTTATTAAGTGACAAACGTTTTACAGGGAAAACGGCACGAATAATTTGTACTTTAGACCAACCAGATTGGTATTATAAATGGGTTTACGGAAACCCAAGTCATAATGCAATTAAAAAGGGAACATTGTATTTTATAGGAGTGAAAAAAGTCAGAATTACTACTATTGGACCTATAAGATTATCAAAAGAAGAGTATAGAATAAAATGGTTGAAAAAAGTTGAAAAATTAGGACAACTGAACAAATAGTAATTTGTTATTTAAACATACGGAGAAATTTAAAAGCTTCCAAACAGTGGCTAACAGTATCAGCGTTAATTACAGAACTATCCTGAACTATTTTATAACTAAAAGTACGAATGCCTCGGCAGAATCATTCAATGCAAAAATTAAAGCCTTCAGGGCACAGTTCAGAGGGGTGAAAAATGTAGAATTCTTCCTTTATAGATTAACCACAATTTTTGCATAAACACAACAATTGGTCATGATCCC
>NZ_FQYX01000025.1:0-56035 GCF_900141935.1 Arenibacter nanhaiticus | reverse complement strand
GGACGGGACTCGAACCCGCGACCCCCTGCGTGACAGGCAGGTATTCTAACCAACTGAACTACCGAACCGTTGCGCTTAGCGAGTGCAAATATAAGCCCCTTTTTCAATTAGACAAACATTTTTTGAATTTATTTTATCACTTTTACTTAAAATTATTGCGCTCTACCAAATAGGTATTCATAACCTTCACAAAATCAGCATTTATATCCGTTTCCACATATTTTATTTTATACTGCGCACATTTTAATTTCAAGGCATTAAAATAGGCTTCGAGCTTATTTTGGTAGTTTTCCTTTACATCATCGGCATATAAATCGATGTAATTGCCGCTTTCTACATCTAAAAACCGCTTGGGAGTATTTTCAAAATTAAAGTGATATTCCTTTTCCTTATCCATCAAATGAAATAAAACCACCTGGTGCTTATTATATTTTAAGTGTCGTAAGGCATCGAACAATTTATCTTCTTCCTTGGAGGATTGCAGCATATCGGTGAACAAAATCACTAAACTTCGGCGTTTTATTTTTTCGGCTATCTGGTGCAAATAGGTATAGGTATCGGTCTCCTTGGGCGGCGCGGTATCCGTGCTGACCTCCGACAATTTTGCCAAAAGCATTTGATGGTGCCTTTCGCTGCTCTTTTCCGAGGCGTAATAATGGTAGCTATCAGAATATATACTTAGCCCTATGGCATCTCTTTGTTTTTTTAAAATATTCATCAAAACAGCCATGGCCAATACCCCGAATCCGATCTTATTAAGGTTTTGTAGATTCAGGTTCTTTACCGGCGGATAATACATGGAAGCAGAATTGTCCAAGATCATATGACAACGAAGATTGGTCTCTTCTTCATAACGCTTGGTGTACAATTTATCTGTTTTAGCATAGAGCTTCCAATCTATATGCTTAGTACTCTCGCCCACATTATATATTTTATGCTCCGCAAATTCGGCAGAAAACCCATGAAATGGACTTTTATGAATACCACTGACAAATCCTTCTACCACCTGATTGGCCAGAAACTCTAAATTCTGGAACAAATGGGCCTTATGTAATTCTGATTGTATGTCCATAATGCGATTAAAGGTTAAAAGATACCGAATTTAGCTGCCTTTTGCAATAAGATTCCTTGGGAATAGACCTGAAAATGAGGCACAAAAAAAGGCTCAACTTTCGTTGAGCCTTCATTACTATAAAAAAAGATTATTACAACAATGCGTCAATGGCATCAGTATATACCTTCTTAGGAGAAACACCAACTTGTCTGTTAACGATTTCACCGTTTTTAAATACCAATACAGTAGGTATGTTTCTAACTCCGTATTTAGCTGCAAATTCTTGGTTGGCATCAACATCTACCTTCCCAACAACAGCCTTTCCGTCATATTCTGAACTTACTTCGTCGATGATCGGACCTACCATTCTACAAGGACCACACCATGCTGCCCAAAAATCTACCACTACTGGTTTGTCACTTTTTAAAACTACCTCATCAAAAGTAGCATCTGTTATTTCTAATGCCATGTTTCGTTTATTTAAATATTATACAAATTTAGACAATTATTTTCCCTTTTCCTTACAAACATAACATTCCTTTTATCTATCGTTAGATCGATAAACTTTATGATTGCTTATAAAAAAAGACCTCCAATAGCTCCTTTTGACGATAGGGAATCAATCGGACTTCAAAATACACTTAATTTAATTTATAATGAACATCTTTTTCATTTAATTGTAGGAGCAGTTCACTGGAGATTTGGATTTTCTGTTTTCTACAACTTAAATTCACCTTTATTTTCTCCTCCATTTCGTACACTATAAAGCTCAAAGGATGGCTTCCCTGGTGGGCATCCATAATATTTTTCAAATCCCTTACCCCCTCTTCTTTTAGCTGGGTAATATCTATTTTAATGGTCAATTTCTTAGCATAGGCTTCCATGATATCCTGCAACATCATCACGGTATTGAACTGCATTCTAGGCTCACCTTTTTTTCCTGTATCCCTATTCATCCATCCTTCTTTTATAAACACCTTAAAATACACAAAAGAATTGATCGTTAAAAAGTGTCTAAAACGCAGGTATTCTTCCCCGAACATCCTAAACTCGAGCGAATCTGTATAATCTTCCACGATAAAGGACGCCCAACCCTTTCCGTTTTTGGAGACCCTATGTTGTACATCGCTAATCACCCCGGCAAAACTGAGCTCTCTCCCTACATGCTCTTCCATATTGGCTACGGCAGTGATATTGGCATTACAAAAGGCTTTGATCTCTGTTTTAAAATCATCTAAGGGATGTCCGGAAATATAAATTCCGACCACTTCCTTTTCGCGACGTAATTTCCCCATAGTACCCCATTCTTCTGCAGGGGGTATTACAGGTTCGGGTATCTGAACATCGCTACTATCGCCAAATAAACTCACCTGGGAAGAGTTTTCGTTCTCTTGGTATTTTGATCCGTATTTCATGATCTTTTCCAGGAAGGTGACCCCATCTCCTTCATCGTGAAAATATTGTGCACGGTGGGTGTCTCCAAAGGAATCGAAGCCACCTGCCAAGGCTAAATTCTCGAATGCTTTTTTATTGGCTGCCCTTAAATCTATTCGTTTGGCCATATCGAAAACCGATCTGTAGTGTCCGTCTTTTTCACGATTTGCCACGATGGTTTCTACGGCGCCACGCCCCACTCCTTTTACGGCCCCCATTCCAAAACGAACGGCACCTTCGTTATTTACCGCAAACTTATAAAAGGATTCATTTACATCGGGACCCAGCACTTCCAAGCCCATCCGCTTACACTCTTCCATAAAGAAGGTTACCTGCTTTATATCGTTCATGTTATTGGATAATACGGCCGCCATATATTCTGCGGGGTAATGCGCTTTTAGATAGGCGGTTTGATAGGCGATCCAAGCATAACAGGTAGAGTGCGACTTGTTAAAGGCATAGGAAGCAAAAGCCTCCCAGTCTTTCCAAATCTTCTCTAATTTTACGGCGTCATGGCCTTTTGCGCTTGCCTGATCAATGAATTTAGGTTTCATTTTATCGAGCACGGCAATCTGCTTTTTACCCATTGCCTTACGAAGGACATCGGCCTCACCCTTGGTAAAGTCGGCCAGCTTTTGGGACAACAACATCACCTGCTCCTGATATACCGTAATCCCATAGGTCTCCTTCAGGTATTCCTCCATGGCGGGCAAATCGTATTCAATTTCCTCGCCCCCATGCTTTCTGCGGACAAAACTGGGAATATATTCCATAGGCCCCGGCCTATACAAGGCGTTCATGGCAATAAGGTCATCAAACACCGTAGGCTTTAAATCCTTCATGTGTTTTTGCATCCCGGGCGATTCGTACTGAAACACCCCTACAGTCTCTCCTCGTTGGAAAAGCTCATAGGTTTTGACATCATCGAGCGGAAAATTTTCCGGATCTAAAAGAATACCATGTTTGGCCTTTACAATCTTTACGGTATCCTTGATAAGGGTCAGTGTTTTTAACCCCAAGAAATCCATTTTTAACAGGCCCGCATCTTCCACCACCGAGTTGTCAAACTGGGTAACATACAGGTCCGAATCCTTGGCCAAGGCTACCGGAACGAATTTGGTGATGTCATCTGGGGTAATAATGACCCCACAGGCATGTATCCCCGTATTCCGCACCGACCCTTCTAGCCGCCTCGCCAAGTTAAGGGTGTCTGCCTCCAAGTTATTACCCTCGGCAAGACTGATAAGTTCGTGTACCTTTTCTAATTCTTCGGCCCTAAATTTTTCCTTTAATCCTTTCTCGTCCAATCCAAAAATCTTATTCAGTTTGGACATGTTTGGGATCAACTTGGCTATTCTATCGGCGTCAAAAAGGGGCAAATCGAGCACACGGGCGGTATCCCTGATAGAAGATTTCGCTGCCATGGTCCCATAGGTAATAATTTGTGCTACCTGATTGCTTCCGTATTTCTTAATTACGTAATCCATCACACGACCACGCCCTTCATCATCAAAATCGATATCGATATCGGGCATGCTCACACGATCCGGGTTTAGGAAACGCTCAAAAAGCAAGTTGTATTTAATGGGGTCTATATTGGTAATCCATAAGCAGTAGGCCACTACCGACCCTGCTGCCGATCCACGGCCCGGACCTACAGAAACATCCATTTTCCGAGCCTCCCGAATAAAGTCCTCTACAATGAGGAAATAACCAGGATACCCAGTATTTTCAATAACATCGAGCTCAAAATCTAATCGCTCCGCAATATCCGGGGTAATTTCGCCATAGCGGATTTTTGCCCCTTTATAGGTGATGTGACGTAAAAAAGCATTCTCTCCTCTTTTACCGCCATCAAGCTCATCTTCGGGATGTTGAAATTCTTCCGGAATATCGAATTTAGGCAATAGTACATCTCTGGCCAATTCATAGGTCTCTATCTTGCCAATTACTTCTTGAATGTTACTGATCGCTTCTGGAATATCCTTAAAAAGGGACTTCATTTCCTCGGAACTCTTAAAGTAATATTCTTGGTTAGGCAACCCATAGCGATATCCTCGCCCGCGCCCTATTGGGGTACTTTGTTTTTCGCCATCCCTAACACAGAGTAAAATATCGTGGGCATTGGCATCTTTCTTGTCTACATAATAGGTATTATTGGTCGCCACCAGTTTTACTTGGTGTTTTTGGGCCAGACTAATGAGTACGGGGTTTACCCTATTCTCATCTTCTTGGTTGTGCCGCATTATTTCTACGTACAAGTCCTCTCCAAATTGCTCCTTCCACCACAATAAGGCTTCCTCGGCCTGATTTTCGCCAACATTTAAAACCTTACTAGGTACTTCTCCATATAAGTTTCCCGTCAATACGATCAGGTCTTCCTTATATTGTTCTATAATTTTTTTATCTACCCTTGGCACATAGTAGAAGCCTTCGGTAAATGCCGAGGACGATAATTTTGCCAGGTTGTGATAGCCTTTTTTGTTTTTTGCCAATAAGACAATTTGATAGCCGTTATCTTTTCTGGTTTTATCCAAGCGGTCTTCGCACACAAAAAACTCGCAGCCTACAATAGGCGTTATTTCATTTTTTTCGGGCTCTTTTCCCTCGGCTATGGCCGCCTCGTTCTCTGCCTGGACACTTTTATTATAGTTTATGACTGCCCGCACAAAGTGAAAGGCCCCCATCATATTCGCATGATCGGTCAGGGCAACGGCCGGCATATTGTCCTTGGCTGCCGCATTCACCAAATCGGAAATACTAATGGTAGATTGTAAAACCGAGAATTGGGAATGATTGTGCAAATGGGCAAACTGCGTTTCTTTTAAGCTTTGTAAATTCTCGCGAATCTCTTCCTTTGATGGCGCTTCGGTATCCTGTGCCCACAGTTTATCGGCTATTTTTTTAGAAGCCTTTTTTAGATTGATGTGCTTTAGCCCTATTAACTGTATCTCTTTTGGATTGGCCTCCGAGAAATTTTTGAAATAATCTGGCGCAACATCCAATTGCTCTATCGTATATTCCTTTCTACGGATCAATTCTAAAAAGCAACGCGTGGTTGCCTCCACGTCTGCCGTAGCATTATGTGCTTCTCCAAAGGGTTCTCCAAACAAATACTGATGCAGTTCGGTCAGGGTCGGAAGTTTAAACTTCCCTCCCCTACCTCCAGGAATCTGACATAACTGTGCAGTATGCTCGGTACAGGTATCTAGTACCGGCAAGTCGTGCAGTGAATTTGCCATCTGGAACCGATGAAATTCTGCCCCCATAATATTCAGGTCAAATCCAACATTTTGCCCTACGACAAATTTAGACCTGGAAAGGGCTATATTGAATTTCTCCAACACTTCTGCCATGGGCACCCCTTGTTCCTTGGCCAATTCCGTAGAAATACCGTGTATTTTCTCCGCATCATAGGGAATATTAAACCCGTCGGGCTGTACCAAATAATCTTGGCTTTCTACCAAATTCCCCATCGAATCGTGCAATTGCCAAGCAATCTGTATACATCTAGGCCAGTTCTCCGTATCGGTATAAGGAGCATCCCAACGTTTAGGCAGTCCGGTAGTTTCTGTATCGAATATTAAGTACATAAAAAAATCTGAGGAGTTATAAAGCGCGATAAAATTACAAAATAGCAAGCATACTAAAAACCGCAATCGGAAAGAGGAGTTGTTTTCAAGGATATTCTTTTATATTTTTAAAATTAAATTGCGGCATAACAGAAATAACGTATATTTGCACCCGCTTAAGAAGTTTCTTTTTAGGCCGAGAACCAAAAATAAATTAATAATCAAGGGTCGGGCACCCTACAAATTAATGTGATATGCCAGTTAGAATTAGATTACAAAGACACGGAAAAAAAGGAAAACCTTTCTATTGGGTAGTAGCTGCGGATTCTCGCGCTAAAAGAGACGGTAAATTCTTAGAAAAATTAGGTATTTACAATCCTAACACCAACCCTGCAACTATTGAACTAGATGTTGATAGCTCTGTAAAATGGTTACAAAACGGGGCACAGCCTTCGGATACTGCTAAAGGCATTCTTTCTCACAAAGGAGCTCTTTTGAAACATCATTTATTAGGTGGTGTTCGTAAAGGCGCTTTAACTTTAGAGCAAGTTGATGAAAAATTCAACGCTTGGTTAGAAGAGAAAGCAGCCGCTATGGATGCTAAGGTAAGTGGTCTGGAAAAAGCTTCTGCAGATGCTAAGGCCAAGGCTTTAGAAGCAGAGAAAGCAGTTAGCGCAAAACGTTTAGCAGAAGCAGCTGCCGCTGCAGCAGCAACAGCTGAGCAAGCTACTGATGCCGCTTCTGAAGAAACTACAGAAACAGAGTAATTTTTTGAAACGATGACAAAGGAAGAATGTTTCTACCTCGGAAAAATCGTTTCAAAACATAGCTTTAAAGGCGAGGTTCTAATTAAATTAGATACCGACGAACCTGAATTATACGAAAAATTGGAATCAGTATTTGTTTCTCTTGGAAACAATCTGGTTCCATTTTTTATTGAAAAAAGCCGCCTTCACAAATCTACCCTGCTTAGGGTACGATTTGAAGAGGTTGCCAATGAATCGGATGCCGACAAGGTTATGGGCTCCGAAATTTACCTTCCCCTATCTTTCTTGCCCAAACTTAAAGGCAATAAATTTTACTATCATGAAGTCATTGGATATTCTATGTACGATAGTGTCCATGGCGATATCGGAACCATACAGGGTATTAACGATACTACCTCCCAAGCCCTCTTTGAGGTCCTAAAGGACGGCAAGGAACTTTTGATTCCCGTTCGTGACGAAATTATTACCAAAGTAGATAGAGATAACCAAACGATTTTTGTTAGCACTCCAGAAGGATTGGTAGCATTGTATCTGGATTAAGCCTAGCCTTTTCCTGCTTTACCCAAACATTCAGTATTTATAGGTTATTCAGTTCCTTCTATTCGGATAGCGATAGCAGCAGCTGCTGTTCCCTTTGTAATAACAGCACAATAAAGGATAAATTGTTTTTTGTCACCCTAGGACAGCACTCATTGAGTACAAATTATTTATTTTAGCTTTGACAGATAAAACAACACCATCCAAAAGCAAAATTCATGATCAAGTATTTATCCCTATTTACATTAGCATTGGTATTTTTTTCTTGTAAGGAGGCAACAAAAGAAGCTACTAAAAACACCCCACCTAATGTCATCCTTATCTTTACCGATGACCAAGGATACCAAGATGTAGGTGCTTTTGGCGCTACCGATATAGAAACTCCCCATTTAGACAATATGGCCAAGGAAGGCGTTATCTTAAGCAGTTTTTATGCCGCCCAAGCCGTTTGCTCGGCCTCTAGAGCAGGTATCTTAACCGGTTGCTACCCCAATAGAATCGGGATTCACAATGCCTTTATGCCCAATGCCACAAAAGGCCTAAACCATCAAGAAACTACTATTGCGGAAATGCTAAAAGGGATAGGATACAATACGGCCATGTACGGGAAATGGCATTTGGGCGACCATCCCAAATTCATGCCTAACCAACATGGATTTGATGATTATTTTGGTATCCCCTACTCCAACGACATGTGGCCTTTACATCCCCAACAAGGTCCTATTTTTAATTTTGATCCCTTACCGCTATACGAAAACGAAAAGGTCATAGATACCCTAACAGACCAATCGGACTTAACCACGCAAATAACAGAAAGAAGTGTCGCCTTTATAAAAAAGCAAAAAGACAATCCCTTTTTCCTGTACGTTGCCCATCCGCAGCCCCATGTGCCACTCTATGTATCGGACAAGTTTAAAGGGAAATCCAAAAGAGGGCTCTACGGCGATGTGATCATGGAAATTGACTGGTCTGTAGGCGAAATTTTAAAAACGTTAAAAGAAAACAATTTGGAAGAAAATACCATCGTTATTTTCACTTCCGATAACGGCCCTTGGCTAGCTTATGGCAACCATGCCGGTAGCGCCCTTCCCTTTAGAGAAGGCAAAGGAACGGCTTGGGAAGGCGGGCAGCGAGAGCCCTTTATCATGAAGTACCCCAACAAAATAAAAGGGGGCAGCGTCATAGATAGTCCGGTAATGGCCATAGACATACTCCCCACTATAGCCGAAATCACCGGTGCATCACTACCTTCCTTGCCGATAGACGGAAAAAGTGCTTGGCCACTATTAAGCGGCGCCTCCAAAGAGAGCCCACAAGAAGCTTATTTCTTTTATTACCGTGTAAACGAACTTTTTGGCGTACGCTACGGCCCTTGGAAACTGTACTTCCCCCATACCTACCGTACCATGCAGGGGCAGCCACAAGGAAAAGATGGGCTCCCTGGAGAATACAAAATGATCGAGATGGAAGAGGTAGAACTCTATAACCTGGTTACCGATAAAAGCGAAACCAAGAATGTAGCGGAAGAGAATCCAGAAGTAGTTCAAAAAATCAAACAATTAGCCAATGCCATGCGCCATAAACTGGGGGACTCCCTCATTGAATTAGAGGGGACCGAAACCCGACAACCTGGAAAGCTAGACTAGTGTTATTGACCATCCTTTGATGGTCTAGACCTAGGCGGCACACTATTTTGGTTGTAACTATAAACGGCAAACCGCTCCCAAGAACGAACGATGCCCGACAGGGCCTCCATGGTTTATTTGACCATTATTATTAAATTTTCTATGAGAAAACCCTTTAAATTCAAACAATTCAGTATTCACCAAGACCAATGTGCGATGAAAATTGGTACCGACGGTGTATTATTAGGCGCTTGGGCTTCCGTTAGCGAAGATCCTTATGCCATATTAGACATAGGGGCCGGAACCGGCTTAATCGCATTAATGCTCGCCCAAAGAGCCAATGCCAGTAGCATAGACGCCATTGAAATAGACGAAAAAGCGTATGAACAATGTGTAGAGAATTTCGAATCTTCTCCTTGGGGCGATCTCCTTTTTTGTTACCATGCCGGTTTGGACGAATTTGTGGAAGAAATAGAAGAGCAATACGAACTGATTGTCTCTAACCCGCCCTTTTACACAGAAGAGGTCAGTAGCGGAAATACCTCCCGTGATATGGCCAGGCAAAACCAGTCCTTGCCTTTTGAGGAATTGTTGGACGGTGTTTCTCGCCTACTGACGGATCATGGCCGTTTTGCCACTATTATTCCGCATAAGGAAGAAACCGCTTTTTTAAAAATAGCCGCTAGTTACAACCTTTTCCCCAAGCGCATTACCCACGTAAAGGGGAGCCCGACTTCGGAAATAAAGCGCAGTTTGCTCGAACTCCACTTCCAGGAATCGCAACCAACACCAGACAGCCTGACCATTGAGTTGGAACGCCATCAGTACACCCAGGAATACATTGATCTAACCAAGGACTTTTATTTAAAAATGTAATTCCCTGTATTGGATTGTTGTTATCCTTGGTGTATCTTTAAATTAAATTCCATTAAAAACCACCAGCATGCGACCCGATTTATTTGAAGCCCCCGATTACTACAACATAGACGATTTACTATCCGAAGAACATAAATTGGTGCGCGATGCAGCCCGCCAATGGGTAAAACGCGAAATTTCGCCTATCATTGAAGACTATGCCCAACGGGCGCAGTTTCCAAAGCAAATCATTGGCGGCTTAGCAGAGATCGGGGCGTTTGGCCCCTATATTCCCGCTGCCTACGGAGGTGCGGGCCTGGATCAGATCAGCTATGGGCTTATCATGCAGGAAATAGAACGCGGAGACAGCGGCGTGCGCTCTACGGCTTCTGTACAGTCTTCCCTGGTCATGTATCCTATTTATGCCTATGGCAACGAAGACCAGCGTAAAAAATATTTGCCCAAATTAGCTACGGGAGAACTCATGGGGTGTTTTGGCCTGACAGAACCCAACCACGGATCTAATCCGAGCGGTATGGAAACAAAATTTAAAGATATGGGCGACCATTACCTTTTGAACGGCGCCAAATTATGGATTTCCAATGCCCCCTTTGCCGATATTGCCATTGTTTGGGCAAAGAATGAAGCAGGCCGTATCCATGGTCTTATCGTAGAACGGGGTATGCCCGGGTTTTCCACACCCGAGACCCACCACAAATGGTCCCTTCGAGCCTCGGCGACCGGCGAACTAATTTTTGACAATGTCAAAGTTCCAAAAGAAAACCTCTTAGAAGGCAAAAATGGATTAGGAGCCCCATTGGGCTGTTTAGATTCTGCTCGTTATGGGATTGCCTGGGGTGCCATCGGTGCCGCCATGGACTGTTATGATACCGCCTTGCGATACGCCAAAGAACGGGTTCAGTTTGGAAAACCTATCGCAGCGACGCAACTACAACAAAAGAAATTGGCAGAAATGCTTACCGAGATTACCAAGGCACAACTAATGGCCTTGCGTTTAGGACAGCTAAAAAACCAAGGAAAGGCCAGCAGCGCACAAATTTCTATGGCCAAACGCAACAATGTTGCCATGGCCCTAAATATTGCTAGAGAAGCCAGACAAGTATTGGGTGCCATGGGAATTACCGGAGACTATAGCATTATGCGCCATATGATGAACTTAGAGAGTGTTATTACCTACGAAGGAACACACGACATTCATTTGTTGATCACAGGAGCCGACATCACCGGTTTCCCTGCCTTTGAATAGGATTAATCAAACTTTTAAAAGATGCCTTGATAAATTTTCCCGTAATTTATCAAAGGTGATCGGTTTGGTAAAATAATCGTTCATACCAACCCCCAGTGCCCTATCGATGGCCTCTTTGGTAACATCGGCAGAAAACCCGATGATGATGACATCGGTATTAAATTTTCTAATTTCAACGGTAGCTTCAAAACCATCCATAAGAGGCATGTGCACATCCATAAAAACCAAATCGAAGGTA
This sequence comes from Arenibacter nanhaiticus, assembly GCF_900141935.1. Lineage (GTDB taxonomy): Bacteria > Bacteroidota > Bacteroidia > Flavobacteriales > Flavobacteriaceae > Arenibacter > Arenibacter nanhaiticus. The sequence goes on along the minus strand of NZ_FQYX01000025.1, from coordinate 44,686 downwards.
TCGTCTTGTAACAATTCCAAAGCTCGTTGCCCATTGGACACCGATGCTGCTTGAATTCCGAATTTTTCCAAGGTCTTCTTTAAGACAATTACATTTATTCGATTGTCGTCTACTATTAAAATCTTACAACCGCTAAAATCGGTAATTACTGATGGCATGCTCGTGTCTTTAGGTTTGTTTTCCGCTAAAGGAAAGGTAACATCTATTACAAATTCCGTACCCACACCTAAGGTACTACTAACATTAATATTACCCTTAAAAAGCGAAATTAATTGATAAGAAATATAAAGTCCAAGGCCGCCGCCCTCGTGTCTTTTCGCCTTCCCGGAGTCTATTTGCATAAACCGATCAAAAATAGAGTGCAATTTTTCTTTTGGAATCCCTATTCCGGTATCCTTGATCACTATTTCTATCGCCAAACCTTCCGGCACCTTCCTTTCGTGATAGGACACCGTAATACCACCTTTTTCCGTAAATTTCAAGGCATTCCTTAATAGATTCGTCAGGATTTGACCAAATTTCCCCACATCGCCATGGACGAATTGATTGGAATTGATCGGGCCGTCTATTTTAAGGAAAAGTCCTTTTTGTTCGGTACTTGGTTTGTAAATACTGACAATACTTTTCACTTCTTCCGAAGGCGAAAAAACATCGTTCTTAAAGGTGCTTTTTCCAGATTCTATCTTTTCTATTTCTAAAATATCATCTACCAAAAGCAATAGTTTTTTAGAAGAGATATCCATTAAAAGCAGGTACTCCTGTAATTTAGCATCTATTTCGGACATTTTTAGAATCTCTATAAAGCCTAAGATAGCATTTAAGGGCGTTCTGATTTCATGACTCATATTGGCAATAAATTCTGACTTTGCCAAGGACGCTTTTTTAGCGATTAGCTGCTCATTGGTCAGCGAAGTATTTAGCTCTTGCAACCTTTGATAAGCCTTCCTAAACCGCATATTTTCTTTTTTTGCCCTCTTGTAAAAATACACCAAGGAACTACTGAGCAAAGACAAAACAATACCAAAGACCAAAAACACCAACATATTCCATTTTCGTTCTTCAAAAGGATCTACTCCTACTGGCATTAAGGAAAAGCTCCATTCCTGTCCGTCCAAATCATCGACAGAATAGGTGGTTGTAAACACAAAATCGTTCTTAATTCGCTCCAGCTCCGGATTGTTGTGCTTATAGAAACTAGTCCCGTTTTCGTCCTTAATTTCTATGGCATACATGGGCATGTCATTCACTAAATTATCAAAGGAATAAGAAAAGTCTATTCCGGCGGTAATGGTTCCTTGAAATTTCTCATCAAAATACACCGGTACATCTACCATAAAGGCATTGCCGCCCTGTACCAACTCCAGCCATGAGGAAATATTGATTGAACCGTCCTGCACGTGGCCCTCCCATTCCTTTTTCCTAGGGTGATCCTTTAAACTAAACCCCAAGACGGCCTCATTGCCTTCTAAAGGCACTACATTTTGTATCACCATGGAAGAATCTATCCATTGTATAAATTTAATGGAGCGGTTTTGTCTTAGAATAAGTTTGGCATCTTCTTCCCAATATTGAAAATATTCGCCCTTGGTCATTTCAATGCGATTTTTAAGGTCTTCCAAAGAAACCAAATTGATTTGCCCCGCCGACACAAACTCTTGAAACCTTAAAAACCCGGCAGTCCGAATTTCATTTTGTAAATGCAATTTTTCCGCATTTTCTGATTTTTGCCACAATACAATTACGATGGTCATTAAAACCAGAAATACTGCTGAGGGAAACAACAACTCCTTTTTCGAAAACTTAAATGACATATACTATTGCTGGTTCAGAAATACTTATGAGGGGACAAAGCTATACAATTCAGATTATTTATTCGAAATAAAGATAAATTGTTATAAACTTAACATCCTACAACCCACACTCATTCCTCATCCAGACCCTCCTAAACAATATCATCATCACAACCGCAGCGGACTTAGGCTTTACAAGTTTATTACAGCTTACCTAGGAAACTAAAATAAAAACAGCCCTCAATTAAGCTACTACTGTTTATTTGGCCGATGGGTTGCATATAGCGCTCAGACCCCATCCTAATTCAATATAAAAAAGCATTTTTGGCCTTTAAAATAATTATTAAGGAAGCAAGAAAACTCCATTAATAATGCTATATTTAAACAAGCATTTAATTAGTTCCCCAACAATGATCGAACCAATTAAATTGACGTAAAAAAATACTTTTATTAATTTAAAAATTTAAACTATGTCTATAGTAGATTTATATAGCAGTGGTACGCACCGCAGAAATTTAGCGCATTTTGCGACCATTGCTTCTTTGGCCGCCATTGACGGTGAAGTAAACCCAGAGGAACAACAATTATTAGATAGGTTCGCCAACAAACTAGATATTACCGAGGAAGAGTATAAGGTAGTTATGGCCTCTGACAACAAATACCCTATTAATCCACCCTCCAGCGCGGAAGAACGTTTAGAACGCTTATTCGATTTGTTCAGCATTATTTTCGCCGATCACGAAATTGAAGAAGAAGAGCGTACTTTAATTACAAAATATGCCATCGGACTAGGGTTTAAAGCAGAAAGCGCCCATAAGATTATAGAGCGATCCATAGCTATTTTTAGTGGAAAAATAGATTACGAAGATTATTTGACCCTTATAAAGCGTTAGGATAGCACTACTGTAATAAAAGAAAAAGGAGCAAAATGCTCCTTTTTCTTTTATTGGTTTCTTTGCATGAACTCTTCGGCCTTTTCGACCATTTTGGAACTCCCACAAAAGAACGGTACCCGTTGATGCAGTTCTGTAGGCTGTATATCCAAAATAGGCCTAAAGCCGTCACTTGCCTTTCCATTGGCCTGTTCTGCCAAGTACGCCATAGGATTACATTCGTACAACAGCCTTAATTTCCCTTCCGAGGCCACGCTACTTTTTGGATATATGTAGATCCCCCCCTTGATCATATTTCTGTGGAAGTCTGATACCAAAGAACCAATGTACCTAGAGGTATAGGGCCTATCGTCTTCTTCCTCTTGACAATATTTGATATAATCTTTTACCCCTTGCGGAAAATGCACATAGTTTCCTTCGTTAACAGAATAAATTTTTCCGGTTTGCGGATATTTCATGTTGGGGTGAGAGAGGTAAAAGGTTCCTAAGGCAGGGTTAAGCGTAAAACCGTTGACCCCATCGCCAGTGGTATACACCAACATCGTAGAGGTACCGTAGACCACATAACCCGCTGCAATTTGATTTCGTCCAGGTTGTAAAAAATCGTCTATAGTAACCGGGGTGCCAATAGGGCTGATCCTTCTGTAAATAGAAAAAATAGTCCCCACGGAAACATTCACATCTATATTGGAAGAACCATCCAAGGGATCGATCAATACAATATATTTATTCTGGTTTTTCTGGTCACTACTATTCACCTGAATAAAATCGTCTTCTTCTTCCGAGGCAATCCCACAGACGATCTCCCTGTTTTTTAAGGTTTGTATAAATTTTTCATTGGCCAATACATCTAGTTTTTGCTGGTCTTCGCCCTGAATATTGGTATCACCGGCGGCACCAATAATATCTACAAGCCCGGCTTTGTTCACCTCGTGGTTCACTACTTTGGCTGCTAAGCGAATTGCATTGATCAATTTAGAAAGTTCCCCTGAGGAATATTGAAAAGAAGCCTGGTTCTCAATGATAAATTCTCCTAGGGTGGTGTTTTTTTTGGTCATCATGTAAGTTTGTTGATATAAGTACAAATATCGGTTAATTTGTTAAACTATGTAGTTTCCCTCCTTTTTTGATTTTTTAAATTTATAACTTTGTGTTTTATTTGTAACAATTATGGACTATACTATTCGAGACGCCCGCGCCGAAGACATGGCTCAAGTACACCAACTTATCCATGAATTGGCGGTTTATGAAAAGGAACCTGATGCTGTAGAAGTAACTCCGGCCGATTTAGAGAGGGATGGCTTTGGAGCCGAAAAACTTTTTCATTGTTTTGTGGCCGAGGTCGATGGATCGATCGTAGGGATGGCGTTGCTATTTCATCGCTACTCTACTTGGAAAGGTCCTATAATTCATTTAGAAGATTTAATTGTCACCGAAAAAATGCGCGGCAGCGGTCTAGGCGATGCCTTGTTGACCGAAGTGGTACGCTACGGACACCAAAGAGGTGTTAGGAGAATTAATTGGGAGGTGATAGATTGGAACGATCCGGCGATCGCTTTTTATGAAAGCAGGGGCGCAAAAGTGTTGCGCGACTGGGATGTGGTCCATTTGGATGAAAAAGGAATAGAAATATTTTTAAGTAAGATATGAGAGTTTTTAAATTTGGAGGCGCCTCGGTTAAAGATGCCGATAGCGTAAAGAATGTCGTGAACGTTTTAAAGCAAGTAGGCCACGAAAATACATTGTTGGTGGTTTCTGCTATGGGAAAAACGACCAATGCTATGGAGGATATCGTAAATGCTTATTTTAAAAATAAGGCTTTACTTCCTGCTGCCCTTCAGGATATGATAGATTACCACCAGGCTATTTTAATGGACTTGTTTGCCGATAAGAACCACCCTGTATTTAAGAGCGTTAATGTTCTTTTTGAGGAGGTAAAAGGATTTTTGGTATGGAACAAATCGCCAAAATACAGCTTTGTCTATGACCAAGTAGTGGGCTATGGAGAATTGCTCTCTACCACGATCTTAAGCGCCTATTTTAATGAAATTGGCATTGTCAACCAGTGGTTAGATATCAGAACCTGTATTAAAACCAACGACAATTATCGCGATGCTATTATAAACTGGGAACAGACACAAGAAAACATCAACAAAAATGTCGACAGGCAAAAACTGGTCATTACACAAGGGTTTTTAGGCAGCGACGACAATAATTTTACCACTACCCTTGGTAGGGAAGGTTCGGATTATACGGCGGCTATTATAGCATATTGTCTTAATGCCGATGAAGTTACCATCTGGAAAGACGTACCTGGAGTTTTAAATGCCGATCCGAGGTATTTTGAAAATCCATGTTTATTGAACAGTATATCGTACCGTGAAGCCATTGAGTTGGCATTTTACGGCGCGTCGGTAATTCACCCAAAGACATTACAGCCTTTGCAGCGAAAGGAAATCCCTTTGCACGTAAAGTCGTTCATAAATCCTTTGGATAAGGGAACGACTGTTGGAAAAGGAAGAGGAATAGAACCAAAGGTGCCTTGTTTTATCGTAAAGAAAAATCAGGTATTGATGAAACTCTCCTCTCTGGATTTTTCTTTTATCGTGGAAGACAGTATCAGTGAGCTCTTTAAAATGTTACACGACCATAAAATGAAGGTAGATTTGATTCAAAATTCCGCCATTAGTTTTTCGGTTTGTGTTGACAATAAGTTTGGCAATCTAGAAGAACTTTTAAATCTTCTTAAAAACAGGTTTAAAGTTACTCACCACGAGGGGGTTTCTTTATATACGATTCGACATTTCGACACGGAGGCCATTACAAATCTGCAGAAGGACAAGGAAATTCTGTTAGAACAGCGCGGTAAGGAAACCGTTCAATTGGTTGTCAAAAACTAGTAAGAATTTACGGCTAAAAAGATTAAAACACGATTAACTATCGTGTTTTTCCTATCTTTGCGGTTACAAAATTACATTAACGTATGGGTTTAGTAACCGCAAAAGAAGTAGCCAAAGCTATTCAAGTAGACAAGTACGGCTTCTTTGGTACGTTCATAGGATGGTTTTTGATGAAGGTGACCAAAATATCACGTATCAATCGCTTTTATGACGACCACAAACATTTGGAAGGTGTTGCCTTTTTAGAGGCAGTGCTGGATCACTTCCAAATAAAGTTCGAAATTCCCGAAGAGGATTTTAAACGACTACCGAAACAGGGGGCTTACATTACCATATCTAACCATCCTTTAGGCGGAATTGATGGCGTACTGTTGTTAAAGTTACTATTGGCCCACAGGACCGATTTTAAGATTATAGCCAATTTTTTACTGAACAGGATCCAGCCGTTATCCCCTTATATTTTACCGGTAAATCCTTTCGAGAACCACAAGGAGGCCAAAAGCAGTATTGCCGGTTTTAAAAGTGCCATGAAGCACCTTCAGGACGGCCACCCCCTGGGTATTTTCCCTGCCGGGGAGGTCTCTACCTATAAGGACGAGAAACTGATCGTAGACCGCCCTTGGGAAGAGGCAGCCATCAAATTGATTCGACGGGCAGAGGTACCAGTTATCCCCATCTATTTCCATGCCAAAAACAGCCTTTTATTTTATAGGTTATCCAAAATAAGCGATGTCTTTAGAACGGCAAAGTTACCTTCTGAAGTCACTACCCAAAAAAATAGGCTTATTAAGGTTAGAATTGGCCATCCTATTTCGGTTCAGACCCAGAAAGACCAGGAATCCTTGGCCGACTTTACTGATTTGTTGCGCCGAAAGACCTATATGCTCTCTAATGCCTTTGAAAAAGAGCGCTTGATAGATAAGGTCCCCCATTCCTTAAAAATACCAAAATCCCCAAAAAAGATCGCTCAGGGCGTTAGTAACGACGTATTGGAGAAAGAGATCATAAACCTTAGGGAGAAAGATTGCAAATTGCTACAAAGTAAGAATTACGAGGTGTTTTTGGCAAAAGCCTCGGATATCCCATTAATTTTAAAAGAAATAGGAAGGCAGCGCGAGCTAACCTTTAGAGCCATTGGCGAAGGAACCAACAATGCCATTGACCTGGATAAGTTTGACAGCTATTACCGCCATTTATTTCTTTGGGACGACGAAGAAAAAGCTTTAGTAGGTGCTTACCGTATGGGCATCGGGTCCGAAATATTTAAGGAACACGGTATAGACGGATTTTATTTACAGGATTTATTTCGGTTTGAGCCGGAACTCTATGGAATGATGAAAAATTCTATTGAAATGGGCCGCGCCTATATCGTAAAACAATACCAACAAAAACCCATGCCGTTATTCTTGTTATGGAAAGGTATTGTACACACCACTTTAAGATTTCCGGAGCATAAATATTTGATCGGTGGAGTAAGTATTAGCAACCAGTTCTCTAACTTTTCTAAATCCCTGATGATAGAATTTATGAAAAGTAACTATTGGGACCCTTATGTGGCCCAATATATACGTCCAAAAAAAGAGTTTAAGGTAAAATTAAAAGACGCCGACAAGGATTTTATCTTTGACGAGACCAAGGCAGACCTCAATAAGTTTGACAAACTCATTGAGGAGGTAGAGCCAGGAAACTTACGACTACCGGTATTGATAAAGAAATACATTAAACAAAATGCCAAGGTAGTGGCCTTTAATGTGGACCCCTTGTTTAATAATTCCGTAGACGGCCTTATGTACATTAAGATCGCCGATCTGCCAGAGAGTACGGTAAAACCTGTTATGGAAGAGTTTCAGGCAGAGTTGGAACGCAAACTTTCGGAAGGACAACAAGAAACACCCTCCGCCAATTAATTATAGTAGAAGCCCCTCCTAAGGTCGTTCATAGGACAAACGAATATATAAAAGGCCCGATGTATTGCATCCGGCCTTTTTTCTTTAGAACCAGGGTTTTCTTCCTACCTGATAGGTATTGTAAAAGTCTTCATCTGTTTTGGTAAGGTATATGATTCCTTCTATGAACGGTATTATTCCCGCTATTCCACAAGTAACCACAGAGGCCACTATCTGAATAATCCCCTCTTTTGTATAGCCCAATATAAATTTATGAATACCGAGGTACCCTAATAATAGTGCCAATAATCCGGCTAAAAGCTTCTTATTCTCCCCACCGGCGCCTTTTAGGCCTTCTGCAAACTCATCGGCTGTTTTCTTGGCTTCACTTTCAAAATCTTTGGCAGCTTCCTTGCCTTCTTTAGCAAAATCCTTGGCCGACTCTTTGGTTTCTTCAAAGGCCTTTTCGGCTTTTTTCCCTAGATCTTTTGCCTTCCCTTTGGCTCCTTTTAGAGAGTCTTTGGCTTTGTCTCCTAAATCCTTATTTTCTTCTGACATGGATGATTGTTATTTGGTTAATAGCACCATTAAATTAGGGATTTTTTTTGGATTAAAGAAAAGCCTTGTCATTTGGTTCCCACAACTCTAATTTGTTCCCGTCCGGATCCAGGATCCATCCAAATTTCCCATACTCGTATTCTTCTATTTTCCCAACAACGGTAACCCCTTCCTTTTCTAAAACTTCCAAAAGTTCCACCAGGTTCTCTACCCTAAAGTTCATCATAAAAGGGGATTCACTGGGCTTAAAATATTTGGTATCGTCCTTCATTGGGCTCCATTGGGTCACACAGTCTTTCCCCTCTTTATCCTTCCACCAAAAACTACATCCGTATTGATCCGTATTTAATCCGAGATGTGTGCGGTACCATGCTTTAATTTTATCGGGGTCTTTTGTTTTAAAGAAAAAACCTCCTAAACCAGTAACTCTATTTTTCATAAGCGTTTTAAATTAAGTTTGCTTTTTGATATAGTTTTACGCCCTTGCCCACCATGGCCTTAATATCTTTTTCTAGCTTGGCATCCCACTTTTTAAACCGAAAGCAGCTTTTTCCTTTTAAGCAATTTCGCAAGGAAGCCGAAATTCTCTGAAATTCCTGACCATGGGTATCCATAGGAAAGAAATACAATCGCACCTCTTTCGATTTTGGTACAATACTGGCAAAGTAATATCCGCCCGCACTCCCTTCCCCCTTTAGGGCCGCTTTGGCACCACAGAATTCCATGACCGAGGCATCGTGCATTCTGATCCGTAAGGGCGGTACATGCGCCTTTAATATAGCCTGTAAACCACTTTGTATCCCTGCTAACTCCATTGTTTAAAGTTACCAATTCTTTTGTTAGTGTTCCCAAGGAAAGCGGTCTTCCCATCTTTTAATTTATTCTCCTGAGAACATAAAGATAGCCGTTCACCATTTTTCCAACCTCATTGCATACAAGTGGACCGTTTAATGGGAGCACATCGATACATTGGAAGGCATGGCATATAGCTGAGCTCAAAATTTTTGTTTCCCCCAGCCTTATAATTTGGGCGTTCCCTCCTACGTCGGTCGGGCTCTTGGCTATATCCCTTGCTCCGCTGCGGGGATGCCGCCGCCATCCCTAACGCGGTATTCTGGCAACAATTATCTATGGGGAATTTAGAAAATGGGATGGTTTGAGGATTTGGTAATTAGAAGAGCACATGGATATTGCGGTGGACAAAATAGAGCCTTCAAATAAATATAGCGCGTCTGCTCTCTTTCCGATTTACCTTGCTGAGCTACGAAAAATCAATAGAAGTGAAGTAGGTGCTTTGGATGGTGATAGTAAACTATTGCTTTTATATATCCCAGACGGTGAACAACACTAAACTAGGACGTACAAGGCATAAAGCCGACTGGGGCATTGGAAGTTTGCAAAATCAAACCATGGAGGCAAACATCAGAAGATAGCCATGGCCAATTTTGTGGTAAAAAAGAAGAACCTTCCTTTCCGTTTCCCTTGCCTCACAGGCAATGGTTCACTATAGAAAAGAAGGTTCTTTACTTATAAGGAAGGCAGTTTATTTGCCTTGGTTCCCCGCAGTTTCCGTAGGACTAAAACGCCCTTTTACTTTATCGACCACGGTCTGGGCCAATTTAACTTTGCTTTCTACGGTCCAGCCTGCTACATGCGGGCTTAGCACCACTTTATCGGAGGCTATGAGGTAGTTGAATGCCGCTGGCAGTTCTCCTTCGTCGAACATATTTTCGAAGGACTTTTTCTCGTACTCCAGCACATCCAATCCTGCTCCCAATACCTGACCGCTTTCTAGGGCCGCTACCAAATCTTCGGTCACCACGCACTTCCCACGGGCGGTGTTAATGAGCCATAAAGGATGCTGAAAACCTTTTAGGAAATCGGCATCGATCATTTTCATGGTATCCTCGGTCTGTGGCACATGAAGGCTAAGGACCTGCGATTTCTGTTGTAGCTCCATAATGCCTACTTGTCGGGCATTTTCGTCTCCTACCCCTCCTACGATATCGTAGCAGAGCACCTCACAGTCGAAACCACGGAGTTTTTTGGCAAAGGCCTTCCCCATATTCCCATAACCGATAATACCAACGGTTTTCCCGTCCAGTTCTATGCCGCGGTTTCCTTCGCGGTCCCATTTTCCTTGGCGTACTTCGCCATCGGCTTTGTTTAGTTTATTAAAAAGAGACAATAACATCCCCAAGGCGTGTTCCCCTACCGCATTTCGGTTTCCTTCTGGAGCCGCCGCTAGGAAAACACCCAATCTTTTGGCGTATTCCGTATCTATATTTTCCAATCCGGCACCTAGACGACCTATAAATTTTAAACGACTTGCCTTATCTAAAAATTGCTTGTCCAAGGTAAACCTACTACGGATAATAATGCCGTCGTACTCATGGATTTTCGCTTCTATTTCTTCTTTTGAAGAGGTATAATCCTCCTCGTTAGTATACCCCATTTCCGCAAATTGCGTTATAATTAAGGGATCGTTTACGTCTAAATGTAGAACTTTCATAACTACTATTACTTCTTTGGTTTTCTTATTGGTTTTGTGTCCTTACACACTATTTATTGTATTTTAATGCAAGTAACAGGGGTGCCTTATGGTCATTGTAACCATAGGACGCACATGGTATTAAAATCAGTATTTAGGTTAAATCTATAGCCACCCTTTGGCCTTGCAGGGATATAAAGATATTATTTTTTTGCACTAGGGATTGCAGCAAGTTACCGTGTAACGCGGAAAGCCCGACACCGACAAAGGAGGTGTAGTGCCCTAGAAATTCAAGATCACCTTAGCGATGGAGAAATAGATCAAAATACCTAAAACGTCATTGCTGGTGGTAATAAAAGGTCCCGTTGCAATAGCCGGATCGATTCCTCTTTTCTGTAAAAAAATGGGGATAAAAGTCCCTATTATGGCGGCGTTTACAATTACAGTCACCAAGGCGATGCCCACGGTCAGAGACACCAAATAGGAGGTATCGAACCCAAAATGGCTGATAAACAAGAACACAAAGGCCAAGGCCAAACCGTTGACCAGCCCCAACAAAAGTTCTTTCCCCAAGCGGCCCCATACTTCTCCCTTTATAGTATCATTGGCGAGTCCCTGCACCACAATGGCCGAGGATTGCACCCCCACGTTCCCGGCCGTAGCCTGCATAAGGGGAATAAAGGCCAATAGAATGGGAAATTTCACGAACGCCCCTTCGTACACATTAATAATACTTGCGGCGCCTATACCCCCCATCATTCCTATAAAAAGCCAAGGAAGGCGCGCCTTTGTAAGTTGCCAAATACTATCGTCGGCCTCCACATCTTGGGAGATACCCGCTGCCAATTGGTAATCTTTTTCAGCTTCCTCCTTTATAACGTCTACAATATCGTCAATCGTAATACGCCCTACCAGGCGCCCAATTTCATCGATCACCGGGATGGCCTCCAAATCGTACTTGGACATTATCTTGGCCACTTCCTCTGGTTTTTCGTTTACATTTACATAATCGACCTTTGGAATATAGACGTCTTTAATATTGGTTTTGGTAGAGGTAGTCAGCAAATCCTTTAAAGAAAGGCGTCCCTTGAGCTTATCCTCGTCATCTACCACATAAATAGAGTGTACACGGGTAACGTTTTCTGCTTGCGCCCTCATTTCCTTGACACAGGTAAGCACGTTCCAATTTTCGTTTACCTTCACCAACTCCTTCGCCATCAGTCCACCTGCCGAATTTTCGGAATAGCGCAATAGGTCTACAATATCCTTGGCGTGTTCCCTATCCTCGATTTCAGAAATTACTTCCTGAACGATTCCCTTCGGAAGCCCCCCAATAATATCCGCGGCATCATCGGTATCCAGCTCATCCAATTCCCCTGCAATTTCCTTGGCAGAGAAATTACTGAGAATAGCTTCTCTAACGTCTTCATCTAATTCCGTAAGGGTTTCCGAAGTTTTTTCACTATCGAGGAGCTTCAATAGATAGGTAGCATGTTCCTCGTCGAGTTCATTGATGATCTCGGCGACATCGGCATAATGCACCTCTGCCAAAAGAGACGCCAATTCGGTTTCCCTTTTGTTTTCTATAAGCTCTTCTATTTTTACTAGAAGTTCGTCTGTAAGTTTAAACGGTATCATTCTCTATCTTCTGTGTCAGCGCGATGAAATCTGAAACACTCAATTGTTCCGGACGTTGGCCAAAGATAACATCTTCTTTAAGAATATCGGAAAGGTTCATGGTTTTTAAGCTGTTCCGAAGGGTTTTTCTGCGCTGATTAAAGGCCGCTTTTACGACTGTTTTAAACAATTTTTCGTCGCATCCAATATTGAGATCGGCCTTCCTTGTTAACCGCAACACCCCAGACGCTACTTTTGGCGGGGGGTTAAAAACTTCGGGGCCTACGGTAAATAAATATTCGGCATCGTAAAATGCCTGTACCAATACGGACAGAATGCCATAGGACTTACTGCCTTCCTTTTCACAGATACGTTGTGCTACCTCTTTTTGGAACATGCCCGAGAATTCCGGGACCTGTTCTTTGTACTCGAGCATTTTAAAAACGATCTGGGTAGAGATATTGTAAGGGAAGTTTCCCGAGATGGCGAACTGCTCTTCGCCAAAGAGTTCCTTTAGATCGTACTTTAAAAAATCGGCCTCTAGCACCTTAAACGTTCCTTTGCGATGCATCAGTTCGTTGTGTTCCAAAGGAAAGCTCTGGTTGAGATACTCTATGGACTCTTGATCGAGATCCATGGCCACCAAATCGATATCTTTTTGCAACAAATATTTGGTAAGCACCCCAGTTCCAGGGCCTATTTCTATAACATTCCTATAGCCCTGGAGTTGTAGGGCCTCTCCAATCTGCTGTGCAATGGTTTCGTCTTTTAAGAAATGCTGTCCCAAGTGCTTTTTTGCCTTGACCGGACTTTCTTCCCGCCATGATTTTTTGAATTTACCCTGCTTTGACTGGTATTCTTTTTTTTGCTTTTTGCTCATAGCTTTAAAAGATCTTGTGGTTATTGTTGGCTGACAATCTCTAGTTCTGTTCTAAAGGACACGAACTTACCTGCAAACAGTTCCTCACATTTTCTCCTTAGAAGATCGGCATCCTCATCAATATACCTCTGAAGCGTTTCCTTGGAATCGGTAGTATACTGAACCGAATAGGTAACCCCGCCCATATCTTCTTCTATCAATACACGGGTCATTAAGGCCTTGGAAAATTTCCCTGTTGCCAACATTTCGGGGATATGGCTTTTTTTCATCCAAGACAACCAGTCTTCATGGATGGCTTCTTCAATATTGGTCGTTACATTATAGATATACATAGCTTGTGTTCTTATTATGCCCCATATGGTTGGAGCCTTTGTTTTTATATGATCGTTTTATTTATATTGCTCTTATACGGTCCGTATACATCTTTATAATTGCCAGTGTCCCCGATCAGTTCAGGGCATCGCCCCTTAGTGTCCTATAGTTTTTACGGGCTTGCGGAAAATAGTAACTATCTTGGTAATTATAGATTATTTTCTCGTAATGTGCTTTCGCTTTTTCGGGTTCATTAAGGTATTTTCGATACAGTTCTGCCAGTTCAAAATTAGCCTCGTCGGCCAAAATTCCGTTGGCATAAAAGGCCACTATTTTTTGAAAATTGAATTCGGCCTTTTCATATTCCTTTAAAGAAATTAATAGTTGTCCTTGTCGCAACAGGGCCTCATCTTCTATTTTTTCTCCTTTGTGCTGGCTAAGGATTTCTTGAAGTTTATCTATGGCTTCCACCGTTTTGTTTTGATAGGCTAAAAAGTCGGCCCGGGCATATTTTTTCAGGGCCACCTGCGTAGAATCTTCAAAAGAATTATCGGATATCAACAGGCTCAACTGCATGGCATCGTTTGCTATGAGTTGGGATGTAGATGCCCTCAGTACTTTTAACTGGGTAAGGGCCCAATCGAAATCGCCTTTATAAAAACTGGTTTGGGCCACTTTAAAACGTGCTTCCTGTCCTAAGACATCGTTTTTAAGGTCTTTTTGTATCTGTGAAAAATAAATCAGCGCCTGATTGAACTTTTGATCGTAGACCAGTATATCGCCAAGGGTATTTTTTACATACGATTTTTCATATTTGTTCAAGGGCAGCTCCAAACTTTGGGTCAGTAACCTTATCGCCGGTGCCGGAGAATCTGTTTTAAAGGTCAAAAACTTGGCATAGGCCAATTGCAATGACAGTGATTCCCTATGATTTCCATAGGCCTCCAAAAGGTTCTCGAAACGCTCCCTCACTTTTGGCAAGTCTTTGTCTTCTGCCGTCAAAAGCGTTATTTCTATTCGTTTCAACTGGGCGCTTAACACCTCTTGGGCATCCCAGGCATTGTCGGCAACGTATTGAAAAACCTCTTCCGCAACATCGGTATCGTTTTCTTCCAAGGCCAAATCGCCCAAGCTCTGTAATCGCTGCAGCGAAGTAGCCTTGTCTCGTTTATAAATGGCCTTTTCCTGTACCAAGGCACTTTTATACTGTTTTTGCTGGATAAAAAGCCAGCTTAATAACTGATTCCATACGATATCTGGACTTTTTTGCGCACGTTGGAGCAGTATTCTTTTTAATTTTATGTTGTTGGGGCTTTCCGGATCCGAGGTAATAAAATCGCTAATATTCCGAAGAACGTTTATGGGAGAGGTCCGCCCTTCACTGATTAGGGTGAGATACGCTTCGTACATCTTTTCTATATTTCCCTGCTCCCCATAGATCCGTGCCATCTGAAAATTGTAATCTATTTTTTCGTTTAAGGCCATGGCCTTGGCGTAGGCTTCTAGGGCATATTCCAAGAGGGCATATTTTTGAAATCTTTGACCGATCCCGAAACCGTAATTTGGATTTTTATCGATGACCTCTAGGGCAGTCCTATAATATTGTGTCGCCTTTTCCGGTTGCCCTTGAAGGGTATAATTATACCCGAGCTCAATAAACATCGTGGGCACCGTTCTCTCCGAGTTGATGTTTTCTAGCAACAAGGATTCTGCCTTGGAATATTCCTCTAGTTGCTGGTAACAGGCCACAAGCTTATCCGTATAATCTGTCCGTCTTGGATTTTTAAGGACCAATTTCTCATAAAAAACCACGGCCTTATCAAAGTCGCCCTCATTAAAATATTGTTTCGCCAAGAAATCTTCTTGGGAAACTAGGGTTTGGGCGCAACAAAGGGCGATTATAAAAAGAAATATCCTCAAGTTGATTTTTTTTTCAAAGATACGCAGAATGTACAAAAGCGGACGGCAAGGCCACCCTAAAGAAATAATTTTTAATAGTTGTTCCCCTTTAAAGAAGTCAAATCAATAAAAGATTATCTTTAAACCTTCATTTATTATAATTGGTTGGACTATGCGGACAAAAATTGCCCCTAGCAGCTTTGCTTTTTTTAAAGCGTTCGTTTATATTTTTGTACTGCGCTTCTTTTTGGCAGGCTTGCCATTATTAAGGTGGCTTTTTATAGCCTTCCCAATCTCGGAAGGGAGGGGGGCTAACCAATATGGGGGAAACTTTTTAAAAGCAAGCATCGACCTTGCCCTAAAGGAAAATTTCGTATCTACTTTTAATAGGGGTATCGCCCAGCAATAGCAATGTTGAAGCATATTCATTTTATAATAAACCCAAAAGCCGGTGTTGGCAACAATCGCTTGGACCTAGAAGCACTTACCCCATATTTTAGAAAAGAAGAGTATACTATTACCCTGAAGTATTCTAATTATAAAAAACAAGCCCTGGAACTGACCCAAGATTCTATTCGGGAAGGAGCCATTATTATTGTGGCTTGCGGGGGCGATGGAACTATTAATGACGTAGCCTCTTGCCTTGTGGGCACCTCTATTCGGCTGGGCATTATTCCGTTTGGATCGGGAAACGGCTTGGCTTCAAACCTAAAAATTCCTTTGACTACGGACAAAGCCATAGCAGTTATTAAGCAACATGAGGTTGTAAACATTGATGTAGGACTAATAAACGAACAATATTTCTTTAGTAATATCGGTTTTGGTTTCGATGCCGACATTATTAAAAACTATGAAGCTTCCGAGATGAGGACCATTAAGGGGTACATAAGAGCATCCATAAAATCTTTTAGGGAGTATAAAAAAGAAAGAAACATAGGCGTAAAGATCAATGACTCGGATTGCATAAAGAATCCATTTATGATTTTTATTTCAAATTCTAACGAAATGGGCTCTAATATAAGCCTTACGCCAAAGGCTTCCTTACACGATGGGATGTTAGATGTGTTAATTGTTCCCGAAATCAGTAAACCCAAAATGTTGCTGTTCGGTATGCTGATGCTCATCCGCAAGCCGCATTGGCTTAAAGACATCAAATCCTATCAGACCAAAAACCTTAAAATCAACAAGGAAGCGGGAAATACCTTTGACTCCCAGATAGACGGCGAATTTCACAAGGTAAAAAACGATCAAATCTATATTTCTGTATTAGAAAAATCTTTGGGTGTAATTGTTCCTCGCGGATATAGCGATCCTATTTAAATATTCTAGGAAGGGAGCTACCAAAATTTGCCAATTTCCCTCTTTTTTCCAAGCTTATTATGAGCAGCCAAAAGCCCGTACATTTCTTCTCAAGGCTCTGTATCGGCCGTTGAAATCCTAAAAAAAACGGCCTTTTTACCTTTATAAAAGCAAAAAGGCCGTTATATCATTAATCCGACTGGTATTTCTAGCCTATTCTATCGAAACCGGTATACGGTCTCAACACTTCCGGAATCTCGATGCCGTCTTCTGTCTGGTAATTTTCCAAAATTGCGGCCAATACTCTTGGCAATGCCAAGGAGCTCCCGTTAAGGGTATGCGCCAATTGGCTTTTCCCATTTTCGTCCTTGTACCTTAATTTCAATCGGTTGGCTTGATAGGTTTCAAAATTAGAAACCGAACTTATTTCTAACCAACGGTCCTGTGCTGTAGAAAAGACCTCAAAATCAAAGGTAAGGGCCGCTGTAAAACCTAAATCGCCCCCGCAAAGTCTCAATATTCTATAAGGCAGTTTTAATTCCCTAAGGATATTTTTTATGTGTTCTACCATCCCGTCCAGGGCCTGGTACGATTTCTCCGGATGTTCTACCCTCACAATTTCGACCTTATCAAATTGGTGCAAGCGGTTTAATCCGCGGACATGGGCGCCATAGCTACCTGCTTCTCTCCTAAAACAAGGAGTATAGGCCGTATAGCGAATAGGGAAGTCTTTTTCATTTAAAATTTCGTCCCTAAAAATATTGGTCACCGGTACCTCTGCAGTAGGGATCAAATACAGATCATCGGCCCCTACATGGTACATTTGTCCTTCCTTGTCCGGCAATTGTCCGGTACCATAACCAGAAGCTTCGTTTACCAAATGCGGCACTTGCATTTCGGTATAGCCAGCTTCGGTATTTTTGTCCAAGAAATAAGAAATCAAGGCACGTTGTAACCTTGCTCCTTTTCCTTTGTAGACCGGGAATCCTGCTCCGGCGATTTTCACCCCCAATTCAAAATCGATGATATCGAATTTTTTGGCAAGTTCCCAATGGGGAAGGGCATTTTCTACTAGGGCAGGTATTTCCCCTTCCTTAAATATCTCTTCATTGTCTTCTTCCGAACTTCCTGCAGGAACCGACTCATGAGGTATGTTTGGAATTTGATACAACAAGGCCTGAAGCTCTTCTGCCTTACTGCTCAGGGCTTCGTTCAGCGTTTTGGACTCCTCCTTTAAGACGCCAGTCTTTTCCTTTAAAACATTAGCTTCTTGGGCCTTTCCGCTTTTAAACAACATTCCAATCTCCTTGGATAGCTTGTTGGATTCGGCCAAAGTATTGTCTAGCTTGGCTTGTAGGGAACGACGGTTTTCATCCAAGTCTAAAATGTTTTCCAACAGTGGAAGAGCATCAATATTTCGCTTTTTTAAAGCCGTTATTATTTGCTCTTTATGATCTCTTATTACTTGCAGCTGTAACATGTATTCTTATTTTGAAGGGCAAATTTAAGGTAATCTTCCGATTTAAGTCCTATATTTAAAGTAGATGTAATTAAAATGAAAAAATCTTATGGTATTTGAACATTTCGCTTTAAACGTCCACCATATAGACCAGGTCATTCATTGGTATACCACCCATCTTGGGCTAACAATTTTCAGCACTCAAAAAAAGCCTCCTTTTATGACTTTTTTAGCCGATTCTACAGGTAGGGTAATGTTAGAATTATACTTTAGACCAGATGAGCCTATCACGAATTTTAGTGACTATCACCCCCTAACCTTTCATGTCGCCTTTGTTTCTGAAAATGCCGAGGAGGATAAAAACCGACTGACCGCCCAAGGGGCCAGCTTTGTAAAAGAAGTCAGAAAAGATGATGGCAGCCATTTGGTAATGCTGCGCGATCCCTGGGGCATGCCTTTGCAGTTATGCCAGAGAACCAATAGGTTTTAAGGTTCAGCACTTTGAATTATATGCTCGGGCGGACCGGTTTGTGCATACGGCAATATCCACTCATTGTGTCTAAAATGACTCCACGACACCTTGGTCAAATCAGTATCTGGAGCAATAATCGTTTGATAGGGTTTTCCGTTAACACTAACCTTGGCATACACGTATACCGATATGTCTTGCTCTTTTTTAGCATATTCATTCTTCAGCCGCTGCGCAAATTGCCAGATAAAATCGGGATAGGCCCCTATTCTATTTTTCTGACTTTTGGTCAGATAGCGGTCCAGATCTATCAACTCTGTATTCCCTGTGGTATGATTGATGACTTTATAACTAATATTGCCATGCCTGCTTCTAAGCATCATCCGCCAGCTCATCCGATGCCCTTCTTCGGTCCATAGTACATTGTCTTTTATAAAATAATGCCTGACAGGAAGGATTAACTGTATTAAAAAATATCCTATCAACAGCCCATAAACCATGTTTTTATAAGCAGGCACTTTTATGTGCCCTTCAACAACACTAGGCAGCTGTTTTCGTAGGAATAACTTGCGAATGGTTTCGGCTTCGAAAAAAAACACGGTAAAGGCCAGTGCCAAATAAGGGAAAATCCCGATTTGAAAAATGATAGAATTAAATAAATGAAAGCCTATCGCTGCAATAAAAGCCAGTTTTCGGCTAGGCTTCCATAACAAGGCCGGTATGATAAACAGATCGAAAACAATACCCGCAATACCCACAATTTTATGTAGGAACGGTTCTTGTAAAAGCCCCCCAACCAAGGGATAATCCTTTTTTCCTTTAAAAAGAAGCTCTATAAAGGTATAATCGAGCCAATCTCCATACATTTTGGCAAGAGCTGCATAGGTATAAACGATAAACAATTGTAAGACTATGGCCCATTTCACCAAGGCATACATATGATTGCTCCTAACGTCCGGATTTGTTGTTGCGTCCATGGACCATGCCCTATGTGCTGGAAAAAAACACATCATACCCGAAATGAGCACCAATAAATAATAATGATTGTTATAGGCGGTTTTCTGCATCAGGTACACCGAAAACCACATAAGTGTAAAAGCTATGATACTAAAGCGGTACTTATATCCCAAGGCTACAAACACCCCCAAGGTCCCCATAACCAAGAAGTATGCGTACATTCCCCAGCCAGGAAGGGGCTGCAGCCATTCGAATCCTATAAAAGAAAAGGTAAATTGTGGCGTTACAAGATTGCGTTTCACCCAGCCAGTTACAATGGCCCCATAACATTCTAGACTTATCAAAATTCCAAATAATACCCTAAAGACAATGAGGGGCGCGTTATCGATTTTCCTAAAAAGAAACCGGTCGAGCATTTATTCCGAAATTATGGCGAGGGACGTTTGCTTGTCTTTTATAAGTTGTGTTCTTAAGGCTTCCACAGAACTAAATTTATGTTCATCTCGGATACGGTCAATAATATCGATCTGAAGGGTTTTCCCATAAAGATCTTGTTGAAAATCGAAGAAATTTATTTCAATGCTTCGTTTTTCTCCAGAAACGGTCGGGTTCACCCCTATATTCATCATCCCATAGACCAACTCACCATCGATCTGGCTTTTGACGACATACACCCCGTTTTTAGGAATCAGTTTATAGGTTTCTTTGATAAACAGGTTGGCGGTAGGGAAATCTATTTTTCTTCCTAGTCCTTTGCCTTTCACTATTGTCCCGGTAAGCATATAGTTATAGCCCAAATAAGCATTGGCCGTTTTAATATCGCCAATATCCAAGGCCTTTCTGATTTTGGTAGAACTCACCGAAACATCATCAATTTCTAGGGCGGAAATTTCCTCTACCTCAAAATCCAAGATATTCCCAAAAGCTATTAGATCTTTTATATCGGCATTCCTATTTCTTCCAAACCTATGGTCGTACCCAATAATGATTTTTTTCGTCTTTAGATTATTGACCAAAATATCCCTTACAAATTGTGTAGCCGACAATCTAGAAAACTCTTTGGTAAAAGGATGAATGATCAGATAATCTAAGCCCAAAGTATTCAAAATACTCACCTTTTCTTCTATAGTATTGAGCAGTTGAATAGACATATCTTGCTGCAGTACCATCCTAGGGTGCGGAAAAAATGTAAGAACGGTAGATTTTAACCCTAATACCTTAGCGTTTTTTATAAGGCGTTCCAATATTTTTCGGTGGCCAATATGAACACCATCGAAAGTCCCAATAGTAATAGCTGTGGGGTACGCTTTGTCGAAATTGGAAATACTTTGAACTGTTATCACAAACTTGAATAATAAAAAACCATATCTTTGAGTATGTAAAATACCCCTTTTGATGGTTGTAAAATTACGTCTTGTTTTCGCAATATCCATATTTTTTCTTAGCTATTACGGATCGGCCCAGATCAATTACTGGCAAAAGGACCTCTCTAAAAGCGCCACATCGGCTCTGAAGACAACCCATCTAAGGGCTCAAAGTGCCACTTTATATTCCTTGAACAAGGGACTTTTCGCCCAGGCACTTACCCCTTCCACGAATGCTAAAAGCAGCATGACGGTAGTTAACTTCCCTAACGAGGAAGGTGTTTTAGTCCCTTTTCGGGTCAGGGAAACTCCAGTCCTTTCTCCGGCATTGGCCTTAAAATACCCTGAAATAAAATCTTATAGCGGTCGGGGTCTACACCAAAAAGACGATCGGATAAGGTTTAGCGTTTCCCCAAATGGCGTACAAAGCATGATCATACATGCCGATGGGAAAAGAACTACCTATATGCAAAAAACATCTAATGAACGGGAAGAATACATGGTGTACACCAGAGATGATTCCTTTTCTGCGGATATCGATTTTATTTGCGCTACCAGCACGGCTATCGATACCTACAAGGGGCCAAGTACTTATAAATTAGTAGACGACCAGGTCATACGGAAATTCAGGCTTGCCATTTCGGCTACCGGAGAATATGTAAATTATCATGGAGGAACCGTTGCAAGCGCCCTAGGAGCTATCAACGCTACCCTTACCAGAGTGAACGAAATTTTCGAAACCGATCTTGGGATTAGCTTAGAACTGGTAGCCAATACCGATCAAGTGATCTATACAGACGAGAACACGGACCCTTATGGGACCAATTTAAATACCGAAGTACAAAATACCCTGACCAATGTTATTGGAGCGCAAAATTATGACGTTGGCCATTTGTTTCATAAAAATGAAAATGGCGGCAATGCCGGATTTATCGGGTCGGTTTGTGTCGACAATAGAAAGGGCAGTGCCTATTCTGCCGCCTTGGAACCCGAAGGAGATATGTTTGATCTGGAGTATGTCGCCCATGAATTGGGACACCAATTTGGGGCCAACCACAGTTGGTCCTTTGAATCTGAAGGCACCTTGGTACAAACAGAACCGGGCAGTGGCTCTACCATTATGGGCTATGCCGGGGTCGCCGGTATTAACAACGTGGCTACGAACGGGGATAATTACTTTCATTACAATAGCATCGATCAAATTCAGGAATACCTAAAAACGATAAGCTGTGGGGTGACTGAGCCGATTGCCAACCGTCCGCCAGGCATCGTTCCTACAGGAAATTTTATCATTCCAAAATCGACTGCCTTTGCCTTGACCGCTACTGCTACGGATGAAGACACCAATGATATTCTAACCTATAATTGGGAACAGGTAAACAACGGCATTGTTACCTCCAATTCCTTTGGCCCGACCAACCTCAGTGGCGCCAACTTTAGATCGCTAAAACCTACGGTAAATGCCACTCGGTATTTCCCTATGATATCTAGCATCCTTTCCGGAAATCTCACCCAAACAAATCCAAACGTAAATTCTACTTGGGAAACCGTTTCCTCTGTGGCGCGCGACCTCGATTTTGCCTTGACCGTTAGAGACAATGCCGTTGGTGGCGGGCAAGTGGCTTCCGACCTGGTACAGGTACGGGTTATCAATGAAGCCGGGCCCTTTAGGGTAAGCTCGCAAGCCACCCAAGAGCTATATTCCGCAGGATCGGTACAAGAGGTAGTTTGGGAAGTAGCCAATACCAACCAAACCCCGATAAATGCGCAAAAGGTTGATATTTTCCTTTCTACAGATCCCAACCTTCCCTTTTCTATCCCCTTGGCTGAAGGCGTCCCCAACGATGGTCGGCACCAGATACTTATTCCCGCCATTCCTAGCAGTATGGCAAGGATTATGGTGAAGGCGCAGGACAATATTTTTTTAGCAGTGAATGCTTCGGATTTTACGATAGTCCCTTCGGATATCGTAGTAGAATTTAACACCCTGGACTATGAAGTCTGCCAAGGGGACGACCTTGTAGTTCCTTTTAACTACAACACCTTTAACGGTTTTAACGAGGAGGCTACTTTTTCTGCCACCGGTGCCCCGGCCGGACTTAACATACTCTTTTCGCAGCCCACGGCCACCGAGAACAATACGGCCGTTACCGTTACTTTTTCCGACACCGATTTGGTAGCCCCTGGCATGTACACTATCACGGTAGTGGCCACCACAGCCAGTACAACTAAGGAGGTACCCCTTACTGTAAGAATCTTAGATCCTGTGTTTACGGACGTGCAACTATTGTTGCCAGAAAATGGCAGTACGGACACTAGTGTAAAACCTGTTTTGGAATGGGAAGCTACCCCTTCCTTTACCTCTTTTGACATTGAAATTGCCAATGACAATGCCTTTACGGACATTATAGAGACAGCTACTCTTAACTTTACTTCCTATAGGCCTACAAACTTAGTAGAGAACAACGTTTATTTTTGGCGTGTAAAACCTTCTAATCTTTGTGGGGAAGGCACTTTTGGCCCTGCCTATAGTTTTACTACCCAAGTCATAAACTGTGCTTATTTGCCCGCAAGAGATTTACCCAAAACTATTTCTACCATAGGCACCCCGACGGTAACATCGACCATTTCTGTATTAAACGATTTGCCTGTTGCAGACCTAAACGTAAGTATGGATATAACACATTCTTATATATCGGATCTCGAAATAACCCTTATCTCCCCCATAGGCACCAGGGTGGTTCTGATCTCTAATTCTTGCGGAGACAACAGAGATGTATTCGCAACTTTTGATGATGATGCGGCGCCCTTTATATGTGGAAACCGTCCGGCTTTATCGGGTATTGTAAAACCCTTAGGATCCCTGTCCGTATTCAATGGGGAATCGACACAGGGAGACTGGACCTTGGAGGTAAAAGACATGTCTTCTTCGGACGGAGGAACGATCAATGCCTTTTATTTGGATATCTGTGCCGCAGGAGAATTTAGACCAGATAACGATAACGACGGTGTTTTTGATGATGGTGATGACTTATGTTTAGGCACCCCGCCAAATACTACGGTAGACCTAACAGGCTGCCCCTTGTATATTTTTCCATCCGATAATTTTGAAGTAGCGGTTACTAGCGAAGCATGCCGCAACAATAACGACGGCAGCATTAATATTACGGCAAACCAAAGCCTCGATTACGAATTGACCATTATTGGCAACGGCATTAACGCTACGGTTAATTTCACCAACAGTTACCTAATTCCAAATTTATCTTCGGGCAACTACGATGTATGTATCACGGCAACCGATGGGGCAAAAACCTATGAAGCCTATTGTTTTTCGGCCAATATTAAGGAACCCGAACCATTAAGGGTCAGCTCCAGTCTCTCCTTGGACGGAAAACTATTGACTTTAAATATGGAAGGAGCAACAGAGTACTTGGTCGAATTAAATGGGGAAACCACCCTTACTGGAAGCCCGATTGTTACACTCGATCTAAAAAAAGGCATCAATGTACTTAAAGTTTCCACCAATTTGCCTTGTCAGGGAATTTATGAGGACCGGTTATTTTTATGGGGGCACCCCATTATACACCCAAATCCTTTTGAAAATGAAGTAAGCCTTGCAGTTCCCAATGCCCCCAATAACCTACAAATAGGCATATTTACCGCTCAAGGCCAATTGATAAGTCATAAATTATATGTTGCTATAGACAATGAATTTAAAATAGATTTTACCGGATTCCCTTCTGGACTTTACTTCTTAAAAGTAGAGGACGCCGGCATTAGGGGAACTTTTAAAGTGATAAAAAAATAATGAAATAAGTATGACCGTAGAAAAACGACAAATAAAACCCATATGAAACAAGGATTTCTCCTCCTATTGACATGTTTTTTTATCAGTTGTGGTGGTAGCGATGCCCCAAAGCCGCCAGATGTTGCTATGTTGGTTTTTCCCGAAAAAAATTCGGAATGTACTACAGGCATTCCAATAGCTGGAAGCAACTCTTCTTTGGTCACCTTTAGATGGCAAGCTTCGAACCATACAGAATCATATACCTTACGGGTAACTCATTTAAACCTTAACACTACCGAAACAGTAGTAGTTACGGGCACCACAAAAGATTTACCATTAGAAAAAGGGGCTCCCTACTCCTGGCAAGTGATCTCTAAAAATACGGTGGTTCCAACCACCGCCATTAGTGAGACCTGGTTTTTTTATAATACCGGTACGGAAACTTCCCATGCGCCATTTCCTGCGACTATAAGCTCCCCTAAATCGGGCTCCACGGTCCTTAGGGACCTCAACAATCAGGTGTTATTAACTTGGGAGGGCGCCGATATTGACAACGACTTGGAAGGGTATGATGTATATTTTTCAACTGTAAAGCCGCCTCAAACCTTAGCGGCCAAACTAAACGCCAACAGTCCACAAATAAAGTTCAATGTAGCGGCGGATACCGTTTACTATTGGCAAATAGTAAGCAGGGACCAAGAAGGAAATACGGCCACTAATAGTGTTTCGGAATTTAAGGTTCGCTAGGCCTTAGGTACCGTTAAAATGGTTCATGGTACGGTTAACCCCAGCCAAAACAAAGGAACGGACCAATTCAGTACAGCGCTTAAAACGATCTGGAAAGGCCGCCTTTTCTTCATCGCCCCACTCTCCAAGTACATATTCGACCTGTCTGCCTTTTCCAAAATCGGCACCGACACCGAACCTGAGTCTGTTGTAATTGGTCGTTTGTAACAAGGCTTGAATATCTTTTAGGCCGTTATGCCCCCCATCACTGCCTTTGGTTTTTAGACGGATAGTACCAAACTCAAGATTAATATCGTCTGTAATCACCAATAGGTTTTCCAAGGGAATATTTTCCTTGTCCATCCAATATTTAATAGCTTTTCCGCTCCTATTCATATAGGTTGAAGGTTTAAGGCAAAGAATGCTTCTACCTTTTACCTTAAAGCTTCCTACATCGCCCAACTTCACGGTTTCAAAGGCAAAATTTTCTTCTTTTGCCAAGGCATCCAAAATTTTAAATCCAATATTATGCCTCGTTTCGGCATATTCGGGCCCAATATTGCCCAAACCTACAATTAAAAATTTCTTCATGATATTTGGTTCATCCAATGTAGCAACCTCCTTTTTAAACAGCGAATTCAAAAACTTGAACATACTACTATTTTGGAATTAATTTAAAT
Organism: Arenibacter nanhaiticus; assembly: GCF_900141935.1. Classification (GTDB taxonomy): domain Bacteria; phylum Bacteroidota; class Bacteroidia; order Flavobacteriales; family Flavobacteriaceae; genus Arenibacter; species Arenibacter nanhaiticus. The sequence continues at coordinate 18,719 of NZ_FQYX01000025.1, read as the reverse complement.
AGAAAAGCATCTGCCTGGGCAGATGCTTTTACAGTAAATTCATAAAAGACTATTCAGCAGCAGCTTCTTCTGTCTCTTCTTCATCCTCATCTGCAACAACCATGTTACGAGAAGCTTTAACCTGTACTACTACAGTGTTTTCTGGGTGAAGGATAGTAAACTCATCTTTCAACAAAGATGCTACAGAAATATTACCACCGATTTTCAATTTAGAGATATCTACGTCAAAGAAATCAGGCAAGTTAGCAGGCAACGCCTTAATGCTAAGTTTTCTTTTTCTAAATAACAATCTACCACCATTTCTAACCCCTGGAGAACTTCCTAAAAGCTTCACAGGAATATCCATAGTAACTTCTTTGTCTGGGAACAACTGATAGAAATCTACGTGTAGAATCGCATCAGTTACAGGATGAAACTGAATGTCCTGCATAACCGCATCAAATTTAGTTCCATTCTCCAACTCAACCACAACAGTATGTGCGTTCGGAGTGTACACTAAATCTTTGAAGGCTTTTTCTTCTGCTGTAAAGTGTAATGGCTTTTCCCCTCCGTAAATAACGCAAGGAACCTTTCCAGCATTACGCAAGGCTTTCGTTGCTTTTTTGCCCACGCTTTCTCTTTCTGATCCTTTAATTGTAATTGACTTCATTATATATTAAATATTAATTAATAAACTTATTTATCCCCTTACATTAGAAATTTAGAACTAATGGAGGTATTGTGATGTACTCTTTGCATTACATCGGCAAACAAATCGGCACAACTGATGACCCTTATTTTTTTGCTTTCCCTTTTAAGGGGAATAGAATCGGTAACGATAAGCTCTGTCAGTTGAGAGTTTTCTATTCTTTCATAGGCTTCCCCTGAGAGTAACGGATGGGTAGATATTGCTCTTACACTTAGGGCTCCTCTTTCCATCATTAGGTCTGCTGCCTTGGTCAAGGTTCCGGCGGTATCGACCATATCATCTACCAAGACCACATTTTTGCCTTCTACCTGCCCAATTAGCTCCATATGGGAAATTGTATTGGCAACAGCCCTTTGCTTATAACATACCACGACATCACAGTTTAAGTGCTTAGAATAGGCATAAGCTCTTTTAGAACCACCCATATCTGGCGAAGCAATGGTCAAATTAGGAAGTTCAAGACTTTTTAAATACGGTAAAAACAAGGTAGAAGCGAATAAATGATCTACAGGCTTTTCAAAAAACCCTTGAATTTGATCGGCATGTAAATCCATCGTAATAATACGTGTTGCCCCAGCAGCCTCTAACATTTTAGCGACCAACTTAGCGGCGATCGGCACTCTTGGCTTATCTTTTCTATCTTGTCTAGCCCAGCCAAAATATGGCATAACAGCTGTAATATGTCTAGCTGATGCCCTTTTGGCAGCATCTAACATCAACAACATTTCCATTAGGTTCTCAGAACTTGGATTGGTAGATCCTATAAGGAATACACGCATCCCACGGATAGATTCTTCAAAGGAGGGTTGAAATTCTCCATCGCTATAGCGAGAGAAGTTTATTTTACCTAAGCTAGTTCCAAAGGATTCTGCAATTCTCTCAGCTAACCCTGCACTTTGTGTACATGTAAAAATTTTAGGTTCCGGTACTTGGTATAACATTGTTAATGTATTGTTTTCTAGTTTATTGAGTATCCTGTCTTCTTAGGAGGTGCAAATTTATAAATTTATTTGGGTTGCTAAACTAAAAATCTTTTTATTTTTTTATTTGATAATTGAAAATAATGTTTACTTTTGCAGTCTCAACGACTAGTTAGTTGCTCGAGTGGCGGAACTGGTAGACGCGCTGGATTCAAAATCCAGTTCCTTTGGAGTGTGGGTTCGATTCCCACCTCGAGTACGAAAGGCTTTAACGGAAATGTTAAAGCCTTTTTTTATTCCCAGGTACAACATAGGTACAACAAATTAGATCCTTTACTTTTAATAGAGCATCAACTTGAAATATGGCAAATATAATATTCCCCAAGAGGGGACTTTGTATCTATAAAAGGGATCATGACCAATTGTTGTGTTTATGCAAAAATTGTGGTTAATCTATAAAGGAAGAATTCTACATTTTTCACCCCTCTGAACTGTGCCCTGAACGCTTTTATTCCTGCCTGCGGCAGGCAGGTTTGCATTGAATGATTTTGCCGAGGCATTCGTACTTTTATTTATAAAATAGTTTAGGATGGATCTGTAATTAACACTGATACTGTTAGCTACTGTTTGGAAGCTTTTAAAGGGATTTATTTAATCAAGCGATATAAGAAGTATTCCGTATTCCTGACTCCCCTAAATTGTGATCTAAAAGCCTTTACTTTGGCATTAAAGCATTCTGCTGAAGCATTTGTACTTCTGTTTAAAAAATAGTTAAGTACAGAGCGGTAATTTAAAGTAATGCTATTAGCTACCGTTTGGAAGCACTTAAATCCTGACTCCTCTACATCTTTGTACCAGTGGGCTAGTTGGATCAAGTCAAAAAGTTGTGGGATTTTGTTTTTAAGCAAAAATACCTAAGAGTCTAAAAAGGAATCGCTATTTTAAATTTAACACATTTTTAACTTTAATTAATAAGAAAAACTAAATAATCAATCAAATTTTCACATATGTTTGGTAGGTAAACTCTTCGTATGAAAACATTTCTACTTACGTTAGTATGTATAGCAGTAACACTTAATGTGTTTGCACAACAAAAGCTTAAATTCACATATGACATGGCGGGGAACCAAATCCTAAGGGACCGGGTATGTCTAACGTGCTTAAAGGCCGTTATGCCTCAAAATTTAGATTCCCTATTTGTGGATTCAATTGATGAATTGGGATTGACTGATATTTTGGATTTTGAAATGACCGCTTATCCTAACCCTGTAACCGAAATTTTATTTGTTGAATGGTTTCCCAATGAACGGTTAAAGCCCAAAGAAATACAGGTATTTACGGTAGATGGTAGATTGATGAATACAATACCAATAAATACGGTACGGGGGGAACAACCCGTTTATTTTAATGATAGTCCACCCGGCCTATACCTGTTGAAAGTCCTGTTCGAAAATGGGGAGCGTCAAACCATTAGAATAGTCAAAAGCTGAGTAGAAGGATATTGTCGCTTTAATACTAACCCAACCAACAAGTATGAAAACATTTTTGATCTTCTCCGTATTCTCCATCGGTTCTTTCGGGGTATACGCCCAGACCGACTATACGGTAATCCCCTTGGAAGCGACCCCTATTACGGTTATCGAACGCACCGAAGATAAATCGCCCCCTTCAATGGAATTGGATATGGATGCGAGCATAGAACCAATGGGCTCTGGAGCCGGAGGTTCCGAAATCTCGGAAACTACTGGGGACCTTTCCGTTTCCCTTACTGGAGGAGCCACCTATTCCGTCCCTATCAAGGTGCCGCCGGGAATCAACGGGATAGTACCTACAATCGCACTTTCGTATAACAGCCAGGGCGGTAATGGTATGGCCGGCTATGGCTGGAACGTTTCGGGCATTTCAGTGATCACACGGATCCCCTCCACCAAATTCCACGACAATAACATCGATCCGGTCGATTTTGACAGTGCGGACCGTTTTGCATTGGACGGGCAGCGATTGGTATTGAAGTCGGGTACCTATGGGGCCAGCGGGGCGATCTATGAGACCGAGAACTTCTCCAATGTGAAAATAGTTTCAAATGGGGTCTCAACTTATGGGTCGTCATACGGGCCTCTTTCCTTTACGGTCACCTATCCAGATGGTTCCGTGGCCAAATATGGCAATAGTACCGATAGTCGATCTAGAACAGATTATGCCATTACCAGTTGGCAGGACCCGCAGGGCATTATGGTTAATTACACCTATACCGCGGCGAACAATTCCTTGAGCATAGCTTCCATAAAATACGGACATAGAACGGGAGGTACCTCTCCGAACGAGATAGCCTTTGTCTATAAGTCCCGTAAACGTCCCGAACAGTCCTTTATCGGGGGTCAGGATTTTCGAAGGAAGACCATCCTTTCCACGATCAATGTGAAGACAGGGGCCATAGGCTATCGCAACTACTTGCTGGCGCATAATTTCAATACCCTCGGATTTGAACGGCTGACCAGTATCACTGAAAAGAGCGGGGACAATTCCCTTAGTTTTAATCCGATCAGCTTTAATTATAGCGATTCCCCAGCAAGTCTGGGTGCCTCAACAATAACTACCAGTTTAACAGTAAGCAATATTGAACAGCGAAATGCGCATATGGTTCCTTTGGATTATACCGGGGATGGGAAAATGGATTTTATCGTTTATCCCAAAAATAGGAGCGAACGTACCAAATTTTGGATCTTCCAGGAAATCCAATCGGGGAACACCAATATTGGCAGCCAGGTAAGTACCCCTATTTTTGAGACTATGTTTCCAATAGCCTATCTTGATGGGGCCAATAAATTAGCCAAGGCCCAAGGTTTCGGATTGGTTACCCATACTGGTACCAATGAGGTACGGTTCAAGGTAAACGGACAGAGCACTTATGCACCTGCCGCCCAGTATTATGAAAAAACTTGGAACGCTCCCAGTTATACCCCAAAATACGATTGTACAACCAGTCGCAACCCGGAAAGGGTTCCATTGAACTATATATCAGGGGATTTCAATGGTGACGGGCTTACCGATATCATAGCAATAGCCAATCCCTACTCTTACGAAACATGCTACCCTATACTTCCAAGGCCAGGCGAATCCTGTGGTGACTGTTGTAGATGTGAAACCACCAACGTACCCGATTCTAAGGTTTATTTTATAAATCTAGATCGTAGGATATCTACCGGATTTACCAATCGGGCGGGTACCCTGGAGACGGCCCTTCAATCGGACCATCGTTTGCTTACCGCAGATTTCAACGGTGATGGAAAAACGGATATATTACACGTTACATCAGGAAAGATAGATGTCTATACACTGAATTCGGCCAACGGCTTGGTGCGGTTATGGTCCACTACGGACTCTCGTATTAGAACGGACTATCCCTTATATCTGGGAGATTACAATGGGGACGGAAAGACCGATTTTATGATGCCGACGGCCAATAATAGCGCTACGTTTGCCCTCTTTCTTTCTACTGGGGTCCAATTTTCCCTTAAGATACAAGTTTATCCCTTTACGTATAAACAATATAGTATAGCAACAAGTCCGATCAATTCGTACGACCTTATTCCAACCGATATCAATGGCGATGGGCGTACCGATATCCTGGAATACAAAACCACCACCCATAACGGTGGTGCCAACGGATCCCAAACGGTTGGGATGTACTATAATACCTTTTCTACGGTGAGCGAAGTTACCCCGGCATTCAGCTTTATTAAATCGGCCACAAAGACCGGGACCTTGAATCACCTGCCCATCCCTGTTTTCCTATCTCCGGCCGACCGATCGAACAATAATCTTGATTTTGTAACGATCAGTAATAACACCTTGTGCAATTTTACCTTTGGGAAGGACAATAGGGAAGATATGCTTCTCCGTTCGATATCCAACAAAGGAACTACCCATAACATAACCTATCGCGACCTTGATCCCCATATTCAGGCGAGCGATACGTATGCTTTTTATGAGACCCGATCGGATCAGGTATATCCTTTTGTGGATATTGATGTGGCCAGGGGAACCAAGTTGGTAGCCACTCTTCAACGTTCGGTGAGCGGAACCACTACCATCAAGCAACATTTCGCTTACCAAGGGGCCGTAGCCCATGTAGACGGTCTCGGGTTCATGGGTTTTATAGGGCTTGCCCGCAGCGATTGGAGCACCCAGGATTCGGACCGTATCTGGAACATTACCAAGCACGATATCGCCAAACGCGGAGCAGTATCCAGCAGTTATTCCATGGCCAATTATTTTACTCTTAATTCCATACCCCCGGATTATATCGCAAAGACTACCTATGTGAACGCCTCTTCCCTGGCCGCCAACAAGGTATTCAAGATCAGCAATACCTCCAACCTGGTACAGAACGGTCTAAACGGTACCGCTACCACCACCAGTTATCTCTATGATGCCTATAACAACCCCACCAAGATCACCGTGGATTATTCCGGGCAGGGCAGTAGTGTAACGGACCTTACCTATGGCAACAGTACGGGCACCACCTACTATATCGGGCGGCCCCTTACCAAAAAGAACACAACCACCATAGGTGGCAACGCCTTCTCCACAGAGGAAAATTATACCTATACGGGCTACTTGGTAACTACCAAAAATTACAAGGGGGACGGCACCCCTTTTGATTCGGAGACCTATACGTATGATGTCTTTGGCAATATAAAGACAAAGACCATTACGCCGAACGGGGAAACGGCACGACAGCTAAAGTACGATTATGACACTTCCGGTAGGTATTTGATAAAAAGCTATGATGTGGAAAATCTGGCCACCTCTTATGAATACAATACCACCACCGGCACCTTGAAGAAGGAGACGAACCCCTTCGGTCTCGTTACCCAATATTTATACGATACTTGGAACCGGCTCACCAAGGTTACTGACTATCTGGGAAAGAACGTCAATACCACCTATGTGGAAACCTCCAACACCTATACCGTGACCGTTACAGCCGATGACGGCGGCAGTACCATTGCCGTATATGACCCGCTCCAAAGGTTGGTCAAGGAAAGTAAAAAGGACGTCTTAGGGCAATGGGTGAACAAAAGCTACCAGTACGATAAGTTCGATAGGGTGTGGAAGGAGAGCGAGCCCTATATAGGTACGGCGGTAGGTCAATGGAACACTACCGAGTACGACCTATACGGCAGGCCCAAAACGTTGACCTCCTATACGGGTAAGGTTACGAATATCAGCTATTCCGGGCTAACGGTTACGGTGAATGACGGTACCAAGACCGTTGCCACTACCAAGAACGCCCTGGGGAACGTAACCCAGGTTACCGATCCGGGCGGCACCATCGCATACACCTATTTTGGCAACGGGGCCATGAAGTCCAGCACCTATTCCGGTATCGCCCAAACCATAGAACAGGATGGCTGGGGAAGAAGGACAAAATTGATAGATCCTTCCGCCGGGACTTATACCTATGCATACAATGGTTTTGGAGAGCTCACCAAGGAAAATACCCCAAAAGGGGTTACCGATTACACCTATAGTACCGTTGGCAAGCTAACCCAAAAAAAGGTGACGGGCGATGCCAACACCAATATGATCATCAACTATTCCTATGATGCTACCAGCAAGTTGCCTACGAGTATTGCCCTGGCCACCAATGCCGACGGCAATACGGGGACTACCACTATTGCCTATGACAGTTATAAGCGGGTAACCAGTACCATTGAGACCAACTCCCATGCCAAATTCACCAAATGGTTTACCTATGATGCTTTTGGGAAAGTGGCGACCGAGGAAAGTGAGGGACGGTTGTTGAGCAATAACAAGTTCAGCAAGATCAAGGTAAAGAATACCTATGCCAACGGGCAGTTAAAGAACGTGAACGACTTTACTACCAACGAGGAACTGTGGAACATAACCGGCCTCAATGCTAGGGGGCAGGTGACCACCTCTACCATGGGAGTGGCCCTAAGGCATACCAATACGTATGATACCTATGGATATCTTACACAGGCCCTTTCCCAAAAGAACGTAACCACCTCTCCAGTAGAGCTGATGAAGCTCAGCTTTAACTTTAATGTGCAGCGGGGCATCCTCAACAGTCGCACCAACAGCCTATTTGCCTGGACGGAAAATTTCACCTATGATTCCCAGGACCGGTTGCTCAGCTTTAACGACAATAACGGGGCCAAGAACCAAGATTACGATAATAAAGGACGGATCAATACACTCTCCAACTTAGGAACCTTTACCTATAACAGCACTAATTACCAGAATACGGGATTGACCCTGAACCCTACCGGGGAGACCTATTACAACAATTATACCACCCAGAACATTACATACAACGCCTTTAAGAGCCCTGTGGAGATCTATGAGAACGGCAAGGACCGGATCAGTTTCCAGTACAATGCGGGGATGGGCCGTGCCACCATGTACTACGGCGGTACCCAGGCCACCAAGGAGGACCGTCCCTTTAGGAAGCACTATTCCCAGGACGGCAGTATGGAGATAAAATGGGAAAAGGCCACGGGCAGGACTACTTTCGTCACCTATGTGGGCGGGGATGCCTATTCCTCGCCGGTAATCTACCATTCGGATCAGGGAAGTACCACCACGGCCCAATACCTGTACCTGCACAGGGATTATTTGGGCAGCATCTTGGGGATAACGGACAAAAATGGTACTTTTAAGGAGAAGCGGCATTTTGATGCCTGGGGCAATATCGTTAAGTTGACGGACGGGAACAATGCGGCACTGACGAAATTCGCCGTCTTGGACCGTGGCTATACGGGGCACGAGCACCTGCAGGATGTAAACCTGATCCACATGAACGGGCGTTTGTACGACCCCATGCTGCACCGGTTCTTGATGCCGGACAATTTTGTGCAAGATCCGTATAATACCCTGAATTACAACAGGTATGCATATGTAATGCACAATCCGCTCATGTACGTCGACTTTAGCGGGGAGTATGCAGAAGGGACCGGGACCGGGAATTGGCTATGGGGCGGTGCTGTCTTGGTCGCTTCCGCCCTTGGTAGCTGGTCGGATGAGATCAAGGACGCCCAGATCGGGAGATGGCTGAACAGGAATTTCGGGAAGCCCGTAGAGAAGTGGGTGAACAAACATATCGCCAAACCTTTGAAAAGGCTATTTGGAGGTGGAGGTGGCGGTAGGCATGCCGCACCGGAAATATACCATGCCGACATGCCTATGGGTGGCGGTGGCGGTCCCAATAATTTGGCTATATTTGGTGCTTCTGGTGGAGGTGGTATTTCCATATCGGGAAGCGGACCGGGCATATCAGCCGGGGACGTGGCCGACACGGTACTGGACTTTGTGCCCATTGTGGGAGGGTTAAAGGATATATACCAAGGCATAAACGACGGTAATGGTTGGATGGTGGCCCTAGGTGCAGGTTCAATAGTAGCCGACGTTTTTACCCTAGGCGGCTCTTCATTGGTCAAGGGGGGTATTAAAACAGGCATAAAGATAGGTGCCAGATCGGTCGCCAGTAGTGCCGCTAAGGGGGGAAGTAGTGTATTGTCTAAAGGAGAATTGATAAGAATAGGAAATGCAGCCACTAGAATCAACAAACCAATTACGGTTGTAGGAAGCCGTGCAAAGGGTACAGCAGGGGTTTATTCTGATTGGGATTATGTAATACCTGGGCTTAATAATAAAAATTGGAAAACAATTAAAAACTCTTTACCTGGTTCACGTTCAATATTGAATAATACTCCAAGAAATATTGACATTTTCAAAGGACCTGTTAATCCTAATTTACCCTACATCACAATTTATCCTCACTAATGCACACTATTATGAAGTTAGAAGAAGAAATGTTAATCAATAAATATGGACAAGGTTTGGTAAATAGTAAGGAGTTGCTAAGCAATTTTAATACTTTCGAATCTGAGAAGAAGCGTACTTTCTTAACTGATATGACATTTTTAATATTACAGTCCAAACCTAATGATAATGATATTGAAACAGCGATCCTAGAATCAAAACTGAAACCTACATATACGCCATGTATACTGCTAAAGAAAGGAATTACATCCCATAATCTAAACAAGATTATTGCCTTACCTGAAAATGAATTAGATAAAGTTTTTTTATTGTTTTTGAGCTTATTCAAAATTCCATATCAAAGAAGATTTCAAGAAGAAAAAAACCATCCTGATAAATGGTGGTATTGGGAATTGTCAGATGAAAATAGGGTTAAGATGATACTGAAAAGTTATAAATAAAACCCCGTTAACGCAAGCCTCACGCTCCTGCTGACAAGGGTGAGCCGCTAAATTTGAAGTATTGAGAAGTTCCTAGAAATTGCGATAGTAGTGACCTCTTTGGGGTCGAGGGGGCTTTTTAGACCGTGGCTATACGGGCCACGCCTGCCCTGAGTTTGCCGAAGGGAGCATTTGCAGGGCGTAAACCTGATCCACATGCCTGCCCGTCCGTAGCGCAGCGAAGGCGGGAACGGGTGGCTTGGAGCCTGCCCTGGGCGAAGCCGAAAGGGCCCCCATGCTACACCGGTTCTTGATGCCGGACAATTTTGTGCACGCTACTTTTTGTAAACGCACGGTGTGCGTTTGCAAAAATAGGCGGGATGGTGCGCTGGCGAAAATACCGGGACGTTGATCAATAAGGCTAGGCATGGAACAATCCGTTGATGTACACCGATGCAAATGGGGAGTTCTTTTGGTTTGCGGTGATTGCAGGAGCGGTCATCGGTGCAGTGGCCCAAGCGGTGAAGCCCGGGGCGAACTTCGGTACCATTGTCGGGGGCGGACTGATAGGAGCCGTGGCCGGGATGGTGGGTGCCGGGGTGGGCAGTGTCGTGGCCGGGGGCGGGTTTTTCAGCAGCGGGATGTCGGCGTCCATGGGCTTTTGGGGCGGTGCCGCCTCAGGTTCCGCAGGGGGTTTTGCTGGCGGTTTTGTTGGAAGTACGGGCACGTCCTGGATGAACGGTGCCAATTTTGGTCAGGGACTGGGGTCCGGGCTCAAGGGAGGAGTTATAGGGGGAGTATCGGGCGGTCTGATAAATGGGATTTCAAGTGAGATAAGATACCAAAATCGAATAGGAACTTTTAGAAAAGGCTTAAGTCAAATAGGTTTAGAAGAAATGGAAGCTGTGCCAATGACGGATGAGTATCTCCAAAAAGCCCAAAACGCATGGTTTGAAAATGTGCCGGATAACCTACTTGGGCAAAGTGTTGAAAATGTTCCTCAAAAGTATATTGACAATATGAACACGGCTGGCGCAGGCGCAGCCACGGTTCCCACAAGTAGCGGGGGCATTTTAACAGGGAATGCTTCTATTTACTATAACCCTAACGGACAAGCTTTTTCAAGTGCAAAACAGCTGTTTTTTGCTATGTCCCATGAAATGGTCCATGTATCACAAATGGGGATATTTACGGGAGTATCAATACCTAATTACAATAGTCTTATGAAAAGTGGTCTTGGCGAAATCCTGGAATTTCACGCATATAGTTATGAAGCTTCATTAGGAAGTACAAATTACGGGGGGTTTAATGCTAGTTCGGCTGGCCAATTAATGAAAGTTTTCCCCGATTTTTTTAAAAGTTTGAATTACAATAATTTTTCATGGACTCAGAATGTTTCGTTTAAAATACCATAATTATGAATAATTTTAGCTTTACATTGATAATTTTCTTGTTTTCAAATATTTGTTTGTCCCAGGTCTCAACGGAAAAACAGATTTTAGATAAAATACTTGAAATGAACATCAGCAATTCAAAATTTTATGTGGGATGTGATAGAGTAAAGACTTTTTTTGATAGTTCCGATTTTAATTCTCAAACAGGGCTTGAAGTCCCTAGTTGCATACTAGAGGAACTGGAGACCTCTTCCAAAAAAAGTAAAGAAGGAAGTTGGATGTCCAATTTCTCCTTTAATCGTGACTACTTATTAAATATTCTAATCTCAAAAAGCTGCCTTGAAAAACAAGATATTGAAATGTTATTAAAAAAAAATGATAAAAGACAGCAAATTCTCATGGTCAGTGAGCCCATATTCGACATTAAAAAAGAACATTGTATCGTTTCAGAAATCTGGATTAATAACAAAGGAAGTGGATCCGGAAGCACTTACTTTCTTAAAAAGGTCTATGGTTCCTGGACAATAATTTCAGTTTTTGATATTTGGATTACTTAGAAGAATTTTTGCTTCGGTAGTGTTAGTGTTCTTATTTGTAGGACGGCAAGATTCGGGACAAAGAAGAGTTCTTTGAAATAGCATGGTGGTACACTCTTTGAAGTCCACCTCATTCACATGCCCACCTGTCCGCAGCGAAGGCGGGAACGGGTGGCTTGGAGCCTGCCCTGGGCGAAGCCGAAAGGGCCCCCATGCTACACCGGTTCTTGATGCCGGACAATTTTGTGCACGCTACTTTTTGTAAACGCACGGTGTGCGTTTGCAAAAATAGGCGGGATGGTGCGCTGGCGAAAATACCGGGACGTTGATCAATAAGGCTAGGCATGGAACAGTCCGTTGAAGTACACTGATGCAAATGGGGAGTTCTTTTGGTTTGCGGTAATTGCAGGAGCGGTCATCGGTGCAGTGGCCCAAGCGGTGAAGCCCGGGACGAACTTCGGTACCATTGTCGGGGGCGGACTGATAGGAGCCGTGGCCGGGATGGTAGGTGCCGGGGGCGGGTTTTTCAGCAGCGGAATGTCGGCATCCATGGGCTTTTGGGGCGGTGCCGCCTCAGGTTCCGCAGGGGGCTTTGCTGGCGGTTTTGTTGGAAGTACGGGCACGTCCTGGATGAACGGTGCCAATTTTGGTGAGGGTCTGGGATCTGGGCTTACTGCTGGTGTGATCGGGGGAGTTACCGGAGGTTTGGCCAATGGTATTTCCAGTGGTTTCAAAGCCAATAAGGCCGGATTGGATTTTTTTAATGGAAAGGAGAGGGCGATCGTCCAGCCGAACAATACGATAAATTCTGGGGCTGTCGTTTCAAATTCAAGACCGATACCAAGGGTTTATGCGGAAGGAGATTATTTGGATTGGACGGGAACTGTAGCAGGGCCGGATGGTGGATCTGTCTTTAGGACGGGTACGGCCAATGTAGAATATACTTTTCGGGTAAGCGATACCTCGATCGATTGGGGTACGACCCTCCGGGTCAACGGTTCAGAAATTGAAATAATGTTACAGAATGTCGGGGACGGTATGGCCGTAGCAGGCTATGGATTAACGTTGACAGGTGCTGGTGCCGGATTTGGGGTTCCAATTGCAGGGATTGGAAGCGGAGTCTCATTTTCGGGTTCTATATTAGAATCAGCAGCAAACGCCAATTGGTCGAAAGGTGGGATTACAATTGGGGCTTTTGGGGTTGACTTAGGCACGGATATTTTAATAAAAAGAATCCCTGGATCTACATTATCAACTCAAATACTTCTTCAAAATAAAAGTTTGAAGATAAACTTGATTGAAAAATTTATTAATAACTGAAAATTGTTGTCAAAATGAGCTATCTTAAGTATATATTAATGATAATTATTTGTTCAATATTTATATATTTTTCCAATAGGTTACTGGAATGCACAAAAAAATCGGGAAAAATTGAAGAAAAAGACCATTATATTAGTAAGGAGACGAGCGATCATTATTATGATATAAGGTTTTTTTTTGCTAGAATATTCGCAATTATAATAATTTTATGGAGTGCTTATGAATTGTATAGGTATATTATGTCATTATAGAAACGAGTAATGATAGTAGGATTTATTTTAGCTCCCGCTTAGATTAATAGGCAATTTCGGATGGATCTAAGGATTCCCTTTAAAACTTTTGAAAGCTCAAATCTTTTTTTTTTGATAGAGCCTGCTTACCCAGAAGGTAGTAATTAAACTTATAATATTTACCATGCCCCTGCGGCCATCGGACCTACCTTCCGAGCCTATTCTTTTCCCTACCCACATTTTACCCATCCGCTAGGGGAGGATTTCTCCATCAGTCTTGCCCGACAGCCTCGGCCCCGCACCAAAGCACAAGGAGCGAAAAACCCCTTGCCCTTTTTCTCCCTCGCTATGTAATCGACCTATTTAACCCTTTTCCCACCATCTTTTCGAATAAAATATAAAACCATATTAAACCAGGGCTGGTCTTATATGGTCTCATATGGCTTCATATGGTTTTGAGGCGTAAAATACTATAAATAAGTCTTTTAAGTTGGTTTTTTAATGTATTATATTTATATAGGATTATCCGTTTTTAACGGATAGCAAGTTATGTTTTGCGCTACGCAAAACTCCTACTTCTAGCGAAGTGAAAAGCTGCCCTCGGGAATAATAATCAACAAAAAGATCATGATCGCACGACTCCTATACCGTAACAAAGTGCAAGGCGTACTGAAATACGTACTGGGGAAACCGGAATCGACCATTCTCGGCTTCCACAATACCTATTCCGATACGGATACAAACCTCAAGGTCTTCGAACAGGTACTTGTCTTTTTGGGCTTCCGCCATGCCTCTGAAAAGCGCTACGTACATGCCACCCTGAACCTTCCCCGAGGTGAACATCTGGACGATACTAAATTCTTGGCCCTGGCAAAAGCCTATATGGAGTATATGGGCTATGGGGAGCAGCCTTTTATTGTGGTACGACATCACGATACCGAGCACGAACACGTGCACATCGTCTCTAGTACCATTAGGGAAGACTGCAGCCAGATCAACCTTTCCTTTGACTATAGAAGGAGTATGGCCGCCCAGAAGTACCTAGAGAAACAGTTTGGACTTTCCCCCTCCCCAGAAAAAAGATCGGTCCGGGAGCTTCCTAAACTGGAAATGCCCCAGTTTAACCACAAGGAAAGCAACGGGGTCCGATACTATATGCAGGACATCCTGAACAACACCCTGCAAAAACATAAGGTGCGAAGCTTTGACGAACTTGCCAAACTCCTCAAAGAATACCATATCGAACTGAAGGTGGTAGATCGTTCGAGTAGGGTAGGAGTAGCTTATGGGATTGCGACCAAGGAAGGGTACCGATCCCGGTTTATTGGCGGCTATACCGTACACCCCCAGTTCTCCGGTCCCAAACTCCAACAAGTTTTTGAGCACAATCGGCAATCGGCCCTCTTGCCCATGGTAAAAAAGCGTTTGGAAAAACAAATAAAAACTACCTATAAACTATTTAGGACCCTCCGTCCCGATCACCTGCCAGACATCCTAGACTCCCATCAAAAGCTCGATTGTAGGCTAAACTACAACGATCAGGGACAGGTGGTTGATTTCACCATCCATGATAAAACGGGTTATGTGCTACGCAGCGACGAGATTGGGAGGGGTCTAAGCATCCAAGAGAACCCCGAGTTGTTCCAAGCCGAACACACCCAAATGTACATGGATAGCAGCCAATTGGAACTGGAGTTCCAACGTTGCTTGAGGGAAGCCTTCCAAAAGACCTATCGAGATTTGCGATACAAACCCCTGTTCTCCGAGCATATCCTTAAAACTCCTTTAGATGTTCTGGTTAGGGAAATGATGAAATCGGAGCGCTTTCTCTTCCTTAAGAAACACTTACATACCGATAACCGGACCTTGTGGAAGGTAATCACCTCCCACTACTATCCTTTTAGTGAGAAGCTATATACCTCCGCCATGAATAAGGAAAAGCAGGAATTGCAAAAGAAGGCCGACCTTATTCAACGGGCCAGGGATCGGCTGTTCACTAGTACGTTGGACCAAAGGGAGGTCCTTGGTGCGCTTGTCCAAAGTCTGGGCGCACGATACAATGAGGGCACCCTGACCTATGCGAATTCCAAGCTCCACCAAGTACCAGTGGATCTGGGCAGTTATTTATTACAGACAAGCGTAAACCCGTATGTACCTCCTGGTTTTGCACGTGAAAACGAAAAGCTATTGGAAGGGCTGCTGCACGGCAAATCCGCCAAAGAGATAAAGCCGGGGCCCACCGCCCTATTTTTGCCCATGGTATTCCCAAAACTCTATAATGCTATGGTACCAACCTTTAGGGAGCGGTATGATACCTTGGCCCTAAAAGCCTACCATGGGTATGCCGAACGGATGCAGGCGCCCTTTGAGAAATCCCCAAGGGACTATATCGCCTTTTTCAACGCCAGGGGCTTTTATTTTGAAGAGCAGGGAGGAAAACTCTGGGTAGGTTCTCTTTATTCCAAATATAAAGTAACGGTCGCCCTTTCAACGAAAATGCAGGACTACCTACTATCGTCCCCTGAGCTTCCTAGTGTCATGGCCAGGCAACCTGTCAGCCTAAATCACATAATAGCCAAAGGACAGGACAATTTAAAAAGCCTTTGGATGGGGCATTTAATGGAATGCGGACTTTATAAACAAGCGGCATATAGTTACGTGTTGGACAGGATAACCCCCAATTTGCCACTGGAACTCGTAGAGCACCATATGGCAAACGGATTCAAGGAGGCCTTGGTGACCGTTGCCAATGAGCGGGAGCGTCTGGCACAGGCCAACACACTCCGAGCAGGATGGAACGCCCTGGAAACGCTCATGGGCCCTACCACCTCTCAAGAGGAGGAAGCCTATAACGGGTTTAAAGACGAGCTTACGGATTATTCCAAATACAAAGAGAATTGGTTTTTAGAAAGTTGGGGCGGCCTAAATTTTGGGCCTTAGGAATTCTTAATATCCAAGTGGTTCCTTTCTTGCGTAGCGTACACGGATAATATATACGGCCTCCTCCTCCACCAAATAGGATATTCTATAGGTGTGTTTTTCGTATGCCCTGATATTCCCATTATTGTTTTCCTTGAGGATATCCAACTTATATATCTCTGGATTGGTCGCTAATATCGCAGCCGATTCATAAATTTCAGTGATGATCTTAGTGGTGGTTTCAAGCGACTCGGATTGCTCCAATAAGTCCAAAAAGGCTTCATTGAGCTCTGCATCTGCCTGATGGGTCCAGATTATTGTTTTCCCCATTTTTTAATGCGCTCTTCCATTTGTTGGTGAGTGTACGTCTGTCCGCTTTCTATTTGAGCAATGGATGTGTCAATTTCCTGATTATACTGTTCGATACTGATACGCTCCGATGATACTTTCTTATTGTATTTCAGCATATTCTTTATTGCTTCGATAAATATAGGGTCTTTTACTTTATCGAGCTCTTTGTGTATCCATTTTAAATCCGCCTGTAAGTCCATTGTAATTTTATTTACTCACTGTAAAGATACAATTAATGTTCTATAATTATTTGGATATGACCTTGGTTAGATATTTTTCTCTATAGCCATCGGGAGGGAATTAAAAATTAATGACCTTCTCCAAAGCATTATCTGTGTCCCTATGCATAAAATTTGCCTGGTAATTTATGGTGGTGGTCACCGAGGAATGCCGATAAAGTTTTTGCAACATCTGAATAGGTATTTTATCACCTGCTATATTACCGAAACTATGACGAGCTATATGCATGGTAAGCTTTTTTGTTATCCCCGCTTTTTCTGCAATTTTGCCTAGGTATTTATTAACCTTTCTATTCCCGTTTTTCAATTTTTTAAAGTAATCCTTGGGATTTTTCAGATTGGCCGTTTTCATTTCAGGAAAAACAAAATCATCATCAAATCGCTTGTCCTTTTCATAAACCTTAAGTATCCCGTTTATTTTATCGGGTAATTTAAATGACAACCGCTTATTATTCTTTCCCATACGATAGTGTAACCGACCATCATAAATATTATTCCATTTTATCTGTAGAACATCACCGACTCGCATTCCTGCAAGATAAAAACTAAAGAGCCAAATACTTCGGGCATTAAATTCCTGCTTAGATAAATCATCCAATGCCTCAAGAGACTGTATTTCCTCTATATTCAATCCTACTTTTTTTGTTTCCGGAAATTTTAAAGATATTTTGTGGGCCCCAAAGGGATATTGTTTTTGGTCCACAATTCCTAATCGTATAGCTTTGTTGAAAAGGGTTCTTAAAACAATTAAATTGTTAACCACCGAACGTTGGGATAGATTTCTAGTTGATTTCAAATAAAGAGAAAAGCGGCGCAACAAGGTCTCATCAATTTCCTGAAAGCTTAATTCTTCATTGTTAACAAACCTGATAAAATGACCAATTCGAGCTTTATCAGATGATAAACGTTGAAGTTTATTTGTTTTTTCCAACCCTTCTAGATATTGGTCAGCAATTTCCTTAAAGCTAGTTTTGGAAAGAGGATTTGCGATCTCCTTTTTTATTTGCTTAGACGAAATATCATTTTTCCGTGTTTGAAGGTCTATTCTAGTTTGATTGGCTTCAGCCAACTTTTGTACGAGCAAGTTATTTAGGCGTTGAGAATTTGGATGGGATTTCCTTACCTCTAGTTTTTCTTTATCCCAATATTTAGCGTCGATATAATGTCCAATATACAAATAGTTGGTTTTCCTGTCCTTGGTGATTCGAACAGCTAAGGGGAAATGACCTTGTTTGTTTGCTTTTTTCCGAAGCGTTATCTTTATACTTGACCCCATAACCACTAGTTTGTATTAAATATACGAATTCTAGGTACAACATAGGTACAACAAATGATGGTTTTTCTTGGTTTTATATGGTTTTATATGGCTCTTCAAAAAAACACTAACAACCTGTTTATAAGCCATTTAGAGCCATATAAGACCAGACAATCGAGAATTCAAAATCCAGTTCCTTTGGAGTGTGGGTTCGATTCCCACCTCGAGTACTTATAAAAACCGTAACATCTTTATTATTAAGGTGTTACGGTTTTCTTTTTCTCCGTCTTGCCAACCATTTGCCAACCATCTTAAAATAATCAACAAGGGATTAAATAATAAATTCTACATTCGAGGTTTTTCGACCTCTTACATAAGCCCCTTTATTCTTTTAATTTACCTTTCAAAGTTATTATACTTTCCAACTTTCGCCCTCCAGGGGTTTCAACTAAAGGCATCAATTTTTTTATTTTATTAATTTGGTAAGATGGTTTGGTGTTGTTTCCTAAACGTTTCTTTACCTCATCCTTTATCAACCTATAATGGATCATGACCAATTGTTGTGTTTATGCAAAAATTGTGGTTAATCTATAAAGGAAGAATTCTACATTTTTCACCCCTCTGAACTGTGCCCTG
>NZ_FQYX01000050.1 GCF_900141935.1 Arenibacter nanhaiticus | reverse complement strand
GCTATCTTATTTTTCGAAGAGGGGTCAGCATCCGCCAGAACGGCAGTTACCTATAGGTTGGGCTTTAGAGGGGTCAGCATGCTCCAGTATATCCAACAATGATTGGAATGAAAGGTAAGGACACTATATATTATCCTAAATTAGACGAGATGGTGGCTTTTAGTGTCAATTGGCTCCCATTTAAAAATTGGTGGGAAGAGATAGTCTTCCGAGATAAATTTGGAAATGAGATATCGCGTAGTTCTCTAATTAAAACTTCAACAAATCAAGATGGTGGTGCCCATGTTGATGAAGCACTTGATGAAATTTATTACGACTTATCAAAAAATAACTCTCTCGAAACTAGTATATTTGATGGAGAAACCTCCAGTCCAATACCAAATCCAGAAAAAGCCGCAATTCGGCAAATTGGCCACGAAGTTCTAAAAACTCTTCTAATTGATTATGAGAAAAAGCAGACTGCGAAAGTCGACATATGGCTTGGTGGATCAGAGTTAATTGTGGGAAACAAGCCATCACCACTACCTAAAAACAAAAAGATTGGAAGAAATGAAAAATGTCCTTGTGGTAGTAGTAAAAAATATAAACACTGTCATGGTAAATAACTGGGCACAGTCGAGTAGGTAAAGGGGAGTCTCATCCCTACGCCTATCATAAATTACCAAAAGCAAATTACAGGCCGACCTCAAAGTCTAAACTAGTCCCTTAGCCCTTGTGAGAAAGGTTAAAAACGCAAAAACAATTTATGGCCCCATTCGTTATTGTTTTGGCTCCTTCATCATTCTTTAGGCCTAGCTAGGGTTGTGGCGTGTGTTTTTGAAACTTCTCAAAAACCATGATACAAAACTTCCACAAAAAAAAGGGGCGTTACCCCTTATAAATAATCCTCGATTGATGGATATTGACATTCAGGAGAATTTTCGATATCTTGATAAAACCATACAGGCCATTCCCTGCCGTCCTTTAAAGTTTTCATTTTTGAAAATTTTTGAACGTTGAATTGATCTTGATGTTCCATAATAACAGTATTTTAAATTAAACAATTGTTTTTCAAAACACCGGTGCCAGCTAAAATTTTAGCTCAAATTGGAGATTTCTAAAATTTGGGGGGGACCTTTAGGAGGTCCCGATTTTAGAAATACTATTTTGATGGGAATATTTTACGGGCGTAACTTCGGAAAACAAGTTGATTGATTGGTGCCTGGAGCGAATACCGATGATTTTTTTGCTCCTTTAAATAAAAGGGTTCCTTCCTTTCTATTTTTAAAATGCCCCTCCATAATTTTGCTGGCCCTGATAGAAACATCATAAAAAAAAACGAGCTAGGGAAAGACAAGGGCATAACTTCCGGAACGC
Organism: Arenibacter nanhaiticus; assembly: GCF_900141935.1. GTDB lineage: Bacteria > Bacteroidota > Bacteroidia > Flavobacteriales > Flavobacteriaceae > Arenibacter > Arenibacter nanhaiticus. Next base: position 14,837 of record NZ_FQYX01000050.1, on the reverse strand, counting down.
CTGGACACATCCCCTTCCCCCTTACTGGTCCTTACCTCGGAAACTATCCCATAGCAGGAAATGGAGGAACTTTCTGCTCTTGTGCGCGGTTCTGAGGGTGGTGAACGAAGCCGTACGAAGTACTGCACTGCGAACCTTCCGCAAGAACATGGATATTATAATACTTCTTCCTTAAATATAACCTATTTGTTGTATTTTCTTTAAGTTTTATTTGTTATTCCCCTACCTAAATTATAATATTGGTACTGCAGTTTATAAATGGATAACAGTAAAGTATTATTGTTGTTATCCACAGAATTAAACCTATCAACTATATATTAGACTGATATAACGAGTTGTGGTGCATTACCAACATAAATTGAGGTAGAAAATTATGATTGAAAAAAAACTGTTATACATTATTGGCAATGGATTCGATAGACATCATGATTTCCCAACTTCTTATTATGATTTTGAAAACTTCATGGAAGATTGGTCAAGAGAGATGTATTGCGAAATACATGAATTCTGGAATTTTACTGTAAAAGATGGTAAATGGTGCGACTTTGAAAATGATTTATCTTCATACAATAGCAGAAAAATGTATGACGATTGTGCGAAGGGGAAAAAGAAACCTGAAGATATAGCTGATGAATGTTCAGTCTTAACAGAGCAAATCTACAATAGGATAACCAAATGCTTCTTGGAATGGGTTAAAAGCATCCAGCTTAACCCTAGAACTAAACAGGTACAGTTGAATCAAAATGCTCAATACATCAACTTCAACTACACTAGAACACTTCAGGATATATACGAAATCCCTGAAAATTCAATTTGGCATATACATGGCTCAAGCCTTGATAAAGAGGTGATTTTTGGCCATAAAGTCAAACAAAAAATTGAATACAATTACAGTGACGATACAGGCATGCCATCAACAGAAGAAGAATGGGATGAAGACGCCAGACGTTTTGCTAAGTTGCCACTTAGCAAATTCAGGAAGCTAACCGAACAAGTGATAAGTAAAAATAAAACACAATTCCTATGCTATCAAGATTTAGAAACTATTTATGTTCTTGGCCACTCTCTTGCTGATGTAGATTTGCCATACTTTGAAATGATACAAGAGAAAAACAAACAGACGAAATGGTATGTTTCATATTATAATGATTCAGAGCAAGAGTATTTGTGTTCTCAATTAAAAAAAGTTGGAGTACAAAAATCTCAAATTAAGATGATTAAAATGGATGATTTAGGTGTATCAACAGAAATAACGACACCACAGTCGAGTAGGTAAAGGGGAGTCTCATCCCTACGCCAATCATAAATTACCAAAGGCAAATTACAGGCCGACCTAAAAGTCTAAACTAGTCCCTAAGCTCTCGTGAGAAAGGTCAAAAAAGCAAGAAGTTTGATCTAGGGGAAATGAAAAATATCGGTTCGTTTTGTGGCAATGTTATAGGAGTAAATTGTGCCATTACAGAGCTTACCGTTGAATTTGTAAGGGTTCGGTGTTGTCCAAGACAAGGGCATAACTTACGGAACACTGGTATAAAGCTTCTTCCCCTTACTGCTAATTGCCCGGAAACTATCCCTTAGCAGAAAAAAAAGGAAGGTTTTGCTCTTGTGCGCGGTTCTGAGGGTGGTGAGCGAAACAGTACGAAGTACTGGGAGGGAACCTCCCGCAAGAACATGGAGAGTGTGGGGCTTCCTCCTTAAACATAAGCTATTTGTTGTATTTTCTTAAAGTTTTATTTGTTATTCACCTACCTAAATTATAATATTGGTACTGCAGTTTATAAATGGATAAACGTACCTTATTATTGCTGTTATCCAAAGTAATAAGCCGGTAAACAGTATGGAATAAAGTGATGCTCCGCTTTGAAAATAACGGACCATATCGAGAGGATATAGTGCATAATTTAAAAACCATAAACACGGTCTCGGAAGTACAATGTAGCGTCGGGCCTGACTACGTAAATTAGGATTTTTCCTAAGGGTATTGTAGATTTACTAAACACAACGACGCATATAATTAATGTTGTTATATCCTATAGATGTTGTATATCGCTAAAATGGCACAGCATTTCTGATTCGCACATACAGCACCGCTAGGACAACACTAATTATATACGAGGACGTTGTAAAAAATTAAAAAAATGAAAGAAGGAATCAATCAAATATATTCTAATCGAAATAATTTTTTAGTATTAGGGTTGACAGGTAGAACAGGTTCAGGTTGTTCAACTACAGCTGAAAAATTATCCTCAAAAGAAAATGACTTTAAATTCCCTCCTGTTGACTCTTTTGATTTTTTAAATGAAAATGAAAAACGTAAATATAAAATAACATTAAATTTCGCTAAAAATAACTGGAATCAATTTTATACAATAAGAGTTAAAGATATAATAACAACATTTATTTTAGAAAATTCGTTTTCAAATTTTTGTGCCTACTTAAATAAAATAATACCTGAAACAGATTTTTTTAAAAAATTATCTTCTTTGGAAGAAGAGTATGAATCTTTATACACTAAAAGAATTGAATTAATCAAAAACGAAAACCATATTGAAATTTTTTATTTTCACTTTACAACACTAAATAGTTTTACCGAAAAACTAAAATTTGAATTATCTAAATCACATAACTCTTATACAAGTATTTATCAAACAATAGGTAACAATATACGTTCATGTGGTAAAGCTCTTTCTAACGATTGTGAAATTAACTGTAAGAACACAGATGCCTTAGTTAAAAAAATCAACAAGTTCATTAAACTGATTGGTTCCGTTTCTAAAACACAAAACAGAAAATGTTTTATAGTAATTGATGCTTTAAGAAATCCTTTTGAAGTTTCTTACCTTAAGGAGCGTTATTCTGCTTTTTATTTATTAGCTATAAACGTTAATGATTCTGATAGAAAAGAAAGACTTCAAAATAATAATTATACCAAAGAACAAATTGAGAAATTAGATAACCAAGAGTACCCAAAAAAATTAAAAGGTATTCAATTATATATTTCTCAAAATATTCAACAATGTACTGAATTAGCAGATATTCACATTCATAATTCAAATACTGAAAACGAGAATTTTTGTAATCTTAAAAAACAACTAATTCATTACTATTCTTTAATGTTAAAACCCGGGATAGTACCTCCAACTTCCATTGAAAGAGTTATGCAACTTGCTCATACAGCTAAACTAAATTCAGGTTGTTTATCAAGACAAGTTGGTGCTGCAATTACAGACAATCAATTTTCTATTAAATCTATTGGTTGGAATAATAGTCCACAAGGTCAAGTGCCTTGCATACTAAGAAACTCACAAGATTTAATTAATTCTTCTGATACAGAAGCCTATAGTGCTTATGAAAAAAACAACTCAGAATTTCGTAAATATTTTAAATCTGTTTATGAAAACGAAGAAATAAAAAACATGAATAAATGCGGACATAACAGTTCATTTTGTTTTAAAGAAGTTCAAAATAATTTAGAAAACGAAAAAAACCAAGTCCATACACGTTCCCTTCATGCTGAAGAAAATGCATTTTTACAATTAACTAAATATGGTAGCCAAGGCATAGAAAATGGAATCTTATTTACAACCGCTAGCCCATGTGAGCTATGTTCTAAAAAAGCTTACCAATTAGGAATAAAGCGTATTTATTTTATAGATCCTTACCCAGGTATTGCTACCACCCATATTCTAAAAGGAGGTAACAATAATCCTAAGTTAATTTTATTCAATGGTGTTATAGGAAAATCTTATTTCCAATTATATCAACCTTTATTACCGTATAAAGATGAAATTAAAGAACGTGTAGAATTAACATTTCCTAATGTAAAAGAAAATGAACTTGAAAAAGCTAATTCAGAAATTACTATGTTAAAAAAAAGAATTTTAGAATTAGAAAAAAAATAACTTTTTACAATAATTAAAATAATTAAGTATTCAGCCCGCCGATAGGCCAGGGCTGAATATCTTGTTGACGGATCCGGTCTCCCTCTATGGGGAAAGCTTTCTTTTTAGCGTTTTTTATGGAGTCGTATTTCGGCAGACTTGCCGTGGTTTTATGTTGGTTTCAGAAGTCCAACATGTTTTTAGAGGCTTCAATCTAGACCCAGCCGAAGGGTAGCTGTCAACAGGAGCCATGTACTGTATGTGCTATAGTTATAAAATGAAGAAAGGTCAAAAAAGCAAAAACAATTTATAGCCCCATTCGTTATTATTTTCGCTCCTTAAACATGCTTTAGGTTCTGTAACCCTAGCTAGGGTTGTGGCGTGTGTTTTTGATCCTTTTCAAAAACCACGACACAAATCAGCAACTAAAAAAAGGGGCGTTACCCCTTATGAATAATCCTCGATTGATGGATGCTGACATTCAGGATAATTTTCGATGTCCTGATAAAACCATACTGGCAATTCCCTGCCATCCTTTAAAGTTTTCATTTCTGAAAATTTTTGAATGTTGAATTGATCTTGATGTTCCATAATTATAGTATCTTAAATTAAACAATTGTTTTTCAAAATACCGGTGCTAGCTAAAATTTCAGCTCAAATTGGAGATTTCTAAAATTGGGGGGAACCTTTAGGGGGTCCCGATTTTATAAATATTATTTTGATGGGAATATTTTACGGGCCTAACTTCGGAAAACAAGTTGATTGATTGGTGCCTGGAGCGAACACCGATGACGTTTTATGTTCATTTTAAAAAAAGATTTCCATCCCTCCTATTTTTTAAATTACCCTCCATCATTTTACTGTTCTATTGCCAGGAACATCATAAAAAAACCTAGCTAGGGAAAGACAAGGGCATAACTTCCGGAATGCTTGGATATAACGCACTCTCCCGTTACTGCTCCTTACCTAGGTGGATATTATGGTGATGCTGGTTCTTCCTTATATTTGGGGAAACATTAACCAGTTTGAGATAGTATCACCTTCTTTCGCAATAGGTCAAAGCAAGCCCTGCCATACATTTGTCTTTTTATACTCTTTATCCGGTTTACATGGCCTTCTACAGCACCATTGCTCCAAGACATATGGATCCCGTTTTTAACAGCTTTAATATCCCTTAACAAACCATTAGCAAAAGTGGTCAATCCTACCAACTTGTATTTTGAACGTTTAATAAATTGGATCCATCGGTTTATATTACCGCGCCCTGTTCTTATCATCGTTTTGAAAATCTGTACCAATTTTTGAATTACCTGTAGTTCTGAGATATTATCCAATAGAGTTTGTAGATACTTTCGGTCATCGGGATCCTTGATAACAGTTGGGCAGGAACCAATATATTTTGCCAGCTTCCTTGAGCTTAAGGGTTTTATATAGGGAATTCTCGACTTTTGAATTTGTGCAAAATCCGGCGTGTATATTTCAAATTCTTCCTTTATGATGTTTATATTGTGGTAGGCCTGCGTTCTACTTCCCTTGTATCCCAATTCATATATTTCATCTATTATATCTTTCATCATATATCCTTGGTCGTTTAATCGAGCAACAATGTGCTGGGAAAACAACTCAATATTGGTTGATTTAGAGCTTATTCTGGGAGGTAAAGATTCTAAGGAGAGGTATGATTGAACTGTATTGCGACTTATGCCCAAATCCCTTGCTATTTTTCGTTTGGATATGCCCTTGGCCTCTAATTCCTTAACCTTATTGAAAACATCCTGCCTCTGGTCTACTTTTATTTCAACCCTTTTTTGGACTTTTGATAATGACTCCGTTGTTTTTACTTTCGTATTGGCAGTAATGTGACCATCGGGCTTTTTTAAAAGCTCATTGCTTTTTTCTTTAATTAGTTTTTTGATTTTCGGATTCACACTTTTGAAATACTTGTCCAAAGCATCAGATAGGTTCATTAATAAATGAAATCGGTCCGCAACCTGTTCTGCACTTGGACAAACTTCATTAATGGCAGAAGAATACGAACTGGCCCTGTCTCTGGTGACAATATTTACATCAGGATATTTTAACAGCCACTTTTTAAGCTCTTTACCCTCCCTCGAAGGTAAAATATCAATGGGCTTCGAAGTCTCCATATCAATAAGAACGGTTCCATAGCTTACCCCTTTTCGATATGCAAAATCATCAACACCAAGTACCTTTGGTTGGGCTATCTGGGGTAGCTGTTGTTTGTGCGCTATTCGTGTAATGGTTGATCTGCTAACCGAAATCAGTAGTTGTTCGGACAATATACTGCCCAGTTTACCGGTCAATTCAATTGACAAGGAATCCAGTAGCTTTGATACCCTTTCTGTTCTTCGCGAATATCTCAAAATATATGGTGTTTGCTCTGAGAATACTTTTCGGTTACATTGAGGGTTTTGACATTTAAATTTGCGGGTTTTTAGGAAAATAGTGGTTTTGTTTTGAAATACCGGGAGATCTGATATGGTTCTGGTATAATGATCATGGATTTTATTACTGTGCTTTTCGCAAACGGGACACTTTGCTCGCTTGGCTTTTATTGATGCGTATATTGTCACAAGAGAATAAGAATAATCAATATTATTTACAATTAGCCCAGACATGCTAATTAGTTGTTTTATGGTCATAAGTAGCTGTGTATTAACTACTTAAAGATAATAAATATAACCCTATAAAACAAGGAATAAACGTACTTAAACATCTAATTATCAGGCGATTAAACTTAAATTTCTAGTCCGTAGATTTCCCCAAATATGATGAAGAACCGTGATGCTGACCCCCTGTTCTGGCCATACTGACCCCTCTAAGGATTTTGGTCAAAAAGATAAGTTAATGACAATATTACAGTTTTTTTCTTAGACTTTCTCCCTTTAATTCTATTCGATGGGAAGTGTGCACCAATCTATCTAAAATGGCATCGGCGATGCTTGCTTCCCCAATAATATCATACCAGCTTCCCACAGGTAGTTGACTGGCAATAATGGTGGACGATCTTCCATGGCGGTCCTCAATGATCTCCATCAGGTCCATTTGTTGTTTTCTATCCAGATGTGCCAGTCCAAAGTCATCCAGGATCAACAGGTTGGCCTTGGCCAACTTAGCAAAGAATTTTAGGAAGCTTCCATCAATTCGGGTCATTTTAGTTTTCATCATTAGTTTTTGGGTATTGAAGTATAACACTCTATGTCCCTGGCTGCACGCTTGGTGTCCTAGGGCCGAGGCTAGAAAACTTTTACCGCAACCCGTAGCCCCGGTCAATAGGATAGATTCTCCTTTCTCAAGATAGGATCCGGCAGCGAGTTCGGTGATCTGGGATTTATTGATTCCTCTTGAGGAGTCTAAGTTCAGCTCTTCCACGCTGGCCTGGTATCTGAACTGTGCTCCTTTTTTTAGTCGTTCAAAACGGCGGTGGGTGCGGTCTTCTGCTTCCGCCTGCAACAGGACCTCCAGGCCTTCCCCAAAAGAGAGTTCATGGTGCTGTCGGGTTTCTACCATGGCCTTCCAACTACTGTGCATGCCATTGAGCCGTAGCTGTGTCAATTGATTTTCGATAGTACTCATATGTGTATTAATTTAAAGGATTACTTATTTATAGGATGATGCCCCACGGATGTTTCCATGGGCCGGCAAGGATTTGACCACAGGTTCTTCCGGGTATTCGGTCATCCGGTTCTCCAGGACCTGTTTTAAAAACTTATAAGAATAATTCTGATGTTCCAGTGCTATAGTGCATGCTTTGGTAAAGGACCTCGGATCTACCTTACGGGACAGGTTTAAGATGCCGTCACAGGTTTTATAAAGCTGTTCGGGATATTTATCCTGTTTGAACAAGGCCTCCATATATGTATACAGGGTCTCGGAATGATTGTAGCCACGCTGCAGGTAATAGGTAGGGCTTCGCTCTTTGTAGTACCGATGATGGGAACACAGATGTTCCTTTCGGGTGGTATATCCTCCTTTGCGGCGGTTCCTGGGATGGGTGGCAATTAGTTTGGCCTTGTGGTAGATCTTTACCAAGGATCGGGTGTAGATCACCTTGACCTTCATTCCGATATAAGAAAAGGGCACGCTGTAATAATGCTTGTCCATACCCAGACAAATATGATTGTTCTTGGCCACCTTGTGCTCCCTGTAGTACTTGATCTCAAAGGCCTGTGCCGGTAAGGGCTGAAGAGTGTGCTTTTCATCGGCCACGAATTTCTCTTCCCTACAGTACTCTTTTTGCTGCATCCGGGTCTGGTTATGCTCTTTGACCTTCTGGGCAATTGCCCGGTTCAGCGAGGGAAGATCAAAGAAAGTAAGCTTGCGGAGTTTGGCATATACCCGGCTATAGATAAGTTTCACCTGGTTCTCGACCAAACTTTTGTCCTGAGGTCTCCCGGGTCTGGTCGGGGTCACCGAAGTCCCATAGTGATTGGCAAAATCCTCCAGAGCGCGATTGATATCCGGTTCATAGGGATTCGATTTGATAACGGCAGCTTTGAGATTGTCCGGCACCAGAGTCTGTGGTGCACCACCCATCTCCTTTAAACAACAACCTAGGGCATGGATAAAATCTTCCGTCTTTTGGCTGGGAACCGCCATAGCAAAGCAATAGTCGGAATAAGGTAGGCAGGCCACAAAGACCTGGACCTTGATTTCCTCTCCCGTCCGCCTGTCGACATAAGATAGAAGTTTACCGGCAAAATCCACGTACAGTTCATCGCCCGGTCTATGGTCCAATACCATGGACGGCTTACCACTGCGCATGTATTGTCGGATATGGTAACAGAACTGGGCGTAGCTGTAAGGATCTGGGTTCCCTACTCTATATTCATCCCATAGCACCTGTCGATTGACACCTGTTTTCTTAAGTTCCTTACGGAAATAATCCAATTGGGGCTTGAGTAGATCGTAGCGTTCGTCCTTATAGGCAGGGTTCCCAGGATTCAATTTTCCCTCCAGCACTGGATCCTCCATAGCCAACAAAGTTTCCATTAAGAGATCGGCCGCTTTAGCTTTTTGAATATAGTCCTTCACGGTGTTCTTGCTCACCGACAGGGTCCTGGCAATGGTTTTAAAGCCTTTCCCCTGGCAGTACAGGCGAAGTATTTGTTTTACTTGACTCATTGGTTTTGTTTTTCCGGCCATTAGTTATCTTATTTGATGGTATCCATCAAATAAACCAAAACCAGAAAGAAAATAGCTAGGGGGTCAGCATGCTCCAGAATAAATCATCCAAAGGGGTCAACATGCTCCAGAATAATGTGAAAATCCAGCTATCTTATTTTTCGAAGGGGGGTCAGCATCCGCCAGAACGGCAGTTACCTTTAAGTTGAGCTTTAGAGGGGTCAGCATGCTCCAGTATATCCACCTAGGAAACTATCCTATAGCAGGAAACGGAGGAACGTTTTGCTCTTGTGCGCGGTTCTGAGGGTGGTGAGCGAAACAGTACAAAGTACTGGGAGCGAACCTCCCGCAAGAACATGGACATTCAGGCTATACTCCCGAAATTCCTTTCACTTTGTTTTTAAATCCAAAGGACAAAAGGGATATGGGTCGATGCGCTGCCCGTTCTTCCAAAGCTCATAATGAATATGGTTGCCGGTTGTCTTTCCTATAGATTATGTTTCTATCTATCAGTTAAAAAAAATACAATCTATCTTTATACTTATAAACTATCAGTATGGTTTTGAAAAAAAATATCATCAGTATTCCGAAGCAATAGGTAAAAAGATTAAGAATAGGTTTTTTATATTTATTGAGTTCTTCAATAGTCAAAAATTCAAGGGCGCAATACATCTCTCTGATACTATCATATGATAAAATTATTGATTCTATTTTCTCGAACGATATTATGCTATTAACAAAGTCATTATCTGAAATTATACTAGATAAGATGAAAAGTACTAAAGAAATAAAGAAATTAATAATACTGGCAAAGACGATGGATCTTAAGATTGAATTTTTATAATATAATTTTTGAAAGGCAAAAAGGCTAATCAAATAAACAATGATCAAACCGTATAAAGCTATCATAAATGAGCTTAAAATATTATTGTTCATCTTTAATTCCCATATCTGTATTATGGCAAAAAATAGGTACACGAAATAACTGCTCATAAAAAACATAAAAACAAGAAAATTAAAAAATTTTAATAGGATAGACATTATATATCAAATTTTATTGGAGAAACTTCTTTAGTAGCTATAAGACCTTCAACATCCGTATACACCTGACGATATATTATATTACTTTGAGACACATTTTCAAGTCCGGATTTATCAAATGGTTTAGTTCTTTTTAAATAGTGATTACCATTAATTCTTCTGTTTTCAATAAAAGTTTTATTACCCTCGGCAATTATCCCAAAAACTTGGCCTGGTATATATTTAATAATCTCTTCCTTTTTCAAAATATTTGTTTCTCGTATCCCTATATTTTTGGAGATAGTTATACTAAAATCCTTTAATGTTCTACTGATGTTTTCAACCTCCCGTTTTCCTAACATTTGTTGAAAATGATCAAGTGTTTCTGGATTTGTAGTTCTAAATAAAAACTGGTTACCCATATTTGATATAATGGAAGAAGCCTCTTCCCTGCCATAACGGGATATAAGTTGGGATATATCCTGAATTGCAATACAGGTAGCTATTTTATTGCTCCTGGCAGTTTCGGGAATGTTTACAAAATTTGGGATGCTCAGCACCGTAAATTCATCAATGATAACAGCACTATCGAATTGATTTGGTGTATTCATACGTTTTAATATCAACCCAACTATACTGCTATAAATGGGAGTATATAGGTCCCTTTTTTGTAAATTAAATATAAGGTTGACTATACTAGGGTTATTTGGATTGTTGGGAATATTAAGCAATTCCTCAGTGACAAGATTCCTAAAAATCATAGGAGTGTCAAGGGAAGAGAAAAATGCAGTAAACGTACTAAGTATGGAACCTAATAGTTTAGGGTCTTTTTTAACGCTATTCAACACCATAGATGCTCTTTTGGCCTCTTGATCAGATGTTAACATTAATATTAATTCATCCGAACTAACCGTCAAAAAAAGGGCTATAAAATGCGGTATTGTAGCATATTTAATTCCCTTGTTTTTTAAAAAAATAATAACTCCCGTAAGAACGCCCTTTGCGGCATTAAAAAAATATTTTGCATTATCTTCTTTAGGAATCCCAACAATGCCACTCAAGAAATAACTACTAAATTCAATGATATCACTTTTATCCTTACAAAGTGATAAAGGATTAATTTTATCGTAATTGTAATCTAAAGAAAAATTTAAGACCTCTTTACCATTCTGTTTTGCTATTTGGTTTATAAGAGGCGTAAGTTCCCCTTTTGGATCAAAGGTTATGCATCCCTTCCTTTTTATGGAATATGCTAATAAAGGCTTTATCAGGGAAAATGTTTTTCCCGAACCGGCCCCACCAATAGCAATTAAACCCCTATTCAAATTTTTTAAATAAATCCTTCCTTGCCCCTTTAGGAAAAAATGTTTTTTTCGATTTCTCAAAAAGAAAAATAGAACAATGATCGTAATAAAACTAGCGACTAACATAGTTTTGGATATTTCTGGTTACTGCTTGCGTTTTTTGGTGTCTAGCCTTACTTCCAGCCTCTCCTCTTTTCATACCATATTTTGACATGACTTTAGCATAATCTGTTTGTTGTTGGGCCAAATCTTTCTTACCATCGACAAAAGATTTACAGCTTAACCTGCCATCCTTTGTTATAGGAACTATAATCGCATGTAAATGCGGTGTTTTTTCATCTAAATGCAAATGCATTGAAATGATATTTTCCGATCCGAATATATTTTCTAAGAAGAGTTTATTATCCTTTACCCACGAAGTATAAACCTCTTTTTCTTTAAATATTTCGTTCATCATAAAAGGGTCTGAAGTCATGATATACTCTACCGCTTTTACAGCATCCTTCCTGATTTTTTTTCCAAGTTTATACCTCCTTAAAACTTCATCCGAAATACGTTTGGATAACGGATTTTCTTTGGTGTAACCTATCCATTCTTTTTGAGTGTAGCTTTTACCATCTTTATCCCAATGAATATTATTCTTAATAGAATCCTTATCTGTGTTTCCTGGAATTGAAATTTCTCCGTTACTACTCCTATCTATGTGTCTCCCCAATGCTCCAGGATTTTTTATTTTTTGCATTCTTAAAACTGCATAACTCATGATAATATATTTGAAGTTTAGATCTTTTCTGCGGAGCGGAAAAGCGAACGAACTTTGGAACAAAGTGTAGTGAGTTACACTTTGTGGATAAATACCCCTAGCATTTATTGGTTTGACCCCTATAAAAAAAGTTTTATAACCGTCTACTTACTCTATCTACCTCAATGAAGTTGAACATCTCGAAAATCCTATCGTATACTATTTGCACACATATTTTTTCAACGCTCTATAGCTTTTACATTAATTAGACTAGTGCTTTCTATTTTTGGAACAAATAATTTGATGCCACTACCTCTATTTGATTAATCGCTTTTTGTTTGTTTAACAATAACCAATTGTCCAGTTCCTCCTTATCAAAAAAAATCACTTTTCCATTGGGTTTGCTGTGAGGAATTTTATTTTGTGATGTTAGTTTATACATATAGCTTTTTGATATACCGGTATAATCACAGACTTCATCAAAATTAAGTACTCTTTTCTGAGACATTAATAAGCGTTCTATTCTGTCCAACCTTTGGTGTAATTGTAATAAATCCATAATGCATTTTTTTTAGATTAATTAAAATGTGTACTTGTCTTTAGTTTCGAATTCTTAAGACAAAGTAACCATTGATAGTAAAAAGAAGGGTTTACAAGGTTAGTATGTTAACGTTTAACCGTGTATGATTTAAGTACACATATCGACGTGCTCAAGAAACATAACATCCAAATATTAATAGATAGTAAGGGAAGATCCCTACACAACATTTATATCGAACGTCTCTGAAAGTCGATCAAATATGAAATAGACATATCTCAATCCTCCAAACTGGAACCGGATCTATATCAAACGGTAAGGAAGTATAACGAATTCTACAATTCAATAAGAAAACATACAGAAATAAGAAAAAGATTGCCAAATAAAATTTATAACACTAAAAAATGGCATCATAATCAACAAAGAAGAGTGTCTATAAATCCTAAATTATCCGTTTAGAATTATCCAAGACACGGCGGAGTTCAGTTATATATTTAAGATAAGTTTTTACCAAAAACAGCTGCCAAATCATCTTGCCGTTTAGGGCCTATTAGTCTATTCCTACTTGAAGAGGAATTAATTGAACTACATATGATATAACCACTTTTATTACGGATGTTTTTAGCTTTCTCAAGATCTGTCAATGTTAACCTTTTATCAATATGTATTTTAAACTGATTAATAAAAAATTTAGTCTGTGGATTATCCATTTTTAAAACACAGATAGATTTGTGGCTATACCAATCATTAAAAAAAACTGTCTCAAAATCTTTCAAAGATGTATAATCTACATCTATAAAATCGTACTTCAACAACCGATTGTAGAGTTGCCTTATAGCATTATTAGAGCATCCTAGCTTATAATTAGGTTTTGCTCCAGAAATTGATTTTAAATCAGAGATTACCCCTTTCAACTCTTCTAAATACCAATTTAAAAGACTAAAATCGGTGTCCTTTAAACGTAGTATCTGTATTCTGTTAATTTCTAATTTTACCAATCGTTGGGTGTTATAATCATTATTTGACCGAAGTTCTATTAAGATTTTAGTTAAGTATTGTTTTAGAAAAACATTAGATTTAGCAGTTAGCTGATACCCTTTTTCATGCCCCTTAAATACTGAGTTTTGAAAAACAAAAAGCAAAGTTTGCTTAATTAAATTATTGCCACTAATTAACTCGTAAATCCCTTCACTATGTTTTGTAAAGTCTTTTACAAAAAAATATAATTCATTTGCTTCAGTACTTAAAAAGCTAACAAACTCAAAGCTCAACCTTTCTAAAAGAGATTGACTATCCTGCTCCGACTCATCTTGAATTATATAATTATTAAACTTATCGAAATTAAAAATAGAGTGAAAATATGGTAACAAATCGGTTTTCAAATAAACGCTAATATCTTGATTGGTTATTCCGCTATCCAAAGATTTTGAATAAACGTTATAATTTGTTTTATAGTCGCTAAGTTTATCTAGTCCAAAACCTCCTTCTAATAATTTTCCTTTAAAAATGACATAAAGATACTTCGACGAAATTACTTTGTTTTTTCTGTTCATGATTCAATGACATAAATCCATAGTTGCATAATCCGGCCAAAGCGGACAGGCGTTCCGTTTCAAAACGGACACTTTTCTTCAAAAATTTTTATTAAGTTACTTAAAAATATTTTGATCTTATTTTCTAAATTTCCTCATGGACTCTCCTTGCAATTCTATACGGTAGGAACCGTTGGTTAATCTATCAAGAATTGCGTCGGCGACGGTCGGTTCCATAAAGCAATCGAACCAGGATTTTACAGGTAGTTGAGAGGTGATGATCGTAGAAGAACTACCGTGTCTCTCGTCCACAAGATCCAATAGCATATTGCATTGTTTATGATCGATCTGCTTGAGACCAAAGTCGTCGATGATAAGCAGTTTCGTTTTGGCTATTTTATCCATGAACTTAAAATAGCTGCCGTCGGCTTTAGCCAGTGTCATTCGGTCCAAGAGTTTATTGGCCGTAAAATACATGGTTCTAAGTTCCTGGGAACATGCCTGGAACCCCAATGCACACGCTATAAACGATTTGCCCACACCCGTTGGTCCGGTTATGATCAGGTCCTTTGATTTTTTGAGCCAGTCCCCCTGTTGTAAGCGCAATAGCATATTTTTATCTATCCCGCGGGGCTGATTAAAATTGATCTGTTCAAAGGAAGCTTGTTGCTTAAA
>NZ_FQYX01000018.1 GCF_900141935.1 Arenibacter nanhaiticus | reverse complement strand
AGCGTTAATTACAGAACTATCCTGAACTATTTTATAAATAAAAGTACAAATGCCTCGGCAGAATCCTTTAACGCAAACCTGCCTGCCGCCTTTAGATTTGTTGTATAAATATAATCTATTATGATGATGTTGAAAAGAGGTGGGAAAAATATAGAATTCTTCCTTTTTTGACTCTCAAATATTTTTGCGTAACAACAAAATCCCAGAAGTTTTTGACTTGATCCATAAAGCTAATGGAAGAATTATTGGATCCCCAAAATGTTGTACCTATGTTGTACCTAAACGAAAAAAGCCGACTCCTAAAAGTCGGCTTTCCCTTTGTACAGGCGGAGAGACTCGAACTCTCACACCTCGCGGCACTAGATCCTAAGTCTAGCGTGTCTACCAATTCCACCACGCCTGCAATTCGAGTGCAAATATATATCTTTATTTTAAAACAAAAAGACTTCTTCGTAAAAAAGTTTATTTTTTTTGTAAATTTATCCTTCGTACAAATAAAACTATGCAACAAGTAACTGATTACCTGAACAAAAACAAGGATCGATTCATCAATGAATTGATAGAACTCCTTAAGATTCCTTCCGTAAGTGCAGACCCTGCCTTTTCCCAAGATGTCCTCAATACCGCCGAAGCCGTAAAGACGGCCCTTTTACAGGCCGGTTGCGATACCGTGGAGATTTGTGAGACCAATGGGTATCCTATTGTATACGGAGAAAAGATTATAGATCCTAGCCTGCCTACCGTATTGGTCTATGGCCACTACGATGTACAACCGGCCGATCCTATTGACCTGTGGGATTCGCCACCATTTGAACCGGTGATCAAAAACACCGAAATTCACCCCGAAGGCGCCATATTTGCCCGTGGGGCCTGTGACGACAAAGGCCAAATGTACATGCACGTAAAGGCCTTTGAACTTATGATCAAGACCAACCAATTGCCCTGCAACGTAAAGTTTATGATCGAAGGGGAAGAAGAAGTAGGCAGCGAAAACCTGGGCGAGTTTGTCGCCAATAACAGAGAAAAGCTCGCCAACGACATTATCCTTATTTCCGATACGGGGATGATTGCCAAGGACGTACCGTCTATCACCACCGGTTTACGCGGTCTTAGTTATGTAGAAGTAACCGTTACCGGCCCTAATCGCGACCTTCATTCTGGTCTCTATGGTGGTGCCGTTGCCAACCCCATTAATGTGTTGACAAAAATGATTGCCTCCCTGCACGACGAGAACAACCATATTACGATTCCTGGGTTTTACGACAAGGTAGAGGAATTGTCCCAAGAAGAGCGTGCTGCCATGGCAAAAGCACCCTTTAATTTGGATAACTATAAGAAAGCACTGGACATCAATGATGTCTATGGCGAAAAAGGCTATACCACCAACGAGCGCAACTCTATACGCCCTACCCTAGATGTAAACGGAATTTGGGGCGGTTATACAGGAGCAGGCGCCAAAACGGTAATTGCCAGCAAGGCCTATGCTAAAATTTCTATGCGTTTGGTACCGCACCAAGAGTGGGAAGAAATCACTCAACTCTTTAAAACCCATTTCGAAAGCATTGCCCCGGCCGGAGTTACCGTAGAGGTAAATCCGCACCACGGTGGCCAAGGCTATGTAACGCCTATAGATAATAATGGGTACCAGGCTGCAGAAAAGGCCTATGAGACCACCTTTGGCAAAACGCCCATCCCACAGCGCAGTGGCGGTAGCATCCCTATCGTGGCCCTGTTCGAAAAAGAACTCCAAAGCAAGACCATCCTTATGGGCTTTGGCCTAGATAGCGATGCCATTCACTCGCCCAACGAGCACTTTGGCGTATGGAACTACCTTAAAGGCATAGAAACCATCCCGTATTTCTATCAGTATTTTAGGGAATTGTCCAAGTAAAATTTTTAAAATCCGTTCTTTTTAGAGCGGATTTTTTTTTTGGCGTTCCCCTATCGGGTCGCTCTTTCCGCTATATCTTTTTTAGGCGCACCAGCCCCTAAAAAAGGATGCCGCTGCAATAGCTAACGCGGTTTTCAACAAACAATTATGATTGATATGCACCTCCTGATCTAAGTAGAATAGACTATGCCACCTACTATAAATCGCTATTTACAAACCAATTAACTTCTCCCTCCACCTATAAAAAAACAACTCTACACTTGTAGAATTGAAATTATTGTTCTATGTTTGTAGAACAATATCTTATACCGCTCCCATGAAACTATCAAAAACCGAGGAAGAATTAATGAACCACCTTTGGAAGTTAGAAAAAGCTTTTATGAAGGATCTTTTGGAAGTCTATCCAGACCCCAAACCAGCGACCACCACCGTGGCGACCTTATTAAAGCGTATGGCAGACAAAGGATTTGTAGGATACAAGCTTTTGGGCAATGCACGGGAATATTTTCCTTTGGTAAAAAAGAAAGATTATTTCTCCAAGCACCTGAACGGACTCATCAAAAACTTTTTTAACAATAGCGCCTCCCAATTTGCCTCCTTCTTTGCCCAAGAAACAGATCTTAGCAAGGAAGAACTAGAAGAATTAAGATCCTTGATCGATAGTGAAATTAAAAACAAATAGCCATGTGGGAATATCTTTTAAAATTTAGCGCATGTTTGGCCCTCCTACTCCTCTTCTACAAATTGGTTTTAGAAAAGGTACATATCCACCATTTTAAAAGGTATTACCTATTAGCGGCCTTTGTTATCGCCATGGGCATTCCGTTAATTACGTTTACCCAATACATCACCGTAGTAGGACAGCCAATGGCCCATCAACCGATTATAGACCATTACGGGTCGCTACAACAGTTGGCAACTCCGGAAGAGCCCCATCTACTGCCTATTATTTTATGGGGAATATACGGCTTGGGAGCAGCAATTTTCGCCATTAAATTCCTCCTAAACCTAAAAAACCTCATCGGCTGCATCCATAATAACCCCAAGCAAAGGACAGGCAGTATACTTCATGTACTTTTAGCAGAACCCATTGCGCCCCATACCTTTTTCAACTATATCTTTTTTAACAAAAGAAATTATGAGCACCAAGAAATTCCCCAAGAAGTGTTTTGGCACGAGGAAACCCATGCCCGACAAAAACACAGCTTGGACATCCTATTGTTAGAACTGCTTCAAATAGCTTTATGGTTTCATCCCTTAGTGTATTGGGCAAAAAATTTGGTAAAGCTCAACCACGAATTCTTGGCTGACCAAGCCGTATTAAACAAAGGGGCAATTGTCCCCAACTATCAAAATTTAGTGTTGGCATTCTCATCAAATGCTATAACACCATCCTTGGCAAATGCCATTCATTATTCATCAATCAAAAAACGAATCATCATCATGAAAACACAAACATCACAAAAAGCCATCTGGCTAAAAAGCTTATTGCTATTGCCTTTATTAGCCCTTTTACTGTATAGTTTTAGTACTAAAGAGATTGAAGAAATTAAACAGCTTAAAGAAGAAGTTCTTTTTCCCAATACCTTAAAAGCACAACAGTCTGGTCAGGAAATAATCAATGAATTCAATGCCCAAAATACCGTAGAACACGAAATCTTAATATTAATAAATAAAAATGGACAGCTGTTGATCAAAAATGACCTGGTTAAGATTGAAGATTTAACATCGCACTTACTAAGGTATAACCAGAACCTTAGCAAGGAGCAAAGGAGTCAACTCGTCAAATCCAGAATCCAGATTGATAAAGAAACTCCAGTCAATATCATTAAAAAAGTAGAAGCGATTTTACTAGACTATGGAGTAGCGACCGTTGATATTGATGAGTATAATCAACAAAAAGAGGCCACAAAGAGTGAAATCAAGGAATACAACCAACTGGCCAAAAAATACAACGATCAGCCCATCAACAAGGTAGTTGTAAAATATAAAGAACTGCAGCGATTGGAATACCTCTATAACCGTATGAGCGAGGCCCAAAGAAAAAGTGCCCAACCATTTCCTAATTTTCCACCACCGCCACCAGCGTTACCTGCCAATGCCATAGAGGAAGAAATAAAAAAACACCAAAGGCTTATCGAAAATCATATAGAAAGAAATCATGACCACAAAATAACCAAGGAGGTTATTATTATAAAGAAAGATCGCCATGCCCCAAAAATAAAAGGGGAGCATCCCACCCTTAGAAAACATGCCCTTCTTCCACCACCACCACCTATTCCGGCCAATGCTACTAAAGAAGAAATAAGGGAGTACGAAATAGCCATAGAAAACTATGAGAAAGGCAAGGACGGAAAAATACTAAAGAAACAAGACGAGGATGGAAATGTGTATGAGGTCATCGTGATCGATGCCGACAACCGTATACCACCACCCCCACCTCCAATGGTTTCCCCTACCGAGCATTTTAAAGAACTGCACCAAAAAGGCGCTAAATTCTATAAGGACAATAAAGCCATCTCCTATGGGGAGGCCCTTAAAGTCTTAAAAGAGAACAAGCACCTCAATATAGAGGTAAAAGAAACCAACGGAAACCAACCCACGGTAAAACTCTCTACAAAACCTATTAAACAGAAAAACCGCTAACCAGCTATATGTAACTACATTATAAATATAACCATATGATAGCTCTCCTTTTTACAAGCATAAAAAAACCTTCAGTTTGAAGGTTTTTTCATGTAAGAAGTCTCCCATGGAGAGATCTTAATATATAGGCGCTTAAATTCCCCACATCCGTTCCCAAAGAGCGGATAAAAGTCGTTTTCCGTCTCTTTTCAATTTGGGGGTTTCTTCTACGAGTAAATCGCCATCATTTGGGAGTAGTTTATAATTAAAGGCAAACTGTTCCTCATTAGCTTCCAAACTCATCAAACCAAAACGAAGATCATTAAAATACAACTGTCCCTCTTTTTCACTGATGGTAAACCAGCCGCCCGTAATTTTTTTTAAGCGTTCTACCTTTTCGTTTCCATCCAAGGCGCCCAGTAAGTGATGGTTCTTAGGATACCTGACAAATTCCATGGGCGATGTATCAAAGAACGAATAATTTCCAATAAGATAGGCGTCTCCAGCATCTATATTGGCCGCCCATAAAATGGTATTAAAAGGAGCAGGCCTGATATCCATTTCTTGGTATGCGATCCCTTGCTCCTCCAAACTATCGGTAATTTTCATATAAGCAACACTCTTTAAAACCAGCGTCAAACCCATATACAAACTACTCACAACTAATCCCATAGCATTATAGCGCCATCGCTTGGGCGAATCGCGTTTTTGCCGCATGGCCATTATAACAAATACCAGAAATGGCAGGGTGTACAAAGGATCGATCACAAAGATATTCTGAAAGGCCAACCTTAGGTCAAAAGGCCAAAAAAGCTGTGTTCCCCATGTCGTAAAAGCATCTAAAATAGGATGTGTAAACAATCCCCAAAACATAAGCCAAGACCAGTCTTTCCAAGTCGCGGGCAGTTTTCTTTCTAGTTTGGATATTAACCAACCAAAAAGGGGCGCAAAAAGCACTGAAAAGAAAATAGAATGGGTAATGCCTCTATGCCATTCTATCGCCGAAACACTATCGGTAAAATGTTTGGCCATTACATCCAAATCTGGGATAGTCCCGGCAATAGCCCCGTATAACATGGCCTTATTACCTACTTTCCTTCCTAAAACGGCTTCGCCTACCGCGGCACCGAGTACTATTTGTGTTAAAGAATCCATTTTTAATCTATATGCAAAAACAAGAAAAACAGCTCGAGTGCTTCCTGCTCAATTTTATTAATCGCCTCCATAATGGAGATTACCTTTATTCGACAATTTCCATTTTCTTTAATAAAAAGGAGGCATTCATATTCTGGCAAATCCCATCCTTAAAAGTATAATCAAAATGCAATTCATTGTCTATGATCTCGGCATCAAAATAATGGTTCCGTATCTGTGGTAAATCATCCGAAGCCTCACACAGACTTAAATCGTGGGTCGCAATAATGCCTGTTGCCCCAGAGCCCACCAATTTCTCTACGAATTTTCTAGAGCCAATGGCCTTGTCCATACTATTGGTACCCTTTAAAATTTCGTCCAAGACAATAAAATAACGGTCTTTCTGAATTTCATCCACTATATATTTTAAGCGTTTCAATTCCGAAAAGAAATACGATTCATCGTCGGTAAGGGAATCGGTAGTACGCATACTGGTAATTAGTTTTATGGGATTGTAAGACACCTCGGCGGCACATACTGGCAGCCCCACATTGGCCATTACAATCTGTAGAGAGACGGTTCTTAAAAAAGTACTTTTTCCGGCCATATTGGCCCCAGTAACAATAAAGAACTGTTCGTTTAAGATATCGATATCATTAGGCACGGCTTTCTTAGGGTCTAACAAAGGGTGCGAGGCCTTTACCGAGTTTAATACAATGTTATCATTGAGTATCTTGGGATAGCTATAATTTGGATGGTTATGGGCAAAATTTCCCAAACTGTTGTAGGCATCAAAAAAGGCGATGGTATTAAACCAGGGCGATACCTTGGTTCCGTAATCGGCGATCCACTTTTCTAATTTATACCCTTGGCGCAGGTCCCACAGGAAAAAACCATTTCCTAAAAGACCAAAAATCATATTGCTGCGCTGATCCAAAGCTCCTAATATCCTAGAAAATTCTTTGAGTACCTTAGAGGCCTTTTGATCTTTAGAAACCACAGCATCTCTTTTTTCACTGAGAAGCTGCGACTTAAAAGTAACCTCCTCAATTTTTAAGATGAGTTTCTGGTATTGCTGAAAGGTACTTTGTAACTTACCGGTATCAGTGGCCAGTTTACCCGTATTTTTAATATAAACCCCACTGATCACCAGCCCTACAAAAAGGGCGATAAATATAGGAAACCCTGGTAGTAGGCCGGTTAAATAACCCGCTATAAGAGCCACTGATATTAAAGAAAACACATTGGGAACATAGCGCATTACCTTAGGAACATAAGGTACATACTCCTTTAACCATACCCCAATGGCCTTCGTAGAAGCATCGGCCTTTACCAAAGTGGCAATAGCCGAAAACTCTTGTCGCCAATCGGTCATTTGAGAGAGTTCTTTAATAGCCTCTTGTTTTGCTTCTATACCGTCTATGGCGTTTTCAGTGAGTATATCGGCCAAGGCCCGACTCCCCTGTGGCAAAGCCGTCCGGTTGCTGTATTGAAAGAAGGAACCTTTCCCAAACAAATCTATATCCTGACTATAACCATGGGAGGGATCTTTAAACGCATTGCCATCTGGCAGGTGGTGGAATTTTCGCTCCAGAACTTCTATTTCGGTGGTGTTAATAGCGATAAGGGCCAAAATTTTATCCCTTTTGTATTGTAGGTCGGTGTGTTTGCTTACTAAAAACAAAAATAAGGCAATGGCCACGATTATAAAGCCAAATACTAATTGGGTGTTCCCTATCAGCAAATACACGCTTAAAGAAGCAATGGCAAAAACGACCAACCTTAAAATACTCGATAATAGCAATTCTTTCTTAACCTTTTGGAGCAAGACATTTTGCGTTGCTAGCCGGTTTTTATAAAATGATAGTAGATGATCCATGGGGATATTTAAAAGGGGTATTCGTTATTTTTATAGGTGGTTTTAAAGGGCATTCAGTTCGGCCTGTAGCTTTTTTGTGAGTCCTGCAACTACCAAGGCATAGGAATGGTCTATCAATTCCTGTACCAATGCAGGCGATAAATTTTCTAGATATAGGGTATTCCAATGCACTTTACTCATATGGTAGCCGGGAATAATGGTACCATCATAGGTTTCCCTTAGTTCAATAGCGCGCTGCGGATCGCATTTTAAATTGGCCTGGGAAGGTAATCTTTGTAAAGCGGCCAGGGCAAACATTTTCCCCATCACCTTAAAAACCAAGGTTTGCGCATCAAAGGGAAATTCTTCTGTCACCCCCTTTTTTGCAATACAATACTCCCTAAACGCCTCTATATTCATGTTTTCTTTTAACTAAATACCAGCCTTCGTCATTTTTAAAGGCAGGGCCAAAACTTTTATGGTACCGCCCTCTTTATTGCCATTGCTCCTTCTGTAAAGCTATTATTAAGGCACTCGCTCTTTTTCACTTCATAAAAGCTAAAGTGTTTTGAATATATGGAAAATCTATGACTACAATCAGCCATTGTACTTGTTTGTATAATCATTATACTGGGCAAGCTCTTAAGTAATTATCCCCAATCCTAGATACTGGTCGAATCATACACAATAACCTTGGTCCATAGTTCGCTAGATTCCTCTATGAATATTTTATGTGCTTTTTCATCCTGGTATTTTTGCTGTGTTTCGGCAGAATCAAAAGTCACTACCAAAGAATAGGTGAAAGAACCATCTACCACATCGCGACTCGCTTGGGGCGGAAAGCCGATAAAATTGGTTTTTGCATATTTGGAATCCTTTAAAAATTTCTTCAAGGACGTTTCAAAGGCCTTTCTATCGGTGTCGCTATCCGGATTTTTAAGCCAAAAATATACGGTATGCACAAAATTAGGGTCAAAGTTTTTCATGTCTTTCTCTTGTTGGCCATAACTAGATACGGTCAGGGCTAAAAATAGGATACTTAATAGTGTTTTTTTCATTCTCTGCAATATAATTTAAATTTCATGTAAATATAAAACATTAGTCTTCCATTAACGATTTGGTGCGTTCACTTAGTTCCAATGCCGTATAATCTAACTTCCAGCCTATGGTTTCCACAATTGTTTCTATTAATAGAACCGCCTCCAAGGCTTCTTTATTAGCCGTTTCCATCAATCCACTTTGGGGAATTTTATCCCTAATATGTTCTTTGGCCTCCCTGTTTAGAGAAGTAAGGTCGGTTGGGTTAAAAGTATTGAACAAACCGTTTTTAATATCGTAGAACTGTAGTTCTGGCTCTATGGACAGAATTTCGGGCTGGGGAAAATTGGATAGGATGATTTTCTTATTTTCATTATCGGCATGGATATGGACTTTCTTTAAATCGAACCCTATATGAGCCTTGGCATTAATGATAATAAGGGCCTTTTTTTTGCTGCTCACCAAACTCAGAAAATGTTCCCTGGTATTTTCATATCGATAGATTTCCGCAAAATCGCCTTCGACGGAAATAAGTTTACAGACCCGTTTTATTTTATCGAGCAAAATAGTCGATTGTTGTTCGGTAAGCTCTTTGTTTTTCTTTTTCCTAAAAAAAGAAAATAACCAGTACATGGTTACAGCCCCTAAAACAAGCCCCAAAAAAAGATCTATGATATCATTCATACGTTGTAGCTATTGCTTCTCTATATACGTTGTAGCTATTGCTTCTCTATAAAGGTATAAAAAACTCACTGCTTTGGTGACACTTAGGTCTGCCAAGAACTTCATTACCCCAAGAAGCATTTTGTAATGGCTTATTCCTTAAAACTGCATACCCTATTCTTGCCGGTATTAATCTTCAATTTTATACAACACTGGTCTACTCGGACTGGCATCGTTCTCAAAAGGAGCGAGCTGTATATTTAAAAAGTAGCGACCATCGGCAATAGTATTGGCCACATAGATAAATTCGGTAATAGTAGCCTGCTCCCTTAGTTTCCCATTAAAATTCCAAAAGGCCTTATGGGCCAAAAGTTCCCCTTCGTCCTTTTCCTTATCTACGGAAGGAAGGTCTATCAATACATGCTCTACCCCTTTATTGACTAGAAATTGTGCCGCTTCTTCTAAGAGATAAGGCGGATTCGTATGGGAGTACTGACGCGACTTTTTATCGCTCAGGTTTGGCATGGTTCTAATGACCACGGCCTCTCTCTTTTTATTCCCCAAGGCATATTGCAACTGCTTTTTAGAAATTACAAAGTCGTCTCCCTTTTTCTCCGGAGCAACAGTTATTACCTCCGCAAAAAAGAAAAATTTGGACAGGCTCTTATTCACCGAATAAAATTCTTCCGTAATATGCCCTACACATTCGGTATGGGTCCCATGGGCATGTGGGTTAAAATGAATATTGTTGAAATTTATCGCTGCCCCTTCCGAAACTTTCCCTACAAACTCCCCTTCTTTATGCGGTTCTATCGTAGGCGGACCCACGTACCAGGCATTTACATTGGAGTCCTTGCCTTGTAACGGCATAGAGATATCCAAAGGTTTGGAAAGGTCAATCTTGTAGTTTTTGGTGTTTATTTTTATCGTTGTGATCATGTATGTTTTCCTTATTACAGTATTTTTCCTAATTATGCCAGAGCCGTTTCAGCAGGGTATCCTATATAATTTATTTCTACGCTGCTTTTATTTCAGTGCCCAAAATCCGTTTGCAGTCATTTTCCCCTATTTTTTAACAATTTAATCTCAAAAACTCTCTAAAACAGCCTCAAATCCTTAAAAATACATCAAAATTTTCAAATACGATTTCTTTAAATACCTTGATGCAATCTTTATTTTGGAAAATTTGGTCTAGTTAAGGATGTTCTTAGGAACACCAACTTATAGGCATTAACAAACACCCCTCGGCTTTAAAAAGCGGGTAGGTACTATATCAAACTAAAGATAGGATCAATTCACCCGAAAAAGGTCGGCCGCAATCCCATCGCTTAAAAACTTGCCTTTTTTCGATACCAATAAGTGGCCTTGTTCTATAAAGAGCAGTCCTTTCAAAATTTTATTGTCTGCCTCCTGTAGCAGGTAGTCATAAAATTCTGCCCCAAATTCTTCCTTGATTCTTTCTAAGGACACTCCCCAAATGGTGCGGAGCCCAGTCATTATATACTCGTTATACCGGTCTGTTTTAGAAAGCTCCTCTATTTCCATAGGGAGTTGGCCTTGGTTGATGGCCTTGATATATTGGGGATTGTTATTAATATTCCACCCTCGTTGCACACCGTCATAAGAATGTGCAGAGGGCCCGATACCCAAATATTTCTTTCCTAGCCAGTAGGCGGTATTGTTTTGGGAGAAGAATTCAGGTTTGCCAAAATTGGAGAACTCGTAATTGATAAAGCCAGCCGTTTGTAGCCTTTCACATAAAATATGATGGTGCTCCTGGGCCAAGGCATCGTCTACAGGGGCAATTAGTCCCTTATCAATAAATTTTTTCAGGGCAGTTTTGGGCTCTACGGTCAGGGCATAGCTAGAGATATGTGGAATTTGAAAGGCCAAGGCCTTTTCTATATTCGATATCCAGCGTTCCTTGGTCATTCCCGGGACCCCATAAATTAAATCGATAGAAATATTATCAAAATAGGTCCTTGCCATAGTAATACAAGCTTCGGCCTCTTCCGCATTATGGGCCCTGTTCATCAGTTTTAGATCGTCTTCAAAAAACGACTGAATCCCAATACTTAAACGGTTTATTGGCGTTGCTGCCAACTGTTCTATTTTGGCCTTGGACAAGTCGTCCGGATTGGCCTCTAGGGTAATCTCCGGATTCGCTGCCACCCTATAATGGGCATAGACCGTAGCGATCAAAGCGTTTATTTCCTCGGTCTCGAGCACAGAGGGAGTACCTCCTCCAAAATAGATGGTCTGTACCGTCTCTTCTGCAAAAGATTCTTTTCGTAGCTCCAGCTCTTTTTGTAAGGCCAATACCATGGCTTCCTTCTTCCCCATTTGAGTAGAGAAATGAAAGTCGCAATAATGACATGCTTGCTTGCAAAAAGGAATATGTATGTATATGCCGCTCATATTTCAGTAGTCAGTAATCGGTGGTCAGTAGTCAGTAAAATAGTATTACTTGGAACCAAACTTTTCTGGATTAGTCATTATACAATTAACAGTTATCAATTAACAATAAACAATTATTCATTGTTAGTTGTAGTGAACTTAAGGTTGAAATATACGATTTTTGAAAATTCATTAATTTGAGTCAGTAATCGGTGGTCAGTCATCAGTACCTCCCTCGCGAAATCGCGGGACTACCGGCCAATGTGACTTTTTGTAAATATTGAACAAATACAATTTTAGTCATATGATAGTAAAATAGTATTACTTGGAACCAAACTTTTCTGGATTAGTCATCATATAATTAATTAGCTTACCTTTTTGGTGACTTTCCTCTATAAGCTCTTCATATTCTTTAGTATTTAAATATTTACAATTCAGGGAAAACTCCAGCCATGATTGCAGTTCCAAATTTTCCGCATCGCAATCACTCAGTTTGCTGATAAAATGTTTTTGATAAAGACGCTTTCCGTATGCCTCGGCAATATTTGCCGATACACTTCTCGAGCATCTTCTTATTTGATTTGTTAATGAAAATGAATAGGTCTCTTCCTTTGGAAAGGATTTCGAAATTTCAAAAATTCGCATTGCCAATTCAAAGGATTTCCGATAAGCCAGTAAATTCTGAAACCTCATACCGATACTTTAAGATTCACTCGTTACTGTTTATTATTATTTTTAAAAACATATAACGACTTATTAAACTACTAATTGCACCCCAGATTTTCTTTAGTTTTTTCTTTGTCATCCTCCTAAGGCAGCAAAAGACATATTGGCCGGTAGTTCCCCGAATTAGAGGAGGGGCTACTGTTTACTTTTTACTGCTTACCGATTACTGGTTATTTTTTCACCCTATCTTCATTTTGCTTTATAAAGGCATCCCAACCGCTATAGCTTTTGCCTATTTCTATTCGGCCTTCGTTATAAAAATGGCACACGGCTGCTGCCAGGCCATCGGTACTATCTAGGTTTTTTGGCAGTGTTTTTAGGCCCAATACGCTTTGCAGCATTTTGGCTACCTGTTCTTTACTGGCATTTCCATTGCCGGTAATAGCCATTTTTATTTTCTTTGGCAGGTATTCGGTAATCGGTATTTGTCGCGATAGTCCGGCTGCCATGGCCACTCCCTGCGCACGGCCCAGTTTTAGCATGGACTGTACATTTTTTCCAAAAAAGGGCGCCTCTATGGCTATCTCATCGGGATGGTAGGTGTCTATAAGTTCTATGGTGCGCTCAAAAATCAGCCTTAGTTTTATATAAGGGTCCGTATATTTATTGAGTAGCAATTCGTTCATCTGAACAAATTCCATTTTTTTGTTGACCACCTTTATAAGGCCAAAGCCCATAATTGTAGTTCCTGGATCTATACCCAAGATGATCTTTTCGTTGGACAAAGGAGAGACGGTTTGAATATTTATAAATTAGTTTTTATGCTTGCCCAAGAAGTCAATGTCTTTTTGGGATCCTAGTGCCATAAAGTTTCTAGAGTAGCCCTGCTATCCCAAAACTTTACGATCATGGCCTCAAAAATAAGCTATAAAAATGCCAACGCCAAGAAGGCAGGCATCCCCAAGGAAATTAAATGGCGTTTAGGATGATGGGAATTCTAAATTTTGCCGTCACCGGAACCCCTCTTTTCAGGGCCGGGGATAATTTGGGCAAGCCTTTAAGGCTTTGGGTAATAATAGTACTGAACTCTGGAATTTGCCGATCTAACAAGGTGTTTTTTTCTACCTCTAAAACAGAAATCTGCCCCTGGTTATCTACTAGGAAATCTACATAAATGGTAATACTACTTTCCGAAACAAAATGGAACTCGAACTCCTGTAGGGTTTCGGAAAAATGGGCGATCAAAATGGTCTGAAAACACTCTAATTGCGCGGTTTTCTCCAACATTTCGTCACAGTCGCTAAACAATGGATACCGGTCTACCTCATTAAAATTAATGCTGCGCATTTCCTCTTGTACCAATTGTTGGGTTTTTTCTTCCTTGGAAAAAAACCAATCACAGGAGACGAAGAGACAAAAACACAATAAAACCGTAGCTTTCCTCATTTATATTGGGTTACTGAGCGGAAAATACGATATTTTGATCAATTTAGTACGTCTTCATATGAATTTCCTCTTTGATTTCAGATAATCTTTTAGCTACAAATTCTGAAAAATAGTCGTTTTGAGAACCAAACTTTTCTTGATAGGCCTTATAGCATTGTAAGGACATTTTGGGATCTTTATAGTATTGGTCCGTCAATAAACATTCTTCGTACTTATACAGGTAAGCAGTCGGGTCTTCTTGATACGCTTTTTTATAATATTTTATGGCCAATTTTAAATCGTTTTGCTCCATGGCCAATCGCGCCAAGGCATTATATTCTTTATCCAATACCACCTTTTGTACTTCTATAGATTTTTTAATGTAGGCCTTGGCACTGTCACGTTCCTGTAATTTCCAATAAGCTGTCCCTAGTCCGTAGAGAGCCTTTGGATTATCTTCATCAAATTGCAGTAGCTTAAAATAGGACTCTTTGGACTCCTTAAACTTCCCCGTGGATAAATAAGCAAGTCCCATTTTTTCATGGATATATTCTTTATCTTCTCCCAATTTCACCAATCTTTCAAACAAGGGTATGGCCCACCATAGCAAATGGTCATTGTAATAGGCCAGTGCTTTTAGGTTAATAAGGCTAACATCATCCGCATAAAAACGCAGTCCTTGGTCTACATATTTAACTACCGAGTCGCGCTCCCTTTGTAATACATAGTATTTCCCCAATTGAAACAGGCTTCTCAAATGGGTGCTATCAATTTTTATCGAATTTTTATAGGCAATAATACTCTCCGGAAAACGCTCTAAAGCCTTTAACGACTCTCCCAAATAGTAATAGAATTCCGGATTAAGCTTGTTTTTTTCGATCAGTTGATTAAACAGCTCTTTCGATTTTTCGTATTTCTTCAGTTTAAGATACAGCCTCCCCAATTCATAGGTCGCCAATTCTAAGGATTCGTTGTTCTGTACCAGGCTTTCATATTGTAGCAAAGCCTTGTCGTAGTTCCCCATGGCATTATAAGCCCGGGCAATCTGTAGTTGGGCATTGAGAGAACCTTTTTTTGCATATTCATTTATAGCCAAGGTATAGTTCCCGGTAGCATA
Source organism: Arenibacter nanhaiticus (assembly GCF_900141935.1). Classification (GTDB taxonomy): domain Bacteria; phylum Bacteroidota; class Bacteroidia; order Flavobacteriales; family Flavobacteriaceae; genus Arenibacter; species Arenibacter nanhaiticus. Next base: position 71,656 of record NZ_FQYX01000018.1, on the reverse strand, counting down.
TAGACTATCGGGAACCGCCATAGAAACGGATTGGGCATTTCCCTTAGCAAAGAAAACTATCAAGAATAAAATTAGGAATGCTTTTTTCAATGTTTGGCTTGATTCATTAGACTTTGTGACACTTATTGAAGTTTAAACGTAATAGGAATCGAATAAGGCACTCTTACTTTCTTTCCTTTTTGTTCTCCTGGAGTCATTTGTGGCAACTGGGAGACAATTCTAGCCGCTTCCTCTTCCAAAAGTTTATCTGGCCCTCGCATCTTAGCATTACTGATAGAACCGTCAACTCCAATGATAAACATAACACTTACCCTTCCTTGAATTCCATTTTCTTGAGCCACTTCGGGGTATCTGAAATTCTTGCTGATATGCTTATACATCATATCATTAAAACAGGCTCTTTTATCCTCAGCCCCCTCACAACCCGGAAAGACAGGAACCTTTTCCACTACCGCGAAAGGAATATCTACAGGGCCATCATAATTGGCATGCTCATATTTTTCATTCTGCTCAGTATCAGTTTCACCATCTTTCCTAATGTCCATTTTTACCAAGCCTGATTCATTTGTAGTTAGTATAACTGATTGCCCTCTTCTATCTTTCATGATAAAAGTTGCTTCCCTTTTAGTTTTCCTCACTTGGTTTAAAAACTCTACTTTTTTTAATGATTCTTCTTTTGAGAGATTGTTTAAATCTTCAAACTCTAAAATAGTTTCAATTCCTGCTTTTAATGTTGTGCTTGAATCCAATTTTTCTCCTATGACTTCACTCTCACACGAAGTATAAATCAACATCCCAATTACTAAGGGAATTAATACTAAATATTTTAACTTAAAGATCTGTTTTGATTTTGTTTTTTGTAACATGACGATTCGTTTTTTGATTAATGATGATGCATAAAAATGATTGATGAATGAAATATTTTGGGTATGGAAGACCTGTGACAACAGCATTTGATACTGCTCCTCCTTGTGGATCTTGGCTACTTTTGCATCGGCGATGAACTCGTGCAATTCGGAAATTCGGCTTTGATAAACATAGACCAGCGGATTAAACCAAGCGACAATCCGCATCAGCTCAAAAAACAACAAATCCCAAGAATGACGCTGTTCTATATGTACCAATTCGTGCTGAATGATACTGTCATGATCCTTTTCCAACACCTGATCCCCAAGAAATATAGACCTGAAAAATGAAAAGGCCATTTGGCTATTGCGCACCATCACTCTGGTGAAACTCTCGAAATAGCGGATCTCACCCTTTCTTTTTAGTTGTACTATTTGATACAGTTTAAAGACAAACAGTCCCGCCGCAATAATCATTCCGCCATAAAGAACCATTTCGGTAGTCGAAAGATGAAAGGAAACTGTGGGCTTGGCTGCTCCCACAAATCCCGAGGACATGTCCATGTCCCATAAATATTCTGGGTACACAAAGGAATCTTGGGATACAGTTGTCTTTAGTGCCTCAATCTTAATCCACGGCAGCAATATGGAAAGTATAAAGGAACCTAAAAGGTATGCCCTATTCCATTGAAAGAAGGTTTCCCTCTTTAAAAACAGGTCATACACTATTAAAAATAATAGCTGAAAAGCCACGCATTCTAGGATATACTGTATCATTCCTTTTCCTTTTTAATTTCCTTCATAATAGATTCCAATTCCGAAAGGCTCATATCGTTCTTCTTCATAAAAAAGGAGACCATACTTTTAAAGGAGCCCTGGAAATAGCCATCGACCAATTTATTGATGGATTGGTTCCCGTAATCAGATTTCTTTACCAATGGAAAATATAAATACCCCCTGCCCTCCTGCTCATGATCTACAAAACCTTTGCTCTCTAAAATGCGGACAATGGTAGAAACTGTATTGTATGCCGGTTTGGGTTCGGGAAGCTCTTCAATGATTGCGGCAACATTGCATTTTTGCAACTGCCATAAAATCTGCATTACCTCTTCTTCTGCTTTCGTCAACTGTTTCATTCAACTAGATTTTTAGTTCATCCTTATATCAAATATAACTAAATATTTAGTTTAAACTAATATTTTAGTTGTTAAAATTTTAAATTATTCATACAAAGAACTTAAAACAACCATAAAAACGTAGAAGCGTAACAGGTATTTTAGACCACAAGGAGAAACCGAAGAATCCCAAATACCCTTAAACTAGCCTTATTATGAGCGAATTCACACCAATACTTGTCCCCTACTGTGCGCTATTGTTGCCTTCTTGTAACAAATAGTCTTTAACTTCGTCTAACAAAGTCATATGGACATTCTTTTATTATTTTTTGGACTTGGGTTGATGTTGGTGGGTATCGTGGGCAGTTTTCTGCCTGCCTTGCCAGGAACGCCCCTGAGTTGGGTCGGGTTGTTGCTGCTTCACCTGACTTCTGCCGTACCCGATGATTGGACCTTTTTGGGCATTACCTTAGCGGTTAGCCTTCTTGTTTTGGCCCTGGATTATTTTATCCCTATCCTAGGGACGAAAAAATTCGGTGGCAGTAAGGGAGGTGTGATCGGAACAACGATCGGACTTTTAGTAGCCCTAATTTTTCCAATCCTCGGTGTATTAGGGATTATAATATGGCCTTTTCTTGGGGCCTTAGCGGGAGAACTAATGAATAAAACAAACCCAAAAACAGCTTTAAAAGCCGCTTTTGGGTCCTTTTTGGGTTTCTTGGCAGGAACCTTTTTAAAGTTTATGGTCACCCTTGTATTTCTATGGTTGTTCCTTGCCAAGGTATGGGAACACAGGGTTCCTTTGTTTCCTTTTTTTAAGGGAGCTTAATTACATCCAAACGGTTTTATCGGCTACAGGCCCTCGTGAAACCACGGGAATTTCGCCGTCATAATAGCCCATATAAAAGAATCCCAAGCAAACTTCGCCTTCGTTTAAATTAAAAAAACCGCCCATATGCTTTATTAAGCCCGGGGAGCTCCAATAACTACCAATTCCCATTTCGGTACAACAGAGCCACATATTCTGAACGGCCATGGCTGTCGCCGCAATTTCTTCCCATTCCGGTATACTGTCCTTCGGGTCGCGTTGCATACAGACCGCAATAATAGCGCCTGCTTTTTTAGGGTTGGCTATTAACTTCTCTACCTTAAATTGTTTGGGATTGGGGTCCGTTTCCATGTATTTCAGAGATAAAAACAATCCTAGTTTTTCCTGGGCTTCTCCTTGTAATACCTTAAAACGCCATGGTTCGGTCTTTTTATGGGTAGGAGCCCAATTGCCCGCCTCCAATACCTTTTCTATAGTTTCCTTGCTGATAGGTTTATCGTTGTACTGCGCCGGAAAAACAGCGCGTCTGGCTTTTATTAAATCGATAATCATAGTCCTTTTTTAATATTGATACCTTTCTATTTTCAAAGATACTCATTCATTCAATAACAACGCTATACAATGCCTTAAGGCAGGGTTGCGGTTATCTTCTTTCCAAATCACGGAGAGTACCGCCCGCTGCGGTATATGGGACAAGGCAATAAATTTTACGTTCATCTGAAAGCCATATTGTAAAGAGGTCGGTACTATGGCGATGCCCAAATTATTCTCTACCAATTTAAATATGGTCTGTGCATGTACGGATTTATGGGATACCTTGGGGGTAAAACCGGCATCTTCACAAATGCTCATGATGGTATCATAATACAAGGGGCTATAGTCTTGTGCAAACAGAATAAAATTCTCCTTGGCCACCTGCCCTATTCCTTTAAAATTAACGCTATCGACAGTGTGGTCTTTAGGCAGCACCAGTGAAAAGGTATCTTCAAACACCGGCTTAATGAAAAGTCCGGCCGGAACACGCGCCAATCTGACAAAACCAATATCCAAAGAGTCCTTTATTACGGCTTCGAGTTGTGCCGTATTGGACAATTCTTCCAAACTGGTCTTTATTTGAGGAAATTTTTCCTTTAACCGAATCAACAAATCAGGGATAACATTCTGCATGGCCGATCCTAAAAACCCAATCCGCACTTCCCCAAAATTTCCTTCATTGACAAGTGTTAACTGTTTTTTGGTCAGCTCCAAATGGTTTAGGAGAAACTGCAGCTCTCCCTTTAAATATTCTCCTGCCGTCGTTAGGGCTACTTTCTTTTTATTTCTAACAAACAACTCAACCTCTAAAATCTCCTCCATCTGTTTTATCTGCCTACTTAATCCCGGTTGGGAAATAAAGAGCCTTTCGGCCGCTTTACGGTAGTGCAGTTCTTCGGCCACTGCTAAAAAATAATGGAAATGTCGCAACTCTAACTGATAACCCATAGTTATTGATTGTTGATATATTTGGTATTGGTGATTATCAAACTTAATCAATAAATTTATGTTACTAAAAAAATAATAGGCATGTCCACTCATAACAACATATTTCATTTTGGCGAAGGCCATTTAACGGCAGGCATTGCCATGGCCATTTCCGAAGGTTCTATCCAAGGAAAGCTTTCGGAAAGCACACGAAAAAAGGTTCGAGACAGCAGCGCTATCGTAGCCAATATCGTAGAAAAAGGCGATCCTGTATATGGTATCAATACTGGTTTTGGACCCTTGTGTACTACGAAGATTTCCAAATCGGAAACTAAAATTTTACAATCCAATATATTACAAAGCCATAGTGTGGGAGTCGGGGCTCCCATACAAAGCGATATTGCCAAATTGATGATGATTTTAAAGGTACAATCCTTGGCGAAAGGATATTCGGGTATTGCCGAAACAACCTTGGATAGGATTCTATGGCATATAGACCATGACGCTATTCCTGTAGTACCCTCCCAAGGCTCTGTAGGGGCTTCTGGAGACCTGGCGCCATTATCGCATTTATTTCTACCCTTGATCGGGTTGGGAAAAGTTGTCTATAAAGGAAAAACAATGACCACTACAGCATTGTTTAAAGAGACTGGCTTAGGTGCCTTGGATTTGGGTCCAAAAGAGGGGTTGGCCCTTATCAACGGCACCCAATTTATCGCTGCCCATGCCGTAAAGGTGATCGAAAAAATGCACGCCTGCCTTTCCCATGCCGATATTATAGGCGCTATGATGATTGAGGGCCTACAGGGAAGTGTAAAACCTTTTTTTAGTGAATTGCACCAATTACGCCCCTTCAAGGGAAACATCCATGTTGCCAATAGAATCCGTTTTTTTCTAGAAGACTCCGAGATCATGGAAAACCATATCGAATGCGACCGCGTGCAAGACCCCTACTCCCTTAGATGTATGCCACAGGTACACGGGGCCTCCCGAAATGCTTGGTTACATTTAAAGGAATTGCTGGAAATAGAACTCAACTCGGTTACCGACAACCCCATTATCATTGACGAAGACCTGACCATTAGCGGCGGTAGTTTTCACGGACAACCTTTGGCCATGGCCATAGATTATGCCTGTTTGGCAGCTTCAGAAATTGGCAACATCGCGGACCGAAGAATATATCTATCCTTGGAAGGAATCAGCGAGGGAGTCCCTAAATTATTAATGAAGGATACAGGGATTAATTCGGGGTATATGATTTTACAGTATACCACCGCAGCCCTGGCCAGTGAAAATAAGGGTCTGTGTTTTCCGGCCAGCGCCGATAGCATCCCTACCTCTTTGGGCCAGGAAGACCATGTAAGTATGGGATCTATCAGTGGTAGAAAAGCCTTGCAGGTATTAGATAATGTGGCCAAAATTCAGGCCATAGAATTACTGACCGCGGCCCAGGCCTTTGAATTTAGAAAGCCCTTGAAGTCTGGGGTAATTTTAGACGAAGTGCATAAGGCCGTTCGCAAAAAAGTAACCTTCGCCGAAAAGGATAGGGTTTTTGCCGATGACATTGAAAAAGGAATTGCCCTTATCGAAGACAGAACCATTCTCCGCATTGTACAAAAGGTGATGAAGAAACATACCCTTGCATCGGACAGTCCGTTTGAGGCGGAATTTGAAGTTTATTAATTAGGGATAGGAAATAACTAAATACGTTTTAACATGAACAATTATACACTTATTGGGCCTTTTAAGCAACTCCTGACCATGCATGGGTTACCATTAAAGGGTGCCTTATCGGACCAGGAACTGACCATTATAGAAAATGGCGGCATCATAACGTACAAGGATAAAATCTATGCCATTGGATCGTATGCCCAGCTGCAAAAGGAAGCTTCGGCCCTAAAAGCGAAGTCAGTTCCCATAGCCATGGAGATGGTGTGCATGCCCGGGCTTATCGATTCGCACACTCATATCTGCTTCGGTGGTAGCCGCGCCAAGGATTATGCGCTTCGCAACTCTGGGAAGACCTATTTAGAAATTGCCAAAGCTGGTGGCGGCATCTGGGATACCGTTACCCAAACCAGAAAAGCTCCTTCCTCTTTATTAACAAAAACTATTAAAGAAAGGGCAGCACGACACCTACAACAAGGTATTACTACCATAGAAGTAAAAAGCGGGTATGGACTTTCTGTTGTCGAGGAACTGAAGATGCTAAGGGCGATTTCAGCAGCCAAAAACGATTGTGAGGCCGATTTGGTTCCGACCTGCCTGGCTGCCCATATGATCCCAAAAGATTATAACGGAAGCCCCGAAGCTTATTTGGAAGAAATTGCCAAAGACCTTTTTCCCATTCTAAAAGAAGAAGGCCTATCGAATAGAATAGATGCCTTTATAGAAGAAGGGGCCTTTTCCGAAGCCCTAATTGCGCCTTATTTTAGGAAAGCCCAAGAAATGGGCTTTGATATTACCGTACATGCCGATCAGTTTTCTACCAGTGGCAGTGCTGTTGCAGTAGAATTTGGCGCTGTGAGTGCCGACCATTTAGAAGCCAGTACCGAGCAAGAAATAGCGCTTTTGGCCAATAGCAATGTAGTGGCCACAGCACTACCAGGAGCTTCCCTAGGCTTAGGATGTAACTATACCCCCGCACGAAAACTATTGGATGCCGGCGCTTCTGTGGCCATCGCCAGTGATTGGAACCCGGGCTCTGCTCCTATGGGGAATTTACTACTACAAGCCGCCGTTTTGGGAACCTTTGAAAAACTGAGCAATGCCGAAGTTTTAGCGGGAATAACGGTTAGGGCCGCCCATGCCCTTAGAATTTCCGATCGCGGTAGCTTGGTGGCGGGAAAATTGGCCGATTTCGTGGCCTTTCCTACTAATAATTATCAAGAAATACTATACCAACAGGGCATGATGGCCCCTGTAAAAGTGTGGAAAAACGGAGCCCTAGTAGTAAATACGGAAGCCTAAAAAAAACAAGATGAAGACAGTAGATTTTAAAGCACAGATACTACAAGGGATTCCCTCGGAATTACCACCCAAAAGAGCCTACCCCGATCATGGCAACCCTGCCCCAAAACGCAAGGATATCCTGAGCAAGGATGAAAAAAAATTGGCCATCCGCAATGCCCTTCGATATTTTCCCAAGGCATGGCACCAAGAGCTTGCCATAGAATTTGCCCATGAATTAAATTCCCTGGGCCGTATTTACATGCATCGCTTTAAGCCCACCTATTCCATGTATGCCCGTCCGATATCGGAGTATCCGGCACAGACATCCCAGGCCGCCAGTATTATGCTAATGATACAAAACAATCTAGACCCCGCAGTGGCTCAGCATCCCGAAGAACTGATTACCTATGGGGGCAATGGGGCGGTATTTCAGAATTGGGCACAGTACCTGCTCACCATGCAGTATCTGTCTAATATGACCGAGGAACAGACCTTGCACCTTTATTCTGGCCACCCTATGGGCTTGTTTCCGTCTTCTAAGCAAGCCCCTAGGGTAGTCGTTACCAATGGTACGATGATCCCCAATTATTCACAACCAGACGATTGGGAAAAATACAATGCCCTGGGTGTCACCCAATACGGGCAAATGACGGCCGGTTCATTTATGTATATTGGGCCACAGGGGATTGTTCACGGTACGGCCATCACCGTAATGAACGCCTTTAGAAAAGTGCTCAAAGCTGGGGAAACCCCAGCAGGAAAGATATTCCTGACCGCTGGACTGGGAGGTATGAGCGGGGCACAACCAAAGGCCGGAAATATAGCAGGCTGTATCACCATTTGCGCCGAGGTAAATTCGGCGGCCGCAAAAAAAAGACATGACCAAGGATGGGTAGATGAACTCATAGACGATATAGACGCTTTGGTGATACGGGCCAAAAAGGCCGTTGCCAAAAAAGAAGTGGTATCCATCGCCTTTATCGGGAACATCGTATCGGTTTGGGAGCGGTTTTATGAAGAAAAACTCTATATACATCTGGGATCGGACCAAACATCGCTTCACAACCCTTGGTCGGGAGGGTATTATCCCGTTTCCATGAGTTTTGAAGCGGCAAACACCCTGATGAGTAAAGATCCAAACGCCTTTAAACAAACCGTGCAGGCCTCTTTAAGAAGACAGGTGACAGCCATCAACAAGCATACTGCCAAAGGCACTTATTTCTTCGATTATGGAAATGCCTTTTTATTAGAGGCTTCTCGTGCCGGAGCCGATATCATGGCCAGTAACAACATCGATTTTAAATACCCCTCCTATGTGCAGGATATCCTAGGACCTATGTGCTTCGATTATGGTTTTGGCCCCTTTAGATGGGTGTGTACTTCTGGGAAAAGGACAGACCTACAAAAAACAGATGCCATTGCCCAAAGAGTCATGGAAGAAATAATGGCCGTGGCCCCCCCAGAGATACAGCAACAGATGCAAGACAATATAAAATGGATCAAGGAAGCCGAGGCCAATCAATTGGTAGTAGGATCACAGGCAAGGATATTATATGCCGATGCCGAAGGGCGGGCAAAAATCGCCGAGGCCTTTAACCAAGCCATTGCCAACAAAGAAATAGAAGCCCCAATTGTATTAGGTAGGGACCACCACGATGTCAGCGGTACCGATTCCCCGTTTAGGGAAACCAGCAATATTTACGACGGTAGCAAGTTTACCGCAGATATGGCCATACACAATGTAATTGGAGATAGCTTTAGAGGCGCCACTTGGGTATCCATACACAATGGTGGCGGCGTAGGCTGGGGCGAAGTAATGAATGGCGGATTTGGAATGGTACTCGACGGTTCCCAAGAGGCTTCCAGAAAATTAAAGAATATGTTGTTCTACGATGTTAACAACGGAATATCGAGAAGGAGCTGGGCACGTAATGAAGAAGCGCTTTTTGCTATAAAAAGAGAAATGGAGCGTACCCCTACCTTAAAAGTTACCCTGCCCAATTTGGTGGCAGACGACTTGCTGGAAGGATTGTTTTAAATTCTTTAGCCTCCAGATAAATCTGGAGGCTAATCTATTTTTGATGCATCCGAAGATAATTCCAAATTTAACTATTGGAATCTCCTCTCTTTAATAGCTAAAGGATATCGCTATGCGCTACAATTAAAACACCTTCTTCATTGTGAATTATAAGGATAAGCTGTTATTTTTAAAGATAAGATCCCCATAATGTATATATTCTTATACGTTTTTCGTTGTGAATACGTTCTTTATAAACCAGACCACTTATTTAACCAACCTGCATTAATTAATGAAGCCTTGTCCTATTTGTACAAACGTCAAACCTACATTGAAATATCGCCTAAAGTTTAATGTATTTCAGTGCCCCGAATGTGATTTTCAATATTGTCCCGATGCAACTTTTAATAAAAGTTTTGTTTCTGATTTAAACGAGACAACAAGGGAGAAAGCATTGATCAATTTACGGAAGGAAAATTTTCACCGTATTCTTACCTCTATCAAACAGCATTCCCAACTCCATCAGCACGGTCTGGAAGTAGGCCCTGGATACGGATGGTTCCTTGAAGTTTGTAAGGACAACAATATTCGTTGCGAAGGTATAGAGCCAGAAACACGTTTTAACGAGCGCTACCAAAAAGAAGGACTCTCCGTAGATAACGGTTTTTTTCCACAGGATATCTCGTCCTCCAAAAAATACGATTTTATAGCCTATAATGATGTCATCGAACATTTACCCGAGCTGAAAGAAATCATGAAAGCAAATTATGCTATGCTCCATGAAAATGGACTTTTGATCATTAATGTTCCGATACAAGAAGGTTTAATTTATTTTATTTCCAGGCTTGCCTATCGTTTTGGGATAAAATCTTTATTAAATAGGATGTGGCAATTTAATTTTCACAGTCCCCATTTAAGCTACTTTAATAAGCAGACACTATTGAAGTTTTCAAAGGAGAACAATTTTAAGTTAGAGGATTCCTTTCCTTTAAAAACTATAAATCTATCAGAGATATCAGATAGAATAAAACAAGATAACAATCAAGGGGTTCTCATGCGCATAATCACAAAAGTTGGAGCAGTGGTGTTATTCCCTTTTTTACAGCTATTCCCAGACACCTACTGCTTTGTATTTCGAAAAGTGTAGTAACAATAAAAGGGGGAATCGTATACTATACTCGTCTATAATTCCGTTATGCTACTAATTTAAATTTTATAGGATTATTTGGTTCCTGTTAAAAAATGAAAATCTGTAAATCATAAAACACTATGATAAATCTATTTTCAAAGTTTACACATTCTATTTACCAGCTTAGCGGTTTTGACCGAAACCAGCAAAATACGTTTAAGCATCCAATTTTTATTTTACTTTCTTTCTTTTTGGTTGCCGTAATGCTCCTAGCATACTCCAATCATTTCTACAACGGATTTCATTTTGACGATAGCCATACCATAGAGGATAACCACGCCATTAAAGAGCTAAACGTTTCGGCATTTTTCAGGGATGTGACTACCTTTAGTTCCCTCCCCTCCAACCGATCTTACCGGCCCTATACCACCTTGGAAAATGCCCTCGATTATAAGATTGCCGGGGGCTTGCACCCCTTGGCCTTTCACATACATATCTTTAGTTTTTTCCTATTCACCTGTGCAGCCCTCCTACTTTTTGTAAAAAAATTATTAGACCGAATAGAATTCTCCAAATGCAATCAGTTTTGGGGACTGTTGGTGGCTGCCGTATTTGGACTATTATGTGCCAATGCAGAAACGGTCAATTATATCATCCAACGCTCGGAAATCATAGCCGGATTCTATATATTGTTGGGATTTACAGCCTTTTTAAGTGGTGGCAAATGGCGAAAATGGCACCTTTACTTAATTTTCCCGTTCATCGGTTTTTTCGCCAAGGAAATGGCCCTGGTCTTTTCTCCATTATTATTTTTATACTTTTTGATTTTTGAGGAAGAAGCAGACCTATTGCACTTTTACAGGCCCCAAGAATTTAAAAAAAGCCTGCGATCCTTTGTTAAGGTCTTCCCCTCTTTTATACTAACACTGGCTTTCTTAGTATTTTATTTTAGCATGCTACCGGACACTTTTGCCCCAGGGGGAGCAAACCGATATAATTATCTGATTACCCAACCATTGGTCCTGTGCCACTATATCCTAACCTATTTTATTCCCTATAATCTTTCTGCAGACACCGATTGGGTGGTCTTTGAATCTATTTTGGATTATCGGGCCATAGTGGGAATCATAATTATCTCCCTATTACTCTATTTGGCATTGAAAGCTTCTAAAAAAAGAGAAACCAAATTATTCTCTTTTGGGCTGCTTTGGTTCTTTATTGCCCTTTTACCTTCTTCCTCGATACTTCCGTTTGCCGAAGTTTTAAATGATCATCGGAGTTTTATTCCTTATATGGGATTGACCATAGCCTTTATTTTCGGTACCAAATTCGTCTTGGAAACCTACCTTCCTAGAATAATTGCAACTAAAAATGGACAGAACGCCTTGGTGTTTATGGGACTATTTTTTCTGTTTGCCAATGCCTATGGCGTTCACCAGCGCAATAAAGTGTGGAAAGATGAAGCTAGCCTCTGGTACGATGTTACCCAAAAAAGTCCAAAAAACGGGAGGGGACATATGAATTATGGGTTGGCTCTAATGGCCCAAGGCGATTATACCAATGCTGAATCTTCCTTTATGAAAGCCTTGGAATTAGCTCCCACCTACTCCAGTATTTACATCAATTTAGGGATTTTGAAAAATGCTACCGGAGATAAGGATAGGGCTACTGAATATTTTGAAAAAGCCCTGTCCCTGAACCAATCTAGCCATAAATCGCACTATTACTACGGCCGCTTCTTATTTCAACAAAATGAATTTGAAAAGGCCATAGAAAATCTTAAGAAGACCAACGATATTTCATCCAACTACATTAACACTCATGAATTAATTTTAAAATCGTACCATCATCTTGAAGATTGGGAGGGTATGAAAAGTTTTGCCAACAACATTTTAGAAACAAGCCCCAAGGACCACCTGGCGAATAAATACATCGCTATTGCAGCCAGTCAAAAATCTATACTCCAGGTGCTAGAAGCAGAAATAGCCAACTCTCCTAGCCCGGAAAAATATCTAAACCTGAGTTTAAAATTTTACAATGACGGCCTTTATGAGGACTGCCTCCGTGCTGCCAAAATGGCTCTGGAACTAAAAGCTGATTCCCCAGGAGCTTATAATAATATTGGGATTGCCAATTTTTATTTATTCAATTATGACGAGGCTATTGAAGCTTATGAAAAAGCATTGAAATTAAAGCCCGACTATCAGCTGGCTAAGAATAATTTAAAAAACGCTTTGGAAAGGAAAAATAGGTTGGCGATGACAACCGAAGGAATGGACAAAGTGGAATTATCAGAACATTATATAAACCTCAGTTATAGGTATTACAAGGAGGAGAATTATTTGAAGTGCATCGCAGCAGCAAAAAAATCGATTGCCATAGTCCCCAATGCCGCTGCCTATAATAATATATGTTCTGCCTATAACCAACTAAAACAATATCATAAAGCAATAAAGGCCTGTAAGGAAGCCTTAAAGCTTGTAACCGACCATAAGCTTGCAAACGGAAATTTAAATTATGCACTACAGCAACGAGAGAATCAATAATATAGGGATACAGATGGTAAAATCATCTAGGGATAACCAACATTATTTTTCTTATAAGATAGTGGTAGTAATCCCGTATTTCAACGCTTTTAAGGAGATTGCACGGGTTGTTTCCAAATTGCCAGACTATATCCATACGGTCATCATTGTAGATGATAAAAGTCCAATTCCCATACCAAAGGCGGCTATTGAGCAAATTATCAATCCCCAAACAACCCCCTGCTTTTTGGAGAATGACATAAATTTAGGCGTTGGCGGCGCTACAAAAAAAGGGTTCGAAAAGGCTATCGCTATCGGTGCAGACATCGTCATTAAGGTAGATGCCGATGATCAGATGGACTTAAATTATATCCCAGAATTGTTGTCTCCACTAATTTCACAGAACGCAACAGTCGCAAAAGGAAACCGGTTTAAAGATATGAAGGCCTTGCAAAAAATGCCCGTCATCCGTAGAATAGGAAACTTAGGTTTGTCCTTTCTTATCAAATCGGCCACGGGGTATTGGCATAATTTTGACCCTACCAATGGTTTCTTCGCCATAAAAACCGAAGTATTGAAAAAAATAGAATTCCCAAAACTTGCCAACCGTTACTACTTCGAAACCTCCTTATTGGCACAATTGTATTTTGAAAAGGCCAAAATAAAGGATGTTCCGATGCCCGCAATCTACGGAGATGAAAAATCGAGCATGAAAATTTGGCAAATGCCCTTTGTATTCAGTCTGCAACTATCAAAAACCTTTATAAAGAGAATTGTCAAAGAATACTTTTTATATGATTTTAATATCGGATCGGTATACCTATTATTTGGCGTCCCTCTTTTTATGTTTGGTCTCATTTTCGGAATATGGGAGTGGATTTACTACGCCTCTATCAATACCTTTGCCCCAACGGGGACTATTATGATTGTTACCTTATCTATTATTTTAGGGTTTCAACTCATCCTACAGGCCATTCAATATGATATTATAAATGCTCCTAAGTCCTCTAGATGAATCTGGAGGCTATTCAATTTAGCAGATAAACAATATTTTTTTTAAATTAAAAACCCACCATGCCATTTATCAAAACCTACATACATTTTGTATTTTCCACTAAAAACAGGGAGTCTTTTCTCCACTCCCATGATCTGAGAAAGCAGGTATGGAATCATATTAGGAAAAATGCCATAGAAAAAAATATATGTATCGACTTTATCAATGGCTATCCCGATCATTGTCATATCCTAATATCCCTTGGGACCGATCAAACAATTAGAAAAGTGATGCAACTGATAAAAGGAGAATCCTCCTTTTGGATAAATAAAAATAATTTGTGCAAAACAAAATTTGAGTGGCAAGAGGAATATTATGCGGCCTCAGTTTCGCATTCTATGCCCAACAGGGTCCGGAATTACATCAAAAATCAGGAAGAACACCATAGAACAAAATCCTTTCAGAAAGAATATTCGGAATTAATACAAAGTCCTCCAGATAAATCTAGCGGCTAATCGGATGAATCTGTAGCCAATTAACATTCAATTCCAGAATTCCATTAAAATATTAAATCTAGGGGGATTTCAATATTATTTGCCCTAAGCGTAGGCGATTATTGCTTATATTCAATTAAAAATTCAACGCCCTAATAGCAGCCACTTTTTTATAAAATGAGCATCACCAAGAACTGGTCCCAAATACCATTCCAGCTATGCGAATTACATGCTTGTACTGAACACAGCCGAAGTATGGCCGCTAATAACAATAAATATTTAAAAATGAAACACTATACCCCCACAAATCCTGAAAGATGGACCGGAAGAGCATCGGACCAAGCACAATATCTTCATGAAAAGGTAGCGCTCTGCAATCTGGAAAAAGAGGCCAACTTCCCTGATGCCGACCAAACCTTTGCCATTTTAGGATACGCCTGTGATGAAGGCGTTGGCAGAAACCAGGGAAGAACAGGAGCTGTCAAAGGCCCAGATGCCATCCGCCAACAATTAGCAAAGATGTCTAACCATTTAGGGGAAGAAATTGCCCTGTTAGATGTAGGGACCATTGGTTGCCCAGATGGTAATATGGAAGAGGCCCAATCGTCCCTTGCTAAAATGGTGTCCCAATTACTAGCCAAAAACACCTTCCCCATTCTTTTGGGCGGTGGTCATGATATTGCCTATGGTCATTATAACGGTATCAAAAAATTCTTGGCCGCAAAAGGCAAGAAAACCACCTTGGGCATTATCAATTTTGACGCCCATTTTGATCTTCGCTCCAACGAAAATGGCAATAATTCGGGTACCCCATTTTATCAAATTTCAAGAGATTGTAAACGAGACAATACCAAATTCAAATATATCTGCCTAGGCATTCGAAAAGATGCCAATATAAAAGCCCTATTCGATACGGCCAAGGAGCTTAATGTGTCCTATATAGAGCAGCAGCATTTTAACCTACACCACCTCAGCAATACCAAAAACAAACTAGAACGATTTATCAGAGGGGTCGATTATATTTACACAACCATTGATCTAGACGGATTCGCATCGGCCTACGCGCCCGGAGTGAGTGCGGCATCGCCCATGGGATTTTCTCCCGATATGGTCCTGGAGTGCTTGGAAAATATTATCGATTCCAAAAAAATGATCAGTTTGGATATTGCAGAAATGAATCCGAAATACGACCCAGACCATCAAACAGCAAAATTAGCCGCTTCATTAATCCATTTTGTAATGCATCAATAACAGCCAGGCATAATCCTAGGCCGTCACTCTAATCATAAAAATCTTTTAGAAAAACCTATAAGCAGCCCTGTTCATACCTCCGCCTAATCTAGGACAGGGCTATGAACAAGGGCATAAAGGCAACTTTGCCTACTCTAGCCAAGACTGGTAATATTTACCATCGTCTATATCCATGGCCGTTTGGGTAAGCTGTAGGGGTTTAAAAGTATCTACCATCACCGCCAATTCTTCGGTTTTGGTCTTTCCTATACTGGCCTCATAGGTCCCCGGATGCGGCCCGTGGGGAATTCCCGCCGGGTGCAGGGAAATATAGCCTTGATCTATATTTTTCCGGCTCATAAAATCGCCATCCACATAATAGAGCACCTCATCAGAATCTATATTAGAATGGTTATAGGGCGCGGGAATTGATTGCGGGTGATAGTCATACATACGAGGAACAAAGGAACATACCACAAAAGCCGAGGTCTCAAAAGTTTGATGTACCGGTGGCGGTTGATGCACCCTTCCCGTTATAGGTTCAAAATTGTGTATCGAAAATCCGTAGGGATAGTTATACCCGTCCCAGCCTACCACATCAAAGGGATGGGACGCATAGACCAGATGGTGCAATTGCCCTTGTTTTTTCACTTTTATGACAAAATCGCCCTGCTCATCATGGGTCTGCAAATTTTGCGGGAGCTTAAAATCGCGCTCACAAAAAGGGGAATGCTCCAAATGCTGCCCAAACCAATTCCTATAGCGTTTTGGGGTGTAAATAGGGTGATAGGATTCTGTTATAAAAAGCCGATTTTCATCGGTATCAAAGCTTATCTGATAAATCATACCTCTTGGAATTAAAAGGTAATCGCCGTATTCAAACCGTATTTCCCCAAGCATTGTCTTTAGGACACCGCTCCCCTTATGCACAAAAAGAAGCTCATCGGCATCGGCATTTTTATAAAAATAATCGGTCATAGACTCCTGTGGGGCGGCCAACACAATATGCACGTCGTTGTTGAACAAAACCGTTTTGCGGCTCTCCAAAAAATCCGCTTCTGGCTGTATATGGAACCCTTTGAGCAATCTAGATTTTATATTATGGGTTACCGCCGCCCTGGACCTAACATCTTCGCTCTCCCCCACCGCCTTTACCATGGTAGGACGGTGCAAATGGTACATGAGCGAAGACATACCATCAAAACCAATGGTACCAAACAGCTGTTCGTAATGAAGGCTCCCATCCTTCTTTTTAAAAATAGTATGTCTTTTAGACGGAATCTGTCCTAATTTATGATATACAGGCATAGCTGGCTTCCTTTATTGCTTCTTCAATAAATGTACGATAAAATAAGGTTTTGATAAAACATTACTATAAAATTGAGAATATAATAATGATAAAAAAGGTTAGAGCTTGTTTATGTTGAAGGAAGGTTATTTGGGCGTTC
The DNA here is from genome assembly GCF_900141935.1 of Arenibacter nanhaiticus. Classification (GTDB taxonomy): domain Bacteria; phylum Bacteroidota; class Bacteroidia; order Flavobacteriales; family Flavobacteriaceae; genus Arenibacter; species Arenibacter nanhaiticus. The sequence continues at coordinate 54,617 of NZ_FQYX01000018.1, read as the reverse complement.
CCTCCTGCGTCGGGCGGGCCCTTGGCTATATCCCTTGCTTCGCTGCGGGGATGCCGCCGCGGTCCCTAACGCGGGGTTTCAATTAACATAGCGGGAAATGCAGCAATTTAAGTTCGAAATTAGGGGACAGGTGGGTGTTGGTTAGAGTTGCGGATGTATGTGAATCGTCTAAAAACAAAAAAAGCCTTCCATTATGGAAAGCCTTTCACTGGTTTATGTCGCACCAACTACAATTGGCTTCTTACGACAATACAACCTTGCCTTAATTTGCATTAAGACACAACACAACACGACAAAGATAAAAAAGCTTTTGGGATATCCCCCCTTTAAAGTTGCTTATTTAAATTATTTACCCACAAGTTTATCACCAATGGCTTAAAGGACAAAATTAAATCCGGACTCCTCTAAGTTTTTGTATTTATCATGATCAAAACGGTATAAGAAAGCTCCCTTTTTGGAAGATGTTTTATCTTTTTCATCCAATTTAATGAGCAATCCAAAGGACAGTAGTTTTTTTCTAAAATTCCGATCGTCCAATTTTCTTTGGTAAATGGCCTCGTAAAGGTTTTGTAATTGGGGAATGGTAAATTTTTCGGGCAACAGTTCAAAGCCCAAGGGTTTCCGTCTTGCTTTTTCCTTTAGCCTGTCCAAGGCATCGGAAATCATTTTATTATGGTCTAAAACCATCTCGGGAAGCTCGTCTACGGCAAACCATTTGGCACCATGCCGCTCTACTTGTTCCTTATCATATTCGTTAATACGGATCAGGGCATATTGCCCTATAGATATACAACGTGCCCCTGGATCGCGGTCTACATCGCTATAAGCCTTTAATTCCTTTAAAAAGATATTCTCCAATCCCGTAAACTGTAATAAAACGCGTCTTGCCGCTTCGGTAACACTTTCTTCTTCATCTACAAAACTCCCTATCAATGACCACTCGCCCATAAAAGGATTTATTCTTCGCTTAAAAACCAAAAGTTTTAATACCCCTTCATCAAAACCAAAAACAATACAATCAGTGGCCACTAATATTTTATGCTGTTCCGTATATGTCCTATTTACTTCCAATGCTATTCTTTAAAGGGTTGATACTACTAATGTATCAAAAAATAATATCACAAGCTTTACAGAACCCCATAAATAGGCATGATTTTTTTAAACGTACCCTGTAAACGAATTTATAGGACGCTCGTAGAATTCTGTTTTAAATTTTAAACGCTCCTAATTTTTAAGGGTTCGGGAAGGATTTTCGGAGGCTTCTTTATTAACAGAAAAGCAACTGGCATTCATTCCCAATTCTGGAATCACCAAAAGGGGAATTTGGGTATGAAAGGCCAATCTGTTTACAATAGGTTCGCGGGTCATTTTTTCCATATAGCTATGCGGATAATGAAGCATGGCCAATAAATGAATATCGAGTTCATTGGCAAAGACCTCCAAGGTTTTGGAAACCGAGTTCAGTTCGGAAACGGTGTGTACATAATGAGGCAGCTCTCCCAAATACTTCCGTAACATGCCCAAATTAAACTGCTGTACTTCGGTAAGGGCTTTTATTTCGTACTGTACATGAACGATCCTAATCGTTGCCTGGAAAGACCTTGCCATTTCTATCAATGGCCGTAGCTCCGACTCGGTATAAAACCTATTAAAATCTGTAGCAAAGGCTATTTCCGAAGGTCTTATAAATTTAAAATTGCTGGGAATGGCCAAGACCGGACAGTTTTTGATAGATTTTATCATCCGTACAATATTACTTCCCATAAAAACCTCTTCGAGTTGGCTAGCTCCCTTGGTTCCTGCTATAACCAAATCGATCTTCTTGGTTTCAATGATATTTTTTACCTCATCGACCAATAAATTAAAAGAAGAAATGGTCACGAAACTATGGTGCTCATTGTTGTACTTACTTTTTATTTTCCACACCAAATTCATCAATCCTTTTTCAGAATTGGCACGCACAATGTCCTTACTCATTTTTTCATGGTCTGATATGGCCATAAACCTACTATGGGCAATGGTGGGCGTATAGGTATTAAGGATATAGAAGACACACTTTTCTTCCTTATAGAGCGAGATTGCATATTTTATGGCATTCCAAGAATTATCAGAAAAATCTGTGGGCAGTAATATGTTTTTCAAAATATATTGTTTTAGCAAATGTTTAGACTTGACTCTAATAATGCTGTAAAACTAGAAGAAGTTGGGTCCTGAAACTATGACTTTAGTCAGGTTTTACTCCCCGGCCAGGGCATATTTCACATGAATTAAGAGCTTGCCATACAACGGTAAAAAAGTACTATATGGCTTCGGCCAAATTGTTTAAGGATTGGGGGTCTACAATCGCTACTTTTTTTCCAAAGGTTTTTATCAGTCCCTTTTTTTTGAATTCCGAAATAATCCTGATGACCGATTCGGAAGCGGTGCCAACGACATTGGCGATATCCTCACGCGATAAGGTGAGGGCCAGATAGCCGTTCTTATCCTCGCCGAAATTGTTTTTAAGATAAATAAAGGCCTCTGCGACCCGTTGTTTTACGGTTTTTTGGGACATATTGACGATTACATCGTCTGCTTCCTTTAAATCGTGTGCCATATGCCTAAGGACTTCCACTGCAAAATTAGGATTGGCATTAAGGGTATTAACAATAGCATTTTTGGGAATAAAGCAAGCTTCCATATCGTTTAAGGCCACGGCACTAAGGTTGGATATTTCTTCAACGATCACCGAGCGCTGCCCCAAGACCGCCCCTTTAGAGGCCAACTTTACAATTTGGTCTTTGCCGTTAGGACTTAATTTGGAAAGTTTGGATACCCCATTGCGCACACAAAACACTCCGTTGAGTTTCTCGTTCTCCTCAAAAATGGTTTCTCCCTTTTTAAACAATTTGGTTGTTTTTGTATCGGACACCTTTTTTAATTCTTCCTTGCTCATTGCACGTAGGGAATTAAACTGGCGAATGATACAATTTTCACATCTACTCATAGCTATAAATTTCGCTGATGGGACAAAATTAAAGGAAGCGCTTTCTTTAAAACCTGACGGTTGTCATGTTTTCTAAAAACCTTTGATGACATCTTTGCTACTTTAAATTTATATGGTATGGCTAAGACTTTGTGTTTTCATTGCGGGGACGATTGCGGCAACAGTCCAATTGCGCAGGAGGACAAACATTTTTGTTGTAATGGTTGTAAAACGGTCTATGATATTTTCGCTACCAATGACCTATCCTACTACTACGAATTGCAATCCGCTGCGGGGGCTACCCCAAAGGAAATAGCAGGGAAATACGATTTTTTGGAGTCCCAGCCCATCCTGGAAAAGCTATTGGAGTTCAATGATGGCACCCTACAGATTATAAACCTTTACATCCCCCACATTCATTGTAGTTCCTGTATTTGGATCTTGGAAAATTTAAACAAACTACACCCTGCCATTAACAGTTCTCAGGTCGATTTCCCCAAGAAAACGGTTCGCATTAGCTTTAATAAAACCAAGGCAAGTCTGAAAGAACTGGTGGTTTTGCTCTCGAGAATAGGGTATGAACCCTATATTTCCTTAGATGACATGGAGCCTCAAAAGAAGGGCGTCGACCGTAGTTTACTATACAAATTGGGAATTTCTGGCTTTGCCTTTGGCAATGTTATGTTCCTTTCTTTTCCCGAGTATTTTGAAGTAGGCGAATTTTGGCTTGAACAATATAAGGGCTTTTTTCGCTGGTTGATGTTTGCCTTTTCTTTGCCTGTGGTCTTCTATGCCGCCCAGGGTTATTTTAAGGCTGCCTACAAGGGCCTGCGCTCTAGAATCTTAAATATGGACGTCCCAATAGCTTTGGGGATTATAGTCTTGTTTTTGCGCAGTACCATGGAAATTATCTTTGATTTGGGCGCGGGTTTTTTTGATAGCCTTACCGGTCTGGTGTTCTTTCTATTATTGGGGAAGTTTTTTCAACAGAAAACCTATTCCTACCTTTCTTTTGAACGCGATTACAAATCCTACTTCCCAATAGCCGTCACCAAAATAACCAAAAACAACAAAGAAGTAAGTGTACAGGTATACGATATTAAGAAAGGCGACCGACTTCTTATCCGAAATGAGGAATTAATTCCGGTCGATGGGGTTGTACTTTCTGGAAATGCTAGAATCGATTACAGTTTTGTCACGGGAGAATCGGACCCGGTACATAAGTTTTCGGGCGATAAGGTATATGCCGGAGGCAAACAGTTACAAAGCGCCATTGAGATGGAAGCGTTAAAATCTGTTTCCCAAAGTTACCTGACGCAATTGTGGAGCAATGCCATTTTTGATAAGGACAAATCGACCGGCTTTGAGAACATTACCGATAGCATAGGCAAGCGCTTTACGATTACTGTTTTAAGTATTGCTGTTATAGCTACCTCCTTTTGGTTGGTTAAAGACCCCAGTAAGGCCATCAATGTTTTTACGGCGGTCCTTATTATTGCCTGTCCCTGTGCCATTGCCTTGGCAGCACCTTTTACCCTGGGGAACATGCTCCGTATATTTGGACGCAAGAAATTTTATTTAAAGGACACTCGAGCCATTGAGGAATTGGCAAAAATAGATACTGTTATTTTTGACAAAACCGGAACGATCACCGCTCCTAAAAAAAGTAATATTTGTTACGAAGGCATAGCCCTAACAGCAGCGGAAGAATCCCTTTTAAAAAACACCCTCCGGTCGTCAAACCATCCCTTGAGCCGCTCTCTGTATGATTTGCTCGATGCCCATGATATTATAACCTTGGACGATTATGAAGAAAACATTGGCCAGGGCCTTATGGGCACCAAGGCTCAGGACCGTATTAAAATAGGTTCTGCCCATTATGTGGGGCATACGGCAACCAACTCCTTAGAGACCACCTCGGTACATATCAGTGCCAACGACAGGTATAAGGGAAGTTTTCTTTTCCACAATGAGTATAGAAAAGGAATTTCAGAGCTCTTTAAGGAGATGTCCCGAACCTTGGATATTTCCATTTTATCGGGCGATAATGCCGGGGAAAGAGCTCGGTTAGAACAACTAACCCCAAAAGGCACCCCACTTTATTTTAACCAAAAACCCGATGATAAGATGGAATTTATCCGCGGGCTACAGGACAACCGTAAAAAGGTGCTGATGCTAGGCGACGGATTAAACGATGCCGGGGCCTTGGCACAAAGTGATGTAGGCATTGCCATTTCCGAAAATGTTAACGTTTTTTCGCCTGCCTGTGACGGAATTTTAGACGCCAAAAACTTAAGGCACTTGTACCAATATATTACCGCTTCTAAAAAAGCCATTCGTATTATACGACTTAGTTTTATGCTTTCGCTCATGTACAATGCCGTTGGCCTATACTTTGCGGTAACCGGACAGTTAGAAGCTGTTATAGCGGCGATATTAATGCCCCTAAGCTCTATCAGCATTGTCTTGTTTACCACGGTAGCCACCAATTTGTTGGCCAAAAAACTACCCTCGTAAAAGGCTCCCTAGGGCTAGAAAAAATCGTGGTGGTTGCGAATGGATAGACAAAGTACTTCGCGATCCTATGACTAAACCTCTATTGCCGTCCTATTCGGAAAGTAAACGCACTGCACAAAGCCACTTGCCGGTATTTAAAAGATAGGAGCTTTCAAAATTATTGCTGTCTTCCTATTCTTTTTAAAACGGGCACGAGCGCGACACTCCCGCTAGCGATGGAGACCGAAAACAATATTTAACAGCTACTAAAAACCAATAAAAAACTTCTTAGAAGGCAGGCAGGACTGTATTGTGGTTGTGGTTAAGAACACCCCTTTAGGAGGGGTGTCTTTAAACAATAATTCATAAAAACTGTTCGTCAATACTGAAATTAATGGCTCAAACCGGACAAGGCTCGTCAGGAAAATTCAACTTTTTTATGGTTAGTTGCTAATGGTTCACTGAAACAGCGTTAGGGATAGCGGCGGCATCCCCGCAGCGGAGCAAGGGATATAGCCAATAGCCCGCCCGACGAAGGAGGGAACGCCCTTATTATAATGATAAGGCTTCGCAGATTTATAAATTAGAACAGATAGGACAAAAAAAATCACCCGCCTTTCTAACCTAAGAAAAGCGGGTGATTTTATAAAATGTATTGGCTTAGGAAAGTCCTATTTCTGATTTTCCAAGAAGGCAATTAAAGAGGCTAATTCTTCGAAGCTCAAGGCATTCACCAATCCGGCAGGCATCATGGAAGTTTCCAATTCCTTCCTAGAAGCGATGTCCGATTTCTTTAATTTGGTTGGCACTCCAGCGATATTCGTGATCGTTAGATCGCTGGCAGATTCCTGGGTAATAAACCCTACATAGAAGTCGTCTGCCTTGGTCTCTATCTGTACGGTAGAGAAGCCTTGAGAAATAGACGCATTAGGTTTAATTATCGATTCGGCTATCTGCTCTCTGTTCATAATAGAACCAATCTGTCCCATAAACGGCCCTTTCATTGTCTCGCTACTCTTTAAGCTGTGGCAAGTAAAACAAGCTTGAGATTTAAATATGGCTTCTCCTTTAGAGGCATCGCCTTTCACCTCTTGAAGGGCTAACATAATATCTTCGATAGAAGATTCTCCTACCTGGCCTTTTTTGTTCTTGATTTTCTCAAGATCCATCACCGGTAAATCTACTTTTGGCGCTGACTGTTCAATCGTTCCAAAATCATCGATTCCCAAACGATATTTAACGTTTAGCTCAGAATAGAATAATTTTTCGTTATCACTAGCCTTCTCCCACTCGGCCATCATAAAATCGCGGATTTTAGCCGTCTCATCCCATTCTACAGTTTTGTAGTATGGACCATGGGTATCTGGACGGGTACTCCACCACCATGAAGTATCATAATCAGCTTCTTGGAAATAAAGTCGCGCAAGCGTATTCAACAACGCTCTTTTATACGTTGGATTTGTAGTGTTTTCGTAGGCGTTTATCAAGCCATCGACAGCTACAGGGCTATGCATGTATCTAAGTGTCCATAGGGCCAAATCTTTCCTATCCGTATCCAAGGCCTTCACAGCAGCATCTACAGCGTTTAAGCTTACCAAGGCTTTTACTGCCAAATGAGGTAGCACGATATCAGAATTCGGGGTGGCATGCGGACCTTCTGTATTTAATTCAGGTGCCACAAAAGAATCGGGAACGGCAACTTCTAATAAGTCATTGACAGCTTCTTGTCTTCCCAATCTGCCCAATCCTACGATAGCGGCAGCTTTTACACGGTCCGAACCAGATTTAAGTGCTTTTAAGAATGGTTCTACTGGAACATTCGCTATATTTTCTTTTCGGTCTGCCAAAGCTCTAAGGGCAAATTCCTGAACGGCCGCATCTTCGGTCAGCGCTACCAAACGCTCTATCCCTTCTACTCCGGTAAGTTGTGCAAAAGTAAAGATACTTGCTGTACGTACTTCTAGGGACAGGTCGGCATTCTTAGCCAATTTATAAACGGCATCGGCACCTTTCCCTCTTCTTAACAATTCGTATTGGGCGCTTTGTCTAGTCTTGGCATTCCCGGATTTTAACAAGGCAACCACATCATTGGTCCAGTAAATATCGGCTACATTTTCTAGTGGCTCATAATTGAAATCTTTAGGGGTTACCCTCACTACATACCCCTTGTCAGGACTACCAGAATATCCGGCACCATCCCAAGCAGAAAGGTACATGGCACCACCACCATCGACATCGACATCGGTAATTTGTGGCAATTGTATAAAATCTTCTACTTCCTGGGTAAAGCTAGCCTTGTCTTTGGTCACTCTGTGGAAATATAAATAGCTTCTTCCCCAATCGGCCATCATTGGCACATTGTTGTAATTCTCTGGCCAACGGTCATCGTTCATGTAAAGAGCCCCTGTTCCAGACCCTCCACCCAAATCGGCCAAAGCGGGAATAATTTCTTCCGTAAAGTGCTTGAACAACATAGGATACCCATATTCTGCCGATTGAATTTGGTGGGAGAAACGGATATTCCATCCTCCACCATCATTGGTGTTCCCTCTAACGAACATGTTCATGAACGGGTCGATAGCCACATCGTAAATATTACGAAGACCGTGGGTATACACTTCCATTCCTGTTCCATCGGGGCGTACTCGTACGATTCCACCACCTAACATGGTCAACTGTGTTCCTTCTGCATCGGTTGCATTGTGGAAACCAAAATCGCCCACAGCGATATAAATCCACCCATCAATACCCATTTGGATACCATTGGTAGCATGGTCTGTACCTCTTTCCTGTAGGTATTTGGAGTTACTGATGTTTTTGATCAGTACTTTCGCTGGTCCATCGGCCACCCCATCGTTATCGACATCCTCAAAAACAATCAAATCCATATTGTTGGCTTTTTTAGTTTCTTCGGTAAACGTAGTATGAAGCACAAACACCTGGTTCCCAATAGCCAAAATACCACGAGGGTTATCTACGCGGGCAAACTCAGTATATGAATCCATAATTCCGTCATGGTTACAATCTACCAAACGCTTAATGAATCCTTTTCCCATATCTTTTCCTAGGGACCCCATCATATCTACCCCAACAAACACTTCTCCTGTAGGCGATACTGCCATACATGCTGGACTAGGGTTCACATCGGGACCAGAAAAACCGGTTATTTTTAAATCATCGGGCCACTTAAGGACATTGGCAAGGGAATCGCCCGAAGGATAATTGATAGCAGTATCACTTGGAGTACACACCACTTCTTTTTTCTGCTGGCAACTGGCCAACAACAAACTTGTCAAAAATAAATAACCGGTTTTTCTAAACATTTTTTATTGCAATTTGTGAATTTAATTTAATTGGCAAAACGATAAAAAAAGCCAACCTACTAGGTTGATTTTTTTGTCAAAAGAGACAAATCTAATAATAATTCTAATAAATTATTGATAAAATTAACATTCTACCCCCCAAATTAACAGTGTTTTAGACATACCCCCCTTGAAATCGCGATAAAACACGTAAAAAATACGTTTATAAACGGATTTATTTTTTTTCTGCGATCCAAAAAATGCTGTTATCAGGAGAATATTGGTGGTTTTAGCATTGCATTATCTCCAAGGGGTGCCTCCTTTTTTTTGATCCAAAAATCGAAACCTGACAAATGTCATATTTTCCTAGAAATGGCCATGGTAGTTTTACCCCGAAATAAAAAAAAGGATGAGTGCTATTTATTTATTATTGACCTTAAGTATTATTGTGGCCATAGTTTTTTTTGCCGCTTTTTTGCTCTCCGTAAAAAACGGACAATACGATGACGCCTACACTCCATCGGTCCGCATGCTTTTTGAAGATGAATTAGTTGTTAATCCCGACAAAAAGCTACCAACACCCAAAAACAAATCAATCCAAATAAAAGAAAGTCAAAAATTGTAATTTATGGAAGTACAGCAGTTTTATTACGATAATAAGATCGTAAAAAAGTTCCTCTATGCAACAATGTTCTGGGGAATTATAGGAATGTCGGTAGGCTTGCTGCTTGCCTTTATGTTTCTATTTCCAAATATCACCGATGGTATTTCATGGTTAAGTTTTGGTCGTCTTAGGCCCTTGCATACCAATGCCGTAATTTTTGCTTTCATCGGAAATGCCATTTTTGCCGGGGTATATTATTCTACTCAGCGCTTGTTAAAGGCAAGAATGTTCAGTGATGCCCTGAGCAACTTTAATTTTTGGGGCTGGCAGGCCATTATTGTTGCCGCGGCCATTACCCTACCTCTTGGTTATACCTCTTCCAAGGAGTACGCAGAACTAGAATGGCCTATAGACATTGCTATTACTGTGGTTTGGGTAGCCTTTGGCTGGAACCTTATTGGTACCATGTTAAGGAGGAGACAGCGACATTTATATGTCGCCATTTGGTTTTACCTGGCTACTTTTGTCACGGTAGCGGTACTTCACATCTTTAATAGCTTGTCCTTACCGGTAAGTGCTTTTAAAAGTTACTCTGTGTATGCCGGGGTACAAGATGCTTTGGTACAATGGTGGTACGGCCATAATGCGGTCGCATTTTTCCTTACCACGCCGTTCTTGGGCCTGATGTACTATTTTGTTCCTAAAGCGGCCAACAGACCTATATATTCTTATCGTTTATCTATTGTACACTTTTGGTCCTTGATTTTTATTTATATCTGGGCCGGACCGCATCATTTATTGTATTCTTCTTTACCGGATTGGGCGCAAAACTTAGGCGTAGCGTTTTCTATTATGCTGCTTGCTCCGTCTTGGGGAGGGATGATCAACGGTTTATTGACCCTGCGGGGCGCATGGGACAAAGTGCGGACCGATCCTGTTTTAAAATTTATGGTAGTTGCGATTACCGGTTATGGAATGGCCACTTTTGAAGGCCCTATGCTTTCTCTTAAAAACGTGAACGCGATTGCGCATTTCAGTGATTGGATTATTGCCCACGTACACGTTGGGGCTTTGGCATGGAACGGCTTTATGACCTTTGGAATGATCTATTGGTTGGTTCCGAAAATGTTTAAGACAAAAATGTATTCTACCGCACTTTCCAATTTTCACTTTTGGATAGGCACCCTAGGGATTATTTTATACGCCTTGCCTATGTACGTTGCCGGGTTTATGCAGGCTCTTATGTGGAAGGAATTTAATCCGGACGGCACCTTGGTTTATGGAAACTTTTTAGAAACCGTTACCGAAATAATACCTATGTACTGGATGCGTGCCATTGGAGGAAGCATGTATATTCTTGGGGCTATCGTGATGATCTATAACGTGGCCCTGACCATAAAAAAGGGGACTAAAGTAGCGGACGAATTGGCAGAAGCTCCTGCCTTGACCAGGGTATCCAAGAAAAGAACGGCCGGAGAAACTTGGCATACTTGGATAGAACGTAAGCCTATTCAATTGACCATTTTTGCAACCATTGCTATATTAATAGGCGGGGTCATACAAATTGTTCCGACCATCTTGGTAAAATCGAACATTCCGACCATTACCAGTGTAAAGCCATATACTCCATTAGAATTAGAGGGCAGGGATTTATATATCCGTGAGGGTTGTGTTGGTTGTCACTCACAAATGGTTAGACCTTTTAGAAGCGAGGTAGAACGTTACGGAGAGTACTCCAAGGCCGGAGAATTTGTATACGACCATCCTTTTTTATGGGGTAGCAAACGTACAGGTCCCGATTTATTAAGGGTCGGCGGAAAGTATTCGGACAACTGGCACCTAAACCATATGTACGACCCACAGAGTACCTCCTCTGGATCTATAATGCCGGCCTACCAATGGTTGGTGCACAACGAACACGACCGCAGTAATATTCAAGGAAAAATGGAAGCCATGGTTAACCTTGGGGTTCCTTATACCGAAGAAGAAATTGCCAATGCCGAAAATTGGATGGACGAACAGGCTACCCAGATCGAAAAGAACCTGTATGCCGATCCAGATTTTGCCAAAACATACGAGGCCGACAAAAAATATGCCCTTGAGAACGGGGAGGAATTTGTAGAAATGAGAAATAGGGAGATCGTATCCCTGATCGCCTACCTACAGCGTTTGGGAACGGATATCAAAATAAAAGAAACCGACGAAATAATCTCACAAAACTAACAGACTATGCTAAAGTTCATTAAAAATCATATGGAGAGCATTGAAGGGATAGCAACCTATCCGATGATCTCATTATTAATCTTCTTTGTTTTTTTTACAGTCCTTTTTTGGTGGGTGTTTACTGCTTCTAAACAGCATATTTCTGAAGTAAGTGCCATTCCACTAGAAGATGATAATAACCCATTAAACTAATACAGATGAAAAATAATATGCCATGGTGGATTAGAATTCCCGTAATCTTCTTCCTCATCTTTGGACTGATGGAATTCGCGATTGAATCTGGAGACCAACCTGCCTTTATCGCCTATCCAATAACCTTGTTTTTTTTATTGTTCGTATTATTTCTTCTCATCGCGATAGAATTAATCCTACGATCCATAGAGAATGTCATGTACCACACCCTCTCTAAAGAGGCTCAGCAACGGTATTTGGCCAATAGTTCCAAACCCTACCAATGGGGCTGGGCAAAACGTTTATTGGCTAAAATGACCGGTAACAAACCAGTGGAAGAAGAAGCAGAGATAATTTTAGACCATAATTACGACGGTATTAAAGAATTGGACAACAACCTTCCGCCATGGTGGGTATATATGTTCTATGCCTCCATCATTTTTGGTATTGTTTATATGGCCAGGTATCACATCTTCAACGGTGACAATCAGGACGTAGAATACGAAAAAGAAGTCGCTGCTGCCCAAATCGATATCGCCGAGTACAAGAAAAATGCCAAGGGGTTGGTCGACGCTTCTACCGTAGAAGTATTAACCGAAGCTTCGGATCTTAAGGCTGGAGAGGCTATCTACCAATCGAATTGCGTGGCCTGCCATATGGCCGATGGCGGTGGTGGAATAGGTCCTAACCTTACCGATGACCATTGGATTATAGGGGGCGGAATCAAAAATATTTTTAGCACTATTTCCGAAGGCGGTAGGGCCGGAAAAGGAATGATCGCCTGGAAACAGAGCTTAAAACCATTGGAAATAGCACAAGTAGCGAGTTATGTATACGCCCTTCATGGTCAAACGCCGGCAAACCCCAAAGATCCAGAAGGAGAAATTTGGACCGAAGAACCATAAATAAAGAGTATTTAAAAGCACGTTTAGCAGCGCGATAACAACTAGCCATGGAAGAAAATTTTAGGGACTCAATAGGAACGATCAATAAGGAGGGAAAAAGAGCTTGGGTTTTTCCCAAAAAGCCAAGCGGCCCACTGTACGAGTATCGAAAATATGTTAGTTATGCGTTATTGCTTTTTCTACTGGCCTCTCCGTTTATAAAAATAAATGGCAATCAATTTTTAATGTTCAACGTTTTAGAAAGACGTTTTAACATCTTTGGCCTGCCGTTTTGGCCACAGGACTTCTACCTCTTTGTGCTTTCTATGATCATAGGGGTTGTTTTTATAGCGCTGTTCACCGTAGCTTTTGGAAGAATTTTTTGCGGATGGCTATGTCCTCAAACCATCTTTATGGAGATGGTCTTTAGACGTGTTGAATATTGGATAGATGGCGACCGAGGAGCACAAAAACGATTGGATAGACAGGGGTGGAATGCCGAAAAAATCAAAAAAAGAGCCCTAAAATGGACCGTTTTCTTTTTCATTTCGTTCCTAATAGCCAATGTTTTCCTAGCGTACCTTATTGGAAGCGATAGGTTGTTACTATATATAAGCCAGGGACCGTTTCAGCATATAAGCACCTTGGTGTCCCTATTGATATTTACCGCAGTATTCTTTTTTGTTTTTGCCTGGTTTCGCGAACAGGTCTGTATCATTGCCTGTCCCTATGGAAGAATGCAAGGAGTATTGCTCGACAACAAATCTATCGTCGTTGCCTATGACCACAAACGTGGAGAAGGTAAGAATGGTCGCAAGAAATTTAAAAAAGGAGAAGACAGACAGGCCCTTGGCCATGGCGATTGTATCGATTGTTTCCAATGTGTCAACGTATGTCCTACCGGGATTGATATTAGAAACGGAACTCAATTAGAGTGTGTTAACTGCACCGCTTGTATAGATGAATGTGATACCATCATGGAGAACGTTCATTTACCAAAAGGGTTAATTAGGTACGCCAGTGAGGAAAACATAGAGAAGAAAACGCCCTTTACATTTACCCCTAGATTAAAAGGATACAGTGCTGTACTGCTTATACTGACAGGAATTTTAGCGGGAATGCTTTTTTTAAGGAACGATCTGGAAGCTAATATTCTTCGCCTACCAGGCCAATTGTACGAGCATAAAGAAAATAACATTATCAGTAATGTGTTCACCTATAAATTACTGAATAAAACCACCAGAACTATTGACGATGTTAGTTTTAAACTACTTTCCCACAATGGAAAGATAGAAGTGGTTACCCATGAAAATTTTAATGTACCGGCCCAAGGGCTTTCTGAAGGAACCCTATTTATAGAAATAAACAATTCGGCCTTAAATGGCGACAAGGACAAGCTTAGGATAGGCGTGTACAGTGGTGAGGATTTAATTGAAACTACCACGGCCCGGTTTTTGGCACCGAGAAGTTATAAGTAATGTTTTGACACATCTTAGCCCCCCTATTTAAAGGATCGCATAAAGAGGTGACAAATAATATAGCAACATAAAACAAACACAGGGAGTATTTAAAACCTCCCAATAAAACAAAGACGATGAAAATTAATTGGGGAACATCCATAGTACTGGCATTTATAGCATTTATAAGTTTCATCTTATTTTTTGTAGTACGCATGAGCATGGACGATAGGACCAACCACGATTTGGTCACCGAGGAATATTACAAGACCGAACTTGGGTTCCAAAAAGAGATCGATGCCGAAAACAATGCCAATAAGCATAAACAAACCATAAGAATTGTAAAAACGACCGAAGGTCTTTTGTTACAATTCCCCAACACTATAAACCCTTCGGAGGTCACGGGAAAGGTTTTTCTGTACCGGCCTTCTAACAAGCATTTAGATTATAATTTCCCTTTACGTTTATCCGAGGCAAAAGTACTCATCCCCAACAAGCGAATGGTAGAGGGACGGTGGGATATTAAAATTGCTTGGGAGCATAAAGGAGAAGTATTTATGCACAAGGAAAAAATAACCTACTGATGTTTAAAACGCTATTTATTTTGGGTTTTTCCCGTCTCTTTTAATTACAACTATGTTATTACCTGCTTTCATACTGGGCTTAATGGGGAGTTTCCACTGTGTCGGAATGTGTGGCCCCATTGCTTTTATGCTTCCGGTAGATCGCCAAGACCCCTTTAAAAAATTCCTTCAAGTATTTTTATACCACTTTGGAAGACTAACTGCCTATAGCTTTTTAGGATTGGTCTTTGGGCTATTGGGAAAAGGTGTCTATATTTTTGGGCAACAACAAAAGCTATCGATTATCATAGGTGTGTTAATGATAATTGTGGTACTACTCCCCTACAAGACCTTCAATAAGTATAATTTTTCCAAACCGATCTACGGGCTTTTGGCCAACTTAAAAACCAACCTAGGCCAAGCGCTAAAAAAGAAAACCCTAGACACCTTTTTTACCATAGGTTTCTTAAATGGCTTTCTTCCTTGTGGCATGGTATACATGGCTATATTCGGTGCTATTGGGATGGGAAACCCATGGCTGGGGACGCTTTTTATGTTCCTTTTTGGCGTGGGAACCATTCCCTTAATGACGGCAGCCATCTATTTTAGCAACCTACTAAAGGGGAGTGCCAAAAGAAATATACAGCGATTAATTCCTGTATTTGTCGTCCTTGTCGGCATCCTTTTTATTCTAAGAGGCCTAGGGTTGGGGATCCCCTATATTTCTCCCGAACCAGTGCGACAAATAATTTCCAGTACTCTGGAATGCCACACTTAAAATATTTCACAAAAACCTTCTTTTCCAGTTTTGCACAATCCCATATATTTACATTTTGTTAACATTTATTCTTTATATAACCAATGACAAATAAATTATTAGTACTCTGCAGTGCACTATTTATTATGTTGAGCTGCAAAAACTACCCAAAAACGGAAAGTTCCCTTGAACCTGTAGGGGCCGAAAACCTTGCCTATAAATGGGGAGAAATAGCTCTAACGGCCACCGCCAATGATACGGAAAGATTTAAGCCAAGACCTACAGTAACTTCGCGTTATTTGGGACTTATTTTTATTTCTATTTTCGACGCTTGGTCTGTCTATGACGATACTGCGGTTCCCGTATACTTAAAGGACGTAAAAAGGCAGGCTGAATCTGAGCGGACTTTAAAACAAAAGGAAATAGCAATCAGTTATGCCGCTTTCCGAACTTTGAGCGAATACTACTATTCGGACCAGGATTTATTCCGAAGCTTTATGGTAGAATTAGGGCTGGACCCCGATAATACTTCCTTAGACCCCAAAACACCCGAAGGTATTGGCAACCTTGCCGCGAAAGCAGTAATAGAGGCTCGAAAATTTGATGGATCCAACCAACATGGAGAAGAGCCAGGGTCTGATGGCACCCCTTATTACGATTATTCGAACTACCAACCTATAAACAGCCCAGATGTTAATGTGGATATAGATCGCTGGCAGCCAAAATATTTCTCCGATGGCAAGGGCGGTAAATTTGCCCCTAGTTGTTTAACTCCCTTTTGGAACAAGGTACAACCAATTGCCCTTCAATCAGCGGATCAGTTTAGACCTGGCCCACCACCACTAGTGGGTTCTGAACAAATGGAAAAAGAGGTGAAAGAAGTCATCAGCCTTCAGACAAACCTAAGTCCAGAAGAAAAAGCCCTGGTAGAGTTTATGAGAGACGGTCCCCAATCTGTTCAACAAGCGGGACATTGGCTTAAGTTTGCCCAAGACGTTTCTAGAAGGGACGCCAACACTTTGGACATGGACGTAAAAATGTATTTCCTGACACAAATAACGGCCATGGATGCCTTTATTGCTTCTTGGGACGCTAAAATGTATTATGATTCGGCCAGGCCATATGCCTTGGTACATGCGTATTACCCCGATATGGTCATTAATGGCTGGAAAGGCCGCGAGCAAGGGTGGGGAGAACTTAAGGGAAGCGAATGGCAGCCCTATTCGCCCGAAGAATTTCTTTGTCCTCCCTTTCCCAGTTATGTCTCCGGTCATAGTACTATTAGCGGCGGGTGTGCAGAAGCCTTACGATTATTTACGGGGGACGATTTCTTCGGAGAAGAAGTACAGCTAGTTCCTGGGGCACTTACCGAACCCGAAAATGTCGGAGATACCGTAACCATTAAATTCCCTAGTTTTACCGAAACCGCTAATTTGGCGGGTATATCGAGAGTGATGGGAGGTTACCATATTCAGGCAGACAATGTGGCCGGCCTGCAACTCGGAAGGGATGTAGCCCATCAAGCCTGGAAGTTTTACCTAAACCATATTGGAAAAACCGACCCCAAAAACCCTCTTTAATTTGTTCAAAAAATAAAAGCCAATTATTTTTTGGTTTTATACATCACAAAAAAAGCCTCGTCAGGAAGTTGTTTTCCTAAGGAGGCTTTTTATCTTATCAGGATTAAACCCTGCTTTCATTAGCGGTTATTTTGCTATATTTTAAAAGTGATTACCGGTATTTTTGAATGGTTCACAACATCTTCACCAATACTGCCCATAAAGAAGTGGGTTAACCCTTTTCTCCCATGGGTAGGCATTCCTATTAGATCTGCATTGATGCTATTACTGAAGTTATGAATTCCCCTTTCTACACTATAATCATTATAAATCTCTACTTTTAGTCCAGACGAGGCCTTTTGTAAAAACTTAGATATTCTGGTATAGGCATCGGATGTGCTTAAAAAATTGTCTCCCGGGGTATTTATAAACACCAAAAACAGGCTTGCAGAAAGTTTATCGGTGAATTCTATTGCCTTTTGGAAGGCCTCTATATTTTCTTCCTTGAAATCACAGGCAAAAACAACACGCTTTACGTCAAAGTCCTCAATTTCGTCCTTAATGACCAATACGGGAATTTCGGAGTTTCTAACCATTTTTTCAGCGTTAGAACCTACAAATATTTCCTTAATTCCGTCGGTCCCATGAGACCCCATTACTATTAAATCGACATTATGCTTTTCGACTACTTCATTGACCTCACTATACACTTTGTGATGCTTGACGATAGGGGTGATTTTTAGTCCCTTCAAATATGGTTTGTTTAAAAAAGCAGCAAACTTCTTTTCTGCCAATTTAATTAAAAAAGTAGCATGCTCGTATTGGGCATGTTCATTATAAGTCATCAGGGCGGCCGACAATTCTAACATGTGCAGCACAAAGATTTCCGAACCTTTTTTTCTAGCTAAGGAAGCTGCCGCTTTTAACGCAATTTCTGATTGTTTTGAAAAATCTACCGGTACAATAATTTTTTTCATCTTATTATATTTTTACGTTTACTACTATCCATCTCTTATAAAACGCTGCCCCTTGCTATTATGTTGTTTTTCTCAGCTCCGAGAATTAAATAGTCATGGAAAACAATCTGGTATTGGGTTCCTTTCTATGCAATAAAAGATCGAAGGCCATGGCTATATTCCGTACAAACGGCCTTCCTTTATCCGTTACCGACACCCCTGTATCTGACAGAGTCACCAAACCATCCAGAGACATTTCCCTAAGTTTTTCCTTTATCAGTGGCAATTCAGCTAAAATTTCGGGTTCCCTGCCCCAGTTTGTTTTGAAGGTACACATTATATCCAAAATATGTTTTCTGATGATTTTATCCTCCTCCGACAACATGTGTCCTCTATAAATAGGTATAATATTATTATCGATCAGGTGGCCATACTCTTCCAAGCTTTTTACATTTTGGGCAAACCCAGACCAGCTATCGCTAATGGCAGATACGCCTAAGCCCAACATCAATTGAGTTTTTGAAGCCGTATACCCCATAAAGTTCCGGTGTAAGCTACCTTTTTCCATGGCCTTATAAAGGCTGTCTTCTGTTACTGCAAAGTGATCCATTCCTATTTCCCGATATCCTACTTCCACCAGTAATTCTTTCCCTTTTTCATATTGGATGCGTTTCTCTTCTGCTGTTGGCAAATCTGCATCCTGGTATCCTCTTTGACCATTCCCCTTTAACCAAGGCACATGGGCATAGCTATAGAAGGCCAATCGGTCTGGTTTTAATTCCTTTGTTTTTAATATGGTGTGGGCTACATCTGCTACATTTTGGAATGGCAAACCGAAAATAATATCATGGCTTACCGAAGTATAGCCAATTTCTCGTGCCCATTGCGTCACTTTTTGCACATTTTCAAAAGGCTGAATCCTGTGAATGGCCTTTTGCACTTTCCCATTATAATCTTGCACCCCATAACTCACGCGCCTAAAGCCCAGATCGAATAAGGTCTGTAAATGCTCCTTAGTCGTATTATTAGGATGTCCTTCAAAACTAAACTCATAGCCCTCTGCCCTTTCGGCACCCTTAAAAATTCCTTTGATCAATCGCGTTAAATTTTCTGGCGAAAAGAAGGTCGGGGTACCGCCTCCTAAATGCAGTTCCTTTATTTTTGGTTTGTTAGGGAATAGATTACAGTACAGTTCCCATTCTTTTAACACATGGGATATATATGGGTTTTCTACTTCGTGCCGCTTCGTTATCCGTTTATGGCAACCACAAAAAGTACACAGGCTTTCACAGAAAGGCAAATGGATGTAAAGACTAATCCCCTCTTTTTCGTTGGTTTCATTAAAACTTTCTCGTACGCTCGTTTTCCAATCTTGACCGGAGAAAGTATTCAAATTCCAATAGGGAACGGTAGGGTAACTGGTGTAACGAGGTCCGGGAACATTATACTTTTGTACTAGGTTGCGCATATCTTATTTTTAGTTCCCAACAAATTTACCGCAGCAGTTGGGGATAAAACATGACAACTGTCAGGTTACCGTCTCGATTATAATTGCAGCATTAAAAGTAAAAGGCCAAATTACCTATTGCAGCCCATTAAATTTCATGTATTTACCATGGCATCTTGAGTGCTTTCTAAGGATTTGAATCTATAAAATCGGCTTATTTTAAAATATTCACAATTCCTAAAACAAATCTTAGATAATGATAAAAATTTGGAAATCATGTGATTTCAGGAGACCTTTACCATAAAAACCATATTTTTGCAAAATAAAAACTAGCAATTATGACATTACTTTTAATGGCAGCCGGAAATGGAAGCCGATATGGAAAACTAAAACAATTTGATGAACTTGGTCCTAAGGGCGAATTCTTAATGGAATTTAGTCTTCATGATGCACTAAATAACGGGTTTAACCATATTGTTGCCGTTACCAAAAAAGAAAATGTAACTTTTTTACAAGATTACCTTTCCGCTAGATTACCAGAAAACATTCAGTTGGATGTAGTTGCCCAAGAAGTTTCCGACCTTCCAGAAGGAGTTACCTTTAGTGGGGAGCGTGCTAAACCATGGGGAACTGCCCATGCCGTTTGGACCGCCAGAAACGTGGTTAAAGGGCCATTTGCCATTATCAATGCCGATGATTACTACGGTAAGGAAGCCTTTAAAAGTGCTGCCGATTTTATGAAATCGAATACCACTGATAAGACTTTTGGATTGGTAGCCTATACCCTTAAGAACACTTTATCCGAACACGGATCGGTTTCTAGAGGGGTTTGTACGGCAGAGAATGGAAAACTGACTTCTATCAACGAGCACACAAAAATAGAAATCAATGACGGAACGATTATAGATACTGATGCCAATGTAGAGTTTACAGGCGAAGAATTGGTAAGTATGAACTTCTGGGTATGCCATCCTTCTATTTTCGATTTCACTACGGAATACCTTAAAGAATTTATTGCCGACGAAAAAAATATTGCCAAGGGCGAGATTTACCTTCCTTTTGCCATAAAGGAAATGATCAGTCGCGATATGATCGATGCAGCTGTTATTCCATCGGACAGTAAGTGGTTTGGAGTTACTTATGCTAACGATAAAGATATGGCGGTAAGCGAATTACAGAAAATGACCGACACTAATGGTTACCCATCACCGATTTGGGAAGCTGCTCAGAAGGTATAAGCAATGATGGCTACAAAAAACGACACTATAAATGGGGTTTTGGGCAATTTTAGAATTGAACCAAAAGAATATCAATTACAAACCATTAACCAAGGGTATATCAACGACACCTATTTGGTGATGGACGGCACTACCCCTTTGTATATCTTTCAACGAATAAACCAAAATGTTTTTCAGGATGTGAAAGGCATTATGGATAATATAGAAGATGCCTTTTCTTATTTAGTCGATCCTAGCTATAGCACTATAGAATTGGTAAAAACCAAATCGGGCGCTACCTATTTTAATGAGGAAGAAGGAGGCTATTGGAGGTTAATGACCTATATAGGCAACTCAACGGCCCACAACACGACCACAGATACGAAAATTGCCCAAGAGGCAGGACGTATTGTTGGGAAGTTTCATCAATTGTTGGCCGATGCCAGTATAGAAAACTATGTAGATACCATTCCTCGTTTTCACGACCTGTCTCTTAGACAGCAACAGTTTGAGGAGGCTTTGGGAAATGCCGATCCTAAAAAACTCGACATCTCAAAGGATGCTATTGTTTTTGCCAAGAATACCTTGGAAAAACTAAAAGCCCTTAACAGTGCCGAATTGCCTTTAAGAGTTTGTCATAACGATACCAAATTAAATAATATTCTTTTTTCAAAAGAAGAAAACAAGGCCCTTTGCCTTATTGATTTGGATACGGTGATGAAGGGGTATTTTTACTATGATTTTGGTGATGCCATTAGGACTATCGCAAATACTGCCAATGAGGATGAACAAGACCATTCAAAAATAACTTTTGAGAAAAACTTGTTCGAGGCCTTTGTGGAAGGTTTGTCCGTAAATGGTGCTTTTTTAACTAAGGATGAAATATCTCTTTTACCCTGGGGAGCCGTTTTTATGCCGTTTATCCACGGTCTAAGGGCACTTACAGATTACCTTAACAATAATATCTATTACAAGGTTTCTTACGAGAACCAGAACTTGGACAGGTGTTTAAGCCTGTTCGATTTCACTAAAAAAGCCTTGTTACAAATTGATTATATGCAGGAAGTTGTTGAGAACAAACTAGTTCCTATACAGTAACTGTACAAATTTTATTGAAAAAGAGGCTGTTTTACTATTTAAAACGGCCTCTTTTTTCATATTCTTATTCCAACTTTTTAGTAGAATCGCGTACAATTAGGCTTGTTTTTATCACTTTGGTGGTATACGCTTCCGAGGGCGAAGAAGCTTCTATCCTATCGATCAGGATCTTCGCTGCTGTTTCTCCAATATAGGCTCCATGCTGACTGACCGAAGTTAATGCCGGGCTAACATACTTTGATAATTTGCCATTGGTAAACCCGATCATAGCAATATCCCCTGGAATCCTATACCCCCTAGATTTCAATAATTTCATTACCTCAACGGCCGTAATTTCATCCATGGCCATAATCCCGTCAACGGGTTTATAATTAAGCAGAAAAGCCATTAGAAGGTCCAGATCGTCATTCTTCCCTACCCTTACCACCAATTTATCGTCATAATCAATATGTGCCTCTTCCAAAGCTTTCCGATATCCTGCAACCCTAAGGCGACCAACACTAGAATGATCTATGGCAGAAACCACCGCTATGGTTTTACAGGCCGTATTTAAAAAATAGTTGGTTGTTTTATATCCCGCCTCAAAATCATCGACCACCACCTTATCACAGCAGATATCTTCTGAAACCCTATCGAACATTACCAACGGAATTTGCATTCCCAACAGGTCTTTAAAATGGCTCAGGTCGTTTTTAAACTGGGTTTCTTCGGCCATCGAAATGATCAATCCATCTACGGTCCCTGCACCCAAAAACTCTAGGGTTCTTACTTCTTTGTCATAAGATTCGTCACTAATACAACTCAGCAAATTATACCCTTTCTCTGTGGCTATTTTTTCTATGCCCGAAAACACTTGGGTGAAGAAATAATTTAAAATATTGGGTACGACTACCCCAATTGTTTTGGTCTTTTTGTTCAATAAGCTTAGGGCTATCTTATTGGGCCTATAATTGTTTTCCGTAGCATACGCACGGATTTTTGTTTTCAGGTCCCTACTCACCTCGTGGCTATCGTTAATGGCCTTAGAAACTGTAGAAACAGAAACATTAAAATGTTCGGCAATATCTTTTAAGGCAATTTTTCTCATATCAACATCGCTTTACAACAAAAAGCTGTTTAAAAAAGATTTTTAAACAGCTTCCTATGGAATCAAAGCGCTACTAATTTACCATTTTCCTGAAAAGCATTAGGGCTCATTGACAAGAAAATTACAGTTTCGCCACCTAAATATATTGATTGATGATATTCTCGAATAATTCTTGTTTTCCGCTTTGTAGCTTTAACTCGCCATTCTCCTGTGCGATCTTATAAAGGTCTTGTAATTGTAAGGCTCCATTCTCAAAATCTTTACCTTTGCCCGTATCAAAGGAGCTATATCTATTTTTACGCATACTCTCGTAGGCCGAAGAGCTTATGATTTTATCTGCTGTTATCAAAGCACGGGCAAAGGTATCTGCCCCTCCGATATGGGCATGAAAAAGATCGTCCATATCGGTAGAGTTCCTTCTTATTTTGGCATCAAAATTAACGCCTCCCCCCTGTAACCCACCTGCCTTTAAAAAGACTAGCATGGCTTCTGTGGTCTCCTGAATATTGTTAGGAAACTGGTCGGTATCCCATCCGTTCTGATAATCGCCCCTATTGGCGTCGATACTTCCCAACATTCCGGCTTTTGCCGCTACGGCCAGTTCGTGTTGAAAAGTATGTTGTGCCAGCGTAGCGTGGTTGACTTCTACATTGATCTTAAAATCCTTTTCCAAACCATATTCCCTTAGGAATCCTATGGCCGTTGCGGTATCAAAATCGTATTGGTGTTTGGAAGGCTCCATAGGTTTAGGTTCTATAAAGAAGGTTCCTTTAAACCCTTGTGCCCTCGCATAATCCCTGGCCATTGCCAAAAACTGTCCCATATGGTCTAGTTCGCGGCCCATATCGGTATTCAATAGGGACATATAACCTTCACGGCCACCCCAGAAGACATAATTCTCCCCTCCCAGGGCCATGGTGGCATCCAAGGCCAATTTAATTTGTCCGCCTGCCCTGGCCACTACATTAAAATCCGGATTCGTGGCTGCTCCGTTCATATATCGTGGATTGGAAAAACAATTGGCGGTTCCCCAAAGCAACTTAATGCCCGAGGCCGCTTTTTTTTCCTTGATATAATCGGTAATCGTCAGCAAACGTTTTTCCGATTCGGCAAAACTTGCTGCTTCTTGAATAAGGTCGAAATCGTGAAAACAAAAATAATCGAAGCCCATTTTACTAATAAATTCAAAGGCGGCATCTGCCTTATCCTTGGCCGCTTGAATTGGATCTGAAGATTGATCCCATTCAAAATTTTGTGTTCCAGGTCCAAATGGATCCGAACCTTGTCCACAGAAGCTATGCCAATACGCAATGGCAAATTTAAAATGCTCCCGCATGGTCTTCCCCGCCACTAATTGCTCTGGATTGTAGTATTTAAAAGCCAAGGGGTTGTCCGAATCCTTCCCTTCGTACTTAATTTCGCCAATACCTTTAAAGTATTCCTTATCGCCTAGTAAAGCCATCTTTCTTTTTTTTAACTATTAATAATTAGTTCCAATTCTCTCTTCCAAATGTCATAGGCCTTTAGGTAAGTTCCCTTATCCTTTAGCGGCCCATAAGTCTTTACGTGGTCATTTTTGAGGGTATAGGCACTAAACTCCTCAAACCCGCCTTCGTAAATTCCGGCTGCCCTAGCGGCTCCTATTGCTCCGGTGGTGTTGTAAATTTCAATGTCTTGAGACACCAAGGTTGCCAAGGTATTGGCGAATATTTCTGAGCGGAAAAGATTATCATTTCCTGCACGCATCACATCGATCGATATACCATCGGACATTAAAATTTCCATCCCATAGGCAAAAGAAAAGGCTATCCCTTCTAATGCCGCCCTACAGATATGTGCCTTGTTATGGATGTTTAGGTTTACATTCAGCAATCGGGTACCCACTTCCCTATTGTTCAACATCCGTTCTGCGCCGTTCCCAAAGGGGATCATACAAACACCTTCGGCCCCTACCGGAACTTTGGCCGCCAGGGCATTCATCTCTTCATAAGAATCCACATCCAAATTGTTCAGCAACCAACGGTACTGAATTCCGGCGCCATTTATATTTAACAATTTTCCAATTCTAGGGGTTTCCTTACTGTAGTTTACATGGGCAAAATTATTTACCCGTGTACTTTCCTTTCCGCTTATCGCCTGACTGACGGCATACACAACCCCCGAGGTACCTCCGTTTGCCGCTACTTCTCCAGGGTTAAATACATTTAAGGACAGGGCATTATTGGGTTGGTCCCCGGCCCTATAAAAAATAGGGGTCCCTATTTCCAAGCCGCTTTCCCGCGCGCCTTGGGCATCTACCTTTGCCTGTAATCCAAAGGTCGGAACGATGTCGGGGATAAGATCGGAAGAAATTCCAAAGTACTCCATCAACATAGCTGCAATATCATTCTCCTTAAAATCCCAAAAAACACCTTCGGAGAGTCCGGAAATGGTAGTGTTCATGATATGACTAAAGCGATAGGCTATATAATCGCCCGGCAACATTATTTTATGGGTCTTCTTATAAATATCGGGTTCATTTTCTTTAACCCATTTTAATTTTGAAGCCGTAAAATTTGCGGGCGAATTTAGCAAATGGGTCTTGCAACGATCTTCCCCTAGTGCCGCATAGGCCTGATGACCAATTTCAACGGCCCTGCTATCGCACCAAATAATGGATTTTCTCAAAGGTTCTCCTTCGCTATCGAGCATGACCAAACCGTGCATTTGATACGCAATACCGATTCCTTTAATTTGAGTTTCGGAAATTCCAAATTGCTGTTTTATTCTTTGTATCCCCTTACAACAATGTTGCCACCATTCCTTAGGGTCCTGTTCTGCCCAGCCTCTTTTAAGGGCCAGCATGCCCATTTCTTCTTCAGGTTGTTGAATTACCCCGACGGGTTTTCCAGTAGCCATAGCTACCAAAGCCACTTTAATGGAAGAACTCCCAATATCTAATCCTAAATAATACATACCCTTATTTTATACAACTCTCTATTTGGTGGGAATAAAAAGAATGTTACCCCTCTCTCAAATATATTACAATCCGGCTCATATACCGCTTTTAGGATAAATAGAAAAGCTCGGGACGGTATTCTATATTATTAACAGCATCCTACAGAACAGGGCTACCATACTGTATTTAAGACAATTACAACTGCCTCGTCCATAAAGAAAGGGTAACGAAAACGCTTTCGTAAAAGCATTTTTTATAGGAAAGAAAAGGGCACTAATTATTTGACTATACAAGCATCGTTTACCTTAGCCTATAGTTTGACACAATAGAATGTCTTGGGAAGAATGGCTTTGATCACCTAGAATATGGCCATTAAAAGAGGCCACTATCTTTACTCTTTTTTCTTGTTCACCAAGCCTTTGGTAAATTCATTCAAAGTCTCTACTTTTTCTTCAAAATCGCCTTTTATTGTTTTTCGGAATTCATTCAGGTTTTTAACCAAGTCGTCAATATTCTCTGGAATAACGTCCTCAAAAAATTGTCGTAAACGTTTCGCGGTAGTAGGCGATTTTCCATTGGTGGAAATGGCCACTTTTACGTTACCTTTGGTTACAATACCCCCCATGTAAAAATCGCATAAGGGAGGATTGTCGGCGACATTGACCAATATATGCCTGGCCCTACAATCGTGGTATACCTGTTCGTTAATTTCTACCTTATCGGTAGTAGCAATGACCATATGCCTTCCTTCCAAATAGGCAGGAGAATAGCTGTCCTTGGTAATTACGACATCGTGTTTCCTTGCCAATTCCAAGGTTTCTTCCAAATAATCCGGAGCCACCATCTCTACCTTGGCATGGGGACTAGATTTAAGCATAAAGGTAAGTTTCTCTAATCCAACATTGCCCCCTCCCACAATTAAAACATTCAATTGGGATACTTTTAAAAAAATAGGGTATAGTTCGTTCCGCTCCATCTTCATTGTCTTTGGGGGTTATGCCAATGCTTTCTTTATCAACCTCACACTTGTATCGGGAAGCGGTAGTTTCATTGCCGCCTCATGGCCTTGATCCGACATTTTGCGCCATGTTTTTTGAAGGATATCCACTAACTTTTCTTCTGGATGTTTTTTGGTGAAAGCATCAAAATAAAACTCTAAAAACACCAGACAAATCACATCTTCCAGGGTCTGGGTGTCTTCATTTTTCTTTAATTGTTTCTTTTCTAGCAAGAAAACAACCTTATCTATGGTTGTCTGGTCATACCCTACTTTTGTTAAGATGTCACTGGCTTTTTTTGCGTGAAACTTTTTAAGATCCTGTCTCCATCGCAAATACCCTTCCCGGTTCATTTCATAGGATTCTCTAGCAATTTCCCAACGACAAATATGCTGGCAACGGGCAGTTAGCTGCAGGGCCTCACTGGCATTAGGAGCAAAGGCATTTAATCTATCGGTCATACGCATGGCATATAGGAGTTCTTTGGGGTACTCCTTGCCCTGATACGTCTCGCTATTAGGGTCTAATGCATTGGCCTGGTCAAAAAGTTGAATTGCCTTTTTTAATTTGTCGTTTTCCATAATCATTGGTTAAATCTCTGATGGTATATCCTATACAAACCATACAATGGCAAGGTACAAAATAGCGCTAAAATCTAGGTTACCGAAGTAAAAAATAAGCTTCGATATTGTTATGTTATCTGCAAATTTTACCAACTGCTAGCATATTAATGATAAAATCATTGAAAACTTTAGTTTCTAAAAAATAAAAGCGGGGCAACGGCCCCGCTCTTATATGGTACTAGTACCATGCTGTATGTTAATTTTAAAGACACTAAGTTTGGGTTACACCCTTATTTGTCCATCTCCAAAAACATAGTATTTATTGGTCACCAATTGCTCTAAGCCAAGGGGACCTCTATGGTGTAATTTGTCGGTACTAATGGCCAATTCTGCGCCCACGCCCATTTGTCCACCATCGGTAAACCTTGTAGAGGCATTGTGATATACAGCGGCACTATCTACTTGGTCCATAAATTCCATGGCCAACTCCTGATCTTGGGTCATAATGGTTGCAGAGTGACCACCAGAATACTGATTAATCTTGGCTATAGCCTCTTCAATACTCGCTACCGCCCCAATAAGGCATTTCATTTCCAAGAACTCTTGGTACCACAGGGATTCTTCTACTATTTTAGCTTCAGTGGTCAACACTTGGCCTATGGTTTCGTCCACTACTAGGGAAACCCCTTGGTCTTTCAATATACTTGCTAGTTCCTTTATTTTGTTTTCATATTCTGGAATCCTAGTATCGACCAAAATTTTATCGAGCGCATTACAAGCCGATATTTTATCGGTTTTAGCATTGAGGATTACCTTGATGCTCTGTTCCCAGTTGGCATCTTTGGCTACATATAAAAAATTATTCCCCCTACCGCTGATGAGTACTGCACATTGGGCGTGTTCCTTTACAAATGCGATAAGACGTTCTCCTCCTCGGGGTACGATCAGGTCTAATTTCTCTGTAGGTTTTTTTAAGAACGCTTGGGTTTCTTCCCTGTTTAAGTGAAGCAACTTTATCCAATCGCTATCTAGATTATTTTCTTCCAAGGCCTGATGCCAGCACTCTTCCAATATTATATTGCTGTGAATGGCTTCTTTTCCTCCTTTTAAAAGAATTTTATTGTTGGCTTTAAAGGCCAACACGGCAGCTTCTATGGTCACATCGGGTCTGGACTCATAAATGATCATGATAGTTCCGAAAGGCGCTGTCTTGTTCTGGATTTTTAGGCCATTGTCCAAGTTTTTCTCGGACTTGACCTTCCCTACCGGATCTTCTTGTTGCATGACTTCCTGGACAGATTTGATCATTCCGTCTACTTTTTTATCATCGACGATAAGCCTATCGTACATAGCACGATCGCTCTTATCAAAAAGCTCCAAATCTTTTTTGTTCGCTTTTATAATATCGTCACGTCTGCGATCTAGGATATCGATCATAGACTGCAACACTTTATTTTTTATTGCTGTACTTATTAATTTCATATGTGTATGTGGATAATTATTGTTTTTTAACGGTCAAATGTAATGGATACATCTTCATTTGTCATTGCGACAAATTTTGAGAAGTGTTCATTTCATTCTTTAATTTAATAATTAAACCGTAACCTTAGTTCCTACGTCTTTTCCTTCTACAATATCGAGAATAACTCTCTTCCATTTACCATTCGCAATATAAGTAGGAATATTTTTGGAAGCGGTCTTCTTGGCGATCTTTAATTTAGATTCCATTCCGCCTCTTCCTTCGGCTTCTCCTTTTTCAATGGTTTTAATATACTTCTCTACATTTTGATCCACCGTTACGTTGCTTATGACTTCGGTATCGGCATCATCTGGATGCCCGGTAAAAAGTCCGTCAGTATCCGTTAAAATTATCAGTTTATCGGCATTGGTCAACTCGGCTACCAAACTGGCCAGCTCATCGTTATCAGAAAACATAGATTTTGTCAGCGTAACGGCATCGTCCTCATTCACAATAGGCACTACCCCTTGAGACAGTAGCCCTTCATAACAATTGATCATATTTTCTCGGTGAATTCCGGGATTAAAGTCCCTCTTGGTCGCCAGTACCTGAGCACATTTCATTCCATAGTCCTGGAATATATTGTAATAATGACGCATCATTCGTGGTTGTCCTATGGCGGAATACACCTGTCTCCGTGTTGCCTGATCGGTAAGGGTACTTTCTCCCATGACCTCCATTCCTGCGATCACAGAACCCGAAGACACCAGGATAGACATAATATCCTTATCATAGAGTTCGGCAATTTGTTGTACGAGGTGATCTAAAACTGGTTTTACAATTCTGTTGTCCTTGTTGGTCATTACATTGGTACCAACCTTTATAACTATTCTTTGTTTGTACATGTTTTATTTGTCTTTACCTAGTTCAACTGCCCTGTTAAATGCTGAATAAGCAGCTTCTTTAATTAACTCCTTTACATTATTGTCTTCCATAGAATCCAATGCGGCCCGGGTAGTACCTCCTTTAGAAGCTACTTTCTCCATCCACGAGTTTGGTGAGAGATCGGATTGGTTAAACAATTCAACAGCTCCTTCAAAGGTATGGCTCACCAACACCTTACTATCGTTTGGAGAGAAGCCCATTTTTAAAGCCGCTTCCATCATACTTTGCATAAAATAAAAGACGTATGCCGGTCCACTACCGGAGATTCCCGTGGAGGCATCGATAAAATTTTCGTTGCTAACCAATAGGGATTTTCCCGTGGTGTCCAATAAGTTTTCTATGGTCAATAACTCAATCCGACTTACTTCATCGGCAGCGGTATAGGAGGTAACCCCTTTTCCTATCTGTGCCGGCAAATTAGGCATGGCCCGCACTACTTTTGGAATTCCGGTAGCTTCCTGCATGGTTTTAATAGTTACCCCGGCCATAATAGAGATGATAATCTGACCTGGTTTTCCCAAATCATTTATCTTTTTGAACAATTCATCACTGTGATAAGGCTTTACTGCGATGAAAATTAAATCTGCTAAAGGAAGACAATCTTCCAGGTTTTCATAAACATCAAAATGTGAAATCTTTTTTAAGGATAAGGTTTTTTCATGGGAACTGTCCAATATCATTAAATTTCTCTTTTTTAAAAGTTTTGATTTGGACATTGCTTGTGCATATGTTAAGCCCATGTTTCCTGCACCTATTACTAATACTTTCATGTAAAATTTTTAGTTTATACTTAATTTACACTCCATAATGCACAAAAATGATGCGAATCCCAAATTATACCCATAGAGTTTAACTGTATAGACGCTATTACTATAGATAAAACCAATACAACCGTGTTAGAGACCATTATACTTGCCCTGAGGGATTCTAGTGTTTTTAGACTAATTTGTTAAATATGTTAAAAATTTAACAATACAGAAACCATCTCTCCTAGTCAACCATAGTATTGGCAGAATTACTGCCATAAATACAAACCAACTTTTGACGAAGAATTACAGCTAGTATTGAACTTTCTATTGCGGTCATAGAAATAAGTAACAGATATAAGGCTATAGAGCAACCGCAATTCATAGGAAGATATTTATTGTTTTTTTCAAGGACGGATGTAAACCGTATAACCTCATTCGCATTTGCGACCGGAATATGGTCATGCTCATTTCAGGAGAAAATTTACCTGCAATAAAATAGGCTCATGAGGTATTATTTCAGAAAAGTATTCTACAACAAGACCTCATTAGCCTTTCTTGGAACAAGTAGGTTTCTAGAAGCCCCCAAGCAGTCCTTCCTTTTATTTTTATCCCTTAATCTATCAATCCAAATACTCTGGGAAGCCATAAGGAAAGTTCTGGGATATAGGTAAGGAGCAACAATACCAGGGCCATTCCCCCCAATAGTGGCAATAATGGTTTAATTACTTTGGTCACGGGTACCTTGGCCACGCCACTACCCACAAAAAGAAGGGTACCAACGGGCGGAGTACAGACCCCAATACATAAATTGAGAACCATTATCATTCCAAACTGCACCGGATGTACCCCCATTGTCATCACTACCGGTAAAAAAATAGGGGTAAAAATCAGCACTGCTGGCGTCATATCCATAAAAGTCCCTACTACCAGCAGGGTAATATTGATAAACAACAGCACTAAAAAAGGATTGTGAACAACCTCTATAAGAAATCCGGTTAAGGATTGAGGGATAGATTCAAAGGAAAACAACCAAGACATGGCCATAGAGGTAGCAATCAAAAACATCACGATGGCCGTCGTTTTAGCACTTCTTAATATTATAGGTCGAAAATCTTTTACCGACAGTTCTTTGTTTATAAAACCGAGCAATATGGCATATACCACTGCTATAGCTGCTGCTTCGGTTGCCGTAAAGACACCAGCTACGATACCTCCTACCACTATTACTAACAAGGTAAGGCTTAAAACAGCATTCTTAAAGTCGAGCAGCAGCTGCTTAAGCCCCACTTTTTCTTCTCTTGGCAAGCCTTTCTTTTTGGCATAAAAATAGACCATTGTCATCAGCGTAATTCCTACCAACAGACCTGGAATATAACCGGCAATAAACAATGCGGCCACGGAAGCCGTTCCGCCACTTGCCAGGGCAAAAATAATTAGCACATTACTTGGAGGAATTAGCAGTCCGGTGGTAGAGGAACTAATATTTACCGCCGCACTGAACTCTCTAGGATACCCATCTTTTTCCATTTTATCGGTCAGTGTACTCCCTATGGCCGATGCCGCGGCAATGGCCGAACCAGAAATAGCCCCGAACAGCATGGCCGAAATAATATTAACGTAGGCCAGTCCACCTGGGAAACTACCAATAAGCGATTTGGCAAAGGCGATTAATCGGTTTGCTATGCCTCCCCGATTCATGATTTCACCTGCTAAAATAAAAAAGGGAATGGCCAAAAGGGCAAAATTATCGATCCCTGTAGTCATACGTTGACTTACGGTCGTCGTAGCAGGCATATAAGAAATATTCATCAGTAAGGTGATGGTCGTAGAAATACCAATGGCATAGGCCACTGGCACCCCATAGGCCAATAGGCCCATAAAGCTAACAAACAACACTATTATACTTAGGGTTTCAATGCTCATTTCGGTTGGGATTTAGGGTTATTGTCAGGTGATAAATAGAAAAAAATATGATCAGTAATCCGCTTATGGGAACAATCGCATACACATATCCAAGGGGTACCAAGAGTGCTGGTGAGATCTGCCCTAACTTTAAAACGGTATACATCAAATTACCGCCACCAATAACCATCACTACCAAGGCAAACAGGGCCATTAACACCTGTATCACTTTTAATCTTTTCCGTTGTTTTTCTGGACTGAGTTTCGCCAATAAAAAATCCATGGACAGGTGTCCTTCCTTACTACCGTTGATATAAGCAGCTCCCAAAACCGTCAACCATATAAGCGCAAAACGGGCAAACTCTTCAGTAAAAGAACTAGACTGGCCGATAAGGTATCTTGAAACCACTTGCCAAACAACATCTATTACCAACAGACCAAATATCAACACCAACAGGGCCTCTATGGCCTTATTTATAATTCGAAACAATATGTGCATTAGTAGGTATTTATTTTTTGGATTAATGTATTCATTTTAGGATCCTTCATCAGCTCTTCCATAATAGGTTTGCTCTTCTCGGAAAAGAGGGATTTATCGGGGTAATGAATTTGAACATTTGCTTTTTTAAGCACCTCCATATTTTCCTTCACTGTTTCTTTCCAATAGGCCTTTTCTTTGGCCACACTTTCGTCTGCCGCAGCTTGCAGCCATCCTTTTTCGGTTTCGCTTAGGGTATCCCAAAATTTGGTCCCTACCACCACTACATCAGGAATCATACTGTGTTCGTCTATGGTATAATACTTGCATATTTCGTAATGGTTGGAAGTAACAAAGGAGGGCACATTATTTTCGGCCCCATCGACCACCCGTTGTTGTAGGGCCGTATACAATTCGCCATAAGCCATGGGGGTTGCCGACCCTCCTAATGTATTTACCATTTGCACGGACATCTGATCGTTCATCACCCGTATTTTTTTTCCTTTTAAATCCTCTGGTGTTTTTACAAATCCATCCAAGGTATAAAAGCTTCTACTACCGGCGTCGTAAAAACATAGTCCTCTCAATAAGAACTCGCTTCCTCCCTCCAATATTTTTTTTCCCAATTCCCCTTCAAGGACACTGAATAAATGTTCGCTATCGCGAAACAAATAGGGAACGCCAAAAACGCGATATTCCGGGGCAAAATTAGACATGGAAGCAGCACTCACTTTTGTCATGGCCACACTGCCAATTTGCAAAAGTTCTAACATCTCTCGTTCGGATCCCAACTGCCCGTCGGGAAATATTTTTATCTGTAGTTTCCCTCCCGACTTTTCGTTCAATAATTTTTGCATTTCCAAAATACCCTTATGTACCGGATGGGTAACAGGTAGGGAATGGGCAAAAAAGAGCGTTTTATGCTCTTTTATATTCGAACAAGCGGATAGTCCCAATATAAAAACCCCAAAAAGGACACCTATTATTTTTCTCTTTATGGCCTTACAATTTTGCATATAGTTCATTTTCTTCTTTGCTAAATATAACAACCCTAGCATATTAATCATTACACTTCACCACACTCCCCCTCAATTAGACCTGTTACCCCCTCTTTAAACATCCAATTGCTCCCTTTTCTTTTTTATTCTTCCCTAGGAAGATCCCTCCCCTTGTAAATAGCTACTCCTATAGGATAACTTATAGCTGCTTTAGCAACACTTCCCTTAGTCCTATTTCTAAGCCATGGAGTTCTGCCATCCCTTTTGCTCTTCCAAGGAGGGAATAGCCAGGGTAAAATTGATCCTTTCTCTTTTTATCATCTAGCAAAAGATGTCCATGATCTGGTCGTATAGGAATTGCGACCCCCTCTAATCCATTTTCATGTCTTCGAAGCTGCTCCTTTAGTATTTGGAGCATTACCCTCCCCATAGGAATAGAGCCATCCAAATGTGCGGCTTCATAAAAGCGGCCCTCATTTTCCCTGGTAATATTTCTTAGGTGAATAAAATGGATTTGCTTTCCAAAATCTTGTATAATTTTAGGTAGATCATTGCTCGCTATGGCTCCTAAGGAACCCGAGCAAAAGGTTAATCCGTTACAAGGTGATGGATAAGAATTTATAATAAACTGGAGATCTTCGTAGGTTGAAGCAATACGGGGGATACCGAAAACAGAAAAAGGTGGGTCATCTGGGTGTATCGCCATTTTAACACCTAATTTTTCGGCTTCTGGGATAACTGCCCTTAAAAAATAAGCAAGATTTTCCTTGAGTTGTTCCCTTCCAATTTGGCTTACCTCTTCCAAGGTACTTTTAAAAACCTCCATGGATATAGGTTCTTTAGAGCCGGGCATTCCGGCCAAAATAGTCTTTTCCAAGTCAAGACGTCCTTGAGCATCCATACCATTAAAATACACTTCGGCCCTTTTTATAATTCCGGCATCATAAACCGCCTTCGCATTGTTTCTTTTTAATATAAACAGATCAAAGGCCGCAATGGCCAAAGGATCGTACAATAAGCTTATAGCTCCGGTAGGCAGTTGATAATTAAGATCTGTTCTTGTCCAATCTATGAGCTGCATAAAATTATAACAGACCGTATAGATTTTATTCTCAGCTAAATTTTTAAGGGTTTCAATATAATTTTGAATATAGGCGTCCCTTTCTGGAAGCCCATATTTTATAGCCTTGTGAATGTTTACGCTTTCTACAACCACCCACTCCATATCATGAGATTCAATCTCAGCTTTTAGGGCGGCAATGGTTTCCGTAGGCCACACTTCTCCCGTAGGTACTTGGTGGCAAGCGGTTACAATCCCATTAATTCCTAACTCTTTAATATTTTGTAAGGGCACGCCAAAAGACGGACCAAACCAACGGAATGTTTTCTTTAATAACTCCATTCTCTAAACACCTGAAAAAGAACTAAAACCACCATCTACTTCATACACACTACCGGTTACAAAAGAAGCGGCATCGCTAAGTAGATAATGAACCATCCCATTCAGTTCCGAGGTGTCTCCAAAGCGATCCATTGGGGTATTTGCTATAATTTTTTCACCTCTATCGGTATAAGACCCATCCTCGTTGGTCAACAATTTTCTGTTTTGATTCCCAATAAAAAATCCTGGAGCTATTGCATTGACCCTTAATTTATCGCTGAATTTTGAGGCTAGTTCATTGGCCATCCATTTGGTAAAAATATCAACCCCAGCTTTGGCCATGGAATACCCTAGTACCCTAGAAATAGTTTGCTTGGCAGCCATGGAGGATATATTTACAATGCTTCCGTATCCTTGTTCTGCCATTATCTCACTCAATACAATGGTAGGGATAACGGTTCCCATCAAATTTATATCCAATACTTTATGGGTGTCTTCTAGTTCAATATCATAGATAGTCTGCTCCGGACTTAGGGTAGCCCCAGGGATATTGCCCCCGGCCAGATTCACTATTCCATCTAATTTGCCAAACTTGGCAAGTATTGCTTCTTTGACTAATTTTAATTCCGTTTTATTCAGGACATCGACCACAAAGAAGTGGGCACTGTCGGGACGAAGATCATTTAACTCTTGGCATTTGGCCTTCAGTTTATCTTCGGACCTACCCAATAATAGTACCGTAGCGCCATTATCTACCAAATAGGTTGCGATAGAACCTCCCAAAGATCCAGTACCGCCAGACAAAACGTATATTTTATTAACTATGGAAAAAAGTGAATTCATTTATATAAATTATGCTAATTATTTTTAAAAGATTAAGGTAAAACATATGATTCACTAAACCGTGAGTTTTCAAATATTTTACTAATTGTGACATTGTATGGTATCGTCTAAGCCTGCCCGTTTAATTACTTCCTTCTTCTTTAGCCATTTTATACCCTTCCATAGTTGTATAATATTTGGTGAGCATATTAGGCACTTCCCAAGCTGGCAATTCCCCAGCTTCTAAATACCTTAAATAGTTTTTAGTAACTTGAGCAAAATGAGCCTCGTGTCCTATTTTGAAATCTTCAGGAATATTGATTTTCCATGTATTCTCGGCAATTTGTTCGGCTGTTGTCCCTGGAAAAACCTCAGCAACCTCTTTTTTCAAGGCTTTTGACAAGGCTTGTTCCAAAGCTGTATTGTTCTTGGATCTTACATAGAGTACAGGTTTATAGTTCTCTGCTTCCCCTTGCTTTATTATTAGGTCGCTTTTAGACCCCCTCATTATACTATAGTGAGTATCGCCAGTACCTTCGGGTGCCTGATAATTCCATATCACGGAAACCTTGGCATACTTGC
The DNA here is from genome assembly GCF_900141935.1 of Arenibacter nanhaiticus. Classification (GTDB taxonomy): domain Bacteria; phylum Bacteroidota; class Bacteroidia; order Flavobacteriales; family Flavobacteriaceae; genus Arenibacter; species Arenibacter nanhaiticus. The sequence continues at coordinate 18,016 of NZ_FQYX01000018.1, read as the reverse complement.
CTTTAATCTTATACAACATTTCCCCATTACAATAAACATTAAGTCGATTGTCCTTCACATCTTTTTGAAGAAAATCCGGGAATTCCGATTTTTTGGTAACATCTGTAAATTGATCCAAGCTCAGCACAGTAGGCCAACGTTTGGCACTAAGCATTTCTATATCGGAAGGATGCACGACTTGTTCGGGAAAAAGTCCCCATTGCACCAAATCTACCAAGTGGGTGGTTACGTCCACAATTCCTTCCCCTTCCTCATTGACATCGAAAAACCAATCTGGTCTTACCAGAGGTTTTCCAGAGACCTGCTTAAAAAAGTGATGCACACTTTCTTTGCTGATTGCGGGCTCTTCTGGAGTTCCTTCCAATAACTCCCCAAATATTTTTGGCAAGGAAGAGAACTTTTTCTGCATGGACGTAGTCGCTTCGAAACGCTCGGTCATAATATCATAGATAATAACCCCCTTTTCCTCTGCTATTTTAAAAGCCTCCACCAATTTCTGGTATCCTTCCGGATTTATCACCAATGGCTTATCGGCATAAACATTGAGTCCGGCCTTTACGGCTTCCAAAATATAATCTATTTTCTTGGAGTTTTTTCCGGCCACAACCATGACGTTCCCTGGTTTCTGGGCTATCATCTTCTCTAAATAATCTGCCCCCAAATATTTATCAACCTTCCAAGCCGTTGGTTTTTCCTCTCTGTTATTATAGGATTTTATTTTATCTAAAAAATCGGCTACTTCTGGTCCATCTGGAGCAAATACATAGATGGTAGAATCTACCCGATCGTACATGGTCTTTTGAACTAAGGCTGCATGAAAATGCCCAGGGTCCAAGGTCATTAATTTGACCTTGGCCGAGTCATCCTTATGCGTCATCTTCTTTTTTTCAGGCCCTTCGGCACAGGCAAAACCCAAAGAGACCAATAGTACTGCTGTTATTTTTCTCATCACCAATTAACGGTTTGTTTTCTATTAGACATTTACATAATTGGTTCCGTAAGGAGCGCGTTGTTTTCTACTTAGCAAGGCGTTTGCTTCATCGTCGTTTACAAACATTTCCTTTTCGTTATCCCACTCCAACTTCCTGTCAAATTGCATGGCAATGTCACTAATCAAACAAGTTACACAGGCCTTGTGTCCTTTTTCTATGGACGAAATAGGTTCTTTTCGAGTCTTGATACAATCTAGCCAATTTCCGTGCTGATCGTCTATTTTGTATAAATGTGTCTCATTTGCTCCTATCACCGATTCCAATATTTTAGGATCGGAGGCATTTAAAGCTTGACTACTTTTCTCTTTATCTACCGGATCTGAAGCTGAAGCCGTATAGGCACCACGGGACACGAATATCCATCCATCTTCCCCGATATATTTAATCCCATTAGTGTATCCACCACTTGTATAAACAGTAATTCCCTTTTCATATTCGTGTTTCACAAAGAAATCTCCATGCACGTTCCATAATCCAGCCTTGGGAAACTCTGCCAATGCTTCTACGGAGATCGGCCCTGTATGTTCCGTATCCATTCCCCAAGCAGCAGAATCGTAATGGTGTTGTCCCCAACCAGTAATCATCCCGGCGCCATAGCTTCTAGAGCGCAACCATCCGGGCCTGCTATATCCTTTTTGCGGATGTACTCCAATCTCGGTATACGGTACCTCTGGTGTTGATCCCAACCACATATCAAAATTCAAATTACTAGGCACGGGCATAGGTGTTGCTTCGGGACCTGCAGGATCGCCCGGCAGTCCGATTTTTACTGTGTGTAATTTCCCTATACGACCATTTCTTACCAATTCCGCGGCGATTCTGAATTGAGGCATGGCCCTTTGTTGTGTCCCCACCTGTAAAATAGCACCTGTTTTTTGTATTGCTGCACGCAACTGTTGTCCTTCTCTTACGGTGAGCGATGTAGGTTTCTGCAGATAGATGTCCTTTCCTGCCAAAGCCGCCTCCATAGCTGGTTGGGAATGCCAGTGATCTGGAGTACTAATCATTACGGCATCTATGTCTTTGTTCAGTAACATTTCGCGGTAATCATCGTACACCTTGGTGTTCATGTACTTATTTTTCCCTGTCTTTTCTTTATAGTATTTATCTACCAATATCTTTGCATCGGCAGCTCGGTTAGAATCTACATCGCAAACTCCAACAACACGAGCCTGATCAAAACGAATGGTATCCCGAATATCGTGATCACGGGCAATTCGTCCACAACCAATTTGTCCTATATTAATTTTATTGCTCGGGGCATTTTTCCCAAATACACTTGCGGGAACAATGCTGGGGAACCCTACCACAGCGGCCGTGGTCAACAGGGAGTTATTAATAAACTTTCTTCTTTGCATCTTTCTGTTTTTTTATATGTTGTTAATTTGTTAGGCTGCATATCCAATGAACATGCTCTATTATCTATTCTATTATTATTTCTGGTGTCTCAGCAAAGTGTTTCCAATAAGTTTCGGCTTCTTCCACGCTAAGCTTTCCCTCAAAAACTACCATTCTATACCGTAATCGATACTCTTTAGAGGGTTCTATTTGCCACTCTTGGTGGCGAATCGGGCAAAATTCAAAAAACATATCTCCCCTTCCCTCGTTACCATCAATAGGCCAAACGCGCATGGGCTCGGGATGGGACTTATTTTCGGGCTTGCTTAGAAACAAAACACCGTTCGTGCCCTTACCATCGGCTGATTCTCCGCTTACCATGCACCACCGAGCGTTGCTACCATCTGCAGTGAGACGATCCTTGCCCTCGGAGGTAAGCACCGAACAATTATCTTTATTCCAGCGTTCCGTAAAACGCATACCAAGTCCACCGCCATAACGATAGGCCTCAAAGAGAACGCCATTTTCCAAAGGAGAACTAAAGCTAGTGGTGTAATCTACCATATATCTATCGGCACGCTCCAAATCCCAGACTTTGACTTCCAAATCTTCGTTCAGGGCTATTTGCTTATCCTGAGCAGCCTTTAAGTTAATATGTTTTTGCCGTACACTAAACCCGCCATACGCCTTTCCTGAACTCGCCCAATTAAAATCGTCAAAAAGAACAGTGCCTTCTCCTTTTACAAGATTCCAAAAATCGACTCGCTCACCATCGATCTGTACATGTGTCCATGGCCCCCAAATACCATAGTGATGGTAATGATCTGGTGGCTGTATACGGCTAATCGTATCTCCATAAGGAGAAAGTAGCGGATGGATATAACCTGATTTTTTATATATGCTATCCACCCCTTTCGGAGGAAAGCTCATTCCATACCTATACGTTAGTAGGGGGGTGGAACCTTTCACCAATTGAAGGTTTCCATTGTCCTTAATCATTCTAATTTTTTCCAAAGCATGGCCACGACCTTCTTTCTTTACTAATTTATATGAACTGTTATTCATGGCGGCATGGACAAACCAAATGTTTTTTTGGTCATGATCAATTTGCAAGGGAAGCTGTTTACCGTCATTTATTAGGACCAAATTATCAAGGTCTTCCATTTCTCCTAGTCCTAAAGCTTCAATATTCAAGGAAATTGGCCGAGAAACAGCAACACCATCACCCGTTACAATTTTAAACTTATATGGTACCTTCTCGTTGCACGACAAAAACACACCTATTATAAAACTCAATAATATATACTTCATTTAAACGGCTTGAATGATGGAATTTACAAAAAAACAACAACCTCTTTTCAGCTAAAATTCTTCAGGAATGGTCGTTAAAGGCGGTACATTGTTCTCAGCCCCTGGATATCCTTCGTTTTGATTGATGACCCCGCCTGTATTGGAATCTATTGCTCCTTGAGGGATAGGCCATAAAACATGATATGGACTCATCGTATATTCATCCCCATGGCGGGTAAAAACATTCTTGTTATAGAAATCGGTAGTTTCCATTATCCGATCGTAAAAGAAGTTATCCTGGCTAAAATTATCCATACTGTATACCTTACCGTTATAGGCAGCTTTCCCTGTTTTAGCGAAAAGATAGGAAATACGGTTTAATTCTGCTTTTCTAGGCTCCTCATAATAAAGCTCTCTTGCCCTTTCATCCAAAATAGTCGCTATAGTAACCTCGGCCACATCGGCTGCTCCTGCCCTATTTCTTACAGCATTGATATCGTCTGCAGCTAACCCCGTCTGGCCTTTCCAAAAATAAGCCTCTGCCCTTAACAAATAAGTTTCGGCCAATCGAAACACATACCAATCAGAATGGCCTCCTTGCGGTTTTAGGCGATCCGGATCATCGATGGCAAATTTGTAATGGGGCCATCCATAGTAGTTTCTAATGGTATCGTTGCACAATATATTTACCCCATCATTGGAATATAACTGTAAGTTTTTACCATAATAAGAATCACCTTGCCCGACCAATGCCGGATTGTTATACACTATATCTTCCATGTTCACCCAGTTCCCGGGAGCATGTCGCAAATCGTTCTCATCTTTCCAAATATGTTTGGTACTATAGGAGGTACCCCTACAGCGCCCTATTCCTCTTCCGTATTTTTGAATCAACTTAAAAGGGTCGTCCGTAGGAGAATCAAAGGTTCCTCTATTGCCTTCTGGGGTATTAAACCCTGCCCACCAAAGCGGCACGGCATTCCTTTGTACATTGGTTCCCCCATCGATGTTTCCTTCTATATCGATACGATCTATGACCAATAAAATAGCTTCTGTATTTTGTGGCAGACTTTTATTTTCGGCTTGGTGCAAATCCCACACTACATTCTTGGTCGGGTCGTTGGCATCGACCCCAAACCTTTCTGTCATTAATGTATGCACACCGCCATTAATAACCGCGCTTGCCGAGGCTATGGCATCGTCAAATTCGCCAAGGGCCAAATTCACCTTGGTCAACAAATGGTTAACGGCGGCCACATTGACCTCGCCCTTATCCTTCACTGCCGGCACCCATTGGGCGGCAAATTCCAAATTCTTTTTAAGTTCGAGCAAAATACTTTCCCTTGAATTGCTATAAAAATCTAATTTCGGCTTTGTAGCCTCTCCAGGAATAAAGGGAACATCTCCAAAACATTGCGTTAGGTTGTAATATCTATAGGCCCTATGAAAATAGGCTGTCCCTAAAATTTCATTTCTTACGGCTTCGGAGGGATAGGTAGCGTCATCTATTCTTGTGATCACTGTATTCGCATATTTTATTCCCTTAAAGCCTTCGTACCAGTACCATCCTATTCTATTGGTATTCGCACTGTTCAAATTCTTATCCGGTAGGATCATCAAATTAAGATCTTGGGCAGGACCAGACTTATCCGTTGTACCTTCTACGGCTACCTCCGAGAAAATATGTTGGGTAATTATAGGGGCGCCATCCCCATACCATTCATATCTTAAGTTTCTAAGGTTGGTTATATTTGCCGCACGCATACCGTCTTCATCGATAAATGTATTTTCAGGGGCATAAAAGGAAAGGGGTTTTGGTTCTAAAAAATCTTCGGAACAGCTAATTGCCCCCATTGCGGCTATCACTCCCGCTAGTATAGATTTGGTTATATTGCTATGTATTTTCATGATTCCAATGTTTTTATGTAAGGCTTTTACAATGTAATATTTAGTCCTAGGGTAAAGGTTCTTGGTGTAGGGCCGCTATTTTCCGGGTCCCAAAAATTCCATTCCTTGGTCCACACGGCGGCGTTTTTAATATTTCCGGATAACCTAAGAGAAGAAATCTGAAACTTTTCGGTAAGACGTTTTGGCAAGGTATATCCCAAGGAAACGTTTTGAAGTCTAATAAAGGACTTATCGACATAAACATTATAACTCGCTGAACCGTTGCTAGAGAATAATCGGGCTGCGTTATTAATTTGGTTATCCACAGTCCAATATGGCAGAACATACGAACTAGTTCGATCTCCGAATCCTTGATTTTTTGCTTGGTTATAACTTCCTTCATGCCCCCAATAGGAGTACATCATGAATGAAAAGTCCCAGTTCTGGAAAACCTCAAATTGGTTTCTTAAGGTCCATCTAAACCTAGGCGTAGAATACCCTAAAAACTGCTTATCTGCATTGGTATACAATTCGTCCCCATTGACATCGACCACCTTAAAATCGCCAGGCTGCACGCCATACTTTTTGGCTTCATCGGCCTCGTCCGTAGAATAGACCCCGTCTGTTTTTAAACCGTAATAACGGTCCGTAGATTGGCCTATGAACCAGCCGTTCGAGATATCATCGGCCTCTCTTTGGCCAATGACGTTGCCCTCATCATCCAATACATCTTGCAAATCACCATATAAATGCAAGATTTTGTTTCTGTTAACGGAAAAATTAAAGGAAGAGCTCCATTTAAAATTCTCGTTCGTTATATTTTTTGTGTTCAGCGAAAACTCAAAACCTTTATTCTCTACCTCTCCAAGGTTATCGAGAATACTGTTAAAACCGATAATATCGGGCAAGGATCTACTTACCAACAGATCTTTGGTGGTAGCTTTATAGAACTCCAGGGAGCCAGAGATTCTATTGTTTATAAACCCAAAGTCCAACCCTATATTATTGGCTTCTGTTCTTTCCCATTTTAAATTAGGATTAGACATGGTGTTCACATATAACTGGGACACGATATAAACACTGTTTGTGTTATCTACTAATTGGTATTTCCCCGTGTTTAAATCGGAAAGAGCCGCGTACCTTCCTATATCCCTATTTCCATTTTCTCCCCAAGAATATCTAAGTTTCAAAAAACTCAACCAACTTACATCATGTAAAAAATCTTCTTTGGAAAGTGTCCAGGCCAGTGCCAACGAGGGAAAGGTAGCCCTAGGGTTATTGACTCCGAAAGCAGAGTAGCCATCACGGCGCACCGAAGAGGTTAACAAATATTTATCCTTGTAAGAATAATTAAGTCTTCCCATTAGAGCATCTCCAGTACTGTATTGATCGTTGCTGGAAATCACGGGCAAAATTCCTGCCCCCATATTATGGTACCCCAAATTATCATTAGGATCAAAACCTTTATTAGACATGGTATTATCCCACGATTGATACTTTTCGGCATTGACCAAAAAGGTAAGATCTATGGCATGATGTTCCTCTATAGTAGTGTTGTAGGTAAAAATATTATCGAGCTGCCATTCATAAGATTTAGCATTTCTCCTACTGGCATCTCCCCCAAAAAACTGCCATTCCGGATGTTTACTGGATCTGTGGTTAAATACATCCAAGAAAGTATATCTATTGGTATAATTCACCTGGTAATTAATCCCTAAAGGCAGTTTGACCTTTGCAAACAAATTGGCATTCAAGGTATTGTATTTTGTTTCACGATCGGTAAACACTCTTCCTAGGTACGGGTTAACCCCTCCTGCACCAGCGTCATCCTGCGGGCTAAGCCTTATAGTAACTCCATCGTCCTCGTAAAAAGAACCCCACGGCGAATTCGCGGTAAAGTTTTGACTCACTGGGACCGAACCTTCATCACGCTCGGCAAACTGTGTATTTAAACCTACCGTGATAAAATCGTTCACCTTGGCTTCAAGGTTTAAGCGACTTCTAATGGTCGTAAACTTATCACCGACCACTATTCCTTCATTGGTGGTTGAACCGATGGACCAATAATACTTTACAGCCTCAGAATTTCCCGAAAGACTAAGGTTATAATCTTGTCGTATGCCCGTTTGGAAGGTTTTATCATACCAGTCTATTGACTTCCCTTCGAGGTAATTTTGAATTTCCACCGGCTGCAGGTTTAACCTTCTCAACCATACTTCTACGGGATCACCTGTTGAACCGTCATATGCCAACCAATCTTCCACGGATACTCCTGACAAATTCCTTGGATCCGAATATTCTTCGGGTGAGAAATTAACATTTGTACTTCTTGCCACATCTTTTCTCCAGTTTATATATCCATCTGGCCCATAAACAGGCTGATCTTTACTCAATGAGGTAAATCCGAGATTAGAACTAATATTGATAGTGGGCTTACCCCCGCTTCCCTTTTTTGTAGTAATAGTGATGACTCCGTTTGCAGCTCGGGCTCCAAAGACTGCCGCAGAACTGGCATCTTTGAGAACACTTACAGATTCTATATCCATAGGGTTGATATCGGATATATCCCCATTGTAAATAGTCCCGTCCAAAACTATCAAAGGACTCGACCCTGCGGTTAAAGTTGTATTTCCTCTGACCTGAAATCCGCTAACTCCTTTGGCCGAGGTGCTAAACCCTACTGATAATCCAGCGATATTCCCTCGGAGCAAATCGGAAACGTCATTAGGTTTTTCAATTTCCAAATTCTTTGTAGAGATCTGGCTCACAGCACCTGTTAAATCGGACTTTTTAGTCGTCCCATAGCCCACGACCACCACTTCATCTAGGGCTGCTGTTGAAGTTTGCATGATAACATTGACCGCAGTCCTTCCATTGAGTGAAACTTGTTGCTCCTGAAACCCGATAAAGGTGACCAACAATTCAATATTTGAATTGGCAACGGATATACTGAATTTCCCATCAAAATCGGCTACCGTACCATTGAGGGTACCTTTTTCTATTACCGAAGCTCCTGGCAAAGGAATCCCCTCTTCATCTACTACGGTACCCGACACCATAATATTATTTTGCCCATAGATGGCCGTGGAAAGAAACAAGCACCACAGCACAAAAAGAAAAGCTATTGGGCTGTTGTTTTTGCTAATTGAATTTTTCATACATCATGATTTAAAGTTTGGTTGGTTTTAGTTGTTTTTTACTCAAGGAGCTCTACTCCTAAGCTTTTGGTCTTCACAAATCTATATAAACACAACTAATTACGCAACCGATTGCATATTTATTGTGCAAAATTTTATATACTTTATTGACAATACTTACGACAAACACATCGTATATTACTTAATATACAGATATTACTAGCTTTTTAAACACCAACACTAATTGTTGCACTAATATTTCGTATTATTGCGATATATTTTTGCATTAAAACTCAGGATGAATAAAAGAATTACTATATATGATTTAGCCAAAACACTCAAGGTTTCCCCTGGAACGGTAAGCAGAAGCCTTAACAATCATCCGTCGATAAGCGATAAAACAAAACAAAGGGTCATTGCAAAAGCGAATGAATTAGGCTACAAGATCAATAAATTTGCCTCCAATCTAAGCAGTCAGAAATCGAATACCATAGGGGTTATTGTTCCCAAACTAAATTCAAATTTCATGTCCACTATTTTAGCGGGCATAGAAAAGGTAGTCAATGAAGCGGGATACAGCCTCATCATTAGCCAGTCCTTAGAATCAATGGAAAAGGAAAAGATAAATTCCATGACCCTTTTTAATAGTGGCGTTGATGCCATATTAGTTTCTCTTGCCTACGACACTACTGACTACGAGCATTTCACCCCCTTTATAAAACATAAAATTCCACTTATTTTTTTAGACAGGGTCCCTAATCTTCCCGAGTGCTTAACCCTTATCATTGACAACTATTTGGCGGGCTTTGAAGCTACCGAGCATTTAATTGAACAAGGGTGCAAGAACATTTTATATATAGGAGGAAACCAAAACCGAAATGTATACCTCGAACGTTTTAAAGGATACAGGGCCGCTCTTAAAAAACACGGTCTGGACTATAGTTTTGATGAACTTTTGGAAACTGACCTAGACCCAAGGAACATTGACGAAGTCATCACCTATATAAAAAACCATCCTACCCCCATAGATGGCCTTTTTGTGGCCAGTGATTCGTTTGCTGCCCACTGTATAAAGGAATTAAAAAAAGTCTCCTTTAAGATCCCTGAAGACATAAAGGTTGTAGGTTTTAACAACGACCCTATATCAGAACTTATCAGCCCTTCCCTGACTACCATCAATTACCCTGGCTACGAAATGGGAGTATTGGCAGGCCAAAGTGTCATCAACCAACTAAAAGGGAACATCGATATGCAAGCAACAAATGCCATTAGCCTGCGACACGAGCTTATAATCAGAGAATCATCAACCATTAAATAAAAATTACCTCATGAAAAATCAACATTGGCTTATATGCCTTTTTCTAGCCCTTTCATCAACGCTTATAGGCCAAAACAAAGAACCTATTGAGCTTACCCACCAATGGCTTTCCAAAATAGAATCTTTGGCCCCCTCGGCTCCAAGGGTGAAGTCTGATACCAAAAAGGTTCTGGTATTTTCCCAACACACTGGTTTTTACCATTGGACCATACCCCACAATGCTGAAATGCTTAAGATACTGGCTAAAAAATCGGGCGCTTTTGAAGTAACTATAGCCTACGACATCGATAGTTTTGATAAAAAAAACTTGCAGCAATACGATGCAGTAATCTTAAACAATTCTAATCCGGCCGGCCCAAAACGGGATCTGTTCTGGGATCTTTTAAAGAAGAACACCAGTCTTAGCGACGAAGCCATTGCTAAACGAGCTGCCCAATACCAACAAAACTTAATGTCTTATGTATCTAAGGGCGGAGGGTTACTGATCTTGCATGGCGCCATTACCGTTCAGAACAATTCTTCTGAATTTAGCAAGATGGTAGGAGGAAGCTTTGACTACCATCCTAAACAACAACAAATGCATTTAAAAGAAGTTGATGCCAACCATCCCTTGGTACAGGCCTTTGGCGGAAAAGGATTTACCCATGTAGACGAACCTTACTTTTTTAACAACGCCTATTTTGACTACAATTTCAGACCACTATTATATATAGAAGCAGACCAATTGGAGGATGTTAGAAAAGCAGTTAGCAACAATAAAATTTACGTTTCTTGGATCAAACGCCATGGAAAGGGAAGGGTATTCTACAGTTCGGCTTCCCATAACGCCCAAAGTTTAGAAAACCCACAATTCCTTCAGTTTCTATTAGACGGCATGCAATATGTTGTCGGGGATTTAGAATGTGACGACAGCCCTATTGGTATACAATAAGCTTTAACTTTTTAAAAACTTGATGAATAAAAAAGCGCATCTCATTTAAGATGCGCTTTTTTAATTCCATTCATGCCATAACAGGAGCCGTTATAAATAGTATTACCCTTTATTAAAATCGAAATAATTTTTTGCATTGTAATAGGAAATATCCTGTACAATTTTCCCCAACCATTTTTCATCGGCCGGCAATTCCCCATTGGCCACATCTTTCCCTATAAGGTTACATAGTATCCTTCTAAAATATTCGTGCCTTGTAAAAGACAAGAAGCTCCTAGAATCGGTCAGCATCCCTACAAAACAACTTAGAAGTCCAATATTGGAAAGCGCATTCATTTGTTTTTCCATCCCGTCCTTTTGATCTAAAAACCACCAACCAGAACCAAATTGCACCTTCCCTTTAACGCTTCCGTCATTAAAATTCCCCACCATAGCTGCCATTACTTCGTTGTCTGCCGGGTTTAGATTATAAACTATTGTTTTTGCCAATTGATCACTGCTATCCAATTCGTTCAAAAATCCGCTTAATGCTCTTGCCTGCGAAAAGTCGCCGATAGAATCGAATCCGGTGTCGGGTCCTAATTGTGTCAACAGCCTTTTGTTATTATCGCGAATTGCCCCTAAATGCCATTGTTGCACCCAACCTTTTTCATGGTAGCATTTCCCTAAAAACAAAAGCACCTGAGCCTTAAAGTAATGTACTTCTTCCGTAGTAACGGGCTTCCCTTCCTTGGCCTTGGCAAAAATATTTGTTATGGAGTAGGCTCCTTCTTTAAAGTGGTATAACTGTTCCAATCCATGGTCTGCCAAACGACAGCCGTGGTCGTGAAAATACGCTATTCGTTCTTTTAATGCTTGCAGGAGGTCTTCATAGGTTCCGATCTCCTTCTTAGACACTTCTGACAGCTTTTCTAAATAGTTTAGATAGGTAGCTCCCCCATCGACGGCAAAGGCCTTGTCCGGTCTAAAAGTGGGAAATGTTTTTGGGCTAATGCCCTGCTGCCCTATACTTGCATGATGTTGTAATGAATCTGTAGGATCATCGGTTGTACACAAGGACTCCACCTTTTGCTGTTGTAACAAACCAATGGAGGTATGTGAAGGCTGCTGAAGCATTGCCGAGGTTTTTTCATAAATGTCCTCTGCATTATTTGGTCCCAACAACTCCTGAATACCAAAATAACGTTGTAGTTCCAAATGTGTCCAATGGTACAAAGGGTTCCTTAAGGTATAGGGCACCGTTTCCGCCCATTTTAAAAACTTGTCCTTATCGGAGGCCTTCCCAGTGATGTATTTCTCATTGATTCCTAAGGCACGCATAGCCCGCCACTTATAATGGTCCCCTGCCAACCAAGCCTGACTGATGTTCTCAAAACCCCTATTTCTGGCAATTTCTTCGGCAGGCAGGTGGTTATGGTAATCTATTATCGGTAATTCCTTGGCATAATCGTGAAATAGGCGTTTGGAAAAATCGTTTTGCAACAGAAAATCGTCGCTGATAAAAGTCTTCATATTACTATTTGGTAAGTTTATTATTTATGGCTTTATCGTCCTTCATTTTTGGTCGTCTTATTTGGTACTTTAAGACTATTTTCTCCCTGACCTTAGCAGCTCAGAGAACTCCAATAAAGTTTCTTATTGCAATTGTTTTACATACTCCAACAATTCTCCCTCTGTATACTCCATCCCTTCTTTTGGCTTTTTACCCCTAAGTTCTTTCACTTTTTCCGGTGCCAATTGACTTGGCACATCAGAAAACGCATTGGTGATATAAGAAACAAGATCTGTAATATCCTTGTCGGAAATAGCCTCATTACTGGCCAAACCGGGCATGGTATGGTTATATTCATACACTTCTCCATTGACTGTCACTGGTCCTTTTAATCCATGGAGAATAATAAGGCCTAACCTTTCCATATGGTTAGCGACATATTCAGAATTTAACAAGGGGGGTGCCAACCCATCCATTCCTTCTCCTCCTGCTCCGTGGCAAGACGCACATATTTGACGAAATAACTTAGCGCCCTTGGTTCTAGTGTCCTCGGACAAACTTTTTCTTACGAAAATAGCATTCGGTTTTTGTTGCTTCTTTCGCTCTAAGCTTTTTGCAAGCAGTGTTTTGATATCATCTTGCAGCAGATCGCCACCACTTTCAATGGCCAGCTGAAAGTCAGATGCTGTCGTCGACATACCACTTATTAAGGCATCTTGAACAATTTTATGTTCTTTATAGGTATTGGACAATTGGTACACAATGGGAAAGAACTCTTCTTGGGAAACCTCGGCCCATACCCCTATGGAGGAGCTTAGGTATAGATCTAAGGCTACATCTTTTCTTTTCAAAACGTCTATAAAGAGATTTTTTGCCACGGCCACATTTTCCGCAGACGCAAAATCTTCGAGTAATACCAAGGCATGTGCGCTTACATCGGGATCGCTGTCCTTAGCAACCTCTATAAGGGTCGGCAACTTCAACGCCTCTAGGCCTTGTAAGGTATAGAGGGCATGTATTTGCGCCAGTGGTAAAATGGGGTCCAGGACCAACTTCTCTAGGTCGGCTATAACCTCTGTTTTGTTTTTAAAGACCAGATAATGTTGTGCCCTATCACGGATCCATCCATTTTTATTTTTTAACAATGCTAGCAGTTCCGAAGCTGATAATTTATCGAAATCACGGAGGCTTGTTGTTTCGGCCCCTTGTTTTTTAACCTTTAAAATTCTTCCGAAGTCTATAATGGTATCTAATTGTTTCTCTAGCGATTTTTCTTTTAAATAAGGGCTTAAATAGGCATGATGCCCAATGACGCCCCTATGCATATCGACAATATACATGCTTCCATCGGGACCGTTGGTTAAATTCACCGGGCGAAACCCCTCGTCATATGAGGCCACAAACTCCTTTCCCTGCCAGGCCTGTTCTGCGGAAATACGGTCGCCATTAAAGGACAGTATATTTCTTTTTATCAGGTTTGCTTCGGGAGCACAAACAAAGACATTTTGGTGGTAGTCCGAAGGAAACTGTCCTCCGCGATACACCAAGGGACCGCAGGCAGCCGTTACATTTACCAATAAGCTGTCCTTGTCTAAAATTCCCTTTTCATAGCCCCTGTTGACCGAGGCGGCATGTAGGGGATATACCCGCTGGTCCTTGGTCAGCATATGTCCTAGGCCTACCGTAGGAATATGATATTGGTTTCGGATCAGCCTATTGGGCAACATATAATCGCCCAACAACTGCCTGGAATTGTCATTGTAATAAAGTCGACCAAAATCATCATGGCTAATACCCCATTGTCCTCTAAAGGTAGTAGGTTCTTTTATCCATTGTCCATTTTTCCGTTGGTACCTAAAATGCGATTTGGCGTTGTAAATCCAGTTATCGACATTCATCATCAGCCCATTTGGCTGGTGCTCCGGGTTTCCATCGGCTGCGTAGAGGGAATCTACTACGATGGAATTGACGGGCTGATCATTTTCGATCTCCACAAAACGCAAATAAGGAGGTTCTGCATACAACAATCCCCCATATACATGTGCTAGTGCCCTAGGCATCACCAAGCTATCCAAAAATATTTTCACATGGTCCATGCGCCCATCATTATCCAAATCTTCCAGGATTTTTATAGATCCCGTCGGAAGCTCTTCCCCTGTACCATCAATATTGTTCATAAACCCTGGCATTTCGGCCACCCAAATTCGCCCCTTACTATCAAAATCCATAGCCACTGGAGCAACCAAAAGGGGTTCGGAGGCTACCATTTGAAGTTCAAATCCTTCTTCGACCTTATAATCTTCCAAAGAAATAATGGGTTCGTCATAGGATGTTTTACAAGAACATATTAATAGGAGAAAGAAAAAATAAGCAGGTAATTTCATTAAAAATACTGGTTTTTATAATTGGATAATTCTAGAGAAAAGATGGTTTTCAATAGTAAATTGGCAAATCGATCTAATGAAGTAGAAAGAAAAATGACAGCCCCTAAGTTAAAATTTTAAAACCATTCACGGAAATGAAAATCCCTGTTAAATGTAAACGATACATAAATTTTAAGGGATAATCACCGATAAATGCCGCATAAATATTAAGGGCAACCTTATTCTTCCGTAACTAAACCAAAAGATTAAGGTTGCCCCTATATAACAAAGCTTGTACGATATTTAATTATTCCTTGCTATTGTTCTAACAATCCGTTTTCGATCATGGGAATCCTGAAATTCTCGACTTCTGCATTTTGGTGTTCCCTAGCAAATATGGCGGCAGCTTGTTCCAAAATTTCCGGATGTTGTTCTGCCAAGTTGTTTTCTTCCCTCACATCGTCCTTAAGATTATAGAGTTCTAGGGTAGGTGTTTCATTTTTATTTTTCAGATTTCGTCTAAGCACTTTCCAATCGCCCATACGGATAGCCACTTGTCCGCCGTATTCTGGATACTCCCAAAATAAAAACTCATGTTGTTTTTGTTTCTCCTCAGCTCCTAAAAGTGTTGGCAAAAAGCTAATTCCATCAGTATCATCTGGCGCAGACTGTCCTGTCAGTTCCGTTAATGTGGCCATAACATCATAATGTGCCGAGATATGATCTGTAGTGCTGCCTGCCTTTATTTTTCCGGGCCATGAAGCAATCATAGGAATACGGATTCCCCCTTCGTACAAAAATCCTTTTCCATAGCCATACTCGCTTCTAAAAGGTTCAGCACTCTTAAACCAAGGAGAGTCTGTTCCTCCATTATAGGTAGGTCCGTTGTCTGAAGTAAACATAATCACGGTATTTTCGTAGATTCCTTCCTTTTTCAGTTGCGCCACTAGTTTCCCGACATTCTCGTCTAAATAAGAAACCATAGCCGCATAGGCAGCACGTGGATTCTTATGTGGAAAATAACTTTTGTTGCCCAAATAAGGTTCTTCGTCCCCAAATTTTTCGATATAATAATCTACCCAGCGCTTGGGTGCCTGTAGCGGTGCATGCGGAATAGGATCTGCCCAATACATAAAAAAGGGTTCCTTTTTATGGTCGTCTACAAATTGGGTAATCTTATCGAAGATCAACTCCGAGGCGTAATCATTTAGATCGTATTTGGCATAGCTAGCTTCTTTGTAAGGATCGGCTCCTTTCTCCAATTTGGTATTGGGAGCAATGGTATCATTGTTTAAATACACCCTGGTATTGTTCTCATACAAGTGTACCGGGTAATAGGTATGGGCTTGGCGCTGGCAGTTGAATCCAAAGAAATAATCGAAGCCAAAATTCGTAGGCACCGACTCCGTATGCGGTGCACCCAAGCCCCATTTTCCGACCATTCCCGTGGCATAGCCCGCCTCTTTAAGTTTTTGGGCAACGGTAACGGTACTCATAGGTATAGGGCGTTGCCCTTCTAAGGTAGAATCCTTTATGGCCGCCACGTAATTCCATACTTCTCCACGTTCTCTCCACTCATCGTTTCCTCTAACATAAGAGCGGCCAGAATGTTTCCCGGTCAGTAAATTATAGCGTGCCGGGGCACATACCGGCGCGCCGGTATAATGCTGGGTAAAAAGCATCCCGTTCTTTGCTAGGGCATCTATATTGGGAGTTTCTATTTTTTCCTGCCCGTACGCTCCCAATTCGGCATACCCCAAATCATCGGCCAAAATATAAATGATATTAGGCTTTTGATCCAAGTTTTGGACAGACACCTCTTTTTTTTCCCCCTTACAGGAAGAAAATAGTACTATAAAAGCCCCTAGTAGATAAAAATTTGACAACAATCGATTCATTCTTATGTAATTAATGTTTAATAAATATTTTATTTCTGACCTTCCAACGACTTTATATAATGGTTCCTGATGGACATTCAATTATTAGAGTCCCTGGAAAATAACTTGGTTGGCCCAAAACGTTTTTAAAAAATTTATAAAGTTAAATAAAATAGCTATCCCTAAAACTATGGTAACGGAGAACCAAATACGGAAACCTCCACATTTTTAGAAAAACCGGCATCTATTTCATCAGATTTCAACTTTAAGCAAGCCTGAAATACTTATTTTTAATAACCATCCGCCCTTCCTACTAAAAGAACTCCTTCCATAATTCTGGCCCAACCAGGTTTCTTAGATGAACTTTGGAAAAAAGAAATCTACTGTAGGATTCGGTGCATTATTATGCGTTAGGGACCGATGCGGCATCCCCGCAGCAGCGCAAGGGATATAGCAAAGGGCCCGACCGACGAAGGAGGGAACGCCCAACTACCCATGCCAATTCATGGCCTATCTGCTTAGGGAACGGGCGAGATTTCCTAGACAATACTTATTGTTAGCTTTTAATTCCTTCGCGTTCTAGAAAAAAGGGATGCCTAATTAAAGACATCCCCATGCAAACTAACTATAACCAAAACAATATGAAAACATACTTCTGCACTATTATTTTAAAATAGGCCCTGTTCCTAATAGGTCTCTTTCATCCAATTATAGGGGGCTCTTTTGATCCAGTTTCCTCTGGTAAAATCCGGGAAATCCTGTGGGGCCCCGTTGTTTTCAATAGACAGCTCGGACAATGGGGTCACTGCACTCCATGCCGCCGCGTCATAGGCATCCATCGGGGGTGCTATATTTTCCTTGGCCGATTCCACAAAGGCATTGATCACGAAAAAGTCAATTCCGCCATGGCCTGCTTCGGTAGCGCCGCTTCCGTGCTTCTTCCAAAGTGGGTGGTCGTATTCCTTGATATAGGAGTCCATGTCTTCCCAGCCATGTCCTTCGGTCTTTCCTTCGATATGAATCCTTTTGGTATGGTAGTCAAATTCGGAAATTCCGCTTACCCCTTGTACTCTAAAGCCTAAAGAATAAGGTCTTGGCAGGTTACAATCGTGGGTTACGATAATGGTTTCACCTTTTGCGGTTTCAATAGTAGTGGTAATCACATCGCCCTGTTTCCATTTAATTTTGGCATTAGGGTGGTCGGGCCCTCCTTTAGGGTGGTTCACAATATAGTTGTGCAGTCCCAATGGTTTTGAAGCGTGGGAGGTAAGGGATACAAATCTATTGCCTCGGTTTACATCGGCCATTACGGCTATTGGTCCCAACCCATGGGTAGGGTATACATCGGCATTTCGCAACAAGGAATGTTGGGTACGCCACCTGGCTTCCGA
>NZ_FQYX01000019.1 GCF_900141935.1 Arenibacter nanhaiticus | reverse complement strand
ACAGCTGGCCCCTTACTCCAAATGCTGCTGTGCGGTCCTCTATTTTCTTTTCTCTTTGAACTTCCCTATCATATGACTAAAAATGTATTTGTTCAATATTAACCAAAAGTCATATTGACCGGTAGTCCCGCAACATGCGGGGGAGGTACTGATTACTGTTCACCGTTCACCGATTATTTTTTCCACATTGTTTATTGCTAATTGTTAACTGAAATCCTCGCGTTAGGGATTGCAGCGGCATCCTTTTTTAGAGGCCCACGGGACCTTTAAAAAAGATACAGCGGAAAGCCTGACCGACGAAGGAGGGAACGCCCAAATGATTATACTCATAGGAATATGAATTGGAGTGAGCCTTTTTCTATGGGTGTACCGTAACATATTATACGGCTTGCTGATACCTGGGATCGTTTTGTAGGGGTAGCTTTTTGGTCCAAGAAACGGTAAGGCTGTAGAAACCGAATTCCTCGGTTACGGTGCCGTAACAGGCATAGACGCCTTTGCCTTGAATGGGCGATTTTGCCATGGACAGCGGAAAATGTACGCAGTCGAAGAAATTGCCTTCCCGATCTAACATCGTGGTAAACCGCATTCTGTCGCCTTTGGAGGTGGTATTGTACCGAGTGTGTACCATAGCGCCGTAGAGTAATACCTCTTTGTTTTTGTGTTTGTACAGCTCGTTGGCCATGATGCCCCCTTGGAGGTCTTGGGCAACCATATCAAAATAGGTGCAAAGGGGAAAGCCCAAGAGTTCTATTTGGTCGTAGGCCTCTTCTATGGAATTGGACGCTAGTGTAGGGATCGTAAATGACCGGTGTTTGGCAACGAATAAACTGGCCTGGGGCGATTTCTCCTTATTGGCCTTGGTCTTAAATATGGCATGCCAAAGCAGTTCTTTTTTTGGGATACCGGTAAAACGAAAGGCATTTATCCGAACTAATATGCTCAATTGCTCCAAACTAATGGGGACTCGGTCTATAAAATCGTCAAAGGAGCGGTAGGGTCCCTGCAATTGGCGTTCGCTTAACAGGCGTTGGATTACTAACTTCTCCAAGCTTTTTAAATAGCCGAACCCCAAATAAATATCCTTCCCATAAATAACATTGGGGTGGTCGCTTAGGTTGATACAAGGGGCATGGATAGTAGCGCCCCATTTTTTGGCTTCTTGGATATAGAGTTCCGCATCATAGAATCCGCCACCATTATTGAGGACGGCGACCATAAATTCTAGCGGGAAATAACATTTTAAATACAGGCTCTGATAGCTTTCTACGGCGTAGGAGGCCGAATGTCCTTTGGCAAAGGCATAACCGGCAAAACTTTTTATCTGTTCCCAAACCTCGTTAATAAGAGTCTCCGGGTAGCCTTTAGCCTTGCAATTGGCTCTAAATTTCTCTTCTACGGCGGAAAATTCTTCCCGAGACCTGAATTTTCCGCTCATCCCTCTCCTTAGTACATCGGCCTCGCCCAAATCTAAGCCGGCGAAGTGGTGGGCAACTTTTAGCACGTCTTCTTGGTATACCATTATACCATAGGTTTCGGGCATTATCTTCCACAGTATCGGATTGGCCTGTTTTCTGCGTTCGGGCATGCGTTGGCGGAGGATAAATTCGTTTTTCATCCCAGAGCTCGATACTCCCGGGCGAATGATAGAACTGGCCGCTACCAAGCCTAAATAATCCTGTGTCTGTAGTTTTTTTAACAGGCCCCGCATGGCGGGCGACTCTACATAATAGGCCCCTACGGCCTGGCCTTGTTGCAAGAGGGCATTTATTTTTTTGTCGGCTTTAAAATAGGCCACATTTTTAATATCCATCAGTGGGGCATTGGGCTGGTTCTGCCGAATAATGGCTATGGCATCCTTGATTTTGGCAAGGCCGCGTTGCCCTAAAATATCGAACTTAAAAATTCCCACATCTTCCGCGATGATCATATCGAACTGTACCGTAGGAAAGCCTTTTGGCGGCAGGGTAGTGGCCGAATAATAGTGTATGGGCTTGTCCAGAATAAGGATCCCGGCAGCGTGAACGCTGATATAGTTGGGAAATCCCTGGATCCAGCTGGCGTATTTTAAAACTAGATGCGATAGCTGGTCCAAAGTATCCGGACTGTAGTGGCCAGAGCAGAGTTTGTCTATTTCCTCTTTGGGCAGGCCAAAGACTTTTCCGAGTTCGCGTACCGCTGCCCGGTATTTAAAAGTATTGTAGGTAGCCAACAGCGCTACATTGGGAAATCGGCTAAAGATATAGGCGGTAACATCGTCTCTTTCTTTCCAAGAAAAATCGATATCAAAATCGGGGGGCGAGGTCCGATAAGGGTTTATAAACCGCTCAAAATACAGGTCGAGTTCTATAGGGTCTACATCCGTAATCCCAATAATATAGGCCACAATACTGTTGGCGCCACTGCCCCGGCCCACATGGGGGTAGCCCTTGCTGGCGGCATAGCTGACAATATCGTGGTTGATGAGGAAATAGGACACAAATTCGAGTTCGTAGATAATCTTGAGTTCCCGTAGCATGCGTTCCTTTACCTGAGCAGTAGGATCGGGGTAGCGTTTGGGGAGTCCGGCTTCACAAAGCTCCTTTAGCCGCTGATAATCTTCTTCCTTACTATGGTAGTAATACTGTTGGTTTTGAGAACGGCGATCGTTGCCAAAAGAAAACTCAATGTGGCATTGTGCCATTAGTTTTTTGGTGTTTTCTATCAGGTGTGGAAACTCCTTATACCGTTCCAATAACTGCTCGTAGGGGAGCATCATATCGGTCTCTGTCCCTTGTTCGTCTTGGGGGAGCTTGCTCAATAACGTATTTAGGCCAATAGCCCGCAAAAGCCTATGGGTATTAAAATCTCTTTTGTGCCTAAAACTTACCGTTTGCTGAATGACCAGTTTATCCTTTAGACCGCAGTATTTTGAAAAAGGGAGTTTTCTAAGCTCTGCTACGGAGACCCCTATATACTCATGTTCCCTAAAAGAGGTTTTCTCTAGGCGCAATACCTTTTCGAAGGGATAAACAACAAAGGCGTTTTTAAACATAGGGGCTTCTGGCGGAATATCGATGCCTTGACTCAAATGACGGGAAAGGAAGGCGTTGAGTTCCTGAAAACCGCTGTTGTTTTTGGCCAGGCCAACGTATTGCTGTGCGGTCCCTTGTCTAAAATCGATCCCTACAATGGGCTTTATATTAAAATCCTTGGCACAGCGTATAAAATTCAGGCAGGCCGAGGTATTGTTAATATCGGTCAGGGCCAAAGTGGTCACATGGTTTTCCCGGGCAAGCTCTAAGAGGGTTATTTCCGAGAAGCTGCCATAGTTTAAGGAATAATATGAGTGGCAATTAATGTACATTATTGTTTTCTATGCGCTAATACAACAGGGGGCTCGCCAGCAAAGGGGTTGTGAAACCTGCCTATGGTTTTGGCTCCTAGAGAGGCTGCCCTCATAATACTGCTTTCCCCGTACCGGTTTCGTATATGGTCCATCGCCTTGTACAGGTCGAGCATTTCTTCGGTATCGTCAAAAAGGTTTATTTGGTAGTTACCGCTGACCAGATGGCTGAATTTTACGCCCACCAAACGGATGAGCAGCCTTCTGTTGTAAAGGTTGTTAAATAGCTCTAGGACGGTAGGCACCAAAACGTGGTCGGCGCTGGTAAAAGCTATTTGCTTTTGCTTGGTATAGGTGTTAAAGTCCGAATAGCGAATCTTTACCGCAACAGTACAGCTTAGCTTATTGCCCCTTCTTAGCTGGTAGGCTAAATTTTCGGTCATGGCTACTATGGTGGTCCTTAGCTTGTCCATATCTATAGTATCGCGGTCATAGGTGCGTTCCGTAGAAATAGATTTCCGTTCGTGGAAAGGGATGAGTGGCGGATTATCGATGCCATTGGCCCTTTTCCAAATAGTTTTTCCGTTGGCACCAAAGGCGCTTGTCATAAGTTCTAAGGGCATTTCCTGAACCGTTTTTATCCGTTCGACCCCCATATTGATCAGGGTTTGGTAGGTTTTTTTGCCTACTGCCGGAAGCTTGCGCACCGATAGGGGCGCTAGGAACTGCTTTTCGAAACCGTAATCTATTTGCAATTGGTTGTTGGGCTTGGCCTCTCCGGTGGCTACCTTAGAAACTATTTTGTTTTGCGATAACCCAAAGGATATGGGGAGTCCGGTTTCTTTTAAAATCTGCTGCCTCATTTCCGAAGCGTATTGGTAACAGCCAAAAAATTTGTCCATGCCACTCAGGTCCACATAAAATTCGTCTATACTGGCCTTCTCAAACACAGGGGCTCTTTCCTTTATTATTTCGGTCACCACATGGGAGTATTTGGTATAGGTAGACGAATTGCCCCTAATAACCACGGCTTCCGGACATAGTTGGCGGGCAAGTTTCATGGGCATACCGGAATTGATCCCAAATTTTCGGGTCTCATAGCTGCAAGCGGCTACCACCCCTCTATCGCTTAAACCGCCTACCAATAGGGGTCTTTTTAGCAAACGGCTATCGATTAGCCTTTCGCAGGAGACAAAAAAGGTATCCAAATCTAGATGTAGAATAGACTGTTTCATTGTTAAAATGGATATACTCCAATTATATGGAATATATCCAAAGGTAAAAAAAATAGAAAATCATTGTTTAACTTTAACACAGTATTTTTAAATGGGAAAGTTTAAAAAAGGGAATACCAATGTGCTATAGTACGCGTGTCACAAGAAAGGCCAAGGAGCTGGAGCTCTTTTATAAGGTAAGTAAATTGGTAGGGGCCAGGGCTCCCGAAGGGGAATTGGTATATCCGCATGCCAATGGTTGGAACCATCCTTTGCTATGGATTATCCCTCAAGAGGCAAAGGAGAATCTCACCCCTTCTATGTGGGGAATTATGCCACCGCAGCAACTGGGAGCGGACTATCGGGAGTACTATAAGGGGGCTGCCCGTTTTGGCGCCGGACTCAATGCCCGTTCCGAAAAGCTTTTCGATCATTTTATCTATAAAAACAGTGTGTATACCAAACGTTGTATACTTCCTGTAGACGGATTTTTTGAGCCCCATACGGCGCCCAAAAAATTTAAGGTGCCTTTTTATTTTGAAAGAAAGGACCGAGAAATATTAAGTCTGGCCGGACTCTATACGGTGACCAAAGACGGTTACAATACTTTTACGGTACTAACCAAGGCGGCTACACCATTATTTGCTAAGATCCACAACGAAAAATTCCGCCGTCCCGTAATCTTAAACGATGCCGATATAGCTGCCTGGTTAGACGACAGCTTGGGGGAGGCCGATATAAAAAACCTGATCGCCACCGATATGTCCGACGAGGCCTTCCGTGCCTATCCCGTGAGCAAGGATCTTTACAGCCGAAAACAAGAGGCTAATAGGAAGGATGTCATTGACCAAGTAGACTATCCTCAAATTGAGATTTCTTATTAAGGGGATACCGGATACCTTTTAGGGTTGCTCATTTGTAGTTTTTGAGTCTAATCTTATTAAAATCGGCATACTATCCTAAATCTAAATAGAAACTAACCAATAAGTCTGTTTTCCTACGTTTATCATTTAATTATAGGTTTTTAAACCAAGACAGAAGTCTGGTGATGACTTTTAAGGGATTAAAAATAAGCTTAATAAGTCTGTTGTTTTTTTATTGGAATTATAACGGTTATACATTGAGGGAATATCTTATTCTGCAATTATATAGATTTAACCTCCATGGTTTCTGGGAGCCAAAAAACAAAACAAGATTAAAAATAGGAAAAATGATAGACCAAAAAACTGCTTCGAGTTTTAAAGAGAAAATAGATGAAGAATTTGCTAAAATTCATAAAGAAATAAAAAAACCAAAAATAATATGTTAATTCTCTTACTTGTAGGTGTTTATATAGCGTATATGCTACTAACAACATTAATTTTAAGCCCTTTAGTAAAAAGAAAAGCTCATAATCAAATAGGGGGAAAGTTTAAAATAAAAGAAGATCCTTTGATTTATATTTTACCCATCATCCTAATACTAACTTATATCTACCTTGACATAACAAATTCTATTTAATCATTTTAAATCCAAAATTATGACAAATACAATTAATTGTACAAATTGTGGTGCAGATATAGATTATAATACGGAAAGTTGTTATTGTGGATTTTCAATGTCTAATTCAGATAAAGAAGAAGCTCTCAGCCAAATTAGACAAATTGAATCAGTCCAATTATTAGACGAAAGTATTGGAAACACTGCTATCGATTACTACCAAGCATTAGATAATTTTGAGCTTTCCTCGAGTTATTTCAGATCAAAAACAGCTAAAAAAGATTTCACTTTAAAAGTTGACTTTATTAATGAAAATCTAAAACCAGCTATAAATTTATGGCGTACAACTTTAACCGAAGCTGAATTACAAATCGCTAAAGAAAAACTAGAAGTCTACAAATCTATGTATGAAATTTCGGATTTCATTATTAATGAGTTTTTTGGAAGATTTAAATTGAAGGACTATAGGGCAGAATATTTTAATGAAGTAAGGAATTACAGTCAGTACGAAATAGCCGAAACTATGGTTTCTGCAGATTTGGATTTCTCAGATATTGAAACCACCAATTTGGGAGCTATAGGGGCTAATGTATTAAGTTCGGGGTTTAATGCTCTTCAAAACGGTTCGTTTAACGAATTGGCGCAAAAATCAGAATGGACAAAATCCGACCAAAAAAGAGTTGCAACTGAAGTAGGTGTTTCAATAGCTATTGGGGTTTTAGATGGGGTGGGTAAACTTTTAACTCAAAATAGTGAGGTTATAAAACAAATTAGAGCTGTAAATTTAGAACTCAATAACGAGATGGAAAAGGTTGGCTCCACTATAAATGAAATGTTAATAGAGGAAAGAGGTTTAAGAAAACACAAAAGATTATATGATTGGTGCGAAATAATTTTAAACCGGACTTTCACCGAACAGCTTCTACCAATTGTAAATGAATTAAATAGTAACCCTATATATCAAGAATATAGGTATAAGCGAAAACCTTTTGATTTAGAACAAGATAAAATTCAAATTAGTCATGCCGTATTAAATGAAGAGGTTGATTTGTCTTTTTGGGGCATTTTGTTTAGAAGTAAAAGATCTAACTTTTCAAAAGCTTGGTCTCGAAGAATTAAGAAAACTAATCTTGCCTCAAAATTCGATCAATTAAATAAAGATTTAAATGAATCTACACCTAGAACATTAAATGAATTACTGGATTATCAAACGATAAGAAACGAAAATTTTGAAAAATTTGAAAGCACACACCGGAAGGAAATAAGAGCTCAAGATGTTTATAATAAAAACCGCAGTGTAGTTGAAGGTTACGCTAAAGTATTTAAAAACATTCAAGAAAAATTAAATATTAATAAAATATAATTATGGAAAAAGAAAATTTACCACAGGAAAATTCAAGCTCCAATCTACCTGCTCAAAACAATAAAATAAAAGATGAACATGAATATAATTTAAAACTTAAAAGACTTGATCTAGAGCAGGAAGCGATCTCAAAAGTCAGTGAGATTCAAGGAAAAACTCTAGACACAATTAATAACTTATCAAATAATAAACTTAAATCAAGGGAACTTGAAGCAAAAGCCAGGCAAAAAGGAATTGATAATGCAAAGATGTTTGATGCCCTAAATAAAACAATAGATAAGAAGTATGGGCAACAAGACAGAGCTATGGATAATGCGGAGAAAACATTGGACATGGCTTTAGATAAATGGGATAAAGATATCATTATGAAGTCTTTAGATGCTTTGGGCAGTGTAGCAAATACTAACCCTTTGGGAAATGTGAAAAAAGATGTTGAACGGCAAATTTCAGAGGAAGACTTTGATGACGACGATTTTATGCTTGAGATTTAAGAACAGGGTTCATCACCCTTCTCATGGCTGGAAGATTTTTTCTTCCGACTCCAAAGGCATTTGTTTAGAAAATACTGAGCTTCCCTTTATTTGTGGGACAGTTTTTATAACTTAAAAGAGATGGCTCATAAAGACGCCATCTCTTTTGTTTTATCACTTTTCGAGAACCAAAAAATACCGGTAAAACCTAAGTGAACATTCAAATTTTTAAGACATATGATATACGCCATCCATTTTTTGGAGGCGGGCGTTATTGGTTGCTTCCAGAACTTTCCCTAAAGGATTACGTACGTTTATAAGAATAAGGGCTACGGTTATACAATCTTAGATTTCTGTGAATGTTAAAGTGTTATTTTTGAATTGATTAAGTTACTGGTGAGTAGCTTGTGTTAAGATTAAAAAGGCAAATTTCGTAAAAACGAATTTTGGTGGGACCAGTCCGGCCGATGTAAATGGGGGAACATCTTACAAAAGCCGGTACCCTACCACCTTGATCTTCTACTACCCTTGAATAAAAATTAATACATTTCTTTCTTAAATTGCCCAAGGTGGCCTTCGATAGCGGATACAAGGATCTTCTTATCTAATGGTGGTTTGGCACCTAAAACAAACCAGTATTCGATTTCTAAGACCAGATCCAGCATTGGTCTCTGTGTTTAACAGCCTATCATGGTATGGAAGTCTTTTAAACTATTTTCTATCGTTTTATCCAGTTTTCGTAACTTCCTAGCCAATAGCCAAAAAACAATGCAGTCGCTTTACGTATGGTAAATATTAAAAACTTTATAATATTTAGTTTATTCCTTTGTGTCTTTCCATTTTTCTTGATGGGACAGGTTCTAATTCCGCCCATTCAGAATTACCGCATCTTCGAATATCAGGCTGCCAGTAATAACTGGGACCTTGCCGTAGCCCCAGAAGGAGAGCTGTATGTAGCCAATGGAAAGGGATTGCTGCATTACAACGGGGAGCAATGGACATTATATCAACTTCCTAATAAGACCATCATCCGTTCTGTAGCTTGGATTGAGGAAAAGATTTATACCGGCTCATACGAAGAGTTCGGGTTTTGGGAAAAAAACGAATTTGGAGGACTGGAGTATACTTCTCTTACCAATCTAATCCAGGACCACGAATTTACCAGTGAGGAATTTTGGCAAATATTGCCTTTTGGCGATGCCATAATGTTCCGTTCTTTTTCGGGGATTTATATGTACCAAGAGAACCAAATTTCCATTGTGGAACCTCGTTTTGTAGTGAACCATATGGTCGTTTGGGAGGATATGATTGTTGTTGCCGGGGGACAAAATGGGTTAAGTTATATAAAGGATAAGGAACTGCTTCCTGTTATTGATTCTGAAATTTTAAATACTAAGATTGTTGTGGATATGGAGCCTACTCCTACTGGTTTGTTAATAGGGACCAAGCTGCATGGAGCATATCTACTAACCGAAGGTAGTTTGGAGCCTTTGGTGGAGGAAATCAACAAGGAGCTGAAACAGCACCAGTTAAATCAGGTGCTGCTCTTGGATAATGGTAAATTGGCCTTTGGAACCATTAAGAACGGTATCTACATTTTTGACCCGGAAGATAATACCTTTCATTACTTAAATAGGGAGGTTGGACTTCAGAATAATACCGTATTGGCCTTGGAACAGTTTGAAAAACAACTTTGGATAGGGTTGGACAATGGAATTGATAGGCTGCAAACAGATAATCCGCTTACCTATTATACCGATTATACCGGAGTGGTGGGTACGGTATATGATATGGCCTTGCACCGCGGAACCCTATATTTGGGCAGCAATACCGGCATTTATTATTTTGAAGGGGAGAAGCTTAGGTTTGTAGAGGGCTCTCAAGGACATATCTGGGATCTAGAGGTGATAGCGGGAGATTTGTTCTGCGGTCACAATACGGGAACTTTCATTCTGGATAAGGGGAATTTAAAGCCGATATCCGAAATTTCCGGTGGCTACCAAATCGCAAAAGCGCCTGGGGCTAATTCACTCTACCTACAGGGAACCTATACCGGCTTGGCAAGGTATCATAAGGACGAACAAGGGCAATGGTCCGTAGCGGCCATTCAAGGAATATCCTTCCCCATAAAATATTTGTCTTTCGAAAATCCCACAACTCTTTGGGTGGCTCATCCTTATAAGGGATTATATCGAATTACCCTTAGCGATGATTACAGGAGTGTGGTGCAGAAGCAGGAATTTGGACCGGAGTCCATCCCGAATATATACAATATAAAACTCTTTAAAATCAAAAATCAAATCGTGCTTTTCAGCGAAGGTGTTTGGTATAAATACGATCCTATAGTAGGTAAGATAATTGTTTTTGAGGAGTTCCAAGATTATAATTATAAGGAGCTGGTACATTTTGATGACGATAACTATTGGTTTATCGACAATGAAGGAGCCAAGGAATTACTCATAACCAATCTTAAGAAAGATTATTTTATATTGGAAGATTCGCAATTGGGCAAGAGATTGGTGCCAGCGTCCCAAAACATCATAAAACTTAATGATAGTATTTATTTTTTCACCCTTAGTGATGGTTTTAGTAAATTGAACCTAGCCCAACTCAGGCGTCATCTTCAAAACGTTGAACTTACAGCACCCAAATTTGTCCGGTTCAAAGATCAGGAAAAGATATATTCTTTAGGAGAAGGGTCCTTTGTGATCCCTTATAAACGTTCCCATAATATTCTGGTTGAAATGGCCGCTTCCAAGCTGATACAGCCTAGATATTATTATGAACTTAATGGTCCTTTGAAACAATCTGGTAACCTAGACAAGGGAGTAGTTTCATTTCAAAACCTCCCTTACGGTAGTTACAAGTTAAAGGCCTTTACTGTGGGAATAGATAACGTACGTTCCCTGCCCCAACAATTGGAGTTCGAGATAAAACCGCCATGGTATTTTTCTACGGTGAGTTTTGTTATTTATGGGTTAATGGGGATATGGGCAGGTTTTATGGTACGAAACTATAACAGACGTAAGTTGGAGCGGAAGCATGGTCTCTTAAAAGAAAAATTGGAACGGGAACAAGAAGAGCAGTTGGCCCAACTAGAGAAAGAAAAGTTAGCGAAGGAAATAAAAATGAAACAGAAGGAATTGACCAGCACCACCATGAGCATGGCCAGAAAGAATGAGCTTATCCTAGAGCTCAAAAACCTTCTTCTGATGAACAAATCTAAATTTGATAATCAACAGCGTTACCGTTCCTTTATGAAAAAATTGAACAGCGCTATTAGCGACGATGAGGATTGGAGACATTTTGAAGTCAATTTTAAAGAACTGCACAACGACTTTTTTGAGACGCTATTGGTGCGCTACCCTGGCCTTACTTCAAAGGATCTAAAATTATGCGCCTATCTTAAAATGAATCTTGTTTCCAAAGAAATAGCTCCCTTGATGGGGATCAGTACAAGAGGAGTTGAGATACATCGTTACCGACTTCGGAAAAAACTGGAACTCGACAGTGAACAGAACATATCTAACTTCCTTATTACGCTTAAGTAAGAAAATTAAAGTGAAACGCTCAAATATTAAGGTTTTAACCCGTTTTTACCTATTACATCATTAGTACATCATAGTGTTAAAAAATCTTTATAAATACTATTCATCACTACTGCAATCACTTGCAGAATGGGGCTTAAGCCCTTATTTTTTTCTGATGTAGTTTTTATGTACCCTACTCAAAGCCTATTGGGTTAACGTTTTGTTAATTTAGTAATCAACTAACTCAATCTTTAGGCAATTATGAAAATAAAAAACGTTTTATTGTTAATTTCGTTCTTGTTGTTTCAATGGTTTACTTTCGGTCAGGATAATTTATCTATAAGCGGTACGGTAACCGATAATGACAATCAGCCCATGCCAGGGGCTTCCGTGATTGTTAAAGGAACAACTACAGGAACACAAACCGATTTTGATGGCAACTTTGTACTTTCCAATGTCCCGAGCAATGGCATCTTGGTCGTAAGTTATCTAGGATTTACCACTTTGGAAATTCCTGTTAATGCAAAGACCTCCTTTAATATTGAACTTCAGGTAGATGCCCAAGCGTTGGATGAGGTGGTGGTGGTAGGTTACGGTACACAAAAGAAAGCCGATTTAACGGGGGCTATTACTACCATTAAATCTGAGGATATTACCAGAACACCTTCCGGTTCGGCCATGCAGTCACTTCAAGGAAAAGTAGCGGGTTTACAAGTGGTCAGTAGTGGGGCTCCCGGTGCTGCACCCACTATTAGAGTTCGTGGTATAGGGTCTTATGTTGGCGGGGCCTCTGATCCTCTTTATGTAGTGGATGGAACCTTCTTTGATGATATCGATTTTTTGAACAGTGAAGATATAGAAACCATTTCGGTTCTTAAAGATGCTTCGGCATCAGCAATTTACGGGGTAAGGGCTGCAAACGGGGTAGTGCTTATTGAAACTAAATCTGGTAAAATAAACCAGAAACCACAAATAACTTATAATGGTTATCAAGGCGTTCAAGTCGCTCAAAATATTGTAACCTTATCAAACTCCGAACAATTTGCCACCTTGGCTAGAGAGTCCGGTTCTGCCGCAGAAGCACAGTTTATAGAAAACGCCATCCAACGCTATGGAAGGAGTAGAATAAATCCTAACGTGCCCAATGTGAATACGGATTGGTACGATTTGGTTTTACGCCATGCCCTTCAACAAAACCACAGTTTGGGTATAACAGGAGGAACAGAAGGCACTACGTACTCCGTGGGACTAAGTTATTTTGAACAAGAAGGAATTCTTAAAATGAAGAATGACTACGACCGATTTAATATCCGAACCAAATTAAATTTTGATATAAGCGATCGGTTAGAAGTAGGTGTTTCTACACTATTGAGCAATGCTAGCAGATACCGTCCAGAAAACACCGCTTTTGCGTTGGCCTATTTTGCGGTGCCTACGATGCCTGTTCTTGACCCATCCAAAACCGAAGCCTTTCCAAGGTCTTATGCCAATGCACAGGATTTGGGCTATAGGGGGACTCAGAACCCTTTTCCGATCATGGAAAATACGGAGAATAGGGACAAAATACGCAATACCTTAATGACCTTTGACTTAAGCTACCAACTAGTTCCTGATAAATTAACTTTTAAAACAGCCTACTCCCACAATTTTGAAACCCTTGAAACTAGGGAAGTAAGACTTCCTTTCTTTTTTGGGAATGGAAATGCTTTCAGGGAAAATGCAGAGTTGGTGAAACGCAATGAAACGTTTTCCGAGCAAACTTGGGATAATACAATAACCTATACCGACAGTTTTGGCAAACATAATTTGACCGTTTTGGGAGGTACCTCTTTTAGAGATAGATCTTTGGAGCAGTTAGAAGCCAAAGGTATAAACTTTCCAAATGGTCCTGGAATTGGTGATGAATCGTATTATTTGGATTTGGCAAAAACCATAGATGTAGATGGTGTCGGGGATAACGGGGTCAAACAGTATTTCTTCTCCTATTTTGGGCGTATCGCTTATAATTTTGATAGTAAGTATTTATTATACGGTACGTTTCGTGCTGATGGTACCAGTAAATATCAGGAAAAATGGGGTTATTTCCCTACCGTGGGTGCTGGTTGGGTCCTTTCTGAAGAATCCTTTATGGAAAACCAAGGAGTTTTCGATTTCTTAAAGCTAAGAGCTAGCTGGGGAGAATTAGGAAATGCCAATGTAAATTCCAGTACAGGAGGAATAACTTCTAACGAGGTCAGTGCAGCATTTGGAGATATACGATATTCAGGCTTGGTGACCAGCAGTGATTTTGAAGCCTTGAAATGGGAGGTAACTGCTGAAACAAACGCTGGTATTTCTGCAAGACTGTTCAACAATCAATTATCAATAGAAACCGATTATTTCAATAGGGAAACAAGAGATGCCGTAATACCGGTTTCGAGGCTCTTGGTACCTGGAGAAACTAGACAGAACGTGGGAAAAATCAGAAACTCGGGTTTTGAGGTGGTATTGAATTGGAACAATCAAGTTTCAGAAAATTTCAACTATAGCATTGGAGGAAACTTTTCAACCTTGAAAAACGAAGTGTTGGATCTTGCCGGACAGGAAAATTTGACCTCAGGCGGAGATACTGCACAGCGGACCGTAATAGGGGGGACCATAAGTCCTTTTTACGGGCTCGAGGTAGCAGGGGTATATCAGACCCCAGAGGAGATTCAGGCAGATCCTGCAGCACAAGCGGCCATTGCAGACGGATTAGTTGTACAGCCCGGTGATTTTAGATTTGTAGACCACAATGGGGATATGGTAATCGATGCCCAAGACAGGGTAGATTTAGGATCCTATTTGCCTACCTATTCCTTTGGGTTTAACCTAGGGCTTAACTATAAGACATGGGATTTTTCCTTAAACGTAATTGGGCAGGGAGGCAATGTCATCGCAAACCAAAAACGTTTTGCAATTCGCCAAACTCCCGATCCTAATATCGATAGGGATTTTGCTATCAACCGTTGGCATGGTGAGGGGACTTCAAGTACCTACCCTTCGGCAAGGGGAATAAGAAACCCTTGGAGCAATCAGTTTCTGAATAGTTTTTTTGTAGAAAAGGGCGATTTTGTGAGGTTGCAAAATGTGACATTGGGCTACACAATGCCGCAGTTAAAAGGAAAATTTAATCCAAATATCAGATTTTACCTGACCGCCGAGAGACCATTGACCTTGTTCGATTACAACGGCTTTACTCCAGAGGTTTCAGATGGTAGAGACAATCAGACGTATCCCATTCCCGGTGTATATACCTTGGGTGTAAACATTAAAATATAAAAAGCCATCTAAGAAATGAGCATGGCCGATACTTGGTTGCAAATACGAATTCAGCCATGCGAATTGCATAAGACCGTTAAAAAACTATAAATATCTACAGATGAAACAATATATAAAAACAAAAAGATTCCCGCTGCTATTAGCCTTGATAGGAGTTATTCTTATTGGCTGTTCGGACCAATTGGACCAACCAGAACTCAATAACAATTTTGCTGGCGGTACAGATTTTTCGAAAACCGATGATATGATTTTTTCACTTATCGGGGTTTATCAAGCAGTTACTGCCAGGGGGTGGGAACAACCATTGGTTGTCTCCACAAGAGGAGATGATGTAAATGCGGCCGGAGACCAACAGGGCCTCAAAAATCAGGATCGCTATATATATGACAATTCATTTTTTGGTTCAAGAACCTTATGGGAAACGTACTATGGCGATATTATTCGGGCCCATACCGGAATGGAACAAATTGAGCGTTATATTGAATTTGCCGATGCCGACGGAATAGCTAAGGGGAACAGATATATTGCTGAGGCAAAAGTGCTTAGAGCAATATTGCTTTTTCAGCTTTCTCAGGTTTACGGCGCAGTATTTATTCCCGAATCCTCGAACTTGGAAGATTTTGCCAATGTCACTTCAGTACCGACCAAGGATGAGGTGATGCAGCATATTTCTAGTCAAATGGATGAGGCCATTCCTCTTTTGTTGGATATGCGACCTAACGAGCGTACCGATCTTCCTGGCGGGGTGACCAAATACACGGCCTTAATGATTAAAGCTGTAGCAAATCAAGAATTAAAGAATTATCAGGCCGTAGCCGATGCTGCCGGCCAGATTATCAGCTCAGGAAAGTTCAGCCTCTTCAACGAATATTACGAACTGTTTAAAACACCCGGAAAATTGAGTGATGAGAGCCTGTTTGAATTTCAATATTCGGATTTTGGAGCCGGGGTAGGTGAGCGAGTGGGCCACCTTTATGCACCCTATGGGCCTAATTCTTGGACACCTGCGGTAGCAGGGGCCTCAAACGGTTGGGGCTTCTTTGAACCAAGTATGAAATATGTTTCGTTTATGTTAGATAGAGGAGAAACCGAGCGCTTGGAAACTTCCGTGTTTTTTAGTCAGAAAGGAATCGATAGCATCATAGCGACTACTGGTTATACCGCGGAAACATTGCCCGATTTTGTTTCTCCAACGACTAGGGACGGCGACACAAATACATCCGATGTGAGATCCATATTTTCTAGTGGAAAACACTATCTGCCAACGAACCAGTTAATTCCTGGACGGACAGAATACGGCAGTAATAAAAATTACATCGTATTCCGGTATGCCGAAACACTTTTGATGTATGCGGAGGCACTACTACAAGGAGCTTCCAATTCTGCCATGACCGCAGATCAAGCTGTTAATTTGGTAAGGGGAAGAGCTGGGATGAGTCCGTTATCAGGGGTCACCTTGGATCAGGTGATAGACGAAAAGTATGCCGAATTAAGTATGGAGTGGGGCAAGCGGTTTTTGGACATGGTCAGATTGGGCAGAAACGAGGAGCTCAGTTATGAAGGAAGAACCTTTAGTGCTAATAAAGCATTTGTAACCTATCATCAGGATCAGATAGATGAATTTCCAATATTAGGGGAAGTCAGTAACTAACTAACAACATAGAAAAAATGAAAAATAGTATACGAATATGTGCCAGTTTGATCGCCTTGTTTCTTTTCTACGGTTGTGACCAAGGGATAGACTCATTAACACAAGTTGATCCAGGAACCGATGCTACCGCACCACAGGTGAAAATCAATTACCCAACAGATGGGGTGAAAATTAAAGTGTTGGAGGGAGTAACTTCTATTACGATCGATTTTGAGGTGACCGACGATATAGAGATCGCCAAGGTAGACGTGACGCTAGATGGAGGCAAGATAGGAACCTATAGTAATTTTAAGGATTACCGTCGATTGTTGGTAAAGGATCTGGTCTATGATACATTGACCGATGGTAGCCATGAACTTTCCGTTACGGCAACAGACATGGAGGGGAAGACTACCGTGGTTTCGGTGAATTTCGAAAAAGAACCGGCCTATACACCGCTGTTTGCGGGAGAGACGTTTTATATGCCATTTGATGGGGATTATTTTGACCTCGTGGGCCTAAAACAAGCTGCTAAGGTGGGAACTCCCGGATTTGCCGGAGAAGGGCTCATCGGAACCAATGCATATAAAGGTGCCGCGGACGCTTATTTAACCTATCCAACCGATGGCCTATTGGGGACCGAGTTCACCGCAGCATTTTGGTATAAGGTAGATGCCAGTCCTGATCGTGCTGGTATTCTAGTAATTGGTGATGATGCCGATGATCGAAATCAAGGGATACGATTATTTAGGGAAGGTAGTTCTACTAATCAGACCATAAAAGCAAATGTGGGTACTGGTACTGGAGAAAGTTGGAACGATGGCGGTGTGCTTGAAGTCACTACTGGCGAATGGGTACATATTGCCCTTTCTATTTCCGCCACACAGAGTACCATCTTTTTTAATGGGGTAGCGGTACGGACGGCTGCTTTAAGCGCGCCGGTAGATTGGACCGGATGCGATGCGTTGACCATAGGTTCTGGAGGGGCGACCTTTAGCTATTGGGACCATAAATCCGATAGCAGCCTCATGGACGACCTGCGTTTGTTCAATACAGCTTTGACCGAGGCCGATATTCAGAATATGATCAATGTTACCAATCCCTATACCGGGGAATTTGATGGAGAAATGTTCTACCTATCTTTTGACGGGGATACTAAAAATAAATTTACGAATGCAGAGGCTACCGTAATAGGGGCTCCTGGTTTTGCTGGAGAAGGTGTCAGAGGTACAGATGCGTATGCAGGGGCAGCAGATTCTTATCTGACCTTCCCTACTAGCGGATTGACCACAACTGAGTTTAGCGCAACTTTCTGGTACAACCTAAATGCCGCTCCAGATAGAGCAGGGATATTGGTTATGGGACCAGCGGATTTGGAAAGGCCAGAATATCCAACCGTACAAAACTTGCGAACTAGTGGGTTCAGATTTTTTAGGGAAGGCAATGCCACCAATCAGACATTTAAATTAAATGTAGGAAATGGTACGGCCGACACTTGGGTAGATGGTGGCCCAGCAGCATCATTGGATCCTACAACATCTGGTTGGGTGCATATGGCCTTTACGATTGGAAACGGTAAGGCTATCGTATATTTTGATGGAGAAATTGTGAAGGAATCTGATGTTTCCGGTGTAGATTGGACAGGTTGCGACCTACTATCTATAGGGTCTGGAGCACCTAGGTTTACCGAATGGGGCCATTCGTCCGATGCTAGCTTTATGGATGAACTACGGCTATATAGAAAAGCCTTATCACAAGAAGAAATACAAAGCATAAGAAATTCCGATTTATAGTATATAACCTATGAGATTATCTATAGTTGTCTTAACAATGGTCCTTGCTCTTATTTTACCAAGTTGCAACGACCAAAAAAAAACGAATGCCAAAACTGAAGCTGAGGTGGCCAATTCCAAAGAGGAAGAAGCCAAGGATGCTGCGCTATTGGATAAGGTTCAAAAGCAGACCTTCAATTATTTTTGGGAAGGCGCAGAGCCTATCTCGGGCTTGGCCAAGGAGCGTATCCATATGGACAATATTTACCCTTCCCATGATAAGGATATCATTACCATTGGAGGTTCCGGATTTGGACTGATGGCTATATTGGTTGGTGTAGAGCGAGGGTTTATTACTCAGGAACAGGCTGTGGAACGATACCTTCGGATATTGGACTTTTTAGAAAAGGCCGATCGTTTTCACGGGGTGTGGCCCCATTGGTTAAAACCCGATGGCACTACCGCACCCTTTAGTAAAAAGGACGATGGGGGCGATTTGGTGGAGTCTGCATTTTTAGTGCAGGGCCTACTTACCGTAAAGGAGTTTTTTGATAAACGGGGTACTACCGAGACAGAGAAATCCATTAGCAATAGAATCCAAAAATTGTGGGAGGAAGTAGAATGGGACTGGTATACAAAAGGAGGTGAAAAGGTGCTGTATTGGCATTGGTCTCCCAACTACGGATGGGATATGAACTTCCCCGTTGGAGGTTATAACGAAGCTTTGGTTATGTATGTTCTGGCGGCAGCCTCTCCTACGCATCCTATAGACAAAGAGGTTTACGATAAGGGATGGGCGCTCAATGGGGAAATTGCCAAGGACACAGTTTATTATGGCCTAGAAACCGAATTGAACCATTATGAGCACGATGGTTCACCCGTTGGTCCCTTGTTTTGGGCTCACTATTCCTACCTGGGATTAAATCCGAAAGGGTTGAAAGATCAATATGGCGATTATTGGAAACTGAACCAGAATCACGCCCTTATCCATTACAAACATGCTGTGGCC
Organism: Arenibacter nanhaiticus; assembly: GCF_900141935.1. Taxonomy (GTDB): domain Bacteria; phylum Bacteroidota; class Bacteroidia; order Flavobacteriales; family Flavobacteriaceae; genus Arenibacter; species Arenibacter nanhaiticus. Next base: position 64,196 of record NZ_FQYX01000019.1, on the reverse strand, counting down.
AATCCTAATAATTACAAAGGATATGGGGAGAATGTCTGGGGGCATACATCTAGCTATTCCATGAAGGGCTATGCCGGTCATAGGCCAGATCAGGACCTAGGGGTAATATCCCCTACGGCCGCCTTGTCTTCCATGCCTTATACACCAATGGAAAGTATGCGTTTTTTAAGGTATATATATCAGGAACAAGATTCTCTAATAGGGAAATACGGACCCTATGACGCCTTTAGTTTTGAGCATAATTGGAGCCTGCCACGGTACTTGGCCATAGATCAAGGTCCTATTCCCGTAATGATCGAAAATTATAGAACGGGGTTGTTATGGGACCTTTTTATGAGTAATAAGGAGGTTCAAAATGGATTGAAGAAACTAGGTTTTGAAAGTAGCAGTTTAAAATAACATTCTCCTAATCCGAGGACTAAACACTTAAATATGAAAATGAGAACTGTTTTTTTATATGCTTTACTTGCCCTAATTTTTTCCTGCTCCGGGGACGGAGTCCCAGGACCTACCGGCGAATCCCAATTGCCCGATCCGCCCAAGGACGAATCTCCGGAGGTAGAAGCAATTTCGGATGAGGAACTATTGGATTTGACCCAAAGGGAGACCTTTAAATATTTTTGGGAGTATGCCGAAACCAACTCTGGTTGTGCAAGGGAGCGCTATCATCCCAATAATCCCGATCTTGATGGCAACGTAGTGACCACAGGAGGAACTGGTTTTGGACTAATGGCCATCTTGGTTGGTATAGAGCGTAATTATGTTACTAGGGAACAAGCGGTTGCGAGATTGCAAAAAATGTTGATTTTTCTAGAGAACGCCGATCGGTTTCACGGAGCATGGCCACATTGGCTTTATGGAGATACCGGAAAAACAAAGGCCTTTAGCGGAATGGATAACGGAGGAGATTTGGTAGAAACCGCTTTATTGGTCCAAGGATTGATTAGCGTAAAGGAGTATTTTAAAGAAGGCTCCCCTGCGGAAAAGGAATTGGCCGCCAAGGCCGATGCCTTGTGGAAAGGGGTAGAATGGAATTGGTACACCCAAAACCAAAACGTACTGTATTGGCATTGGAGTCCTGACCATAATTTTGCTATCAACCTACAGCTCAAAGGATATAATGAAACCTTAATTACTTATGTATTGGCAGCGGCCTCCCCGGATTATTCCATTTCCAAGGAGGTCTATACCAATGGCTGGGCATCCAATGGGGGTATACAATCTAATAGAACCACCTATAATTACCCACTACTGGTGAAACATCCCGGATCTGAAACCTATGGGGGACCCTTATTTTTTTCACATTACTCCTTTTTAGGATTAACCCCATTTGGGTTAAAGGACGAGTTTGTAGATTATGGGGAGGTAAGTATAAATCATGCTACTATCAATTATCGATATGCTGTGGAGAATCCCAAGAAATTTGTAGGCTACGGGCAGGAAAGTTGGGGCCTAACCGCGAGTTATTCAAGAAATTCTGATGGCAGCCTAGGGTATAATGCCCATTCCCCCGCTAATGATATAGGGGTTATTTCCCCAACGGCAGCCATAAGCTCCATTCCGTATACACCAAAGGAATCGCTTAAAGCCATGCACTACTTTTATCAACATAAGGATAAATTGTTGGGTCCTGCCGGATTTTATGACGCCTTTAGCCCACAGTATGATTTTTGGGTGGCAAAGGGCTATCTAGCCATCGACCAAGGGCCACAAGTGATTATGATCGAAAATTATAGGTCTGGCTTGTTGTGGGAACTTTTTATGCAAAACGATGAGGTAAAAGCAGGTTTAACGAAACTAGGATTTACGTATGGAAATTAAAAAAAAGATATTTCTATTGGCTTTTTGCCTTGGCACGCTTGCCATGTTTGGACAAAACGATTTGTATCACGCCGCAATTTTTAAGAAAGGGGCGGATAGTTTGCAGTATCGTATCCTGTACCCAAAAGATTTCTCTGCCTCCAAACAATATCCCGTGGTACTGTTCCTACATGGAGCAGGGGAAAGAGGGAGTGATAATCAAAAGCAATTGGTCCATGGCAGTAAATTGTTCCTAGAGGAAGAAAATAGGGAGAATTTCCCTGCCATTGTCCTATTTCCACAATGTCCCCAAGAGGATTATTGGTCTAGGGTGGCGGTAGATCGTACAAAAGGGCCTTTGGAAATATCCTTTGAATATAGCAAAGGCCCTACCAAAGCTTTGGAGCTTACCATGGCTCTGATGGATTCGCTAGTACAGGAATCCTATGTAAAGAAGGACCAGTTGTATATTATGGGCCTCTCCATGGGAGGGATGGGCACTTTTGAAATGCTATATAGAAAACCAGGCATGTTTGCAGCGGCAATCCCTATTTGTGGAGGGGGAGACCTACAAGCCTCGGAAATCTATGCCAATAAGGTACCGTTATGGATTTTTCATGGGGCAAAAGACAATGTGGTGAATCCGCATTTGTCCTTGGATATCGCAGCAAAAATTATAGAATTTGGAGGAGCTCCCAACCTTACGATTTTTGGGGATGCCAACCACAATAGTTGGGACCCTGCTTTTGATGAGCCTAATTTATTGCCCTGGTTGTTTTCGGTAAAACGATCTGAATAGAGAACGACCAAAGAATTTTACAAACATAAATTTGTGTAAAACGGTACCAGATGAAATATTTTAAAAAAATAATTAGAGCAGCGGTTTTACTATTTGGTGCCATAATATGTGCACAGGAAGTGGTTCCGGAAACTTATATCAATCCTCTGGATATTGACTATACCTATATGGTTTATAATTCAAGTAAGAATATCTCCTACCGTTCTGGTGCAGATCCCGCAGTAATTGAATTTCGTGGTGAATACTATATGTTTGTCACTCGGTCTTTTGGTTATTGGCATTCCACCGATTTGATCAACTGGGAATTTATTAAACCTAAACAATGGTTTTTTGAGGGGTCCAATGCCCCAACCGCATTTAATTATAAAGATTCGCTGGTATATTTTGCAGGTGATCCTGCAGGTTACGGAAGTATTCTTTATACCGATGACCCCAAAAAAGGGGAGTGGGCCCCTACCGCTTCCATTACCAACAACATCCAGGATTCGGAGTTGTTTATTGATGACGACGGAAAAACATATCTGTATTGGGGCTCGTCAAACAAACATCCCCTTCGTGTGAAAATGCTGAATAAAGACGATCGTTTTCTTGAAACCGGAGTTGAGAAAGAACTTTTCAATTTGGTTGAGGAAGAACATGGTTGGGAACGTTTTGGCGAAAACAATTACCATCCAACCTTAAAGGAAGGATACATGGAAGGTGCCTCGGTGACCAAACACGACGGGAAATACTATTTACAGTATGCAGCGCCCGGGACGCAATTTAATGTGTATGCCGATGCTGCTTATATTGGTGAGACCCCACTTGGTCCTTTTACTTATATGAAAAATAACCCCATGAGTTTCAAGCCTGGCGGTTTTGCGAATGGGGCAGGCCATGGTATTACCGTGAAACAAACCAATGGGCAATACTGGCATTTTGCCACCATGGCGTTGGCTTCAAATTCTCATTGGGAACGTCGTCTATCCATGTTCCCCACCTATTTCGATGATGAAGGATTAATGTATTCCATCACCAGCTATGGCGATTACCCCTTATTCGGGCCAAACCATCCAACAAAAGCTGGGCAGCATAGTGGCTGGATGTTGCTTTCTTACAAAGGAAAAACAACGGTTTCATCCTCACAATTGCAGGTAAAAAAAAGCACCTCTACCGATGATGATTTTGAGATCACCGAACTGCCGCTTGAAAGGAATAGTGAAGGTGAGATTATTTCAAAACTTTTAACCGATGAAAACCCGAAATCCTTTTGGGTTGCCGAATCCAATGATGATGAGCAATGGGTTAAGATCGAAATGCCTTCCCCTGGAAATATGTATGCTTTTCAATTGAATTTTCATGATCACGAGTCGGGTATTTATACCCGTACCGAAGGCTTACGACATCGATTCACCCTAGAGGTTTCAGAGGATGGAAAAAACTGGGAAACTGTTGTAGACAGAAGTGGGAGTTATAAAGATGCGCCAAATGCCTACATCCCCCTTAATCAACCTGTACAAGGAAGATACGTACGCTACAATAATGTGGAGGTTCCAGGGAATAACCTGGCATTATCAGAAATAAGGGTATTTGGAAAAGGTTTAGGAAAGAAACCGGAAAAGGTGAAGGGGTTTAAAGTATCCCGGGAGAAAGACAGAAGAGATGCCTCTTTTACCTGGAAGCCGGTGAAAGGAGCACAGGGTTACAATATCCGCTGGGGTATCGCATCAGATAAATTATACCACTCCTGGTTGATTTATGATGTAAATGAACATTTTATGCGGAACCTCGATCGCGATACGCGATATTATTTTAGTATAGAAGCATTTAATGAAAATGGGATTTCAGATAAAACTGAGGTGCAGGAAGTGAAATAAAAAAAAAGGAATTATCAATTTATTATATTATATCTAAGATGAGAAAATTAAATCTGTTTGTCGCTGTGCTGTTTTTTACAGGGCTTTCAAGTCTACAAGCACAAGAAAATATTCCCTTTGTGGAAGAGCTGTTGCAGAAAATGACGGTAGAGGAAAAAATAGGACAGTTAAACTTGGTGACGCCAGGTGGTGGTGTGGCTACGGGAGCGGTGGTCAGTGAAAATGTGGAAGCCAAGATCAAGGCGGGCCAGGTAGGTGGACTCTTCGGAGTAGCCGGTCCGGAAAAAATAAAGATGGCCCAAGATTTTGCCATCAATGATACCCGTTTAAAAATTCCGTTGGTTTTCGGATCCGATGTCATCCACGGATATAAAACCACCTTTCCAATTCCTTTAGGGCTTGCGGCGAGCTGGGATATGGCCTTGATAGAGAAAACCGCTCGGATAGCTGCCACGGAAGCGACGGCCGATGGAATAAACTGGAATTTTTCTCCTATGGTAGATATTGCCCGTGACCCTAGGTGGGGACGAATTTCTGAAGGGGCAGGGGAAGATCCCTATTTGGGATCTGCTATTGCCAAAGCAATGGTGAAAGGGTATCAGGGAAGCGATCTTAGCCTGCCCAATACCATGTTGGCGACGGTAAAACACATGGCACTATACGGGGCCTCCGAAGGAGGGCGCGATTACAATTCGGTAGATATGAGCAGGATAAAGATGTTCAATGAATATTTGCCACCTTATAAAGCAGCGATAGACGCCGGGGTCTCTAGTGTTATGACCTCTTTCAATGATGTGGACGGTATACCAGCTTCTGGGAACAAATGGTTGTTGACAGACCTACTGAGAGAGCAGTGGGGTTTTAAAGGATTTGTAGTGTCCGACTACACTTCGGTAAATGAAATGATAGCCCATGGATTTGGCGATTTACAAGCGGTATCTGCCTTGGCCCTTAATGCGGGACTGGATATGGATATGGTGGGAGAAGGCTTTTTAACTACTTTAAAAAAATCCTTGGAAGAAGGGAAGGTCAGCGAGGAGCAAATAACCCAAGCTTGTCGTCGGATTTTGGAAGCCAAGTATACATTGGGCCTTTTTGAAGACCCCTATCGTTATAGCGACCCACAAAGGCCTGCCAAGGATATCCTGAACATAGAGAACCGTAAACTTGCCCGGACTGCTGCAGCCCGTTCTTTTGTACTTCTAAAGAATCACAATGAACTTCTTCCTCTTAAAAAGGATGTGAAAATCGCACTTATAGGACCTTTGGCAAACAACAAGAACAATATGTTGGGTACATGGGCGCCAACCGGGGACCCACAATTATCGGTTCCTATTTTGGAAGGCTTACAAAAGGTAGCTCCCGCGGCTAGAATTACATACGCCAAAGGGGCCAATATTTCCGATGACCCCGAATTGGCAAAAAAGGTCAATGTATTTGGGCCTAGGATAGAAATTGATGATCGTTCCCCAGAGAAAATGCTGCAAGAGTCCTTAGATCTTGCCAATAAGTCGGAAGTAGTGGTCGCCGTCGTTGGGGAGGCTACCGAAATGAGTGGGGAAGCGGCTAGTAGGACAGATCTTTCTATTCCCGAAAGCCAGAAAAAAATGATACGTGCCCTAGTTGCTACGGGCAAGCCTGTAGTTTTGGTCCTGATGAGCGGCCGCCCTTTAACAATTGAAGAAGAGTTGGCATTACCAGTTAGTATACTTCAGGTTTGGCATCCGGGCGTGGAGGCCGGAAATGCCGTTGCAGATGTGGTTTTTGGGGATTATAATCCGGCAGGAAAATTAACGGCTACCTGGCCAGTGAACGTGGGTCAGATCCCTATTTATCACAGCATGAAAAATACAGGTAGACCGGCAACTTCCGAAACTTTTCAGAAATTTCAATCCAATTACCTAGATGCACCCAATGCACCTTTACTGCCTTTTGGCTACGGGCTGAGCTATACCCAATTTGAGTATTCGGAGCCATCCATTAATAAAAAGGAAGTAGCACAGGGAGAATCCGTGGATATAACCGTTACCATAAAAAATATAGGGAACTATCACGGGGAGGAAACAGTGCAACTTTATCTTAGAGATGTGGTGAGAAGTATTACGCCTCCTATGCGAGAATTAAAAGGATTTAAAAAAGTTTACCTAAAGAAAGGCGAAACCAAGTTGGTCACTCTTACCCTCCACGCAGATGATTTAAAATTTTATGACAGCCAATTGAATTTTGTTTCGGAACCAGGAGAGTTTGAGGTGTTTGTCGGGACCGATTCCAATGCCGCAACCAAGGTGACCTTTACGTTAAAATAAAGGAAGGCTACATGCCTTGATGAAATAGATTTCTTATTTGAAAAACAATAAATTGGCCTAGACAGTTAGCGCTGTTTGCTACGAACTATATCGAAGATGTATTACTTTATTAAATTACTGCTTTTAGTTTTTGTAGCGTGTAGCTTTTCGTGTAAGCGGGAACAGCCAAAGAAAACTGTCGAAAATAAAAAGCCCAATATCCTTTTTATTATGTCGGATGACCATGCTATCCAAGCGCTTAGTGCTTATGGGCATCCTATAGGTGAATTGGCACCCACGCCGAATATAGATAAGCTTGCCCATAAAGGAGCCCTTTTTACCCATAGTTATGTCACCAATTCTATTTGCGGTCCTAGTAGGGCGGTGATATTGACGGGAAAACATAGTCATATCAATGGTTTTAGGCAGAACGGCGATCGATTTGATGGGAGTCAGCCCACCTTGCCCAAGATGTTGCAACAATCGGGTTACCAGACCGCCTTGTTAGGAAAGTGGCATTTGCATGGGAATCCGGAGGGTTTCGATCATTGGAAGATTTTAGTAGACCAAGGAAACTACTACAATCCAGATTTTATTGAAAACGGAGATACCACTAGGATTCAGGGATACGCCACAGATATTATTACTCACGATGCTTTGGACTGGCTTAAGAACCAACGAAAAGATAGTGTGCCGTTCTTTCTAATGGTGCAACACAAAGCGCCGCATAGGAATTGGATGCCGGCGCTACGGCATATCAATAAGTACGACTCGGTTCAATTTCCCTTGCCAGACTCCTATTTCCCTACTTTTAATAACCAACAGGCCGCAGAAGAGCAACTACAGAATATCTACCGGGATATGTATGAGGGGCACGATCTTAAAATGACAGTAGAGTATGGAAGTACGGCACTGGCCCATAACCCATGGAAAACCGATTTTGAACGGATGAGTTCGGAGCAACGGAGTGCATGGGATGCGGGCTATTTGCCCAAGAATAATGCCTATCACAAGGCAAAATTAAGTGGTAAGGAATTGGCCCAATGGAAGGGACAGCGCTACCTGCAAGATTATATGGCCACCATAGCTTCCGTAGATGAAGGCGTTGGGGAGCTAATGGCGTATTTGGAGGACAATGGTCTGGCAGAAAACACCTTGGTGGTCTATACGTCCGATCAAGGATTCTATCTGGGAGAAAAGGGTTGGTTCGACAAACGGTTTATGTACGAGCCCTCTTTTGGAACGCCACTTTTAATGCAATGGCCAGCTACCATAGCACCAGGGAAGAAAATTGATGCCATGGTCCAGAACCTTGACTTTGCCCAAACTTTTTTAGAAGCGGCAAGGGTCTCGGATATGGGTGGGGAAATGCAAGGGGAATCCTTTCTGGGGCTATTGAACGGGAGTATGGATGAGACCGACTATAGGGATGTAATTTACTATCATTACTACGATTTTCCAGCCTTTCATATGGTGAAGAAACACTATGGAATAAGAACGCCACGCTATAAATTGATGCATTTTTATGACGATATTGATCAGTGGGAATTATACGACCTGCAAAACGATCCCTTGGAGCAACAAAACTTAATCCAAGACGCAAGCTATTCCGAGGTATTAGGGCAGATGCAGCATACCTTAGATAGTGTGCAAAAAGCCTACGGTGTAACCGATAAAGAATTTGAACAAGCTCCAAAGGCAAAGGTAGAGGGTGCCTATAAGCAGTTTAAAAAATTACGGGGTCCAGTGAAATAAAATGGCCTTGTCGAAAGTAAGACAGGATAATTTATAAAAAAGCTGACAGGTTTAATTTGCTGCCGATTTCTTTAATAGTTAATTTAATTAAGGCTACAAGATAGTTAGGGCATTCTTGTTTTCCTTTAGAGACAAGTTGCAACGTATGCTACAATCATAGATATTGGTGTATTCCTTGGTTTTCTAGCTCCCCCCCCCCCAAAAAAAAAATCCGACCCCCATTAGAGGTCGGATTTTCCGAGTTTTAAAAAATGAATGGTTGGTTATTTACTGTGGTTTGAAAAATGGTTTGGTTTTATTTTCCCTTTAGGGTCTGTTCGTTATAGGTGCTTTCAAAAATCTTATCTGCATTGGCCGATTCGAATCCGTCCCTACGGTGTTGTCGGGTAATGGCTTCTTTGGGCAGGTCTTTATATTCCGGAAATACTAGCCGTTCTGCAAACTCCACATAGCTCCCTGCAATTTCCATGGTACTGCCATCGGCAAATTCGGCTTCCATCATCTTGGCAATGGTACTGCTCTGTTTTAAGAGTCCGTCTGCACTGGTTTTTATCTTTCCGCCAGAAGTGTTCAAGGCAATCCCGATACTTTCCAAAAAGGTATTGAATTTGGCTACGGTATTGTAATCGTCCGGTAATTCGTGAACGCTAATCGTATAATGGTTTAGGTAGTAGCGGTTATAGATCACCCATGCCGCATATTCGCTTTCTTGGGCCAGGGCATTGTAATCTGCTGCGGTAGGCAGCTCCCAAAGCGACTTATGGAAAAATTCGCCCACAGCCTCAGGATCGTCCAAATCCAAGGCATCTACCGGGTCTGAGACAATATCCTTGGTATAGCGGCGAATAATTTCCTGTGCTTTATCAGACAGGTCCTGTACCCGTAATTCACTCATAAAAATCCTAGGATAATGGGGTTGCGGAGGGGCGTACCAATAGGCATCCAGTTTTTTGCCCTCAAAATAATAGTAGTCCTTTTTGGTATATCCGTAATGTAAAAATATTTTTTCAAAAGAAGTAACGCCCAAATTGGGAACCCCTAAGGTTCTAAAAGCAATATGATCGTTTACAATCTCGCTTTCGTCTTTTATGATTGCATGACTTACCATGGCCTTAGTTACTTTTTCCACATCTGGAACCCTAGTTTTATACGGGGTAAAAAGGGCGTCAAAAATCATGTCCAATGCTGCTGTGCTCATAAGTGCTTTTCTAAAAGGTTATATCCCAAAAGTATGGAGGACTATAACCTGAAACAATTCTTATTCTTTTAAAAACAATAAGTAAAACTTATTATAACTTGTGAAGTATCCTTTCTGTCTCGGTATTACTGCATTGTATACGATCGCATTTCGTAGTATATTTTTTCTCAAGAAGACTATTCCTGCGAGTCAAAAAACGCTGGGATGGTATGAGCGAAGGTTTGTGGTGAGAATTTTTTGACAACAACTGATGTGTTGAAAACTAACAGGTTATGAGTCGACTTGCTTGTTTCTCTATATTTTTGTACTTTCGTGCTTCGAAAAAATTTAAGGGCTATCACAAATAGGAACTACTTAGGGATGTTCCGATGCCTATTTTTTTGAACTGAAAAACGGCAGCATAGAGGTCAACGATATCTGGTTTTTTTTTAAACACTAGGCCTCTACCACCTGATAAATTCTATTTCGGGTGCCAGCATGTAGTAATTAGCAAGCACTAAGTGCTTATATCGTTTTTTTGACTTCCATAATGGGAGTTGATCTGCTATGCTACGTTCTGAAAGTTTTGACAATTATAAAAACAAATGTGAGATATATGAAGACAAGAATTGGAATTATTGGCGCCGGCCCCAGTGGTTTGGCGCAACTAAGGGCATTTGACTCCCTAGAAAAAGAAGGGAAAGAAATCCCTGAAATTGTTTGCTTTGAAAAACAAAGCGATTGGGGTGGACTGTGGAATTATACTTGGAGAACCGGTGTTGGAAAATACGGGGAACCTACCCACGGTAGTATGTACAAATACCTGTGGTCCAATGGTCCCAAGGAATGTTTGGAATTTTCGGATTATAGTTTCGACGAGCATTTTGGGAAGCCTATTTCTTCGTATCCTCCCAGACCGGTATTGTTCGATTATATCCAAGGAAGGGTAAAAAAGAGCGGGGTGCGCAAGCATATCCGTTTTAATACGGCCGCAAGGTGGGTATCCTTTGACGAAGACACTCAAAAATTCACCCTTATAGTAGACGATTTAGTAAACAATAAGACCTATACGGAGATATTCGATTACCTAGTAGTGGCTACAGGGCATTTTTCTACGCCCAATATGCCTTATTTCCAAGGCTTGGAAGATTTCCCTGGTGCCGTTATGCACGCCCATGATTTTAGGGGTGCGGATCAGTTTAAGGGTCAAAACGTATTGTTGGTGGGAAGTAGTTATTCTGCCGAGGATATAGGGATACAATGTTATAAACACGGAGCTAATTCCGTAACCCTGAGCTATAGGTCTAACCCTATTGGTCTTTCTTGGCCCGAAGGTGTCAAAGAAGTACCGCTTTTAGAAAATTTTGATGGTGAAATCGCCCACTTTAGTGATGGCAGTCAAGAACGTTTCGACGCCGTTATCATGTGTACCGGTTACCAACATAAATTCCCGTTTTTACCAGACGAGATGCGCCTAAAAACACCTAACTGTCTGTATCCGGACAACTTGTACAAGGGGGTTGTATTCAATGAACTTCCAAAGTTAATATACCTGGGGATGCAAGATCAGTATTATACTTTTAATATGTTCGATGCCCAGGCTTGGGTAGCCAGGGATATTATGTTGGGGAAATTGAAAGTTCCTGAAAAGGACGAGCGTTTGGCCGATATGGAAAAATGGCTTCAGAAGTCGCATTCCAATAAAACCCATGACGACGAAATAGATTTCCAGACCGATTATGTGAAGGAATTGATAGGAATGACGGACTATCCTGAGTTTGATTTGGATACCGTGGCCAGCTTGTTTAAAAAGTGGTTAAAAGATAAAGAAGACGATATTTTAAGGTATAGGGACAAAACCTTTAAGTCCGTAATGACCGGAACTATGGCCGAGAATCACCATACCGAATGGTTAGATGAAATGGACGATAGTTTTGAACGCTATTTTTCGGAATCGTCAGCGCCGGAAAAAAACCCGGAAAAAGAAGTCTTGATGCAAAGATAAAGGCACTGACAACCCTAAACGCCCTAAAGTAATTTTCTGTCTTTAGGGCGTTTTTTTATGCTTTTTTTTAAGGTCCGTAGGACGGTTTTCAAAAACTGTGCTTGTCGATAGCAGGGATGGGGGCTATGGTGGTGAGTATTTTGGGCGTTCCCTCCTTCGTCGGGCGGGCACTCCGCTATATCCCTCGCTCCACTTCGGGGATGCCGCTACGGTCCCTAACGCAAATTGATGTAACAATGTTGCAATTAAGGTAGTAAAACGGGTACATAAACCCATATCTGTGGGAAGTACCTTATTATGTGGTCCTATAAAATGAAATCAGGATTTTTGAGCTCCTGGAGGCAACTAGGGACGACAGAGAAGTCGTGTTTTTAGTCAGTACAATATGATTACTTTCTAAATGGTCAACCTAAATCAGGGACGTACAATGTACACCATTGATAATTGTTTATTGCTTATTGTTCCCTGTAATCGCGTTAGCTATTGCAGCGGCATCCTTTTTTAGGCGGCCGAGCCGCCTAAAAAAGATACAGCGGAAAGAGCGACCCGATAGGGGAACGCCCCGCATAAAAAACAAGTGATAAACGTCGCCCCCATCCTCAAAGCTTGTAAAACTTAAGGCATGCTATTTTCTAATTATTTTGTAATTTTAATTGGTGAAAGTTCTTATTTTACGCAAAATGATAAGAAATATCAATCAATTAGAATTACGTCCACTGCGATATTTTTTGGTATTGGCAGAAACCCTTCACTATACCCAAGCGGCAGAGGTATTGTTCATTTCGCAATCTGCCTTGAGCCAACAAATAAAACAGCTAGAGCACGTGTTGGGAACGCCTTTGTTTGTTAGGACCAACAGGAGAGTAGCCCTGAGTACGGCCGGGGAGCTTTTGCAGCAAGAGGCACGTCTGATATTGAAACAGCTAGATAGTTCCATGGAACGGTGGCAACTGTCTCTGGATGGGGTCGTAGGGCAGTTGCGGATTGGGTTCGTAGGTTCGGCCATGCAAGCGTACCTGCCACCGATCATCAAGGAATTTAGCAACGCTTACCCTAAGATTAGGTTTCATTTAGAAGAGCTTACCAATGCCGAGCAGCTGAAGGCCTTAGAGCAAGACCAAATAGATATTGGCTTTATGCGTTCTAATAAAGTGTCCTCGGAGATTGCCGTAAAAGCTGTTTACCGGGAAAATTTTTCCTTGGTTTTGCCATTGGAGCATCCGGTCACAGCTGGTAATTTTAAGAATATGGGACAGTTTTCGGAAGCTTCTTTTATTCTCTTTCCCAATGAAAATAGTCCTATGTACTATCAGCAGATTCAAAATTTGTGTGCCGATTACGGGTTTAGTCCACGCATTGCCCACAAGTCTATTCATGGTCCTACCATTTTTAAGTTGGTAGAAAACGGTATGGGCATTGCCTTGGTGCCCAATTCCTTAAAAGACGACAAAAATTACCGCATTAAGTTTATAGAATTAGCTAAGGAACCTCATAAGACCGAGCTTTTTGCCGCTTGGAAGAAGCAGCAACAGAGTATGTCCCTACAGCATTTTTTAGAATTTATTTAGGAGCTCATAAAAAAAAATCCCCCGACTTGGCTGGCGCCAGTCGGGAGATTCTGCTGTATTCAAAGAAACTAGGAAAACTTCTTAGTCAATGGCCGTATTGGCTTGTATTTCTGAAAGTGGTACAGGGAAATAGCTGTGCTTGGAAGCATCGAATCCACTTCTTCCAGCGGCACTCATGGCCGCATCTAACATTCCCCAACGACGTAAATCGAAGAATCTGGTCGATTCTAAAGTCAGCTCCATGGTACGCTCATGGATAATCTGTTCTTTTACATCGGCCTTAGAAGTAACGACTATCGGAGGCATATTTCCGTGTACGCTCCTTAGCTCATTGATAAGGCTAATGGCCAAAGGCGTATTATCGGTTTCGTTAAGCGCTTCGGCATACATTAATAGTACATCTGCATAACGCATCAACACCACATTGACACCAACATAACTGTTGTTCCAAACATAATTGGGCAACCACTTTCTAAAATATGCGTGGTTGTCATGGGTATCGCCATAGGTATCGGTCATCAGGGCATCCCAAGTACCACCTTGCATCTCATTGGTATTGGTGTCGTTATAAAAAGGGTCTTTAAAATAAAGGGATCCATAAAGTCTATTGTCATATAGTCCGTTGTTGGCAATTTGCCCCTCTTTTTTCATAACATCTACCAATTGCGGGTTGGCTGCTATGCCTCCCCATCCGCCTATGGACCAGTCTCCTACAAAGGCATGTAGTCTTGTAGCGTTCCATGAGGTAGCATCCCCGGATTTAAACTGCAGTTCAAAAATGGATTCTTGGTTATTTTCGTTTTCACCATTAAAAAGGCTCAAGAAATCTGGTTCTAAACTATATACTTGGCTATCGACAACGGCTTTAAGTGCATCGGCGGCATTTTTATAGTCTGTAGCCTCTGCGGAAGTGGCATCGCCGGCTTTGTGCAAATAAGCCTTTCCTAAATACGCTAGGGCAGCTCCCTTGGTAGCTCTTCCCAAATCGGTATCTGCTACCGTAGTCGGCAACATTTCCGAGGCCGCTTTAAAATCGGCAATAATAGACTCCCAAGCTTCAGGACGGCTAGACAATGGCTTGTCTAGGGTTTCTGGTGAGATGATTTCATTACGGACAATGATTTGCTCATAAAGACTGAGCAATTTAAAGTGGTAGTAGCCTCTTAAAAAGGTTGCCTCGCCCACAATTTGCTTCTTTTCTTCATCAGAAATCTGTTCCGATGTCATTTCACCTACCTTGGTAATTACCTGATTGGCAAAATTGAGTCCTTTGTAATTAGTACCCCAAATGACGTCTAAAAAGATATGTCCGTTGGTATAGTTAAAATTAAAGATCGACATCCAATGCGCATAATTGGTAGCATCGGGTCCTGGCAACGCATAATCAGACCTGAAATATTCTACCACAGGTCTTCCTTCTTGCCATCCGTCCCAAAAATTGCTTCTGGATTCCAATTCGGAATAGGCGGCCGTTAATCCGGAACGGGCATCTTCGGCATTTCGCCAAAAGTTCTCGGAGGTTAATTTGTCTGGTGAGGTCTCTACAAGAAACTCATCGTCGTTACAGGATATCATTGCCACCAATAAGAAGGCTGCCATGAATACTTTATATAGATTTTTCATTGTATGAATATTTTTTAATGATTAAAATTGAAGTTGTAGGCCCAAAATCACGGATTTGTATTTCGGATACAAATTAATATCGATCCCTCTAGAAAGGATACTTCCGCCTACCTCAGGATCTAAACCGTCGTACTTGGTAAAAGTGAATAGGTTTTGTCCGGTAGCATACAATCTTAATTTATTGATAAATGTTTTGTCTAAAAGTGATTGAGAGAAAGAATACCCTAACTGAATAGTTTTGATACGCAGGTAATCACCATCTTGTAAAAATCTGGTCGAAGCACGGTTATTCTTATTGGGATCTCCTAATACGGCTCTGGGCATATCGGTATTGGTATTGCTTGGAGTCCATGAATTAAGGGTGGCCGTTCTAAAGTTTCTACCGGTATCCATGCTCAATAATCTAAAGTCGTTTCCATTATAGATTTTATTGCCGCCAACCCCTTGGAAGAACACATTAGCATCGAACCCTTTGTAGTTTGCCGATAGGTTTAAACTGTACTCGTACTTAGGAATGGCCGTTCCCTGATAGGTTTCGTCATCGGAATTGATGGTGCCATCACCGTTTTGGTCGATGAATCTGATATCCCCTGGGGCAGCATCGGGCTGTATTAAATTGCCTGCAACGCTATGCGCATCTACTTCGGCCTGATTTTGGAAAATACCGTCTGCTACTGGTAAAAAGTAAGCTCCTGGTTCGTGGTTGATCCTTGTTTGGTTCACAAAGTGATCGGATCCAAATAAAAGTCCGGTACCGTATAATACCTGATTTTCGTTGCTTAGTTTGGTTACTTCACTGTTAATAGTGGTAAAGGTAGAGAAGATAGAATATTGAAAGGCGTTGTCCTTATTGTTGTAGCCCAGTTCAAACTCAATTCCCTTGTTTTGAAATTCCCCTACGTTTACAACCGGATTGTTGATTCCTGCCGAAGGCGATACTTCCTTAATGATCAATAGGTCTTCTGTGGTACTGTTATAGTAGTTGATAGCACCGTTTAATTTATTGCCCAATGCGGCAAAATCCAATCCAAAGTTCGATGAAGTATTAGTTTCCCACTGCAGGTCGTCGTTCTGTAGGGATCTTGCGATACTTCCCAAACTAGAATTTTGTGGGTTTCCAAATACATAGCCTCCATCGTTTTGACTCTTACCTTGAGAAATAAGGGCAACATAGTCATAATAGCCCAAAGCACTGTCGTTTCCTGCCTGTCCCCAGCTATAGCGAAGTTTAAGGAAATTAAAAACCTCTTGGTCGTCCATAAAGCTTTCATCGGTAATTTTCCAGCCTAGGGCATAAGAAGGGAAAACCCCGTATTTGTTGTTTTTACCAAATTTAGAGCTACCGTCCCTACGAACACTGGCCTGTACTAAATATTTACCGTCATAGGCGTAGTTTACACGGCCAAATTGAGATACCAAGGCATATTTTGCATTGGTGCCGCTAGCAGAATAAGTACCGTCATTAAAGGCATCCAAGGTATTAAAGTTAGGGTCTAGGATAATGGCGGGAACTTTGTTGTTGTCCTCATCTAATTTATATCCTTCTCCTTGGGCATAGGTTTCTTTAAACGGCTCTGAAATTCTTTGGTAACCGGCCAATAATTGAAAGGTATTTTTTCCTATTTCGCCCTGATAATTTAGGGTGTACTCTTGGTTAAGCCTTCTAAACTCGCTGTTGTATTCAGAAACAAAGGAAAATTCGCGTTGCGGATCGTCCTGTACGTCCCTTACTCTAAAGGGTTGGTGGAAATTATAAGTGTAATTGGCCAAGTTGGATAGGGAGAAATTAGAATTGAAGTTTAATCCGTCTATAATTTCATAGCCAAGGTTTACACTACCAAGGAAATACTTTATTCTGGTATATCCATCTAAATAATTAGCTTCTCCAACAGGGTTACGGTGATCTGGAATATCGCCGGTTCTATATCCGTATCCAGAATCATTACTACTGTCCAATACCGGAATTAAAGGGGAAATAAAATAAGTTTCCCTTAGCGAAAATTTATAGTCTTCCTTATAGGTTTCGCTATAGGTTAGATTCGTTTTTATGGAAAGGCGGCCCTTTTTGGCACCGATATTGGCATTGATTCCCTTTTTGGTGAATTCCGAACCTAATAAAACTCCTGTTTCATCGGCAAAGTTACCACTAATGCTATAGTCTACAAATTCCGAAGCTCCGCTAACCCTTATGTTTTGTAGGTGCAAAAGTCCTTCTCTATGGGTCTCGTCTATCCAATTGGTATTGACTGCTGGCGGATTTGCCAAGTATTGTGGCAAGGAGGCCCCGGCATTCTGGTACATTTGTTTGTGAACGTCTACATAGCCTTGGGCGTCTAGCAATTTCATTTCTTTACGCACGGTATTCATGCTTAAAGAAGAACCGATCTCTACTTTGGGCTTTCCGCTTTTTCCTTTTTTGGTGCTGATAATGACCACCCCGTTGGCAGCCCTTGTTCCGTAAATAGCACCGGAAGCGGCATCTTTTAAGATTTCTATCGAAGCAATATTGTTTGAGTCTATAAAATAAGGATCGGCCTGTACTCCATCGACGATATACAATGGTTGGTTGTTTCCAAAACTACCAATCCCTCTGATCATAATATCTGAAGCAGCTCCTGGACTTCCTGAAGACTGGGTAACGGTAACCCCAGAAACACGTCCTTGAAGGGCATCTGTTGGGTTGGTACTGACAACTTTGGTCAGTTCTTCACTTTTTACAGTACTAATAGCACCGGTAACATCGCTTTTCTTTTGCGTTCCATATCCTACCACTACTATTTCGTCCAAACTTTGTGCGTCTTCTACCATAGTAATGTTAATTTGGCTTTGGTTGCCAACAACCACCTCTTGGGTTACAAACCCTAGGTACCTAAATACCAAAGTAGTCTGTCCATCAGTGACCTCAATAGTATAGTTCCCATCAAAGTCTGTTTGTACTCCTATCGTAGGATTGTCCTTTAGGGTCACAGAGGCACCTGGCAACGGGTAGCCGGAGTTGTCCGATACCGTTCCTGAGACGGTTTTTTGTACTACTTCTTTTTTAAGAACAAGTGGTTTTTTGTCCAAAAGAATAGCCCCGTCTTGGGTAAAGGTGACTTCGAAATTTCCGAAAGACAAACTTCTTTCCAATAAGTCATTGGCCTTGATCTTTCCTTTTTTTAGGAAGACCTTTGGGGCCTTGTCAAATAAATCGGAGCGGTAAATAAAAGTGTGCTCGGTCTGATCTTTAATGAGTTCAAAGACCTGTTCTACGGAAAGATGGGAGTCCGTATCAATGGTGATTTTTTCATTTTGTGAGAATACTGGTTTGGGGCTAAATCCGAAGGTCGCCATACAGCATAAAAAGATAAAAGTCCTCATAACGGTCATTAGGAGTTTTCCCTTGTCATAAACAAGGGGTTGGTTAAATTTAGTTTTCATAAATTTGGTGGTTAGTTAGTTAAACATTTAATTAATTAATCCTGGGGGGATAGCGGAGTAAATTGTCCAGGTTTAAACGCTGTTCCCCTTTTTTTTAAATTTCTACTGTAATACGATTGTTTTTCCTACTGTTTTAAATTTTGCTTCATTGGTGTTTTCTATTATTGAAAGAATGTTTTCCAGTGCTTGTTTTTTATTGAATACCCCATTGAAAGGAACCCTGGCAGCTTCGTTGTTTTCGATAATAAAGTCTACATCGTACCATCGGGATAGCACCTGCAATATTTCCTTTAGCGGCTTTTCTTTAAAGCTGAAGAAACCGTTTTTCCATGAAATTTCGTTGTTGACATCCACTTCCTTAACCGAGAACTGATTGGTGGTGGCTTCTAAGGTTGCTTGTTGTCCTGGTTTTAGGTTGTTGGTACTAAGGCCATTGTTTACCATAACCTTTCCTTCTACCAAGGTGGTGGCTATGTGGGTATCTTCTTTATAGGCCCTAATATTAAATTGGGTTCCTAGCACCTCTACTTCTTGGGTTTTGGTAGCCACCATAAAGTGTGCTCCGTTGTGGGCGGTACTCGGAGATACTTCAAAATAGGCCTCTCCATATAACAAACTTACCTCTCTGGGGGCATTGTCCGTAAAGTTTACTGGGTATCTCAATTGAGAATCCGAATTAAGCCAAACCTTGGTGCCATCGGAAAGGGTAATAAAAAATTGTCCGCCCCTCGGAACGGTGACGGTATTGTATGCCACTTTATTGTTATCGGAAGTATTTTGGCCCTTGTAAATAAGTGCCTCTCCATTACTGCTTACCGCTGGGGCTTTAAAGGAGTTTCCCTTTTCCAACACAATTTGTTCGCCGTTATCTAAGGTCAATATAGCCTTGTCCGTACCTATAATGACAGGAGTAACTTCGGTGACTGTAGGGGTCTCCGCAGGGGTTGTGGAGGTGTTTTTGTTAAAAAAAGCTAGGGAAATAAGCAATAGTACGACGGCAGCTGCGGCAGAATATTTCCAAAAACTTCTGGTTTTTACCGTTGGGCTGTAATCGGTTCCAAGTTGTTCCCATCCTCTTTTAAAGTCTACGCCATCTGGATATTGACCATAGTTTTCCTTGACTTGGGAAAAATAGGCCCGGTGTTTTTCCGACTCCTGGTACCAAGATTGAAAACGTTGTTCTTCTTCCTGGTTCAGGGTGTTATTTATCTTTTTTATGATAAGCTTAAACTCCATTATTGATAATAAATTAAGAGGGGTTTTGGTAATAAGACAATTTGAAACAGGAAATGGGTGACAGGAAATAAAAATATTTTTATTTTTTTGTGAAATTACATTGATAAATTTTATGCCCTTGTTGGTATAAAATATACACGGAGGCCCTGTTTTAAAGCTATGGAAGGAAATGAATGGTGTTGAAAACCCGAATTTTTTTTTTTTTAAGATCGCAGTAAAGCAAACCATAAAATTAGGCCCAGTAGTTCCCCGATTTTAATTTTGGCGCGTTTTAACTGGGTTTTTACGGTATTGACAGAGATCCCCATTTCTTCGGCAATCTCTAGATATTTGTAATTGCTGATGAACCGTAACCGTACAATTGTTTGCATATTTGGAGGTAAAGAGGCTACGATGTCCAGGACTTTATGGTAGATGATTTTTTTCTCATCTTGGTCCAAAGCTTCCAAGTCGTATTCCTGATCCATCACCGCTTGTATTTCTAAAATACTTTCGTTGTCGGTAATTTTTACGGTCTTTAAAAAGTTAAGGCTTTTATTGCGGACCATGGCAAACAAATACCCTTTTAAAGATGTTTTTAGAATAATAGTATCGGACTTTTCCCATAGGAAGATAAATGTTTCTTGAACGATATCTTCGCTAGAATTGCGGTCGTAAAGATATCCATAGGCATAATGGACCAATCCTTCATAGAGGTCTTCAAAAAGATTTTTATATACAAATCTATTTTGTTTTTGTATTTCTCTTAAGATGGTATTATCGTCCAATGGCAATTATTGATTTAGACAAATCTAAACAAAAGATATGAACTATAGGACTGCTTTTATAGAGGAGGTGTTTATTCTAAAGACATAGAAAAGTGCGCAAAAGATGTTAAAAAATAGTCTAATTCATTTTTTTTTGTAATTTGGCCATGTCCAAAAAAAATAGAGCAGTTCAAATTTCCTCGATTGCTTTTTCCTTCTGTTTTACGAAAGAACTTATATAAAATAAAAGCCTGTCTCGAAGAGTCCTGGCACTAAATGTATGATCTCATGGACACAAAATATCCTGTATTATCTTATTTTCTAATAGTATTGCTGCTTGCAAGCTGTCGACAAAAACCTACAACTAAAGGAGAGAAACCTACTGTCCCTAAAAATCTTATTTATTCTTCCGATATATTAAACTACAAAGGTACTCCCAAAAGTTTTGACGATAGGGATATGCTGATGTTTTCTGATCAGGGGGCTTGGTTTGCCTATAGTTTTCCCGATTCTCCTGGGGGTATTGGCGGATTTGCCGGTCCCTTTTTAATGACCCAGAAAAACGGGCAGTGGATAAGCAAGTCCCTGGCCGAAATGGAGGTGAGCAGCGAGGCCTCCGAAGCCCCTTTAATAGATTGGGAAAAGGACCTAAAGTCGCAAAACTCCTTTGCCAGTCATATGGAGCAAATTTTTGAAAACGATTCGATCAGGATTCGTCAGGAATTGGTTTTTATAAGTGGGCATACGGCTTTACAGCGTACGACCATCACCAATATCGCAAAACGTGGATTTGCCATCAACTCTCAATTTAAGGGCGATTTATTTGAGGTGGGCATCACAGCTGCCAAGGAAGATAGGGGGGTGAAATTTAATAGCGTTCATAGCAAGGCTATCGGGTATTTACAAGTGATCAATGAAGAAGGAAATGTATTTGTTACCGATAGCAGTAGCTATACCATTGACAATGAAACCGGCTTTTTAAATCCGGATGATAGCAAACAGTACCTAATGGCCCAGACATTTATTTTTCCCGAATACTCTTGGGAAAAGGAAAAGGCCTTCTTGAACAACATAAACTTTGATTCGGTGTTGGAAGTGAGAAAAGCCGAAAAAGAAAACATGCTTACCGCCCTAATACAAGAGAGCAGGGATGTTTTTAAAGCGCCAAAATACGCAGAGGTGTTGGCCAAAGCGCAATTGACACTACAAAATAACTGGCGGATCCCTGCGGGGGAATTAAAACATCAGGGGGTGTTTCCAAGTTATCATTACGAATGGTTTCACGGCTTTTGGTCTTGGGACTCATGGAAACATGCGGTGGGCCTATCTGGATACGACAGTAAATTGGCAAAAGATCAGATCAGGGCCATGTTCGATTTTCAAAGTGAAGACGGTTTTATTGTAGATTGCATTTATAGGGATACCACCATAGAGCCCCATAATTACCGGGATACCAAGCCCCCTTTGGCGGCATGGGCGGTAGCCAAGGTATTGGAAAAAGATATGGACATGCCTTTTTTAAAGGAAATGTACCCCAAACTTTTAAAATATCACCAATGGTGGTACGCGAAACGCGACCATGATGGGGACGGCCTTTGCGAATATGGCTCTACGGACGGTACCGTATTGGCCGCAAAATGGGAAAGCGGTATGGACAATGCCATTCGTTTTGACGATTCTGAAATCCTAAAAAATTCGGATGGAGCTTATTCTTTAAATCAGGAAAGCGTAGATTTAAACGCCTATTTGTACGCCGAAAAATTATACTTGGCCAATATGGCAAAGACCTTGGGAGAGACAGAAACGATGCAAGCCTTGACCAAGGAGGCCGCCGTTTTAAAAGATAAATTGCAGACCCAATTTTACGATGCCGAAGACGGGTGGTTTTATGATACCAATTTAGAAGGGACTACCTTTGTTAAAGGAGCAGGAAGCGAAGGATGGACGGCTTTATGGGCCAATGCCGCAACGCAAGAACAGGCTGCCACAATTAGGAAAAAAATGATGGACCCCAATAAATTTTATACCAGGGTGCCCTTCCAGACCATGGCCAAGGACCATCCTAAGTTTGATCCTATGAATGGCTACTGGAGAGGACCAAATTGGTTGGACCAGGCTTATTTTGGAATTAAGGGCTTGCGAAATTATGGCTTTGACCAAGAGGCCGACAAGGCCACCATACAACTTTTGGAGGGGGCACAGGGAGTGCTGGGAAAAGGAGCGTCTATTCGCGAGAATTATCACCCTCTAAGCGGCGAGGGCTTGTATGCTAAAAACTTTAGCTGGAGCGCTGCCCACCTGATAATGATGCTTACCAAAGAATAGGGACAGAAAAGTAGATTACCAATAAAAAAATGTGTTTAATGAACTATAGCAATTTACTCATAACCACAGAAAAGGCCCAAGAAATAGCCTTGGAAGTTTTTAATATACAAGGGAAGGCAAAACCCCTTCCTGGGGAAATAGATTTTAATTTTAAGATCGATTCCAAGGAGGGAACGGCCTATATTCTTAAAGTATCGCGCCCTGGGGAAGATGAAAATTATCTGGATTTTCAGCAGCAATTATTACAATACGCCGCTAAACATGGAAAGGATATAATTTCTCCTAGGGTCATTACCGATATGGAAGGGAACCCCATTTCAGAAATTAAGGACGATTATGGCCAATTGCGGAAAGTACGCCTATTGTCCTGGATTTCGGGACGGGTTTGGAGCGGCGTAAATCCGCAATTGGACGATTTGCGCTATAGCCTAGGAGAACATTGCGGCAGGCTTACCCAAGCCTTGCAGGGTTTTGACCATCCCGAGGCCCATCGCGAATTCGTTTGGGACGTGGCCCAAGGGCATTGGACTACTGGGCATCTCCATCTTTTTGAGGGAAAGGAAAAAGAGATTGTTTCCTATTATCAGGAGCTGTTTTTAAAGGCACAACCCAGCTATTCCCAATTGAGGAAGGCCGTAGTACATAACGACGCCAATGACAATAACGTTATTGTGTCCGAAGAGCTGCTTGCCCCCAAGGTGGTTTCGGCCATCGATTTTGGCGATGCCGTATACACCCAGATCATCAACGACCTCGCTGTTGCCTGCGCCTATACCATCATGCACCACAACGACCCTTTGGAAGCAGCCTTGCCTATCGTACAGGGTTACCACCGGGAATTTGCCCTAGAAGAAGGCGAACTGGAGTATTTATATATGGCCATTGCCATGCGATTGGTGATTTCGGTGACCAAATCGGCCATCAATAAAATAGAAGAACCAGATAATACCTACCTGCTTATCAGTGAAAAACCGGCTTGGGAAGTACTAAAAAAATGGCGCCGTATCAATGCCGATTTTGCCCATTATAGTTTTAGGGAGGCCTGTGGGTATAGCGCCCACCCCAAAGAAGAACAATTTTCCCAATGGACCAAAAAGAATGTTTTTTCTCTAGAACAACTCTTTCCTAGTATCGGAGCCAACGAAATCCATGGGGTAGACCTCAGTGTTTCCAGTACCTGGATGGGCCATGAAAAGGATTTTAACGATCTGGATTATTTTCAATACAAAATCAACAAATTACAGGGGGAACACCCTACCAAAATATTGGCTGGAGGGTATTTGGAACCTCGTCCTATATACACGACTTCTTCCTATGATAAAATAGGGAACAAAGGCCGCGAAAGCAGGTCTATCCACTTAGGGGTCGATTTTTGGTTGCCTGCAGAAACCCCTGTACACGCCTTGTTCGATGGGGAAGTGGTATGTGCCGTAAACAATGCCGGCGATAAGGAATACGGTGGCATGGTGATTTTAAAACACCAAGAGGGAGCATTGGAGTTTTACTCGCTATACGGACATTTGTCGGTAGCTACTGCTACCCGACATACAATGGGCTCCCACCTAAAGGCGGGCGAGCTTATAGGCACATTGGGGAATGCGTCCGAAAACGGAAATTGGGTGCCGCACCTTCATTTTCAACTGATGCTTTCTCTCTTTGATTTTACCGATGATTATCCGGGAGTAGCCTATTTTAACCAACGTGCCGTTTGGGCAAGTATTTGTCCAGATCCTAACCTATTGTTCCAATCCAAGGCCTTGGCAGAAGACACGAGCCTCTCCAATGACGATATTATCGCTTATAGAAAGAAACATTTGGGTAAAAGTTTAAGCCTTCAGTACAAAGTGCCCATAAAAATGGTGCGTGGGGCTGGGCAATACCTGATGGACCAGTATGGGAGAAAGTATCTGGATACCGTCAATAATGTGGCCCATGTGGGCCACGAACACCCGGCAGTGGTAACGGCAGGGCAGGAGCAGATGGCCCTGATCAATACCAACAGTCGCTATTTGCACGAAAATATTAACGAATTGGCCAAGGAGCTCTTAGAAACCCTGCCCCCAGAATTGAGCGTGCTCCATTTTGTGAATTCGGGCAGTGAGGCCAATGAATTGGCCATACGAATGGTGAAGGCGGCAACGGGAGAGCGCGATATTATCGCCTCTGAAGTGGGCTACCATGGCAATTCCAATATGTGCATCGATATCAGCTCCTATAAGTTCGATGGGAAAGGAGGACAGGGCGCCCCGGAACACACCCATATTTTTCCGCTTCCCGATGCCTTTAGAGGAAAATACAGAGGCGATCATACCGCAGATAAATATGCCGGGGAAGTGAAAAAACAACTCGAAAAAATTCAGGCTAAAGGCCGGAATGTCGGTGCCTTTATTATAGAACCCATAATTAGCTGCGGCGGACAGATAGAATTGCCGGAAGGATTTTTAAACCAAGCCTACCAGATCGTACGGGAAGCAGGGGGGCTTTGTATTTCCGATGAGGTACAGGTAGGTTGTGGCCGTATGGGGAAAACCTTTTGGGGCTTTCAATTACATAATGTCATCCCCGATATTGTGACCATAGGGAAGCCTTTGGGCAATGGACATCCGCTGGCAGCAGTAGCATGTACTCCGGAAGTGGCCGAAAAATTTGCCAACGGAATGGAATATTTTAACACTTTTGGGGGCAATCCGGTGTCCTGTGCCATAGGGGCAGCAGTACTACGGGTGGTAAAACGCGAAAAGCTACAAGAGAACGCCCTTAAGGTGGGCGAATTTTTAAAAGAAGAACTGCGCCAATTGGCGGCAGAATTCCCCATTATAGGAGATGTACGTGGGCAAGGGTTGTTCCTGGGGATCGAATTGGTGACTGCCAATATGGAACCCTTGGGAGAACAGACCGATTATTTGGCCAACCGTATGAAAGACCACGGTATTTTAATGAGTACCGATGGTCCCGATCACAACGTGCTGAAAATTAAGCCACCGATAGTTTTTACCAAGGAAAATGCCGAAGAGCTGGTAGTATACCTGAGAAAAATTTTAGCAGAGGACTTTATGCAATTATAAGAACAAATACCTCCTCCCGAAAAGCTGTGTCAATTAATGGGCAGTACCTTGGGAGGAGATTTGCCTAATAGTTAAAAGCAGGCTTATCGGTAAAATTACCAAACCATATTTTGACTAACCGACCATTTAAATAAATCACCGTGAAAAACATATGCCTATTACCCCTTGTATTTATGGTGTTATGGGGCTGTAACACTACTTCCTTACCAGAAGTTCCCGAACAGACCAACCATTACAACCACAAAATTTTTGAAGAAAATAAATTACCGCCGCATGCCAGTTTTTTTGGAACGGAAGCCTCAGGGATAACGACCAAGGAAGCCTCCAAAAGGTTTATGAGTCTCAATGGAGAATGGGCCTTTCATTTTGTGAAGGACCCCAAAGAGCGGCCAACCAGGTTTCAGAACATGGAGTATGATGCTCGTGAGTGGAACAGCATACCGGTCCCTGCCAATTGGGAAGTAGAAGGCTACGACCATCCTATTTATTTAGACGAAAGATATCCGTTTACGACCACCTGGCCCGATGCCCCTACCGATTATAATCCGGTTGGAACTTACAGAAAAGAAGTAAGGCTGACCAAAGAAATGTTGTCGGAAGCTGTTATTCTGCATTTTGCCGCCGCTAAATCGGCCATGTATTTGTACGTCAACGGACACTATGTTGGCTATTCACAAGGAAGTAAAACACCGGCCGAATTTGATATTTCTTCTTATTTGAAGGAGGGGAAAAATTTAATCGCCATGCAAATGTTCCGTTGGAGCGATGCCAGCTATTTAGAAAGTCAGGATATGTTGCGCATGAGCGGTATAGAACGAGACGTGTACCTCTATACTAGGCCAAAGGTCTACGTAGCCGATTATTATGCCTATACCAATTTGGACGATGCCTATAGGGATGGAATTTTCAAAGGTACGGTCAGCATAGATAACACTACTCCAGAAACGGTCTCCAGGAATGTAACCCTAACTCTTAAGGATGGTGAAAACACAGTATATTCTGAAACCAAAACCATTCAGATTCCGGGAAATACTGGTCACGACTACCTGTGCACCACCCAAGTACCACAAGTAAAACAATGGTCGGCAGAAATCCCCAATTTATACACATTGCAAATTGCTTTGGAAGATTCCCAAGAGGCGAAAAACAACCAGTATATTGCTGTTCATACCGGATTTAAAAGGATAGAAATTAAGAATAGCCAGGTATTGGTCAATGGGAAGGCGATCTATTTTAAAGGAGTAGACAGGCATGAGACCGATCCAAGGACCGGTCACGTGGTCTCTAGGGAGTCTATGGAAAAGGATATCCTATTAATGAAACAAAATAACATTAATGCCGTGCGTAGTTCGCACTATCCCAACGATCCTTATTGGTTGGAATTATGCGATACTTACGGACTTTATGTGGTTGATGAGGCCAATATAGAAAGTCACCCCTTGGCCATAGACGAAAAGACCCAGATTGGGAATGAAATGAGCTGGTTGCCGGCACATATGATGCGCACCCAACGCATGTATTACAGAGATAGGAACCACCCTTCTATTTATTCGTGGTCTTTGGGGAACGAAGCCGGGGAGGGAGAAATTTTTAGAACTACCTATAAGTGGTTAAAGGAAAAAGACGATAACAGAATTGTACAATACGAACCAGCGGGAAAAGAGGATTATACAGACCTGTATTGCCCCATGTACCCTAAGCCCGAGTATTTGATAGAACATGGAGAATCCGATTCCGATAAGCCGTCTATTATGATAGAATATGCCCATGCCATGGGGAATTCTGTGGGGAACTTACAGGATTACTGGGATATTATAGAAAAGTACCCCAACCTCCAAGGAGGCTATATCTGGGACTGGGTAGACCAAAGTTTAGAGTATATTGATGAAGAAGGGAAGCCTTATTTTGCCTATGGGCACGATTTTCATCCTGACTTACCAACCGACGGGAATTTTTTAAACAATGGCTTGGTAGATCCATATCGGAATCCACACCCACACCTGAGCGAGGTAAAGAAGGTGTATGAGCCGGCGCAATTTTACTATTTGGGCAACGGGGAAATACTTTTGGAAAACAAAAATTTCTTTGCCGATTTTTCAGATAAAAGTATCTCATGGCAACTCTTGGCCGATGGGGTTGCTGTAGCTCAGGAGAGCGGGATTAGCGTAAAGGTTTTGCCACAAGAAAAAACGAAATTTAAAATCAACAAACTCCCTAAGGCTTGGGTTAAAGACAAAGAGTATATTCTAGAACTGCAATTGGTTCAGGAAACGGCAACACCTTTGCTTCCGAAAGGACACGAGGTGGCCTGGGATCAGTTTGTAGTACAAAAGGGAAAAACAAGTCTTCCTAGCTCGCAGGAGGGCAATCCGCTTTCGGTTAAAGCGACCGAGGCAGGAATAAGCCTTGCCAACGATTTGGTAAACTTGACCATTGATGACAAAACGGGCGAAATTAAAGACTGGAGCTATAAGGGAAGCTCGGTGACCAAGTACCCCATCCGCCCTAATTTTTGGCGTCCTCCCACGGATAACGATTTGGGGAACGATATGCACCGTTGGGCGAAGGTATGGCAAGACGCCACCTATGAATATACCGCTACCCTGATGCAGACCCCTAAGGAGTCGGGAAATGGAATAGCCTTTACCGTAGCCTACCGATTGCCCAAAAAAATAGCCGAAGTAGTTGTAAAATATGAATTACAAGCCAATGGTATCTTGACCGTTGATTATACCTTTACCCCTAAGCAACAAGAATTGCCCAATATTCCTAGAATAGGAATGTATATGACCCTACCTGACGATTTTGTTACCATGGACTGGTACGGAAACGGACCCGAGGAAAGTTATTGGGACCGTAAAACAGGGGTTAAAAAAGGGCGGTATTCAGCGAAAATAACGGATAGTTTTCACCGCTATCTACGCCCACAGGAAACAGGAAATAAAACGGAGGTAGAAAGCATAAAGCTTTCTTCGCCCAATATTACTTTGACGGCGGTAGGTAACGCTACGGTTTTAAATAGCAGTGCCTGGCCTTTTGGGATGTCGGAACTCGATTTTACTAGTGGCGACGGAGCCGAATCGGCATCTGGATTGGTGCCGGTGACCAAAAACCACGGGGCAGATATCAGAATTGGGGAAACCGTCCAATGGAATATAGACTATCTGCAAATGGGCGTAGGAGGCGATAATTCATGGGGTGCTTTGCCGCATCGGGAATATACCATTATACCCAAAGTATATCGGTATTCCTTTAGTATTTTGCCACAAAAGAAATAAGGATACAGTTTCATTAGAACAGCAAACCAAAAAGGGTGCTTTCTTAGCTTTGAACAGCCAAGAAAAAGCACCCTTTTTTATTGGGTTTGTACCGCTAAAAGCTGTTATAGGTTAGACAACCAGCCTATCCATTGTTTGGTCCAACTAGCGAGGTGATCATTGCTTAATCCTAAGGCAAAGCCATGGCCGCCAAAAGGGTAGATATGTATTTCTGAAGGGATATTATATTTCCTAAGAGCCGTATAAAAGAGCAGGCTATTTTCTACAGGTACCGCTGCATCATCATTGGCATGTACCAAAAAGGTAGGCGGGGTATCCCTGTTGACATGTAGTTCATTAGAAAAATGGGCTGTTAGGCCTTGGCTGGGGGCTTCTCCCAACAAAGCTGTTTTTGATCCTTGGTGGGTATGGGGCGCGGCCATGCTGATCACCGGATAAATTAAGGCCATAAAATTTGGGCGTGCACTTTCTTGGTCAATAGCATCCGTTTTTGCATATACTTCTTCATTGTAACGAGTGCCCAAGGTAGCCGCTAAATGACCTCCTGCGGAAAAACCCAAAATTCCAATGTTGTCTGGTGAAATATTCCATTCCTTGGCCATGGAGCGTACCAAACGTATGGCCCGTTGCGCATCTTGCAGCGGTACCTTATGTTTTTCCGTAACCGATTTGGAATTTGGCAAACGGTATTTTACCACGATGCCGGCAATGCCCTTGGAATTGAGTAATTTGGCAAAATCGGTTCCTTCCCAATCATAGGCCAAAATCTGGTAGCCTCCTCCCGGGAAAATCAGTACCGCCTGTCCGGTGGCTATTTTTTTCGCGGGGAGATATACCTCTATAGTTGGGTTCTGGACTTTGGAGATTCTGATAATATCTTCGCTGATCACTATTTCTTCTTCCCCACTTTCCTGGGAATTCGGAATTTTATTGGGCCATAAGGGCAAAGCAGTATTTTGGGAGTAGTGGTGCATGGAACAGAAAAAGGTTAAAAGGAATACAATTGATTTCATAATATTGTAATTGGATGTCCTTAAAGATAAATAATATGTTGGGAAGGAATAATATTAGTCTGTAAATAGATAAGGACAGCCAATAGTTGGTAGAATACAGCGATGAAAAAAGAACCGAATAGATTTATGACCCTGTGTTTTAGAGATTGATATAAAAGCTATATTCACCTTTGGTTTTAACTGAAAAAACTATGCCCAAAAACAATGTTGAAAGATAGTCAGCTTACTAAAAGAAAAGAAATGCCAAATAGTAAATTCGAATTATTGGGGCAAACCGTTTCGCCCGGGAAAGGGTTATTGCTGAGTTTGGATATCGCCAAATTGCATACAGGAACCAAAATTGAAGTTCCCATTATTGTGCAACGAGGTAAAAAACCGGGTCCCGTGTTATTGATAACGGGGGGCATCCATGGGAATGAAGTGAACGGGGTAGAGATTGTTCGACAACTGATTTCCAAAAAATACAATAGACCGCTTTGCGGAACGGTCATTTGCATGCCGGTGGTCAATATTTTCGGTTTCCTGAACCAAACGAGGCAGTTCCCCGATGGGAGAGACCTCAATAGAGTCTTTCCTGGGAGTCCACGTGGTTCCTTGGCCAGTAGGTTTGCGTATCATATTATGAAAGAAATAGCCCCGATGGTCGATTATTGTATCGACTATCACACGGGAGCAGATAGCCGATTTAATGCGCCGCAAACTAGGATAAATAAGGACGATGAAGAAAGTATGGAGCTGGCAAAGGTATTTGGGGCCCCCTTTGTGATGCTCGCGAATACCAGAGAAAAATCGTTTCGGGAAGCCCTGGCCAAAATGGGGAAAAAAGTATTGCTCTTCGAAGGAGGGAAATCCTTGGATATTGACAAGGGGGTTACACAAAACGGAATCGCAGGGGCCCTGAGGGTAATGGACCATTTGGGAATGAGAGATTTTACCCAAGAGCTAGGCCTAATGGAGGCAAAGGCAAAAAATCCGGTGACCATCAAGAAGTCACAATGGGTAAGGGCAAAATATTCAGGCATGTTCCACCCCTATATTGCCTTGGGAAGCAAGGTGAAAAAAGGCGATGTTTTAGGGAGTGTGTCCGACCCCTTTGGCAACTTTGAGCGCAGTATAAAAGCGGTGAATGACGGCTATATTATATGTATCAATCAATCTCCCATCGTTAATCAGGGCGATGCCATTTTTCATATTTCCCAAGAATAAAAGCATGATTGCCAACTTAAAATCCCCCATAATCGGGAAACAGCTTGGTGAATTTTGAGGGCAGCGCTTTGGTAAAAGTCATTTTTTCTTGGCTAAACGGATGTGTAAAGGTTAAGGAATACGCGTGCAGGTACAGGCCTTTTCCGTTGAGGATCAAGGGTTCGGTTCCGTATTCCTTATCTCCTAAAATAGGGTTGTTCAAGGAAGCCAAATGTTTCCGCAATTGATGTCTTCTTCCTGTTTTTGGCGATAATTTTACCAAATTCAACCACTGAAACCTTTCCGAAGGCACTGTTTTTAGTACTTCATAAGAAGAAATGGCCATTTTACCGTCTACGGGCTCCTGTATAGTTCCTTGTGTTTTCATGGCGCCTATGGCAACCGCAAAATAAGTCTTGGCAATGGTTTTATGTTCAAAAAGCTGGTGCAAAGCGGCAAGGGCCGTATTCGTTTTTCCTATAAGTAAAAGCCCTGTGGTAGGGTAATCTAATCGATGTGCCGGTCGGGGCGATATCTTATCTTCTTGGGTGCTGCTGTGGAGGTTTTGCGCCAAGGCATTGGCCACGGTAATAAATTTATTCCCACTGGTTAAAATACCCGCTGGTTTATAAATCACGGCCAAATAATCGTCCTGGTACACTACTTCTAAAGGGAAGACCAAGGTTTTTTTGGGCGCAAGGCTAGGAGGTTCCCTAAAGATGATGACCTCATGGCCGTATAAAAAAGTTGCGGTGGTCGCAATTTTCCCATCCACGGATATCAATTCTTTTTTCAGGGCTTTTTTTAAGGCCGATTTGGTGGGGGTCTTGGTAAAAATCCCTGCCCCATAGTCTTGTAAACGTATAGGTTTTTCTTGCAAGGGCACGCTATGGGTTTCTGTGGGCAACATCAATTAAAATTTAAAATATTCCCTTAAAAATCGCCTTTTTTGGCAATGAGCTTTGGGAAATAAGCCATGGTTTAAAAAAGATTAGGAAGGACAAGGTACCACAAATAAGGCGTTTCCGAAGCTAATTGGCCCTTTTTTACAGAAGAAGGGGTTTAGGAACCGGGTGTTCTTTTCCTAGGAATTAGGTGTGGGCGTTCCGGCTAGGGCCGTCAGGCTTTCCGCTGCAAGTCCTCGTATTGCTAGGGCAATACTGTGGGCTTTTCACTCCAATCCTTAACGCAAAAACTACAAGAAAGTTACCCGTACTTTTTATGGTGGTGTTGGGATCATAAAGGGGTTGATCCACGGATATTTTATTTTTGGGGACTGTGGTTTTAGAAGATTAGGTGTATTAACAAGTTGCTGCATAATCACGGGAGAACGCGTTAGGGACCGCGGCGGCATCCCCGCAGCGCAGTAAGGGATATAGCCAAGGGCCCGCCCGACGAAGGAGGGAACGCCCAAATTAGTATGACGAGGGCTATTGGAATTAGGAGTAGGACCGACTTGATTATAGTGCCTACAAGTTTTGTTTGAATAGGACATAGGTCGGTTCTCATTGTCCATAAAAAACCCGGAAAACTACTATTTTCCGGGTTTAAAAAAAACTAACTCAACATTTTTGTGGGCTGCATAGAACCAATGTTTTATGTCTATGCCCCCCGTTATATAACTGTAACAATTTAAAGACACAGTAATATTAAAACACTTAACTCTATTGCAAGATATGGGCTTATTGGCTGCTACGCTACCAAAAAACAGCCTATTATCAATATGATTTTTGCTCTTTCTTTGTGAATGTGTTAAAGTTTTGGTTTAACAACTTTTTTTAATCCTTTTTAGTGTGTTTTTTTAGGCGATTGTGCTCTTTTATTTAGAAAATAGAAAATCGATAGGAGAGTAATCCATAATGAGGACCTTATTACAATGTTCACATGAAAAATTGGGATGGGTGCATTGGGAATAAATTCGGTCGTCGTCCCGTGAAGACTATTCCCATAAACTTATATATCCCTTAGGGCTTACCAATATTCTATAATTTAATAGCAGGTAAAATATTCCGACCATAAGTAAACCAACCATTGTTTAGATCTCCGTTACACTCCTCTGTCAAAATTCTTTCTAGTTCTTTGGCTTTTTCCCCATTGCCTAAAATTATATTGTTTTCTTCCCTATAATCATTTGGTAGAAAATATAATTGAAAAATATCCTTAGCGGCAAAGTAACGGAGTTTCCAACCGTCATGTGTTACAATGGCGGGACCTAAAAATGAGGAATACACCACATATTCCTGGGTTTTTCCTTGGTGTCCCAGCAATTCTGGCAGATAGGAAACACCATCTTTGCCTTCCAAAGTATTATACTCTAAAAGGTCGGCCATGGTGGCCATAAAGTCATAGTTAGCTACTAAAGTGTTGGAGGTAGTTCCGGGTTGAATTTTTCCGGGCCATCGCACTAGCAACGGCACTCGGACACCACCCTCCCAATTACTCCTTTTGATTCCTGCCATGCCATCATTTCCATCAAAAACATCTCCGCCTATTTCACTATAAAATTTAGTGTTTATATCGTCAAAAAATTCACCAGACGTCATGTTCCTAACAGGCTTCAGAATCCTGCCTTCTTGGGAATAGTATATTTCATGACCGTTATCGGAAGTAAATACAACTATGGTATTGTCATCGATACCCAATGTCTTTAATTCATTCATAATAATCCCAACATGGTCATCCAACATTTTAACCATGGAGGCATATTCCTTTTCAATTTGCGTCAGTCTATCATCGTTCACAAATTCCTTATGAACTTCGGGAATGGCAACAGGGCCATGAGGCAATTGGGTGGGGTGATATAGGAAAAAAGGACGGTCTTTATTTTCATTAATAAAGCCAATTATTTTTTCTAGAAATAGATTTTGGGAATAGACCGATTTTCCCTCCATATTCCAGCGCTCATTATAGGTTTCCGCTGTTTCGAGTTCCCTACTTTTTCCGCTATTGATCCTTGTATTCCCTTTTATTTCTACCAAGTTTCCATTTTCAAATAGGAATGGAGGGTAAAAGCCATGGCACCTCTGATGATCTAAATATCCGTAATAATAATCCCAGCCATGTCTTTTCATTTGCTTGTCGGTAGCCGAGAATCCCCACTCGAGCTTTCCGATTTCGGCTGTTTTATATCCCGAATTTTTAAAAATCTCGGCCAAAAACACCTCACTAGCAGCAGTTTCACCTAATTGGTTATTTAATTTTAACGCTATTTCGTCCTGATCCATTTTTCCCGTGGAAATATTGGCATACGCATTCCCCGATGTTATTTTCCAGCGATCTCCGTGTACATCGTGATAGCCTGTAATAAGGCTGGCCCTTGCAGGAGCACATAGCATAGCCCCGTAGGCATTTTCAAAACGCATGCCTTCTTTTGCCAAATTATCAATGTTTGGGGTCTTAATGATTTTTTGACCTTCGTGAGAAAGCAACCCTCTACCAAGATCATCTGCATATATAAGGATCACATTGGGTTTGTTCTTTTCTTTGGTCTTTTGGCCAAAGCAACTGGT
This sequence comes from Arenibacter nanhaiticus, assembly GCF_900141935.1. Classification (GTDB taxonomy): domain Bacteria; phylum Bacteroidota; class Bacteroidia; order Flavobacteriales; family Flavobacteriaceae; genus Arenibacter; species Arenibacter nanhaiticus. Next base: position 29,551 of record NZ_FQYX01000019.1, on the reverse strand, counting down.
AATTGCTAAAACAATTAGGAGGACTGCTGTTTTAATTTTAAAATCCATCAGTAATGTTTTGTTTAAATTAGCTTGGGTTGGTTAAGTATAATGAACACGATACAATTTGTTCGTGAATAGGGTTTACTGCTTTTTTCTAATTTTAATCCAATGGTTGCAGTTCCCTGTCTAGGGTCTGTGTTTTGCCGGAGAGCAGGGAAGTTCAAACCTGCATCATCCAAGATTTGGCATGCTCTTGGTGCCAAAGTTTTAACTCTTCTCCCTTTTGAGCGAGTAGGCCGGAAGAAGACAAAAGAAATATTCCGATAAGAGCACCGAAATAAATAGGGTTTAATTTGTTCATTTTTGTTGCTAGTTTATTGTTGAGTTCTTGTGGTATTGCGGGGAATGCACAGTATTATTGCTAATCAATGGTTGTTTGGATATTGAAAAGTGTTGATTTGTTATTTTAATATTCGACTGCAATTGAGTAATAGAATTTCCCGAAATTAAACTGTTTTTCTACCATTATCTACCAAGAAAGTACTTATTGTCGATACTTTTTTTGCTGCAATAAGAAAGAGTGATATCTTTATGACAGAAACAACTATTTGTTATAGGTAGGTTTAATTTTTTAATAACGGTAGGAATTGAGCATGACCGAAAACTGGTCGCAAAGACGAATGGCAATATGCGAATTACTTACCTGTACTGGGGGCAGTCGAAGTATGACCGCTAAAAAAACAATAGATATCCATATATGAAACTTCATCTTCTCGATAGGGCCAGTAAAGAAAATAGTTCCTTTTTGGTAAGTCATAATCGGTATTCCCACTTTTTAAAGGTATGGCATTATCATCCTGAATTAGAATTGGTGCTTATCCTAAAAAGTACGGGTACTCGGTTTATCGGCGATAGTATAGAAAAATTTTCGGAAGGCGATCTGGTCTTAATAGGGAAAGACCTGCCTCATATGTGGTTAAATGATGAGGTGTACTTTGAAGAAAATTCTACCCTGCTATCCGAAGCCATTGCGGTACATTTTAAGGAGGACTTCCTTGGGGTGGATTTTTTTGAACTTCCTGAAATGAAAAAAATTCTGCAATTGATGAATACCGCCAGGCAAGGGATTTTATTTGTAGATATTAACCCTGAAATTTTAAAAGACTTCAATACGCTTTTAACTGCAATGCCTTTTGAAAAAACGCTTAAATTAATCGAAATTCTCCATCAATTGGCCAATCACGACAACTATAGGTTGTTGTCTAGCCCGGGGTATCTTACCTCTTTCCAGAAAACTGAAAATAATAGTCTGGATGAAATTTATGAGTATATTTTTAAGAATTTTAGTAAGCCCATAAGCTCCAAAGATGTGGCCGAAGTGGCCAAAATGAACCCTTCTGCCTTTAGTAGGTTCTTTAAACGTATCCATAGGAAAACCTTTACCCGTTATTTAAATGAAATTAGAATAGGATATGCCTGTAAATTACTGATGGAGAATCAGCATAATATTACACCGGTCTGCTATGAGTCTGGGTTTAATAATATATCCAATTTTAACAGACATTTCAAATCTATAACCGGTATGTCTCCTTCGGATTATATCCGTTTACACAATCAAAAATAAATTGTTCTAAAAAGCACATATCGTGGGTTATACCCTATTTAATGGGTTAAGGGGATACTTTTTTTGCATTTAAATAAGGATTGTAAAATATATTGTATATTTTTATCTTTAAATGTATAACATACGTTTATATAAGGATAACCAAGAATAACCTCCTATGAAACTTCATCTCCTTAATAGAACCAGTTTACAAAACAGTTCCTTTACCGTTACCCAGCATTCCGATTCACATTTTTTAAAGGTTTGGCATTATCATCCAGAATTAGAATTGGTATATATCTTAAAAAGTACTGGAACTCGATTTATTGGCGATGGTATAGAGAAGTTTTCGGAGGGGGATTTGGTGTTGATTGGAAAAAATCTACCACATATGTGGTTAAATGACGATGTTTTCTTTGAGGAAGGATCTACCCTTCGTTCGGAAGCTATCGGAGTTCATTTTAAGGAAGAGTTTCTTGGGAAACATTTTTTTCAGGTCATCGAAATGAAGCCTATCCGAGAGCTGATAAAGAGGGCGGCCCAAGGGATTTTGTTTGTAGACGTAGATCAGGATATAAAAAATGAAATCGAGGAACTTGTACATTTAGAGGCCTTTGAAAAGACCTTAGGTTTCCTTAAGATTCTTTATAAATTGGCAAATCATGGGGAATACCGGCTCTTGTCTAGTCCAGGGTTTTTAAATTCCTTTCATAAGACGGAGAACAAAATTTTGGATGATATCTACGAGTTTGTTTTCAAAAACTTTAATCAGCCTATAGGCTCTAAAGATGTTGCTGCCATCGCAAAAATGAATCCTTCTGCCTTTAGTCGGTTTTTTAAACGGGTGCATAGAAAAACCTTTACCCGCTATTTAAATGAAATAAGGATTGGTTACGCTTGTAAATTGCTCATGGAAAACCAGCAGAATATTACCCCGGTCTGCTATGATTCCGGATTTAATAATGTCTCCAATTTTAACCGTCACTTTAAATCTATTACTGGTATATCGCCTTCCGAATATATTAAACTTCATACTCAAAATTGATAATATTACATGTTTCGGGTTTAAAAAGTATCACAAAAGGTGCTTCTAGTGGTGGAATAGACTAGAGTTTAAGCTTAATTTTGTTAGGGTAATAAAATAGGAATGGGGTTAAGAGTGCTAAAAAGCCAATTATTAATGGATCTTTTTAGACTATAAATGCAAGGTGCCCATTCCAACTAACAGAATGTAAACAGATGAAAACCAAAATCTTAATTACGGATATTTTAGTAAAGGATGTCCGCTTCCCTACTAGCAAATCTTTGGACGGCTCTGATGCCATGAATCCAGATCCTGATTATTCAGCCGCCTATGTAATATTAAAGACCGATCATCCCGACGGATTGGAAGGTCATGGTCTTACCTTTACCATAGGAAGAGGGAATGAGCTATGTGCAGCCGCTATTCAATCTTTAGCACCATTGGTTAAAGGCAAGACCTTGGAGAGTTTTACTCAAAATATGGGTGCTTTTTGGAAAATGATCACTGGAGACAGTCAGTTGCGATGGTTGGGGCCAGAAAAGGGAGTTATTCATTTGGCTACTGGGGCGGTGGTAAATGCCGTATGGGATCTTTATGCCAAGGCTGAAGGAAAACCGTTATGGAAATTATTGGCCGATATGACTCCAGAAGAATTGGTGTCTTGTATCGACTTCACCTATATTACCGATGCCATTACCCCACAAGAAGCCCTAGAGCTTTTACAGGCCAAGGCCGCCACAAAGCAAGAGCGTATCGATAATTTATTAAAGAGCGGATATCCTGCTTATACTACTTCTGCCGGATGGTTAGGATATTCCGACGATAAAATGCGACGTCTATGCCGGGAAGCTAAGGAGGCCGGATTTAAGCATATGAAGATTAAGGTGGGATCCGATTTACAGGACGATATGCGCCGAGCGGCCATTATCAGGGAAGAAATCGGTGATGATCTGAAATTGATGATGGATGCCAACCAAAAATGGGATGTAGATGAGGCCATTACCAACATGGAGTCCCTTAAAAAATACAACCCATGGTGGATAGAAGAACCTACAAGTCCAGATGATATATTGGGACATGCCAAGATAGCAAAAGCAGTAGCGCCCATAAAAGTGGCTACAGGAGAACATTGTCAAAACAGAGTTGTGTTTAAACAATTGATGCAAGCCGATGCTATTGGGATTTGTCAGATTGATAGCTGTAGAGTAGGGGGGGTTAACGAAAATTTAGCCATTTTATTGATGGCTGCTAAATTCAATATTCCTGTTTGTCCACATGCTGGTGGTGTTGGTCTGTGCGAGTATGTACAGCATCTTTCTATGATAGACTACATTGCTATAAGCGGATCTATGGAAGATAGGATTATAGAATTTGTAGATCACTTACACGAGCATTTTTACGATCCAGTGGTGATTGAAAATGGGGCTTATATGCCACCATCAATGCCAGGATACAGTATTACTATGAAAGAACAGTCTTTGGAAGATTACAGCTTTCCAAAGGGGAGTGTATGGGCAAAGGAATTAGCCGATAAGGCCTAAGGACTTTGGTAGTACAGAATTAACAATGTAAAGTAAACAAAAAATGGCAGGATTTAGTTTAGAGAATAAAACAGCTATTATTACCGGTGGCGCGAGTGGAATAGGCGAGGCCATTTCCAAAAAATTTGCAACCCAAGGCGCAAACGTTCATATTCTTGAATTTAATGAAGAAAGCGGAGCCAATATAGTTGCAGCGATAACAAAAGAAGGAGGTAAAGCTACATTTTACCAGTGTGATGTGTCTAACCATAAGCAGGTAGCAGGAATTATAGATACTATTGCCAAGGAAAATTCTATAGATATATTGGTGAATAATGCCGGTATTGCCCATGTAGGTAATTTAGAAGGCACCGAAGAAAGTGACCTGGATAGGATTTACAATGTAAATGTGAAAGGTGTTTACAACTGTATGCATGCCGCGATATCAAAAATGAAGGAAAAAGGTGGGGTTATTTTAAATATGGCCTCTATTGCTTCTTCGGTTGGTATTTCGGACCGTTTTGCCTATTCAATGTCTAAAGGGGCTGTGCTTACCATGACGCTTTCGGTAGCTAAGGATTATGTAACGGAAGGAATCCGATGTAATTGTATTTCTCCTGCAAGGGTACACACGCCATTTGTAGACGGATTTATAAAGAAAAATTACCCAGGGAGAGAAGCAGAAATGTTCGAAAACCTTTCTAAAACCCAGCCGATAGGAAGAATGGGGAAACCAGAGGAAATAGCTAATCTGGCATTATATCTATGTTCGGATGAGGCTTCTTTTATTACCGGATCCGATTTTCCTATCGACGGTGGATTTATAAAGTTAAACGGGTAATGTTTTTTTTAACCAAGTAAGAATAACTAATGAAAAAATATAGCATTGCCTTAACCCGGGTAGCTTTGTTAGGAGTCTCTAAGGTGAATTCCCAAAACAGCTATCAGCCCACTTGGGAGTCCTTAGATTCCCGTCCCGTGGCGCAGTGGTTCGGCGATGCTAAATTTGGAATCTTTATTCATTGGGGCCCTTATTCGGTTCCTGCCTATTCTCCTAAGGGGACGTATTCTGAATGGCACCAGTATTGGTTGCAGAATAGGACCCTTTTCGGGAACGGGGATTTTTCTTGGAACACTATGGTCGTTGGAATAAAACGAGATTTGGAATGCGATTTTATTTTAAAACAGACCGTGGATCCCGAACCTGGATTTGCCGTTAAAGAATTATTTTTCACACAAAACGAAGAGGCTTATTTTGCCATAGCCCCTAGATGGGCCAACGGGGAATTGCTGATTAGAAATTTTAGTCCCAAAAGGGATACCCAAATAGTGCTTTTGGCAACTGGGGAAACCATTTCCTGGAAAAAATCGGGAAAAGATATGAAGCTGATCATGCCTTCATATGACCCTAACACAATGAAACCATCAGATGAGTATGCCTATGTTTTTAAGATTTCTAAAAACTAATGCCTGTCCACTGTAATTTTTTAAAATAACTGATTACCATTATGAGAAAGATTGTTCCGTATTTCTTAACTCTTGCCCTATTAGGGGCCTGCGCTCAAAAGCCAAAGTTTAATGCCCTGACAATGCCGGTTGCCAATACTATTGCGGTAAAAGATACAGATACTAAGGATTCTATCGTTCTAAAGGCGGCCCATGTAGTGCCTACCGCTAACCAATACGAGGCCTTAAAAAATGAATTCATCGCTTTTATTCATTTTGGACCCAATACCTTCACCAGAATGGAATGGGGAAATGGAACGGAAGACCCTAAAATATTCGACCTTCAGAATTTGGACACCGACCAATGGTGTAAGGCGATGCGGGATGCGGGAATGAAAAAAGTCGTTTTTACCGCAAAGCATCACGACGGTTTTGTGCTTTGGCAAAGTCGATATACCCAGCACGGAATTATGTCTTCACCCTTTATGGATGGCAAGGGCGATGTATTAAAGGAACTGTCTAAATCTTGTGAAAAATACGGGCTTAAACTAGGGGTGTATTTGTCTCCGGCCGATTTGTACCAAATAGAAAATGAAGAAGGACTCTACGGGAATTTAAGTGAATATACCGAGCGAACTATTCCTAGGGCTGTAGCAGGAAGACCTTTTGAAAATAAAACCACCTTTACCTTTAAAGTTGATGATTATAATGAGTATTTCTTAAACCAACTTTTTGAACTGTTAACCGAATACGGGCCTATTCACGAAGTATGGTTTGATGGTGCCCATCCAAAGAGAAAAGGAGGACAGACCTATAACTATCTGGCTTGGAAAGAATTGATTAGAGCTCTTGCTCCGGAAACAGTTATTTTTGGAAAGGAAGATATCCGTTGGTGCGGTAACGAAGCTGGAGAAACCAGGGATACTGAGTGGAACGTAATTCCATACCAAGAAGATCCAGCAAAACTGAATCGTTTTGCCGACATTACTGCTGAAGATATTGGAAGCCGAGAAAAATTGTACGATGCCAAGTTTTTGCATTATCAACAAGCAGAAATAAATACCTCTATCCGCGAAGGCTGGTTTTATAGGGACGATACCGATCAGAAAGTACGTAGTACCGATGATGTTTTTGATATGTACGAAAGATCAGTAGGTGGCAATACTACCTTTTTATTGAATATTCCACCGAATAGGGAGGGGAAATTTTCTCCCGAAGATGTTCGTGTTTTAGAAGAAGTAGGACAGCGAATTAAAGAAACGTATACGGATAATTTATTGGCTGCGGCCCAAGGCCCTAAAAATGTCTTGGATACCGATAGCGATAGCCATGAAGTATTTGACAAGCAAAATAGTGAGATGATCGTGAGTACCGAAACTCCGATCACCTTAAATAGATTTGTAATCCAAGAAGCCATAGCGACCCATGGAGAAAGGGTAGAAAAACATGCTTTGGATGCTTGGATAAACAATGAATGGCAAGAAATTGCGGTAGCCAGTAACATTGGATACAAGAGAATATTGCGTTTCCCAGAGGTAACTACCAATAAATTAAGGATAAGATTCATACAATCTAGATGGTATCCTGCAATTTCCAATATTGGAGCCTTCTATTATAATACACGTCCGCCACAACTTGCTATTGTAAGGGATGTAAACGGAATGGTAACTATTGCTCCCAAAAAAGAAGACTTTGGATGGAAACCCCATGGACGTGATATTAGCGGGGGTTTAAACGGAGATTATACTATTAGATATACAACGGATGGTAGCGAGCCTACGGGCGATTCCCCGATTTATGAGGAAAACTTCTTGCTTGCGAAAGGGGAAGTAAAGGCGGTAGCCCAAATACACGACCAGTTTGGTGCTGTGGCCGGTACTGAGTTCGGGGTGATTAAAAAAGATTGGAAACTATTGCAACAAAGTAGCGCAGAACAAGGAAAAGAAGCAGCAGCTGCTTTTGATGCTAATAACAATACCTTTTGGCAGTCAACGCCTAATAATGGAGGGGTACATTATCTATCCATAGATTTAGGAAAAGAATATGCCCTTAAAGGGTTTGCCTATACCCCTCAAAAGAAACATTCAGAAGGGATGATTGAGAGAGGTATCCTTAAGGCAAGTGCCGATGGTACATCGTGGAAAACCTTGGAATCCTTTGCGTTTGGTAACCTGATCAACGATCCAACAACAAGGAAACATACCTTTAAATCGATTGTCAATACCAGATATATTAGGATAGAATCTAAAGAAATTGCTGGAGGAGGAAAAACGGCCGCCATAGCAGAATTGGATTTTTTAATGGAATAATATCGAAATCGGTTATTGTGAAAGAGGAAAAAATACGGTGATTTATCTTTTAGGGGAAATCATATATACCGTGGCCGATTGAATGAAGTCTTGTCAGAATAATAATTGGAAAGGGACTTTAAAGCTTCGTGTTTTTAGGAATCAGAATGAACTAGAAATTAACTTATCTACCAAAAAATAGCAATATGAAACCTAGGTGTAATAATATAGTAAATTTACTTCTCCTGCTCGTAGGACTATTTTTAATAGGTTGTAATGAGAAGGCCGAAGTAGAAGAACGTCCTAATATTATTTATGTGCTTGCCGATGATTTGGGCTATGGTGATATTCGGGCCTATAATCCGGAAGGCAAAATAAGGACGCCTTACTTAGACCAACTGGCCTCGGAAGGGATGAGGTTTACAGATGCCCATACCTCTTCGGCAGTATGCACTCCTACCCGTTATGGTATCCTTACAGGGAGGTATAATTGGAGAAGCCCCTTAAAAAGCAGTGTGCTAACAGGCAACTCCAAAGCCCTTATTCCCACAACCCGTACTACGGTAGCTTCCTTGTTACAAAAAGAAGGGTATGCTACTGCCTTTATAGGGAAATGGCACCTAGGGTGGGATTGGGCGCTTAAAGATCCAAAAGTGATTTCGGGAGATGGCTGGGACGCCAAGGATTTTGACAATATAGACTTTTCAAAACCAGTAACAAACTCGCCCAACGACCTTGGCTTTACCTATTCGTACGGACATAGTGGTTCTTTGGACATGGCGCCCTATGTATACGTAGAAAACGGGATGCCCACCATGGTACCCGATACGGTTACCGAAAGCACCGACAAATATGGCTGGTGGCGAAAGGGTCCAACGGCCAAAGATTTTGTTTTTGAGGATGTTACGCCTAATTTTTTTCGACGTTCCTTTGAATATATAAAAAACAAATCCAAGGAAGGGCAACCATTCTTTTTGTATTTGGCACTACCTTCTCCCCACACCCCTATTTTGCCTACTGAAGAATGGGCAGGAAAAAGCGATCTTAACCCTTATGGAGATTTTATGATGTTGATAGACGCTTATATGGGGCAATTGAATGCGGTGCTTAAAGAAGCCGGAGCAGAAGAAAATACCTTGGTCGTCTTTACCAGTGACAACGGTTGTTCCCCAGCCGCAGATATCAATGAAATGTTGGCCAAGGGCCATAGTCCTAGCGGAATTTTTAGAGGGCATAAAGCCGATATCTTTGAAGGGGGACATCGCGTACCATTTATAGTAAAATGGCCACAGAAAATAAAGGCGGCGACCATAGCCGAACAGACAATATGTACCACAGACTTTTTGGCTACCTGTGCCGATATTGTAGGCGTTGATTTAAAGGACGAGGAGGGAGAAGATAGTTTTTCCATGCTTCCAATACTACTAGACAACAAAGCACCAACCTTTGCAAGGGAGGCTACAGTACATCATTCCATCAACGGTAGCTTTGCGATCCGAAAAGGAAAATGGAAAATGATCTTTGCAGCAGGTTCCGGTGGTTGGAGTGCTCCAAAACCGAAAAGCAAAGAGGAGGAGAATTTACCTCCTTTTCAGCTATACGACTTAGATAATGACCCCCAAGAACAACACAATCTATATGGAGATTTTCCAGAGATAGAATCGTCTTTAACAGCCTTGATGAAATCCTATGTCGAAAATGGTAGAAGTACCAAAGGGAAAAAGCAACATAATGAGCCAGAAGGATATGGAAGTAAACTATGGAAACAGTTGGAGGTGTTTTATTAGTAGTAATGCCTTTAAAATATCGTTGGTTGAAAAATAAAAGGGAGAACTTCTAGAAACAGGGGTTTCCCAAAAAATATAAAAGTTAATACAATTCAAATTTAAATAACAAGGAAATGAAACTAATAAGATTTGGTGCTGTAGGCAGTGAGAAACCAGGAGTGCAATTGGAAGATGGAAAGCGCTTGGATGTGTCCGCTTTTGGACAGGATTATACCGAAGATTTTTTTGGAGGGGACGGACTAGAGCGATTAAAAAATTGGTTGGCCGATAATGCGGGTACTTGTCCTGTTGTGGATAGTGGTGTAAGATTGGGAGCCCCTTTGGTAAGACCTTCCAAAATTGTATGTGTAGGTCTCAACTATGCAAAGCATGCGGCAGAAAGTGGTATGGCGGTACCTAAGGAGCCGGTATTGTTCTTTAAAGCTACATCGGCCATCGTAGGGCCTAATGACGATTTGATCATTCCTAAGGGTAGTGAAAAAACAGACTGGGAAGTAGAATTGGCAATCGTAATCGGGAAAAAAGCATCGTACGTTTCTGAAGAAAATGCCTTAGACCACGTAGCGGGCTATGTGTTGCATAACGACTATAGTGAAAGAGCTTTTCAAATAGAAAGAGAAGGGCAATGGGTAAAAGGAAAGAGCTGCGATACTTTTGCGCCTCTTGGACCTTTTATCGCAACCAAAGAAGAGATTAAGGACCCTAACAATTTACACCTGTGGTTAAAATTGAACGGGGAAACCGTACAAGATAGTAGTACATCCGATTTTATTTTTAACGTTCAGGAGGTAGTGAGTTATATCAGCCAATTTATGACCTTATTGCCAGGGGATATTATTTCTACAGGAACTCCGTTTGGAGTAGGTCTTGGATTTAATCCTCCTAAATATTTAAAAGCCGGGGATGTGGTAGAGTTGGGAATCGAAGGATTAGGAAGCTCTAAACAAACAGCAAAAGCATACCAATAACCACAATGAACTAAAACCAATAAACCAAGCATTATGAGCACATCTGAAAGCAATTTTAACAGGAGGAAATTTTTGAGATCTTCGGCCTTGGTAGGCGCCTTTATGGGACTGCCAGGAATAGCAACCTACTCTAGGGCGAACGCCACGGAAACGGTAGAAAAAATAGCAGCGCCAAGACCTGTCTTAGGGAAGTCTGTTATAGGATTAAAAGTAGCCCCTATAGAAAAAGTTAAAGTTGCTTTCATAGGTGTGGGAATGAGAGGTTCTGGGCATGTAAGACAGATTGCGGCATTAGACCCAAAGGCCCAAGTAGTCGCCATTTGCGATATCCGAGATGAGGTGGCGCAGAAATCGGTAGACTTTTTAAAGTCTAAGGGTAATAAAAAAGTAAAAAAATATAGTGGAAGCAAAGAGGCGTGGAAAGAAATGTTACGTCAAGATAATATAGACCTTGTCATCATTTCTACCCCTTGGGAAGACCATGTGCCCATGAGTGTGTACGCCATGCAACAAGGAAAACACGTGGCGGTAGAAGTACCGGCTGCCTATACTGTAGAAGACTGCTGGAAATTGGTAAATACCGCCGAAGAAACCCAACGGAACTGTATGATGTTGGAAAATGTTTGTTATGGCAACGAGGAGTTGACCATTTTACAAATGGTAGACCAAGGGGTATTTGGTACCCTTACCCATGGAGAAGCGGCTTATATCCACGACCTAAAAGATTTGATGTTTAGTCAAAATGCCTATTACCAACAATGGCGGTTAAAGCATAACGAAAAATATGATGGTAACTTGTACCCTACCCATGGTCTAGGACCTGTGGCTCAGTATATGGGAGTAGGAAGGGGAGACCGTTTTGGGCATTTGGTGTCCATGAGTTCCTTAGAAGCCAGCTTGTCTGAGCATGCAAAAACGGTGGAGTCCGATAATGAATTCTTTAACCGTAACAAATTTGCCCATGGCGATATGAATACTACCCTTATTCAAACCGCAAAAGGCAGGTCTATTATGTTACAGCACGATGTGGTTTCTCCCAGACCCTATAGCCGTATCAATGCCCTTTCTGGAACCAAAGCGTATCACGAAGGGTATCCAAGCCGATTAAGTATTGCCGGCAAAGGACACGATTGGCTAAAAGAAGCTGAGTATAAAGCGTATATGGACAAGTACAAGCACCCTATTTGGGACCACTTAAAAGAAGAAATAAAACAACATGGTGGCCATGGGGGAATGGACTTTGTGATGTTGTACCGACTGATAGATTGTTTTAACAAAGGCAAGGCCTTGGATCAGGATGTGTACGATGCGGCAGATTGGTCCGTGGTAACACCACTGTCTGGAATCTCTATAGAATTAGGGAACATTCCAGTAAAATTCCCTGATTTTACAAGAGGGAAATGGCAAGAAGAAAGACGCTTAGGAATTATGGAAAATTTATAAGACTAGGACTATGATAAGGAATTTCTTTCTACTGTTCTGTGTAGGTATACTACTGTCTTCATGTAAAAATGGGAACAGTAGGAAGGATATTGTTGAAAACGGGCAAAATACTGGCAAACCAAATATTATTTTTCTCTTTTCCGACGATCAGAGTTTTAAGGACGTACATAAATTGGGAAATCCAGAGGTTCAAACCCCCACCATGGATAAGTTTGTGACTGAAGGTACAACTTTTACGCACGCCTACAACATGGGCGGATGGAACGGAGCTATTTGCGTAGCTTCGAGAGCTATGATTATAAGTGGCCGGTCCTTATGGAGGGCCCAACAAATCTCACATCAATACGCACAAAATCTAGAGCTCGATAAAACCTGGCCGCGGTTAATGCAGACAGCCGGTTATGATACCTATATGACAGGGAAATGGCATGTAGAGGCAAAGCCCAAAGATATCTTTAACTATGTAGGCCATGTGCTTCGCGGAATGCCACATGACACTGCGGAAGGATATAATAGACCCCAAAGTGTCCATGATACTATTTGGAAGCCATGGAAAAAAGAGTTTGGAGGGTATTGGCAGGGAGGCAGGCACTGGAGTGAACTGGTCAAAGACGATGCCGTAGCATTTTTAGATAGCGCGGCAATACGCAAAAAACCATTTTTTATGTACGTAGCCTTTAATGCGCCTCATGATCCACGGCAGGCACCCAAGGAATATGTAGATAGGTATCCTTTAGAAAATATTAAGGTGCCAGATAGTTATATGGCTCTTTATCCTTATGCGGAAACTATGGGGGCGGGGCCCGATTTAAGGGACGAGAAATTGGCGCCTTTTCCTAGAACCGAATATGCTGTCAAGGTAAATAAACAGGAATATTATGCTATCACCTCTCATTTAGACGATCAGCTTAAAGATATTATGATGGCTTTGGAACAAAGTGGTCAAAAAGAGAATACCTATATTTTTTACTCCTCTGACCATGGATTGGCTTGTGGAGAACATGGCCTTATGGGCAAACAAAATATGTACGATCATAGCGTAAGGGTGCCTTTAATGGTTATAGGTCCAGATATTCCTGCAAACAAAAAGGTTGATTCGGATATTTACTTACAAGATGTTATGGCAACGGCACTGGATTTGGCGGGAGTAGAGAAACCCACCTATGTAGAATTCAATAGCCTTATGGAATTGGTGAAGAATTCGGGAAGTAAAGCCGAATATGACGGTATTTATGGGGCATATGAAAAGGCGTCTCAACGGATGATTCGAAAGGACGGATATAAACTCATAGTGTACCCAAAGTCAGGCATTATCTTGCTTTATAATCTTAAAAAAGACCCTCAGGAATTAAACAATATTGCGGAAGTACCTGAAAATGCAGCCCAAATAAAACTCCTTTTTAAGGAACTAATGCTTTTACAGGAAAAGATGGGCGATCAACTTGATTTAAAACCTATTTATGATTTGATATAATGGGAAAGAATAAATTGGTCTTATTGGTTTTAGGTTTATTCCTAATGGTAGAGTCTTCTTGGGCGACCCTTCAGGAGCCTGTAAGGATTGCCTGTGTAGGGAACAGTATCACCTATGGGTATAAGGTTGCTAATAGAGAAAGGAATTCTTACCCAGCACAACTGCAAGCATTATTGGGTACCTCTTACGAGGTTCGGAATTTTGGCGTTAGCGGAAGAACGCTTTTGCAAAAAGGGGACTTACCATATATAGAAACTGATGCTTATGCCAACGCCCTAGAATTTAATCCGGACATTGTTTTTATAAAATTGGGGACCAATGATAGTAAGTTACAAAACCGGGAGCATTTGGCCGATTTTGAGAATGATTACACCCAGTTGATACACAGCTTTAAAGAAGTCAATAAAGATGCAAGGATTGTTCTGCTTCTGCCAGTGCCGGCATTTACGGCCGATATCACTGGCATTTGGAATGAGGTGATCAAAAATAAAATAGTGCCACTTACCCAAGCGGTGGCGTATGGAACAGCATCCGAAGTGATAGATCTATATCAACTATTTATAGATCAACCTAATTTATTGCCAGATACGGTGCATCCATCCTCCTTGGGAGCGACCGTTATCGCAAACCGCCTTTATGAAACGGTGATGCTTCAAAAAAGCCAGGCCATCGAACTTTTTAACTCAGACCAGATAAAAAACCGGGAAACCCAAAATTTTTATGGATACCGCCAAACTAATTTTGAATATAAAGGCATTCCTTCAAAAGTGGTTCAGCCTAAAAGAACTGCCGTGGGTAAGCCATGGGTATTGCGAGCACGATTCTGGGGGCATGAGCCTCAAACAGATATAGCTTTGTTAGAAAGAGGGTTTCATATTGCTTATTGCGATGTAGCCGATTTATATGGAAGTTCTAAAGCCTTGGAGCGTTGGGATGATTTCTACAGGTTCATGACGCAAGCTGGACTATCAAAAAAGGTGGTCCTGGAAGGGATGAGCCGAGGAGGGCTCATCAGTTATAACTGGGCAGAAAAAAATCCAAAAAAAATAGCCTGCGTATATGCCGACGCACCCGTATTGGACGTCAAGAGTTGGCCAGGTGGTTTTGGTAAAGGCAAAGGCAGTAGTGCCGATTGGGAGGCTCTTAAAAAGGTGTATGGACTTAAAACAGAAAAAAATGTAACTGATTTTATAGCCGATCCAATCCATAAGGTAAAATCAATAGCAAAAGGGGGCTACCCTATGTTACATGTTTGCGGGGCTGCCGATGAGGTGGTTCCTTTTGATGAGAATACGAAGGTTTTTGCAGAAGGCATCAAAGCACATGGGGGAGCAATAGAAGTGATTTACAAAGAAGGCATTGGGCACCATCCCCATAGCTTGGAAAACGCCACTCCCATGGTCGATTTCATTCTTAGGGCTACGAATCAAAAGGTGAATTTTGCTACGATTCCTGCCCCTTCGGCAGAATACAGGTCGGCCGCAGGCTGGACAGTAGGGAAAGATTGGTGGGCACAAAGTCAAGATATAGATTCTTTATGCAAGGTCAATAAGGAGATAGATGTACTACTTATCGGGAATTCCATAACCCAAGGATGGGGTGGCACTAGACCCAATGTTACCTATGCCCCTGGCAAGGAGGCTGCAACAGTGTACTTGAAAGATTTGAATTGGATCGGTGCAGGAATTTCAGGGGATCGAACCCAGCACATTTTATATCGTATAAAAAAAGGAAATTACGAAGCTGCCAATCCAAAGGTAATCGTACTGGCAATCGGAGTTAATAATTTTGGGAGCAATACAGCGTCGGAAATCGCCGATGGAATTAAGGAAGTGGTGCAAGCCATTGAAGAAAAATTTTCACCGACTACTAGAATAATGTTGTTCGGTCCTTTGCCTACAGGCATAGAACCTAATACACCAAGACGAGAAAAATACGATCATATCCACGCACAGATAAAGAAGTTAGGAAAGCAAAGGAATATCGCCTATTACAATCTTTTAGATACTTTTTCGGACGATAAGGGCTTTTTAAAAACAGCCTATTATTCCAATGACGGAATTCATTTGTTACCGGAAGGATATAAAGTTTGGGGTGAGTTTATTTATGATAATAGTTTCTTGAACCACTAATTAATAATGCCATGAACAGAATTCTAGTTTTACTACTCTTGTTATCGGTGAGCAATTCCTACGGGGAAATTTGGCTGCCATCAATTCTTTCCGATAATATGGTATTGCAACAGCAATCCAAGGTAACGATTTGGGGCTGGACCACCGCTACCAGTGAAGAAATTACGGTCTATGGTTCATGGAACAATGAAAAAATTACTACCAAGGCTTATCAGGGGGTTTGGTCTTTGCAATTACCAACCCCAAAAGCGGGAGGCACTTACAGCCTGCATATAGAAGGTCATGAAAAACTAGAAATCAACAATGTGCTGATAGGAGAGGTCTGGTTGGGGTCTGGACAAAGCAATATGCAATGGACGCCCAATCAAGGGTTGGAGAATGCGGAAGAGGAAATAAATAATGCCAATTATCCGGAGATGCGGTTTTTTCAAGTAGCACAGCAGATAGCGGCCTGTCCTCAAGAACAATTAAAAGGAAAATGGGTGGTATGTAGCCCAGAAACAATGAAGGAATTTAGCTCCGTAGCTTATTTTTTTGGAAGGGAATTGCACCAAAAATTATCGGTTCCCGTTGGGCTGATAACTTCTAGTTGGGGAGGCACGCCTGTAGAGGTATGGTTACAAGAAGCTTTGATAACCGAGAATGCGGAATTGAGCGAGGCCGCAGAAAAATTAGCAGAGGTTGCTTGGTGGCCCAATACCCCGGGAATCGCCTATAACGCCATGATCCATCCTATAACAAAATTCAATATAGCAGGCTTTATTTGGTATCAGGGAGAATCAAATAGGCAAAACCCTAGTTCGTATTATAAATCATTTCCTTTGTTGATTAAGTCCTGGAGAGCAGTATGGGGCAAGGAACTTCCCTTTTATTTTGTGCAGATAGCCCCCTTTAAATATGATGATCCTGACGGTACGGACGCTGCCCAAGTGCGAGACGCCCAGTTGTACACCATGAAAAATGTGGACAATACCGGAATGGTAGTGACCAATGATATTGGGAATTTAGAGAATATTCATCCCATTAACAAACAAGATGTAGGATACCGTTTGGCCCTTTGGGCCTTGGCAAATACCTATGAAAAAGGAGATCTGACCTTTTCCGGACCATTGTACCAATCAATGGAAAAGGAGGCAGGGAAAATAATATTGCATTTTGATCATACCGTAAAGGGATTGAAGAAAAAAGGGAAGGTTTTATCGGAATTTTATATTGCAGGGGAAGACCGGAAGTTTTATCCGGCCAAAGCCAAAATCAAAGGGAGTACTGTTTTGGTAGCTTCTCCCAAAGTAAAAGACCCGGTAGCGGTACGTTTTGCCTTTACAAATGGCGCCACGCCCAACCTATATAATGCCGCTGGTTTGCCAGCCTCGGCCTTTAGGACAGATGATTGGGAATTATCGCTAAATAAATAAAATTAATAAACAGAATGATTCGATTAAATGTACTTTTACTATCCGTTCTGGGGTTGGTGATTTTTTCTTGCCAACAACCAAAAGAGCCATTGGCAACCAACGAAATTTGGTATGCTCAGCCCGCTTCCAAATGGATGCAGGCTTTGCCAGTGGGCAATGGTCGATTGGGCGCCATGGTTTTTGGCGATCCACAACATGAACGTATTCAACTAAATGAAGATTCCATGTGGCCAGGAGCAGCAGATTGGGGGAACTCCAAAGGGACTCCGGAAGACTTGGCCCATTATAGAAAACTGCTCTTAGAAGGCAATCCACATGAGGTAGATGCCAATTATATGGACAGTTTTTCCTATAAGACCGTGGTGCGCTCGCATCAAACCATGGGGGACCTGTATATCGATTTTTTGGATGATAAAAAGGTAGAAAACTATAAAAGAGCCTTAGATTTAAATAAGGCGTTGGTCAGTGTAGTTTATTCTGCCGATGGAGCCGAGTATAGTGAAAAAGTATTTTCATCTCAAGCCGATGATGTAATGGTGATTCAACTTTCGACCACAGCAGAAGGGGGAATGGATTTCGATTTAAAACTCGACAGGCCAGAAGATCATGGGCATAAAACAGTGTCGACCTCCAATCCTTCCAATTCCGAGATAAGTATGCTGGGGATGGTGACCCAGTACGGCGGAAAAAAGAACTCCCAGCCCTATGAAATAGACTATGGGGTAAAATTTGAGACGAGGTTAAAAGTAGTCAATAACTCGGGAACGGTGACCGCTAAGGACGGAGTGCTATCTCTTAAAGGGGTTAAAAACGCTACTTTGTTGATAGTTTGTAATACTTCGTTCTACACCGATAATTATGAAGCTAAAAACGAGGAGACTTTGACAAAGCTTCAAGGGAAAAGTTTTGATGATTTATTAGAGAGACATATAGAGGATTACGGAGAATTATATGCTAGGGTCGATTTGGATTTGGGCGGAAAATCTTTGGATAGTATCCCAACGGACCAGCGTTTAAAAAACATTAAAGAAGGGAAGGACGACCCCGATTTAGCGGCTAAATTATTTCAATACGGACGTTATTTGTTAATATCTTCTTCACGCCCAGGAACCAATCCTGCTAACTTACAAGGACTGTGGAACCACCATATTGAAGCGCCATGGAATGCAGATTACCATTTAAACATCAACCTTCAGATGAATTACTGGCCGGCCGAGGTAACCAACCTTAGCGAATGTAACGTTCCTCTGTTCAGTTATGGGGACCGTTTGTTGGAACGAGGACGAATAACTGCAAAAGAACAATATGGTATAGATAGGGGCGCAGTAATGCACCACGCTTCCGATTTATGGGCGACACCATGGATGCGTGCCGAAAGAACCTATTGGGGCGCTTGGATCCACGGTGGTGGTTGGTTGGCACAACACTATTGGGAACGCTACAGATATACCCAAGATGAAAATTTCTTGAAAGAACAAGGCTATCCATTTATAAAGGCCATCAGTGAGTTCTATTTAGACTGGTTGCAGAAAGATGAAAAAACGGGGAAATGGATTTCTTTTCCTGAAGCCTCTCCAGAGAATTCGTATTATGCGGCCGACGGTAAACCGGCAGCCATGACTACCGGAGCGGCTATGGGACATCAGATTATAGCCGAGGCATTTGGCAATGCTGTGAAGGCCGCCGAAATATTAAATATTCAGGATGCGTTCGTAAATGAGGTTAAAACTAAATTGATAGATTTACATCCTGGAGTAGTGATTGGTGATGACGGTCGAATTTTAGAGTGGAACGAACCTTATGAAGAGCCAGAGAAAGGGCATCGTCATATGTCGCATCTTTACGCCTTACATCCTGGTGATGCCATTACTTCAAAGGATAAGGAATTTTTTGCCGCTGCACAGAAAACCATCGATTATCGTTTGCAGCACGGCGGTGCAGGAACGGGTTGGAGCCGCGCTTGGATGATTAATTTCAATGCCCGTTTGTTGGATGCAAAATCGGCACAAGAAAATATCCAGAAATTTATGCAGATTTCAGTGGCCGATAATTTGTTCGATGAACATCCGCCCTTTCAAATTGACGGGAATTTTGGTTATACCGCTGGGGTAGCAGAGCTTTTGATGCAGTCGCACGAAGGCTTTATCAGAGTGTTGCCTGCCTTGCCCGAAAATTGGGGCACCGGAGCCATCAACGGATTGGTGGCAAGAGGGAATGTTGAGGTCGATTTGGAATGGCAAGAGGGGAACTTGGTAAAAATAGGGTTGATGGCTAAAACCGGGGACGTTCTAGAAACAATCCAGTATCGAAACCAGCGTAAAGAAGTGGAATTGCCGATAGGAAAAAAAATATGGTTGAACGGTGACCTTACTACTGTTAATTAATAAACTTACAACAATTAAAATACATTTAAACTAGTAGATCGAATGAAAAAATTATTTCTTGCCATTTTCTGTTTTGGGACCATGGCAACCTTTGCCCAGAAGAAAAATGCAGTTGACAGTCATGAAAAAAAAATGGAATGGTTCAAAGATGCCAAACTTGGGATCTTTATTCACTGGGGCTTATATGCGGTGAATGGTATAGATGAGTCTTGGTCTTTTTATAACGGCTATATTTCTCACGAGAATTACTTAAAGCAGAAGGACGGCTTTACAGCCGAAAATTACGATCCAAAAGCATGGGCATCCCTAGTGAAGAAAAGTGGGGCCAAATATTCGGTGATTACCGCCAAACACCATGACGGTTTTGCCCTGTGGGATTCAAAATTTGGCGATTTTGATGCTAAGAAGAGTTCTGCCGCCAAACAAGATGTTTTAACCCCGTATGTAGATGCCTTAAGGGAGAACGACCTTAAAGTAGGAATCTACTATTCTTTGCCAGATTGGTCTTATAAGGATTATACGCATTTTAAAAGAAACGAAATTCGGTACGATATTAAAAAGGAACCAAAACGTTGGGAGACCTTCTTAAATTTTTACCAAGGACAATTAAAAGAACTTGCCGATACCTATAATCCAGATTTATATTGGTTCGACGGGGATTGGGAACATAGCTCTAAAGAGTGGGAGGCCCCTAAGGTGCGCCAAATGTTATTGGATAGAAATCCTAATACCATATTAAATTCAAGACTGAAGGAACATGGCGATTATGCCACACCAGAACAGGGAATGCCAATCACCCGTCCCGAAAATAAATATTGGGAACTGTGTTTGACCATGAACAATTCTTGGGGGTACCAAAGAAATGACCACGATTACAAAACTACAGATCAGATCATAGGCATTTTTGCCGATGTTATCGGAAATGGCGGAAATTTATTATTGGATATAGGCCCTAAAGGCGATGGTAGTATTCCAGAAGAGCAGGTAGAAATTTTGGAAGGCCTGGGGAGATGGACCAAAAAACATCAGGAAGCCATTTACGGAACTAGATCTGGAATTCCCAAGGAGCATTTTTACGGCCCTACCACCTTGTCTAAGGATGGGACTATCCTATACCTTTTTGTGAAAGGAGATCCTAAAGGAGAAGTAGTAGTACGTGGCTTAAAAAACAGAATTAACCGCATTTGGGTGGTTGGTGAAGGAACCAAGTTGTCGCATCAAGTTGTAGGAAATGTTTATTGGAGCCATTATCCAGGGATTACCTATGTAAAGGTTCCAGAGTACGTCTTGGATGAAAACATGACAGTTTTGGCCTTGCTATTAGATGGAGAAGTAGATTTATACAGAGAAGACGGCGCTGTTATAGAAAGTAATTAAGACATATTAAACGTTTACCAATAGAAACATTTAAAGTATAAGATGAGGCACTTTGTAAAAATTTTAGGAATTAGTATAGTGGGAATTCTTTTTTTGAATTCCTGTAAAAGTAGTCAGTTCTCCGGAACCCATAAACCCATTGCAAAAAGGGTTATTCTTATTGGTTCTGACGGTTTTGGGGCCTATGCCTTTTCCAAGGCCAAAGTGCCTAATCTAAGAAAATTAATGATGGAGGGGGCCTATTCTCTGGAGGCACGCTCCGTATTGCCTTCTTCCAGTGCGGTAAATTGGGCCTCCATGATTATGGGGTCCGGGCCAGAACTGCACGGATATACGGAATGGGGCAGTAAAACACCAGAATTACCGTCTAGAATCATAGGTGAAGGCAATATTTACCCCACCATTTTTAGTGTTTTGGACGAACAGCGGCCCAAAGCAAAAAAAGGGGTTTCCTACACCTGGGGAGGGATAGGATACTTGTTCGAAAAGAACATGGTAGATTTGGATTTTAATGGAAAGACCGACAAGGAAACCGTCGCCAAAGCCATGAAATTTGTGGTAAAGGAAAAACCTGTGTTTACCTTTATTCATTTAACACACCCCGATAATGAAGGTCATGAAGTGGGCCACGGAACACCAGAATACTATAAGGCTGTAGAAGGGGTAGATGCCCTTGTGGGGGATATTGTAGCCACCTTAGAAAAAAAAGGCATGTTAGAGGATACTATTCTGATTTTTAGTTCGGATCACGGAGGTATTGATAAGGGGCATGGCGGAAAAACCTTGGCCGAGGTAGAAATCCCTTGGATCATTTATGGGAAAGGCATTCCTGCCAAAGGGAAATTGGCCTCTAGTATTGTTACCTACGATACTGCCGCTACTATTGCCTATGCCTTGGGATTACAAATGCCCGATTTTTGGAGAGGAAAACCTGTAAAAGAAGTATTTATAGATGAAAAGTAACCAGCTTATAACCGCCTTTTTGGCTATAACCCTTTTTATCGGGTGTAAGCCAAAAAAAGAAAACCAAGAAGTAAAAACCACAACGCCTAATATTGTCTTGTTTTTTGTAGATGATATGGGATGGCAAGATACTTCGGTTCCCTTTTGGGACAAAACCACCGAATTTAATGAGTTGTATCATACTCCCAATATGGAGCGTTTGGCAAAGGAGGGGATGAAGTTTACCCAAGCCTATGCGACGGCCGTATGTTCTCCGACACGCGTAAGTTTAATGACGGGGATGAATGCCGCCAGGCATAGGGTTACCAATTGGACCTTAAAAAAGGACCAGCTGCAGCCCATGGAAGTAAACCATAAGACATTAAGCTTCCCCGAATGGAATGTCAACGGTTTAACCCCGGTTGAGGGTATCGATAAAGCGGTACATGCAACAATATTGCCGCAACTACTGCAAGAGGCCGGTTACTTTACAATACATACGGGAAAAGCTCATTTTGGGGCTATAGGAACGCCAGGAGAAGATCCTTCAAACATAGGTTTCCATGTCAATATTGCCGGGCACGCGGCAGGGGCTCCAGAAAGTTATTATGGTACTGAGAACTTTGGCAATGGAAAAAAAGGCAAGGAAGAGTGGGCAGTCCCCGGTTTGGAAAAATACCACGGGCAAGATATCAACCTTACCGAGGCCCTAACCATAGAGGCTAAAGAGGCCATGGACATTGCGGTTGACAAAAAGGAGCCTTTCTTTTTATATATGTCTCATTATGCGGTGCATATCCCTATTATGGCCGATGATCGTTTTGTGCAAAAATACTACGATATGGGCATAGATTCTACCGAAGCCAAATACGCATCCTTGGTAGAGGGTATGGACAAGAGTTTAGGCGATATCATGGATTACCTGGAAGAAAAGAAATTAGCAGAGAACACCATTATCCTGTTTATGTCAGACAATGGCGGTTTGAGCGTCCATGCCAGAGGAGGAGAAAAAAACACCCATAACAAACCTCTTAACAGTGGGAAAGGATCGGCCTATGAAGGAGGTATCCGCGAACCGATGATCGTGAAATGGCCAGGAAAAGTAGCGCCTAACTCGGTGAGCAAGGAACAGGTGATTATAGAAGATTTTTATCCTTCAATCTTAGAAATGGCCGGAATTAAAAATGCAACGACCATTCAGGAGGTAGACGGACTTAGTTTTGTACCTGCCCTGACCGATACTACTTTCAAAAATCCCGAAAGACCACTGTTTTGGCATTACCCTAACGAGTGGGGGCCAAGGGGACCAGGAATCGGGGCCTCTAGTGCTGTTCGTTTGGGCGATTGGAAGTATATCTATTACCACAATGACGGCAAAATGGAGCTGTTTAACCTTAAAGAGGATATTGGAGAAACCAACAACCAGATCGATCAAAATATTGAAAAGGGGAAAGAATTGGCCAAGGTGTTATCGGATCATTTGAGAAAAGTAAACGCTCAAATGCCGGCCCATAAATCGACTGGGAAACAAGTGGCCTTTCCTGATGAACTTTTGAAATAGGAAAAATATAAATAGCTAATACGTATAATTAAGGAGCCTCGGAAAATTAAAATACAAGGGCATTTTAATTCTGAAATGGAAATATAAGGAATAAGTATAAATGGATTTACAGCTAAAAGACAAGGTAATAATAGTGACAGGTGGTTCTAAAGGTATCGGAGAAGGGATATCTACCGTTTTGGCCAATGAAGGAGCTATTCCGGTGATTATCGGAAGAGACAAGGAAAGTGTCTCCAAGGCCGTGGCAGCCATAGAAGAAAATGGAGGCAAGGCATATTATGCTATTGCAGAACTAACCGATCCCGAACAGTGTAGGGCAGCGGTAACACGTACCTTGGAAAAATTTGGAACCATTGATGGATTGGTCAACAATGCGGGAGTAAACGATGGTGTGGGCTTGGAAAATGGCAACTATGAGGATTTTTTAAAATCTATAAACCGCAATCTTACGCACTATTATATGATGGCCCAATATGCCTTGCCAGCTTTAAAAAAGAGTAAGGGCGCCATTGTTAATATAGGGTCTAAAACGTCGGTTACAGGTCAGGGAGGAACCTCGGGCTATGCCGCAGCCAATGGGGGGAGAAATGCCCTTACCCGTGAATGGGCGGTAGAATTACTGCCGTATAGTGTACGGGTAAATGCGGTTATTGTGGCCGAGTGTTTTACGCCACTGTATGGCAGGTGGATACAAACTTTTGAAAATCCCGAAGAAAAACTAAACGAGATTACCAAGAACATCCCCTTGGAAAACAGAATGACCACCTCGGAAGAAATAGGAAGTACCGTGGCATTTTTGCTGTCCAATAGATCGAGCCATACTACAGGACAATTACTATTTGTAGATGGCGGATATTCTCATTTGGATAGATCCATAACATAATTCAAACCTTATATTTATAGCCAAAAAAATAAACTGATGAAAAAAACTGAACAGCCCCCTGTGGTATCCAAAAAGGTACTGATCCCATTTATTTTAATAACCTCATTATTTGCCTTATGGGGTTTTGCCAATGCCGTTACAGACCCTATGGTACAAGCTTTTAAAAAGGTGTTAGAATTGTCCAACTCGCAGGCAGCTTGGGTACAAATGGCTTTTTATGGAGGGTATTTTTGTATGGCTTTGCCCGCAGCCCTCTTTGTTCGCAAGTATTCCTACAAGGTGGGAGTTTTAATAGGTTTGGCCTTATATGCTATCGGGGCCTTGTTGTTCTATCCTGCGGCTATTACCGAGCAATTTTGGTTTTTTTGTTTGGGGCTCTATGTGCTGACCTTTGGCTTGGCATTCTTGGAAACGACGGCCAACCCTTACATTCTGGCGATGGGAGCTCCGGAAACGGCAACCCAACGCCTAAATTTAGCCCAAGCATTTAATCCGGTCGGACTCTTATTGGGACTATTGGTGGCCCAACAATTTGTGCTTAAAAATCTGCAGTCAGACGATATAGAAAATTACAGTGCCTTGGCAGAAGCCAAAAAAGCCTTGATCAGGACTTCCGACCTTATGGTGATTAGGGATCCATACGTGGTATTGGGGCTGGTTATCATGGCTGTTTTTGTGCTGATCGCCATTAGTAAAATGCCGCAGGCAAAGGGAGAAGGAGGTATTCCTAGCTTGGGAGACACCTTTAAAGGTCTTTTTCAGAACAAAAAATATGTACTGGGGGTGTTGGCGCAAATATTATACGTAGGGGCACAAATAATGTGTTGGACTTATATATATCAATATGCTGAAGCCATAGGAATGGCTGCCGAAGATGCTGCCAATTATCAATTCATCGCCTTTATCCTATTCCTTGTTGGGAGAATTATTGGGACCTGGATGTTGCGTTTTTTAAGCCCAGGGAAACTTCTGATGTATTTTGGAATTTTAGCCATGGTGGCTTGTGTAGGAACCATATATATCCAAGGGTTGGGCGGACTCTATTCGTTGGTAGGGGTTTCTTTTTGTATGTCTTTAATGTTCCCGACAATTTACGGAATAGCCTTAAATGGTCTTAACGAAGAAGAGTCAAAAATAGGTGCGGCAGGATTAGTAATGGCCATTGTAGGGGGAGCCTTAATGCCGAAATGGCAAGGCATGATCATCGATGCTGGTGGGAATGCGGTAAACGATCTAACAATTATGGGAGTGCCAGAGGTTAATTTTTCTTTCGTCCTTCCATTATTGTGCTTCCTATATATTTCATGGTATGGCCTAAAGGTGTTTAAAAAATATGGAGCCTAACGGCAATAAGGAAGCATTTCATAAATAGTAGTATAAAATGAGTCAGAAGGAAATAAAAATAAATCCCAAATATCCATCGGTCACCGATTTGAGGAATAGGGCACAAAAACGGATTCCGAAATTCGCTTTTGAATATTTAGACGGAGGTTGTAATGAAGACGTGAACCTTCATAAAAATACGGCCGAAATTAGGGAGGTAGAACTGTTGCCTTATTATCTAAGCAAACATACAGGCTCTCAAATGAAAACAGAATTGTTTGGCCATGTATACGATGCGCCTTTCGGCATCGCTCCGGTAGGATTACAAGGACTAATGTGGCCCAATGCGCCAGAAATCCTGGCAAAAGCCGCCTTTGAGCACAATGTGCCCTTTATTCTAAGTACGGTTACCACCAGTAGTATTGAGCGTATTAGTGAAATTACAGAAGGGAAGTCCTGGTTTCAACTTTATCATCCTGCCGAAGATCGCCTTCGAGACGATATTATTAAAAGAGCAGAAGCAGCAGAATGTCCGGTTTTAGTAATTCTTTGTGATGTGCCTACTTTTGGTTTTCGCCCTAGGGATATTAGAAACGGCTTAGCTATGCCCCCCAAAATGTCGGTAAAGAATATTCTTCAGGTATTGGGAAAACCTAGCTGGGCAATGGAAACCTTAAAGCACGGACAACCAAATTTTGAAACCCTAAAGCCATATATGCCCAAAGGATTAGATTTGGCACAACTAGGGAAGTTTATGGACCAAACCTTTTCGGGCCGCTTAAACGAAGAAAAAATTAAACCAATCCGCGATATGTGGAAAGGGAAATTGGTGCTAAAAGGAGTGGCCAATGAAGCCGATGTAGAAAAGGCCATCCAATTGGGAATAGATGGGGTGATCGTTTCTAACCACGGTGGAAGGCAGTTAGATGCTGGGGAATCTACCATAAAACCCTTAACGCGCATAGCAGCCAAATACGGAGACCAGATAAAAGTAATGATGGATAGCGGACTGCGTTCAGGACCAGATATTGCCAGATCAATGGCAAGTGGTGCTCAATTTACCTTTATGGGGCGTTCCTTTATGTATGGAGTGGCTGCCTTGGGAGCAAAAGGAGGAGACCATACAATCTCCCTTTTAAAAACAGAATTACAACAGGTTATGGAGCAAATTTGCTGTGAAGAAGTAAAAGATTTTCCAAACCACCTTATCTAATATATGTTTTAAATACCCATTGATAAACAATAGCGGATAAATGTAAAATATTATCAATAATCTCTTAAGGTGTTGGTAATTTTATCAAATAAATTTTACATTTGCCTGCCCACGTATTCGATGGGTATTATTGGCCTCATAGTTCAACGGATAGAATAGAAGTTTCCTAAACTTTAGATCCAAGTTCGATTCTTGGTGAGGTCACGAACAAACGTGCGAAGCACGACAAGCACAGCTTGTGAATCGAAGCCTGTCCTGAGCAGAACCGCATGGGATTCTTGGTGAGGTCACTGTTCACTGTAAATTAGTTTGTAATAGTAATAAATTGATTTACAGTTTTTTTTATTTCAAAGGAGGTGTCAGCTATAAAGTATTTGAGTTTACAAATCGTCAATATTTTTATTCAAAAGTTCCTTGCCTAGTTTAAGGCTACTCGTTTTCGAGTGCTAAGACGGATAGGTTGCTCATAATTTGCCTTTCGGCTAAATTAAAGGTAAGATGAATGTCACGAGATCTGCTACAACATTTTCTTGCCAAATTAGGATGTACATTAAAAGAATCAAGAAAAATCGAGCAGCACGATACACTATAATTACCATAGCTGGGCAAAAATTGCAAGAGCGCTCAACCAGTGGCTAACATAGTGCATTGCGGACTATTGAATTGTGGTAAAAATTTAAGAGCAGAGGATAGGGGTATAATCATACTGCTTATCACATCCAAATCTCTGAGAGAGGACAAAGCCGAGAAGTACTCGGTAAAGGACCTTATCAAATATTACCATAGGTCACGACTTTATAGTATTAGCCAAAGGGCTATCCTACTTTTTGTTAATACTGCATAGCTACATTAGGTAATTCCGCACAAATCCTATACATGTCACCAAAAGACAAAGAATACTCATTCTTTTTAAGGATCTCAAAAGAAATATTCTAAGGATTATTTTTTTTCAAGAGATAAGGAAAAAGATGAAAAATTGGCTGTGTCAATATTTTTATCAACCTTGCAGGATCCTTAAAATTATAAACAACCCAATACTAGAATGTCCAAATTATTTACAGCAATCCTATTTTTTATTGTGCCATTTACTTTATTTTCGGAAGATACCGTTCAAGTAGATAGTATACAACAGCCATTATACAGGCCATTGATTGAAAGATATATACTTGATGAAATAAAAAGTTTAAGACAGGAAAACCAAAGTCTGAAAGCACAGGTTACCAAACAGATTTCTGAAGCTAAATTAGAGTCGTCGGATAGAGCAATCAATTATACCACCAGCACAGTAAATAACATTTTTTACATAATTACTGCAGCAGCATCATTGTTGGTACTCTTGGGCTGGCGTTCTTTGAATGATATAAAAAAGAGCCTAAAGATTGATATGGCAAAGAAAATTCAAACGCTTACTTCGGACTATGAAAGTCGTTTACAACAGATTGAGGTGAAAATGACGGAGCGTTCGAAAGTCATTATAGAAACACAAAAAAATATAACCGATACCAATTCAATTCACTCTTTATGGATGCGTGCTGGACTAGAAAAAGGTGACGAGGACAAGATTTCGGTATACGATGAAATTTTAAGTATAAAACCCGATGATATTGAAGCTATGACCTATAAGGCCGATGCATTACTAGAAATAGGAGAAGTACGCTGGGCATTGAATCTTGCAAATAATGCTATTGATCTTGACAAGGAGTATGCGCTGGCATATTGGCAGCGCGCCTGTGCTTATTCACAACTTGATAAACAAACTGAAGCATTAAAAGATATAAAAAAGGCGCTTGAATTGTCCGATACCCTGGAAGACGAACTGCTAAATGAAAAACATTTTGAAAATTTACATGATAATAAATCTTTTAAATTATTAATTCCTAAGTCGTAACTGTTATAAAATCAGATGCTTAGGGGCTTTTATCAATGTTGCGTGCTGTGTTGAAAGGTTTGAAGCCCGAAATCTATTAGACTTTCATGGCCTATATACTAAATAGCATTTCAAAATAAAAGATAATTGGCATGGAAATCATCCCTGATATTCAATATGAATAATCCGAAAACTCCTTGAAATTGGTTAAAAGACGTTGCATACTTACGAAGTATTCTGCCTTGCGATACTTGTCAAGCAGGAAAAAAGAATACGCGATGAAACTGAATTGCACAGTCTATTTAATTTTGTAAATTGTATAACAACGATTTACAAAAAAAAGCTATGTTAAACAAGCTATATCCTTTACTTATACAATTCCCTATAGGCACACGAAACCCAGATGACAATGATCCTATCGATCTTACAAGCGCATTTGATGTCATTGTATATATTATTCTTCCCATACTATTGGTCATCTTTTATATCCTTTGGAGGAAAAAAAAGAAGAAGGAAAAGAATTAAAATGGCCTGAAGCTAAAAGCTTACAAATCGTTAAAATGAGATATCAATAGAAAGTGCCATCCAGCTGTAATCGGTAAGTAACAATGCTCAGAAATTGGCAAATAAGAGTGCACAGTTTTTGGCAACAAGAATGCACAATCTTTG
Source organism: Arenibacter nanhaiticus (assembly GCF_900141935.1). Lineage (GTDB taxonomy): Bacteria > Bacteroidota > Bacteroidia > Flavobacteriales > Flavobacteriaceae > Arenibacter > Arenibacter nanhaiticus. Next base: position 250 of record NZ_FQYX01000019.1, on the reverse strand, counting down.
TAAATATAATGAGGTTATTCCTTCTGTTCAAAAAAAGTTTTTCTATTCTCCATTCTATAACTTTTTCCAGATAGATTCATTACGTCACATCGGTAGAGCAATCTATCAAGTAGCGCTGTAGCCAGCACTTCATCATCCAGCATTCTGGCCCAATCGGCGGCCATTTTATTTGTGGTAATGATAAAGCAGGTGTTTTCATATAATTGATTGATAAAATTAAACAGAGCTACCGCCTGGTTCTTTTCCACTG
>NZ_FQYX01000072.1 GCF_900141935.1 Arenibacter nanhaiticus | reverse complement strand
AAAAACAATTACCCATGAGTACTGTTTGGCGGTTATCATGTAATAAAGCTATCGAGTTATGCTATATAACATGATAACTGAACATTGCTCCGCAAGGTCGGGAGACTTTGCGGAGCAGCTATCCTATATATAGGACAGTTTAAAAAGACAGCACAACAACCATTAAATGGAAGCTATTCACAAAAGCAGCTCCAAACAATCCGCCAACAGAACATACTATCCGAAACCAAAAAAGAAAGTGAAAATTGGCCAATAGGATCAAAAGAAATATTGCTAAATTTGATCTGAAACCAAAGGCCGAAAATCATCTATTTTACTGATAATAATCATATTACATTTATACTTGGTTGAATTTAAAATGAACATCGTCAAAACATATCAAAAAGTAAATTCTAAAAAGAAAAACGTGAGTTTTGGAATATCTAAAATGGAAGATATTTATAAAAAACGAAACGGTAAAGTTGACGAACCACACAGACATCACTATTTTACGGTTTTGATTATCAATAAGGCCAAGGGACTGCATAAAATAGACTTTAATACGTACGAGTTATCAAACAGACAAATTTTCTTTGTTGCCCCTGGGCAGGTACACCAAGTAATTGAAACAGAAAAATCTATTGGCTTTGCAATGGTTTTTTCCAATCAGTTTTTAGTAGAAAATTCCATTCCTTTATCGTTTATTGATAGCCTGAACCTCTTTCAAAATTATGGACAAAGTCCACCATTAACACCTATTAAAGAGCAATTTGATACTATAGAAAATTTTACGAAACACATTTTTAGATTATTCCACAGTGATGTTAATATGAAGAGTTTGTCTATCGGTGCATTTTTAAAACTTCTGCTTATAGAGTGTAATAATATATGTGCTATCAACCCTATCGAATCGGATATAGATAATTCTGGGGACAATTTAGTTAGAGCTTTTAAAAAAGGTGTTGAAGACCATTATAAAAAAGAACATTCTACTACTTTTTATGCAAATAAGCTTCATATTACCCCGGACCATTTAAACCGAACGGTAAAGGCTAAAATTGGCAAAACTGCCAAAGACTATATTCAGGCAAGAATAATAACCGAAGCCAAAAGACTGCTCTATTTTACCGATTTATCAAATAAAGAAATTGGGTATGCCTTAGGTTTTAATGAACCTGCCAATTTTAGTGCATTTTTCAAAAAAAACACTCAATTATCTCCTTCAAGCTTCAAGAAAAACGAGATTAAGCATTAATATCGGATTTTCATAAGTTCCCTCCCTCTTTTCATATTCTACAATTTTCTAAACAGTCCCATCTTTGTTCCATACTTTAAAGCAAAGAATATGGGTCGTAAAAAAAGTATTAAGAATGCCCTTTTAACAGGTGTTATAGGTGCCTTAGTCCGCAAATACTAAAAGCAACCAATAACAAGTCCATAAAATTTACCTACAATTCATTGATGCAACAACTAGGATTTAATCATTTACCCAATAAAAACATATATACTATGAATACAGTACTTCACAAAGCAGAAACAAGAGGAAACGCAAGTCACGGTTGGTTAAACTCTCACCACACCTTTAGTTTCGCCAATTATCACAACCCAGAAAGAATGAATTTTGGTGTACTACGTGTATTAAATGACGACAGCGTACAAGCAGGAATGGGTTTTGGCACGCATCCACACGACAATATGGAAATCATATCAATTCCACTTGAAGGCGATTTAGAGCATAAAGATAGCATGGGCAACGTGGCGGTGATTAAAGAAGGAGATGTACAAGTATTGAGTGCAGGAACCGGAATTACCCATTCGGAATACAACAAAAACAAAGACAAGGAAGTTAAGTTTCTTCAGATTTGGGTATTTCCGAAAGAGCGAAATGTAACGCCACGCTACGATCAAGTTTCTATTAGAGATATCGCAAAGGACAATGAATTTTATCAAGTGCTTTCCCCTAACAAAGACGACCAAGGGGTTTGGATAAATCAAGACGCTTGGTTTCATATAGGGAAATTCACAAAAGGAAAATCTGATACGTACAACATCAAAAAAAAAGGCAATGGCGTTTATGCTTTTATTCTTGAGGGTGAAGTAGAAATTAATAATGAAAAACTATCCAAGAGAGATGGAATGGGAATTTGGAACACGGACGCCATTCATGTACAAGCAACAGAAAATGCTCGTGTACTATTAATGGAAGTACCCATGACCATGTGATAAACCGCATTCCAACAATTTTGGGACTGTAAATTATTTTGTGTTTTGCTCTGAGTTAGTCGAAAAATGATTTTGAAGTTCATAGGCAAAAAATTTATTTTTAAATTTTTATTATAT
>NZ_FQYX01000009.1 GCF_900141935.1 Arenibacter nanhaiticus | reverse complement strand
ATTCCGGATAAAAATTTCTTAGCGTTCATAGGTTTTGGCTTTGTGTTTTTTTTGATTGGTTGCTAGGGGTTTGATAAGTATTGTGTAGGCTATCCGTTGCTTGGGAGCTTCTTTATTTTGGTTCTGTCAATTCCGTTGCTTGGAAGCTTTTTAATTTTTGTTCTGTCAATTCCGTTTGAAGGAAGTTTTTTGATTTCCGTACGATCTATGCTTTGTTCGTATAAAGCATCTTCTTCAGCGGAATCGTGAGTGTTGCAGGAAAAAGTAAACAACAACATTGAGGCAGCGATTCCGGATAAAAATTTCTTAGCGTTCATAGGTTTTGGCTTTATGGGTTTTGATTAATTGACATGACAAATATATAAAAAAAGACTACATGGTCTGTAATAATTTTGAAAAAAATACATAAGACTTTACTAAAAAATCCTGTAGGCTCGTTAATACAGTACGTTGCAGGTTTTTTTGCGACTGATAAAAAACAAAAACCCCAGGTTATTTTTAAATAATCTGGGGTTTTATAAGTTTTAATGTAAGGGAGAGGTCACGACATGCTAAGAGATCTGGTTTTTTCATCGAGTATGCTTATGTTAATATTGCAGCAATCATCTGGAAGTAGGGAGTTTATTTTTTCTGGCCACTCTATAAACACCCAGGTGTTGGCGTATAGATAATCTTCTAGGCCCATATCCAAGGCTTCGGTTTCGTCGTTTAGACGATAGAAATCAAAATGGTAGGCCAGTAATTCTTCGTTGGAATTATGGTATTCATTTACAATTCCAAAAGTTGGGCTATTGGTAGTTCCTGAGCCACCAAGGGCTGTAACTATAGCTTTTATTAGAGTGGTCTTTCCAGCTCCCATTTGGCCATAAAAGCACAAGGTTTTGTTAGGGGTCTTGTCTATGATTTGCTGTGCTACTGCTGATAGTTGCTCCTGTGAATAGGTGATAGTCATTGTTATAATTCTTATTTGGGTTCTAATACGGTAAAAGGTATGATCATTTCCTGAAGGGAAACTCCTCCATGCTGATACGTGTTCCTATAATAATTCACATAATGGTTAAAATTGTTAGGGTAAGCGAAGAATAGATCATTTTTTGCAAAAATAAAAGAACTGCTTACATTAATGTTTGGTAGATATATATTTTTTGGATCCTTGGCTATCAGAACATCTTTTTCTTCATAAGATAAGCTACGCCCGGTTTTATAGCGCAGGTTTAGGCTGGTTTCCTTGTCTCCGACCACTTTGCTAGGTTGTTTTACATTTATGGTGCCGTGATCTGTGGTAATAATAAGTTTTAATCCTAATCCTTGAGCTTGCTGTATAATTTGTAACAGTGGAGAGTTTTTAAACCAGCTTAATGCAAGGGAACGATAAGCTTTGTCATCAGAAGCTAGTTCTTTAACGACTTCCATTTCTGTTTTGGAATGAGATAGCATGTCTACGAAATTGTAAACAATTACGGTTAGGTCGTTGTTTTTTTGGGATCTAAAATTCTGTGCCAATTGTTTTCCTTGCTTAAGGCTGCTGATTTTGTGGTAGCTCCATTTTAAATCCAGGCCTAGTCGTTTTAGTTGCGAATCTAAAAATTCTTCTTCAAAAAGGTTTTTGCCTCCTTCGTCGGTATCGTTTTTCCACCATTTCGGATATTTCTTTTCCATATCTAAGGGGGTCAGTCCAGAAAATATAGCATTCCGTGCATATTGAGTGGCTGTTGGTAGTAAGCTAAAGTAGGGAACTTCTTTTCTTTTCCGGTAGTAAGAGGCGAGGGGGTCTTCAAAGGCTAACCATTGATCGTATCTTAAGTTATCAATGACGATCAGCAGTGTTTTACTGTCCTTTAATTCGGGTTTGATTAATTGGTTAAATACGGTGTGGGACATTACTGGTCCGTTTGAGTTCTTAAACCAAGTTGTATAATTTTTATCGATAAATTTCCCGAATTGATTGTTGGCTTCCGTTTTTTGTGATTCCAGGATTTCTATCATACCCGAATCGTCTGTTTCTTCTAGGCGTAATTCCCAATACAGTAGTTTTTTATAAAGTTCGGCCCATTCTTCATAGGTATTGACTGTAATAAGATCCATGGCAATTTTTCTAAACTCCTGTTGGTAATTTGCAGTTGTTTTCTCGGACACTAGCCTGGAGTGGTCCAGGTTTTTTTTAAGGGATAGCAGTATTTGGTTTGGATTAACGGGTTTTATTAAATAATCGGCGATTTTGGCTCCTATAGCTTCTTCCATGATGAGTTCTTCTTCGCTTTTGGTGATCATTACCACAGGGATAGAGTTGTAGGCGGCCTTTATTTCGTTTAAGGTTTCCAGGCCAGAAATACCAGGCATATTTTCATCGAGAAAGACTATGTCGATATGGTTGTTTTTTAGTTCTTCCAAGGCTTCTTGGCCGCTTAAGCAGCTGATAACCTTGTAGTCTTTTTGTTCTAAAAAAAGTATATGAGGTTTTAGTAAATATATTTCATCATCTACCCAAAGTATTGTTATCTTGTTCATTTAGTACTTATATTTGTCCGTATAAAGAAAATTATATTGATAAAATCAAATAAACTCAAAATTTTCAATGATCCAATTTACGGATTTATTAGTATACCAAACCTACTAATTTTTAATCTGATCGCGGAGCCTTGCTTTCAACGCTTAAGGCGGATTTCTCAAATGGGCATGACTTACCTGGTGTATCCAGGGGCGCATCATACTAGATTTCATCACGCCTTGGGGAGTATGCATCTAATGCAGCATGCTATTCAGGTATTGCGTCTTAAATCTATCCAAATCAGTCAAGAAGAAGAAGAAGGGTTGTTGTGTGCTATATTGCTGCATGATATCGGTCATGGGCCATTTTCCCATGCCATGGAGCACAGTATAGTGGACGAGGTGAGTCATGAGCACATCTCCTTGTTGTTTATGGAGCAGTTAAATGAAAAGTATGAAGGCAGATTGGCTACCGCCATCTCAATCTTTAAAGGATTGCATCCTAGGAAGTTTTTAAATCAATTAGTGTCGAGTCAGCTAGATATGGATAGGATGGACTACTTAAAAAGAGATAGTTTCTATACCGGGGTAGCTGAGGGAAATATTAATTCCGAACGTTTGCTGACTATGCTAAATGTTCTTGATGATAAATTAGTCGTAGAAGAGAAAGCTATTTACTCTGTTGAAAAATTCTTGATGGCAAGGCGCTTTATGTATTGGCAGGTGTATTTGCATAAGACAGGTTTGGTTGCAGAGCAACTTTTAATAAAAATACTTAAAAGAGCTAAAGAGCTCATAGGTCAAGGGCGGCAGTTGTCCTGTAGCAATGCTTTGCGCTTTTTTATGGATAATAAAATCAATAAGGATAATTTCCGGAATGATACCTTGGATTTGTTTGCCAGGTTAGATGATGTCGATATATTATCGGCTATAAAATCTTGGCAAGACCATGACGATTTTGTATTGTCTCATTTGTGTGCTATGGTCATTAACAGGAGGTTGTTGCATATAAAGCTTAAAAATAATCCGATCAGTGAAATGAAATTTAATAAACACTTTATGGCTTTTAAAAACCAATATAATTTAAGCGATAAGGAAACGTCTTATTTTGTATTTTCGGGGGAGATAATGAATAGGGCTTATAATACAGAGTGTCAGAATATCAATATTTTAAGGTCTAATTCCAAGGTTGTGGATGTCGCGAAAGCTTCTGATCAATTAAATCTAAAGGCGCTTTCAAAAACTGTGACCAAGTATTATATATGCTATCCTAAAGCTTCTATTTAACATTTTTTCATACTTTTGTGGCCATGAAATTTACAGCTAGTCAAATCGCGGGGATTTTAGAAGGGGAAGTTGTGGGGGATCCAGAAATTGCCGTCTATAAACTCGCGAAGATAGAAGAGGGAGAAAAAGGAGCGCTTACTTTTTTGGCAAATCCTAAATATACTCCCTATATATATACGACCAAGGCTTCCGTGACTATAGTTAATAAAGACTTTGTTCCGGAGCATACTTTGGAGACTACTTTGATTAAAGTAGAGAATGCTTATCAGTCGTTTTCAAAATTGTTGGCTTATTACAATGAGGTAAAGAATAATAAGGTGGGGATTGAGAGTCCTGTTTTTAAATCGGATTCCGCCTCATTTGGGGAAAATCTTTATCTTGGTGCTTTTGCTTATGTAGGAAACAATGTAAAGATTGGTAATAATGTTAAGGTGTATCCTAATGTTTATATAGGTGATAATGTCACCATCGGCGACGATGTAACGGTTTTTGCCGGAGCTAAGATTTATTCGGAAACCATTATAGGTAAAAACTGTATTATTCATAGCGGTGTTGTGCTAGGAGCAGATGGATTTGGGTTTGCTCCCGATGAAAATGGAGAATATCAAAGAGTTCCCCAGATTGGAAATGTGGTTCTCGAAGATGATATTGATATTGGTGCTGGGACAACTATTGATAGGGCTACGCTAGGCTCTACTATATTAAGGAAAGGCGTTAAACTTGATAATCAAATAATGATCGCTCACAACGTAGAAATTGGCGAGCACACGGTAATTGCGGCTCAAACTGGAGTGGCAGGATCTACTAAGATTGGCAAACACTGTATGATTGGCGGGCAGGTTGGCATCGTTGGACATATAACTATCGGTGATAGGGTTAGAATACAAGCTCAATCCGGTATCGGTAGGAATGTGAAGGATGACGAGGTTTTACAAGGGTCACCAGCTATTAGTTATAGTGATTTTAATAAGTCTTATGTGCACTTTAAAAATTTACCTAAAGTCATTAATAGGTTAGAAAAAATAGAAAAACAAATTGATGGTAAGTAACACAGCAACAAAACAACGGACAATTGCAAAGGAGATAACCTTAAAAGGTGTTGGTTTGCATACAGGGGAGAACGTAACAATGAAATTTGTTCCGGCGCCTGAGAATTTTGGATATGCTTTTAAGCGTGTAGATTTGGAAGGAGAACCTATAATAGAAGCTGATGCTAATTATGTAGTAAATACCCAAAGAGGTACCAATCTGGAGAAAAGAGGTGTCAAAATACAGACTTCCGAGCACGTTCTTGCGGCCTTGGTAGGTTTAGAAATAGATAATGTCCTTATAGAGCTAAACGCATCTGAGCCACCGATTATGGATGGTTCTTCAAAGTTTTTTGTCGAAGCTTTGGAGAAAGCTGGTATTGTAGAACAGACGGCTTTTAGGCAGGAATACGTTGTTAAGGAGGTTATTTCTTACAAAGACGAGGCTACTGGTAGTGAGATCACGATTATCCCTTCCGAAACTTACCAAATAACGACTATGGTCGATTTTGGGACAAAAATTCTTGGAACACAGAATGCTACTCTGGAAAATCTAGCTGATTTTAAGTCTCAATTTGCAGACTCTAGAACCTTTAGTTTTTTACATGAGCTAGAGGCTTTATTGGAGAATGGTCTGATTAAAGGTGGGGATCTTAATAATGCTATTGTATACGTAGATAAGGAAATTTCCGAAGACACCATGAAAAAGCTTGAAAAGGCTTTTGATAAGAAAAAGCTTTCTGTGAAGCCAAACGGAATTTTAGATAATTTAACCCTGCATCACCCTAACGAGGCGGCTAGACATAAATTATTGGATGTTGTAGGCGACTTGGCTCTAATAGGGATAAGGGTGAGAGGTAAAGTGATCGCTAACAAGCCTGGTCATTTTGTTAATACCCAATTTGCTAAAAAATTATCCAAACTCATAAAAGCGGAAAAAAGAAATTTTGTTCCTTCTTATGACTTGAATCAACCACCATTAATGGATATCCATCAAATTATGGATATGTTGCCCCATAGGCCTCCATTCTTGTTGATTGATAGAATATTGGAGTTGTCAGAACAGCATGTGGTAGGGATGAAAAACGTCACTATGAACGAGCCGTTTTTTGTAGGGCATTTTCCAGGGGCACCAGTGATGCCGGGAGTGTTGCAGGTAGAGGCGATGGCCCAAACCGGAGGGATCTTAGTATTGAGTACGGTTCCTGATCCTGAGAATTACTTGACTCTTTTTATGAAAATAGACAATGTCAAGTTTAAACAAAAGGTATTGCCTGGGGATACCCTTATTTTTCACTGTAGCTTAATTACTCCAATAAGGAGAGGTATTTGTCATATGCAAGCCTATGCCTATGCTAATGGAAAATTAGTATGTGAAGCAGAAATGATGGCGCAAATAGTTAAAAAGAAACAATAGGATGAATCAACCATTGGCATATATTCACCCTGGTGCTAAAATTGCAAAAAATGTAGTAGTAGATCCTTTTACTACCATTCATAATAATGTTATCATCGGAGAAGGTACTTGGATAGGATCCAACGTTACCATAATGGAAGGAGCAAGAATAGGGAAAAATTGTAATATTTTTCCCGGTGCCGTTATCTCGGCGCCTCCTCAAGACTTAAAATACGATGATGAAGAAACTACTGTTGTAATAGGAAATAACACTACGATTAGGGAATGCGCTACTATTCATAAAGGTACTTTAGATAGAATGAAGACCGTTATAGGGGAAAATTGCCTTATTATGGCGTATTGTCATATTGCCCATGATTGTATTGTAGGCGATAATTGTATTTTTTCTAACAACTCAACCTTGGCCGGCCATGTTACTATCGGTAGTAATGTCATTTTGGCCGGTTTTGTAGCAGTTCATCAATTTGTCTCAATCGGCAGCTATTCGTTTGTGACTGGTGGGTCTTTGGTGAGAAAAGATGTTCCTCCATTTGTGAAGGCTGCAAGAGAGCCGCTTTCCTATGTTGGTATAAATTCGGTAGGATTAAGAAGAAGAGGTTTTGAGACTGATAAAATCAGAGAAATTCAAAACATCTATAGGATTTTATATCAAAAAAACTATAACAATACCCAAGCTGTTCAGATTATTGAAGCAGAAATGGAAGCAACTCCTGAAAGGGACGAGATATTGCAATTTATAAGAGATTCCCAAAGAGGAATCATGAAAGGTTATTTTAGCACAAATTAAATTTATATGGCAACAACATCAGATATTAGAAAAGGATTATGTATTCGTTTTAATAACGACATATATAAAATTATTGAGTTTCTTCATGTGAAGCCAGGGAAAGGCCCTGCTTTTGTTAGAACCAAGCTTAGAAGTGTTAGTACAGGAAGGATATTGGAGAACACTTTTTCGGCAGGTCATAAATTGGAAGATGTACGAGTAGAAACTCGTTCGTATCAATTTTTGTACCCAGAGGGCGATACGTATCATTTTATGAATACGGACGACTATAATCAAATTACATTGCCAGAAAGCTCTTTGGATGCTCCAAAATTGCTAAAGGAGGGTGAGGTAGTTACTGTATTGTTTAACACGGAAGACAGCATGCCTTTATCGGTTGATATGCCTGCAAGTGTTATTTTAGAAGTGACTTATACAGAACCGGGTGTTAAAGGAAATACAGCTACAAATGCTACCAAGCCGGCAACGGTAGAAACAGGAGCAACTGTTAATGTACCGCTTTTTATCAACGAAGGTGATAAAATTAAAATAGACACCGAAAAAGGCGCTTATATGGAGCGTGTAAAAGCATAAAAACTATAGAGGATACCTGTGATTGTTCGGAAAGTCGACAGATTGATTTGTGAAGAATTCCACAGGTAGCCCAATTATCTAACTCTATACACGTGTTATGAAGTTTCCAGTTCCGTATACTTTAAAGCAGATAGCTACTATTATTAATTCAGAGTATATTGGAGAAGACGATTTTCCTGTTCTCGGAATGAATGAAATTCATGTAGTTGAAAAAGGAGATATCGTTTTTGTAGATCATCCTAAATATTACGATAAGGCTTTAAATAGTGAAGCTTCTATAGTGTTAATCAATAGGGAAGTAGAGTGTCCGGAAGGTAAGGCATTGTTGGTGTCTGACGACCCTTTTAGAGACTTTAATGCCTTAACAAGTTTCTTTAAGCCTTTTGCGAAAGCTGCTAGTGCTATTTCTTCTAGTAGTGTTATTGGTAAAGGAACTATTGTGCAGCCTAATTGTTTTATAGGGAACAATGTGACCATAGGGGATAATTGCCTTATTCATTCCAACGTGTCTATTTATGATAATTGTATTATCGGTAACAATGTAACAATACATGCCGGCACCGTGCTGGGCTCGGATGCTTTTTATTATAAAAACAGGCCAGAAGGTTTTGATAAATTGCTTTCTGGGGGACGGGTAGTTATTGAGGACAATGTAGATATTGGAGCACTGTGCACTATAGACAATGGAGTTACTGGTGATACTACCATTAAAAAAGGAACCAAGATAGATAACCAAGTGCAGGTAGGACACGATACAGTTATCGGAGAGCGATGTCTTATTGCCTCGCAAACCGGAATAGCTGGTTGTGTGATTATTGAAGACGAGGTTACCTTATGGGGGCAGGTAGGGGTTAGAAGCGGTATTACTATAGGTAAAAAAGCCATAGTGTTAGCGCAAACTGGAGTCGCCAAATCTTTAGAAGGAGGAAAGAGTTTCTTTGGAAGCCCGGCAGAGGAGTCTAGAGAAAAAATGAAGCAATTGGCTATTGCCAAACAAATGCCCTCTATTTTAAAAAGAATAGATAAATAAGCAAAAGAATACTTTAGAAATCATTTCCATTGCCATATTTTTACGGCAATTAAATAAACCAAAAATATAATGAGCGTTTTAGTTAATAAAGATTCCAAAATTATTGTTCAAGGTTTTACTGGTAGCGAAGGCACCTTCCATGCTCAACAAATGATTGAATATGGCACTAACGTAGTAGGGGGTGTAACGCCTGGAAAAGGCGGTCAGTTACATTTGGATAGACCTGTTTTTAACACTGTTGAAGAAGCGGTTCAAAAAGCAGGAGCAGATACTAGTATCATTTTTGTTCCACCAGCTTTTGCGGCAGACGCAATAATGGAGGCAGCTAGCGCGGGCATCAAAGTTATTATAACCATTACTGAAGGTATTCCTGTAGCGGATATGGTGAAAGCCTATGACTACATCAAGCATATGGATTGTCGCTTGGTTGGGCCTAACTGTCCAGGGGTAATTACTCCTGGAGAAGCAAAAGTAGGGATTATGCCAGGCTTTGTTTTCAAAAAAGGTACAGTCGGGATCGTTTCTAAATCGGGGACATTAACCTATGAAGCGGCCGATCAGGTAGTTCGTCAGGGATTAGGTATTACAACAGCTATCGGTATTGGTGGTGATCCAATCATTGGAACTTCTACTAAAGAAGCTGTAGAGTTATTGATCAATGATCCCGAAACGGAATGTGTAGTAATGATTGGCGAAATTGGAGGTCAATTGGAAGCTGATGCTGCTCATTGGTACAAGGCTAGTGGTAGCAAAAAACCAATCGTTGGCTTTATTGCAGGGGAAACTGCACCAGCAGGTAGAACCATGGGGCATGCCGGAGCTATCGTTGGTGGTAGTGACGATACTGCACAGGCTAAAAAACGTATTATGAGAGAATGTGGTATCCACGTGGTAGATTCTCCAGCGGAAATTGGACTAAAAGTAAAAGAAGTATTAAGGTAACCCCTTTTTCTTGATATAACTTCCCGTTTATTCTAAACCGACTTCAATCGGATCTAAATTAGAATATAACGGGATTTTTTTTTCGCCTTTTAACTAGGTGAAATTGTTTCCAAGCATTTTAGGAAAAAAGTATATCAAAAGAGGATATATCTTATATTTGATTAATATTTAAGAAAATTATTTAAAAATGAAGTTACTAGAAGGTAAAAATGCAATAATAACAGGTGCCAGTAGAGGTATTGGTATGGGGATAGCCAAAGTTTTTGCTGAACATGGCGCAAATGTCGCTTTTACATATAGTTCCAGTGAAGCCCCGGCGATAGCCTTGGAAAAAGATCTTACTGCTATGGGGGTGAAAGCGAAGGCTTATAAAAGCAATGCAGCAAGTTTTGACGATGCCGAAAAATTGATAGCTCAAGTGTTGGAAGATTTTGACGGGGTGATAGATATCCTTATAAATAACGCGGGGATCACTAAAGATAATCTATTGATGAGAATGGGAGAGGCTGATTTTGATGCTGTTATCGAAATCAACTTAAAGTCGGTTTTTAATATGACAAAGGCCGTACAGCGAACCATGCTTAAACAAAGAAAAGGTGCTATCATTAATATGAGTAGTGTTGTAGGTGTTAAGGGTAATGCTGGTCAATCTAATTACGCGGCTTCTAAAGCAGGTATGATTGGGTTTACAAAATCTATAGCCCTAGAATTAGGTTCAAGAAATATTAGATGTAATGCTATTGCACCAGGATTTATCGAAACTGAGATGACCGATAAGTTAGATGAAAAGGTAGTACAAGGGTGGAGAGACGGAATTCCTTTAAAAAGAGGAGGCGCTCCGGAAGATGTAGCGAACGCTTGTTTGTTCCTTGCTTCGGACCTATCTGCTTATGTCACAGGACAAGTATTAAATGTTGATGGAGGTATGTTAACCTAAACTGCGATGGGTTGTACCTAGGTTTTGTTCTATTTAACAAAAACTCAAAAAAGGTGTTGTAGTAAACGATCAAAATAATGCAAATAGAAACAGTTTTTTATATTTTGCTTTCCGCTTTAGCGGCCTTGGCAATAACGCTGTTTCAATATTTTTATAACACAAAAAAGGGAGGACGGCTTTATGGTCTTCTTTCCTTTTTTAGGTTTATAGCTGTTTTTGGATTACTTCTGTTATTGGTGAATCCAAAATTCTATAGCAATAACTATAGTCTAGAAAAGGCTAACTTGATAGTTTTGGTAGATAATTCAGCCTCTATCGTTCAGGGTGATTCTGTGAAGGCTGTGGAGGTGATCAATACGGTGAAAAACTCCATAAAAGCCTTAGAAGATAAGTTTAAAGTAAAAACATATAGTTTTGGTGCTTATCTAAAGGACTCCGTTCCGCTACTCTTTCGAGAGAAAAACACTAATATTACCAAGGCATTGGCTTCATTAAATGAAATATATGCTAATACCAATACTGCTGTTGTGTTGTTGTCTGACGGTAATCAGACCGTTGGTGAGGATTATGAATTTTACGGAAAAAGGCAGGGATTTCCTATATATCCTCTGGTGTTGGGAGACAGTACCACATATGAGGATGTGCGCATTGGTCAATTAAATGCTAATAAATATGCCTTCATAAAAAATAAATTCCCCTTGGAAATACATCTTTCTTATGATGGGCTTGGAACTGTTTCTTCTCAATTGCAGGTTTTTAGTAACGGAAAGCAAATTTATAAGGAAGGGGTGGCTTTGTCTAGAGTTTCTAATTCTAAAATCATTTCGGTTAATATAGATGCAGATAAGGTTGGGTTGCAGCAAATAAAGGTTGTTGCTAGTAGTTTTCCTAATGAAAAAAATACGGAAAATAATCAAATGGCTCTAACAGTAGAAGTGTTGGATGAAAAAATCAATGTGGCTATTATCTCCGATATTTTACATCCTGATATCGGAGTTTTAAAGAAGGCCATAGCTTCCAATGAGCAGCGTTCTGTAAGGTTGTTTTCATCAAGCGCAGCTTTAAGTAGTCTAGAAGATATGGAGTTGTTTGTGTTATATCAGCCAACCAGTGCTTTTGAGAATGTTTATAGATTTGCAAAACAGAAACAAGCAAATATTTTCACTGTTTTAGGGGCCCATTCGGACTTGGGTTTCATGAACAGGGTGCAAAATAACTATCTGTTTGAAACCGGTTATCCGGTGCAAGACATATTTGCAGTCTCTGATCCTTCTTTTTCTAAATTCGATATCTCCGATTTTAATATCGAAGGTTTTCCGCCTTTAGAGAGTAATGTAGGGGCTTTTAGTCCTATGGGTACCCAGGATATTTTGTTGGAAATGTATATCAAGGGAGAGCGGCAAGACAGTCCGTTATTGTCTGTAACCGAAGATAATAACAGTATACATATGTTGTTGTCGGGAGAGAATATTTGGAAATGGAGGCTTCAGTCCTTTAAAAGAGATTCAAATTTTAAAAATTTTGATGATTTTATAGGGAAACTGATATTGTATCTCTCAAGCTCCAAAAATAAAAGCAGGCTTATGTTGGAGTATGAGTCGATGTACGAAAGTGGCAATAAAGCAAAAATAAAGGCTAGCTTTTTTGATGAAACGTATTCTTTTGTCTCCAACGCGGCCCTTCAGCTAAAAGTTTTCCAGAAAAGCAGCTCAACGAAACAAGAGATGCCAATGCTTTTACAGGGAAGGCATTACGAGGCAGATCTCAGTGATGTAGTACCGGGAAGCTATAGTTTTACGGTTTCCGAGAAAAATGAGGGTATAAGCAGATCGGGAAGTTTTACGATCATGGACTTTGATTTGGAGAAGCAGTTTTTGTCGAGTAATTATGAAAAACTGCAACGCCTAGCAAATAATAGCAAAGGGGAGTTATTTTTTCCTGAGGATATTACGGATTTGATCGAGATTTTACGGACAGACCAAAGCTACAGCCCTATTCAGAAAAGCAAACAAATTGTTGTATCTTTGATAGATGTTAAAATCATATTGCTAGTCATAGTCCTTGCTTTGGTTATAGAATGGATATTGAGAAAATATAACGGTTTAACGTAGAATTAATTATATAAATACAAATAGTAAATGGACAAATTACCAAAAATTGCATTACCCGTAATAATCGGCTTTATTTTAGTGATCATCTTAATTTCAAAATCTGCCATCACCATTAACTCGGGAGAGGCCGGGGTGTTGTATAAGACTTTTGGCGGGGGAGTGGTTACTGATGAGCCACCTTTAGGAGAAGGTTTTCAAATTGTCGCCCCGTGGAACAAAGTATTTATCTATGAAGTAAGACAACAAGAGGTTTTTGAAAAAATGAATGTGCTGTCTTCGAATGGATTGGATATTAAGCTAGATGCTTCCGTTTGGTTTGAGCCTAAACGTGAATTTTTAGGGAAATTGCATCAGGAGAAAGGAGAGCAATACGCGCAACGAGTCCTATTGCCTGCGATCAGGTCGGCCGCTAGAAGTGTTGTAGGACGTTACACGCCTGAGCAACTGTATTCAAGCAAAAGAGATGCTATTCAACACGAGATATTTGAAGAGTCTAAAAAGATAGTAGAGGATCAATATATTCAGTTAAACGATATATTGGTAAGGGACGTTACGTTGCCTCCGACTATTAAAGAAGCTATTGAGCGAAAACTTAAGCAAGAACAAGAGTCTTTGGAATACGAGTTTAGACTTGTTACCGCACAAAAAGAAGCCGAAAAAGTACGTATAGAGGCACAAGGGAAGGCAGATGCCAACCAGATTTTAAGTGCTTCCTTAACTGATAAGATTTTACAGGATAAGGGGATCGATGCTACTATAAAATTATCAGAATCTCCAAACTCCAAGATAATCGTTATAGGGAGTGGAGACTCGGGATTGCCACTTATTTTGGGGAATCAATAATAATTTAACAAACTGTCACAAAAATGTGTAGTATAAAAATTTGACAATTACATGTTAATATACTACTTTTACGGCGTCATGAAAAACAAAAATACACATCATCATCATTTCCATACTGGCGATCAAGCGAGATAGAAATGTATTGTTGTAATTAAAATATAATCTAACCCGTTTGAGCAATCAAACGGGTTTTGTTTTTTCTGCCTGTTTGTTTCGCTCAGATAAAAACTAAAAATTGAAAATGAAAAAAATTAGGATTGCAATTCAAAAAAGTGGACGTCTTAATGAGGATTCACTACAGATTTTAAAAGATTGTGGTATATCCATAGACAATGGAAAGGACCAGCTAAAAGCATGTTCAAGGAATTTTCCTCTGGAAGTGTTTTATCTTAGAAATGGCGATATCCCACAATATTTAAGGGATGGGGTAGTAGATATTGCGATTATAGGAGAAAACGTTCTTATAGAAAAGGGTGGTGATATTTCTATAGCAGAAAAATTAGGCTTTTCCAAATGTAAAGTATCTTTGGCGGTTCCCAAACCCGTAAAATATAAAGATGTAACAGATTTTGAAGGAAAGCGCATAGCTACTTCCTATCCCAATACGGTCGTAAATTATTTGGAAAGTAAAGGGGTAAAGTCTGATATACACATTATCAATGGTTCTGTAGAAATTGCTCCTAATATTGGATTGGCAGATGCTATTTGTGATATAGTTTCTAGTGGGAGTACGCTGTTTAAAAACAATTTAAAAGAGGTCGAAGTCATGCTGACCAGTGAAGCTGTATTAGCAGTATCTCCCTTGATTGATACTGAAAGACAGCTGTTGCTCGAAAAACTACAGTTTAGAATCCAATCCGTCCTTAGAGCTAGGCAGTCCAAGTATGTGCTGTTAAACGCACCTAATGATAAGCTAGAAGAGGTAATTGCGCTCCTTCCAGGAATGCGAAGCCCTACCGTTTTACCTTTGGCAGAAGAAGGATGGAGTTCTATTCACACTGTTATCAATAAAGATAAATTTTGGGAGGTCATAGACGAACTTAAAAAAGCAGGTGCTGAAGGCATTCTGGTGTGTCCGATCGAAAAGATGGTGTTGTAAGGATTCTATTCCTTTTGATAACACCTATGAGAAAGGAGTTTTGTTGAAGATTTTTAAAGCTGTTTTTGAGTGGTCTTAATTAGTTAAGGTGCTTAAAAACCTAAAAGGAGCATAGGAATGAATAAAATTTATAACCCGATCAGAGAAGATTGGAAAACGGTTTTGAAAAGACCCACACAAACGGTAGCCGATATAGAGGGTATTGTCAAAAACGTTTTTAAGGAAATAAAAAGCGGTGGCGATGCCATTGTTAAAAAATATACCGAAAAATTTGACGGTGCCAAAATGGATACCAATTTGGTGTCTGTTTTAGAGATTGAAGCCGCAAAGGAATTGGTCTCAGCAGAACTTAAAGAGGCTATTCAGCAAGCAAAAGGCAATATAGAGCGCTTTCACTTAGCTCAAAAGACCGAAAAAGTTAGTGTAGAAACTACTAATGGTGTTCTTTGCTGGCAAGAAAAACGACCGGTCCAAAAAGTAGGTTTATATATTCCGGGCGGAACAGCTCCCTTGTTTTCTACAATTCTTATGTTGGTGGTGCCTGCTACTATAGCTGGATGCCAAGAGATTGTACTGTGTACTCCTCCTAGTAAGGAAGGTAAGGTAAATCCGGCAATCTTATATGCAGCCGATCTTTGCGGGGTCACAAAAATATTTAAAGTAGGAGGTATACAGGCTATTGCAGGAATGACTTTTGGAACAGAAACTATTCCGCAGGTGTATAAGATTTTTGGTCCAGGAAACCAGTTTGTTACCGTAGCAAAGCAATTAGCGACCCAATTTGGGGTAGCCATAGATATGCCTGCCGGACCTAGTGAACTCTTGGTGATGGCCGACGATACGGCCAATGCCGCCTTCGTTGCTTCCGACTTATTGAGTCAGGCCGAACACGGTGCCGATAGTCAGGTTATTTTGGTGTCTACTTCCAAAAACTTTATCGACGCAGTAGAAATAGAGGTCGCATTGCAACTTAAAGACCTGCCGCGAAAGGCTATTGCAGAAAAATCTATAGCAAATAGTAAACTGATTTATGTAGAAGACGATCAGACGGCTGCAGATCTTATCAACGAATACGGACCGGAGCACTATATTTTATGTGTAGAAAATGAAGCCTTCTTTTTGGAGAAAGCCTGCAATGCGGGTTCGGTTTTTATAGGGAACTACACTCCGGAAAGCGCAGGAGATTATGCTTCTGGAACGAACCACACCTTGCCTACCAATGGGTACGCAAAACAGTATAGTGGAGTAAATCTAGATAGTTTTATGAAAAGTATGACCTTTCAGAAAATATCCAAGGAAGGTATTTCTGAAATTGGAAAAACGATAGAGGTTATGGCAGAAGCCGAAGGCTTGCATGCTCATAAAAACGCGGTAACCCTAAGGTTAAAGAGTCTAAAATAAATTCGGAATAAAAAGAACATTTTACAGGCTATTTAATTGGTAGCGACATATTGAAGATGGTAGAAAATTTTAACATAGACAAATTGGTCCGAGACAATGTCAAAGGACTAAGCCCGTATTCTTCGGCACGTGACGAATACGTTTCGGATGGCTCTAAAATGATTTTTTTAGACGCCAATGAAAATCCTTTTGACAACGGAGTCAATAGGTACCCCGATCCACAACAAAGAAGCCTAAAAGCAGTGTTGGCGACCCAGAAAAAAGTTGCTCCAGCCCAAATACTCCTTGGGAATGGTAGTGATGAGGTGTTAGATTTACTCTTTAGGGCTTTTTGTGAACCTAAAACAGATAATATTATTAGCCTTCCGCCAACCTATGGGATGTATAAAGTGCTTTCAGGTATCAATAACATCGAGAATAGAGAGGTGTTGTTAACGGAGAGTTTTGAGCCTAATGTAGCAGAGATTTTACGTAAAAGCGATCAGAATAGTAAACTGCTTTTCCTATGCTCACCCAACAATCCTACCGGCAATAGCTTTTCAAAAGCAGTGGTAAAGGAATTGTTGCAAAGCTTTAAAGGATTGGTCGTGGTAGATGAAGCTTATATTGACTTCTCTCCCGAAGACAGCTGGATCCATGGTTTAGAAGAGTACCCTAACTTGGTCGTCACCCAGACCTTGTCTAAAGCCTATGGTATGGCAGGGATACGACTTGGTATTTGCTATGCATCGACCGAAATTATTGCCGTTTTAAATAAGATTAAGCCACCCTATAACGTCAATGAGCTTAGTCAACACAGAGCCTATGAGCGCTTGATGGACCAGGAAGCTATCAATCAGGAAATAACGGCCATTTTAGAACAACGCGATTGCTTGTCCAAGGCGTTGTTAGAACTGCCTTATGTTGACAGGGTTTTTCCTTCCCATGCTAATTTTATTTTGGCAAAAGTAGACGACGCAAATAACCGTTATGAGAAATTATTGGCAAAAGGAGTGGTGATCAGAAATAGAACTACACAGCCATTATGTGAAAACACCTTGCGGTTTACGGTAGGTACACCTGTAGAGAATGAACAATTGATAAGAGCTTTAAAAGAAATACAATAACCAAATAAAATCCATAACCCTTATTGTTTAAGAGTTGGGTGATCATAGCTATGAAAAAAGTACTATTTATAGATAGAGACGGTACCATTATTAAAGAAACCGTGGATGAGCAGATCGATGCTTTTGAAAAAATGACCTTTTACCCTAAAGCCTTTACTTTCTTAGGGAAAATTGCCAAAGAACTAGATTATGAATTGGTGATGATAACCAATCAGGACGGCTTGGGAACCGACTCTTTTCCGGAAGACACCTTTTGGCCAGTTCATAACTTTATACTAGACTCTTTTAAAAATGAAGGAGTGGTTTTTGATAAAATATTTTTGGACAGGACCTTTCCTCATGAAAATGCCAATACTAGGAAACCAGGAACTGGGTTGCTAACGGAATATTTCTCGGACGAATATGATTTAAAGAATTCCTTTGTCATTGGTGATAGGCTTACAGATATTGAATTGGCTAAAAACTTAGGATCTAAGGGTATCTTCATCAATGACCATACTCATTTGGGAACTGGGGAAATCACCGTTAAGAAGGACGAGTTGTCGTCGTATATTGCTTTGGAGACCAATGATTGGGAGCAGATTTATGAGTTTTTAAAACTGCAAGACCGAGTATCGGAAATACAACGTACTACCCATGAGACCGATATCTTTATAAAACTGAATCTGGATGGTACAGGGAAGAGTAACATCAGTACCGGCCTAGACTTTTTTGACCATATGTTAGATCAATTGGCACGTCATGGCCAAATGGACCTAGATATTAAAGTAAAAGGAGACTTGGAGGTCGATGAGCATCACACCATAGAAGATACTGCCATTGCATTAGGAGAGGTGTTTGCCAAAGCTTTGGGTAATAAGTTAGGTATAGAGCGCTATGGCTTTTGTTTGCCAATGGACGATTGTTTAGCCCAGGTTGCGATAGATTTTGGCGGTCGTAACTGGTTGGTCTGGGAAACAGAATTTAAACGTGAAATGATCGGTAAAATGCCTACCGAAATGTTTTATCATTTCTTCAAATCCTTTACTGATGGTGCAAAGGCTAATTTAAATATCAAGGCAGAAGGCACCAATGAGCACCATAAAATAGAGGCTATTTTTAAGGCTTTTGCAAAGGCCATCAAAATGTCGGTTAAACGCGATGTAGAAAAAATGGTATTGCCTAGTACTAAGGGTGTACTTTAATCCTTAGCGAGGGTGTAAAAAAATATTTGAAAACTAAATTCCCCCTCCCTTGGGAGGGGATCTGGATCAAGAGAAATGAAAATTGTAATTATTAATTACGGCGCAGGAAACATACAGAGTATTAAATTCGCCATTCAGCGCTTAGGGTTCGAGGCGGTCCTGAGTAGTGATAGGGAAGAAATTCTGGCAGCCGATAAGGTTATATTTCCCGGTGTAGGGGAGGCCGGAAGCGCTATGGAAAAACTAAAAGACAGCGGCTTGCACCTTCTTATACCCCAATTGAAACAGCCGGTATTAGGGATTTGCTTGGGAATGCAGTTGATGTGTATGGCAACGGAAGAAGGAAACACTTCGGGTTTGGGAATTTTTGATGTAAATGCCGTAAAGTTTTCTAAGAGGGTGAAAGTTCCTCAAATAGGATGGAACCAAATAGCCAAGTTCGATTCGGCTTTGTTTAATGGAATATCGGAAAACGAATATATCTATATGGTGCATAGTTTTTATGTTCCGGTCTGTGATGATACCATAGCCGTAACCAATTACGACCTTGACTATAGCGCAGCCCTGCAGAAAAACAATTTTTATGGCACCCAGTTTCATCCAGAAAAAAGCAGCCTCGTAGGAGAGCGTATTTTAAAGAACTTCTTGGAGGTTGTTTAAAATTGAATAAGGGCTTATAGTGCAGCACATAAATCAATCAGTAGGTTGTAAGCATAGGACCTAAATAAAAATCACAAATTTAAAAACACCCTGTTTAAGTTTTGATGTTTCTAAAAACTTGGGGAAATTATATGAGAATAATACCAGCAATAGATATTATAGAAGGAAAGTGCGTAAGACTCTCTAAAGGAGACTATGATACTAAAAAGATTTATAATGAAAACCCTTTGGAGGTGGCGTTAGAGTTTGAAGCTCATGGAATAGAACACCTTCATTTGGTTGATTTGGACGGTGCCAAGTCGCACCATATTGTCAATCATAAGGTTTTGGAGCAGATAGCTTCAAAAACCAATTTGAAAATCGATTTTGGCGGAGGATTAAAATCCGATGACGATCTGCGTATTGCCTTCGATAGTGGTGCAAGCCAAATAACGGGCGGTAGTATTGCGGTAAAAGATAGAGCTGTATTCACAAAGTGGATACAGACCTACGGAGCCGATAAAATAATCTTGGGCGCCGATGCCAAGGATGAAAAAGTTGCAGTATCGGGATGGCTCGAAGAGTCCAAAGAAGAGTTAATTCCTTTTATACAGTCATACCAAAAAGAAGGGATTAGCTATGTAATTTGTACCGATATTAGCAAGGACGGCATGTTGGAAGGACCTTCTTTTGATTTGTACGAAAAAATATTATTAGCCGCTGAAAATGAAGCAACAAAGATAAAACTAATTGCCAGTGGCGGGATATCGTGCTTTGAGGAACTTCCTAAATTGGCAGATCTAGGCTGTGAAGGAACTATTATAGGCAAGGCTATTTATGAGAATAGAATTAGCCTAAAACAGTTAGAAAACTTTATCCTAGGAAATTAGAAGGGTGTTTAACCACTTAATACTGAGGCTGAATGAGTTTCAGCGCGATTAGAAAAAGATATGTTGACGAAAAGAATTATACCGTGCTTGGATATTAAAAACGGACGTACCGTTAAAGGGATCAATTTTGTTGATTTAAGAGATGCTGGCGATCCTGTGGAACTGGCAGAAATCTATGCCCAAACGGGGGCAGATGAGTTGGTTTTTTTAGATATCTCGGCTACCGAAGAAGGACGTAGAACCATGGCCGATATGGTATTGAGGGTAGCGGAGAAAGTAAATATACCCTTTACCGTAGGAGGCGGAATCTCATCGGTTGAAGATGTTGATATTTTGCTTCACAACGGTGCGGATAAGGTTTCTATAAATTCATCGGCAGTGAAAAATCCACAGTTAATAAATGACTTAGTGGCTAAATTTGGCTCTCAATGTATTGTGGTGGCTATAGATGCTAAACAAATTGACGGTAAATGGGTTGTTCATTTGGTGGGAGGAAAAGTGCCGACAGAACTAAATCTGTTCGATTGGGCCAAGGAAGTAGAACAACGTGGCGCCGGGGAAATACTGTTCACCTCTATGGATCATGACGGTACCAAAGACGGATTTGCGAACGAGGCCTTGGCAAAATTATCGACCGAATTGAATATTCCGATTATTGCCTCGGGAGGTGCCGGAAAAATACAGCATTTTACAGATACCTTTTTAAAAGGGAAAGCCGATGCTGCTTTAGCAGCCAGTGTTTTTCATTTTAAAGAAATAGAGATCAAAGACCTAAAAGAAGAATTAAAACGGAACAATATACCAGTAAGAATATAAATAAAACAAGAGGGCTAAAAGAGCCGAGAAAAATAAATCATCTCGCTAAATGTTCTTTCCTTCATGACCAATGTAACAATGATGACAATAGACTTTAATAAGAATAACGACGGATTGGTACCAGCCATCATTCAAGATGCAACGACCCAAAAAGTACTGATGCTGGGGTATATGAACCAAGACGCTTTTGAGAAAACCCAAAAAACGCAAAAGGTTACGTTTTTTAGCAGAACCAAGCAGCGTTTATGGACCAAAGGCGAAGAAAGCGGTAATTTTCTTCATCTAGTAGATATGAAACTAGATTGTGACCAAGATGCTTTATTAGTTAAGGTAAATCCCGTTGGTCCAACATGCCACAAGGGAACCGATACCTGTTGGGAAGAGGAAAATAACGCTTCTTACGGGTTTTTAAGTAAACTCGAGGCTATTATCCAAAATAGAAAAGACCAAGCAGAAGGTAAAGTAGTCCAGGAAGAAGGCGCTAAGCCAAGTTATGTCTCGTCCCTCTTTAAAAGCGGAATCAATAAGGTTGCCCAAAAGGTCGGAGAAGAAGCTGTGGAAGTGGTTATCGAGGCAAAAGATAATGACGACAAACTGTTTAAGGACGAAAGTGCCGATTTGTTGTTCCACTATCTAATATTACTCCAAGCAAAAGGCTTTACCTTAAAAGATATTGTAGCGGTTTTGGAGGCACGCCATTCTTAAGAAATTAAAGATTACTTACTGGCTTCTGGTTCAGCACTAAAACACTCGTCCATTAGTCCAATAAGGTCTTGGGTGCTATTGTAGACTTTTTTGCTATAATAGCGCCCTCTATCCCAATCGACTGGATCGGAAGCCTTTTTCGCATCTTCTATGTTTTCTGCTACCTTGTCCGAGAGATTGTCGCATTTACAATCTGTTAGGTATTCGACAATTTTTTCATAAGAGGCCAAAGCTTTGGAAGAAGCATACTTTTGATGGTCGAAATTATTAGCCTTTAAGGCTTTTTTTGCGTGCATTAAGGCATAAGTAGCTGTGGAATAAGCTAGTTCACAGTTGCTTTTCTTGGGGAGGGTATACGTACAGAAAAAAGCGCATAAAACACAGTATATTTTAATCATCGTCAAAATAGGTTAAGATTGGTTCCTAGAAGAACGGATTATATGTGCTATTATTGTTTTTTATAGCATTCAGAAAACCAGTTTCTCCTGTTTTTTTAGAGAGTATCCAATGTTCATTGCTTTGGAAATAAAATCACCACCAAACTATAAAGTGTTTTTCTATAGGTCGCAGCGGCTTTTTAATCCATATCATAAGCGACTGTTCATTTTTCATGTAATTCCTTACCGTTGGTAAAATATCGAAATGTGAGGACCAGATGACGTCTTTATGGGGGGGTATGGGCCATTCTTTTTTGGCTGGAATATAGTATTCGAATTCTTGAAAACCTTCGGATTCAAAGATCTGGAATGAAAACCAATACCCTATGATGCATTTTGGATTGAAGGAGGGTAATGTTGTACTTTTATTAGTAAACGGTACAAACAATTGTGCTTTAAAACATACGTGATGCTGTAATGCTTCCTGGGCTATCCCTAGGTCACTTAAAGCTAAAATTCCCTCAGGAGAATATATTAGGGGGATTTGGTGATTTATAATTTTTTCTTTTTTCCTAAAAAAAGAATCCCTTCGGTTAGGACCTATCAATTGTTGCTGCTCCTCCGGAATATTGGGGTCTACTAAATAAAACTTATAGGTAAGCTCTATGTGTATAAGAAGGTTTGCAGTTAAATCTTCTACAATAAAATCTATTTCACCTAGACTGATCTTGTTTTTTCTAACCGGAGTATTATGTGCTAGGATACGGTAGGTGGCAGCGCTATTGATTAGCTGAAAGAAAACCTGCTCTAATTGATGTCCTAATCTTAGATTCGTAGGTAATGGTTGAGGTTTAAAATCTTTAAAATCTATCTCGGGAAAAACAAACTGTTGTATACCATTTAATTGACCGATCCATAATGGCGGTGTTTCATAAAATCCAATAAACCTTGACAAGTTCTTGTCTTCCATAGCTGTTGGGTACGCTTTGATCCGTTAAGTTTTGTTTAAAAAGCCCAAGATATAAACCAAATGTATTAAATTTATAGTATGGGCAAGAATAAAAGAAAAGGGTTTCGCTTTTCAAATTACGAAGCACCTGAACTGACTCCCTTCGATAAGCTTTTTGATATTTTCAAAGAATTAATCACACATACTTCGGGCGATGTGGATGAGGCTTTAGATTGGCTAAGGGAGTTAGATAAGGAATACGAGCTTACCGATGAGAACTATACCATTGACGACTTTATAGCAGACCTTAAAAACAAAGGATTCCTCCGGGAGGAGCATAAAGCAGATAAGAATGATGGTGGGGGTGCCGGAAAGAGCGATATGGCCATCACGGCTAAAATGGAGCGTATTATTCGTCAAGCGGCCTTAAATCAAATATTTGGAAAAATTAAACGCAGTGGTAACGGCAGCCATAAGACCGGTACCTCTGGCAGGGGAGATGAGCATTTGGGCGAATTGCGAGAATATCGTTTCGGCGATAGCCTAGAGCGTATCTCCATGACAGAAAGTTTAAAAAATGCCCAGATTAACCACGGGATGGGTAACTTTTTTCTTAGTGAAGAAGATTTAGTGGTTGAAGATACCCAGTATAAAGCCCAAATGAGTACCGTGCTGATGATCGATATCAGCCATAGTATGATTCTTTATGGAGAGGATAGGATTACCCCGGCCAAAAAAGTAGCCATGGCATTGGCAGAATTGATTACCACCCGATATCCAAAGGACACTTTGGAGGTATTGGTATTTGGAAATGATGCCTGGCCCATTCCTATAAAGGACCTGCCTTATTTAAAAGTAGGCCCCTACCATACCAATACGGTTGCGGGGATATCACTGGCCTTGGATATGCTGAGAAGGAAAAAGAATACGAATAAGCAGATATTTATGATTACCGACGGAAAGCCAAGTTGTCTTAGGTTGCCCGATGGTACATATTATAAAAACAGCGTTGGCCTGGACGATTATATCGTAGAGAAATGTTATAACATTGCTAGGCAAGCAAGGAAATTACATATCCCCATAACCACCTTTATGATAGCTAAAGACCCCTATTTAACGCAGTTCGTAAGGCAATTTACAGCGGCGAATAAAGGGAAAGCTTTTTTTACCGGATTAAAAGGTCTTGGAGAAATGATTTTCGAGGATTATGAGCAAAATAGAAGAAAAAGATTAAAGGGATAAGTAACAACAATAAGAATCCTGCGACAGTAGGGGTTTAGAATATAGAAATATGGATGTAAACTATACGGAAATTACTAACCTAGAACAGCTTAAAGCATCGGGCTACCAACCAAAGAAAATTAAAGACGAACTTAGGGACAACCTTATTCTCAAAATAAAAAACAAGGAAAACAGCTTTCCAGGGGTATGGGGGTATGAAAACTCCGTAATCCCCGAATTGGAAAGGGCAATTCTATCGCGGCACAACATCAACCTCCTTGGCCTAAGAGGGCAGGCAAAAACCAGGTTAGCGCGCTTAATGGTAAATCTATTGGACCTGTACATTCCTATTGTTGCCGGTTCGGAAATAAACGACGATCCATTAAACCCCATTTCTAGATATGCTAAAGAATTGATAAGGGAAAAAGGAGGCGCAACTCCAATTTCTTGGTTGCATAGGGATGAACGGTTTTACGAAAAACTTGCTACTCCAGATGTCACTGTGGCCGACCTAATAGGGGATGTAGACCCTATTAAAGCGGCTAATTTAAAACTTTCCTATGCCGATGACCGGGTAATCCATTTTGGAATGATCCCTCGTGCCAACCGTTGTATATTCGTGATTAATGAACTTCCCGATTTACAAGCAAGAATACAAGTGTCCTTGTTTAATATTTTGCAAGAAGGCGACATTCAGATAAGAGGATTTAAATTGCGACTACCCCTCGATTTACAGTTTGTGTTTACGGCAAACCCAGAGGATTATACTAATAGGGGGAGTATTGTGACACCTTTGAAAGATAGGATAGGGTCTCAGATATTAACCCACTATCCAGAAGATATTGCAACGGCTAGAAAAATTACGCAACAAGAATCTAAACTCGATAAGCGTCAGATCGATGCGGTATATATGCCTGATGTAGCCAAGGATTTATTAGAGCAAATAAGTATCGAAGCTAGAAAAAGCGAATATGTAGATGCTAAGAGCGGTATCAGTGCCAGGATGAGCATAACAGCCTTTGAAAATTTATTGAGTACCGCAGAACGACGAATTCTTAAAAGCAAAAAGGACAATACAGCGGTTAGATTGTTAGATTTTATGGGCGTCATACCGTCCATAACCGGAAAAATAGAACTAGTCTATGAAGGCGAACAGGAAGGCGCTGATGGTGTTGCGCAAATTTTGATTGAAGATGCCGTAAAATCTATTTTTGCCGAATATTTCCCGAAAATAGAAAAGCTAGAACGCAAGGATGTCGAAGGGCCATATGATGAGTTGATCAGTTGGTTCTTTAACGGAGAAGGGCTCGTTGTTTTAGACGATGCTACCGATGAAGAATACAAGAACCAGCTGAACAATATACCGCCATTAAATGCCTTAATGGAAAAATATAATCCTAACATTATAAAAGAAGACGTCTACTTTTATAAGGAATTATTGCTTTGGGGATTGGCCGCTTATAATAAGCTTAGCAAACAGCGATTTACAGAAGGATATGAATTTAAAGATTTATACGGAAACTACATTAAAGGGCTGTAAACGGTGAGTAAACGTCGAGGTGTTATTCAATTTCGGACGCTAGATCCGGATCTAAATAATTATGGTTGTATTTTCCTCTAAGGAGTTTACGTTTAATAAATAAAAACACGGTGAATAGTAGCAAGAACACCTTTAAACATATCTTTAGTGCGGCCATGGGGATCAATGTAGACGGAATAATTCGATCGTGGAATTGTCCCAAAGACACGACAGGAATCAGGGTTTCGATTATTTGAAAAAGGTATATCAAGCATATAAAATACATAGTATATTCAATATCTCGCCTCACCGTATCCGGGTATTCCATATAGGTAGTTTTAGGCCAAAAAATGTATAGGGGATAAATGATGGCTAAAATCGGGGAAAATGTAATTTTTTAATTTGTAAAAAAATTAAAACGGTTGAAGTATAGGCCGTAAAAACTTAAAATCACAATAATTAGAATCGCCAAAAGCGTTGAGGATATGGAAACCTTCATAATTTTAATGTTGGGGGAAGTATGCAAATGCCTCGGTGTTATAAGATATTCTTATATATAGATATTATTTTAGGCGGTAACTTTTAAATAAAGTCGTTATGCTGTTACTAATCGGAGCTTAACAAAAAATGCAATCAATATAATAAGTTTTTGTTTAATTATTGGGGCGTTCCCTCCTTCGTCGGGCGGGCCCTTGGCTATATCCCTTGCTTTGCTGCGGGGATGCCGCCGCGGTCCCTAACGCATAAGACATTCATCAGGATGAAAATATCTTCTAAAAAAAGTCAACAGTAATCCACTTCCTAAGGTCGCGTAATAGGTTTTCTTTTAGAAATAAAATAGGAGCTTAATAAATAAGTATGGCTTCCTTAAAGATACGAATAATACAATCGCAATTAAGGACTTAATAGGATGTTTATTGGTGTTTGTTTAGAATTAAGAAGTGGTAATGACCTAGGATTTGTTGTCTATGTCTAAAGGTTATTAGGCTAAGCAGTGCTAAGAAAAAATACATCAAGGATATCACAATGACCATAAAATGAAATACTTCCGATTGTAGGGTGCTTTCGAACTTACTATAAGAGAGGAGATTTATTAAAGTTTCAGCACCTCTATACATGTAAATTAAAAATGCAGGATACAAACCATACTCCAAATTTAGCACTGTAGAATCTATAGAGGCCGATCTTCTAATCCGACTGTTCAAAACATAAAGATATATAAGATGTACAATGGCTAAAACCGGAAAAATATAATTGTCGACTTTATTAAAGTAGAATTTATTGGAGTATAGGCCATAAAAGTTTAATACAACTAGAAAAATCAGTGCGATCACTGATAAAAGAAGGCAAACTTTAAAGGAAAAAATACGTAAAATGAATTTCATTTTGGACTTGTTCACTATTTTTTTTCAAAAACACAAAGATCGCCCTGATATTTCGAAACAATATAATTAATCGATAAAAGGTATAAGTTGCTAGAGGAAATACCGTTTGCCGAGAATATATTGAGTTTAATGAGGTGTTTAATTAAATTTAAAAAGTAAGAATTGCACATAATGTTTTAGAAAAAAGAAGGGGTTAAAAATGGCTTTTTAAAATAAACGTATGGTGCCAAAACAACTGTTATTTGATATTGGTTTTGATGCTTTAAACTCCAGTATATCCTGTTGTATCGGTTGTTTTTAGTGGTCCTATTTGTTAAAGGAGTCTTTTCTTTACGTAATTTTCGAACTCCTAAAAAAAATCGAAATTGAAACACAGCTCATAGGGTAGGTTAAAAAGTTAACCATCACCTGTATTGTAGGAGGTAAAATGGTTTTATCCGATGTTTTTGGAGTATAATTGATGGGTTTAGAGTATTATTGTTGCCGATAAATTAAAACTTAATAAACTATATAGTCTTTTTGTCCGGATAACCGATTTTAACATAAAACAACAAAACATTACAATTAACAAAAGCATGCAAACACAACGGTTTTATTACGTAATTCATGTCCAATTTTTAGGATTTCGGTATAGTGGTTGGCAAAAACAACCACAACACAAAACAATAGAAGGCATGTTGGTTAAAACCTTAAAGTACATATTGCCAGAGAGGAAATTTAAAATATTAGGAGCCGGACGAACCGACGCCAAAGTGTCTGCGCTAAATACTGCCTTTGAATTGTTTTTAGATGACGAACCTATAAGGAGCCCTACTGATTTTTTAGAAGAATTCAATACCAATCTTCCTCCAGATATCCGTGTAACCAGCATTAATACGGTCGATGAAAATTTTAATATTATCAAAGAAAGTAAATGCAAGGAATATGTGTACCTCTTTTCTTTTGGGCAAAAGAACCACCCCTTCGCAGCTCCTTTTTTAGCCAATATTATCGACGATTTAGATTTGGATTTAATGAAAAAAGGGGCATCCTTGTTTGTGGGAACGCATAATTTTTCTTCCTATACAGCCAGGTTGCAGCCTAATACTAAAGTGAACCGCACGATTGATTCTTGTGAAATAAAGCGAAATGAAATAATACAGGCTAATTTTTTTCCCGAATACAGCTATGCCTTGCATATAAAAGGAGCTGGTTTTATGCGGTATCAAATAAGAATGATTATGGGAGCACTAATTCAACTTGGAAAAGGAATACTAAGCCTCGAGGACATAAAGACTTCCTTGGAAGAAGTAGATTCACCTACCTTAACTTTTGTAGCGCCTGGCTCTGGATTATTGCTGAATAACCTAGAGTTTAATTAATACGATTTCCAATTATTAAAAGTTTTTATTTACAAGATCGTTTTTAAAGTTTTTTTGATTGCCGGAATAAAATTTATCTAGGAAGTCAATAAATACTAAATTAGTGGACAACTGTTCGCGACGAGATTTTAAAAACCTCAATAATACATCCCATGGCCAAAAAGAAACCCAACAAAAATACACCTCCAAAAAAACACTCCAAAAGACATCAGAAAATGGGGAAAGCCCCAGGAACTGTTATTTACATGGGGTATAGGGATGGGGGGAGTACTTCGGTCAACGTATTGGAATATGATGAAAACTCTATCCTTGAGCGGACGATTGACCCAGATACCCCTGATGGGCTTACATTTATTGAAGAGTTGACGGCTTCACCTACAACCACTTGGATAGATGTAATTGGGCTAAGCGACGAGTCTTTTGTAGAAAAACTAGGTAAAACACTTGGATTAAATCCATTATCCATTGAAGATGCCGTAAACACCAATCAGCGAGCAAAAATAGATGAATACGATAATTATATTTTTGGGGTTTTTAAAATGCTTTATTTAGACGCCGAAAATGAATTGGTGGCCGAGCATGTTGCATTGGTCTTGTCCAAGAATACCGTTGTGGTTTTTCAAGAGCTCAAAGACGATGTATTTAATGGCTTAAGGGATCGTATTACAAACAAGACAGGGCGTATTAGGTCCAGATCGGCAGATTATTTGTTCTTTGCCCTTTTAGATGCTATTATAGATCATTATTACGTAGTTCTCGAAAACGTAAACCTGAAAATTGAACTTTTAGAGGAGGAAGTATACGAAAATCCTAAATCACGAACCGCACATAAAATCCAGGAATTAAAGAAAGAGGTTCTTAGAATCAGAAGATATGTATATCCTGTAAAGGAACTTGTAAATAAATTAATAGATTCTGAACATGAGCTCATTTCTAAGGATACCAAGCTTTTCTTGAGAGATGCTATGGATCACAGTACAGAGATAAATGAAAGCCTGCAGATATATAGGGAGATGTCTATGAGTTTAATGGAGATGTACATGAGCAATATCAGCAATAAAATGAACGAGGTGATGAAAGTGCTGACCATTATGGCTTCAATTTTTATTCCATTGACTTTTATTGTAGGGGTTTATGGGATGAACTTTGATAATATGCCTGAGTTAAAAATGCCGAATGGTTATTTTTATGTTTGGGGACTCATGTTAATAATCTTTATAGGCTTGTTAATATACTTCAAAAAAAAGAGGTGGCTTTAACTTTTGTTAAGTTAATTCCACTTAATATTCGTTAAAGGACGTTAAAAATGTGAGAAACACCCTTAAGGTTGTTATCTTAAGGGCGTTGGGAGACAAGGCCGATGCCTATCCAAATGGTTGTATTCCACCTGCTATTCTCTAGAATAGCCTTTCTTGTCAATATTCTTCCCAAATTAAAACATATTGTTCAATCACTAAAATTTATTTCATATTTATGGCCTATCTAAATATTAAAGAAGAAAAATTGTTACCTGTAGTCGTAGAATTAAATACACTTTTGGCAGATTACCACATGTATTATCAAAAGTTAAGGAATTTTCATTGGAATATTCTTGGGAAAAACTTTTTCGAATTGCATCAGAAGTTTGAAGAACTTTACGGAGATGCCAGAATAAAAATCGATGAGATTGCCGAACGGGTACTGACTTTGAGATATCATCCATTGAGTAATTATAGCGATTACCTCAAAACTTCGGCTATAGAAGAAAGTGAAAGTTTTTTAAACGATCGAGAAATGGTTTCCGAGATTTTAGGATCTCATAAAATTCTATTGAGCCAAATGAGCAAGGTTATACAGGCAGCCAATACGATCGAAGATGAGGGGACGGTAGATCTAATAGGCGCATATATCCGCGATCTAGAGAAAACGAGCTGGATGTTGGATGCCTGGCTAAAAGACTCTTCCGATCATTTAAAAAGCGTTGCACAGGGCTCATAAAGTCCTTTTTAGAACGAAATAAAGTCAATTTTAAATTTTAAGGGCTAAGAATGTATTAGTTTAATTAAAAATTGTATTATCTTGTTATGTAAATTGTTAGATATCATATAAA
Source organism: Arenibacter nanhaiticus (assembly GCF_900141935.1). GTDB lineage: Bacteria > Bacteroidota > Bacteroidia > Flavobacteriales > Flavobacteriaceae > Arenibacter > Arenibacter nanhaiticus. The sequence continues at coordinate 105,997 of NZ_FQYX01000009.1, read as the reverse complement.
TATAAACTTTTAAAATTCAAAAAATGAAAAAAGTAATTTTGAGTATGATTATGTTGTTTGCCTTTTCATCCATAACTATTGGTTGCAGGGAAACAAAATCAACAGAAGAAAAAATCGAAGACGGAATTGAAAAAGTAGGCGATGATCTCGAAGAAGGTGTAGAGGAAATTGAGGATGAGATTGATGATGCCACCGATGATTCCCAATAAAAAAGACAGGGAATTTACAGCAAAAAGAGCACCTCAGGTGCTCTTTTTATTATATATAATGATTTGTTTTCACTTCTATAGAAGTGAAAACTTTATTGGCCCTAGCATATTAATCGAATAAATCAGAGGACAGATAGCGATCGCCCCGATCACAAATTATAGTAACGATAACGCCTTTGTCTATACTTTGAGCTAGTTTCACAGCTGCTGCCACGGCACCGCCACTGCTCATTCCTGCAAAAATCCCTTCTTCTTTTGCAAGTCGCCTAGCCATTTCGCTAGCCTCCTTTTCGCTGACTTCCATGACCGAATCTACCTTTTTAGGGTCAAATATCTTGGGGAGGTATTCTTTTGGCCATTTTCGTATTCCTGGAATTTTAGATTCATCGGTAGGCTGTACACCTACAATCTGTATCTTGGGATTTTGCTCTTTTAAAAAGGCTGAGGTGCCCATAATGGTACCTGTTGTACCCATGGATGACACAAAATGTGTTATTTTTTCAGCGGTATCCTTCCAGATTTCTGGTCCAGTGGTTTTGTAGTGTGCTTTCCAATTGTCGTCGTTAGAAAATTGGTTGATCATGACAAAGCCTTCTTTTTTGACTTTTGATTCGGCGTAATCCCTAGCGCCTTCAATACCTACATCTGCTGGCGTTAGGGTAACCTTTGCCCCGTAGGCACGCATGGTCTGTACTCTTTCTTTGGTAGAGTTCTCGGGCATGACCAGTTCTATGTTTAATCCGTAGATACCGGCAATCATCGCTAAGGCTATTCCCGTATTGCCGCTAGTAGCTTCTATTAATTTAGAGTCCCTCGAATAATCGCCACGCTCTAATCCGCCTTTGATCATGTTTAGAGCTGCGCGGTCTTTAACGCTTCCTCCTGGGTTATGGCCTTCGAGTTTAAAAAAAAGTTGAACATTCGGGTTGGAATTTAGGGTAGTGGACAATACTAAAGGTGTATTTCCAATAATATCTAAAATACTATAAGGCATGTGAAATGGGTTTTATTTTAATTTCTGGGGAATGAAAAACGGTTGAGTTAGCAGGTACGGAGGCTGTTATCCAGGCGTTTCCACCAATAACGGAATTTTTTCCAATAACGGTTTCTCCCCCTAAAATAGTGGCATTGGCGTAAATGGTAACATTGTCCTCAATGGTAGGGTGCCGTTTTGTCTTTTGTAGGTTTTTGGCAACGTATAAGGCCCCAAGGGTTACTCCTTGATATATTTTTACATTATCCTTAATGATGGCCGTCTCCCCAATAACAACACCGGTAGCATGATCGATAAAAAAAGATTCCCCTATTTGTGCTCCAGGGTTTATATCTACCCCGGTTTTGCTATGGGCGTATTCTGTCATTAAACGAGGAACTAAAGGAAATCCGTCCTTGCATAATTCATGGGCTAGCCTATAAATAGCAATGGCATAAAATCCCGGATAGGCTAAATACACTTCTTCGATGGACAGAGAAGCCGGGTCACAGTCTACGATAGCCTCGGCATCCTTGTTTAATTTTTCTAGTATTTCAGGTAATCTAACAACATAGTTGTCCCAAACTTTTTTACAAGGTTTATCTACCTTCCAGCAAGCTAAATCAACCAAGTGCTGAAATTCTTTCTCCAATAAATCCAAATTTTCGGCAACTGGAGTGTCAATATCAAAAAGCGTATAGAACAAGCGGTCTATAAATAGTTCTGTCTTCTCTTTAAGTTCAAATCTTAAGTTAGGCTGTTTTTTATGCGCCTTTATGTTTTTTATTATTTCTGATTTATCCATGAATTCTATTCCTTATCAGTCAAAATTAACCATTAATTCAAAATCACCTCAATCTTATTTGGTTAACTTTGATACAAAGTTACAATCAAATGAGTCGTATGGCACAGCGAGTAATTACGAAAGAAGTTTTCCTTTTTCTGCAAAAATTGGATAAAAACAATAATAGAGAATGGTTTACAGATCATAAAATGGAATTTAAAAGTATTGAAACCGAGGTGAAGGATTATTTTACGGCTTTAAAGGAGCGGCTTCAAGAACACGATGAGATAGAGCAACAAAAAATGTTCAGGATTTATAGGGATGTGCGATTTTCGAAAAACAAAACACCCTATAAAACCCATTTCGCCGGGTCGTTTTCCCGCGCCGGAGCACAGCTAAGAGGTGGGTATTATATACAAATAAAACCAAAAGGGTCTTTTATTGCGGCCGGATTTTGGGGGCCCACCAAAGAAGATTTGTTAAGGATCAGAAAGGAATTTGAAATGGATGCCTCTGAAATAAGAAGCATTATCAACACCCCTTCCTTTCGTAAAATATGGGGAGAATTAAAAGGAGAGGCTCTTAAGACCGCTCCCTCCGGATTCAATAGAGAACATCCGGATATTGACCTGATCCGGCAGAAGCAATTTGTTTTTGTAAAAGAGTTTAGCGACGAGCAAGTGTTGTCCCCAGAATTTATAACTATGGTAAACGATTCTTTCTGTGCCTTACGCCCATATTTTGACCTTATGAGCGATATATTAACTACAGATCTAAATGGTGCCTCCCTGCTAGAGTAAAACCGACGTTTCAAAATACTGTAGTTGGTCTTTAATACGCTCTGTAACCATTTGCATCATTCGTTTATTTAAGGCCGAAGAACTTTTTATATACAGGGTGTATTCTTCAGTTGTAAACTGACCGATGATGATTCCTGTTAGAGAGTTTCTGAACTTTATATCCTTCTGTATGGCATTTTCAATATATAACATACGATTGCTAAGGCTAAGTTCGTAGAAACGGTTCTTGTGTTGTTCAAAATAATTCTGAAAAACCACTAGCAGCAAGGAGTTTTGCATTTTAATGACCGGACGTAAAGTTTTGTTCTGAAACTGTTCTTCAGTGCTCATGTTTTCGGAAACTTTGGCAGAAGGAATTAGCGGTCGTATTTCTAGAATACGAAGGGATCTGTCGCTCATTTTTAAGGGGTTTTTATAAAGATATAAATTAGGGGCTCTTAAATAAAATAATAATGGACAGTTTTTACGCAATTTATGCGATTGACTTATTAATCCTTACGGCTTGAAGGCCCATATTCTTTAGGAGGAAGGTACATTGTCAATATGAAATATTTTAAAGGTTCTATTTGGGGAATTAAAGATATGGGAAGGGGTTATTTTTCAAAATGAGAAAACCAATTAAATTAGGATCGATTAATAGTTTTTACGATACAAACTTTTCTAACTTTAATAATTAAAAGTATTTGTTATGAGATTTCACACCAGAAAATGGGTTAAACCAGAAGATTTAAATGCCAATGGCACCTTGTTTGGAGGCCGACTGTTAGCATGGATAGATGAGGAGGCTGCACTGTACAGTATAATTCAATTGGAAAACAAGAAGGTGGTTACCAAGTATATGTCTGAGATAAACTTTATGAGTAGCGCTGTAGAGGGCGATATAGTAGAAATAGGGATAGAGGCGTTAAAATTTGGAGCTTCATCTCTTGTCTTAAGTTGTGAAGTGCGCAATAAGATGACTCGCGAAACTATTGTTACCGTAGATCAAATTGTAATGGTAAACTTAGGAAAGGATGGCCAACCGCTCCCTCACAACAAAACTAAAGTAGAATTTGTCAAAGATCGATTGGCCAATAAATCCTAAACTTTATTGAAGGGTAGTCGCTACTTCTTGTACCTTGTCAAGAACGCGCAAAAGGTTGCCTCCCCATAGCTTTTCTATGTCTTCTTCGGAGTAGTCCCTTTTCACTAGCTCTAGGGTAACATTAAAGGTTTCGGAGGCATCTTGCCATCCTTCAATACCACCGCCGCCATCGAAATCGGAGCTGATCCCTACGTGGTCTACTCCGATTAAATTGACCATATAATCAATATGATCAACGAAATCCGAAACCGCCACTCCTAGTACGGCATCTTTCCTTTTCGCAGCGAGCTCATCGGCGATTTTCTTTATCTCCTTGTGGTTTTCCAATCCTAAGGAGTCTGCTACTTCATCATAGAGTTTTCGCATATAAGCAGTTCTTGCCTCGCTTTTTTCGGTGTTCAGGTAAGAGGCAAAGGCCACGGTTTGAACCACGCCGCCGTTTTCCTTCATCAATAGCAATTGTTCGTCATCCAAATTTCGGCTGTGGTTGCACAAAGCGCGGGCCGAACTGTGCGAAGCGATTATTGGAGCCTTGGACAGGGCTATCATTTGTTTCATGGATTCTTTTGATGGATGCGATACATCGATCATAATACCAAGCCTATTCATTTCAGCAACGGCTTTCTTTCCCAATTCACTTAAGCCGTTATGGAGCCATTTTCCGTCTTCCTCTCCCGTGTTGGAATCGCAAAACTGACTATGTCCGTTATGGGACAAAGAAATATATCTGGCACCTAAATTATAGTAATTTTCAAATTCCGATAAATCCTCCCCCATAGGGTAGGCATTTTCTACCCCTATCATGGCTACTTTTTTTCCGGCTTTGGTAATCCTCCGTACGTCTTCAGAAGTTAAGGCAAGTTCAATCTGATCAGGAGCATAATCTTTACAGAGCCTGTGAATAGCGTCAAATTTTGCCATAGCATTCTCCTTTGCTTTCGCGTATCCCTCTTTGTTTAGCTCTCCTTGTCCTGTATAAACGATTAACCAAGAAACATCTAATCCGCCGATATCCATTTTAGGAAGATTTAACTGATTGTCCAATTTTTGAGTGTAGTTAATACTATCCGTAAAATTAGCCACGGTAAAATCGTCGTGTGTGTCAATGGTGATAACGCTGTTGTGAATTCTCAGAGCTTTATCCTCGAGCGATTCGGGGATTTTTTCTGTTTTTTCCTTGCACGAGAAAAAGGTAAGCGTGCATAATAGTCCAACTAAATGTTTCATGGTATAATTTTTTATGACTTACAAATAAAATCAATTAACCAGAGAAAATGAAGGTTATTAAACTTATTCTTGCTCGAAACAAGCAAAGAATGGCGTTTTGTTTTTAATATAGTTCAGAATAAAACACGGTATTATTTTATGAAAATGTGTAAGAATAGTTTGGCGCTAAAATCATGGGTGATAACCCATAATAATAAGTCGTTGAAATCTAAATTCTTAGTGATATAATTAATCAAATTAAAGAAAATACTCTCTTTATTGGATTTTAAAATTTATAATAGTAGTATTACCCTACAATTAAGCCTTGAAATAGAAAGTAAAGTTTTTAATATTAAAGAGGTTGGAGGGAAATAACAAAGGGCTATGGTGTTAAATAGTATTAAAGAAAAAAGTAATCTGGGGTCGGTTTTTTTTATGACAACACTGCTTCTGATTATTTAAAAGGTACTTGTAATGATTAAAAATGAAAAGAACAACGACTGGGAAGAGGAGTTTGAAAACGCTAAAAATCTATATGCTCAAGGGAAATCTGTAATCCCAATAGAAAAATCAGCCTCCTCCAAAAACGTTCCTGCTCAATCTTCGGATTCTGTATATAGTCAAGAATTAGACCCTAACATCAAGGAACAAATGAGAGCGCTTTTGGAGGGGTATAAGAATGAAAAAAAAGCAGATCTACAATTTAAGGCCGACCGTAATATCATTCCATTAACAGGCTTGCCAATTCCCCCTGTCATAGCGCATAGTCCAAAGGATAAGGACCGGGTAAAATCTATCTATGCTATTTATGAGACTGGTGAATTTTGCAATGTGGCAGTTTTAAAGCAATTGGAAGGGTGGCTTAAGGAAGAGAAAAACGAATCTATTTGCTGCTTAATTAAGGAGATTATAAGTAAATTTTATTCGGATGAGGACCTGTTGGTCAAAGAAGTCTGTTATTTAAATAACTCCTCAAATATCTAAACTGCTCAATGAATTATACGAACAAAAGGAGGTGTTTATAGTGTGTTAGTTGTTGAATTATTTGTTTTCACAACAAAATAAGTAATAGACACCACAAATTGTTGCTTTACCTAGCAGGAATAGATATGTTTATGATATAGTTACGGAGCCCAATCTGTAATTCTAAAACCAGATCTTATCATGTTGTACGAAACCTACGGAGAAGAATACTTATTGTTTTTGCAAAACTTAAATAAAATACTAATTTTCAATGAGTTGTCAAAAATAGACTATATCTAAACGGTATAGTTTTAAGAACCTTTAATAACCAAACTATTATGGCTAAAGAAAATCAAGAAAACCTCGCGTATTTAAATTTCCTGGAAGATTTAAACGATATTTTAACAAACTTCAATATCAAAAAACTCAGTCATCTTTAAAAATTATAATCATGAAAAAAGTCCCTTAAAGGGACTTTTTTCATGATTAACCTAAATATGTTTTTAGCAGCTTACTTCTTGAGTGATGTCTTAGCTTTCTAATAGCTTTTTCTCTGATCTGTCTTACTCTTTCTCGGGTAAGGTCGAAGGTTTGTCCAATCTCGGCCAATGTCATCGCTTGATGGTCTCCTATACCGTAATACAGCTTTACAACATCTGCCTCTCGTGGAGAAAGGGTGTCCAAGGCTCTGATTATTTCCGTATTCAAGGATTGTTGCATCAAGGAATTATCTGGTCTTGGCGATTGTTCAAAATTTAGAACATCGTATAGATTGGAGTTTTCTCCTTCGGTTAAGGGCGCATCCATAGAGACATGTCTTCCTGAATTTTTCATGGATTGTTTTACTTCTGAAACACTCATGTCTAATTCCTTGGCTATTTCTTCGGGAGAAGGTGGTCGCTCATGGGACTGTTCCAGGTAGGAAAATGCTTTATTGATCTTATTGATCGATCCAATTTTGTTTAAAGGCAGGCGTACAACTCTAGATTGTTCGGCCAATGCCTGAAGTATAGCTTGTCGAATCCACCAAACGGCATAAGAAATAAACTTAAAGCCTCGGGTTTCATCAAAACGTTTTGCTGCTTTTACTAATCCCACATTACCTTCATTGATTAAATCGGGTAATTTTAAACCTTGATTTTGATATTGTTTGGCTACAGAGACCACAAATCTTAAATTTGCAGTGGTTAATTTGTTTAAAGCCTGCTGATCGCCTTCCCTAATTTTTTGTGCCAATTCAACCTCCTCGTTCGCAGTAATCAAATCAATTTTACTGATATCTTGCAGGTATTTATCCAAAGACTTTGACTCTCTATTGGTAACCTGCTTGATAATCTTTAATTGCCTCATTTATAAATGTTTTTGGGATTAATACTGATAATCTATCATAATACGTCTTTTTTATTGGTTTTCCAAAGAAATAGGGTTTGGAGTATGTAATTTGTGAGAATTTTAAGATAAATCATCTTTCTTCTTAAAATTTATATCTTATTTTGTGATTTTGCGTCAATTTTTCAATTAACATTGAATTTCAATATTCCGAGTAGTAGAACCTTAATAGAATGAGTAAAAGAGCATTGACCAAATACTTGGCAGAATTAAAAAAGAAGGAGCTAGAGACCCAGCTCCTGGATTTGTATGTTAGATTTCCAGCGGTAAAGGAATACTACGATTTTGTCTTCAATCCTAAGGAAGACAAAATGGTACAAGAAGCCAAATTAAAAATCTCCAATGAGTATTTTCCTTTTAAGAGGAAAAGACCAAAAGCCAGAAGATCTGTGGCGCAAAAATTCATCAAACATTTTATAAGCTTGGGGGTAGCACCCCATCTAATTGTTGATGTGATGCTTTATAATTTGGAGATTGCACAATCTTATTCGGAGAACAGGAATGTGCCCGATGCTTTTTATAAGAGTTTGGAGAATTCATATAAAGAGGTGGTTCAGTATGTTTCTGTCAATGGGTTGCTTCCAGATTTTAAGGATAGAGTTTTGAAGGTTTATTTTTTTACTAAAGCACAAAAATGGCCTAATGCAGAGTCTTTTTCACGAATTTTAGATATAATAGATTAGTTATGAGTATTGTAATAATAAGACAAGATGGAAAAATAAATGAATGGATAGCTTCCCTCAAGAAAAACAACTCGGATATAGAGGTGTATAGTTATTTGGAAGCACATCCTAAAGACAAAATTACCATGGCGATTGTTTGGAAACACCCAAACGGAAGTTTGTTGGAGTATCCAAATTTAAAGTGTGTTGCCTCTTTTGGAGCGGGAGTAGATTTTATTTTTGACGATCCGGGTTTTCCTAGGGGCGTAGCCGTTACTAGAGTTGTAGACCCTGTTCTAGCCAGTGATATGTCCGAATTTGTTATCGCTAATATTTTTAATTTTTTAAAAAACTTAACCGATTACAAATCTGATCAACTAAGCGAATATTGGAACCGTAGACCATATAAAAGAATTGCCGATGTAAGCGTGGGGATTATGGGGATGGGGGCATTAGGGAGTCTGGCCGCTAAAAACTTAAAGCAGTATGGGTTTAGAGTGCATGGTTGGGCTAACTCTCCAAAACCAAATCATGAGGTAAGGACTTATGTAGGCCAAACAGAACTCCAATCGTTTTTATCCGCTACCGACATCTTGGTATGTTTGCTTCCGTTGACAGAAGAAACGAACGGAATTCTCAATAAAGAATTGTTCAGGAATTTGCCGCATGGAGCCTATGTCATCAATGTTGCTAGAGGAGGTCATTTGATAGATGAAGATTTGCTCGAGATGTTAGACAATGATCACTTGGCCGGGGCCAGTTTAGATGTTTTTCACGAGGAGCCTTTGCCAAAGAAACACCCGTTTTGGAGACACCCTAAAATACTTGTGACCCCGCATACGGCAAGTGTGTCGGATATGGACTCTGTGGTTCCGCAATTGCTAGAAAATTACAATAGATTGCAAAAAGGAGCGTTTTTACACAACATCGTATCCGCAAAAAAAGGCTATTAATTCCATGTTTTTACGCTATTAATTTTTAACAAGCACAAAAAACTGTTAATTTTGTAAGGTTTGAATGTTGCATTTTTTTTAAACTACCCACCAATTTGAAGTTACCTGTACAGCGCATAGAAAAAAAACTTTACGATTATCAGGAGAAGGATCTAAAAACTATTTTTAAGTTTTTAGAGGACTCTTCCTCCGATGCAAACCTCTTGTATCAATTACCTACGGGAGGAGGAAAAACGGTGGTTTTCTCTGAAATTGCAAAAAGATATATCCAAAAAACACAAAAAAAGGTTGTGGTGCTTACTCATAGGATAGAATTAAGCAGTCAGACCTCACAGATGTTAACTGGATTTGGAGTTAAGAATAAAATCATAAATAGTGACATAAAAGAGCTTAACGATCAAGACGAATACATGTGTTTTGTAGCCATGGTAGAAACCCTTAAAAACAGGCTGCAAGATGACAAGCTTACTTTGCACAACATTGGCTTAGTAATCATTGATGAAGCACATTATAATTCGTTCAGAAAGCTTTTTAAGTATTTTCAACAATCAACCATATTGGGTGTTACAGCGACTCCATTAAGTTCTAACATAAAACTCCCTATGAAAGATAATTACCAAAAACTTATTGTAGGAGAGTCTATTTCTTCTCTTATCGATAAAAAGTTTTTGGCAAAGGCAAATATGTATAGTTACGATGTAAGCCTAAAAAGTCTGAAACTGGGAATTAATGGGGATTATACGGTAAAATCTTCCGATGAGTTCTATGGGAATCAGAACATGTTGGCCAAACTGTTAAGCGCCTATGAGGAAATTGGGAAAGGGAAAAAGACACTGATTTTTAACAATGGTATTAGTACCTCTATTTACGTTAGGGATGTTTTTAAAAAGGCTGGGTATAATATACGCCACCTGGACAATAAGAACAGTGCTTCTGAACGGAGGGATATCTTAAATTGGTTTTCAGAAACACCAGATGCTATCCTAACCTCTGTAAGTATTCTAACGACCGGTTTTGATGAGCCAACGGTAGAAACGATTATGCTAAATAGGGCAACACGATCTTTGACCTTATATTTTCAGATGATCGGAAGAGGGTCTCGGATCTTGCCTGATAAGGAAGAGTTTACCGTAGTAGACCTGGGGAATAATATCGCAAGATTTGGAATGTGGCACGCACCCATAGATTGGCAAGAAATTTTTCATTTTCCTGATTTCTATTTGGAGAACATAAAAAATGACGAGGAAATAGAAAAAGATTTTGTGTATGAAATGCCTGCCGATTTAAAAGCCTTGTTTGCTAAATCCGAGAACATCGAATTTGATATAAAGGCCGAGTATAAAAAGGTGTTTGCCCAGGGCCTAAAATCTAAAACCGTACTAGAACGCAGTATAGAGCAACATGCGCAGATATGTGTTGAGAACAGTGATGATGTTTTTGATGCTCGGATTTTGGCCAAAAAATTAAAGGAAGAAATAGCCTTTAGGGTACGTCAATATTCCTATTGTATCATGAACAATACAAAAAACTATAAGGAGTGGCTGCAAGAAGACTATGAACGGAAATTACGCTCTAGTATTTCTGGGAAATTTGCGGCTCGAATGAAATAAGTTCTCAAAAAAATGCAAAAGAAACTATTGATTATAGGCTATGTATGGCCAGAACCGAATACTACAGCTGCGGGAGGCCGAATGTTACAGTTGTTGCATTTTTTTATAAAACACCAATATCAAATTAGCTTTGCCAGTACGGCCTCCGAGGGCGATTACTCCTTTGATTTGGATGTGTTGGGAGTTGCTAAGGTGGCAATCAGGCTAAACCACTCTAGTTTTGACGAGCTGCTTCAGGATTTAGACCCCGACATTGTCCTTTTTGATCGATTTATGACCGAAGAGCAATTTGGATGGAGGGTGGCTCAATATGCGCCCAAAGCAGTACGAATTTTAGATACGGAAGACTTGCATTCCCTGCGAATGGCAAGGTATGGGGCATATAAAAAACACACCCCCTTTTCTTCCGATCAATGGTTGGCTACAGATTTGGCCAAAAGAGAAATCGCCAGTATTTACCGATGCGATTTTAGTCTGATTATTTCCTTCTTTGAAATAGAACTGCTGAAAGAAGTCTTAAAGATCCCCGATCAATTAATATTACATTTACCTATAATGGTCCATGAGATTACAGCTAAGGATCAGCAGGAATGGCTCGGGTATCATGAAAAACAAGACTTTGTTTGTATAGGAAACGGCAAACACGCTCCAAATATCGACGCGGTTGTACGTTTAAAAAAAGATATATGGCCGCTGATAAGACAGCAATTGCCCGAGGCGAATTTAAGGGTCTACGGGGCTTATTTACCAGAGCATATTCTACAGATGAACAAGCCTAGGGAAGGTTTTTGTGTTTTGGGGCATGCTAAAGAGGCCAAGGAGGTCATTGGTAGGGCTAGGGTAAATTTGGCACCTCTTAATTTTGGCGCTGGCATCAAAGGCAAGCTAATAGATGGGATGCGTTTTGGTACCCCAAGCGTCACGACCACCATAGGAGCAGAAGGCATGCATCCGGGCTATGATTGGAACGGCCTTATCGCCGATGATGCCCTGAGTTTTGCGAATGCAGCAGTTGCTCTGTATAGGGAGAAGGCTATTTGGGAAAATGCTCGGAAAAATGGAGTGGAAATAGTGAATCAATTATATAACACCGATATTTTAGAGGATAGGTTTTATTCTAGAATTGAGGAGGTGCAGCATCGTTTGTCCGACTTTAGGGCCAAAAATTTTATAGGTGAAATGCTAATGCATCACACCATGGCGGGTACAAAATACATGTCCAAATGGATAGAAGCTAAGAATATTATCTCATAGTTTAACCGAAGAAATATAGGTTTTAGTAAAGAATACTATCTTTGACCAAGTAAATAATATTTAGAAATGCAAAAAGAGATCAACTGGAAAGTCGTCAGAGAGTTTGAGGACATTACATATAAAAAATGTGACGGAGTAGCCCGTATCGCTTTTAACAGGCCAAACGTGCGAAATGCCTTTAGGCCAAAAACCACAAGTGAATTGTATCAGGCTTTTTATGATGCACAGGAAGACACCTCTATAGGGGTTGTATTGCTATCGGCAGAGGGGCCGTCTACCAAAGACGGTGTATATTCCTTTTGTAGCGGGGGCGATCAAAAAGCCAGAGGTCATAAAGGTTATGTTGGGGAAGACGGTATGCATCGTTTAAATATTTTGGAAGTACAAAGACTTATAAGGTTTATGCCAAAGGTCGTTATTGCAGTGGTCCCTGGATGGGCCGTTGGTGGCGGGCACAGTTTGCACGTGGTGTGCGATTTGACCTTAGCCAGTAAGGAACATGCTATCTTTAAACAAACGGATGCCGATGTCACTAGTTTTGACGGAGGATATGGCTCTGCTTATTTGGCAAAAATGGTAGGACAGAAAAAAGCGCGGGAAATATTTTTCCTCGGACGTAATTACTCTGCCCAAGAAGCTATGGATATGGGAATGGTAAATGCCGTAATCCCTCATGAAGAGTTAGAGGATACTGCCTATCAGTGGGCTCAGGAAATACTGGAAAAATCTCCGACCTCTATTAAAATGCTGAAGTTTGCCATGAACCTTACCGACGACGGGATGGTAGGTCAGCAAGTTTTCGCAGGAGAAGCCACTAGATTGGCCTATATGACCGAGGAAGCTAAAGAAGGAAGAAACGCTTTCTTGGAAAAAAGAAAACCGGTTTTTGGAAAGGACAATTGGATTCCATAGACTAGAAGAACCGACTCGGGTAGTTTTAAATAGAACTGCCCGAAAAGGACTTGTGTAAATGGAAGATAAATATAGGGACCTAGACAGTTATAAATAGGTGCCTTTTTTTAAATTGCAATATACAAAGCAACAAATGGACGTGAACGCTAGGAACCCCGTTTTTTTCGATGCATTCTAGCAGAGGGTAGTAGTAAACGTTCCTTTGCAAAGGATTTTCTTATATAATCGTATAGGGAAGCGATGGAGGTCTAGTAACTCCTTAGGTAAAAACTATAACAAAAAAGAGCCTTATCTTATGGGATAAAGCTCTTTTCCGAGAACACTATATGAAAATGAAAAAATTATTACGACTTATTACACTTCTAAAGTAATGAGGAAGTTCTCATTTCAAAAGAAATTGTTGTGAAAGCCTAAGAACTTGTGGTGAAGTGCAGGAAAACTGATATCAATGATCATTACAAGGACTAATTAATAAAAATCAATCAAAAAATATGTCATTTAAAAAATTACAGCCAGAATTGCTGGAAGCTTTAGATCGGTTAAAAATCACAGAGCCCTTACCGTTTCAAAAAAAGGTGCTTTCCAAAATAAAGGGAGGAGCAAGTGTTTTTGGAATCGCCCCCGAAGGCTCTGGAAAAACTACTTCAATTGTTATCAGTACCATTCAGAAACTGGAATGTGCGGCATTTGAGGATGCGCCACGAGCTTTAATTTTTGTAAAGGACAAAGAGGCCGCCTTAGCTTTGGAACAAGAGTTTAAGCGCTTCACCTATAGAATGGACTTGCGAGTGTATTGTGCTTATGAAGAATATGATTTTGAAGCTCAAAAAAATGACATTTACGATGGTGTTGATATTGTTATTGCGACTCCAAAAAGGCTCAATAAAATTTTCTTTTTAAACGGGATTAATTTAGGGAAGTTAAAACTGTTCTTTGTGGAGGATGCTGAGTTTTTGGTAAAATCAAGTATGTTCGCCGATGTTATTCGTACTCCCGAGAGTCTAGAAAGATGTCAGTATGTTGTGTTTTCTACCGTTTTTGATCATAGGATGACTCGTATGCAAGAACTATTTATGGCCAATGCACAGATTGTAAAAATGTGATAATATGTTTTAAACAATAACCGTAGGAACCGGTATAAAACTATTGTGATAACGGAATAATAGAACCCATGTAGGCAATTTGTATGCATGGGTTTTTTTGTGCAAATAGGTTTTTAATAGGATTCGGGGGGGGGTAACCCAAGACTATATTATTCCGCGTTAGGGACCGCAGCGGTATCCCCGCAGCAGGGCAAGGGATATAGCGGAGTGCCCGCCCGACGAAGGAGGGAACGCCCAAATTATTACACGACATACAACTGATGTTATGGGAGTGTTATTTCTACTTTATAAATCATAGCCGTGGTCGCTGTGAGGAGGAAAACCATGGGGAATTATATTTATTTTGTCGCTATTTGCAAAGAACACCTATGTGATTTTAGATTCCTTAGTGCGTTTATTTCTTACAATACCTATATTAAGGGGCGTTTTTAATCAAAATATCTACAATATTGAAACAATTATACCTTCTGTTAATCATTTTTCCCTCTCTTTTTTTTGGACAACAGATTAAGTTTAACACCCTGACCACCGAAGACGGTTTATCTAATAATTCTATTTTAGGGATTACAAGTGATAAAAATGGGGTGCTGTGGATTGGAACTTGGGACGGTTTGAATTCTTATGACGGGCATACGTTTAAGGTTTATAAGCATATAAAAGATAGCGCTAATTCCTTGGCCGGAAACGTAGTGCGAGATTTGGTTAGGGATGCGAACATGGATATATGGGCCTTGACCGATAATAAGTCGGTGAGTAAATATATAGGCGAAAATAGTTTTCAGAATTATAGGTTTGAAAAGGAGGTTGTGGCCTTGCGTTTATCTGGAGAAGGAAAGCCATTAGTTACCCTCGATGGCTCTAAGGAACATTATGAGTTTAACGGGGATACGTTTGTAAGGGTTGAGCCCAAAAACCTGGACAATGAGAACGTTGCTGCCTTACATCGAATTTTGCATAAGTATCATCCTGAACTGGTTATTAACCAGGTCATGAAAGACAGAAAAGGGAACGTTTGGTTTGCTACTAAATACAATGGCGTTTATATTCTTCCCAACAAGAGTTCTAATGTGCATAGTGAACACATTGAGCATTACCGATATGATCCTTATTCCAAGTACAGCTTTAACAGTAATGAGGTAGAGAAATTGTACGAGGACGATTTTGGCAATATATGGCTAGGGCACAAAGACGGAGGCTTGAGTATGGCTTATAGGGAGTCCGAAAAGATAAGTTTGGTAGCCCCACACCCGGTACATTTTCCGAATCTGCCCAATGAAACCATTCGCGCTATTACCAAAGACCAGAAAGGCGACCTTTGGTTGGGGTATTACAATCAAGGGTTGTTTAAGTACGACCAAAAATTACAAACCTATGTGGCTTTCGAAATCCCCGAGGCAAGATTAAATAAAGAATGGAATCGGATCAGGAGTTTGTTTACTTCTTCGGACGGATCTGTTTGGGTAGGGACTTATGGCGGTGTGCTTAGGATTAATGACGATAGGATTCATTCCTATACCGCCGAACACAACAAGTTATTGCCAAACAATAGGAATTACTCTTTCTATGAGGACGACCATCATGCTATTTGGACGGCTTGCTGGGGCGGTCTGGCAAAATTTTCACTGAAAAATAATAGTTTCGAGAGTTTTAAAGGGCAAGATACGTTACGCCAGTTGCAAATAAGAAAGGTGAAAGTGCGGGAGCAAGAAGTTTTGCTCGCTACTGAAAATTCTGGATTGGTGATCTTAGACCTTCTTACTGGAAACCTAAAGGATATAACCAAGGCCGATGGTGCTCTTGGAAATAGCATTTACGATGTTTATAAAGATCCGAGAACTAATTATTATTGGATTGCCAGTTTAGGAGGGATTACGGTATATGACCCTAATACCGGGCTGGTCAAAAATATTACGGAAAGAGAAGGGTTGCCAAGTCATATGGTGTATAGCCTACTCCCTAATAATGATGATATTTGGATCAGTACTACCAAAGGGATTGCTGCTGTAAGCCGAAGTAATTACTCCGTATTGAGTATGAATCCGGAGGAGGGGTGGCAGGCTGCTGAATTCTCGGAAGGCGCCTATTATCAAGATGTAAAGGGAGGGCTTTATTTTGCAGGGGTGTATGGCATGAACTATTTTTCTCCCAATAGTATTAATTTTTTTAAAGAGCAGCCGAAGCTTCAGGTAAGGGTAGATCAAAAGAGCTTTATGGGAACCCGTATTGAAAAAAGTTACGGAGAGAACCATCTTTCCGTAGCCATTACTCCAGTATCTTTTCCTAAAGACCCCAATAATCGGGTGGTATACAAATTAGAGGGCTATGACCACGCCTGGGAAACATTTAAATCCAATCCTATTCGTTATAGCGATATTCCATATGGAGATTACAGATTTTTAGTTAAAAATGCCTTGGATGAATCAGGTGCCAATACGGTAATAATACCGTTGTCCATAAAGAAGCCTTTTTATGTGAAATTTTGGTTTTTAGTGACAATATCGGTCTTTTTATTGGTGACCCTCGGATGTATATTCTTTCAAAGAAACAAAAAGGCATTGGGATACCGGAGAGAGCTAGAACGTAAAATTCAGGAAAGAACCCAAACAATCAATAGGCAAAAAGAAGAACTAATTACGGCAAATAACATCCTTGCTGAAAAGCATAAAGAACTTTCAGATCAAAAAAATCAACTTTTAAATACGCATCTCCATTTGAAAAAGCAGGAGTTTGAAATAGAAAGCTTCAAGACTTTTGTCTTGTCCGAATTTAAGGAACCGATTGGCAAAATTCTAGACCTGTCAGGAAAACTTAAGGATGAAGACGCTATAAAAAACATCCTTTTGGTGCAGGCGGGTACATTGACCAACCTTTTAATGGAATGGGATTTTCTAAATCATGTCAAGGATATTGGGACATCTAAAAAGTCTGCGGTAAAATTAGAACCTATTCTAAATCAGATGTTAGATCAGCTAAATTTGAATGCGGCAACCTCTAACATTCAATTACATTATACCGTACAGCTAAAGGGTGATTGGATCGCCATTGATGTATTACGATTTAAATTACTGATTAAATATTTGTTTTTTGAGGTGATAAAATATGGTGTCGAAGAAAGTAATTTAACAGTAGATGTTACTGTGGAGCAGGATAGTTTTTTGATGAAGGTTCTTTCTGATAGTGCTATTTTTACCAAAAACGCCCGTAGTATTCAGCGATATAGTCCCTATTTTAGAGCCGTTGATACCTTGGTGCAAACTCTTGAAGGGACCTTGGTCTTCAATGATAAAACGAATCAACAGGAAATACGGGTAAGTCTACCGGTACAAGTAGTAGCTAAAGATGCTATTGTGCAGGAGGAAATACAGTGGAGGCATTTAAAACTGGAAGAGAAAATGCAATCTGACAAGAATAATATTGTAGTATTCTGTGAAGAAAGCGATTATTTGAGTTGCCGACAATTGCTGTTTAAAGAAGATCATAATTTGTTTTTTGAAAATTCTGTAGGCGCCGTTTCCTCTTTAATAAAAAAGGCAAGTGTACACGGAATGGTTATTTATAACGCTGCAATTACCGAGGAACTCATTGTGCTATTGCAACAAGCCAAGGATAAAACACAGCTAATTGGCTTACCTGTGTTATACATTTCAGAACAAATAGACTATTCCTTACAAGAACAGACTATGGAGCTAGGGATAGATGCATTTATACAACTGCCTGCGCGAGATTCCTTTATTCAGAAAAGACTGCACGGCCTTATAGCAACAAGAAAGGAGTATCTGAAAGATATGTCTAAATTCCAGTTATTTGGTATAGGAAAAGATGAAAGAAAACACTTGAGCCCTAATGAAAAATTACTAAACAAGGCCTTAGAAATCATTCATAACAATATGGGAAGCACTTCCTTTAACGTTCAGGAATTAAATGAACAGCTTCAAATATCGAAAATAAAAAGCTATCGTATATTTAAGGAAGTTCTCAGTAAATCTCCCTCAGAAGTTATTACCGAATTGCGAATGCAAAAGGCCGAATATCTTCTTCAAAGCAAAACCTTAAACATTTCGGAAATAAGTTTTGCCTGTGGTTTTAACGATCCAAAGTATTTTAGTCGGATTTTTAAGAAACATTTTGGGTGTTCACCGAAGGTGTATAAGTTGAAAAAAACAGCATAATCAGTATTATCGCTATATTTACAAGAGGTTAGCTTAATGTTAATGAAACAATAGTGCCCCTAATCTGTTCGTTTTGTCCTCTTTATTGTTTAAATGATGCCCCTAAAGGATACTATTATCAACCTGTTGGAAAGGGGCTTCCTGTAATTTTATAAGGAACTAAAACTTCTTATAAATGAAACAGTATTTATTTTTATTATTGACCATGGGGCTATTTTCTAGTGTCATGGCCCAAACCACCCTTTCTGGAACGGTGGTTTCAAAGACCGACGGGATGCCTATTCCCGGAGCAAGTATTATTCCTAATAATCGTACCCAAGATGGTGTAGCCACTGATTTCGACGGTAATTTTACGCTAACTGTCGCTGCCACTGATGGCGTTCTCCTAGTATCTTCTATGGGGTATGCGGCTACAGAACTAGCTTATTCGGGGAGCCAAAATTTTACCATAGCCCTGGAAGACCAATCTACAGGTTTAGATGAGGTGGTATTAATAGGGTACGGAACATCTGTAAAAAAGAATATAACCTCGGCCATTGCAACGGTGAGCAATGTAGCCTCAATGGCCAGTAGGCCAGTAGGTACGCTCAACGACTTCTTGCAGGGAAATGTAGCGGGAGTAACGGTACTGCAACAGGGTGGCGATCCTTCGGAAACAGGGAAAATAGTTATACGTGGACTAGGATCTATTTCTAACGAGAATCCATTGATGGTCGTTGATGGGGTGCCCTATTATGGCCCTTCCATTAATCCAAACGATATTGCTTCGGTTTCTATTTTAAAGGATGCTTCCGCGGCGGCCATATATGGGGCTCAGGCAGCCTCTGGGGTTATTGTGATCCAGACCAAAAAAGGTAAGCAAGGCAAGCCAAAAATTGGATTGGATATGTATTCGGGTATGCAGAGCGCAACAGATTTGCCCACTCCCTTAAACGCCATAGAACAGGCCAATGTGTATAATATGGCTGCCGACAATGGCGGTACTCCTAGGCAATCTGCACATGATGCCGCTCAAAACCCATGGGGACAGACCACAAGAACCCAATGGATGGACGCTATTTTTCGTACAGCGCTTTTGTATAACGCCAATATTAATGTTAGTGGAGCCGGAGAACACAGTAATTATATGAGTTCGTTTGGTTACAACAAAAAGGAAGGGGTGCTGCAAGGCACCGGTTCCGAACGATATTCTTTTCGGTTAAAATCGGAGATAGATCTATCCGATAGGTTGACTCTTGGCGAAAATGTTTATTTTTCACATACAGAGAGTGTGGGTACCAACACTTCTAGCGGGTATTCCGGTACTATTTTGAACGCTATTTATATGCCGTCGGCAGCCCCTATTTACGATGATCAGGGTGCTTTTCATGGAGTAGCTCCCTATAACCTGTCGCAATTTGCAGGCGCCTATGGGGATGTTTACAACCCCATGTCCCTTTTGTTAAGACCTACCACGACAAGTCCAACCCGATTTATGAATGCAAATGTGTTTTTGGACTATAAAATTTTAAATGGACTAAAGTTTAAAACTAGCTACGCATATAGTACTTCACAAAACAACTATAAAAGCTTTGATCCTAGAAGACCCGAACTGGGAAGGACAAATTTGGTTAATTCCCTTACTCAAAGTTATGCGACCACTAACAGATGGGTTTGGGATAATCAACTAACCTATAACAAGGCTTTTGGGGATCACAATCTGGATCTTACTGCGGTTTATTCTGCTCAGTTTACAGATTATGAGTTTTATTCCCAAAGAGGGGAGGGTTTTGGAAATGAGAACAAAAACAATCAATATATGTCCAACGCAGCGGATATAAAGAATCCCGTTACCGATGTTTATGAGGACGCGTTAACCTCGGCAATTGGTAGGGCAATGTATAATTATGACAACAAGTACTTTCTTAGTGCCAGTATCCGTAGAGATGAAACCTCTAGATTGGCTACTGCGAATCAGGCAGATTACTTCCCTTCTGCGTCCATGGGCTGGAGGATTTCCGATGAAACCTTTTTTAAGATTCCAGCAGTGAATGATTTGAAGTTCCGTGCCTCTTGGGGACAGATAGGGAATATTAATTCTGTTGGCTATTATTCCTTTGATGTTCCGCTTAGCACACAAACGGTAATTATAGGAGAGAACGGCTTGGAAAACGATAAGGGAGTATATGCCGGAAAACAATCCAATCCCAATTTAACCTGGGAAACTTCGGAATCCATCAACTTAGGTTTAGATGCTAGCTTGTTAAATAACAGGTTAAACGTCACCTTTGACTATTTTGAAAAGAAGACCAAGGGAATGATTTTACCTGGGTTAGAAGACAAGCATCAAGGAACGGCTGCAGCCGATGTAAACGGCGGGGAAGTAAAAAACCACGGTCTCGAACTTTCTGCCATCTTTAACAATAGTGTTGGGGACTTAAATTATTCGCTGGGCGCCAATGCTTCCATGATCAACAATGAATTGGTCAATTTGGAAGGATATAATAAAAGTGGAATTGATTTTATTGCCCATAGCGGTGAAAATGTAAGAAGTACTTTAGAACCGTTTAGGTCAGAAGTGGGAAGGGAATTATATTCTAATTATTTGGTGCCTTATTTGGGAATTTTTCAATCCCAAGAAGAGATTGATGCGTATGTCCTTGGCGGGGATCCTATACAGCCCGAGGCTCAGCCTGGCGATTTTAAATTTAAGGATAGTAACAACGATGGGAAGATAGATAATAATGATAAAGTGTTTATGGGCAGTTATCAGCCAGATCTTACGTTTAACGTCAACTTGAAATTGGACTACAAAAGATTTGATCTTGGATTGATTTTCCAAGGGGTCTCAGGGGTTAAAGCATTTAATGGATATAAGTATAGCGCCTATAATGCCGCCTTACAGGGATATAATTTGGATAACAAGGTATTGGGGTCGTGGACACCTACCAATACCAATACCAATCTTCCTAGACTTTCTACCAAGGATAACAATAAAAACTTTGAAACAACTTCTAGCTGGTATTTGGAAGATGCTTCTTATCTAAGGTTAAAAAACATTACTCTTGGATACAGTGTATCCGATTCATTAATGGATTCGATGATGAAGGGGGCTTCCCTAAGGGTTTACATCTCCGGGGAAAATCTGTTCACCTTTACCGATTATTCAGGTTTGGATCCCGAAGTAGGGGGTAATGGATTGGATGTGGGCAAATACCCATTGTCCAGGATGTTTACTGCAGGTCTTTCATTAAAGTTATAACAACCACTAAAAGAAAAATAGATGAAATTTAGAAATATAAAATTAATTGCGGTAGTGTTAAGCGCTAGTGTATTGGGAATGTTTTCCTGTTCGGATGATTTTACCAACTTGGAGCCTTTGGGCAGCACCTCTTACGGGAATTTTTGGAAAACGGAACAGGATGCCACCGAGGCGGTAAACAGCATGTATTATTATATGAAGGATGAGGATATGTTTGCAAGAGGGTTCTTTTGGTATATCAATGCTTCGGATGACATGGTTACCGGTCGTATTAAGTCGGATGCAGATAATGCAAAGAATTTTAACCTTACAGGGGATGAAAGTTCTTTAAAATGGATGTATTCCCAAAGCTATAAAATAATTCGTAGGGCCAATGATGTTTTAGCAAATGTTCCAACTATGGAAATTAATGAAAATCTAAAAAACAGGCTCTTAGGGGAAGCGTATTTTATGCGGGCCTTTCATTATTTCTGGATCGCGAGTACTTATGGTGATAATAGTGAAAATGGTGGCGTTCCTATTGTCTTGGTCGAAAACATGAACAATGCTGCTGGAGGTTATACCAGACCTGCATCTGTTGTAGAGAATTACGGTCAAATAATTGACGACCTTACTTTGGCGGCCGATTTACTGCCTTTAGTTACAGAAATGAATCCAGAAGATTACGGAAGGGCTCATAAAGACGCAGCGCTGGCCTATATTGCCAAAACCTACTTATACTGGGCGCAATACGATAGCTCAAAATATGAGCAGGTGATCTCGTATTGTGATGCTGTTACCAATTCCGGTTCTGGCAGAGCTTTAATCAATACAGGGAACCCCTCACAAGATTATCGTTTGTTGCACAGCTTTGAAAACAACTGGACCAGTGAATATATTTGGTCAGTGGATTCTGGGATAGAAGGCGGTAGTAAACTTCCTGGGGTAATGTTAGAAAACAAAGGCTGGGGAACCTATAACGGTTGGGGGTATTATCAGCCTACCGAAGAACTGTATCAGGCCTTTGAAGAAAATGATGTCAGACGTGAGGTTACCATTTTAAAATTTGGTGATGAGTTTCAGTTTTTTGGGGAGACCAAAAAATATCAATCAGAAAACTCCTTATCTGGATTCCAGTTCAATAAATACATGTATGAGTACCAATTTGAAAACCCTATAGGTGTCTATGTGAATCCTAATGGAAACGACCCGACTACCCTTTATAACATACCTATTCTTCGTTACGCCGAAGTACTTTTAATGAAATCGGAAGCTTTGATTATGCAGGGCAAAAATGGCGATGCACCTTTAAATATGGTAAGAGAAAGGGCAGGGTTAGCGCCACTAGTGAATGCTTCTATAAATGCTTTAAAGCATGAAAGAAGAGTTGAATTTGCTGGGGAGTTTGCGAATCGTCATTTTGATTTGGTAAGATGGGGCGATGCCAAAGAAGTGTATGCAAAACCTTTGCACGGACGCATTCACAGTGATCGTTCAAATCCAGATTCACCCTATACCGTCCAGGAAATTTGGCCTGCTAGAAATTTTGATCCAACGATTATGCACGTGTGGCCTATCCCTAATGAAACTGTAAGTTCGTCAGGGATCCCTCAAAATATAGGCTGGTAGTTTTATAAATTAATTATTATAGAAGGGTGTTGGTTAAATCAACATCCTTCTTTTTAACCCCCTTCCTAATGTATTATACGATTAAATTCATAGTTCTTTTTTTATTCCTTAGCCTAAGGCCCGTACTAGCCCAAGAAAATAAGGCTTTTAAGATCCACTCCCACAACGATTACCTTCAGAGCGCCCCTTTTTGGAGTGCTTATGCAAACGGGGCCAACTCTATTGAGGTGGATGTCTTTTATAAAAATAACATCTTGTATGCCACCCATAGTGAAGCCGATATCATAGAAGGGCAGACCATAGAGAATCTGTACTTGCAGCCCTTAGAAAAAGCGTATTCACTGCAATTGGGGGCGAAACAAGAATTACAGTTATTGATAGATATTAAGTCGGAACCCTATAGTTCTTTGAAGAAAATTATTTCTGTCCTTAAAAAATATCCTAAAATCATCAAAAATCCAGCAATACAGATAGTGATATCAGGGAACAGGCCCAAAGTGGAAGATTATACAAAGTATCCGGACTATATAAAATTCGACTATCAATCTTTAGACCATAAACCCACTGCTGAAATATGGGACAAGGTAGCTATGGTAAGCCTTAGTTTTAAAAGTTTATCACCATGGAACGGAAAAGGTCGCCTGACCATGGAAGATTTAGAAAGTGTAAAAAACACCATAGAAAAGGCACACAGCTTTGGAAAGCCCTTTCGATTTTGGGGTACACCGGATTCTAAAACTGCCTGGAAAGCATTTTTAGACCTGGGAGTAGATTACATCAACACGGATAAGCCCGAACTCGCGTCCATCTATTTTAATTCCTTAGAGGATAGGGTGTTTGTAAATACACTGCATTCCGCGGTATACAAGCCAACCTATGAGTCTGACCAAAAAGAAATTCCTGTTAAAAATGTAATCTTAATGATTGGTGACGGCAATGGACTAAGCCATATTTCGGCTGCGGTACTGGCAAATGGCGGAGAAACCTCTCTAACACAGCTAAAGAGTATAGGTTTTCTTAAAACCAGTGCTTCGGACGATTTTACCACGGATTCGGCCGCAGCGGGCACGGCCCTTGCCACAGGGCAAAAAACTTATAACAGGGCCATTGGGATGGGAACTGATCGTAAACCAATAACAAATATTACCGAATTTTTGGATCGGCAACAGTTCTTGTCTGGATGTATAACCACCGATGAAATTGTTGGGGCTACTCCAGCAGGGTTTTATGCCCATCAATTAGATAGGGACCATACCCAAGGGATTGCTAGCGACTTGCTAAAAAGTAAGCTATCGCTTTTTATAGGTGGAGGAAGTGCTTATTTCGATCAAAATTTAAAAATTAATGGTTTTTCTATTGTCAATTCATTGGAAGAAATAGGAGGTAGTGAAAAAGATAAAATAGGGATGTTTTTTTCTGAAAGAGGTGTGCCGAGTTATTTAAACGGAAGAGGAAATCAATTAGCAGAGGCTACAAGAAACGGGCTTCGGTTTTTAAAAGGCAAGGAAAAGCCATTTTTTTTAATGGTGGAGTCGGCTCAAATAGATTCTTATGCGCATGCCAACAAGGTAGCAGGTATTGTTACGGAAGGGATAGATTTTGATATAGCAATTTCGGAAGCCATTGCTTTTGCCGATCGCAGTGGAAATACCTTGGTCATTGTTACTGCCGATCATGAAACGGGCGGATTTACAATCCCACAAGGGAATATAGAGAACGGCATGATTGAGGGCGATTTTACCACGTATGACCATACAGGAGCCATGGTGCCTATCTTTGCTTATGGGCCATATTCCCAAGAATTTCAAGGCGTGTACGAAAACAGCGAGGTCTATCATAAGATTTTGAAGGTGTTAAATTTAAACAAGTAAAAAAATATGCGACAGTTTGTTATATTTTTAGTTTTCTTGGTCTTTCAGGGGCTTATTGGGCAAAGGACCCTAAAAGGTGTTGTTTTCGTAGATGAAAATGCCAACGGTGTTCTTGATGGCGAGGAAACTAGGCTTTCTCGTGTCTTGGTAAGTAACGGGAAGGATATTGTAGCTACCGATAATCAAGGTAATTATAGCATTAATACTATAAATGACAATCCGATATTTATCGTAAAGCCTTCTGGGTATATTTCTAGATTAGACGCTGATAATAAAACAAAGTTTTACAGGGAAGAGGGAGATAACAGCAAGTCTTTTAATTTTCCACTATATAAAAATAAAGAGCCAAAGGACTTTACAATAGCTTTGTTGGGCGACCTACAAGTAGATGTTATGGACGATGTTCACCATGTCGGAAAATTGGTCACTGAAGAATTGGCCCGGAATAAACCCGATTTTATAGTGCCGCTGGGAGATCTTTCATTTGATAATCATGATATTTTTAATCCCTTGTCAAAAATCTTAGGGCTTATTGGGGCTCCAATATTCTATGTTATAGGGAACCACGATCTCAATTTTGGGGAGGCTAGCTTGGAAAAAAGGGATAGAAGTTATGAAGAAATCTTTGGGCCGTCCTATTATGCATTCGAATATGGGCAGCAGTTGTTTGTAGTCCTGAATAATAACTTCCCCTTAAAGGAAAGAACATACGAGGGCAGAATAGATATAAACCAGCTAGAATTCATTAAGAACCTTGTCGATGTAAAAAGTAAGGAATACTCCTCTATAAAGTTATTTATGCACATTCCCCTGGAAGAAACAGTTAATAAGGAAGCGTTATTAAGTATTCTTGCACCATTTTCGGAGGTGTTTTTTGCAACAGGGCATACGCATACCCAATATCATAATTACCACCCAAGAGAGGGGCGTTCTGAAGTGCATGAGTTGATCGCAGGCGCGGTTTGCGGGGCGTGGTGGCAAGGATCTCACGATATTAGAGGTGTTCCTTTTGCCCTAATGTACGACGGCACTCCCAAAGGCTATTGGTTAATGGATGTAGGGGCAGAAAGCTACACCTTGAATTATAAGGTTTCCGGATCGGGTAAAGACCATCAAATGAATATTTGGTTGCCAGAGAAAAATGAATGGGATACCGACCTTAATTTTTTAAACGAACCTTTTATTTATGCGAATGTATTTGCTGCAGATACCCGTACAGAAGTTTCTATAAGCTTTGGAAACGATCAGTGGGTGCCTATGGAAAAACATGAAGGTATTGCTCCAGAACTCATTCGTTTTAATGCCTTACAAGAATTGGGGCGCTATGAAGGGCAAAAAATCTCTCATACTCCCAAAGCAACCCAAAACAGCAAACACTTGTGGAGAGTGAAAATTCCTGATGATCTTGCTTCCGGAACTTACCTGATTCAGGTGAAGGCCGAAAATGAGAAATTGAACTTAAATGCTTTTGCCAATAGGGTTCTATGGATAGACTAGAAGACTGTAATAAGCGAAAACAAAAAAATGAAGGCATCCTTGGATGCCTTCATTTTTATATAAAACTGTTAGACCTAAAAGTTTATAAGACTAGATGCTATCAGAATCTAAAAGAGCAAAGAATTTATCCAAATTAGGGATGATTACAATTCTTGTACGTCTGTTGATAGCTCTATTGGCCTTAGTATCGTTTTCTACCAACGGTATATAGCTACTTCTTCCAGAAGCTATTAAATTAGCAGGATTGACTTTGTATTTGTTTTGTAAAATTCTAACAACAGAAGTTGCTCTTTTTACACTTAAATCCCAGTTGTCTTGAAACATGGCAGTGTTAATGGTTCTAGAATCTGTATGTCCTTCTACCATTACTTCCATACTAGGCTCTGAATTGATGACTTCTGCAATTTTACCTAAAATCTTATTAGCTTTAGAGCTCACTCTGTAACTCCCTGAGTTAAATAGTAATTTATCGGAAATATTGATCATTACAACTGTCTTGTTGATATCTACAATAACATCGTCGTCCTCATCGGAAATCGATTTTTTAAGATTGTAAGAAATAGCAAGGTTTATAGAGTCTTCTATTGTTTCAGCTTTCGCTAGTTCGCTTGGATCTACCTTGCTCAAGGTGCGTCTCATTTTCTCTTTGGTGTTATTGCTCATTACAGCAATATCGCCAATAGCGGTAAACTGGCTATCGTTAATTTCTTTTAAGGAATTTATTTTTTCGTTGTACTCGGCAACTCTTGCTTCTATTTTGGCCATTTTGGACTCTAGATCTTCCTTTTCTACCTGTGTTTTCATCAAAACACTTTTAGTGTTCGATAAATCACTTTCTAAGGCTACATATTTTTTTTTAGACACACAGGAAGTAAGTACTGCCATTCCCAATAAACCAACTAACGCTACTTTTTTCATTTGTTTTAATTAAAATTTTACAAATAGTTTTCTGTTAGGTTATACGTAGGTATTTGAGAAATAGTTGTTGGGGTAAGGAAAAATACTGACAAAAAAAATAGGGCATCAAGTCAATGTGATGCCCTATTTTCTGATAATCAGTATGTTTGGTGTATTTTATTTACAACCTCCTGTAAAGCCTTTTGCATTGAATTTTGTTTGCACTGCTCCTTGTTTGCCATCTTTTTTCACCTGAATGGCCAAGTTGCTTTCGCCACTGCCATCTCGTTTAGGGCTGCAATATTCAAATAAATAGAAACTATTGGCAAGTTCGGAAACTCTTCTAGAGATTTCTTTAAAGTTATTTTCCAGCTCTGCTTTATTGCTTGCGAATACACTATAAGTCTTTCCTATTTTAGATAAAATATCGGGGTCTATTTCCGCTCCTAAACCAATACTGAAAAAAGAGATATTTTTGTTGGCATCCTTTACCTTTTGCAGCGCCACACTTTCTGTATAACGGGAAGCCTGATCGGTACCATCGGTAAATACAACCACGGAAGCTGCTCCAATACGGTCATCGGTGGTGCTTTTATTTAATAGGGTAGTCGCAATATCGGTAGCCTTAATCACGGCGCCATATAAATCGGTAGAGGGGTCGTTACTGATATCTTTGTCGATCCCTTGGATAGCGGTGATTAAATTTTGTTTCACATGGGTCAAATCGTTAAGTGAGTGTAATTTATCTTCCCCATCGAACCAATAAATGGCCATTTTAAATGATTCGCTATCCGAAGCTGGCATCACATTGTTTATAAAGCTGATAGAGGCCGATTTCAACTCATCTAAACTACTGCTCAATACACTATTGCTTAAATCGAGTACAAGAATAGTGTTGTTGTTGAATATTTGAGAGTTTGGCGAAATACGAGCAAAGGATTCGGAAGTAGATATGGTTTTAAAACAATCATCGTTCCTTCCTTGTTCATAAATGGTAAATTGGTTTGCCTGAAGTCCAGAAACCGGATTTCCAATGATGTCGGACACCTTAAAGAATATAGATACTTTTCCTGGCAAGGTGGTAAATTGATCTTGAATAGACAACACTAGTTCGCTATCGCCAAGATTTAAACAATTGTCTACCGGTTTACCCATCCCAAGTTCACCGTCGGTTCCGGTATTTACGCCATAGCGTACATCGTCATCGGCATTGCCACAAGAGAAAATCATTGTTACGGCAAAACAAATGGCTGCAATTTTAAAGTATATTTTCATATTATTTGAATTTTGAGTGTTCATCTAGCACAAGGTGCAAATCTATTTAAAATTATGGTAAGGGTTTATATGGCGTGTTAATAATTGTTAAGGAAATAAAGGGGTGGTCGTTATGGTTATTTTTAGTCATAATTTTATTTTTGGTTGAATTCGGTAAGAAATCAATATTCGTGCCGTTTTTAAAAATACCATGGTTCCTGTTGTCTTAATTTTTTGGTGAAAAAAGGGGGGCGAAAAGAATAAAATTACTTGATTTTTGGTACCTTGTAGCTTATTCCATATAAAAACAACTTAAAACTGTCGGCTATGCCTTTGTATACTATCACTGTAAACGGGAAATTAAAAAATGTTGAGGTGTCTAAAGACACTCCTTTGTTGTGGGTGTTACGAGATCATCTAGAATTGGTCGGCACTAAGTTTGGTTGTGGCATTGCCCAATGCGGGGCCTGCACGGTTCATTTAGAAGGCAATGCGGTAAGAAGTTGTTCTTTGACGATGGATGCTGTCGATGGCAAGTCTATAACTACTATAGAGGGGCTTTCGGAAAATGGCACCCATCCTGTTCAAGAAGCATGGAAGGAGCTTGATGTTCCACAGTGCGGTTATTGTCAGGCGGGGCAAATTATGACGGCTTCGGCATTTCTCGATAAGAATCCCAAGCCCAGTGAAGCAGAAATAAAAGCAGCCATGCATGGCAATATTTGTCGATGTGCGGCATATACTCGAATTTTTAAAGCTGTAGAGCTTGCTGCTACCAAAATCAGCTAGTACTATGGCGTGAGTTCGGAAGACTATCTTCCATTGTTAAGAAATACAATTCGGAAATCTATAGAAACTTTAAATAGAAAAAACAAAAAATCATGTCCACTCCATCGATCACATTTAGCAGAAGGTCCTTTATCCGGACTTCATCACTGGCCAGTGGTGGACTGCTTATAGGCTTTAATCTATTCACGGCTTGTAAGCCTACGGTTACTCCTCCTGTAGATATCTCACAGCTGAACTTTAACGATTTTAATGCTTTTATTAAGATCGCCGATAATGGTGCGGTAACCATATTTGCTCCTAATCCTGAGATAGGGCAAGGAGTAAAGACATCAATGCCTATGTTGATTGCCGAAGAATTGGATGTTGCTTGGGACAATGTGTATGTACAGCAAGGTGATTTGGATACTAACAATTATACCCGTCAGTTAGCAGGGGGGAGCCAGTCTATTCGTTTTGGATGGGAACCCTTACGGCAAACAGGCGCTACGGCCAGACAGATGCTAGTGAATGCGGCGGCCTTAAAATGGGGGGTAGACCCATCGGAATGTACTACCTTGGAAGGCGTTATAACCAATGCTTCCGGAGATACTTTTGGGTATGGTGATGTAGTAAAAGAAGCTGCTCTTTTGGAGGTTCCTGAAAATGTAACTTTAAAAGCGCCCAAAGACTTTAAAATCATCGGAAGCGATGCTAAAAATGTCGACCTCGAGAAAATTATAACAGGCAAGCCTTTGTTTGGTTTAGACTATAAGGTAGATGGAATGGTATATGCCGCTGTGCTAAGGCCTCCCGCTTTTGGGAAGGTTCTGGAATCTTATGACGCTACAGAAGCCAAAGCAATGCCAGGGGTTATCGATATTATAAAAATAGGGGAAAAAGCAAAAGAACTGACCAAGGAAGAAAATAGCAACTGGACTGTAGCGATGAGTACGAGTGACAAGGTAGTTGTTATTGCAAAAACTACATGGGAAGCTTTAAAGGCAAAAGAAGCGATAAAGGCTAATTGGGTAACAGAGACCCCATTAGAAAGTACTCAAGATCAAGATCAGAAGCTCTTGGCGCTATTAGATGGCAACAAATTTAACACCTTAAGAAAAGACGGGGATATAAAGAAAGCCTTTGCACAAGCCGAGATGGTGCTGGAACGTACCTACGAATCGCCGTTCCTGCCACATAATTGTATGGAACCGATGAATTTTTTCGCAAATATTACGGATGAAAAAATACATTTGGTAGGGCCGGTACAAACTCCGGAGTTTGCGGCAAATGCTGTAGCAG
Organism: Arenibacter nanhaiticus; assembly: GCF_900141935.1. GTDB lineage: Bacteria > Bacteroidota > Bacteroidia > Flavobacteriales > Flavobacteriaceae > Arenibacter > Arenibacter nanhaiticus. Next base: position 75,491 of record NZ_FQYX01000009.1, on the reverse strand, counting down.
GGATGCTGGGCAGAGACGTCAATGAAGTGCATTTAGAAATGACGCGCATGGGAGGCGGTTTTGGAAGAAGATTATATGGGGATTTTGTCTATGAGGTCGCTGAAATAGCCGATGCTATTAGAAAGCCTGTTAAGGTGATATTTTCCCGTGAGGACGATATGACGGCGGGCACTTATAGGCCTGCTATAAAATACAGGATCAAAGCAGCAGTTAAGGATGGAAAGCTTACCGCTTACCATTTAAAGGAAGCGGCTGCTAATGGAAATATGTATGGTTTAATCCCTAATTTCTTTCCTGCTGGAGCTGTAGAGAACTATCAAGTAGATGTAGCCAATTATAAGAGTAATATTACCACAGGAGCTTGGAGGGCTCCGTACACTAATTTCCTAGCCTTCGCCGAACAGAGTTTTTTCGATGAATTGGCAGAAACGATGGGGGTAGATCGTATACAATTGCGGTTAGATTTACTGCAAAAGGTAAAAGGCACTACCGATAAACGTATTGAATACTCCCCAGAGCGAATGGAAAACATCATCAAGGTTGCTGTAGAGAAATCTGGATGGGGTAAAAAAGAATCGGGAACATATCAAGGTTTTGCCGCTTATTACTGCCATAATACCCATGTAGCTGAGGTAGCCGATGTAATTATAGAAAATGGGATGCCAGTTGTTAAAAAAGTTACCTGTGTGGTCGACTGTGGAATCGTTGTAAACCCCTTGGGAGCAAAAAATCAGATAGAAGGTGGTATCATCGATGGAATAGGACATGCTATGTACGGCGATCTGGTTTTTGAAGACGGAACGCCCCAATCTCAGAATTACAACAACTATCGCTTAATAAGAATGATGGAAGTTCCGGAAATTGAGACCCACCTAATCCAAAACGATCTATCTCCTACCGGTCTTGGTGAGCCAACCTTACCGCCAGCAGGAGCAGCAGTAGCGAATGCATTAAAAGCAGCTACAGGAAATAGGTTTACGCAACAACCGTTTTCAAAATTCCCGGAAATGATGCAGGCAAAGTCTGCTCCAAAAACAATCATAGGATAATATGACAATTTTATTATTTGGTATCACCAAAGATATTATAGGTACTGATACCCTAGCTATATCGGATTCCACAACAATTGGAACCGGAAAAATACAGACTGTTAGAGAACTTAAGTCGCATTTGATGAAAATATATCCTGACTTAAGATCCCTATCTTCATTAGCAGTGGCTGTGAACAATTCTTATGCAAAAGATGACAAAATAATCAATAATTTTGATGAAATTGCGCTGATTCCACCAGTAAGTGGCGGATAAAAGAAAGGAAGATACATGTTAGTAGATAATCATAATAGAAAAATTAATTACCTGCGCCTAGCGGTGACAGATCGCTGTAACCTCCGATGTAATTATTGCATGCCTTCAGAAGGGATACAGTTTGCTGAAAACAAAAAGCTTTTTTCTATAAAGGAGTTGTGTAAGCTTAGTGAGATCATGGTAGGGCAAGGAATTGATAAAATCCGAATTACGGGAGGTGAGCCTTTTGTAAGGAAGGATATTATGGTGCTCTTGCAAAAGCTATCAACCTTGGAAGGGTTAGAAGATATTTCTATAACTACCAATGCAACATTGATTGGCCCTTATATCGAGGAATTAAAATCCTTGGGGATAAGAAATATAAACGTGAGTTTAGACGCCATACGCAAAGAGACTTTTGAAAAAATTACGCGCAGAGATCAATACGAAACTGTTTATAATAACCTTATTCGGTTGATTAGCGAAGGTTTTAATGTTCGCATTAATTTTATTGCCCTAGAAAATCAAAACATCCAGGACATTATTCCTATTTTAGAATTGATGAAACATTATCCGGTCTCCGTACGCTTCTTAGAAGAAATGCCTTTTAACGGGGGGAGCAAGAAATTTGAAAGTATAAGATGGAATTATAAAAAGATACTAAATCATATAATATCTGTATTTCCAGAGGTTACCTTATTGCCATCTCCCAAGACTTCGACTTCAGTAAACTATCAAATAAAAGGACATAAGGGCACTTTTGGATTAATTCCTTCTTTTAGTCGTACTTTTTGTGGTAGTTGTAACCGCTTACGGATTTCTGCTACTGGCGATGTCATCACTTGTTTGTACGGAAAGCCTAGAACGAATCTATTAGAAGTAATGCGAAGCGATAATGCAGAACAACATATTGAGGAACATATTCTTCAAGCAATAGGGACACGTTCTAAAACGGGGTTTGAAGAACAGGAAAGATATAAAGGAGTATTCGAAAACTCCATGACTTCTATAGGAGGGTAAACAAAGAAGAAAAGTTTACGCCGAATTTTTCCATATAGAAAAAATATAATAGCATCTTTTTATAGGACTAAGCTTCCGTTAAAAAGAGAACAATATTGAAATTAATAGACAATGAATTCCAATAAAGTATACGGTCTTGTACTCTCTGGAGGAAAGAGCTCTAGAATGGGAACCGATAAAGGTACCATTAGTTATCATGGACAACCACAAAGAGAATATCTTTATAAGTTATTAGAACAAGTGTGCGACACTACTTTTATGAGTATCCGTAAAGAACAAGGAGCTACACTATCCAAGGAGTATAATACCATAATAGATCAGGATTTGTACAGAGGTCCCTATAACGGCTTGCTAAGCGCCTATAATCGCGACCCAAAAGCTTCTTGGTTGGTTTTGGCTTGTGATCTTCCACTTATAAACCTTAAAGCTTTAGAGCAGTTAATTCAAGAACGGGATCCAAATAAAGTTGCGACAGCATTTACTCTCAAAGATCATAACTTGCCAGAGCCTCTTTGCGCTATATGGGAAGCAGAAGGCTTACAGAAGTCTATAGACTATCTCGCTGAAGGTAATGGCTCTTGTCCCCGAAAATTCTTAATCAATGCCGATGTAAAAATAGTGAATCCAGACAACGATGAGGTGTTGTTAAATGCCAATTTTCAGGAGGATTACGAACAGGTTATGACAAAACTGAAGCTTTTAAAACAACTATAAAGAGAAAATTCAATTATTAATAATTGGTTTTAAGTTTAAAACTACACATGGGCAAAGGTGTGTTAATTGGTTTAAAATCAGTTTATAGAGATTTTTTGCAATATTAAAAAGTAAGAGTTGAAAAATGCAAAACAATAGATATGAACGTCAAACAAGGCTAAAGGAATTTGGTCCTGAAGCGCAAGAAAAACTATCCAATGCCCGCGTCTTGGTTGTCGGAGCAGGAGGGTTAGGGATTCCGATTTTACTCTATCTAAATGCCATGGGAGTGGGAACATTAGGGATTATAGAGAATGATACTGTTGAAATCACCAATTTGCAACGGCAGGTGCTCTATACTGAAAAGGATTTGGGACGATCGAAATTAGAGGTGGTTACGGAACGGTTACAAGCCCAAAACAGCCAAACATCTCTTAAATTATTCGATACTTTTTTAACTAGGGACAATGCTTTGGAGATATTCGCTCAGTTTGATGTTGTAGTTGACGGCTCCGATAATTTTCCTACACGCTATTTAATCAATGATGCCTGCGTTTTATTAAAAAAGCCTTTTGTGTCAGGAGCTATCCAAGGCTTCGAGGGACAGCTTAGCGTGTTTAATTATAATGGAGGGCCAACCTATCGTTGTTTGTTTCCAAGTATTCCGTCTCCCGAGGACATTCCCAACTGTAATGAAAACGGAGTGCTGGGAGTGGTGCCTGGTATTATTGGAAACTTACAAGCCTTAGAAGCTGTAAAAGTTATTACTGGCGTGGGCAGGCCACTCTCCGGAACCTTGCTGTTATTTGATGGCTTACAGAATAGGTATCAAAAAATTAATTTCGCCCTTCAGCCAGAAAATCTGAATATTAAAACCCTTCAAAGCTCTTATGGCGGGCAATACTGTGATCTTGGAACTACGAAAAGCGTGGAGGAATTACAGCAATTGCTAGACAAAGAGGTCAATATTCAGTTAATAGATGTAAGAACCGAGGCGGAATTTGAAGCGTTTAGGCTCTCTGAAGCCTTGAACATTCCTTTGGACGAATTGGAATTAAGAGTAGCTGAAATCGATTTTAAAAAACCGATATACCTTATCTGCCAATCAGGAATTCGTAGTGAAAAGGCCTTGCTGCGATTACAAGAGCTACATAAGGAAGCTATCTTGTATCATGTGGTAGGCGGAGTGAATAAATTTCTATCGAGCTGTCAGTAAAAAACGAAGTTGCTTAAATCAATTATAAATAATAATTCTAATCTTTTTTCATGATTACTTTTCCAGACGCCTATCAAAAAGTAATGGATAATTTTCAAAACTATGGAGAGGAGAAGGTAGCCTTAAAAGACGCCATAGGGAGAGTATTGGCAGAAGATATATTTGCCGATCGAAATTTCCCTCCTTTCAACAGGGCTACAAAAGATGGAATAGCTATAAACTTCGAAGTTTTTAATCAAGGGCAAAAAGTTTTTAAGATACAAGATGTTTTAGCGGCTGGTATGCCACCAATTCCCTTGAAGGACACTACTAACTGTATAGAAATAATGACGGGTGCCATGGTGCCTTTTAATATAGATACGGTTATTATGTACGAAGATCTGGAGATTGATAACGGCTTAGCTACAATTGTCAAGCCTCCTAAAAAAGGGCAGGATATTCATATTGAAGGCAGTGATCAAAAAAAGGGAGACCTAATATTGCCAAAATCAATTAAAATATCAGCAGCAGAAATCGGTATTTTAGCTACTGTAGGTCGAAGTGAGGTTTTGGTAAAAAAACTCCCAAAAACCACTATTATTTCTACAGGGAACGAATTAGTTGATGTAATAGAAACGCCCTTACCGCATCAAATTAGAAAATCGAACATTTATACCTTGGATGCCGCCTTGTCTCAAGAAGGAATAAGACCCCGGCACATGCATTTATTGGACGACAGGGGTGTTATTAAAAAGGAACTTAAACAGGCACTGCTCCTCAATGACGTCTTATTGCTCAGTGGCGGAGTCTCTATGGGGAAATACGATTATATCCCCGAAGTTTTAGAGGAGTTAGGGGTGCAAAAGATTTTTCATAAAGTACTTCAACGACCAGGGAAGCCCTTTTGGTTTGGACGGCAAAAAGAAACGAAAACCCTTATCTTTTCCTTTCCAGGAAACCCAGCTTCTACCTTTGCCAATTACCAAGTGTATTTTCAAGATTGGTTGCAAAAATCGTTGGGGTTACCGGTTTCAAAATTCAATGTGTTTTTAAACGACGCTTTTGCAGCTAAGGGAGATTTAACCCTTCTGATAAGAGTAAAGCTATCCTTTGATAAGGGAAATATGCTAGCTTCCTTGGTAAAGGAAAACGGTTCAGGAGATTTGACTAGTTTGTCGCTTACAGATGGTTTTGTAATTCTTTCTCCAAGAGAATCGGGTTATAATAAGGGCGATTTGGTGCCTTTTGTTCCCACAAGAAATATCATTTAACTATGACCCATGAGTTTAAAAATATTATTCTCGATTATCTCGATGCTAAGACAAAAGGGATAAAGACGGTGCTAGCTACCGTTGTAGCCTTGGAAGGATCTTCTTATCGGAGGCCTGGGGTACGTATGCTTATCTTGGAAGACGGCAGTGTGAGCGGAGCCGTTAGTGGAGGATGTGTAGAAAAGGAAATAATTAGACAGGCAGAAAGTGTTTTTAAAGAAAATACCTCTAAAATAATGACCTATGATGGGCGATTTCGTTTAGGATGCGAGGGCATTTTATATGTTTTACTAGAACCATTTCGTCCTAAAGATGAGGTTACACAGAGTATTAGAAAGGCACTAAAGGCACGTCAGGAGTTTACACTTCAATCTTATTTTGAGAAAAAGGAAGGAACACACCAAGATTATGGTTCTGTGATGCGTCTTGGAAGCAAGACTCTAAGTTTTTTTGAAGACAGAAAAATAAGTCCTGAGATGGCCGTTTATGAACAACAAATGTCGCCGTGTTTTAAATTGTTTATTATCGGTGCGGAACACGATGCAGTGCAACTATGCGCTTTTGCAGTAAAGGCAGGATGGGAAGTGGTCATTGTAGCCGATCCTAAGGATGAAAAAAATATATTGGATTTCGAAGGGGCCAATGAGTTTCTTAGCGTATTACCCGAAAATTTCCCCACAGAGGAGGTAGATCAGCAGACGGCGGTAATGCTAATGAACCATAGTTACGCCAAAGACTTAAATTTTTTAATGTCCTTACAGTATATTGAGTGTGCTTACTTTGGACTTTTAGGTCCTCATAGAAGAAGGGAAAAGCTTTTTGAGGCACTTATGGAGCATTGTCCAGAATTGTCCTATGAATTTATAGATGGAATTCATGGTCCTGCTGGACTGAATATTGGGGCAGAAACCCCACAGGAGATTGCAATCGCAATCATGGCAGAAATACTTTCGGTTACAAGAAATAAAAAACCGGTGCGCTTAAAGAATAAAAAAACAGGAATTCACGATTAAGAGAAAATGATTCAGGAGCGCTCAAAAATAGCAGTATTGATTATGGCTGCCGGCGAATCTTCCCGGATGCCAGGCATAAAACAGTTGTTGCCATGGGGAAAGACTACTTTATTGGGGAATGCCATTGACAGCGCCAAGAATTCTAAGGGGTGCAAAGTATTTGTAGTATTAGGAGCTTTCGCAGATGAAATTACGCCTAAAATAGATGGGAAGGAAGTGACCTTTCTTTATAATAAGGATTGGAAATTGGGGCTGGGGAATTCCATATCTTTTGCCGTAAACCATCTAAGGGATGCAGCATTTCCCTATGAAGGAATTTTATTGATGCTAGCCGACCAACCTTTAATAGACGAATGTTATTTGGACGAATTGATAGAAGCGTTTAAAAAGAACAAAAGTCATATTGTGGCAACCAAATACACTAAAAGGCAAGGGGTACCAGCGATATTCGGACTCGAATATTTCGAGGATTTAGGTAGACTAAATGGTGATTTCGGGGCTAAGGAAATCATTAAAAAGCACCAGGGAAAGGTGGTCAGTGTTTCGGCAAAAGGCAAGGAAATCGATGTAGATACTTTAGCTGCCTATGACAATTTAATAAACGCTTATTTTAAATCATTATCGGAGTAACCCTCATGAATTATATCATTATGTATCCCCTTTTGAAAAAATACTACATAGGACGTTAACTAAGGAAGTTAGGAATTAGTTCCAAAAATAGGCTATCATCGGGATAAAACCCGTATCCATTTAACACACGAGCATCCTTTTATAGATCTAATGAAGGTATTGCCGTATTCTTCTTCATAACCACAGAGATCACAGATCCTCAGTTAGTGGCAGTATCGCTGTTAGATATAAACCTGAACGATAGGCTGAAAAATTGGAGTTTTCGGGTGATTATCGATAACGTTTTTGACCCCAAATGGAAAGAAGCTCAGTTTGCATCGAGTAGTAGATTGCAAAACGAAGAGGTGCCTGATGAAGAAATTCATTTTATACCGGGGACACCATTTTTTGCCCAGGCAAAGGTATCGGTTAGATTTTAAACCTTTCTTTTTTTACTATTAACAACGCGACAGTTCAAATTGTCGGGTTGTTTTATCTCCTTCTTATACTATTATTTTCCAAGGTCTATGCTCGTCCCAAGAAAATAAATACGCCAACAACACCTATTTTACATAATGTTAAGGTCGGTCCGAAAATAGCTCCCCATAGGGGAGAGGAGGTTTATGGATGGGGAGGAAACTCTACATTATATAATTTTTTCGGGTTCTGATAAATCGCTTATTTCAAAATTTATGAACTTACAGTACGGAATATGAAAATTATGATAAATCTTGTGTTGGATAGATCCCAAAGTAGAAACTTGCTTTTTTAAAACTGCAATAGAAAATAGCAAATGATGTTTTGAAACAACAAGAGTAGCTTTATATTCAATTTTTTTGAGGAGATAAGAAGTATACCGTTTTGGGCGTTCCCTCCTTCGTCGGTCGGGCCCTTGTCTATATCCCTTGCTCCGCTGCGGGGATGCCGCCGCGGTCCCTAACGCAAATTTTCTTCACCTTGGCATAAATCCTAGCTCACACAAAACTTTAGAAAAACCCAAGCTTTTTTTGTTTTACATAATATTAAGGGCGATTCAAAATTCCTACTCAGTGAGGAAGGGGGGGGGTAAGAACAAGCTGAAATCTCAAAAATTCTAAAAAATAGAACTTTCCATAAATCGCGTATTTAAAAATTTCCGGACAATGATACGGAATATGAAAATTATGGAAAACGAAGATTTTTAAGAAAAGTACTCTAATTTGACCGTTGTTATTTTTCATCTAGAGCCAATGAGATCCTAAGTAAGATACCACCTGAAAGTATAGGACCAACGATTTCCTAATTAAGAATTTCCTGACTACAGGGCTTTACTTTATTGAAAATTCTAAAAAAAACACATGCTACCTGTTTTTTTATTTTACATAATGTTAATGGCGTTCCAAAATTCACCCCAATTAGGGAAGAGGGTGGTCTAAGAGTAAGGAAAAATTCCAAAATTATAGCCTTTTGATAATTCTCGTATTTGAAAATTTCTTACCATTAAGTATGGAAAATGTGACAGATCGGTTTTTTGGGTATAATTAATAATTATAAGTTCCTAATCAGTTCTGTCCTAAATACTAATTCTGTTCATTTTTTCCATTGATGAAATGCGGAGCATTCATGAATTCCTTTAAAAAACAATAGACAAGCCATGAATAAAAAACGAACTAGGGTCGAGAGTCAAAGGTATAGTGTACCTTTGGCTGGAGGAGCCAGCCGTAGCGTTGGCCTTTCTTGCGAAATGATTCATTCAGAATATTTTTTTGTCAGCACCTAAATTTTAGGAACTCGCTTTTGAAAAACAGCTAAATAGGATAATTCGTTTAGCTCAGACAGCCTAAAATCTCCAACGCGCAAGCTGGCCTCTTCACTAAAATAGTCCACTGGACTATTTCTTAACGTTCGATCCTCCTTCAAATTTTACGATAAATTTTCGATAGGCCAGAGAAAAATAAAACCTTTAAAAAGACCCCCATATCGTCAAAAATCTTTTAAAATACAGATATATAAAGTGTTTGCAAAGATTGGCTCAAATCGTTTAGGACGCTATTGGTTCCTAATATTTTTTCTACTGCTTAATGTGCTCTTACGTCATAAGTAACGTTTTTTGTGAAAAGCAGTTAAACTGGCGCCTTGTAGACGATACCTATTAGAAAGCTGCTACTAAGAAATATTTCTCTAGCACTACTCTCCTAGATGTATATATTTTCAATTTAAAAAACAAACTTAATAATTATAACGTCTATTCTATTTTACATAATGTAAAAGGCTTTTCAATATCCATTCCTAATAGGGTAGAAGCCACCTAATACAAAGGTCGAATCACTTAATAAATGAACATAAGGACTAATATTATCGGTTTAAAAGTGTTTTTTTTAGAAAACTCTTTATTTTTTGTGATTTTCATAAGAAATCAGGTACTAATAAGAAAAAGAAGGGCCACTATGGGTAAGGAAGCCGATTTTATTTCAATGATAAAAACCAATCAGGGAGCGATATTTAAAATCACCACTATCTATACAAACAATGGTCAAGATCAAAAAGATTTGTACCAAGAAATAGTATACCAACTTTGGAAGTCCTTTGATTCTTTTAAAAACCGGTCCAAAATTAGTACTTGGCTATACCGTGTTGCTCTTAACACGGCCATCACTCACCTTAAAAGAACAAAAAGAAAAGACCAGGTAGTGGCTATAGAAAAAGTAATCTTACAGCAAACAGCTCATTTTGACGATTCATACGAGGAACGTATACGGATCCTATACCACCATATTCAACAGTTAAATACCTTCAACAAAGGGATTATGTTACTTCTTTTAGAAGGTAAATCTTATGATGAAATTGCTGAAATCATAGGTATAACAACCACCAATGTGGGTACAAGGATTTCAAGGATAAAACAAAAATTAAGAAAACAGATTGTTAAAACATAAAGCCATGGATTTAGAAGAACTACGCAGCGCTTGGGAAGAAATGAGCAGTAAATTAGAGGCTCAAAAGTCTGTTACTGACGACATTATCCTAAAAATGACAAAGGAAAATTATAAAAACAATTTAAACAAGATTTCAAGACCCGAAAGCTATGGGGCAATTATAGCCTTATTTGGTGCTTTGGCGATCCTATTTAATTTTTATCAATTGGACACCTGGCTATTGCGGGTTTGCGGAAGTATTAGTTTGATTATAATGATTGTACTGCCTCTCTTGTCATTAATATACTTAAGACGCATGCAGCATATAGACGTTTCGGAAAACAACTATAAAGATGTGGTTCAAAAATTCTCCAAGAATAAACAAAGGTTCCAAAGACTACAGAAAACCAGTGTTTACATAGGGTTTGTTTTTATGATCATACTAATTCCGGTTACTTCTAAGCTTATGAACGGAGAAGATATTTTTAGTCAACCATTTAAGCCATTCTGGTTTTGGTTTTTGCCTCTTGCCTTTATTTTTTATTATCTGTTTAGCAAAAAGGTGTTAAAATGCTATACTTCCAACATAAACCGGGCAAATAGACTATTAAATGACCTGGAACGATAGTGCTCCAATATAGGTACTACAAATTTTCCTTTTCAATAACACTAAGGGCTAGTCTTATCGTAGAATACTCCATTTTTTCTTCAAAATACTCAAAATAGGGCTTTAGGGTTTCCGGACTTTTTAAAGCCTTTTTGGCCTTCACCACCTGAGATACAGATTTTTTATCTACATATTTGTAGATATCAATATCTTTGCCATCAACATATAATTTAGCCAAATGGGAAAATATAGTCGTTGGTTTTAGTTTTCTTATTTTAGCTATTTCTTCAATACTATTTCCTTTTTTGTAGAGCTCATAAGTGTCGTTAAAGGTATGGGAACCACGCTTTTTCTTTGCTTTTTTTTCGTCTTGGAAAGCTTTTATTTCCTGAATAAACAAATCCCCGTACACTTCCATCTTGCGTTGCCCAACGCCACTTATTTGTATAAATTCTTCTTCACTCGTAGGTCTTTCTGCCTCCAGTTCTTTAAGGGTAGCATCGTTAAATACTAAATAAGCAGGTATATTTTCCTCCATGGATATCTGGTACCTCAATTTTCGCAGTCGTTCAAACAAAGAATTCTCAGCAATAGGTTTTGCTTTGTGTTCTTTTTCTACAACAATCTTTTCTTCATTTTTCAACGGTTTGCTCATTAGAACTTTAGTATTTCCAAATAATACTTCTTTGGAAAAAGCGGTGAGCCTCAAAACGTTGTTTTTATGAAATGCAATTTCACAATAACCTTGGTTTATAAGTTGAATGACATAATGCTGCCAATCGTTCCAAGAAATATCCTTTCCAATGCCGAAGGTTTTTATCGTTTGATGATAGTTCTTTTCCAATACCCCGGCATTGTGAGCGCCTCTTAAGACATCGATAATGACTCCTATAGGTTCTACTTCTTTTATTCTTACAATAGTGGATAAGATTTTTTGTGCTATAACAGTTCCGTCAAAAAACTGTGGTGGATTTTTGCATACATCGCAGTTTCCGCAGTCTTTCTTTAAAAACTCCCCGAAGTAGCTCAACAATATCTTTCTTCTGCAGGTAGGGGCTTCAGAAAATTGCTTCATACGATCTAGCTTGGCTATTTGCACTTCTTCATTGGCCGAACCTTCTGCGAATTTACGCAGCTGCATTACATCGCCATAACTATGGAAAAGTAAGGCTCTTGCCTTGAGTCCATCTCTTCCTGCCCGCCCAATTTCCTGGTAATAACCTTCTATATTCTTAGGCATATTATAATGTATGACCCAGCGAACATTAGACTTGTCAATCCCCATTCCAAAGGCTACCGTAGCGCATACAATTTGTGTTTTGTCAAAAATGAAATCTTCCTGCACCTTAGTTCTACTCTCAAAATCGAGTCCAGCATGATAGGCCGTCGCCTTAATCCCTTTTAGGCGCAGTTTATCTACTAGGTTTTCGGTCGATTTCCTACTCAAACAGTAGATAATACCCGACTCATTGGGCCTGCGTGCTATAAATTTTAGGATTTGTCCCACCCTATCGTGGGCCGGACGTACTTCTAGGGAAATGTTCTTTCTATCGAAGGAGGTTAAAAATTGTTGGGCATTTGGAATTTGTAATTGGTTTACAATATCTTGTCTAGTAGCTTTATCCGCAGTTGCGGTCAATGCTATGATTGGTGTGTTCGGAAGTGTTTTTTTTATAAAACCAAGTTGTTGGTAGGAAGGCCTAAAATCGTGTCCCCATGAAGAAATACAATGAGCTTCATCAACCGCGATACAACTCACATACTGTTCTTTTAACACATTGGTCAAACCAGCCAAACTTTCAGGGGCCACATACAATAATTTTAACAAACCTTTTACGGTCTGATCTATAATATGCTCTTGTTCCTCTCCAGACTGGCTGCTATTAAAATAGGCAGCCGGAATACCGTTCGCCTTTAAGCCATCAACCTGATCCTTCATTAGTGCTATAAGGGGAGAAAGCACTATGGTAACCCCATCAAAAAGAAGGGCAGGTAATTGAAAACAGATCGATTTTCCCCCACCGGTGGGCATAATTACTAAATTGTCTTGCTTATCAAGAACCGATGTAATAATGGCTTCTTGTTGATTTCTGAAACTATCGTATCCAAAATATTTCTTAAGTACGGGAAGCAATTTACTTGTAGAATCGGTCAATGACATTTTTATTTGTTTAGAAATCGGAAAGCTGCAAAATTAAAGATTTAAATCCCTTAAAGGAACATTCCTGTGGGTATTTTACTTTAAATATAAGCGTACAATACAATTATTTCTCTTCTTGGTTTTTCTGCAAAAAAAATATCTAAGAGTTACCAACCTTAAAGATGTGGAGCATTTTAAAATAGTATTTTAGCAGGAAAATATAGTATTAATTTAATAATATTAAAATGAAATTAAACCTATCGACTATAATGTCTTTAGTCACGCTGCTGTTTCTACAACATACGATTACTGGGCAGGAAACCTTCGATCCACCAAAACTATCCCACCCAGATTCTTGGTCCGTGATTTTACTTCCAGACACACAGACTTATGCAAAATTTAAGAGAAATCAAGGTATTTTGGAGGTAATGACAGGTTGGATTCGTGAAAATATTGCCCCATTAAATATTGAAATGGTTTTATGTACCGGAGATTTGGTAGAACAAAATGAATTATTGGTACCCGATCATATTAACGGGAATGAGCCTAGTAGGAATCAATGGCAGGCTGTATCCAGAGCCTTTGAAAAATTAGATGGGCACGTGCCTTATATTTTAGCGGCTGGAAACCACGATTTTGGTTATAAAAATATAGAAAATAGATCTTCCAATTATGATGAATTTTTTCCGGCTCATCGGAATGTCTTGAATCATAAGGGACTACGCGCTGCGGCGTATAATGTACATGGGAAGCCCACTCTTGAGAATGCGACTTTTGAACTTACCACACCAAATCAAAGGAAATATTTATTTCTAAACCTTGAATTTGCGCCACGAGATACCATTTTACAGTGGGCAATGAAGGAGGTAGATAAAGATCGTTATAAAGATCATAGGGTTATAGTTCTTACGCACTCCTATTTAAATGAAAAGAACGAGCATATTGAATCAGAGAACTATCCTATAAAGGACGGAAATTATGGCAAGGCTATTTGGGAAAATCTGGTAGCTCCCTCTAAAAACATTCAAATGGTGATCTCTGGCCATATCGGTACTCCAGATAATTTTAAAGCCCATACCGCATTTAAAACAGATATAAATGCCGGTGGTAAAAAAGTAAGTCAGATTACCTTTAATGCCCAGGCCATGGGAGGAGGATGGCATGGCAATGGCGGTGACGGGTGGCTCCGGATATTAGAGTTTTTACCCGATGGAAAAACAGTTAAGGTTATTACTTTTTCTCCTTATTTTGCCATATCGCCCGCTACTAGACACATGGCCTATAAACGGGAAAGCTATCAAGAATTTAGTATTCAATTAGATTGAAAAACTTATTTTAGCGACCTTATTGGCCAAATAAACCTTGGTTTAAACATTTATTAAGAGGTTTTTTGTTGAAAAAAACACATTATATGAAGGGTTTATATTATAAAAACAGGTGTTTGGTCGAATTATTGTCATTATTTTAGTAACAATTAAAATACATATCTAATTTTACACGCTTCTATAACATTTGAAAATAGAATAATTATGAGGAATTATAAGGTGTTATTTTTAATTTTAGGGATCACTTTATTTGCCGGATGTAGTCAGGATGCATTAAATCAATTAAATGATAACAGTTTAAGCAAGGGTCAAGTAATGGCTCAAATGGACATTAATAATGTTTCCGAAGGATTCGATGAGCTTTTATCAGAATTGATAATGTCTAAAAATCAGGATACAGCCAATAAGACTGGAGCCGGTTGCGCTACAATAAGTTCTTCGGATAAAAGTATTTCCATAGTATACAACCAATGTGAGGTAAATGACAATCTCTTGGACGGAACCCTAGTTATTACAGGAGAGAGTATGGAGGAATCTATAGGATCGCCACTTACGATTACTTTTAGCTCTTTTACCTTCAACGGGTATTTATTGGAAGGAACAAAGGATGTTACTTTTGATTTTTCAAAGGAGAACGAACCAATATTTATTATAAAGACTGATATTATCGTGACACATCCCAATAACGTATCAACGATCCATACTGGCACTAAGGAACTAACCTGGTATTTAAGTAATTTTAATGGTGAAGGACCAGATTTTTCTTGTACCGGGCAATGGGACATAGTTCTAGAGGATACTACCTTTAATTTCGAAATAAAATCACCTCTCTCAGGGAAAATAGGATGTCCTTATATAACTTCTGGGGTTATTTCTATAGAGATGAATGAGTTAACGGCAAAGATCGATTTTGGTGATGGGGCTTGCGATCAAAAAGGCATGTTGATTTATCCGAACGGAAAAAGCGAGGAATATTCTTGGTAAAACAATTATATCGATACTATTATTTAAAATCCCTTGACATAGCGTCAGGGGATTTTTTTTGTTTTTGTACGTCTAGATATTAACGATACCCAAATCGTTCGTAATCACCTCTCATTCATATAAATTATAAGAAAAATACAGGTAATTAAATAACAGCATCTAGTAGTATCCTCTGCAATGATCTCTGCTATTATAGTTATAGAGCTTCAATTTTCTGATTATTGGATTTTTGTTCTTTTATCGTTTTTTTAGACTGCTGCTAGAATTATTTCACCCGCGGCCTTAATATTGTTTAAATTAAGGTTCTGTATCATCAATAAATAATGATTTAAAAACACTTTTCCTTTATTTAAGACCAATTGTTTGATCTAAGGCTTTAATCTATTAAAATCACCCTAAGTCGCATTAAATACGCTAAAATACAGTTATTTACAGCAACATAATCTATAATAAAAAACTGTGTTACACTAAATAAAAAGGGTAGGAGCAGTAATAATATAGCCATTGATTTGTAAAAAAAATTAATTTTAAGAAATTGTTATCCTTTATTTTTTGTAAGATTTTTCGAGTATTGTGTGCTATCTTTAGCAAAAATTCCCCGTTAGTTAATTTATGTTAAAACTTATTCAGTATGGAATTAACCTATAGAAATTTTTGGAAAACAAATTGTATTACACCTAGTAGCATGGAATGTTTAATCAAACTCCGGCGAAACTATACCGATTTACTTCAAATTGAGCAAAAAATTTGCTCTTATACCTTTGAGCCAAATACTTACGTAATGTTTTTAAAATCTGAGTCTATCAAAAAAAGAGTGAAGACGCTTATTAAAAGCAATCAAGACTTAATTGAATTAATTAAAAGGGAAGAAGAACAAAAGGACTATATGACTTTAAAAGTAGCTAAACAGCTCGAGGGACTTTCTGATTTGTATCAAACGCTTTCGGATTATGAATCCCATATAAAATAGCAAAAAGCAGCTTTAAACTTATTCTATTTGACATAATATAAATTATAGAACACCTGCTTGATGTACAGTTTCCGTATAGCTGTGCTATTTGATATAATATCAGATATCGGCCGTTAGGACTATATCGGCAGATATTATGTCAAAGGAAACAAACACGCTATACTCAAATAATGGTTTTCCATTGGTTAACTATAATTCGATTATTCAAAATATCCCTGGGTATTTTATTAATTAAGCGAATTATGACCAGGTCATGAATCTTTCTTAGCGGTGTCTGGGCCCCATGTTTTAATTGATATTTATAATTAGCCGCTTGCCAACGCCAAGGTAGTCGCTATATATGGACTTAATAATACAATCTAAAATCAAGTAATTTACAGACATTGTAATGTCTTTGATGCAATTCTTCTACAACATCTAACATATTATCATCTTCTTTAAATAAGTTAAAGAGTGCTATATCAAGATTCGAGCTGCTTATTCCATTAAATTCATTTCCATAGCCAGAAACCCCTTTAGCGCCAGTGATATCTAAAAAATATTGTGCTTCCTCTTCGTCTAAATCTAGAATTTTCGCATTTGAAAAATGTAAAATCTTACCTTTTAACCTTCCTTCAAAAATTTCTGCAATTTCCTGAAAACTATAGTGGTAGTCATTTAAACAAATACTATTTGCTTCACCTGTTATAACAAAGTAAATTATTTCATAGTCTTTAAAATTATGATCATCCAATACCAGTGCATTTAAACTATCTTCCAGTCCTTCAATGGTATCGCATGTTTTATAGATACTTGCTATTCCATAATTCAAGGCCAATTGTTCCAAATTTTCTTGTGCTTCGGTAAATTTGTCCGTTTCTATTTCATGAACCCCTTCTAAACAATAAATAAAATAATCTGTATCTATAAATTGTTCTTGGGGTAATTGTTGTCTTTTCTCTAACAAGTTTTTGAATTTAAATGAAAGTATAGGAATTACAAAATTAATATAACTCTGCTATTCTTTTAATCGTTTTTTTATAAAATACCATTCCACATACATTTACTCATGCCTTGTCATTTAGTAATAATCACCCTTTTCATAACTTCAATATTCCGGACTATGGGCCAGAAATTTTCAAATACGCGATTCTCAGGAAGCCGGTTGTAAACGAAATTTTAAACTTTTCTGCGGTATTAAAGACATGCCCTCTACCCTGAGAGTATTTTTTTAACCGGCATGAACATTATGTAAAATAGAGGTGAAGTAGGAACTTTAAGACTTAAAAAATAAAGCTCAATATTTATTAAATAGATATTGAGGTTTAAAATCATATAAAGTTTTAATTACTAACTATTTATAATTTTTGACACATTTTCCTGAGCCATTCTTTTTCATCATTGTCCAACTTAGGTGATAATTCTTCGAAAACCATTTTATGATACTCATTAAACCATTTTTTCTCCGAAGTTGTCAATAGCGAATCCTTTATCAGCTGTCTGTCTATCGGAAAGAGGGTAATGGGAGTAAAGCCTATAAACTCTCCAAATGCCGTGGTTTCTTTTAGAGACGAAAGGACTACATTTTCAATGCGAATTCCAAAAGCATCCTTTTTATAACAACCAGGTTCTATGGTTGTTAATTGATTTGGTGCATGTTCTGTACTACCGGTACTGGTGGTAGGATTCGTTGTAAAGCCTTGCCCAGGTTCATGTACCATTCCAAAACTCCCAATACCGTGTCCTGTACCATGAGGATAGTCTAGGCCTAGTTTCCATAAATATAAGCGTGCAAAGGCATCTATTTGCATTCCTACGGTCCCTTTAGGGAATTGCAATTGTTCCAACGCTATATATCCCTTTAAAACGGCAGTATAGGCCTTTTTTATTTCATCGGATGGTGTACCTCCTAACCAAACTGTACGGGTAATATCTGTAGTGCCATCCTTATATTGTGCACCACTATCAACTAACAGAATATCTTTATTTTTCACCATGGCAGCACCTTTTTCAGAGGCGGTATAGTGAATGATTGCTCCATTACCCTTGTAGCCAACAATAGCAGCAAAAGATTCGCCCATATAGAATTCTTGTTGTTGTCTTTTTGAATTTTAGAGCGTGTTGTTTCACCGCTAAATTCTAACGGATGTATATCTATTGGAAAATCAGGTAGACTAGGTCTGTCTGTCCAGATTTCACCCACCAGTTCTGTTATATTTTTAAGTTCAATATTTTTTGATTTCGATATTTCCTTGATATGGTCCATTTGGGCCTTGGAAAACTGTAAAAAATCTACTCCAATAACCGCATGTTCTTCTAAACTATCGCATAACCATTGAACGTGTTCGGGGGCATAGGGAATGGATTGTTTATATAGGGTAATTTCATAAGCCTTGCATTCTTCTTCAAATTGTAAAAAATAACGTGAATCTGTCCATAGTGCCGTTTCATCACGCTTTACAACCAATACTCCAGCTGATCCGGTAAATCCTGAAAAATATTCTCTTACTTTCCAATGTTTTGCAACATATTCGGATTGATGGGGATCTGTAGATGGAATAATAACTGCGTCTAAATTATATTTAGACAACTGTTGACGAAGCTTTTCTAGCCTTTTATTTATCATTTGTAGTATAAATT
This sequence comes from Arenibacter nanhaiticus, assembly GCF_900141935.1. GTDB lineage: Bacteria > Bacteroidota > Bacteroidia > Flavobacteriales > Flavobacteriaceae > Arenibacter > Arenibacter nanhaiticus. The sequence continues at coordinate 56,867 of NZ_FQYX01000009.1, read as the reverse complement.
TTCTATTTAAATCTAAAGGGGTTCAATATAAGGATTAGTAAATCCAATTTCTTCAAATACCGCTGATATTATGCTGATCCCATAAGATAAATTGGAATATAAATACCATGTGCTATAATTCTTATATTCTGGATCAAGGGTCGGAAATATTCAAATACGCGATTTATGACAAATCACCAATCAGCTGTAGTTTTATCACTTTTGTCTTGGGGAATAAACCACCTCTTCCCTATTAGTGATATTTTTCAAACGGCCTTAACATTATGTAAAATAGAAATCATCATGAAGTTGCACATTATGTAAAATACCCTCGAAATTAAAAAGTTTGCCAATTTTGAGGGGTGCAGTTTTTAAAAACAAACCTAATCCTACCAACACAATATATCAATTATGCCTTTTGTCTATCGGAGACCTATTAGGAAGGAGAGGGAGCTATCTAATTGGCGCATGGGGAGAACTAGCCTCTAAATTGAAGTTATTCTCGCTACTGGTAACCCTCAAACTGATTGCCCGTGATTGTTATAAAAAACGTCTTCATGGAATTAGGATAACAACTAATCTTACATAGATAAAAACATGAATATCAATTAATTTTAATTTATACCCCAAATTTTGTCCTGTTTTTGGAAGAGGGCCTAGAGCATCTTTTTAAAATAATTCTTCCTTTTCAAGGTAGTATTTTTGCCGGTACTTCGCTTTCTGTAAAGCGTGCCGTCGTTCATTCGATGGTTTGACATAGTGTTGGTTGTTTTTGATATTCTCAAGCACTTTTGTCCGTCGATATTTTCTTTTGTAGCGTTTTAAGGCTCTTTCGATATGTTCCCCTTCTTTTATTTCAATTTTTAACATAGATCTTTTTTTTTAGTATTACGAATATGTCCACAAAACCTTATTGCGGACCTGTTGCAATGACACTCATTGAATTATATCCCAGATTCCGTTGTAAAGCCTTGTTGATGTCACTTTCTCTTTCCGTCAGTAGCATGACGAGAATCTTTGAAATCCCCCTTGTCGGGTTTTTATAATTCTTTTGATTTCACCAAGCTGTATAGTGCATAAATCTCTTCCTTCTTCAAGGGCGTATCCAACCACAGCTGTCTTCCAGAATTTTCGAAGCACTTTTAACTTAGACGACGCTTACATGAAGATCCTTTGCTTTTGCGCCATCAGCTAACACATAAAAACCTGTTTAGTTCAGTATTCCATATAAAATCTATCAATTTTTAGCAGAAATCCAAATAAAACCAGGGTTTTATAAGTTATTTCCTTTTATATTCTTGTTGGGCTTAAATATCAGCCCTGTCTGTATTTTAGGCTGGGTAGCTGTCATCAAAGGCTATTTATGGGGAACAATAGAATTACAAATCCCAATCCATTATCTGATTAACTAGGACTCGTTGCGTACTCGAAGAGAATCACTTACCGGCGTTCTTTGAAAGTAATAGCATAATCTTTATATTAAAAGCCCCATAGACCATGAAGGCCAAGGGTAGTAATCCTTAATATGTGAATAAAATGTACAATGAAGAAGGATGAATTAGGATAAAAGCGCTGTTTTTATTCTTCTCATAGTTTTCATATTCCGTACCAAAGGTCAATTATTTTCAAATACGCAAATTATGGGAGGCTTAGTATTTTGGTGGTTTTGAGATCTCACCTTGATCTTAAACCTCCCCTTCCCTACTGAAGGCAATTTTCAACCGCTCCATACATTATGTAAAATAGAAGTCAATGTAATTATTGATACTTCAAAGGACGAAAGAAACACTACCGTCCACTGTTCAAAGAGTTGGTTAGGTATAGGCGCTATTAGAAGAAAACTCCTTATTTTAGATTTTAAAAAAATTGATGACAATAGAAGATCTTTCCTTACCCGAATTTATTTTCGGGGAATTCCCTATAAAGAACGACAGCATTCACGACCAGCGCCAATTTATACTCCATAAGGGAATATCCCTAATTGAGGTAATACCGCAGGATGAATTAGAAAATATTGCTTTTGACGATAAAACGAGCAAGCACTTTTCTTATTTTGGAGAAGATTTTACCTTATTCTATCAGACCAACAATACCGCTGCTTCTAGTCAAAGCGAAATAGAGGTTTTGGACCGTGCCTGGGAATGGTACCGGGAATATTTAATTTGGGAAGACACTCAAGAGGAATAATCCTTGACTAAGGTTGAAATTAAAACAAACGATCCTAAAACAGCCACACGACAACAATCTTTTTTGCTTTAACAGTTTTATCCCGAAGGCATTTCCAAATTTGATTATGTGCAACTTCTATGAGTATCAAAAAGGAGAGTTAGGAGCGCTTTTGAAAAGTTATCAGAAGGAAAAGAACGGACCAACATCAAAGACCTAATAAAAAATGCGGAACTACTTTATAGTAATTCCGCATTTCGATATAAACATTGCGTTTGCTTTTATCACTGTTTTCAAATAGCCCATCTTTTCAGACAAGTTCTTTTTTCTGTTCACGGTATAAGGAAGAGGCATTTTATTCCCTTAACGACATTCTTTATGAGGTTAAAAAAGAAATCCTTTTAATACAGTTCCTATACTCTATAAATTTCCTGAATAACATCTAACAGCCTAGACCCATTTAGTTAATCCTGGCTAATACAAGGTTTTCCATAACTTTCATATTCTGGACTAGAGTCCATAAATTTTTAAATACGCGAATTATGAGAAGCTTAATTTTTCGAAGAATTTGAGATTTGACCTTGCCATTAAACCACCCCTTCCTTGCTGAGTATGAATTTGGGATCGCGCTTTACATTATGTAAAATAGAGTAGAAACTAAGTGTCTCTGAAATTTGCTGTGGGCTGAAGCTTTGGCCTCAACTACCTAGATTTATTGAAGATTCTATTTTCCTGGCTTTGGCCCCATTTATTTGGATGTTGATTTTTGGTTCTTTTCTAAATATTTACACCAAAACATATTTAATTTATATGAATTAATTAGTATAATCTAGTGATTAAGAAAACAGTAAACGCCGATACGTTTTCCCAACCCGCTCCATTAACCTATATTTATAGTAGCCAGATAAATTAAGAAAATGACTTTAGAGATCGCTTTAACATTCTTAATTATAGCCACCATAGTGGTACTGTTTGCTCTAGAAATATTCACTATGGACAAAATAGCCTTTTGTACCATAGGGTTTTTAGTGTTCTTTGGCCTTATTACTCCTGAAGAGGCTATTAGCGGATTTTCTAATACTGCTGTTATCACCATTTTATGTCTTATGATTATAGCCGTAGCCCTAGAGCAGAATGGTGTGATTTCATGGATGGCCCATGGTCTAAAAAAGTTTCGAAATTGGCCGGTTTTATTAATGGTTCCGGCTTTTATGTTCATCACCGGCACTATTTCGGCATTTATCAGCTCTACGGCTGTAGTCATCGTATTCATTAAAATTGTCACGGAACTTTCTGATAAATACGATATCTCCAAGAGTAAACTTTTAATGCCGATATCTTTTGCCAGTATACTTGGGGGTAGCTGCACCTTAATGGGAACTTCTACCAATCTTATTGTGAATTCTATTTATACCGAGCGCTTAGGGAAAGAATTTATGTTTTTTGAATTTTCTTGGTTTGGGGCTATCTTTTTATTGGTATCCATTGTACTGATAAGCTTTTTGGCACCGCTACTCCCTAAGGATTCGAAGGATAAACTACGGGAGCAGTACAATGTAGATAGCTACATAACAACCTTGGAGCTTGCCCCTAATTCTAGCCTTATAGGGAAGCGGTTAGAAGATTCCTTCTTGGGAGCTTCTGGTATTTCGGTACTGAAACTTTTTAGGTCAGGATTTGATAGTCCACTCAATATGAATAGAATAACGCTTCAAAAAGGAGATCGTCTTATGTTGTCCTGCACCCTTGATCATCTTTTACGGATTAAGAGTGACTCCGAAGTCATTATTTCGCATAGTGAAGCAGCTAAAAACGTGTATGGTCAATATGAATTCAAAGAAAAGGAGCTAGCTGACAAACCGATCAAAGATAGAGAAGTACAAACTGTTCTCGTAGAAATGATGATGTTGCCAGGGGCTCGTTTTTTAGGAAAATCCCTTAATGAACTAAAAAATATGATGATGCACGATGCTATTCCATTGGCCATAAAAAAGAGAAAAAATCTCCGCCATTTTAAGGAGAGGGTATCCCCGGATACGCTAGAATTTACACGGCTAAAAGTTGGTGACCGAGTGCTGCTTGACATTGATCCTGATAAGATAAAGGATTTTGATCTCTCTGATAACGTTGCTATCTTACAACAATATGAGGCGCCCGAAATCTCCGAGTCCCCAAAACGGAATATGACACTCCTTATTTTATTGGGAGTAATACTCCTAGCTGCAACAGGCATTCTATCAATCTTAACGAGCACCCTATTGGGTGCCGTGGCTCTTCTGTTGCTGAACCATGTTACGCTAGAGAGCGTGTACAAAAAAATTAATTGGCAGATCTTGTTTTTATTGGCTGGAATGATTCCTCTTGGAATTGCCATGCACAATACCGGTGCAGATGACTGGTTATCCGACAAGCTATTAATTTTTATGCAAGGCAGGCCTTCCATGTTTTCGATAGGAACGCTGTTTTTCGCAACCATGCTGTTAAGCGCCGTTATATCTAACAATGCAACGGCTATTATTATGACTCCAATCGCAATTTCTGTAGCTACGGGAATGGACTTAGAAGTGAAACCTTTTATACTGGCAGTGATGTTCGCATCCAATTTTAGTTTTTTCACCCCCGTGGGCTATCAGACCAACTCCTTGATCTATAGCATGGGGATTTATAAATTCAAACACTTTGCAATGATAGGAGGCATTATTTCCATAGTTCTCCTGATATTGGGCACCTTGTTGCTGAATTCAATGTTATGACCTTCCGGTTTTTATTCAGACAACAACAGATGGTTTAGAATAAACTCAAACATTGGGATGGTAGCTTCATTTTTCAACTAGTATGCGTTAGGGACAGCGGCGGCATCCCCGCAGCATAGCAAGGGATATAGCCAAGGGCCCGCCCGACGAAGGAGGGAACGCCCAAATAATTCGGCTGAAATTTATAGAAAATATCAGCACCCTTTCCCCTAACTCTTTTGATACTGGTCTTATTGCTTAGGCTTAAAACTGAATCACCGTTTTTCCGATGCTCCTTCCAGACTCTTGCAATTGATGTGCCTTTTTAAGATTCTCTACCGTAAACCCCTTCAAAGTAGTAGTCAAAGTGGATTTGAGCGTACCGGCATCGAATAATTCCCCAATTTTATTCAGAATTTGATGTTGTTTTTCGATATCGTCCGTAGTATACATAGACCGAGTGTACATGAATTCATAGGAAAGGGTAACGCTCTTATTTTTTAATACATTTAGAGGTAATGGATTGTTGCTACCGGTAATGGTAACAATATGTCCCTGAGGTTTTATTATATCTGCAGCCATTTCCCAATACCCTTCTAAATCCACAAAATCTAAAATATAGTCCATTTGACTATGCCCTATTTTCTCTAATTCTTCCTTTAGGCGATGGTGATTTACCACATAATCCGCTCCCAGCGCTTTGCACCATTCTATGGATGCTGGTCTTGAAGCCGTAGCCAGTACGATAAGTCCGCCTACTTTTTTTGCTAATTGGATGGCTATAGATCCTACGCCACCGGCCCCGGCTAAAATTAACACTGTTTTTTCTTTATCCTTTTCTGGATTTATTTTAATACGATCGAAAAGCGATTCCCAGGCCGTTAATCCGGTTAATGGAATGGCGGCAGCTTCGGCCAGCGTCAGACTTTTTGGTTTATGGCCAACGATGCGTTCATCTACCAGTTGGTATTCTGCATTACTACCGCTTCTGGTTATATCGCCTGCATAGTAGACTTGATCGCCTACCTTAAATTTTGTTGTTTTATCGCCTACGGCCTCTACCGTGCCCGCGGCATCCCATCCAATAATTTTTGGAGTATCTAGGACCGTATCCTTTGCGGCATTTTGCCTGACTTTAAAATCGACCGGATTTACGGATACGGCCGCTATTTTCACCAATAGGTCATATCCTTCTGGCATGGGTTTTTCAGTTTCAAACGCCATAAAACTGTCCTTTTCCGTGATGGGTAACGATTGTTTAAATCCTATTGCTTTCATGTTTTATATTTTAATCTAAAAGAAAGATTCTTAAACTTTATTCCTAGCAGAACTCTTCTCTTTTAAATCTAATTTAATTGTCTTAAGATACTACAATTTTTAGCAGATGAAAATTAAAGTTGCATAGAAGAACACAATGTCGTCCTTGATTTTTATAAGTAAAAAATCTCAAAATCCCTTTTCTTTAGACACTCAATAAAGGAAGGGTGTTTTTAGAAAACAGCTTCATATAAGGTGGTGAGAATATAAGAATACGCTAAACTTAAACCAAGTATGGCTCTAGGGAGTTAAAGACCAATGGTGATTCTGTAGCATTACAGCCATGTGAATGCTTATCTTCTATAAGATAAGTACAATTTCTTAGCCCCATTGACATAGGGGCTAAGAGACTTATTGGTACGATTGTGATCGTTATTTTTTTAAGGTAACTGTTTAGAACAACACCTCAGCAATAGCTTTCGATAAAGTATATTTTATCTTGGGCTAATTTCTTTTTTTCTTTTTAGACTTTTCTAGTGGTTGACTCGCAGTCGTAGTTTCTGCGAGGTGATTTGCCAATATTTTCTCTACCAATTCTTCCTTGGTCAGATGATGGAATATGGTGCTTATTTTTTCTTTAAATTCTTTAGAAACAGTGCGGTTTGGTTTGGTCTTAAATATTTTTTTAGCCCAAACCAAACTGTTGTTTTCCTCTATACTTTGTGCATCTGCCTTTTCAAATTTATGGAAAACTATGCCTAATTCCTTTTCAAAATCGGCTATCTCTTCTACTTCTTCTTGTTGTAAAATAGTCAAGGAAAGCCCTTTGGCCCCTGCCCTTGCCGTACGTCCGCTTCTATGAACATAGGTATCGTAGGTATCTGGTAAATGATAATTGACCACATAGGAGATTTCTTTAACGTCAATACCACGTGCTGCCAAATCGGTAGCCACAAGTACATCTATATACCCCTCTCTAAATTGCCCCATAACCCTATCTCGTATTCCTTGGGTTAAACTTCCGTGAATAGCTCCTGAGGAGAATTTATTGATGGCTAAGTTTTTGGCTAATTTATTCACCGCAGCCTTTGTTTTACAAAAAATGATTCCTCGTTCGCCTTCTTTAGAATTTAAAAAGTGTAGCAGCACCTCTAATTTTTCAATAGGCTCTACAACCATATATTGATGGTCTATGCCTTGGTGTCCTACAGTGTCCATGTCAGCCTGGACCTGCACAACATGTTTAGACATATAATTCTGTACCAATTGCTTTATAGCGCCAGGCATAGTAGCCGTAAATAATAGTGTTCTTCTAGACTTAGGCGTTTCTTTGATAATTACATCCAAGTCTTCTTTTAAGGCACTAACCATTTCATCGGCTTCATCTAACACTAAATAAGCGATGTTTTTGATGCTAATGGCCTGTCTATTTACCAAATCAACTAAACGCCCTGGGGTTGCCACTACGATATGAGTTGGGCTTTTTAAACGTTCTATTTGAGGTTTTATAGGGATTCCTCCAAATGCAGAGGCTATGGAAATAGCTGGACTATGAGCGCTAAAAGAAGTTAGGTTCGCATAAATTTGTTGCCCAAGTTCCCTTGTTGGCGCAAGTATTACTGCTTGGACCGCTGTATTTTCTTCGTCGATCAAATGCAATAAAGGCAATCCAAAAGCAGCCGTTTTACCGGTTCCTGTTTTTGCCAAACCAACGACATCTTTGTTCTGATTTAGGATTAAGGGAATAGTCTTTTTTTGGATATCTGTGGGTACAGAGATTTGTAATTCGCCTAAACTTTGTAGTATTTGTTCATTAATTCCTAAATCGGAAAACTGTTTTGACATAAAATATTTTTTGGCAAAGATATGCTCTTTTACAAGGAATACTGCCAATAGTTTTATAATCCTATGGAATAAGCCGCTAAACCATTGAAAAGTTGAGTTCCGACTAGAGAGTAGCCTCATATAAGCACCTCTACCTTAATTTCGGTTTACATTATAAATCCTTAGCACTGTTTTATCTCTTTGTTTTAAAGCAAAAAGAACCTCAACTATAGTACCTCATCGTTGTATCTATAGGATATAGCAAAGGTCTTTTACACGCCTTAAGGAAGAAAAAAACTTTATAAAATAATAAGAGTATTTTAAGAAACAGTTTGCTTCAAATACCATACTTTTGCGGCCTTAATTATCAAGAATCTCAAAAGAGATAGCAACCTGCATTAACAAGCAAGGTGCTAAATAGATAAGCCAAATATCATTGGAACAAATGTTAACCCATATTCCCAACTATTTGCTGTCATTTCTTTTGAGCTTCCAAAAATATTAAAATGGCATATTCAAAAGACAAAAATCCAAGTTTTACTGCACTGATTCCCTTATTCGTATTTGTATTCACTTTTTTAGGTGTTGGCATCTATCAAAACGATTTTTATGCGCTACCTTCTCCCATAGCAGTACTGGCAGGAATTATTGTTGCTTTTCTACTATTTAAACATTCTGTAAATTCAAAAATAAAAACGCTTTTAAAAGGTTGTGGCGATAATAAGATTCTTACTATGTGCCTTATCTATCTGCTTGCCGGAGCCTTTGCTGCGATTACCGAGGCCACCGGAAGTGTCGATGCCATCGTCCATCTTGGGTTAGATTATATCGCTATAGAGTATATATATATTGGCGTTTTCCTTATAGCTTCCTTCCTATCTGTGTCTACCGGGACTTCTGTAGGAGCCATTGTGGCCCTAGCTCCTATTGTAGTAGGTTTTGCCGATAAAGGCGGGGTTTCCTTGGCAGTACTGTGCGGTGCCTTGTTAGGAGGCGCTATGTTTGGTGATAACCTTTCCCTTATTTCAGATACCACGATCGCCTCTACACAATCCTTAGATTGTAAAATGAGCGACAAGTTTAAGCAAAATATTAAAATAGCCCTACCCGCAGCGCTGCTGACTATAGGTGTTTTAATCTTTCAGGGAATGGATATTAATACCACCCCAACCGAAACCGCTATCTATACGTATTCTATCATTAAAATTATGCCATATCTATTGGTGATTCTGTTATCAATAATTGGGATTAATGTATTTGTAGTGCTTCTTTTAGGTATTCTTTCCGCTGGGCTATTAGGTGTTTTATATGGAAACTTCACCCTCCTTGAATCGACCAGAATAGCCTATACTGGATTTACCAATATGACCGAGATTTTCTTGTTGTCGTTACTATCTGGTGGTTTGGCCGCTTTAGTTGCTTTTAATGGAGGGATCGATTATATACTGAATAAAATAAAAGCTTTGATTAAGAACAAGACCTCAGCTCAATTTGGAATCGCTGCCTTGGTCGGGGGTGTTAACACGGCTATTGCCAATAACACCGTTTCTATCATTATAGTGGGCGCTATCGCTAAAACAATTAATGACGAGTACCAATTGGACAACAAAAAAACCGCTTCTATTCTCGATATATTTTCTTGTATTTCACAAGGCCTCTTACCTTATGGCGCACAAGTATTAATGATTTTAAGTTTTACGGAAGGAAAAATCGATTACCTGGATTTAATGGCCAATACCTCGTACTTGTTCCTTTTATTATTATGGACTATTTTCTTTATTGGTTATAAGCCTCTTAAATCAAAGGTTTTCAAACCAGCCTTTTAGCGTTTAGGCTCTTTGGCTACCAATAAAAGGCTGTTCCTTTTTAAAACACCGCACTTGTCCTCTATACAATAGTCTGGGGTATGCGGTGTTTTCTAATTTGGCTAGACTTTAGGTTTTGATCCCCTACAAGGCAGGTGCGTGTTTGCCCTTACTAGGTCCATTCGGGTGTCTGTGGCACGAATTACCCGTAAGACCCGAAATAGTTCCTGAAGAGGTGCCGCAGTGCTTACAGCTATAGGTAGACTTCTCACTGCCCTCATACAATTTATGCTTTCCTTTCCCTAAAGGATGACGGTGACAGCTATTGGCAGTAAGGGTAGTGATGGTAGCGCTTTTGGCTCCGCAATATTCACAATAATAATTGGCCATGATATAGTATTTAAGTGGATTGATTTAATTTAGTAACCTAAAGGGTACCTTTATCTGCTTTTAAACTTAAATAAGAATTTACCACCAAATCGCACCATTGCATAACCGTAGGTGTTTTACGGATTTTCGGGTTATCGGCCACAACTCCTTATGCACTCTTTTTTTTGTCTTTCACCAAACCGAACTCCCTTCCCTTGTCCTATGAAATCAAAAAAGGGACCATTAGGGCCCCTTTAATTTTACGGTATGATAACACAAATCGATTATTTTAAGCCACGTGCCTTTAGCATCGGCTCAATTTTTGGTTCGCTACCGCGCCACTCTTTATACATTTCTTCTAGTGGCAAGGTATTTCCACGAGAAAGTACCATATCTCTTAGGCGCTGTCCGTTTTCTCGGGTAAGTCCACCATTATTTTCAAACCAATTGTAGGCATCGTGGTGCAACATCTCTGTCCACAAATACGAATAATACCCAGCTGCATAGCCACTTCCAAAAACATGGGAGAAGTAAGTAGATCTATAACGTGGTGGCACTGCCGATACAACGTCTAACGCCGTTTTACGAAGCGCCTCTTTTTCAAAAGCATTGGCATCATCAATCTTTTTATCAGCACCAATAGTATGCCATTGCATATCTAAATTAGAAGCCGCCAAATTTTCCGTTAGGCTATACCCCTGGTTAAAGGTGCCAGAATTCTTGATTTTATCGATCAAGGCTTGTGGAATCTGCTCTCCTGTTTTATAATGAAGGGCGTAGTTCTTAAGGATTTCCGGATACAAGGCCCAGTTTTCGTTGAACTGTGATGGGAATTCAACAAAATCACGTGCTACAGAAGTCCCGGATAGCGATGGATATTGCTGATCGGCAAAGAAACCGTGCAAAGCGTGACCAAACTCATGAAACATAGTCTCTACCTCATCATAGGTCAATAAAGCCGCTTCACCTTCCGCTGGCTTAGGATAGTTACACACATTGTAGATTACCGGTTTTTTGTCGTATAATTTCGATTGCGTCACAAAGTTGCTCATCCAAGCCCCACCTCGCTTACTAGGACGTGCAAAGAAATCGGCATAAAACAAGCCTAAGGCATCGCCATTTTCTTCGAAAAGCTCATACACTAAAACCTCATCGTGGTAGGTAGGGATATCTGTTCTTTCTTTAAAAGTAAGACCGTACAATTTTTCAGCAGCATAGAAGACCCCTTTTTCCAAAACCGTTTTCATTTCAAAATAAGGCTTGATCTGGTTTTCGTCTAAATCGTACTTGACTTTACGCACCATTTCCCCATAGTAATTCCAATCCCAAGGCTCCAAGCTAAAGTCGCCTCCCTTTTGCCGAATCATTTTCTGAATTTCCTTGGCTTCTACGGCCGCTTTGGCAGTAGCCGCAGGAATAAGTCCGTTAAATAAATTAAAGACATTCTCTGGTATTTTTGCCATGGTGTTTTGTAGGCTCCATGATGCATAGTTATCAAAACCTAACAAGGCTGCTTTTTGCGCACGTAATTCCGCTATTTCGGCAATAATGGCCTTGGTGTCCTGAGCAGTACCATCGGCCCTGTTCCAAGCTGCTTTAAATATTTTTTCTCTCGTAGCCCTATTGTCCAAAGATTGTAACAAAGGCTGTTGCGTAGTGTTCAGTAGTGGAATCTTCCAACCTTTAGAAGCTGGGTCTTCCAAGGATTTTAATACTCCTTCTGATAAGCCTGCCAAATCTTCCTTTTTCGTAAACACAATAGCACCACTATTATTGGCTTCCAACAGGGTTTTGTTAAAAGTATTGATCAGAGTCGCTAAGCGCGAATTATATGTTTTTAAAGTTTCCTTGTCGGCCGCAGATAGATTGGCACCGGCAATTTCGAAATCTTCAAAATACTTCTCCAATAATTTAAGGGACTCCGCATCCAATCCTAAGGTCTCCCTTGTTTCGTGCAAGGTTTTTATACGATCAAATAACTTTTCATTCAAATAAATGGCATCGCGCTGTTCCGAGAACTTAGGCGCCATTTCTTCCTGAATAGCTTGTAAGGTATCGTTGGTGTGAGCTCCGGTAAGACTGTAAAAAACATTTTCTACCCTGTCTAATAAGGCACCGCTCTTTTCTAAAGCCAACACCGTATTTTCAAAGGTAGGAGCTTCACTAGCATTGACTATTTTTGCGATAGCCTGTTGCTGGGCTTCCATTCCTTGTAAAAGGGCTGGTTTAAAATGGCTGTTTTTAATTTGTGTAAAATTGGGAGCACCATAAGGCAAGGTGCTTTCGACAAGTAAGGGGTTTTCTGTCATATTCTGTGTCATAGCATCCATATCGGATGCCTTGTTTTTGGATTTGGAATCGTTACAAGCTGTAAACAAAACCGTTAGCATTAACATGGAACAAACGTTTTTCATCTAAGATGTTGTTATAATTGTGACTCGTAAAGATAGGAAAATTGTCCTGATAAAGGAAGTCGTCTTAAGTGCCCTAATTTTAATCTCAACACTTCGTAAAACCTTAATTATCTTGAGGGGGTTCTGCCTTAAATGCTTATTTTTATTTCCATGGACGGCAGTAAACTACTCTTTCCAAAAACACGACCGCATGAAATCTATTTCTTGGACAGAAAAATTATACGATTATATAAACAATGAGGAAGATGCCCGCATTTGTAAGGACATCGACGAATCGGCCTGTGAGTATACGCCTAAAAATTATTTCCTGATCCTTTTAAGCAATACCTTTTCTAAACTAGGCGATACCCTTAGTAATCCAAAAACAGTTTTGGCCTGGGTAATGAGCTATGTAAACGCCCCGGTTTACCTCATAAGTTTTATAGTCCCTATTCGCGAATCGGGGTCTATGCTTCCACAACTCATCATTGCCAGTTATATCCGTACCAAAGAGAAACGCAAATGGGTCTATGTTATTGGGGCCGTGCTTCAATTTTTATCCATGGTCGCTATTGGTATGGTTACCCTGCACACTACTGGCAGTACAGCGGGTTGGCTTATTATACTATTTCTTATTACCTTTAGTTTATCTCGCGGCCTCTGTTCGGTTGCTTCAAAGGATGTCTTGGGAAAAACAATCCCCAAAGGCCGTAGAGGAAGGCTCAAAGGATATACGGTTTCCGTATCGGGCATTTTGGTACTGGTAGCCGGACTTTATATGATGTACCAATCTAAGAACGGCGCCGATAGTACCTTTTACAGTTATACTATTTTCTTTGCTAGCGTCATGTGGCTTATATCGGCCTTGATTTATGCGGGTATCAAAGAGTTTCCTGGTGCTACCTCGGGTGGACAAAACGGGTGGAAGGAAGCCCTTGCTCGGATGGATCTCCTTAGAACAGACATGCAATTTAGGCGTTTCATAATTGCTAGGTCGCTACTGCTTTGCTCGGCATTGACCGCTCCTTTTTATGTGATTTTAGCGCAGCGTTATCTAGGGAAGGAAAGCTATCTCCTAGGGCTTTTTATCATTGCAAATGGTCTAGCCGCTATTATCAGCGCCCCCGTTTGGGGCAGAATGGCCGATAGATCGAGTAAAAATGTAATGGGGTTTGCGGCTATCATAGCCTCCTTGTTGGGGGTGTTCATGTTTTGCCTGGTGAGCTTTGCACCCATTGCAAAAAATGCCTATTGGCTTTATCCGCTGGCTTTCTTTATTTTGGGCATAGCGCATAGTGGTGTTCGTTTGGGCCGTAAGACCTATATTGTAGATATGGCCCATGGCAATAAACGTACCGACTATGTGGCGGTAAGCAATACCATCATAGGCGGTATTCTCTTAATTACAGGAGGAATAAGTGCCGCGGCTTCTGTCGTCTCTACCGAAGGGGTTATTTTAGTGCTGTCCCTTTTTGGGTTGGCAGGTTCTTATATCAGTTATACACTCCCTAATGTAGAGTGATTCTTCGTCAACGGCTATTGATCATAGTCCAATTAGTGTGTTCCATTGTATTCCAAGCCAAAGGTTTTATTCCGGATCTTCGGTAATCAAATGGTCTTTGGGTACTCCAAGGGCATATATTTCTGCTGACAGGGCATCCATCATAGCAGGCGGACCACAAAGGTATACATAGCCCGAGCTGTCTATTTGCTGTTGCTCCAAAAAGGCGCGATTGATATGCCCATGGGGAACATGGTCTTTATCTTCCTTAGACAGCATATGTACTACATCATCGCCAAGCCAAGTCTTTAGTTTGTTTTTATAAATAATATCTTTCTCCTTTTGATTGGCAAAAAACAACCTATGTCCCGCTAATTTTCCTTTGCGGTTCAGGTCCTTAAGAATCGCTATAAATGGGGTCACTCCGGCACCCCCGGCAATAAAAACTCCCGGACCTTTGTATTGTATGGTGCCCCAAGCATCGCCAATAAGAAGACAATCGCCTACTTTTAGATGATGTAATTCTTTGGTGACCCCATCATGCGAGGGGTATATTTTTATAGTAAATTCTAAATCCTCATCCTCGGGCAGACTGGTAAACGTAAATGGTCTTTTCTTGGCGCGAAATCCTTCCTTGTCTATAGACACTTCCGTAGCTTGTCCTGGGCTAAAGGAATACCCTTTGGGCTTTTCGGCTATTAAATGTAAAACATTGTGAGTGACGTATTCAACTTTCTTAAGTGCTATTCTATGTTCCATGATACAGCCGTTTAAATACAGTTTATAAGTTAAGGGACGATAGTTGTATGCCTTCACTCCTATTACCCGCTTTAAAATTTTCATTTTTCAAGAAAGGCATCATGAAAATACGAAATACCAAGCTGATACCCAAGTATTTCCTTAAAGCTTTTACCCTTAGCAGCTGTTTCCTTCCAAGCACCTTTAAAACAAGAATACAAATGGACCAATTTTAAAAGATGTGTTTGGACGCTATTATTAGAGCCAAGTTGTCAATACGTATAATCCAAAGCAGTTGTATTTGGGCGTTCCCTCCTACGTCGGGCAGGCCCTTGGCTGTATCCCTTGCTGCGCTGCGGGGATGCCGCCGCGGTCCCTAACGCGGCATCCAATTAATAGGGAACAATGAACAATTATCCATGTAAATATCTAAAACCATACAGCTCTAATAAGGGAATTACATGTAGAAGGTTGTACTAATTTCGGGAAGCCTTAATAAATCAAAAATTGTAATCGCCCTATGTTACTCGCATCTAATAGATTGGTAAAAAAAGAAAGGACCAAGTTGGTCCTTTCACTAAAGTTTAGATTAAGAAATATTGATACTTCTCGGCGGTTTCTGTTTCGCCTCTTCCTTTTTAGGCAGATGAATACTCAGAATACCATCGTTATACTTAGCTTGTATCTTATTTTCCTCTATGGTTTCGGGCAGTTTAAAGCTTCTTTTAAAGGAAGAATAACCAAACTCTCTGCGAGAATAATTTTCTTTGTTTTGTTCATTTTCTACCTCCATAGTAGTTGCTATTGATAGTAGTTGATTATCCAAATCTATCTGAAAATCGGATTTCTTTAACCCCGGAACGGCCATCTCTACAAAATAAGCATCTGCGGTCTCTTTAATATTAACTTTGGGCACACTGATGCCGGTATTAAAATTTGAATTCAAAACCATTGGGTAATCTCTATTGAAGAAATCATCGAATAAAGAAGACCAAAGCGGAAAGTCTGGCCTCTGATTGGAATTTGTCTTTGCCAAACCTTCATTTTTAGGAACATTTACTAAAGTGCTCATAATTCATAAAATTTTAGTTAAACAATAAATTCACCCTATAAAGAACAATTTTAATACCAATCCAAAAAAACTGTCATTTTTACTGCATCAACTCCATTTTTAAAAAGAAAAATCCTACGATACTATTCATTAAGCACTTTTTAAATGTCAAATTGGCAAGGCATAATGCCCCGCTAGCGTCACGCTAGTACTATATAATTCATCACTACCTCAACCAACCTTCTCGCTCCACGCTTCTGTATTAATATTGAAATCAGGTACATTGTCTCGATCGGCGATGGTTCTCAAGTGCTTCCCAATTTGCTTGGTATTCATATGTGCGTTGTAGTGTACGTTCTAAGGCTCAAAAAACGATAGGTCTGTAAATCCGTGGCCGCGGTAACCCGTTTGAGAATTTCTACACTGCTTTCTCCTTTTTTATCCTAAGATAGTTTTTCAAAGGGCACCAAGGTTACTTCTATATGAATATGGGGATAGGCAAATTCCATTTAGATTCGAATAGGTACCGCGGTCAAAAAGGTAATATCTATGACTCTCTAAAATGCAAACAACTTCAAATTAATAATAAAGGTAATTTCCTACATTTTTTTAATTTACACCTTAAATAGTTGCTATATTTGGAATAAAGGAACAAAAAAATCATGAGCGATTGTTGTAAAATACTGACTATAAATCTACCCCAGTCTGTTAATTTTATGGTTTAAATCGTGCAATTCAATATTTTAACATAATGACCCTAGAAAAAACTGCAATACTATATGAGGAATCTGTTCTCCCCGGTTTTAGTGAATTTAGATATTTGACCAGAGCGGGAGTAGATAAAGCTTCCATGGAAGATTTTGATTATGTTTCTGGATCCCGTGCTAGTTTTAATGGATTTGCCCGTAGATTACGTGTTGCAAAGTCCATAGAATCAATAACATTTAATGATTTTGGAGAAGGCACTTCAAAAGGATATGAAGCGCTAAACAGACATTTTTTAATGTTTAGTGCTTTTGAGCGCTATGTGACGGATTGTGAGGGAATTGAAGGAGGCATGTACCATTTGGCATTACAGAAAGTGCCAGCTTCCATGTTTAAACAAATAAAAGATGCTTTTGATATTGTTGACACCAATGACGCTATATTTAATTTTTTATTAGAAAACTGTAATTCTTTTGCCCAACGTAGAAGTCTAAAAGAATTTAGAAAAGGAGAAGGTGCTAGAAAAGGATTGTATGTAAGCGCCATGCTAAGAAATTGCTTTGCGCATGGCCTTTTAACAGCCCATCCTAAAGATGCTCCGAAAGGTGCTATAGAAATGTTGTGTAATTTTATGTCAGATTTTTTATATAACGCACTTTGTTATGATTTTAATCATAGACTACAAGAGGTAAGACAAAATATAACATAAAAGAGCACTTAAAAAAAGGATACTATACGTTTCAGCGTCTAAGTGTAAAATAACTGGGGTTGGACTTTTTTTAAGTCCGACCCCTTTTTCATAGATCGTCGGGAACTGATTTAAGCTGATTTCCCCTACCCTAACCAGCCTTCTCGGTCTAAACTTCTGTATTGAATAGCTTCTCCAATATGGTTGCCTTTGACCTCGGGGGCGTTTTCTAGATCGGCAATGGTTCTAGCTACCTTAGTTATACTTTTTTATGTATAATTCATTTTTAAAACTATCTTTATCGTTTAAATCACAACGTTATGAGGAAAGCGGTAGCCTATTTACGGGTTTCTAGTGAGGAGCAAAACCTACAAAGACAAAGGGAAGATATTGCGGAATTTGCCACATCAAAAAATCTGAAACTGGTTAGAGTCTTTGAAGATACCGTAAGTGGTTCAAAGACAGATGCAGAACAAAGGGAAGGGTTTATCCAGCTAGAGAAGTACCTAGAGGACAATAAGGATATAACAGATATATTGGTTCTCGAAATATCAAGGCTTGGAAGGAAAAACCGAGATATTTTAAATGTGGTCGAAAAGTATGCGGAACAAGGTATCTGTATCCACTTTAAGGACTTGGGCATCTCTACACTTGAACCCAACGGAAGCAGGTCTATAGCTTCGGAAATGCTTATCAGTTTGTTTGGGATAATGGTTGCAAATGAAAGTCGTCTATTGTCCTCTAGGATTAAGTCGGGTAAATTATCTAGTGCAAAAAAAAATAAAGCATTCGGGGGAAAAATAATAGGGTTCAAGAAAGGTAAAGACGGTACACCGATAATTGATAACGATGAAGCACCTATCATCAAAAAGATTTTTGAATTATGTGCCAGTGGCCTAGGAATGCGGAGTATATCGGCTATGATAGAGACCGAGTTTGACCGCAAACTTCACATGTCAACATTGGGGGGAATCATACGAAATCCATTTCATAAAGGCGAAAGGGTGTATATGGATTTAACACTAGAAGTTGAACCAATTGTATCGAAAGAGCTATGGCAGAAAGCTAATGACTCGATGAATAGTAGAAGTAAATTCGGTACTAAAACCAAAGTACATACCAATGTAGTAGAAGGAAGGATAAAATGCCACTGCGGAAACCCTATGTATCAAAGAGTTATTGAAAGCGGTAGGCTGAATCTTTATATCTGCAAAGACCCGAAATGCAAAAACTCTATCAATCGACCTTGGTTATTTCGGATGGTAAAAAAAGTAGTTGAAAGGCACGCAAAGAAGCAAAAAGACGAACAATATAAAAAGGATATAGACCTTCAAATAACATCCCTTGAAGCTCAAATCCAACTAAACAACAGAGAAGAAAAAAAACTCACCGAAAGGAAATCTAAAGCTATGGATTTGTATATGGACGGTGATTTTTCAAAAGAGGAATGGGAGACCAAGAGAAGCGAAATAGAGGGAAGATATCAAATAATAAAGGCGGACAATTCCAAGCTTAAGGAGTATATAGAGCTCTTAAGAAATGACAGAAAATCCGAAATAAAACACTTTAGCGACGACCTAGAAGAATTTAAAATCGAAATAAAAGACGTTGTTAATTACGTTGAGGTTGATAAAAATAGCGTTATTATCAATGTTTTTGGGCGGTGGAGCTATGACCTTGAAAAGCCAAACCCAAGTAAATTGGGGTGGGAATCTAAAAAGCCCGAGAGCGAAAGATATAAAAATGAAGAACTACCCCTAAGGTTTCCCATTGAAGATGATGATATCGATATGATGGTAGATGACTATTTAAAGGAGAAAAGCAAGTAAGTAATATTAAGAGCTTTTAAAGCTTTGCATATTTCAATGCAGTACTTACTATCACTTTTAAACTAAAGCACCTTAAAACGCCTAATACACACCTTAAACAGCTTGTTAGGTTTGTATTGAAGTTTCTTTTTAACTCTATGGGAGATGTATTGTGTTTTTCCATAGAGTTAAAAAGAAACGCTTTAACCTCAACTATTTGGATGAGGTTTTTTTATTTATTATTTTTTTATTTTTATTCAACATATTAAGTTAAGTATTTAACAAATTGTTACAAATGTAACAATATAAAATACAGGGTATTTACCCTATAATCGTAATTAGCTCTTTTAAGAGGTTTTAATAACCTCATCTATACAAACATATCGCTTTTACATTAAAGCTCCTTAAAACGTCTGTTGGATACCTAAAATGAGATACAAGGGGTTTTGCGGTCATGTATTTTCCTATCTACTTTATGAGAGGTTGGTATTTTGTTGAGGTTCTTTTTTAATGCGCATTTTAAATTCCTTTTTTTAACTCTATGAAAATAACCTCCTTCCCATAAAGTTAAAAACCTCAAAAAAAAATCAATAGTTGGAATCCTTCCAATTATTATATTTAATTCTTATAGAAAAGTAATATAAAGGAAACTATTGTTTTGGAACATACGGACTATTGTTTTGGAACATACAGACTATTGTTTTGATACACTCTATTTTTCGATAAATCCTAAAGAAAAACACCTCAACACTCCTCATTAAGTTTTTCATTGCACCCCTTCAAATCTCCTCGATTTTTTTAAAAAACTGGTTTTAAAATCAAATTGTAAACACTTGGTAATCAACATATAACATCTATATATTTTTAACTTAATATATAATGAAGAAATAACGGTTTTTATATTAACAAAAAAAAGCATTTAAAAAAAATGGAAAGAAAAAAAACAGAGGGTCATACCTACCTGTATAATGGTGTGACCTACAGCAATATGAAAGAAGCGTGCGAAGGGATAGGGATTAAATCAAAGCTATTTCGAATCCTAGTAAAAAACAAGTTGATAATCAAATCTAAGGAATAAAAGAAAATGAAAAAAGAACAAGGCAAAAATGGCCAAAGGAAAGGACAAAAGCCCTACGAACAAATGCCAGCTTTACAGAGATATATCAAACATACCTTTAAGGAAGGGGATTTTTACAAAAAGGTTAATCACGACATCATACTAAATGGAAGCTTATCTATTGGAGATAAAGCGGTGTACATGGCTATTTTGAAAAGCTGCGACACAAAAACCTTCAGAAAGCTTCCTATCAAGGAAATAATAAAGAGCTGCGGAATGTCCGAAGCACCAGTAGTCAAATCAATAAAGGTTCTTGTTGATAACCATTTCATACAGTCGAAAAAAACCCGATACGAAAGCAAATACAAGCTAAGCGAAGGAGGCAAATACCTAAAAATAAGTATGAAACAATTCGAGGGCCTGAAGAAAGACTATAGGACATACATTAAAAGGTTGATGGCAATCATACTGTCATCATACAACGACGCAATACCTAGTTATAAGGCCTGTAGTAAACGAACGGGAAAAATAAGTATGAGACTATACCGAGAACTAAAAAACAAGTTCTACAAAGAGGAGCTGTACGAAGATGATGACTATGACTGGAATTATTTTAAAATAAATTTCGATGCAGGGAACTATGACCACTTATATACAGATGAGGCAAAAGATGAAATGGATGAAGACGAACTATTTGAAGACGGTGCATGGTACACTGGTGCAGAAAACTCCATCCTAGAGGATGACAAGGAAACCTACAACCCTACTAGAGATATGATACTAAGTGCCGATGTAATTAACTACCTAGCACTGGAGGAATATCAATCCTACAACTCCCCTGTAATTAACCACCTAGCAATGAAGGGGAAACAATCATGCAACACCTCGCCATGTCCCTTGATAGAAGAGCTGCAACTTATACTAGACAGATAAATTAACAATTAAAAACAACAAAACAATATGAAACAAATATCACCAAAACAGGATTTTAAAATCAATTTAGAAGCAACAATCACCAGCAAAGAGTTAGGTCTCGTACAACGATTAATGATTATTTACATTTTAATAAATCACCAAAAAAACAAGGACAAACTTAGCTATATCAAGAACGGCGAAATGCAAAATAACCTAAGAATCAGCACAATAACTTTTACCACACATCGAAACAAGCTCGAAGAAATGAACCTATTTACGGTTATGATAAAGGTCGATGGGAGATATATCGAGGTAGAGCCAAGCGCAAGAAAATCAAAAAGACTTTATTACTTCCCCAACTGGGATAAACTGAAGGGAATGAACCTCATAACTACCTAGGATATGACCAACATCAAAGCAGAAATCAAATCGGGGGACTATTTTACTTTCGGCGTCTTTTTAAACCTAGCAATCCAAGACTTCACCGTCTACATTGGAGACAGTTTGATTGCCAATAAAGACGGTAATGTAATTGAACAGGACGCAGACAACCCCAATTTATATATCGTAAAGCTATCATCAAAATTTACCAACAAATTAAAGGGCAGATATGACGCAAGGATAGCCACCGTAACGGACGAACGAGGGCGTAAGATATCAGATACCCTCTTTGCGCTAGATGTCGCATCTAGTGGACGATATGCAAATGAATCTAAAGTAACGGATGATATATCACTATACGTCGACAAAGGCGGGAATATGATAATTCAGGATTTTTTTAGCGAGCTAAAAGAAAATGAGGAAGAAATAATAAAAATAAAATAACATGAAAAAGAAAATAACACTAATGGTTAACGAACCATTAAAGCAGAATCTAGAAAGCAAGGTACAGGATATACTAAATGAAATAACCGATTTAAAGACTGACCTCGACAAGGGTATAGACTATGATACCAATAGCGTGGACAAAGTGATTAAGTTCATTAGAACGTACGGAAATGACCTATATTTAAATGATGAGGTCAAGCAAAATGAAATAATCCTCATAAAGTACAGGGATGAGGTGCAAGGAGTTAGAAAGCTGTACCCCAGCCTTATAAAGCTAAAAGCAATAGAGATGTTCAAGAATCCCGAGGACGTAACAGTAGTAAAGAATTTAATCCAAAGGGCTACGGGCATTAACAAGGAGATAGAGAGCATTAAAGGGTTGACCTTAGAATCCTTTGTACTCAATGAAGAGTTTAAAATGAATACCAAAGTAGATACCGTACTAAAGGAAATTTATTCAACCTTTTGTAAGAACACCAAGCAAAACGAATTGAAGCAATTAGCTGAAAAACTTTCTACTATAATCGAATGGGGTTTAAAACAAGGGATCGTATCCAAGCATTATACGGGGATCAACCTATCTGAAATCATTGATTTGGATACGGGTAAAGTGGACTATAATAGAATCGCCTCGATTAGATAAACGGAAATCGACAAAAATATAAGTTAACATATTGATTATTAATCTTTTAGGTTTTAAAGTCAATATGTTAAAATGATGTGTAAACACCAACAAAAAAAATAAAAAAAAATTTTTTCTATAGGTGTTCTTTTTGCGCCTAAGCCCTTGATGGCATTGGGTTCATGGAATTTAAAAAATTGTAAAAAATTGGAAGAAAATAAAGAAGAAAAAGAAACGAAAAGGAAAGCGGGACGGCCTAAGGGAAGCCTCAAACAGCCCGCAGATGTTTTGATCAGAAAGGCTATAGGGGAATCCTTGGAAAGGTATTTCGTACATGGGCTTTATAAGGAAGATATGGAGTTGAATAAGACCGCTCGTCTTAAGCTCCATATGGATCTGTTGCCCTATGTCTTATCGAAAAAGGAAAGTATAAAGACCTTGTTAAATGGAATGGATGAGGTCGAGACAGACGAACTGGTTCAACGATTAAAGGACAGCATAAAATGAGTGTAAGGAAACTACGGGAGAAACTAGAAATCGAACAAATAACATCCCATAGAGTCAGCTCTATAGCGTTCAGGGATTTAGAAAATGGCAAGCTTTACGAGGATGTAGGCCATACAAGGGAGATAAGACCCGAGGATATTAAACACATTCGTACGGCTATCGTGTTTAAAAAATAGATTTAAAGCTCTTAGATTAATTTCTAGGGGCTTTTTTTTAGTTTTGCCTATTCACTTCACATAAAGTAAAATCTAAACCTCAACCCATTTCAGACGTTTTAAAGCCTCTTTGATTTAAATATAGTGATATATGTCACTTTAGTGTTAAAGCTCCTTAAAACGCCTGATACACGTCTTAAATAGCTTTATGGCTGATTATAGTAACCTCAACTTTATGAAAAGAGGTAAAAAATTTCGTTTTGGATTTTCTTACAGGTTATTGTAAATGTCGTTCAATTCCTCTTGTTGTATCCCTAGATAGGTTCTAGTGACAAGAGTAGAACTATGATTGAAAAGCTGCGACAAATAAACTAAACTCTTTTCACTCTCCCCGTTGGATTCGAAGACCCTACGCCCGAAACATTTACGCAATGAATGAGTAGTTACCTTACCGCTCCCAATGCCTTTAAATGCTTCTTTAAGCTTCCTGTTGAGGTGCTGAGAGCTAAACCTAGTTCCCTTTTGGCTAATGAATGCAAACCCTTTTACATCTTCAGAGAAGTAAGATACAGCCGTTTTGATGTGGTCGTTTACTGCAAGGGTTCTAGTTTTGTTCGTCTTCCCTTCAGTAATAGTAAAGGTGTCTTTTCGCAAATCTTCAAAAGTAAGGTTTGTAAGGTCATCTATCCTAAGACCTAAATTAATACCACATATAACCAGTAGGGCAAAACTTTTGTCTTTATCATCTTTTATCATTTTAAAAGCTTTGTTTAAAGTCCTATCGAAATCCAAGTAAGTTGATCCAGTCATGATTATAATTGTTTGGTGAGATACAAATATAATGTTCATTAATGAGTTTACAAAACAAAACTGAACATTATTAATACGTTTTATTCAAAAACCCCTGTATTTCCTAACAATGTTCATTTTTGTACAAAGTGAACATTATGAAAAGGCGTTAAATATTTTAATATATTGTTGAGGTCTTTTTTTAACTCTATGAAAACGGTTTAAGCTTTTCATTAAGTCGAAAAGTATTAAGATGAAAAACGAAATAAATAATAATATGCTGATTATTATTTAGTTAATGGGTTATACATAAAAATATTAGTCTTTCAAAATCCGATCGTAGGCTCTGGCAGAGAGATTTAGGCGATCCATGGCATTTTTAAGCAACTCTTTAGAGGCCTCGTCCATTTGGCAGTGCTTTCGAATCTGCTTGGTATTCATCTGTGCGTTGTAGTGCACATTCTCGGACTTAAAAAAGCGTTGGGTCTGCAATTTCCTGGCAGCGGTAACCCGCTTGCGAATTTCGACACTACTTTCTCCTTTTCTATCTTCAGAAAGCTTTTCAAAAGGCACTGGGGTTACTTCTATATGAATATCGATCCTGTCTAATAAGGGACCCGAAATCTTTCCTAAATAGCGTTGCATTTCTGCCGGGGAGGATGTCACCGGGGCATCGGGATCGTTGAAATAGCCACCGGGACTGGGATTCATACTTGCCACCAGCATAAAACTACTGGGATAGGTAACCGTAAAACGCGCTCTGGAAATAGTAACCTCCCTATCTTCGAGCGGTTGCCGCATCACTTCTAATACCCCGCGTTTAAATTCGGGCAATTCATCTAAAAACAATACTCCATTATGGGATAGGGAAATTTCCCCAGGCTGTGGATAGGCGCCACCGCCGACCAAGGCAACATCGCTAATGGTGTGGTGGGGACTTCTAAAAGGTCTTTGGTTCATGAGTCCCATATTCTTTATTTTCCCTACTACACTGTGTATTTTAGTGGTTTCTAAAGCTTCATCCAAGGTCATGGGCGGTAAAATAGATGGCAGTCGCTTCGCCAGCATGGTCTTCCCTGCCCCTGGAGGGCCTATCAGAATAATATTATGTCCGCCTGCCGCCGCTATCTCCATACACCGTTTGATGCTTTCCTGTCCTTTTACGTCTGAAAAATCGAATTCTGGAAAATCTAAATTCTTATAAAATTCGGCTTGGGTATCTATCACCGTTTCTTCTAGGGGCGTACCGCTATCAAAAAATTCAATGACCTCTCCTATATTCTCCACACCATATACTTTTAACCCCTCGACAATAGCGGCTTCCTTGGCATTTTCCATGGGTAAAATAAACCCTATAAAACCCTCTTCCTTCGCTTTTATAGCGATCGGCAAGGCACCTTTTATAGGTTGAATACTCCCATCCAAGGACATTTCTCCCATAATAATATAACGCTCCAGATTCTCGGACTTAATTTGTCCAGAGGCGGTAAGAATCCCCAAGGCTAAGGTAAGGTCATAGGCCGACCCTTCCTTTCGCAGATCGGCTGGGGCCATGTTTATGGTAATTTTCTTTCCAGGTACTTTATAGCCATTGTTTTTTAAACCTGCTGCAATACGGTAGTTACTCTCTTTAATAGCATTGTCTGGCAAGCCTACCAAATGATACCCAACCCCCTTATCGATATTAACCTCTACAGTAATTGTAGTGGCTTCAACTCCGAACACAGCACTTCCGAAAACTTTTGTAAGCATTTACATCTCTTTTAACTAAAAGTAGTTAAATAAAACAAAACATTTAGTATATAAGAGACTAGATATTATATAATTAGCCCAAAATAGTAAGAAAAAAGATGAACAGCATATAATTGCCTTCCCGGTTCCTACGACTTTGGTTTAAATATGAGCAAGGATTTTTTAGTCCTAATAATTTCTTCTTTGTTCATCATCATTTTACGAAAATGACCTTTGTTGAACATTTTTGCCTGGTCCCTATAATGGGGACTAAACGGATTGCCCGATTGCCCGGTGGGGAGAATACTGATGCTATTTTCTATATCCGAAAAATCAATAATCCTTCTGGTCGAAGGTCCCGAAGTAACGGGATATTTTCCAGTTTCATCATAATTAAAAGCCATGTTATTGATAACTTCCCTAGTTCCCACTGCCGGGAAAGGCCCCACATTAAAGAAAGACCTAAGCGCTTTTATGCGCCCTATCGGATGCCCATGCTCTAGGGTATGTACTTTCCCCCACGTCCACTTCTTGTTGTTTTTTCCAAAATCGGCCTCCAGTGATGCCACAGCCAGTTTAAAGGACTCGATTACGGCCAGTTGCTTTGTTTCGACAATGTCTTTTGTTGAAATATTATCCCACCAAACAGAAGTTTCCTTTTCGGATAAGGGTGCTATTAGTCTTTTAAACATATGGGTAGCCAATAATTCTTGAAACATTTCAGGCCCCAATTCGTCTTCAAAACCATATTTTAATAACTGATACAACCATCGGTGATAAATCGTAGGTTCTATATTTTCCAACTGGTTGTTCCCATCCCATAAATTTAACTTATCCAGAATATGAATTTCTTGGTCCGACAAGTTTTTTATATCCATTAATTTAACCAAGTTGCTTACAATATCTATATCTACCGGAGCGGTAACATCTAGAATCATTTCAGAGACCTGCTGCTTATCCCAATCGTCTTTAGGCTCTAATAAGGATACAATGCGTTTGGCTCTGTTTTCGGGCAAGTAATATCCAGGATAAAGGATTCCAGCAATTGAATCGGGCTGATTGTTGGCAGAATACACTTAGTTCCAAGGGGGATTGATAGCCATAGGGTTTTCTGAAAAATCCAAATAACCAAGGGGTTCGTCCTTACCACTGCTCCCATCTAAAATAAACTTGGTATTAGTACTATCGGGCATGGCGTATAATTTTGCCGTTGCAAACCATGCCACATTCCCAATAGCATCGCCATACATTATATTTAACCCTGGCGCATGAATATCCGGGAGGGCCTTTTCAAAGTCTGATAGATTATTGGCATGAGACAAACCATAGAGCGCATCCATAACTTTGTTTTCTACCTTGGTGTACGCCCATGACATAGCAATACTTTTGTCGTCGCTAAGTTCAGTCGTTATTCCATGAACTATAGGGCCATGTACAGATTCTTTATAGGTGAACGCTACCGCCTCCTCATCTTTTACCCTTATAGTGTTGTGCACCAATTTATAAGGTACATAACCACCCGTGGTTTTATAACTATTGCGATCTAAGGGGGAGTCTTCTTCGTAATAAAAGTCTATATCATCGTTTTCGAACATCGTTAGTCCGTATGCCAACTTTCTATTATGGCCTAATAATGGAAACGGCACACCTGCCAAATGATAGCCATATTTTTCATAGTCCGGGGTACTCAGATGCGCTTCGTACCAAACCGAGGGCTGAGCAAAACCAATATGGGGGTCGTTCGCAAAAATAACTTTTCCGTTTTTAGTCTTTTCAGGCGCTATTACCCAGCTATTGCTTCCCTCAAATTGTGCCAACGGAAGGTTTTTTAAAATACCGCTTAATTTTTTCGTTATCACCTCATGAACACCACCTACCTGAAAAGATTGTTTATGGTTTTTAATCCAAACAGTACTGCTATCTACGTCTATTTCTAAATCAACCAAATAGTCTGGTCCTAACTTGTTTTTTATATTGGTCAGCAAGGGGTCTGTTTTATGGGCCATAGCAAAACTAAAGGCCATATACCCCACCGTATTAAAAACATCTTTTAGAGTAAAGGGTCTTTTTTCTATCCCCGTCAGGTAAAATTCGACCGGTGTTGGCCCCTGCTCAATAAACTGATTGATACCATCCAGATAGGCTTGCGATAATAGCACCATTGGTTCGGTTGGCACTATGTTTTTTACGGTGTTTTCTGAAGCTTCATTGATTCCTAGCGATAAAAAGAACTTATCTGTTTCTAACAAATCTGCACCAAAGACTTCAGAAAGTCCACCCCTTCCTATTCGCCGCAACAGTTCCATTTGCCACAGCCTGTCTTGGGCATGCACATACCCTAAGGCTCTAAAAGCATCGGCTTCATTTTCTCCATATATATGAGGAATACCGTAGGCATCGTAATACACCTTTACCTCTTCGGTCAGTTTAGACAACGTCTTTTCCCCATTATAATTAGGAGAAAGCTGATAAAAAACTATAGTGGCAATCATTGCCAAAACAGCGATTACCCCTAAGATAATCAGCAATGTCTTTTTAAATGTTCTCACATAAATCAATTTAGATTTAAAGGTATATTAATTTTTACGATAAAAAAAAGCACCCTCGTTAGGATGCTTTTTTTATTAGATGTAAGACTTTTATTATGGTTGCAATACGGTAAACTCTATAACAGAGGAATTATACACCTTATGGGTTTGCTTTTGAAAATCCTCGGCTTTGGCTTTAAAGATATTATCGACATAAGTTTGCGGATTCAAATCTATATAGGGAAACCAAGTGCTTTGTATTTGCACCTGAAGCTTATGCCCTTTTTTAAATGTATGAAAAACATCTTGCAGTTTAATATTGACGGCTGTTTGCTGGTTGGGGACAAAAGGCTCTGGTTTAGAGAAATCGTTTCTATACCTTCCTCTAAGTACTTCGCTACGAACCATTTGATGGTAATTCCCCATTTTTAAATACGCCTGCGTTTCCTCGTACTCCGGATGGTCTGCCGGATAAACATCTATGACCTTCACGATCCAATCGGCATCGGTACCCGTAGTAGCCACCTTTAATTTCGCCAAGATATCCCCTGCTAGTGTCAGCGGCGATTCTAAAGGATCCGTTTCAAAAACCAATACATCGGGCCTCCGGGCGGCAAAACGCTGGTCGTCTGTCATAAATTTTCTCGGTGTAAAGACCATTTTTATATCCTCGGAATACGGCACTGGCTTTTTAGGGTCGCTAATAAACTCCTCAAAAGAGTAGTCCCTAGTTGCTTTTTGGGATAAACGCTGGTTTTGCTGCAAGAAATAGCTTTCCTTCCTCGTTTCTTTTGGAGGCCAAGTATCGAATTTTTTCCACGCTTTTATACCGGTATCAAAAACATATGCCTCGGGCAAACCAATGGCTTCTCTGCTTTCTCCTTTTAAAAAGTGGTTAAAAAATTTGCTCTCTATATTTTCCTGATAAAATTTAGAGATATCGTCTCCAAAATAAACATTGCCTATCGCCTGACGTTTTTTCTCCCTGGACCAATCTCCATGACTCCAAGGCCCCATCACTAAAGTATTATAATTGTCGCTGTTTTTTTCAATGGCAGCATAGGTATTCAATGGCCCGTAAAGGTCCTCGGCATCAAACCAACCCCCAACGGTCATTACCGCAGGTTTTATATCTTTTAAATGTTGAATAATGCCTCTTTTTTGCCAAAACTCGTCATAATCGGGATGATCTTTTAATTGCTGCCAAAAAACATTGTCCTTATCGTAATAGGCATCTAGGTTTGTTAATGGACCAACATCTAAAAAGAACTGATACTGATCTTGGGTACCTAAGTCGGGGAAAGTGTACCAATCTTCGGTCGTAGGCTTGTCCTTCATATATCCAAAAACAGCGGTGGCGCGCCAGTAACTCAACAAATAAGCCCCATTATGGTGAAAATCGTCAAAATAAAAATCACCTATAGGCGCTTGGGGAGATACCGCCTTTAATGCCGGATGAGCGTCTAATAACGAATAGGTTGAATAAAAACCAGGATAGGAAGTTCCCCAAATCCCCACCTTGCCGTTGTTGTTCCCTACATGGTTTACCAGCCATTCTATCGTATCATAAGTATCGGTAGCCTCATCTATATCTCCTTCCTTTTTATAAGGGATATAAGGGCGCATATTATCATAAACGCCTTCGCTATTCCATCGCCCCCTCACATCCTGATAGACGACTATATTGCCTTCTTCCATCATTTGGCGATTAGGAGCTATTTTGTTCCTAAAATTATCCGCTCCATAGGGCTTACAACTATAAGGTGTTCTAGATAGTAAAATAGGATACTTTTTAGAAGCGTCTTTAGGTGCGTAAATAGTAGTGTGCAATTTAATTCCGTCCCTCATAGCGATAACAACCTCCTTTTTGGTATAATGGTCCTTTACATTATAATTATCTACAACCGATGTGGTAGTTTCCCCTGAAGGCAAATTTTTAGTACTACGCCCACATGAGATTATCATAAGACCGAGAAATAGAAATAGAAGTTTTTTCATGTTTAGATATTTATTGTTTTAAAGGACATATGTAATTCGCATAGCTGAATTCGTAGTTGTGACTAGTTTCCAGTCATGCTCATTTCATAAACAATTTCAGTTATTTTGCGATGCGTTTTAATAAAAAACGCATAGGATATCTACTTTTTTAGATTCATTCCCATGCGTTTTCTTGACTATGTTGATGTTTTAGAAACCGCAATATCGCGATATTTTCTAAAGTCACCAACGATGGTTTTAAATACTATTCTTTTAGATGGGTTAGTTTACGGAAGCTCGATATTCCTTTCTTTAACCACTCCCTATAGGTGTCCTTATCTGTATATTGTACTGCCGCATTCAGCACTTCCAAATCTGGCGACAACACTACATAATAGGGTTGTGAGGCTGCATTGAAATTTAAGGTCTGGAAGGTCCCCCATTTTTCCCCTATAGTCTTAATAGTTTTTACTCTGCCCGACTCATATTTAAAATCAAATTGTTCGGCTTCGGGAAGTTCTTTTCTATCGTCTATATACAAAGAGATTAATACATATTCTTCTTTTAGGATCGGATAAATATCAGATTCGCTCCAAACATTCTCTTCCATTTTACGGCAATTAACACATGCCCATCCGGTAAAATCGAGCAAAATAGGCTTGTTTGCCTTTTTAGCATATGCCAAACCTTCTTCAAAATCCTTAAAACAATCGATCCCCAGAGGGCAATCGCTTTCCGTTTCCATAACACTGTAAAAGGCTGGAGGCGGGAAACCGCTCAGCAATTTTAGATCGGTCACTTTCACCAGTCCTAATATCAAATACACCGCGAAAGCTGCACTAAGGGCGGCAGAAATCTTTCTTCCCAAAGACATTTTTTGTTTAGGTCCGTCGTGCGGGAACCTAAAGATTCCAAAAAGATACAAGGTCAGTAGCACAAAAAGCACTACCCAGATTCCTATAAATATTTCGCGTTTAAAAATCCCCCAATTGGCCACTAAATCGGCATTGGACAAGAATTTAAAGGCAAGTGCCAACTCAAAAAAGCCTAAGGCAACCTTTACGGTAGTCATCCAGCCACCAGATTTAGGCAGCGAATTTAACCAAGCTGGAAAAAGAGCAAACAAGGCAAAGGGCAAGGCCAAGGCCACACCAAACCCAAGCATTCCAGCGGTAAGATTTGTGGCTACGTCCCCGTCGGCCAAGGCTGTACTTCCCAACAACCCTCCTAGGATAGGACCGGTACAAGAGAAAGAAACAATCGCCAAGGTTACGGCCATGAAAAATATTCCGATACCACCTCCTACTTTGGAAGAGGCCGAATCCATTTTATTAGCCCATGAGCTTGGTAAAGTCAGTTCGTAATAACCAAAAAACGAGAAGGCAAAAAAGATAAAGATCACAAAGAATCCAACATTTAACCATACATTGGTCGCTATGGTGTTCAGAATCTGAGAATCTACGGAGTCGAATAAATGAAATGGCAGACTGAGCAAAAGGTAAATAAGTACAATGAAAAAGCCATATAGCAGGGCATTGATTATCCCTTTAGATTTGGTGCCGGATTGTTTGGTAAAAAAGGAAACCGTTAAAGGGATCATAGGAAAAACGCAGGGTGTCAATAAGGCGATCAACCCTCCTAAAAAACCAAGACCAAAAATGGTCCATAGGCTCGTTTTAACATCTACGGAATCGGCTCCGCCACTTGCCAAAAGATCTTTATTCTTAAGGTCCAATATCAAGGCGGCACTTAGTTCCTTGCTGCGATCGTCTACATTTTTATCGACCACTACAGCTGCCTCTCCCGTCAGGGATATATAAAAAACCTCTTCCTTAGGAATACAAACCTCTTTACATATTTGATAAAACAGATTCACTTCAATCTGTTTTAAATCAGGTTTCAGCAATTCTATCCTTTGAGTAAAAACAGCCTTGTTCTTAAAGAAAGTCTCTTCTACTTCAAAAATATCTGAGTATTCTCTATACGTTTTGCTTTCGGAAGCCTTCCCTTGCAATGTATAATCCTCTCCCTCCTTTTCAAAGGTCAATTCACTAGGCATGGAGCCATTTTCATCTGTGAATTGTGAATAAATATGCCACCCATCGTAAATATCTCCGGAGATGACAATATCGAACTCTGTTTCCGACACCTTTATTGCTTCGTAAGACCACACAGAAGGTTGGTCATCGGACTGGGAAAAGGTAAGGAAAAAGTTAAAAACCAGTAATGATAATGCTACATAATACTTCATTCGATAAAATCAATCTTTAAAATTCTATTAGTACTCCCTGTTACTTTAAAACGATCGTCGGCCCGTTTACCGATGACCCAGACAATATCGGCTCCGGAACACAACAACCACTGGTTTTCCTTTGCAAACATATCTATCTTTTGGTCTTTGAAATATTTGGCTATTTTTTTCTTGCCCTTCATTCCAAAAGGGTAAAAATAATCCCCTTTTTCCCATTTCCGTAGCACCAAGGGGTAGTTTAACTTTTCTTTATCTAGGTAGACTGTATTGGCCGAAATTGCCCTAATTTCCCTAACATCCTCTAAACGAAGCGAAACGGGCAGTTTTATCTCCTTTTGCCCTTCCTGAATGTTAAATACCTGTGAATCTTCCTGCTCCTTAAGCTTCAATAATAAATATGCCCTATCCTTTAAAAGTCTATGAGTGGGCGAATGCACCTCTTTTCCGCTCATTGCGGAAAGCAGCTCATCTATATCCTCCCATTGGGTAAAGCCATAATCTTTAAAGAAATGAAACAAGTAGGTCTTTCTAGGAGTCAAGGGCAAAAGATCGGCTATTGCGATCTTTATATGGTTCGATTCACACTTAAAAACCCTTTGCCTTAGACCTTGAATATGAGCTTGTAATATTTCTAGGCTTTGCTGTAGGTGTTCCTGGGTTTTTAAAAAATTATCCAAAAAACTAGGGTGTAAATTCTTTAAAGACGGAACAATATTGTGACGGATATTATTTCTCAAATATTTGGTATCTTCATTACTAGCATCGTCTCGCCATGCTATTTGGTGCTGTTTTGCATAGGCTACAATTTGGGCTCTAGAAAACTTAAGTAAAGGCCGGGAAATTGTGGCAGTATCGGCTGGGATACCACAAAGCCCTTCCAAGCCTGTCCCTCTAGATAGGTTTATTATAAAAGTCTCTAAGTTATCATCGGCATGATGAGCAGTTACCAAAGTTTTTATATTTTCTTTTTCCATGATTTCTGAAAACCATTGGTAGCGAAGTTCCCTGGCCGCTATCTGAATAGATACTTTATGTGTTTCAGCATAAAATTCTGTATCAAAATGAGTTACATATATCTCTCGCCCTAAAGTCTTTGCGAAATCCCGAACAAAAGCCTCATCTCCATCACTCGCTTCTCCTCTTAAATGAAAATTACAATGCGCTATAGAAAAGTCCATTCGGCTATTAGCGCATAAATGGGTTAATACCATACTATCTATACCTCCACTACTGGCCAATAAGAACTTCTGGTTACTTAAGTGCGGAAAAAACTCCGCTATATGATGCTTAAAATCGTCTTGCATGTCGCTAAAATAAGGAACAAAAATGATTCCTACGAATATGAAACACCAATGACTTCGAAAAGACATAGGGCTTTTGAGGCCGGGCGCAGATACTTTATGGTAAAGGAGGTTGCATTTTCTCTTTTACCCGCGTTAGGGACCGCGGCGGCATCCCCGCCGCGAAGCAAGGGATATAGCTAAGGGCCCGCCCGAGGAAGGAGGTAACGCCCAAACCAATACACTAGAGACTAAGAACTTTCCCGTTAGCTGTAACCGAACATATTTCAATCTTCCAAAACCTGCCTCATCGCCTTTGCCTTCAGCAGACACTCATCGTATTCTTTTTCCGGGACGGACTTAGCGGTAATGGCGCTACCTACAGAAAAAGAAAGATATTTCCTTGTGTAATTGTACAATATACTGCGAATCACCACATTAAAATCAAAATCGTTTTCCGGCGTAAAGTAACCCACTGCCCCACTGTACAATCCGCGTTTGCTTGCCTCCAATTCTTCGATGATTTTCATTGCCGACACCTTCGGGGCCCCCGTCATACTACCCATAGGAAAGGTTTCTTTGATAAGCTCAACCGGATTTTTGTTGTCAGGAACCGTAGCAGTTATGGTCGAGATCATCTGATGCACCTGATCAAAAGTATACACCTTGCACAGTTCTTCCACGGTCACCGTACCTTTTAATGCGCTCTTAGAAAGATCATTGCGAACCAAATCTACGATCATAACATTTTCTGCTCTTTCCTTTATATCGTTCTCTAAGTTGGTCACCAAAAGCCTGTCTTCTTCCAAATCTACAGAACGCTTGGCCGTGCCTTTAATAGGCTGAGAAATGATTTTATTCGCTTCTTTCTTAAGATACCTTTCGGGGGACGCACATAATAAATACTTATCGTTAAGCTTTAAAAATGTAGCAAAAGGCGGGCGCGATATACTATTGAGCTTTTGATAGGTCTTCTGCGGATCTATCCCCACATTTTCGGCATAAAATTCCTGACAAAAGTTTGCTTCATAAATATCACCTCTATGAATATGCTCTAACATCTTTTCTACCTGCCTAAAATACTCGTCTTTAAAGATCCTTAGCTTAATACCTATGTTTTTAGACTGCTTCTGCTGGCTTTGCAAATAATTACCCTCAGATATATCTTTAAGGTCGTTTTCTATTTCGTCATCAACCATATTCAGGTAGTTGAAAGTAACCCTGTTCTTATGGATGGTGATAATCTTTTTAGGTTGAAAAAAATATAAAGAAGGAAAATGCAGGCCATCAAAATTAGTGGAAGTCAACGCCTCAATATCATTTTTTAGATCATAAGAGAGATACCCAAAAAGCCAGTCCTTTGTGTTAGACTGGTAAATCTTTAAATCTTCAAAAGCATTCTGCGTATCTGTTTCTATAGCCGTTAGGGCATCTACTGCCAAAACGCTGTCGAAAGAACTATAGGTGTTTTGATGAGCATTGCTATCTAACCAAGCCATTTCTTCGAATTGCTGGCCCCATTGCAAAAGCGCCTCTTTGAATTGAGCGATATCGGGTATCGTAAATGTGAGTTTTTTTCGCAAGTGTTTCTAGATTTTGGATAAAAATAATTCCAATGCTTTTTTATGTTCTTCAGAAAGTTCAGCATCTGTGACACCCTTAGCCTCGTTAAAAGTATGATTAAAAGAGGGCAGTGAAAATGTCGCAACCACATCAGCCCCAAACCTTGGAAGAATAGCCTTTATAATCCCCAAAGAACTGCTCCCTCCTCTTTTGCCACGAGAGGTAGACATTAATAATACCTTTTTATGGAGCAAGAAATCCTTATTAAGGCGAGACAACCAATCTATCACATTCTTAAAATAAGCAGAAGGACTGCTATTGTGCTCATTTACCGAAATAATTAGTCCATCTGCGAGCTTTATCTGCTCCATTAAATCTATCAAAACATCAGAATACCCCTTTTCTCGTTCCAAATCCTCGCTAAACATGGGCAAATTATAGTCCACCATATTCAACAATCGACTCTTATGCTCTCCTACAAGTGACACGGTATATCTTGTTAACTGATAATTAATTGAGGTTGAAGAATTGCTTCCAGCAAAAGCTACAATATTCGCCATAGTATCGGTTTTAATTTTAGTATGACGAAATTACCGCAAATTACATTGAATTGCGAGGATTTTGTATAATTTTGCAGCCTTTAAAAACCAAACATACTGTTAACCAAGTATATAAGGTATCTTTGATAGATAAAATGGAAAAAAACGAATTTCGGCTTTACTTTATTGATGCCATAAGGGCATGGGCTATTCTGATGATGTTGCAGGGACATTTTGTAGATGGCTTACTCGATAACGCATATCGGGTGGACTCCAATGTTTTTTATACCGTTTGGAAATATTTTAGAGGTATTACAGCTCCGGTATTTTTTACGGTGTCCGGTTTTATATTTACGTACCTACTCATTAAAGGCGATGCTTTTGGCTTAAGCAATCCCCGGGTCCAAAAAGGCATTAAAAGAGGATTGTCTCTTTTGTTTATTGGCTACCTTTTAAGGTTAAATTTCTTCGGCCTTTTAAAGCTTCAGATTTACAACTCCTTTTACCTTGTAGATGTCTTGCACTGTATTGGGCTATCCCTATTGGGAATCATTGGCCTTTATCTATTAACAGCCAAAAGATCCTTGTATCTATTTGCGGCAACTCTTATTAGTCTCAGCGTTTTTCTTTTTGTTTTTGAACCCTATTACAAGCAGTTTACTTTTAACTATCTACCATCATTACTAGCCAATTATTTCACCAAGAGCAATGGCTCTGTATTTACTATATTTCCATGGTTTGGCTATGCTGGGATCGGAGCTTTTATTTCGGTTATATTTAATAGGTTTAAAACACATCGCTTTCTATATCCCGCTACAATTAGCAGCTTTATAGCATTGGGCTTGTCCCTGATATTTTTCTCTTCTGATCTCTTTGCTTTCCTGTCCCAAAAAACTGGCGTGGAGATATTTGCCCTAATTTATTTCAACAATTACCTATTTATTCGATTAGGTGATGTTTTGTTGGTTTTTGCGATCTTTATGTTGTTTAGAAAATTCATGACCAATCCCAAGATGTTGCAAATAGGACAAAGTACCTTATCTATTTACGTGGTGCATTACGTGCTTCTTTACGGTAGTTTCACCGGCCTAGGGCTGTATTATTTTCTCCACCACACCTTGCCGCCAAGCATCGTTATTCCGGGCGCCTTAATTTTTATCTCGTTAACCACAGTACTGGCTTTGAGGTACGAAAAAAACAAAGCACAGATTAAAGCTGCGATTGCGAAACCCTCCAAGTTAATATCCCAGAAAGCAAGACAGGGAATTCACGAAGAATCGCTAAGATTTCTAAAGGCTTTTGCCATAAAATCTAAAGGAACCCTGTTAAGGTTATTTAGACTCGTAAAGAATTAGGGGGTGCTATGTTTTTCTTGTTATGATTAGCTTATTTTCGCAATCAAAACTATAATCATGAACGATACGAATCAGCGTTTTTCACCAATTGCAGTGGAATTAGAAAAGGATAAAAAATATTCTTGGTGTACTTGCAGTCATAGCAACAATCAGCCATTATGCGATGGATCGCACCGAGCAGAAAAAGCAACACCACCATTAACTTTCATTGCAGAAGAGGACAAGAAAGCTTTTTTATGCACTTGTAAACTCACCAAGAACCCACCATACTGTGATGGGTCGCATAAAAACTAGCCTAGCTATAGGCTTAATCTCTTAACACTTATAAAAGCCAATATTGTTAGAAAGCAAAAGACCTGTCACTTATTTAGTGGCAGGTCTTTTTTTATATCGGTATCGCCATTTAAAGCGACTCTAGGTCTTTTAAATATGCAAGGCCCTATCTGCTGTAGCAGCCAGTGCAGCTTCTTTTACAGCCTCAGCATAGGTAGGATGCGCATGGCTCATTCTAGAGATATCTTCTGCCGATGCTCTAAATTCCATTGCCGTTACTGCTTCCGCTATCAAATCGGCTACACGAGCTCCGATCATATGCACTCCCAGTACTTCATCAGTAGTTTTATCGGCTAATATTTTTACAAAACCATCGATATCCATACTAGCACGGGCACGCCCCAAGGCACGCATAGGAAACTGCCCAGTTTTGTATTCTATACCAGCTTCTTTCAGTTCTTCTTCGGTTTTACCTACTGCAGCAACTTCTGGCCATGTATATACTACCCCGGGGATTAAGTTATAGTCGATATGTGGTTTTTGTCCTGCCAATATTTCAGCAACCATAGTGCCTTCTTCTTCTGCCTTATGGGCTAGCATAGCACCACGGACAACATCTCCGATAGCGTAAACATTAGCGACATTGGTCTGTAAATGGTCATTGACGGCAATTGTTCCGTTTTTTTCCATAGTTATTCCGGCAGCCTCCAAGTTAAGACCGTCGGTATAAGGACGGCGCCCTACACTTACCAAGCAATAATCTCCTTTAAAAGTTACCTCTTGCCCTTTTTTATCGTCGGCTACCACCACAACCTCGTCTCCGTTGGTAGTCACCGATTTAACCTTGTGCGAAAGATTAAACTTCACTTTTTGTTTCTTCAAGACTTTTAGCAGCTCTTTAGAAAGCGCTCCGTCCATTCCTGGCACAATACGATCCATAAATTCTACAACTGTTACATCTGCGCCCAAACGCTTGTAAACCTGTCCTAATTCCAGACCGATAACACCACCACCAATTACGATAAGATGCTTCGGAATTTCTTTTAGTTTTAAAGCCTCCGTAGAAGTAATAACGCGTTTTTTATCAATATTGATAAAAGGCAGGCTAGATGGCTTAGAACCAGTAGCGATGATGGTATTCTTAGCCTCGATAGTTTCTGTAGACCCGTCGTTCTTTGCAATATTTAGATGAGTGGCATCTTTAAAACTTCCCACCCCTTCGTAAACTTCTATTTTGTTTTTATCCATTAAGAACTTTACTCCGGCACAGGTTTGATCTACGACAGTTTGTTTTCTGCCAATCATTTTCTCCAAGTTTACCTTTATTTCTCCTGGAATTTCTATTCCGTGATCGCTAAAGTGCTTTACAGCATCTTCATAATGGTGCGAAGAATCTAAAAGTGCTTTAGAAGGAATACAACCTACATTAAGACAAGTACCTCCTAAAGTGGAATATTTTTCAATGATTGCGGTTTTCATTCCTAATTGTGCGCAACGGATTGCTGCTACATATCCGCCAGGACCAGAGCCTATTATGGCTACATCGTATTGGGTCATATTACTTTTTTATTGTGAATATTAGTGTGTCGGTAAATTTAATGCAATAATTAACGTAGCAAAAGTACAAATGTTTTATTATTTGACAACAATACGGTTTCTTATACTGAAAAATATAAATTCTTAAAAACTCCTTATTTAAAACAATACATATCTAAGCAGATTACAATAAAAATTTCATATAGCTACTGCGGTAGTATTTTTCAATTCCTTGATAACAAAAGCACTTTGTGTACTCCCAATATGCTGGATTGTGGTAAGCTTTGTCACCATGAATTCCCGATACGCTTCCATATCACTTACATATATCTTTAAAATATAGTCGTAATCCCCACTGATATGATAGCAATCTACCACCTCTTTAAGTTTTAAAACCTCCCGTTCAAACTGCATTAAAAACTCTTTATTGTGTTGTGCTAGTTTTACATGACAAATGACAACATGCGATTTGTTTATCTTTTTCTTATCGACCAAGGCTACATACTTGGTTATAACCCCTGTTTTTTCTAATCGTTTTATCCGCTCGTAAACATCTGTTACCGAAAGACTTAAATTATTTGCGTATTCCTTAGTCGTTAGCTTGGCATTGTTTTGCAGCATACCTAATAATTTAATATCAATCTCATCAAACATCATATGATATATTTTCGTTTAATCAACTCTAAACCTATTCAACAACAAACCACAATCTACTAATATACAGATTTATAGTTTTATTTTCTATAGAATTTGGTTTACATTGATTTATCTCCTGATTATCCTTAATTTTAAAAAAACTAAAACAACATTATGGATTCCA
This sequence comes from Arenibacter nanhaiticus, assembly GCF_900141935.1. Classification (GTDB taxonomy): domain Bacteria; phylum Bacteroidota; class Bacteroidia; order Flavobacteriales; family Flavobacteriaceae; genus Arenibacter; species Arenibacter nanhaiticus. Next base: position 17,125 of record NZ_FQYX01000009.1, on the reverse strand, counting down.
AAGCACCTGACAATTTACAAGATTTACATTATTTTGGCGAATACGGAGGCGTTAATCCGTCTATCTCTGATTCATCTACCTATACTTTTTTATCGGCAAAAACTATGTTCGACACCTTTGAAGGAAACACAGAGGGCTGTTATTTATACTCCAGACATTCTTCTCCGTCTAATCTGTATTTAGGAGAAGCCTTAGCGGCTTTGGAAGGCACGGAGACCGCTAATGTTACCGCTAGCGGCATGGGAGCCATTACAGCTGTCATTTTGCAACTTTGCGAAGCCGGAGACCATATTGTGAGCAGCAGAACTATCTACGGAGGCACCTACGCCTTCATGAAAAATTTTTTGAAAAAATTTAATATCGGGGTCTCCTTTGTAGATATCACTAAAACTTCTGCGGTTGCAAAGGCGATAACACCTATAACCAAAATGATTTATTGTGAATCGGTAAGTAATCCGTTGCTAGAAATTGCGGACCTGGAATCTCTTTCTGGCTTGGCTAAAAACCACCATATCCCATTAGTGGTAGACAACACATTCTCTCCTTTATCGATTTCCCCTGTTAATTTTGGTGCCGACATTGTTATACATAGTCTCACTAAATTTATCAATGGGACTAGTGATTGCGTTGCGGGGGCTGTTTGTGGCACCAAAGAATTTTGTCTAAGCCTAAAAGATGTCAATAACGGCGCCGGAATGCTTTTGGGAAGCACTTTGGACAGTTTACGAGCAGCTTCTATCCTCAAAAATATGCGCACCCTGCATCTACGGATAAAAAAACACAGTGAAAACGCCCTGTATTTAGCTGAAAACTTGGAAAAGGATGGTCTTAAAGTAGTGTACCCTGGTTTAAAATCGCACCCTGGACACGAGGTGATGAAAAAACAATACAATGCCGAATTTGGATATGGCGGCATCATGACCTTAGACGCAGGTTCCTTGAAAAACGCCAATGCCCTGATGGAATTAATGCAAAAAAGGCATTTGGGGTATTTAGCAGTGAGTTTAGGGTTCTATAAAACCCTTTTTAGCGCTCCAGGATCCTCTACATCCTCAGAAATCCCTTTGGAAGAACAAAAAGAAATGGGACTTTCCGATGGCCTGATCCGATTTTCCATAGGTTTAGACAACGACATCTCTAGAACTTATACTGCCATAAAAACCTGCATGTTACAATTAGAGATCCTAAAAAGCAACGACAAGACCCATTTAAACAAAATTTAAAACACTTGCACAAAAGGTGTCAAAATTGTAATATTACTGCCTAACTAATCAAGAATACATGCAGAATCAAGATCTTAATTCCTTAGAGCCGCAAACTGAAAACATAGTAGAGAATAAAGAATTAAGTATCTGGGAAGCTTTAATACCGGTGATAGCACTGGTAGCCATGTTAGCATATAACGTGTTTATTTTTGGGGACGATGCTTTAAGCGGCTCCAATCAGTTTATTCTTCTCTTAGGAGGAGCTGTGGCTGCTATTGTAGGGGTTTTCAATAAAGTCTCCTACACCAAAATGATGTCTGAGGTTGCCGAAAACGTAAAATCGACCACTGGGGCACTGCTAATTCTTTTGATGGTAGGTGCCCTATCGGGCACTTGGCTGATTAGCGGTATTATACCAACCATGATTTATTACGGTCTTCAAATTTTAAATCCGACAATTTTCTTAATGGCCTCGGTTATTATCTGCGCCATCATATCTATAGCCACAGGAAGTTCATGGACCACCTCTGCAACAGTAGGTATTGCTTTAATAGGAATTGGGAATGCCTTAGGGATCCCATTAGGAATGACCGCCGGTGCCATCCTTTCTGGTGCTTATTTTGGCGACAAGATGTCGCCTCTTAGCGACACCACTAATTTAGCCGCCGCAATGGCCGGCAGCGATTTGTTTTCCCATATTAAATACATGTCTATTACCACAATCCCTACTATTTTGATCACCTTGACGGTGTTTGTTGTTTTAGGCTTTACCATAGACACTACGGGATCAACCGACACTCAAGCCCTTCTAGGCTCTATTAGCGATACATTTGAAATTAACGGCTGGTTATTTTTAGTTCCTGTTGCTGTTGTGCTATTAATTTTAAAAAAGGCTCCTCCTTTACTAGCTTTATTAATCGGCACTCTTTTAGGCGGCTTGTTTGCTTTAATATTTCAACCAGAAGTTGTTATAGGGATTACTGAGGCAAAAGAATTAACCTTTCGTTCTGGTTATGAAGGAGTCATAAAAGCAATTACACAAAGCACCTCCATTCCTACTGAAAACGCCGTTTTAAGGGATTTGTTTTCGTCTAAAGGAATGGGCGGAATGCTTGGTACCATCTGGCTTATTCTTTGCGCCATGGTCTTTGGCGGCATTATGGACGGTATTGGCGCACTATCTAGAATAAGCGCTGCTTTATTAAGTATGGCCAAATCTACCTTCGGTCTTTTCAGCAGTACTGTCGCTAGTTGTTTAGCTTTAAACATTACGGCTTCTGACCAATATTTAGCGATCGTCGTTCCTGGAAAAATGTTTTCTAAAGCCTATCAAGACAAAGGACTTGCTCCAGAAAACCTAAGTAGAACCTTAGAAGATTCGGGTACCGTGACCTCTGTTCTTATTCCATGGAACACCTGCGGAGCCTATCACAGCGGTGTATTAGGTGTTAGTGTGGCAGATTATTTTTTCTATGCCATATTTAACTGGCTGAGCCCGTTTATGACCTTGCTTTTTGCTGCCTTGAGCATTAAAATAAAAATGTTGGCTACCGCAACAGGGAGTGCTAAATAACACCCCTACATTCCATTAATGGAGAGCCCCTAAATTAATCGGAAGAATAATAAAACCTTCGTCTTAAACCAAGGCAGTCGGTTTTCAATAAAAAGGAACCAAGTTTAAAAAACACTACTAAATACGGCTAATCCCCTGAACAATAGCCTTCATTTTTTACAGCATATAGATTAGCTATAAGACTATAAGTTTTTTAGATCGACATTCTTACTTAACATTGACAATAAGCAGTATTTTTGAATCAGAAATTAATTGATAAAAGAATAAATATGGCTTTAGTAGGAAAAAAATTCCCAAATCTTAGTGTTAATGCTATGAATGATTTAGGAGACACTTTTAAAATTAACGTTTTAGAAGAAGCACAAAAAAACAACAAGAAAGTAATCTTATTTTGGTACCCAAAAGATTTCACTTTTGTTTGCCCAACAGAATTACACGCTTTCCAAGCAGCTTTAAAAGAGTTCGAAAGAAGAAACACTATTGTTATCGGTGCTTCTTGTGATACTGCAGAAGTACATTTTGCATGGCTGAACACTGCAAAGGACAACGGAGGAATCGAAGGTGTTACTTACCCGCTTTTGGCAGACAGCAACAGAAACCTAGCATCTACTTTAGGGATATTAGACATCACCAATGAAGAGTACAATGACGAAACTGGAGTTGTTACTGTAGAAGGAGACAACGTAACATACAGAGCTACTTATTTAATTGATGAGGAAGGCACTGTATTCCATGAAGGGATTAACCACATGCCTTTAGGAAGAAACGTAAACGAATTCCTTCGTTTAATAGACGCTTACGCTCACGTTCAGGAAAAAGGAGAAGTTTGTCCTGCTAACTGGGAAGAAGGAAAAGAGGCTATGACCGCTGACAGAAAAGGGGTTGCTTCTTACCTATCGGCTCACGCAAACTAAACACCCAACAACACAAATGAGGAGTCAATATTTATCACAATAGTTGGCTCCTTTTTTTATATTATAATTTTAAAAACTGAGGAATATGTTATTAGAATTGGAAAACGACAATTTAAGAGAAATTATCAGCCAAAACCCAAAGGTAGTGGTACAATTTTCTGCTACTTGGTGCGGTAACTGCCGAATCATGAAACCAAAGTTCAAAAAAGAGGCTACTCAAAATGAGGGCATCACCTTTGTACTTGCCGATGCGGAAAAGTTCCCTGAATCTAGAAAACTGGCCAATGTAGACAATCTTCCTACTTTTGCCACCTTTACCGATGGGGAATTCAAAAACCAGGTTCAAACGAACAAATATGATGTACTAAAAGACTTGATAAGTGAAATTACCAGTAATTAAACACCTGACTAACTTCATTGAAGAAAACGATGAAGATTTCGTAATAGAAACCATTGAAACCTTAGAAGCCTTAACAGAGGTCCCTTCGTTGAAGGACGAGGAATTAGATGTCATTGGAGAATTGATCTCTAATATGTATGGTGCCATAGAGGTACACAAGTCCATTAAGGAAGGTAGCTCTCAAAAAGACGCATTAAACAGTTTCATGAAACGCGTTGTGGGGTCCATTGATAAATAGCGACTTACATTAAATTTAAAAATAGGCTCATAAAAGATACTTTTTTGATCCTATTTTTTTTGTGGTCAAATTCTAAAAATCACCTATATATTCGTTATTTTCACCCAAAAATTTAAAAATCTTATTTATGGCTATTGTAACATTAAAAGGAAATACTTTAAATACTATAGGCGACTTGCCAGAGATTGGCAATAAGGCTCCAAATTTTGAATTGACAAAAGGAGACCTTTCTGCTGCAACCTTAGAAGACTACAAAGGAAAAAAACTAGTGCTTAACATATTCCCAAGTGTAGATACAGGTACCTGTGCTCAATCCGTTAGACAGTTTAACAAAGTGGTAGCAGAATTACCTAACACTAAGGTATTATGTGTTTCTAAAGACCTTCCGTTTGCACAAGGCCGTTTTTGTGGAGCAGAAGGAATAGAGAACGTAGAAATGTTATCGGATTTTAAAGACGGTAATTTTGGTAAGACTTACGGCGTAGAATTTAAAGATGGACCATTAAAATCTTTACTTTCCAGATCTATAGTTGTTCTAAATGAAGAAGGAGTAATCCTTTATAACGAGCAGGTTGCCGAAACGGTAGACGAGCCAAACTACAAGGCAGCATTGCAAGCGTTAATAGATGCCTAAGGAAAGTTTTATAGTCAACAGAATTAGAAGTGTTGGATTTGCAGCGAAGGGAGCACTACTTTTAATAAAAACCGAACCTAGTATTAAGATTCAAGTTTTTATTACGGTAGTGGTCACTGCCGCTGGTTTTTATTTTAATATTTCCAATATAGAATGGGCGCTTCAAACAATCGCTATCGCGATGGTATTAGGCACTGAAGGAATGAATACGGCCGTAGAAAAACTGGCAGATTTTATTCATCCGGAACACGATCCTAAAATTGGCTTTATTAAGGATGTTTCCGCAGGCGCAGTGATGTTGGTATCTATTGCCGCAAGCATTGTGGGACTTATTATCTATATCCCTAAATTACTATAAAAAAAAACCTATCTTCCTCATCTAACTTAGACATGAACATACAGTAAAGGTTCTTAATCAAATCGTAGGTTGAAACAATGCAATTCTAGGAAAGGAGTAAATTAGAGCGCTTAACCTAATAGAGGGTCAACGAATTTTAGGGCATATCAAAAAAGTTAGAATGAGTTCCTGTGTAAATTTGTAATTTAGCTCCAAGAATATAAGATTTAATGGCAAAGAAAACAAAAAAACCAAGGTCTTCGGGAATCAAAAAAGACTTTACCATACAATTATCCAAGCAAAATAAAATTATTACCGGAAGCTTGTTAATGCTCTTTAGCATTGCTTTGTTTTTCTCTTTTGTATCTTATTATTTCACCTGGCAAGAAGACCAAAGTCTACTTACCGAATTCGCCAATAGAAATGAATTAGCAAAAAACTTATTGAACAAGTTTGGGGCCAGTGTCAGCCATTTCTTTATTTATAAGGGCTTTGGACCAGCTTCTATAATATTCACCTACCTCCTATTTATTAGTGGTTATCATATGTTTTTAAGCAAACCTGCCAATGGTTTGTTACGAAAATGGATTTGGGGCTTGGTACTCATTATATGGTTTTCTATTGCCTTTGGATGTTTTGCTCCCAACCAGCCTTTATTAGGGGGCTTAATAGGCTACGAACTGAATGATTTTATGCAAGATTACACCGGAAAATTAGGTGTGATTCTTTTGCTCTTATTTGGGTTGACCATTATTTTAGTCAGACTCTTTAAGCTTAGTCCAGATGTCGTAGCGGTGTTTTTAAAAGCTAAGATAGCAGCTATTCGCGCAGAGTTAAAATCAAAGGCCTCCCCTACCAACACTGTACCTAAAGATGATTCCAATTCTGAAGAAGACCCTGAACTAGAGCACGCAGATACCGAGGAGAGCACAAATATAATAGACACCTATACCCATAAACAAGACATTCCTCCTATACAACCAAAAAAGGCAGAGGACCAGTTTGAAGTAGCAATTGCCCCCGAGGAAGATCTTGCCGAAGAGGAAAATATTGCTATGGAGGTTGCCAAATTAGCTGAGGAAAAGGAAGAAAAAGACAATATTTCCGAAAAACTTGTGGAGGATTTTGGAGAATTCGATCCTACTTTGGAGTTGGGCAATTACAAGTTCCCCTCTCTGGATTTATTGGACAACCACGGTACTACTGGCGGAATTACCATCAATCAGGAAGAATTAGAGGAAAACAAAAATAAAATTGTAGAGACTTTAAAAAACTACAAAATTGGCATCGCGCAAATAAAAGCCACCATAGGGCCTACCGTTACTCTTTATGAAATTGTTCCGGATGCAGGAGTACGTATTTCCAAGATCAAAAACCTTGAAGACGACATTGCCTTATCCTTGGCGGCTTTAGGGATCCGTATCATAGCCCCCATTCCAGGAAAGGGTACCATTGGTATAGAAGTGCCCAATAAGAACGCTACCATGGTTTCTATGCGTTCGGTCATTGCTTCCAGCAAATTCCAAAAGGCCGAAATGCAATTGCCTATTGCCTTTGGAAAAACAATTAGCAACGAGACTTTTGTTGTAGATTTAGCGAAAATGCCCCATATGTTAATGGCAGGGGCTACCGGACAAGGTAAATCGGTAGGATTGAACGCGGTATTAACCTCCTTACTGTACAAAAAACACCCGGCCGAAGTAAAGTTCGTTCTTATCGACCCGAAAAAGGTAGAACTTACCTTGTTCAATAAAATAGAAAGGCATTTCTTGGCCAAGCTTCCCGATTCGGAAGAAGCCATTATAACAGACAATGCCAAGGTTATCAACACCCTTAATTCGCTTTGTATAGAAATGGATAACCGTTACGAGCTTCTTAAGCTTGCAATGGTTAGAAATATAAAAGAATACAATGCAAAGTTTAAGGCCCGAAAATTAAACCCTAACGACGGGCATGTATTTTTACCTTATATTGTCTTGGTCATAGATGAATTCGCTGATTTAATCATGACTGCCGGAAAAGAAGTAGAAACCCCTATTGCACGACTGGCCCAGTTGGCAAGGGCTGTTGGTATTCATTTAATTATTGCCACCCAAAGACCATCGGTAAATGTTATTACCGGTATTATTAAGGCCAACTTCCCGGCAAGGATAGCCTTTAGGGTTACGTCTAAGATAGACTCTAGGACCATTTTAGATACTCAGGGCGCCGATCAGCTAATTGGCCGTGGAGATATGCTCTTTACACAGGGCAACGATGTGACCAGGATTCAATGTGCCTTTGTAGACACTCCAGAAGTAGATAGGATTACCGATTTTATAGGCTCCCAAAGAGCTTACCCTGATGCTCATTTACTTCCAGAATATGTCGGGAATGACGATTCTGGCACAAGTATTGATTACAATATCTCTGATAGGGACAGTATGTTTCGCGAGGCGGCCGAGGTAATTGTCATTGCACAGCAGGGTTCTGCCTCATTAATACAACGCAAATTAAAATTAGGCTATAATAGGGCCGGAAGAATCGTAGATCAATTAGAAGCAGCTGGTATTGTAGGCCCCTTTGAAGGTAGTAAAGCCAGACAGGTGTTAATACCAGATATGATCGCCTTAGAACAATTTTTTACCAATGAATCAAATAAATAACATGAAAAGAATACTTTTAATAGCATTAACATTAATTCCATTTTTATCCATAGCGCAAAATGCCGAAAAAGCTAAATCGCTGTTAGATGAAGTTTACAACAAAGTTAAAAGCTATGACAATATATATGTAGATTTTAAATACACCTTAAATAACAAAGAGGCCAATATAAACCAAGAAACCAGAGGAGATGTCACCATGCAGGGCGAAAAATACCTGTTTAACTACTTAGGTTCCCAACAATTGTTCGACGGCAAAAAAGTCTACACCATTGTTCCCGAAAACGAAGAAGTTACCATTGAAGCCAAGTCCGAAGACGAAAACACTATTACTCCTTCTAAAATGTTGACTTTCTATAGAGACGGGCATCGTTATTCTTGGGATATTTTACAAAATATACAGGGACGAAAAATTCAGTTTGTTAAATTGGTGCCCATAGATTCCAAATCAGAAATAAAGTCTATTTTATTAGGAGTCGATGTAGAGACCAAACATATTTACAAACTAATAGAAACGGGTAAAAATGGGACTAAAACCACTATTACCGTGAATTCTTTTAAAATAGATCAGCCTTTATCCAAAACCTTATTTACTTTTGATGAAAGCAGATACAAAAATGACGGGTATTATATAATAAGAAATTAGGCTTTGAGAATATTAGATCGATATATATTATCCAGCTTCCTTTACAATTTTTTCAGTTCGTTTTTTATATTGATGTTTATCTTTATATTCCAAACGATCTGGCTCTTTATTGATGATTTTGCAGGCAAAGGCCTAGACATCTTCATTATAGGGAAATTCATGTTTTATTTGATGCCAAATTTAATGGAACGGGTAATTCCCTTGACGGTGCTTTTGTCATCGATCCTCACCTTTGGCTCTTTTGCGGAAAACTATGAATTTGCCGCAATGAAGGCTTCTGGTATTTCCTTGCAGAGATCTATGTTGAGTTTGATTATTTTTGTGACCTTTTTAGGAGGAGTAACCTTTTATTTTGCCAATAACATCATTCCTTTATCCGAACAGAAAATCTACAACCTAAGACGTAATATCGCAAAGGTTAAACCTGCAGCTATTATTTCTGAGGGTGTTTTTAGCGATTTAGAGGGTACCGACATGAATATGAAGGTAGATCGCAAACACGGGGAAAAAGATCGGTTTTTGGAGAATGTCATTATCCATCAAAAATCTAGGACCAACGTCAATACCACGGTTATAAAAGCCGAATCTGGAGAGCTTATCAGTAGCGAGGACTCGGACCTCCTACAATTGGTATTAAAGGATGGCCATTATTACAAGGAAATGGAACCTAAAAGCAATAAGAATAAGAATAAACACCCCTTTACCAAGGCCGATTTTAAGACCTATACCATTAATAAAGATTTGTCCGACCTTAATAATGTGGACATGAACGAGGAACGCGATGTTAGCACCGATAAAATGAAAAACATTTCGCGTTTATCCAAGGATATAGATTCGCTTAAGAAGGACAATATAAAAGTCGTAAATGCTTTCTCAAAAAATATAGTCAATAGAATGGGAGCTTTTATGGTGGTCGAAAAACCCGACTCCATTACAATGGCACGCATTGAAGAGAAAAGAGCCCAAAAGCCCAGGCCTCGCTTTTCCGATCTTGCCCAAATCCCTACCGATAGTATTGTTGCGTTATTTCCAGAATGGCAAACCGCACAGATTATAGGTTCGGCAAAAACAGCTACTTCGAATATCTTAACAACCATAAAGGGAAAGAAAAAAGAACTTCAATTAAAATACAAAATTTATAACCTACACATTTTGTCCTTGCATAAAAAATATGCTTTAGCCTTATCGTGTATTATTTTGTTTTTTGTTGGAGCTCCTTTGGGTGCTATTATTAGGAAAGGTGGCCTCGGATTGCCTATGGTTATTGCCATCGTTTTATTCCTTACCTATTACTTTATTGGTGTTTTTGCCGGCAACTACGCTAAGGAAGGCAATATTGATCCTGTTCTAGGAGCATGGCTTTCTACCTGTATTATGTTACCTTTGGGAATATTCTTAACAAGAAGAGCTACCGCCGATAAAGGATTAATTTCCATAGGGAGCATTATAGATTATATTAAGAAATTAATTACAAAGAAAAGAAAAATATCTACGACATGACAACGAAGATTGATAAGCCTGTTGCGCTGAATACCATAGAAGAAGCGATTGAGGATATTAGACAGGGCAAGGTAATTATTGTGGTAGATGACGAGAACAGGGAGAATGAAGGCGATTTTTTAGCTGCAGCAGAAATGGTTACTCCAGAATTGATCAATTTTATGGCTACCCATGGAAAGGGGCTTATTTGCGCTCCCCTTACGGAAGGGCGCTGCAAGGAGTTAGGCCTTCATATGATGGTTCATAACAATACCGACCCCATGGAGACCGCCTTTACCGTATCGGTTGATTTAAGAGGATATGGGGTGACCACGGGCATATCTGCTTCGGATCGTTCCAAAACCATCTTGGCCTTAACCAATGAAAGCACCAAGCCTCACGATTTGGCAAGACCAGGACATATTTTTCCGCTTGTCGCCAAGGAAGGTGGCGTTTTAAGAAGAACCGGGCATACCGAAGCTGCGATAGATTTTGCCAGATTAGCTGGCTTTCAGCCTGCTGGGGTTATTGTAGAGATTATGAACGATGATGGTACTATGGCCAGGTTGCCGCAATTGATGAAGGTAGCCAAGACCTTCGACCTTAAAATAGTTTCTATAGAATCGTTGGTGGCCTACAGAATGGAACACGATAGCCTTATCCAGAAAAAGGAAGATTTTGATATTGTTACTAGATTTGGTGAATTTAGGTTGCGTGCTTATCAACAGACCACCAATAACCAAATTCATATAGCCTTGACCAAGGGAACGTGGAAAAAAGACGAAAAAGTTCTTACCCGCATCAATTCGACCTTAATTAACAATGATATTTTAGGCACGCTTACGAACAATCCGGACAAAAAATTGGAGGATATGTTCAATGCTATCAATAAAGAAGGCAAGGGCGCCATTGTTTTTATCAACCAAGAAACCGAAACTTTAAATTTACTGGGAAGGTTGGCTGAATTGAAACAATTGCAGAAAAAAGGAATTTTTAAGGCGCCAAAAATAGATATGGACGCCAAAGATTTTGGCGTAGGAGCACAAATTTTACACGATCTAGACATAGCCAAGATCCGCTTATTATCTAATTCTACACAGACCAAACGAGTAGGATTAGTAGGATACGGCTTGGAGATTACAGAATACGTATCTTATTAAGACATAGCCTCATTATTATACACAAAAAAGGATAGCGTTAGGCTATCCTTTTTTGTGATGTATTTTATGAGTACAATAAATTACCCCTTGACTTTAGTTTCCGCTACGCTATGGTCTTTTACTATGGTCTTTATAACAGAAGCCATTTTCCGAGCTCTTTCTTCTACTTCCTCAAGACTCCAATTTAGTTTGATAAGGCAAGAAATATTTCGTCCTACCCAATGATCAGATTTTGAAAAATCGGTCTTATGGTAATCGGGAAGACCTTTTTTTACCTGATCCGAAACTGGCCCCAGACTTTTTAAATCCTTTAAATGTTCCCATTTTTTATAGTAATGCCAATTATTATCGAACCAATAAAAGCAACCATCTACCCCTGTTACCGACAATTTTGTCGCGGCTATTCTGGCCAAGGTCTGTGAAGGAAGGTAAAAGTTCAAAAAAGAATAATTTTCCACTCCACCTTCGGGGACTCTTCTAAAGCTAAGCCCATCGATTTCTTCCAGAACTGTTTTTAGAATGGTATAATTCCTTTTTTGTATTGCTAATATATCGTCCAGCCTACTGATCTGTGCCAACCCAACGGCAGCATGAAGCTCCGAAATTCTGTAGTTATACCCTAAAATCGGGTGCCCCTCCGCTCCCCTGTCCTTTCCTATATGGTCATGTCCATGATCGGAAAAGTGGTCTGCACGCATAGCATAGGTTTCATTATTGGTAATTACAGCTCCCCCTTCTCCACAAGTAATGGTCTTGACATAATCAAACGAAAAGCATCCTAAATCACCATAGCTCCCTAGGAACTTCCCCTGATAAGAACCCCCTATTGCCTGACAAGCATCCTCAAGCAGTATCAGGTGGTGTTTATCACAAAGGGCTTTTAAAGGTGCCATATCGGCCATAGAACCGCACATGTGGACGGGCATAATTACCTTGGTTTTTTCAGTGATTGCCTTTTCTACCGCCGCCGGGTCCAAGGTTAGGGTATCGTCTACATCTACCAAAATAGGAATGGCCCCAACGGACAAGACAGCTTCAAAACTAGCAACAAAAGTAAAAGTAGGAAGTATCACCTCGTCCCCTGCCCCTACCTTAGCAACACTTAAAGCAACCGTTAAGGCAGCAGTTCCGCTACTGACCAATTGGGCATGGTTTACCTGCATCCGTTTCTCCAAGGCCTGCTCTAATTCCTTAGCTTTCCAATGGCCTTGGCGCTTACCATCGAATCCGTAGCGCATCAGCACCCCTGAATCTAGAACATCGTTTACTTGGGCGCGTTCCTTATCTCCAAAAAGTTCAAAACCTGGCATATATATTGTTTTTTTTATTGATAAATGGTGAATTATTAAAATTAGGGGACTATTCAGAAATACGGATAACACTTTCGTCTAATTCCTTACGAACCTTTTTTAAAGTTGCAAACATATCGTCTTGGGCCCTATATCCTATCGGAAGAGCCAATACCGAGGTTAACTCCTTTTCTTTAAGCCCTAAGGCTTTATCGTAGGATACAGGATCAAAACCCTCCATAGGACATGCGTCAATATCTTCAATAGCACAAACAGTCATCAAGGTACCGAGAGCCAAATAAGCTTGGTTAGTAGCCCAACTACGAACCTCGTTAATTTCCTTTTTAGAAAAAGTCTCAATCAAAGCCCCTTTAAAGGGATCTAGAATTTCATCTTTCGTATTTCGCAATTGTTTGACCCTATTGAAATATTTACGGATATACTCCGCTCCAATATGCTTTTCGATACAGATCACAAAAACGTGAGAAGCCTGTGCCACCTGTTGTTGCCCATAAGAATGAGACATTAATTTTTTTTGCAGCTCTTTATTTTGGACTACCAATAGCTTAATTGGTTGCAAACCATAGGAAGTTGCCGTTAAGTTAAAGGCCTGTATAAGCTTATTCAATTTTTCTTCGGACAATAATTTGTCTTCATCAAATTTCTTTACCGCATACCGCCACTCTAATTTTTTTATGACATCCAATGTAAATTCCTTTTTTTAATTAACACATAATTTATATAACCTCTATAAAACAACTTAATTGCTCATAATAGATGTTATCAAGTATCACTACCTAGACCTTATTGCTATTAGAAGTTGATTCTACACCTGCAATAAGTTGGATAGCCAAAGTTAAGTTTATTTCCTTGTTTCATACCCCATTCCTCCCTTAAAAGTACTAAGGTATCTCGCACTAGAAATTGATTCAAGTAGATTTTTCAAAAAGCCCGGATTGATAATCCCAAAGTCTATAAGAAAAAAGAAACAATAAAAGTAAAGTATCTTCAAGTAGACAGATGTACAGCCCTCATGCATACCCTGCTTTCAAAATTATAACCAACTACTCCTATTTCTTTTAAACTTCCAAAACAAACACACTAGGTCTATGTTCTTATTAACAGTGTTTGGAAGAGCTCTTATTTTAATGTTAAAGTTAGCGCTTATTGATAATTGTCATTTCGTATACTACTAACAATAAGGACCTTATGTCAACAATAAAATAAAAAACGATGACACAAGCAGAAATATTTGACCGACATGTTGAAGAATACGAAAAATGGTACGATGACCATTCCCAGGTATATGAATCAGAGCTTCTAGCTATTAGGGAGCAATTATCCAAACTGCCTGAAAATATTAAAGGTATTGAGGTAGGTTTAGGTACCGGTAGATTTTCCGTCCCCTTAGGAATTAAAGAAGGTGTGGAGCCTTCAAGGGCCATGGCACAAAAGGCTATAAAAAGAGGGGTCGAAGTTATGGAAGGAACCGCAGAGCGCCTTAAGTATGGTGACCTTCAATTCGACTTTGTACTTTTTGTCACTATCTGCCATTTAAATGATATAAAAGACGCCCTATCGGAAGCCTATAGGGTATTAAAGCACCAAGGGGTTGTTTTGATCGGATTTTTGGATAAAGAAAGAAGCATAGCGACACAATATATCGAAAAACGGAAACAAAGCACCTTCTACGCAAAGGCTAATTTTTATACTGTAGCCCGCATCCAGACCCTGTTAAAGGAAGCGAGATTCAAAGATCTAGAGTTCACCCAGACACTTTTTGGCGATTTAGAGGATATAGAAAATGTACAAATGCCGAAACCCGGCCATGGAGAAGGTTCTTTTGTAGTGGTGAAAGCGACCAAAAAATGAAAGTAGAATACCTTCCCCATACTGCCGACATACGGATGAGGATTACAGCTGCTCATTTACAAGAACTATTTCATGTGGGAATAATAGGAATGGGGAATATCCTAAAGGAGAATTTTTGCCTTCAGGATTACCCTTTCGATCAGAAGTTAAAAATTGAAATTACGGCATCGGATCCTACTTGCTTGCTTATTGATTTTTTGTCTGAAGTGCTTTCTGTTTCCTGCACCGAAAAAGGGATATTTTGCAAGGTGATTTTTATAGAATTTACCCCTATCAAAACTATTGCCGAAATATATGGGAAGCATGTCTTCGGTTTTGATGAGGAAATAAAAGCAGTAACCTACCACGAGGCCGATATATTTAAAAATAACGACGGGCATTGGGAAACTATGGTCGTTTTTGATATTTAAAAAAATGAAAATTCACAAAACAGACATCAATAAGGTCACCGATTATATATGGGAAATCCCTAAATCTTTCAGGCCGGCTATGCGGGTCCCTGCAAGGGTACTAGCTTCTGAGCCCTTGCTCGATGACATTATGGGAGATAGGTCATTGGTACAGTTAGTTAATGTTGCCTCCTTGCCAGGAATCAAAGGTGCTGCTCTAGTTATGCCAGATGTTCACGAAGGTTATGGTTTCCCTATCGGTGGAGTCGCGGCCACCATATTCCCCGACGGAGCTATATCTCCGGGTGGTATTGGGTATGACATTAATTGCGGGGTTCGCTTGTTGACTTCGAACCTAAAAAGAGATCATATTAAAGATAAAACGGAAGCCCTTTCCAAGGAAATGTACGCACAGATACCTTCGGGCATGGGAAAAGGCGGCCAAATAAGACTTTCTGAGCAAGAAATGGACCAGGTATTACTCAAGGGTGCCGAGTGGGCTATTGAAAAGGGATATGGAAAAAAAGAAGACCTAGCTTATATGGAAAGTAATGGAAGACTTCAAGACGCCGATCCTTCCTTGGTCTCGGCAATGGCCAAAAAAAGAGGCACCGATCAGTTAGGGACTATTGGTTCCGGAAATCATTTTGTTGAAGTAGATTATATCGAGGAAGTATATGATGAAACTATCGCCAAGGCATACGGACTTTGCAAAGACCAAATAGTGGTCATGATACACACAGGATCCCGTGGTTTGGGACACCAAATAGCAACGGACTATACAAAGCAAATTATTACGGCCATGCCTAGGTACGGCATGCAAGTACCTGATCGGGAACTTGCATGTGTTCCTTTCAACTCCATAGAAGGTCAAAATTATTTTAAGGCCATGTGTGCTGCGGCCAACTATGCCTGGTGTAATAGGGAAATCATTTCATGGGAGGCAAGAAAAGCATGGGCAAACATCTTTGGCGCCAAAGTTGAGCCTTTAAAATTAATGTACGATTTAGCCCACAATATTGCCAAAATTGAAACACATTTGGTCCATGGAGAGAAAGCACAACTTATCGTTCATCGCAAAGGGGCAACAAGAGCTTTTGGTCCAGGATTTAAAGAATTGCCTCAAGACTATAAAGCCGTCGGGCAACCCGTTATAATTCCTGGCAGCATGGGCACTTTTTCCTTTGTATTGGCCGGCACTCCAATAAGCGAAGAATTGACTTTTGGTTCTTGTTGCCATGGTGCTGGAAGACGATTATCGCGTACAGCCGCCAAGAAACAAGTAAATGCACCGGTACTACAGGAAAAACTTAAAGAAAAAGGCATTTTTGTAACTGCGGGTTCCTATAAAGGAATTGCCGAAGAAGCACCAATAGCTTACAAAGATGTCAATATGGTAGTCCAGACGATTAGCGACTCAGGTATCGCCAAGAAAGTGGCTAAACTGCGTCCGGTCGCAGTCATAAAAGGGTAGTTCCTTTTTTTATATTATGCAATGACCACTGATGATTAGCTTTAAATAAAATCGTCTTTTGCTTCAGCTTTTACCGAATACATAAAAAACCCATATAAAGTCCACATGGAACACCCGAGTTTATCCTCTGATAATATTGCCAGCGAAAATGCAGCACCCCCATAATAACATCTCTGACCGCTACATCTGTATGATTACCTCCTATCAACAGCGACCCAGCAATAACCTCTAACATTACGACAACCACATAGGCCCCTGTTTCGTTTTTATGAACACAAGAATACCTGCCATAATTTCAATTACACCTACGATCTTCATAAATACAGCTGACTCAAAGGGTAGTATTCCAGCAATATTTTCGGAAATATAGTGACTCCAATCGGTCGGTAAATTAGCAAATTTGTCTAGACCAGTAATTACTGGCACCACACCAAAAGTGTATTTTAATACCGTTTTTACCAATAGAACATCTGCATTCATATTAGTATATTTTATAATTAAACAGATTAGATTCAATAAAGCTAAACACGGTTACAAGAACTAGGGAGATATTATAGCTTTATGCTCTTTTTAGAGGTGAAAATTTTAAACTAAAACCTCCCTTGCCCCTGCGTTTTACTAGGATTTTGCAAAATTAAGCGATAAGACAAAATTTTATTACCTGTAAATCAATACAATATATTTTTTTTCAGAAAAAAGACACAAAAACTCTTTGTGATTCAGAAAAGGTCCCTATATTTGCACCCGCAATCAACAATCATAGTTGATGAGACACTCAAGGAGAAATGGCAGAGTGGTCGAATGCGGCAGTCTTGAAAACTGTTGAGGGTCACACCTCCGGGGGTTCGAATCCCTCTTTCTCCGCAAAAGGAA
>NZ_FQYX01000021.1 GCF_900141935.1 Arenibacter nanhaiticus | reverse complement strand
TTTTTAATGTAGCAATGAATCAATGTGAAAATGTAACAATTGGTTAATGTACCAATTGGGATTGTGGTAACTGAGGAACAGATAGCTTTTTAATGATCTGGGTGGGATTGCAGACACATGGGGCTTTCTCCTTTTGGTAGTACGTTTTAATTAATTACTTCTGTATATAAAGGTTATTACTATCTAATTCCCCCGGGCCGTGTGCGCCTTGGGCGTAAAGGGGGCGTAAGGGGGATGTCGGTATTATTCAATAAGGTATTTGGTCTCTTGAAAACTATAGTGTTTCAATTAACTTTTTGCTAAAGGATTAGGGTCTGTATGGGAAAATAATAAAAATGGAGCTTTCTTTTTCTTAAGGACATTTCTTGACAGCATAAACTGTCCGCTTCCTTTTCATTTTAGCTCAAGTGGTTTTTATTTGTTTTTTAAAGGATTTCGTGAATCTAAAATTTAAGGAAGGTTTTAATTCCTTTGAAGCGATCTAGAAATTTTAGATTTCTTTGCTCGTCCGATGAAACCGACGAAGGAGGTTCATGAATACCTTAATATAAAATAATATGCAATGAATAAAACGAACAGGGCCGAGAACCGAAGGTACAGTGTACCTTTGGTTAGAGGAGCCGGCCGTAGCCATGGCCAACGCACCAGCTGGCCCCTCGCTACAAATGCAAATCGTTGCATTTTCCGTTCGGTCCTGATACATTTTTTCGACACCGAGGTCGAAAAACCGGTTTCAAAACTCCGCGTCGCCTCGTACCTCTCCACCGCACCAGCTGGCCCCTCACGACAAATGCAAATCGTTGCATTTTCTGTTCGGTCCTAACGAAAATTAAAATAGGCCGGAATCTTTTTGATTTTAACCAATTGAAGTGAAGTCTGCTAGGTATTGATGCTTAAAACTTCTTTCGTCAGGAAATGTTCAGTGTAATGTTCAGTGTAATGTTGAAAATAGAAGGTACTATAGAGAGGCTTTTAAACCGGTCCTAATCATCCCAACATCCCCCTAGCCCCCTTTACGCCCAAGGCGCACACGGCCCGGGGGAATCCACGCGATTAAACCTTTTAGTTCATATGTAAAACTTCATAACAGGATAACTTGATAACAAGATAACTCCATAATGTACTTCCCTGATTAGCGTTGACCGGTTTTAGATTTTAACTAGTCATCTTTAATACTGAGCAAAAACACAAAAGTTTCCATATAATTCAACTTTTTTATTTATATTTGTCTTCTATGAGGACACGTAAATCGAATGGAGAAAAAATTTGAAGTTGTATTTCTTGAGCAGGCCATTGATTTTATGTCCAAGCTCGACAAGAAGGCAAAAGCGAAAATTTACTATAATCTCGACAAGGCCACTTTTGGACTTGACCCGAAACTGTTCAAAAAACTAACCGACGACATTTGGGAATTCAGAACTAAATACGCAGGACTTCAATACCGACTTTTCGCATTCTGGGACAAGACCGGAAAAACCGAAACGCTTGTAATTTCCACACACGGAATGGTCAAAAAAACGGACAATGTTCCTAAATCTGAAATCGAGAAAGCAAAACAGATTCGGACAGAATATTTCGAACAATAAAAATAAAGTTATGGCAACAAACAATAAAAAGATGAAAATGATGACCCTTGAGCAAATGAAGGACAAGGACATTGGGAAAATCGGAACAGCGGACAGGGACAAGTACGAATTCGATTTGCAAATGGAGGTTCTCGGCGAAATGATAAAAGCAGTCCGAAAAGAACGGAAATTGACCCAAGAGCAACTAGGTGAATTAATTGGGGTTCAAAAGTCACAGATTTCAAAATTGGAACGGAGTGCAAAGAATGTGACTATCGAAACTATTTTGAAAGTTTTCAACGCACTAAAGGCAAACATAAAGTTCAGTGTACAAATGAACGATTCGGAATTCAAAGTAGCGTAGAAAGCACTAAAGATAACGCATCCACCGCTATCTCTTCCTTTCTAGCATATCCTAACGTATACAATTATATATTAACGCTCTTTTTCTTTCTTTTGGATATTTTTTTCCTCAACACATAGCGCAAAGGATTAAAGTCATTAGGATAGATTGAGCTTTTTAAAATGTTGCTTTCATCTTTTATAAGGACGGTTCTTGATAACTTGATAACAAGATAACTCCATAACTGAATACTGGTTACCGATTACTGACTATTTCTTTGGACGGCTTCCGCCAGCCACTGCGAAAGCCCACGCACCAGCTGGCCCCTCGCTGTAAATGCAAGTCGTTGCATTTTCTGTTCGGTCCTAACGAAAATTAAAATAGGCCGGAATCTTTTGATTTTAACCAATTGAAGTGAAGTCTGCTAGGTATTGATGCTTAAAACTTCTTTCGTCAGGAAATGTTCAGTGTAATGTTCAGTGTAATTTTGAAAATAGAAGGCACTATAGAGAGGCTTTTAAACAGGCCTTAATCATCCCTACATCCCCCTCAATCCCCCTTCTAAGGGGGAATCCGCGATATTCAACCTATTAGTTCATAGAATAGATCCTCTTTTTATCACTAGCAGTTCACACGCAAAACCTCATAACTCATTGTTAATTGGTTATTGTGAAATTGATAATTGAAATGGCCCCTCGATGTAAATGCAAATCGTTGCATTTCCATCTCGGCCCTCTCTTTTCTTGTTTCCAATTGTTAATTATTCACTGAATTCCGCGTTAGCAATTGCAGCGGCATCCTTTTTTAGGGGCATCGCCCTTAAAAAAGATACAGCGGAAAGAGCGACCCGCTAGGGGAACGCCCAACCTACAAATGTTCTTTTTATGATTCTCTTTTGAATAGATTTCTTACTAGGCGATTGCTTCCTAACACACCACCTCTAACCAATAATTCTTTACCTTATTGATCATATTGACAAAGTCTGTGACCTCTAAGGGTTTTGCCAAATAGCTATTGGCCCCTGGCGCTTGGGACTGCTGTGATTGGTCTTTAGTATCCGTCAATACTATAATAGGGACCATGGTAGCGGCTTTCTCCTTAATAGACGCTATTAGATCTACCTCGCCCACCTGGGTTAATTCTTCATTGATAAGGACCAAGTCCAGTGAATTGGAAAAAAGGGTTAAGCCCTGCTCCTTAAAAAAATCCATGGCCTCCTTTCCGCTTTGCGCTAAATGCACATTACATGGAATGCCCTTGTGATTAAAGGCTTCTTTGATCAGAATGGCATCTAAAATACTGTTCTCTACAACTAAAACATTTTTGTGGTTCATTGGGGGAATATTTAATAATTGTTTACATCTGGACTTTGGCATTTATACAATGCTACTACCATTGGCCAACTAAGCATTATTTAATAACGAATTAACAATTAGTTTAGGTAATTAACTAATTTAATCGATGTAATGCAGTAGCTTTTAATGGTCATTCTTTATTTCATTCTCTTGAAGCTCCTAAGCTAAAGATCACCAGCTTTTTAGCCTTACAAACCTTCCAAATCCTTTTGTATATTTTGTGCCCCTGACTTTCTAATGCTCCTTTTCTCTCCAATTTCTTCTTTTCTAGCACCTTCTTGTATCAGCTCTTACCATCTGCCCCTTAAATCTGAAAAAAACGAAGATTACTATGATTTAACGGGCCTTAATTTTAACTTTATACTTTTAAACCAACCTAGTGTTCGCACTGCTACCCCAAAAACCGAAACTAAACAATGCATACCCCCCAGGCAAAAAACAACTCCACCACCTCTATTGTAGACCTCCTTTCCCATCGGGCTTTTAAGGATTTACAACGCTTGGCATCCTTTATCTGCAATACCCCGCCGGATTTAATTACCGTGGTCGATAGTCACCTGCAACAATTTAGCGCCCCCCAATGGACGCCCACCCCCCTTCACACTTTAGAAAAATTACTGTGCGCCCATCTCCTTGAAAATCCGGCCGCACCATTGTTCATTGAAGACCTTAGCACGGACTATCGATATGCCTCCAAGACCACGGAGGCCCACCTATTAGACTATAAATTTTACACCTTATTACCCTTAGAGAGTACACAAAACCAATTATTAGGGGTATTGTGCATTCGCGATTACCATGCTAAAGTATTAGATGATAGTCAGCTAGCAGCGCTACACGCGCTTACAAACCAGACTACAAGGCTTTTGCAGCTTGAAAAAAAAGAGGAGCAGCCATTGCGGTTGTTAAAGTCCATCGTAACCAATACCAAAGATGCCGTAATCATTACCGAAGCGCTTTCTTCCAAGGATACTGGCCCTTGCATCACCTACGTGAACAGGGCGTTTACCCAATTGACCGGTTATCCCGCCAAGGAGATTTTGGGAAAATCGCCTCACTTCTTATACGGCCCTAAAACAGCCCCTACAGCCTTAAAAAACCTAGGAGATGCCATACAGCAATGGGATGCCTTTGAAACTACCCTTATCAACTATAAAAAAAACGGGGAAGAATTTTGGGGCAATGTATCTTTGAGTCCGATTGCCAATGAAAACGGCCGCTTTACCCACTGGATTACCATCTTGCGCGATGTGAGTGATCAGAAAAACCTGGAATTCCAGAAAACAATATTGACTACCATCAGTATGTTTTTTCAAAACAAAGGAAGCCTACGGTTTTGTTTAGAGGAGGTCCTTAGACATTTGGTGGAGATTACAAATTTTAACCTTGGTGAAATATGGCTGCCCAATTCGGCCAATTCCCAATTATCCATGGTGGCAAAATTTGCCGATGAGGATGCCGGAGCGTGTTTTTATGAAAACAGTGCCACTATCAATAGTTTTGACTACGGAATGGGACTACCGGGAACGGTATGGAAAAACCAAGCCCTGGAGGTATGGGATAAAATAGATACGAAAGTGGCCTTTATTAGAAGAACGGCCGCTGAAAAATCGGGTATCGATATGGTCATGGGCCTTCCGCTGCTACAAAACCACCAATGTATTGGGGTTTTGGTATTGGGATCGGTAAAGGTAGCCTACAACCAAAGGTTTTACGGGCAGTTGTTTAAAGCCTTGGAAACACATTTAGGGGCCGAAATACAGCGAAAACGCCTGGAAATAGAACTTGACCAGATCTTTAATTTTGCCCCGGATATTATTGCCGTAGTGGGTGATGACGGCTATTTTAAGAAAGTGAATCCGGCTGCGGCACGCCTGCTCGGGTATTCGGAAGTCGAGCTCTTTAGCCGGCCTTTTTGGGAGTTTATACACCCCGACGATCATTCCATTGCCATGAGGCAACTAGAAAGCCTACAACAAGGACGGCTGCTATCGAATTCAGAGAACCGATACATCACCAAAAACGGAAGCGTTAAATGGATTAGCTGGACAGCCACCCAAGCCCCAGAAGAAGGCCTTTTTTATTGTATTGGCAAGGATGTTACCGAAAACAAGGAACTGCAACAACGCTTGGACAAAGCCAATACCTTGGCCGGAATAGGTAGTTGGGAATGGGACCTAGTACATGACAAAATGTATTGGTCCAATATTACCAAGGAGATTTCGGAAGTAGCGTCAGACTACAGCCCCACTCCAACAGCCAGCCTACTATTTTTAAAAAGCAAGACCGCTAAGCGACAGCTATTGTCATTAATTTGGAATGCCATCCATAGAAGAAAAGCCTTTGATGAGGAAATCCTGATGCTTACGGCAAATGGCAAGGAACAGTGGGTACGCCTGATGGGGAAAGCGGAATTTGAAGAAGAAAAGTGCATCAGAATCAGTGGTAGCATTCAGCATATTCACAAACTTAAAACTGCCTTGGTAGCCCTGAATACTGCCTTTAAAGAAAAGGATGAAATATTAGAGAGTATTGGGGATGCTTTTATTTCTGTAGATAGGCAATGGACCGTTACCTATTGGAACAAAAAGGCCGAAGAACTGCTAGAAATGGATCGGAGCCATACCATAGGCAAGGATTTATGGACCTTATACCGGAACATTACCGAAGCCGAAATTTTCCCGAAATACCAACAAGCGATGGAAACAGGGCAATCGCTCAGCTTTCAGGAGCATTTTCCCAAGCTCGGCAAATGGTTTGAAGTAAGTGTGTACCCCTCCGAACAAGGTTTGTCTCTTTTTATAAAAGACGTTAGCCGTCGCAAGAAAATTGAAGCGGAATTAAGGCAGAGTAAGGAACGATTTGAAAAAGTTACCCAAGCCACCCAAGATGCCATCTGGGATTGGGATATTGTAAAGGACCGTACCTACCGTGGGTTTGGTTTTAAACGGCTCTTTGGTCACACCCTGCCAGAGAAGCAGGGAACCTTAGAATTTTGGAAATCGCTGGTACATCCCGATGATGTAGCACGGGTAATGGCAGGGCTGTCCCGCTGTATAGAAGACCATAGCAAACAATATTGGCAGGCAGAATACCGATTGTCAAAAGCCGACCAAAGCTATGCGGAGGTCCTAGATATGGGCATGATTATCCGTGATAAGAACGGACAGCCCACACGGGTCGTAGGTGCCATGGCCGACATTAGCTATCGCAAAACCTATGAGAGATCCTTGAAAACCCTTAATGAAAGCTTGGAGAAATACGCCAAGGACCTTGAAGTGTCCAATGCCGAATTAGAACAGTTTGCCTATATTGTCTCTCACGACCTACAGGAACCCCTGCGGATGGTGACCAGCTTTTTGTCGCAATTGGAAAAAAAATATAAGGACCAATTAGATGCCAAGGCTCATCAGTATATTTACTTTGCTGTAGATGGCGCCAAGCGCATGCGCCAAATTATTTTGGACCTGTTAGATTTTTCTAGGGTTGGAAGACATGAGGATGAAAAGGAGGCTGTTGACCTGAACGAACTTATCGAAGATTTTAAGGTTTTAAGACGAAAAATAATCGTAGAGAAATCGGCCCTAATCACTTATGACCCTTTGCCCATGGTGACAAATTTTAAGGCGCCCTTGATACAGGCCTTTCATAATTTACTGGACAACGCCTTAAAATATACAGATGCAGAGAAAGCGCCAAGGATTCATATTGCTGTGGAAGACCAGAATACTCATTGGCAATTTTCTGTTCAGGACAATGGTATAGGTATAGAGGGTAAGTTTTTTGAGAAGATTTTTGTAATCTTCCAAAGACTACACCACAAGGAGGAATATTCCGGAACTGGGATGGGACTAGCGATCGTAAAGAAAATTATAGAAAATCTTGGGGGAAAAATATGGTTGCATTCCGAAAGAGGAAAGGGGACTACTTTTTATTTTACCATAAAAAAGCACCAATAATATAAGTTGGTATTAAAAAATAACTTAAATTAATTTAGAAAATCACCTCTTATATACATGATGAATAGCGGACATATTTTACTGGTTGAAGACAATGAAGGAGACATCCTATTGACGAAAGAAGCGTTGGAGGAGGTGAAACCAATAAAAAAATTCAGTGTCGTTAAAAATGGTTTGGAGGCCCTGGATTTCGTTTTTCAAAGGGGAAAATACCGCAACACCCCCCTACCCGATTTGATTCTTTTGGACATTAACCTGCCTATAAAAAATGGGTATGAGGTACTCCAAGCGATTAAATCGGATGAGAAAACCATGCATATTCCTGTTATTATTCTTACGACCTCCTCTTCCCAGAGCGATATTGATTTATCGTACTACCATCAGGCCGATTGCTATCTTACCAAACCGGTAGAAATGGAATCTTTCAGTGTAGTGGTGAATGCTATTGAGTTGTTTTTAGATCCGGTGTAGGTTTTTAATGTAGCAATGGGTTAATGTACCAATTAATTAATGTAGCAATGAAATAATTTGTTAATGTAGCAATTAATTAATGTAACAATGTATTAATGGGGATTGAGGTAACTGAGAGGCCGATAGTTGTTTAATGTGGCAATTAGTTAATGTAACAATTGGGGTCGGATAATTTGAAAATTAGGGAATTTGAAAATGGCTTAATATTGCCAGAATCCTGTTCTCGATACTATTTTCCTTGCTGTGCTACGGAAAATCACTACCATTGACGTGCAATATAACAATCTATTACACAGCTGCTTGCGTTTTCACTGAAATTACCTCCAATCCTAGTTCTTGGGCCATTTTAGTTACTGCCTTTTGTTTATTCAAGAGCATTTTCTCTTGGTATTTTTGGATTCCGTTCTCTACATACTCCAGTCCTTTTACAAACAATTTCCAATACAGTTCGGCCAATTTCCTCGCCACCGCTTTTATGGCCACCAATCCTCCTTTTTTGGCACGTATCTTTCTACCGAAAGCGCCTAATGCAATGTGCTTACTGTTGAGGAGACCTGCCGCGGCCTGTTTGAATATCAATCCAGCCCTAGGGGCTCCCTTGGGTTTGTAATTGCGCTTCATTTTTCCCGAATTATGTTGTTTTGGGGCAAGTCCCAACCAAGAGGTGAAGTGTTTTTCTGATTTCCACTTCCCAAGATCAGTACCGACCTCCGAGAGCAACTGCATCCAGTTATAATCTGAGATACCGGGAAGAACGGTAGCGTCCTTTCCCTCAAAAATCCCTAGCAGGTGTTCACCCATATTTTCTATAGCCGGTCTATTGTGACGAATAGCCTTTCTTGCTTTTTTGGTACTTGGTCGTGGTGTACTGTCCGTGCTCATCTTCTTTAATCCCTCTTCTAGCTTTCTATCGCACATAGCGATCTGTTGCCCATAAAAATCATAACAGGCTAAGGCCTGATCTAGTTCAAACAAGGCTGCTTCCGAATAATGCCCTTTTAAGGATTTTACGACCCATTCTTTTTTTGTTTTAAGAATCCTTTGATCACATAGCAATGCCAATTTTTCAGCATTCCTTTCGCCGGATAGAATAGCACGGATAATTCGCATCCCACTTGCCCCGTGAATCTGGCTTATCACTTCCTTCAGTCGGATATTCATTAGTATCAACGCCTTTTGCATATGACTGATATGCATTGCACCGCTACGGATGTGGTCCTCACGCAGGCGCTGGTAGGCACGCAGTTCCTGTACCAAGATATCCGGTATGAAACATTTGTTGAGCAGCCCATAACTATGTAGTTGTTGAATCCATTGGCAATCCTTAACGTCGGTCTTTCTGCCGGGCACCTGTTTGGTACTCGCCCCGTCGACCAGCCACACATCCAAACCGTAGGACGCTAGGATATCGAATAAAATGACCCAGTAGACACCAGTAGCTTCCATGGCCACGGTCTCTATACCGTGAGCCACCAGATAGACTCCAAGAGCCTCTAAGTCTTCGGTAAAAGTATCGAAGCCTTTTACGGGCTGGCCTTCAATACATACGTACACTTTTTTTGCCCCAATGTCGATTCCCGCCGCATGGGCTCTGATCTTTTTCATAGCTATATGATCTTTAAACCAAATTGCCTTCAAAAAAAACAAGCTTGCAAGACTACCATACGGACATCAATTATAGAAACTGAGTACCAGATTCGCTTTCGATATTTTTGAAAATCATACTCGAACACAGGTAACAAACACTATTCTGACTACGATTATTTTGCAATTCGGTAGATTATAATCTAAGTTACGTCATTATTATCGCTTGAAAAATAAATTTTCTCGGGTCTCGAACTGACGTAATTTTTTCTTATGATGATCATGACTAAAAATGTATTTTTTCAATATTTACAAGAAGTCATATTGGCCGGTAGCCCCGCAACATGCGGGGAGGCACTGTTCACCGTTTACTGATTACTTTATTCATTGTTTATTGAAGAAATCATCACATAGCACTTTCAAAGCCCAATTCGTTGTCACTTTTAACTCCCAATTCCCAACAATCGATATTGTAAAAAGTAGTTTTTGCTATGTTTTCCAAGGCTTCGCCAGTAATAAAGGCCTGGTGTGGCGTCAGTAGTACATTGGGAAAAGAGAGTAGTTTTTTCAATTGCTGATCTTTAATGCCCCCCTTGGAATGATCTTTAAAGAACACTCCTTTTTCCTTTTCATAGACATCGGTAGCATAGCCGCCAATTTGTCCATTTTCCAGGGCATCGATCAAGGCTTTGGTATCTACTACTGCTCCCCTGGCCGTATTGATCAGTACCACCTTTTTTTTCATCATCGCCAACAAACGGGCGTTTATTAAATAATGGGTTTCGTAGACCAAGGGCACATGCAAGCTGATGATGTCCGATTGGGAGCAGAGTTCTTCCATGGACACATAATGCAGGTCATATTGGTTTGCCAAATAGGGATTGTGAATAGGATCATGAGCGAGAATGGAACAACCAAAACCATGCATGATTTTTGCCATCACCGCGCCTATATTTCCGGTACCTACAATGCCTACCTTTTTTTGATGAAGGTTAAATCCCATCAGCTTGTCCTGAAGAAAATTATACTGCTGTACCTGGGTATTTGCCAAGATTATTTTTCTATTGAGCGCCAAGAGCAGCCCTACCGCGTGTTCGGCAATGGCATGTGGGGCATAACCGGGGGCATTGGCAACCTTTAAGCCTAAGCGCTTGGCCGATTTCACATGAATGTTGTTATGCCCGGTTGACCTGGTAGCGATGTATTTCACCCCTAAATCCCTCAGCTTTTCCAATACCAATAAAGAAGCATCGTCCCCAGAAAATATAGCGATAGCCTCATGGCCCACTGCTTTGATTGCGGTATTGCTATCTAAAGCATCTTGGGTATAGGTGACGGTATGCCCTCCTTTATTTGCTTTTTCTAAATAGGGCAATTCAAACTTCTTTGAGCTATAGACCAGTACTTTCATTCCTTTTGTTTTTTTCTAAAAATTAAATCCTGTTCCTCCATGGTTTGCACCACCAGTTTGACGTAACTGTCTATTGTTTTTTTTAAATCTAAAGGCTCCGTAATTTCAATGACTCCCCGCCAAATCAATTCGCGTTCCTTATCTACACAAATACAGTAGAGGGAGGTTTCCGTATGGTATAGGGTAAGCTCCTCCCCTCTTTTACCGTTATAAAAAATATCTTGGTGTTGCATATAATCGTCTCGAAAGGTTCCATAAAAATCGTCCAATTCGGCCAGCTTCTCGCCAAACCGCTTCTTGTCTTCAGCACTGATGACCTTGGTAAACAAAATAGCATCGAAATCCTTGTCCAATAACTGTTGTTCTACTTGGGAGAGCTCATCTTCATTTCGTTGGCCGGCAGTAAAATCTACATCGAACAAATCTATACTCCGCATGGCTTCAATATCCCTTTTGGTAAATTCGCGCTGCATCTTTGTTTCATAGGCTATCCTTGCTTCTTCATCGTTGGTCATCCCAACAATAAGCACCTTATAGGCGGTAAATATAACGTGATCGGGATTTTTCCAATTACTCTCTAATTGAATATTGGCACAGCCCATAAGGGACAGCAAGCATAGTAGCAATATCTTTTTCATCTATAGATATATATTGTTTTTTAAGGGTTACAGGTATTTCGCATAACTGAATTCATATTTACGAGCAGTTTTCGGTGATGCTCATTTCATGCGTTCATTTTAGGCTAAGGAGGTCAATAAAGATTAAAACGGCCCGAGTATGAAGGGGGAATTAATTTAACAGCCGCTTTTGTTTTCCCTTTTTTAATATTTTGGAGACTAGTTTAAACAACCGCTCCTTCACGGGCCTATACTGCTGCATATATTCGTCTATGGCATGGATGAGTTCCCTATGGGTTTCTATATAGGCTTTTTCCATTTTAAACTGATCTACATCGTCTACCATTATTTCTAACTGGTTTTCATGGGCCTGTACCCTTTTCATAAGCCCTACAATCTCCTTTTCTTTATGTAAAAGCGCCGTAACGATCTCTTTGCTTTCTGCAAAAACATCTTTCTCGGTAAGTTGTACAGTATAAGAATTGACCAAATTGTTTAGAAACAATTGTTCGTCCCTGGCGAAATTCAATTCAGAAAACCATTGTAAGGAGGCCTCATGCATTTCCTCTGGACTTAACCATTCTAGATATGTATACTTTTTTTTCATATGTGTCTTATTTTTACTTTTTAAGGGTCATACTTCGGCTGCGCTCAGTACAAGCATGAAATTCGCATATCTCCATTCATATTTGCGACCAATTTCGGTCATGCGTATTTCATGATTCCTTGGGATATAAGTATTACTTGTTTATGGCATACAATGTAAGATAGCCTTAGGGGGAAAAAAATGATATATATCAGGTATATAAATATTTAGTACAGAGCTGTAAATTATGGATTTTTAAACACCTTTCCGGTATAGAGCAGTACCTCGTATTTTAAGAGTCGAAAGTCCTCTAAACACATGGTGATTTCGGCTTTTAAGCGATCGTGTTTTTGATAATACCGCAAGCCTATCTTATCGCAGGAGGTTGATATGATGTTGCCTATTTTATTTTCATACCTCGAAATTCCGCTTCTAACCCTTGTTTTATAAGAACTCGCCTTTTTTAATTGTTTTAGAAAGCCGTAAATTTTTTCGTAGTGTGTAGGTGTATTGCGCACAAATACGTTGGAGTGCAGTAATCGGTCCAAAAAAACAACCTCTTCCTCCATAGCCTGAAGCTTGGCTTTCCATTGTTGTAAATCCCAGTGCCAAGCCTCTAGTATTTCGTTGTAGTCGGAAGTAGTTGGACCGTTTTCCATGACGAGCTGTGCTTAAAGTTATACCTATAAAAATAAGACCTTGCATCATTATTTCCAATGGAAGGAGTCATAACTTTATCTTAAAATATTGATTTTCAGCATCTCAATTAATTTCTAGTAGCCGATTTTATTAAAAAAGCACCTCTATGTTTTGGTTTTGAAGCGGGGTTAATGGGTTAATTTGAAAATTTGGTAATGAGGGAATTTGAAAATTGGGTTTGTCTAAAATGAGGGGCTGGTAGCTTTTTAAGCTAGCTATTTCTTAATGTGGAAATGGAATAATTGTAACAATGTAATAAAGGAGGGTTGGGCTAAACTGAGGAGCTTAGTTTTTTAATTTGAGGATTTGAAGATTAGGGAATTTGAAAATTGGTTAATGGTATAATGTTGCAAGAAGCCTGTTCTCGATACTATTTTCCTTGCTGTGCTACGGAAAATCAATCGAACTGACGTGATTTTTTCTTATGATAATCGTATGTTAAAACCCGACTTCACAACAACATAACCTCTTAAATACAAGTTATTTATCAATTTATTTTTCCTCTCACTTCGCCGGCATCCCCTTCCAGAGACGTCACTCGGAGTAGGTTAAGCTTATAAATCAAACCCTGCTTTCTCTTGCCGGTACGAGCGTGACGCTCGCACTAGCGGTGAATTCCTTTTTTATTTAATTATTTGTTACATTGAACAATTACGGCATTTTTATAATCGTTAATTTTTCAAATCAACGGCCTTCCCGCTCCGCAAAGTCTCCCGACTTTGAGGGGCATTTATGTCTACAATTCTAATACTTAATAGGGTTCAATTCGCAACAATCATAGCCCCGGCAGGGCACCATATTAATAGATATGGGATTAATGGTGGAATTATTGGAATTGACCTGATCAACGGATTCCTTCGTAGAGACGCCCAAATTGGGCGTCTCTACGAAGGAACGTATGTCTGATTTTTTGGCATATCCCCTATCAATTCCATTCTCGGTTTCATTAATAATAATAATAATATGTTCATGATTTAGCATTCGCACAAACACATCCAATTCCACCATTGGAAAATGTTGGCTATTTAAAACCAATATTTTTCTGTCAATTTTCAAATTTCAGACAATTGCATTGTTGACACGACTAAATTTCTTGCGGTCTTATTGCTAATTGAATTAGTCCCTTTTAATACATAGAATGAGTCAGCGCTAATTAGGGACGTATAGCCTCATGACAAGACAACTCCTCAATTTTTTAATTGTTTATTGTTTACTGCTTATTGTAAATTGATATGGGCCCCTCGAGGTAAATGCAAGTCGTTGCATTTACTTCTCGGTCCTCTCTTTTCATTCATCCAACAGCTAATTGTTCATTGAAATAAAGTCTCCCGACTTTGAGGGGCATTCTTATCTACAATTCTAATACTGGCATAGATGCGCTTTTTACAAGCAGCAGGTCAAACATATAACTTCATAACAAGATAACTCCCTAACTTTTTAACTGTTAATTGCTAATTGTTTTTTGAAATCTTCCTTTTAGCATTTTCCACAGAGCAGCTGTACTTCTTTTAGGATTTTTTTCTTCCTTGCTACGGAAACCCCAAGATGGTCTAACAGAAACTTATCCTCCATTAGTTGTCGGCATAGCACCAAATCGCGACTGAGCAAAAATTGCTTTTCCCTATTCGAGAGCAGGGTCGATACGGTGATGGGGTACAGTCCAAGACGGTCTATCCTATCTTTTAAACCATCGCCCTTGGGATAATCCCAACTCAATAAATAGAGTCCGACACATTTTCCGTAGCTGATAGCATCTTCCGTAAATCGGGTGTTGGTCACCACCCAGCCGGTTTTTAAAGGCTTATGGGCTTCTTTTTTAGTTTTCCAATGTCCTTTGACATCTAGGAGGCGCGACTGGATATAAAGTGGAATTTTCACATTGCAATTCCGCCCTTCTTGCCCGTGAAACTTACATTCGATTAGGTTGAGTTCCCCGTTTTTTTCGGCAAGCACATCTATTTCATGGGTTACACACACCCCTTGCATAATAGACCCTATGGTCACCGTATAGCCCGAATATTTTAAGATATCGCCCACGAATCGTTCGAAAGGAAAACCGGTAGGTCCCAATTCGTATATTGCTTTTTTTAATTTATAACGAGAAGCGAAGACCGATTCTTTGCTCTTTAAAATGGCGAATGCCCTATTGTAAATTTCGGCCGTGGTAATGCCCTCGTACAACTCATCAAAAACGCGGTCTACTATCTGGTTGATCAAGGCTTCATCGGCACCACTGTTTTTTAAGGAATTATGTAAGTTCTCCAATGAAAAACTAGCTTTTTCCCCGGAAGCAGTAATCACTTTTATATTCGTTTCTTTCAGCATCTTTTTGAATTTATTTTTATATCCATTTCCTGGATTTTCAATAATTGAAGGCTTGCCGAAGCCAAGTGTACTTTACCCTTTGTTTGGATGATGGCCCTTTCTATGGTCACGAACAATTGATCCTGGATTTTCAGCTGAGCTTATAATCGTTTATATACCTAAGGTTCAAAGAAATCCAATTAGCTGTGAGTCGCACTGCAATGGTAGGATCCAAGGTCGCCTTATCGATATAGTAAGGCCCTACCATTTCTTCCCGTTTCAATTTTGCACCTTTCCTATAGTCGGCCAAAACTTCCTTGGGTTTTTCCATGCCAATAGTCTTGGCCAAGGGCAGGTCGGGTCCTTAGTCAAAAAGAATATTGAGCTCGTCCCAGATAAAGGGAAAATCTATTGCGTAATTTTTATCGCTCCCTTAAAGACAAAGGCATTCCCGATTTTCACGGTGCGCCCCGAACCATTATTACAGCCGGCCCACACCCCCTTTTCCATCATAGTGGTGTCCATAGTTAGCAGGCCCTGCATATACTGCTATTTTTTAAAAAAATCTTTTACCCATGCTTTTACTTGGTTTTCTGTCATACTATCTGCCTTGGCCACGGTTTTTATTTTTTTTCCCAGTGCCTTATGGTTTTCTAACACCTCCGCATTAAACTTTTCATTGGTATCTGCGGGTCCAAAAATAGCTACGGCATCGGCATCTTCTATGGCCTTGGCCAAGTTGCCGAAGTAGTTTTTTAATTGGTGTTTTTCGCGTTCCAAGTACTTACTGTCCTGCACCACATCTTGTGGCCCCCATCTGGTTTTAGACCGTGATCCGCCCGAGGGATGAAAGTCCTCTACCTCCGAAAACAGGGTAGTAAAGGTTTCCCCGTCTTGGGATAGGGTTACAATATGTGCTTTTTGTTTATCGATCCAGACTCCTACATTTTTCATATGTGTTTTATTTATTGTTTTTTATTAATGGCCCTACTTGGGCTGCGCCCAGTACAAGCATGTAATTCGCATGGCTGAATTCGTAATGGCGACAAGTTTTCAGTTATGCCCAATTCACACTTATATATATTAAGATTTATCATTTAAGACCAAGATTGGGACATGGGAGTCGTTTCCTATTTCCTTTACTAGGGGATTGGAAAATAACATCCCAAAAAACCGGTGTCTTTTATTGATAAAGGCAATCATATCGGACCCTCTACTTTCAATAAAGGAATAAATCCCTTCTTTTACCTTGGTCCCTGTTAGTACATGTTCACTGTATTCCGTTCCCGCTAAGATTGCCTCCAAAAGCTCCTTATTATTTTCTTGCGCGAAGGTCAGGTGCTCTTCTTCCTCTATATGGAGCACCCGAATAGGGGTTTTATACATTTGCGCCAGTTCTAGTAGATGTACCATTTCGCGGCGTTTGTAAACAGTTTTATAATCTGTGGGAAACACTATTTCTCTAGGGGGGCCAAATAAAAAGTCGTCCGGCACTGCCAAGACCGGGCATTCGGTAATTTTCTCCATCACTTGTACGGTATTGGTCCCAAAAACAACCGACTTAGAGGCTGTAGCCCCCTTGGTCCCCATGATTACCAATTCGATATCTTTCTTCCCTATGACCTCCCTGATTGCTTCTATAAGGGAATTGAAGGTGGATATCGTATGAAATTGATGTTTTGGGTTTACGACATGCAGGTCGACTATCGTCAATAGTTTTTTTAGGCCATCGGTAGATTTTTTCTTGGCGGACTCATAGGAGGGCTCCCCGGGTTCGGGCACCATCATTTTATTGTCCAAAGAAAAAACATCGGAATGGAAAGTGTTCAGAAAATAAAACTCACATTTTTTATTTTTATACAGATCCAAGGCATACCGGATGGCATTCAAGGCATTTTTAGAAAAATCTGTGGGTATTAAAATTCTCTTGTCCATGATTAGTTTTTTTATGGAACTAAAACTAACAACTATTGCCATAAAATACCATGACAATTATCAGTGCGGCAATGAGTTCATTTAAAAATTAGGGAAATTTAAAATTGGGATTGCGGTAACTGAGGCCATTTAATGTAGCAATTAGTTAATGTAACAATTGGGATTGTGGTAACTGAGGGGCTGATAGCCATTTAATGTAGCCATGTGAAAATGTAACAATGGGTTAATGTAACAATTGGAATTGTGGTAACTGAGAAGCTTATTGCTTTTTAATGAAACAATTAATTAATTGGGATTTTTTCATCGCTGGGATATTTAAAGTTCCAATATATATCCTTAATGGCGACGTATTATAGTTGGTTATAATTACGTTTTCCAAAACTAATGACGTATTACTGTCTTGCTCTTTCTCCTTTATTATTTAACTCAGCTAAAGTTAAATAATAACATAATTCATCTGGCAAACATAGGATGCCCTTTCAAAGATGGTCCTTGGCAACTAAGCGAGCTTATGACATTGCTAAAAGTTTTTTGATTTAAGGAGAAATCCGCGATATTCAACTTTAAATAGGATCGGTCAACTTTTTGACGAGCTGCAGGTTATCCGTATAACTTTATAACAGGATAACTCGATAACTATTTATTGTTCATAGAAAATGACTGCATCCAAGGTCAAAGCGCCAGCTGGCCCCTCACTCCAAATGCAAATCGTTGCATATGTCGCTCGGTCCTATTGTACATTATAAAGCGTTAGGGATTGCAGCGGCATCCTTTTTTTGGCGGTTGGGCCGGCAAAAAAAGATATAGCGGAAAGAGCGCCCCATAGGGGAACGCCCAAAACAAAAGGATCATTTATTCGTGTAGGACCAGAAAGGGAATATGGGTATGGTAACTGATTTCTTTTACCGTTGGCCTAAAGAGGATTCGTTGTAAAAAATTAAGATTTTTAGCCACCATAGCGATCATATTGATACCATGACTTTTTACATACTCCTGCAGGCTAGCTTCTATATTCTTTCCTTGAATTGCTTGAAAACTATGGGGTATTTCTTTTAAATAATCGTGTAAAATCTCCTTATTTTCCTTTTGTTGCTCGGACAAGGCTTCTCTTTTCCCAAAAACATAGACAATGCTGAGAGTGGCCTTGTTCATTTGAACCATTTTCGTTAAGGCATCTAGGACGTTTAAACTGTAGTTAATTCGGAAATCCGTAGCGAAGGCAATTTCTATAGGTTTTATATAGCGGGCATTTTTTGGCACTATCAACAAGGGGCATTTTATTTTTGTCATGACATCTCCGGTATTACTCCCCAAGGTGAACTTTCTTAAGCCGCTCCCGCCCTTGGTGCCCATAATGATTAGGTCTATTTTTTTGTCCACAATTTCCTTCCTAATAGATTCTACTAAAAAAGCATATACCACGTTGGTTACAAAACTGTGGTTAGCGTTGGGAGGCAGTCTCTTGATACGTTGTAGTACCAGCTGCATTTGCGACATACTTTCTTTGATAGCGATATCTTCCATGAGTCCGGCTGTCGTAAACACCTCTTCATCATCTTCCATAATTTCCATAACCGAATCTATATGAAGGATATGAAATACACATTTGGTATTTTTAAACAATTCCATTCCATATTCCATGGCCTGCCATGCATTCTCAGAAAAATCTGTGGGTATCAATAGCTGTTTCACATCAGTATATTTTACGGATTATTTGTTGTTTATAGTACGAGGAATATGCTTCTGTAAACCGAGAAAATACCAAATCCATTTTACTTTTCTATCCCCCTCCTTCTTTTAAAACTACACTTTCTTAGTAGGTGATAGGGCCGATTTACATGTACGCCCCTTCACTGTGTTTGGTTGTCTTTTTTTATAGGCTGTTTTACTCAATGCCACTATATGACACCAAAAAGTAGGCAATGTTGTTCTTAAAAATTTTATACCCATAAAGATACTCTAGATACTGACTCTCTTAAATGATTGTGGTCATTTCAACTTTCTTTTTAAGGTGATAATTTTACCGTACACCTAAAAAAAACGCCATGTGGGCTGTTGCCAAAATACAGCATCTTAAAACCGATGCTGATAGACTTAAGATTATCCGAAACCTCAATAGAATACTCGACATAAGAGTTGTCGATGTTGATGTGTTGGAAGGGAAATTATTTTTCCGTTATAAGAACAGCTTTGCTTTTGAACAGGCCAAACGAGAACTATATAGAATAGGATATCCCATGATTACTTACACACGTTCGGGGGAACCGAACGAATCTACAGACCAATCTTATTGGACCTAATAAAGTAGCGCCTTTACTTTGGTGCATTACCTTTTGTATCTTTTCAATGACCAGTTTGCCGCCTTGCCCTTTACCCCATCTTAGCAGTATCCCTCAGGACCAAAAAGGGCACTTTGGTATAGAGACCGATGGCATCTACATTTTGTTTTACCAGCAATTTTTCTAAAAACGTATGCGACCGATTCATCATCACCAAAAGGTCTAACTGATATAGGTCTATATATTCTTGAACGGCATTGGGCATGTTATGGCCTTCCATTTCTTTAAACTGTGGCTTTACCGCTGCCAAATCTGCTTGCAGATACTCTTTGTTTTTTTGTTGAACAGAGGTTAAGCTTTTGGCTTCCAAGACATGCATGACAATAAGGGTTGCTTTATGCAGTAGGCTCAGGTCTATAATATATTGCAATTCGTCTTTCTTGTAATGGGTTAAATAATCCGTGGGGAATAAGATAGCGCCGATGTTTTCAAATTCATAGTAGGCCGGTACCAACAGCACCGGAATCTTGGCCTTGCGAATGACCTGTACACTATTGGTGCCTAGAAATATTTCTTTGACCCCCGAAGCGCCTTGGGTCCCCATGACAATAAGATCGACGCCTTCGCTCTGGCACAGCTCCATAATTTCATCGGTCAAGGTGTTAAAGGCCGAGACCGTTTTAAACCGATGATTGGGATTGGGGTATTGTCTTTTTATGTCCTTTAAGATTTTCTCTAATCTGGCCACCGAATCAGCTACGCCCGAATCCGGGATAGCGGTAAAATCTGGCCCTCCTATGAGATAATCGATTCTATAAAAAGCAGGTGTATAAACATGTAAAATATAAAAGGTGCACTTTTCATTTTTAAAAAACTGCAAGGCATAGGAAATGGCATTCCATGCATTTTCTGAAAAATCGGTGGGCAAGACTATTTTTTTCATAGGTAGCTATATTGTTTTTTACGATCGTAAGTAATTCACATAACTGAACTCGTCTGTACGTCCAATTCTTGGTCATGTTATTTACAAGCTACACCCCAATAAGAAGGTTGCTTCTCCCTGTATCCCTAAAGGTATAGCCCTTCTAAGCCCAGGACTTCCAAATCCCACAAAAACACCATGGATGGATTGTAGCGCCTACGGCCCTACTCTACACCAAGTATAAAATCAAAATAATGGATCCGTACATGGTTCGTTTCCAGGAGCCATACAGTTCATTATAAATGATTATTGTTGTATTTCACCCACCGCTACTTATTGGAGTGCAGACCGATTTTATTCCCCTCTGTATCTATAAAATGAGTAAAAAATCCAAATTCCCCGATTGCTGTTTTAGGAAGGAGCAGCTTCCCTCCTGCTTCTTCGATACGTCCTGCTTCAATAGCCACATCTTCACAAGAAAAATAAATAAGGGTACCCTTAGCGCTAGGTTTGTTGTCCTTTGATTGCACCAAAGAGCCTGCTGAGCCTATTTTATTGGGTTCCCCAAACATATACATTTTACTATCGGGCATTTCGATAAATTGAAATTCTAAATTAAAAACCTTGGCATAAAATTCCTTAGCTCTCTCCAGATCGGTTGTGGCGATCTCAAACCATTGTACTGGGTTATTCATTTTTATATCATTTTATAGGTTTCCAAATGATGTTTTAGGACGCACAAATCTTGGCGGGAATGCCTTTCTGATCGGAAAACGACCTAAAATCCATTTAAAAATACTTTTATAAAGAAGTGGAAACAATGATTTATATCAGGCCAAGAAGCTAGGGTAAGCTCTTAGCCATGAATTACTAAAAGGGGCACAGTAGTGTAATAGCTATTGTTTTCAGTCTTTGCTTTAAAGAATAATTGTTGGAGAAAATTCACATTTTTTCCGACCATCAAAATCATTTCTGCCTTTTTGCAATCGACAAAATCTTGAATAGCCGTTGTAATTTTTACATGGGTGAAATCGTGAAAACTATGAGTCTCGGTAAAAGATTCCTCCAAATAATCGCGCAAATAGGTTTTGTTACTCGATTGGTATTCTGTAAAATTACCGTTGAGTTTAGACGCATTCATAATGCGAAGGGTAGATTGGCTAATGGTCAAGATTTCGGCCATGGTTTTTAAGAACTGAAAGGAATAAAAAGTGGTAAAATCTGTTGGAAAAACAATTTCCTTAGGAATCTTAAAAGTCACTTTTTCTGGAATCACCATGGTATTACAGCGCACTTTGGTCAACACATCCCTGGTATTGCTTCCGATAATGGTCGATAGGGATTGTTTAACATTAATCCCCTTAGCTCCCATGACAATAAGGTCTATTTTTAAGTTGTCTATCCTGCCCCTTATGGCATCTACTAGGTTGCCATTATCTTGAATGCTTCGGAAATGGTGCTCTGTATGTAATTGGTTCTGTCGTAATTGCTTTAACAATAGCCCCATCTTTACCGTGGCACTAGAAAAGTCCTTTAAAGCTACCCCTTGTCCTTGCCTATATGTATCCAAAGAAAATTCCCCCGATAAAGGGGACTGCTCATCCTTTACATGCAATAAAAAAAAATTACAAGGCGTATGGGTATACAATACCACAATATACTGGATGGCATTCCAAGAATTTTCCGAAAAGTCTGTTGGTATTAATATGTTCTTCATTAAAAACTGCTTCACGGTCAAATGTAGAACTATGGGTATTTCAAAAACATGATAAAAATCACTTTTCAAAAAAGTTTCTCCTCCCTTAGAAAAGAAGCGCAGTAGAAAAATCTATTTATAGGTCAATTCTGACATCTATATACTTAATTCTAACTATTTTATATGTGGGGAATTTATAAAAAATAAGCTGCAATAATTAAGGTACCCTTTTAGAGTACTCCGACTGGAACGGGTGCTAATTTTTTTATAAAGGGAAAAAGACAGCTTTTCCTTGTTTTCGGTCAAGGATCAATACCCTCTTCTCAAGGCTTCGAAAAAGAGGGCATTGATATAAAATAGCTCCTTAATTTACGTATTGAAGGGCTTTTAACTCTACAATTCTAATATTTCTACCTTCTATGGCGATCAACCCTTCTTTCTTAAATCCTGAAAGGGTTCTGATAAGGCTTTCGGTAGCAATCCCGGCTACACTGGCCAAATCTGTCCTTGAGATCTTTATGGGTTCTTCGGTATCCTTGCCTAATATTTCTGCAAACTGCAGCAGGGTCTGTGCCGTTTTTTTACGCACCGAACTGTAGGCCATATGTAGTAATTGTCCCTTAATTTCCGTAAGGTTATCCGAAAACAACTCCATCAATTCCATAGAAAGCGTATGGTTTTCTTCTAGAATAGATTTTAGGGTGTCCTTGGTGGTCCATGCCAGCTGTACCGCTTCTATGACCGTGGCCGATTCTTGATAAGGAATATTGTCCAAAAATGAGGTAAACCCTAAAAAATCTTCCTTTTTATACAGAGAAGTAATCAATTCCTTCCCATCTTCATCCATTTTATGGCATTTCACAAGACCATTTAGAATCAAATAAATTCTATTGGAAGGTTCGCCCTCATTAAAAATCATTTCGCCTTTCTTGTAGCTTGTCGTTTGCCCCTTTTCGCTAAAAAAAAGCTTTAATTGGGCAAGGTTGTTCAGCCTATCCCCGGTATGGGATGTTTCCGAGGCAGCTTGGTTCCCCAATCTTGATAAAAGAATCGATTTTGCCAAACGGCTCTCTACCGCACTGATAAGGTCTTCTTCCTCAAAAGGTTTTGTCAGATAGTCGTCGGCCCCCATATCCATTCCCTTTCTTATTTCCTTGTGTTCGGTTTTTGCCGATAAAAAAATAAAAGGAATATTTTTGGTGGCCTCCTTTTCCGAAATAGCTTGTAAAACACCGTATCCATTTACTTCGGGCATCATAATATCGCATACAATAAGATCGGGCAGTAGTTCCATGGCAGTTTCTATACCAATTTTTCCATTGGAAGCCGTGGTTACCTCATATCCCGAGAGCTCTAATAGCTCGGCGGTGTTTTCTCTTAAAGCGAGATCATCTTCTATTAAAAGTATTTTCTTCATTTGCTAATTTTTTCTTCAACATTTACGGGGATACGAACCGTAAAAGTAGATCCTTTATTTTCCTCACTAAAAAAATATAAAGAAGCCCCTAAATTCTCTAGATGCTGCTTTGCTATATTCAGTCCAATCCCAGTACCTTGGTTGACCAAGGCATTTTCGGCCCTAAAATAACGATTAAAAATATATTTCTGTTCCTTGGCCGGAATCCCAATACCGGCATCGATGATCTGAAGCACTATTCCCTCTTTTTCTTGGGTAACTTCCATGGTAATGATAGAATTTTCGGGGGAATATTTAATGGCGTTATGTACTAGATTGGACAATACCAATTCCAAGGTTTTCTCATCAAAATTAAGAATGATATTATCTATATTCTCCGGATATACTATTTTTTGCCCTGGTTTCAACAGCATATTGGCATCGTAGACTACTTCATTGACCAATTTGCTCAGGGGGAACATTTCTATTTTATAGTTTACTTTCCCGGATTCTAGGCGTTCTACGGACAAGAAATCACTAAGAATAGTATCTAACTGTCTTACCTTGTTTTTTATAGTATTTACGTGCTTATCTCGCTTCTGTTGCTGTTCTGTTTGGGTATATTTAGACAATAGGGTAACAGAGGTAAGAATACTGCTCAATGGTGTTTTAAATTCATGGGAAACCAAGGACAAGAACCTTGTTTTTAACTCATTAAGTTCCTTTTCCTTGGCCAAGGCAATGGTGAGCTGTTCTGTTCTCTTCTCTACTGTTTTTTCTAATCGTTCGGTATAATTCTTGCTTTCGGTAACATCTAGAACCATGGCCACAAAGGCCTCCCTATCGCCCATATTGGACAATTGTAAGTGTACCTCAACAGGGTACAAACTGCCATCTTTGCGCAGGTGGGAAGTCTCGAACTTAATTTTTAATTCTTCCCGTTTTAATAAGGGATTTAAAAGTTTTCCGAATTCTTCTTCATTGAGCTCTGGTTTTATATTTAAAGGCGTCAAGGCTTTAAATTCCTCCAAGGTGTAGCCCATGTTTTTCTGTGCCCCTTTGTTGACATTGATAAACTTATAGGATTCCACATCAAAAATATAGATCTCACTTAAGGAGTCTTCAAAGATTTTTGCCCAATGGCTTAATTCTGTCTCCTTTCGTTTTCGTTCCGTAATATCAATCACTAGCGCCATCACATAGGTTTCCCCATAGATCTCAAAAGGATTAAGTCCAGCTTCTACCGGAAACTCCTCCCCGTTTTTACGGATCCCATACAGGTCGCGACCATGCCCCATTTGCCTTTTGGCACTTTTATCCATGAAATGGTTAAAATGTCCCCCATGGGCGTGGCGATATTTCATGGGTATTAAAAGGTTCAAGGGTTGGCCAAGTAAACTATCCTTTTCATATCCAAACATCTCTTCGGCCGAAGAATTCGTGGCTACAATGACCTGAGATTGGTTAACCACAATGATACCCTCAGAAATTCCTTCGGAAAGTAAATTAAAAATATTACTGTTTTTTAGAAAACTTTTCATAATTCAAAGTTAATTTTTTTACTATCATATGACTACAATAATATTGTCTTTATAAACTGCGATTTAGTGTTTTGTTTTTTCATTGGATTTTTTCTTTTTAAGGACAGTTCTTGATAGCTTCAGCATTCTCCACCGCG
Organism: Arenibacter nanhaiticus; assembly: GCF_900141935.1. Lineage (GTDB taxonomy): Bacteria > Bacteroidota > Bacteroidia > Flavobacteriales > Flavobacteriaceae > Arenibacter > Arenibacter nanhaiticus. The sequence continues at coordinate 57,751 of NZ_FQYX01000021.1, read as the reverse complement.
CCGGCTGGCCCCTCGGCGTAAATGCAAGTCGTTGCATTTCCTTCTCGGTCCTATTCATTTTTTCCATTGATGAAATGCGGAGCATTCATGAATTCCTTTAAAAAACAATAGACAAGCCATGAATAAAAAACGAACTAGGGCCGATAGACAAAGGTACTGTGTACCTTTGGAATGAGGAGCCAGCTGTAGCGATGGCCAGGTTGCTAATTAGCCCCTTCATTGGACAATTCTACGCACTTTGCACGGCCGCACCGCCCAGGCCGCTTTCACAAGGGTGAAATGCTCTTTGGACGGCTTCCGGCAGCCGCTGTGAAAAGCACTTGATTTTTTACGAAAATTAAAATAGGCCGGGTTCTTTTGATTTTAACCAATTGAGGTGAGTAGTATCTTTTATTGTAGCAAAAAGTCATATCGTCCGGTATTCCCGCGGTTTAGCGGGGGAGGAACTGATTACAATCATGAATTACCCCATAGGAACGTCCTATTTTTATACAATAGGGGCAGTTTTCTTAATAAATCCGGTAAAAAAACAATCAATATACAAAATTAGGCCTTCTTTATTTTAAAAATCCGCTATCATAGTCTTTTTGTATTAGCCTGATAGCATTCAAAATCCTATTTATATGCCCCATGCAATAACTGTATACGCTAGTTCATGCAGCCTAAGGGCATCCGCATAGTACTAATAAACAATCCTATACAAGGAATTCACGGTACAGTAGCTAGTAGTACCGACCATTTAACTATTGAAGAAAACAAAAATCAAAACAGGAAGAAAAATTAAATATAATTGGGGGGCAGCGGCTTCACTTTTAGAAGTCCCATGAGAAACTAGCATGATTTCCCCCTTAAATTAAGATAAGGGTATGAGTATTCATATTGAAGCCAAAAAAGGAGACATTGCCTCGACTGTATTATTGCCCGGTGACCCTATGCGGGCAAAATGGATTGCCGAGACATTTTTGGAAAATGTACTTTGTTACAATGATGTCAGGGGAATGTTAGGGTTTACCGGCAGTTTTAAAGGAAAGAAAATATCGGTACAGGGTAGTGGCATGGGAATCCCATCGGCCTTAATTTACTGTCATGAACTCATAACGGACTATGATGTAAAACGTCTTATCCGGGTAGGGTCTGCCGGGTCATATCAGGAAGATGTGCATATCAGGGATATCGTATTGGCCATGTCGGCCTCGTCTACTTCGGGCATCAACAATTCCCGTTTTATCAATGCCGATTTTTCACCGACTGCAGATTTTGGGTTGTTGCTAAAAGCCGCCAACTATGCCAACAAAAATAATTTAAATGTAAAAGCGGGCAATGTCCTTACTTCTGACGAATTCTATGAAGACGACCCCGAATCCTATAAACTATGGGCCTCCTATGGTGTGCTTTGTGTAGAAATGGAGGCGGCCGGCCTCTATACCATAGCAGCATAACACCGGGTTCAGGCGCTCGCTATATTAACCATCTCCGATTCTCTGGTCACTGGCCAACGAACGACGGCCAATGAACGGGAAAGCTCCTTTACAGAAATGATTCATATGGCCTTGAATATTTCCTAAACCATAAAGCATGGTTATCCCTGCTACCGGTACTAATAAATTAGAAAAGTCATCACGGGCACATCGGCCCTATTAGCAATATCTTCCCCAATACTTCCTTTAAAAAAATGGGTCATCCCCCTGTGGCCATGGGTGGTCAGCGCAATTAGATCGGCTTTTATTTTATGGCTATAGTGGTAAATACCCCGTTCTATACTAAAGGCACATTCATATACCACAGGCGGATTTTCTTTAAAATCGCCCTTATTCGCTTCCTGTAGAAATTCCGCTGTCAGCAGTTCCATTTCTTTGCTGCTTTTAAATTTTCCGTTGGGAAGGTTTACATATAGCAGGTGTAGCTTGGCCCCCAAGCTTTGAAGCAAACTCACGGCCTTTCGGTAGGCCGGAATGCTTTCCATTTCAAAATCGGAGGCAAAGACCACTCTTTCCAGTTTAAAATCGGGCAAATGCTTTTTAATCACCAAAACAGGCACTCGGGAAGTACGTACTACCTTTTCGGTATTAGAGCCCACAAAAAGAGCGCTTAAGCCGCTGCTGCCATGAGACCCCATTACAATAAGGTCTATTTGCTGCTCTTGGGCCACTTGGTTTATTTCGCTAAATATCTTGTAATTTTGAATGATTTCGGTAAGCTTAATCCCCTTTAGATACTCCTTGTCCAAGAATTTTTTAAACCGCTGTTTTGCCAATTTCATATAGTAATTGGCTTCTGCCATTTCTTGTGCTTCCCCAGTATTATAGACTACTGTCGTAATGCCCAGCATGTGCAGCACTACGATCTCTGCCGCATTTTGTTTGGCCATTCTACAGGCCACTTCCAAGGCATATTCGGAATGTTCGGAAAAATCTACGGGTACCAATATTTTTTTCATCTTTTTCTATTTATAGTTTTTTAACGGACATATCTAATTCGCACAGCTAAATCCATATTTGCGAGCAGTTCCCCGTCATGCTAATTTCATAACATCAGTTTTTAGCATTCTTTCCAAGAATTTAGTGACCAAGCACTTTACAATCTTATTGTTAAAGGTGCATTTTCGGGGAAATTCAAAAATAAATGTGCCAATAGCTAAAAATAGCAGGAAGAATTAACACTGAAAATGACCAATATCATTTCATCCTTCCCAGAGTTTCTCCACCTTAGTATTCAATAAAATTACAACTCATGTCACTAAATTTCAATCAATATGCTGCGGAAGGAAATACGTTTCTAAAATCGTATGCCCAAGAAATGAATCTTGGCGAAGATCGTGACAAGGCGGGTAGAATTTTGTCGTCTATCTTACATGCCTTAAGAGACATTATCCCCATGGAAGAGTCCCTGCAATTAATGGCGCAATTGCCCATGTTTTTAAAAGCCATTTACGCTAATGGATGGACGCATATACACAATAAGAAACCCAAAATTAAACATATGGCCTCTTTTTTAGATTTGGTGAGGGCATATGACGGTCCATCTGCGGTAAACGATTTTGAATTTAGCGATGAAGTGGCAGAAAAATATGTACGAAATACATTTCTATTCCTTAGGAAACACGTCTCCTTAGGAGAATTGGAGGATATCCGTGACGGACTGCCTAAAGGGCTGAAGAATATGATTTTTTCCAATATTATTTACTGATCAGATTACAGCCTACTTACCTTCCTAAAACCAACCATAGACCTTACAACCAGACAAACGGCATTAACGCTCTAGGCCTTGTTAAATCAAGACTTTCCCGCTTTACTGACGGCGTCTTGACTATCGCGTCCCCTTAATTTTAGTTTAACTTAAAAAATCGGATATTATGAAACGTTTACACTTCTTTTTAGCAATGCTACTGACAGTGCCTTTCTTTATGTTGGGCCAGATGGTTACCGAAATAGATGAGATTGCCCCGTTTAGCGAGGGTCTTTCGGCCGTAAGAAAAGGAAACCAATGGGGGTTTATTGACAAAAAAGGTGCCTTGGTCATTGATTTTAGAAACGATTTACACTGGACAAAGGATGCCAAAGACGACAAATTAAATGTGCTCGGGGTACGATACCCCATGTTTAGGGATGGACGATGTATGATTAAAAAAATGGAAGATGGCATTCCCCTATTTGGATTTATCGATACCAAAGGAAATATAGTGGTAGCAGCGGAATATTTAAATATATATCCTTTCGAAAACGGCAAAACAACCGGAGTGCTTTTTGACAAAACTTTAAAAGGAGAAAACGAGTTTAAGCTTAAAATTTATGAGTTTAAATTTCATGATGTTTTGTTAGATTCCTCGGGGGAAATCCTAGAATTTTACACTAAAAGAGATAACATACAAATGACCAAAAAAAGATATAAAACACCCTTTATTGGCGCAAAAATTATCTCCAAAGACCTTATTGCAGTATGGGTAGAAAACAAGGGATGGGAGATAAGAACAATTAGCCCCTAAGAAAAAGAAGAAGATGGGACATCATGGCTACTACCATCGTCCCTATATTTTTATAAAATGATTTTCCTAGCCTACTATTGGGAGTGCTTCCTTTGGGAAAGCCTAGAAGGTATTGCCCAAATTTGTCTTAAGACCTATGAATTAAAGTATGATTGTAAGTATAAATCCTTGCTGACTACCTTTCAAAGCTTATAAAGAAGGGCAGCCCTCATCGTCGCCACCTTCCCGATCAGTAGCACAAAAGTAAACCTCTGTGACTTCACTACAGACCACGAAAATTGTTTTTGGAAAGTTTTTAAAGGTAGCCTTGTCCTAAGCCTGTAATAACCTTTTGCAGTTTCTCCCCTACTTCTTGGGCTACTTTAGTCAAACTGTTATTTTCTATCGCCATCATGGATGCAGCCGGATTTACAGCAGCGATCTCTATGAGGCCTTTTTCTTTTTCCTGTACGATCAGGTTACAAGGCAACATGGTACCTATTTTATCTTCGGCTTGCAGGGCCTGGTAGGCAAAGGGAGGGTTACAGGCGCCTAATATCATATAGTTATAAAAGTCAACATCCAATTTTTTCTTTAGCGTTTCCTTCATATCTATTTCGGTCAACACCCCAAAGCCTTCTTTTTGTAAAGCCTTTTTGGTGGTGGCGATAGCTTCTTCAAAGTTGGTATTCTTAAGTATAGTATGATAATAATACTCCATTGCTTTCATGTATTAGGTTTATTAGCTAGATTAAGAGAACCGTCAGTTTGGCAATACGAGCCACCACAAAACACCTCAACTTTAAAATCTTATTCTCGAAGATTTATCGGTATTTTTCTGAATCCACTGGTATAGGGGTTCTATATCATCCATTTTACAGAGCTGTGTTCCCGCACTCATGGTCGCTGCCGTACCACAGGCGACACCAAATTGGGCCATTTCCATATGGCTACCGCCCATGGCCAATCGAAAAATCATGCCGGCAACCATACTGTCTCCGGCTCCAATGGTACTTTGCTGATATACAATAGGAGCGGTAATATAGGCTACCTCATCTTTGGTAACCATAAGCGCACCTTGTGCCCCTAAAGAAACAACCAGGATTTCGCAGGGAGTATGGTCCATAAACACTTTTGCCGAGGCCTCCAGATCCCTAAAAGACATGGTCTGTACCCCGCAAAGAGTGCTGAGTTCCCCTAAATTCGGTTTTAACATATATACCCCCGCCGTGGCACCTTTAACCAATGCTTCGCCAGAAGTATCCAAGACATACTTAGCCTTTTTCTTTTGGGCAATTAGTCCAACTTTGGCGTAAAAATCAATGGGCATACCTGGTGAAAGACTGCCGCTGGCCACTAAAAAATCGCCCTCCTCCAATAACAACTCCAATTCCTGTAACACCTCCTGGCATTCCCCTTCAGACACTTCGGGCCCTGGCATTCCAAAACGGTATTGATGGTTCTGAACGGTATCGGTAACGGCAAGGTTCTCTCTTGTCCACCCCTTTATAGGGATCACCTTTTGGGAAATGTCCAGATCTATTAAAATGTCCTTGAGGTGATTGCCGGTCGCCCCTCCGGCCATATACATACATAAGGACGATCCTCCCAGCTCTTTCAGCACATGGGACACATTAATTCCACCTCCCCCAGCTTCAAACACCGGGCTAGTACAGCGCAATTTGCTGTTAGGTTTTAAACCAGCAACCGTAGTACTCTTATCGATCGCCGGATTTACGGTAAGAGTGATAATATTTTTCATTTTAAATTCGTATTTCTCAAATGTAAACCTATCCGCTTACCTTGCATATGATTAAAGTCATTGTACCAAGGGTGTATCTTCTATACTTTAACTTTTGATTATAAGCTATTTGACAAAATAACTTTGGCAAAAATCAAGCGCCGTTTAAATAGGTACCGTAGTATTTTAGCCTCCTTTACCATATTGGTTGGGGGCTATATTCCTGTGATGCCTCGAAAACCGCTTGTAAAACCGGCATAAGCAATATACTATGAAAGGCACTTTAAAATTGGGTAGGATGGCAGGCATAAAAATTGAGGTACACTGGACCTTTAGTTTATTGTTGCTCTGGGTCGTTTTTCTCGATTCCCAAAGAGGTGGAAACCTGCTCAGCGCCTTATTCAATATAGGTTTTGTGCTGGTACTTTTTTTCTGTGTGGTACTCCATGAATTGGGCCATGCCCTAACCGCCAGAAAATTTCAGATAAAGACCCATCAAATTACCCTTTTACCCATAGGAGGTGTCGCCTCTCTCGAAAAAATGCCCGAAAAACCGGGTCAGGAATTGTTGGTCGCCCTGGCCGGACCGGCCGTTAATGTGGTCATAGCCCTGTTGTTGATCTTGTTGTTTCCCATTACAAAATATTTAAGCATGGATCAGGCCGGAATAGAGCTCCTATTAAAAACACCCAATTTTCAGGGGTTTATTTTCTACCTGTTTTTGGCCAACGCCATGTTGGTACTCTTTAACCTAATTCCAGCCTTCCCCATGGATGGCGGCAGGGTGCTTAGGGCCCTATTGGCCTATAAAATGGGGCGGGTAAAAGCTACCGCCATAGCCAGCAGTTTGGGGCAATTACTGGCAGTATTCTTTTTTATGCTAGGGGTGCTCATCAATCCCTTTTTAATATTGATTGCCTTTTTTATTTTTATCAGCGCCTATGGGGAGAATAAAATGGTGAAACAAACATCGCTCCTTCAAGGGCATACAATAAAAGAGGCCATGCTTACCAAAATAACCCTTCTACACCCCGACAACACCTTACAGGAAGTGATTGATGTTGTCTTGGCCGGGACCGAAAAGGATTTTGTTGTCATGGCCCATGAAAAAATCGTTGGTGTCGTATATCACAAAGACATTATAAAACATGCCCACACCCCCTCTATAAAGGTCAAAGAAATTATGCAGGCTTCCTTTAAGACCCTTGAAGCCTCCACAGATTTGGTACAGGTTATGGAGATGATCGCTAGCGAGAAAAGGAACTTTTTTCCGGTCACCGATAAGAATAAATTCAGCGGTGCTATCGACCTTACCAATATCAGCGAATTTATATTGCTACGAACCCATGCTTCCTAAAACTGGGCCCTTTATGTTTTAGCTGCCCATTTGCTTTTTAATTTGGGCGTTCCCTCCTTCGTCGGGCGGGCTCTTGGCTATATCCCTTGCTCCGCTGCGGGGATGCCGCCGCGATCCCTAACGCGGGGTTCATGAATCAATGTAACAATGAGGGAATGAATCAATTGGTTCATTTGAAGATTTGATAATGGGTTAATTTGAAATGAGCATGACTGAGACCGCGTCGCAAACACGATTTCGGCTATGTGAATTTCATTTTCTACTTCCTACACGGCTTACTCTTGCCGGTACGAGCGTGACGCTCGCACTAGCGGTCAATTTCTTTTTTAATCTAATTAATGGTTACATAGAACAATTGCGGCATTTTTATAATCCCTAATTTTCAAATCAACGCCCTTCCCGCTCCGCAAAGTCTCCCGACTTTTAGGGGCATTTATGTCTTCAGTTCTAATAAAAGACATGTTGTAATCCTGTTCTCGATACTATTTTCCTTGCTACGCTACGGAAAATCACTCCTGACGTAATGATTGCTCCCCCTTTGCGCCGATGCAAAAGCTTTGGCGACACACGGTCAGGGGGAATCCGTATGATTCAACCTTTTAGTAAATAGGATCGGTCAACTTTTTGATGAGCTGCAGGTTATCCGTATAACTTCATAACAGGATAACAAGATAACTATTTATTGTTTATTGAAAATGACTGCAGCTAAGGCCACCGCGCCATCTGGCTCCTTACTACAAATGTAAGTCGTTGCATTTTTCGTGCGGTCCTTCTGAAAACTGCTTACCATTCAATGCTTGCTGGTTACTTTATTTCTATCATATAACTAAAAATGTATTTGTTCAATATTTACCAAAAGTCATTTTGAACGGTAGTCCCTGACTTCAGCGGTAATTATTTATAGAAAAACAACCATTAGCGCAATGACAACCCTCGGAAGCCGTTGTCGTAAAATTTACTTTTTATAATTCGATTGAAATTTTAACCTTTCCTCCTAGTCCTTTCTCTACGATATCGTAGAGGGTTTTTAAGGTCAGGTTACTTCCATTATTTTCCACACGGGATATGTAAGTTCTTTTTTTGTCAATCTGTACTTCCTGTACAACACTGATAATTGTTTACTGTTAATTGTTTATTGTTAACTGTTTATTGCTTATTGAAAAAGCGTTAGCTATTGCAGCGGCATCCTTTTTTGGGCGGCCCTGCCGGCTAAAAAAGATACAGCGGAAAGAGCGCCCCGTTAGGGGAACGCCCAAAACAAAAACAATAAAATTGATGAAGGAATTGGGAGTCTATCAGGTTTTATGGCACCCTGGCTTTTTATAATATAAAAGGAGGTTAAACAATTTTTGGACCTTTTAAAAAATTGTATTTTAGCCAAAATTCATTTTCTTATGACTGTCCACTATTTTGGCGAGGGAAACTCCCTTCTTAATCAATTCGTAGCCGAACTCAGAGATGTAAACATCCAAAAAGACTCCATGCGGTTTAGGCGTAATATTGAGCGTATTGGTGAAATTCTAAGCTATGAGTTAAGTAAGGAACTTCGTTATAGCAAGAAAACGGTGCAGACTCCCCTGGGGACCAAGGAAATGTCCTTGCCTACGGACGATTTGGTGCTTTGTTCTATACTGCGAGCCGGACTTCCCCTGCACCAAGGGCTTCTTAATTATTTTGACGGGGCCGAAAATGGCTTTATTTCTGCCTATAGACATCACGAAGGCGATGAAGATGATTTTGAAGTCATTGTCAAGTATTTCGCTACGCCATCTCTAGAAAATAAAACCCTGATCTTGGCCGATCCTATGGTGGCCACTGGTAGGTCTTTGGAAAATGTCCTACAGGGGCTTGAAGCATACGGAAGACCCAAACAAATCCATATTCTTGCCATAATTGGCTCGGAACAAGGTATTGAACACATCAAAAAAGTCTTCCCAAAGGACACCCATTTATGGATTGCCGCCATCGATGAAAAATTGACCAACAGGGGTTATATTGATCCAGGCCTTGGCGATGCAGGTGATTTGGCCTACGGGATAAAACTGTAAAAAGCCGATTCGTTTAACAACAGCCATTAGGAGACTGCTGCTGTTGTTATACGCGTCCTCCATTTTACTATTTCATACCAGATGGTGGTTATAAAACCAACCATACTGCTACAGAAAAATTGAAAAATAGTTAAGGTTTCAAATTTAAAGAACTGGGTAAAAGGCTTTACAAAGAGCAATAGGGCCGTAATAAGGATGGTTATTCCGATCATGACAGGCAGCAGCTTATTTTTATTTTTCAAGGAATCCCAAATAGAAAAATAAAAGGAACGGTTCACCAGGGTTAGGAATATATTGGCCGTAATTAATACCACAAATACCATGGTACGGGTACTCTCTTCGCTATATTGGTACTTTATGGCCAGTTGATAGACCCACAAAGCACCCAGCGCTATTACAAGCCCCTGAACAATACTCGTTATCAACTCTTTCCATTTAAAAAAAGTGGTGGTAAATAACCTGGGTTTTTGAACCATGGTATTTTTTTCCATGGGTTCGTTTTCATAAATAATAGAACAGGTAGGCCCCATGATCAGCTCCAAAAGGATGACATGTGCAGGGGTAAAAATATTGGGATAGGTCCACCCCAGTGCCAAGGGCACAAACACCACCAGAATAATGGGGATATGGATAGAAATAACGTATTGTATGGCTTTTTTTAGGTTGGTATATATTTTTCTTCCCATGGCAATGGCATCGATCATTTTCGCCAAATCGTCATTGACCAAAATCAAGGAGGCAGCCTCTTTGGCTATTTCCGTTCCTTTTTTGCCCATCGCAATGCCAATATGAGATGCTTTGAGTGCCGGAGCATCGTTTACGCCATCCCCTATCATGGCCACCACGCCATTTTTGGCCTTTAAGGCATTTATGATGCGTAGTTTAGCTTCGGGAAACATTCTGGTAAACACCTGAATTTCTATCACTTTTTCCTGTAATGCGGCATCGCTGAGCTCCATGAGCTGGTCTCCTGTCATACTTTTTTCGTACCCTCTAAACCCCACTTGTTTAGCGATGGCTGTGGTGGTTACCGCATTATCCCCGGTCACTATTTTTACCACAATTCCGGCCTTATGGAAATCTTCCAATACCGATGGGATGTTTTTTTTGGGAGGATCGTAAAAGGCGACGAGCCCTATAAAATGAAAAGGAAAGTCTTGTTGGTTTTTGGGATAATGATGCTCTTTACACTGTGCCTCCCCCACCCCCAATATCCGATACCCATCTTGGCCCAATTGCCGAATCGTTTCTATAATCTGTTGTTGCTGTTCTTTTGTTAGCTGGGAAATCTCTAAAAAAGCCTCGGGAGCCCCTTTTGCGGCAATGATGCGATTGCCGGCAGCATTTTCAAAGATATGGGTCATCATCGGCGGCTTACCCCCTAAAGGGTATTCATGCACCATTTTATAATGTACGCGCTCGTCTACCGGTATCCGCTGCGAATAGCAGTCGTGAAGTGCCTTTTCCATTGGGTCAAAGGGTATAGGTTCACTGGCCCACATAGCCATCGCTATCAAGTGTTCGGCGGCAGCATCCATTGGCCCTTCCAAACTCCGCACCTTTTGAGTGGACATATCATAAGTTCTGGCTAAATCCATTTTGTTTTCTGTAATAGTCCCCGTTTTATCGGTACAGATAATGGTAGCACTCCCCAAGGTTTCAACGGTTTTCATCTGCTTTACTACAATCCCCATTTTCATTAATCGCCAAGCTCCTAAAGCCATAAAAGTGGTAAAGGCAACGGGAATTTCTTCTGGTAAAATACTCATTGCCAAGGTCAGTGCCTTTAATAAACTGTCCAATAGGTTTTGGGAATAGAAAAAATTGAGTCCCCACACAATTAGAAAAACTACCGTTCCCGCTCCCGCCATCTTTGTTACAAAATTTTGAATCTGTAACTCCAAGGGTGTTTTTTCTTCTTGCATGTCTTGTAAGCCTTGGCCTATGGCAGCCCATCGGGTATTGTTTCCTATGGCGATTACCCTGGCAATGGCCAAACCGCTGGCTACCGTAGTACCACAATACACTATATTGTCTTTCTTGCCGGCATCCTTGTATACCGAAAGAGATTCCCCCGTAAGGGTAGCTTCGTTCACTGAAAAATCATTGGAATGTAGAATGCGCCCATCGGCAGTGATAATACTGCCTTCCGCTACCATAAGACAATCGTCGATGACCAATTCCTCGCTCCTTATCTCAATGACCGTCCCATTTCGTATGACTTTGCAATGAGGCTGGGTATACTGTTTTAACTTCTCCAAAGCATTGCGGCTTCTAGTATCTTGGTACAAAGAGATAGATGCTACCAATACAATGGCCATGGCAAGAAAGATAGCATCGCCGAGGTTGCCACTGATAAAATAAATAAAGGAGGCCACCAACAATAATATGACCATGGGCTCTTTGGCCAAACTTTTTAGGATACTTAAAAATCGATTCTCCTTCTTGTAATCTAATCGGTTTTGGCCATGAGTAGCCCTAGAAAGGCGTACCTCGTCATCGGTAAGTCCGTTAATTCCAAAATTGTCTATAGACATACGACCGTTATAAAGTTTGTAACAGCAAATACAGGCCCTCGTAAAGTTTATAAAATGGAACTAATGGCCGCTGCCGCTGAAGATAACTCAAAAATAACGGTAAAAACAGCCCTATCAACTGACCCATATCATATTATATCTTCCTTGTTGGTAGTAATTTGCGATACCTAAAGAAAGAATTGTTTAACCTAAAATATTATGTTATGTCACTTATAAAGTTCAACAGAAGACCTTGGGCCAATCTTTTGCCCCAAGAGTTTTTTAATACAAATGAGTTCTTTACCGACAGAAGATGGTGGGATATCATGGAAGAACCGGCCATGAACATTAAAGAACTAAAGGATGGTTTTGAAATAGAGCTGGCGGCACCGGGCTATTCCAAAAAGGATTTTGAAATTGAGATAGACAACGGATGTCTCAATATCTCGGCACAAAATTCGAGTTCCAAGGAGCGGGAAGAGGAGAATTACAGTCGAAGGGAATTTAGCTATACCTCCTTTAAAAAATCGCTTCAATTACCCGAGAATGTCCTTGATGAAGAAATTAAAGCTACTTATAAGGACGGAATTCTTACATGTATTCTCTCTAAAAAAGAAGGAAATAAAACCAACAAACCTAAAAAAATAGAAATTTCATAGTATTTCCAAACTTTGAATACGGCCCTTACAGTATTCCCGTTTCTGTAATAGAAACAAAAGTACTATAAGGGTTTTATTTTTTTAACAAGGGATCAATAATACAGACGCCATTGATCAATTTCGATTTGATGTTTAAAGTTCTCTATCTGATCACATAGGAAATCGGAAATCGTATCTTTTTTTCGAACTAGTAACACCGTATTTTTCGCTTGCATCAATTGCTGTAATTTTCGCAGTTCTTTCTCATGGGAAATATCCAATAAATTTTCCCGATACAAGGTATCCTCCTCAAATTGTATATCCCTCCTTACCCTCGTAGTATTGCCCTTGACAGTGATGATATCTTGGTTTAGATAAAAGGATGCCGAGGGTATAAAAACGTCCAAGGCTATGAGGTGCCCAATAGAATCGCCCTTCTTTTCCTTGGCCAAGGCTACTATATTCTTGATCGTATTAATAGTATTCGGATTTTTTGACCCAAATAACGGATAACTTAGGACAAGGCCAATGGTAAAAAGCAGGCTAAAGGCCATCAACTTATAATGTCTTTGCAAGCTCGTATTATAATAAAGTATCCCAAGACCCAAGATTAAAAACACTGCCAGCATAAGGGAGTACCTAACATCTATACGTATCTCCATTATAAAATCCCCTAAGATCAAAAAGAGCGACAACACCACTATTAGCAGCCCGTAAAATAGGCTGTAATTCTTAATTTTATCGAAGGGGATTAAAAAGAAAAGGTATCCCGACAGTATGGCCATAAACGAAAACAGTGGTAAAATATAAAGTACTAGCTTCGATGAAAAGGCCGAAAATAGTATAAACAAGCTCCCAATGGTCCAAAGCAACACTAAAGGAAGGGTTTTATTCTTTAAATATTTTTTATACGCCCGGGCAGTACAAACAACCATAATGGGCAACCATGGAAACCCCACCAATGGCGCCAAGATCAGGTAATACCAAAAAGGTTTGTTTCTATGGAATTTCTCGGCAGTTAAGGACCGTGCTATGATTTGGTCATTGATCAAATAGTCTAAAAAATGAGGGGTATTGGTCATAACGGCAAGGAACCAAGAACTAGACAACAACAAGCACAAAACAAATCCGAGATAATGATGAATCGTTAAAGCAATAGTCTCCTTGTATAGCACTTTCCACACCACCAGGAATATTACCACCGGTAGCACTGCCACGGGTCCCTTTGTTAAAAAGGCCAGTGCCAATACTATAAAAAACCCATATAAATAGCGGGGAGCTCGGTTTTTTTTATAACACAATATCCAATAAACACTCCATATAACAAAGGTTGCCATATAAGCATCTGTAGTCAATACCCTAGCGGCAATCAGCACTATGGGAAAAGAAAAATATATGATGGCAGCAGCGAGGGCTACCTTTAGATCATTAAATAAAAGTTTTGAAATTTTGAAGACCAATAACAGCTGAAACACCAAGGCCACACTCAGAAAAAATCGGGCTCCATACTCGTTGATCCCAAAAATCTGATACCCCATTACCGTAATATAATAAGTGATGGGCGGTTTATGGTAGTGTTTTATCCCTAACAGTGTAGGATGCAGGTACTCATGGTTCAATACCATTTCACGGCTAATTTCCGCATATCTGGCCTCGCTACTTTCTGTAAGCCCCCAAGATCCAAGACCTATATTTATTAGTAAAAAAAGGGGAATAAGGGACCAATAGAAAATTTTTTGAATGTTCATTCCTAAAAAAATAAGGTCCTTAAACAGGTTTACTACCTGATTTGCAGCTTCTTAAATTTAAAAAAACTATTTCTAGGAGTACTCCTTAGGGGAAAGGAAACCGTTGTTTTAATACATCCATACGACCAATAACAGTTTTACCCTTAGTAGCTAAGGGGAAATTAGGTATGACCGTAAAACACCCTTTCTTTTAAAAAGGTTTTACCACAAGGCTAGCCTAGCCAGATGGCATTATTTTTGGAATTGGGCATTTTTCTTTCTAAGCTCTTCTAGCTTACGCTCCAAGGTCGCTATCATATCGTCTGCCTTATAGCTCATATTGGACATACTTTCTTCTAGTTTTTGTTCAAAGGCTACTTTTTTTTCATGAGCAGATTTTGTCAACTCATCCTTGGCATGATGGATACGTTCTTGGATATCGTGTGTAGCACTGGAAACCTTTCTTTTTATTTTTCCTCTTGTTTCCAACCCTTTATCCGGGGCGTATAAAATGCCTATTCCAGCTCCAATGGCAGCTCCTGTCAATAAAGCCAATAAAATATTACCGCTATCGTTTTGCATGATTGTTTGGTTTTAAAATGGATATATTACTTTCTCTGTTATCACAAAACTACAAGGGAAAAGAACAACTTGGAATGATTTTTATCAGGTACTATAAGGAATGTAAATCCTCAAAATCATTCAAAAAATCGAACTTTTTTCTTATCTTAACAATGAAATACTGCCCCAATTGGTTTTTTATACCACAAAAATTATGAAACCAAGCACCAAAAAAAGGAAAAAAAAACACTTTCTAATAAAAGCGTTTCACCATTTATGGCAAATAGAACAAGCTATTATGATCATAAGGGAAAATAGCGCTATGGACTCAAAACTGTCTGTTCTTGGGAAATTGGACACCGAGGCCTTTAGTGATGAAACTACGCTTTTAAATGAAAAAATATCCTTGGAGACCCATTGGAAAAAAACCTTAAGAACCACGAAGCATTTCGGTTTTTTCTACAATCCAGAAATAGGAACCATCTATATAGCCGGACCATTGGCTCCTATTTTTTTACACGAGGTAGATGGCAAAAAACTAGGCGCTATGTCCAGTGGCCCCTATGGAATTTTGCGTGGGCTTGACTTTAAGGAAGAGGAAGCCCTAAGGCTCCTAAGGACCTTGCACAAAGGAGGATACTTAATAGTAGTGAGGGCCTTTGATGAAGAATTAAAATATATTGAAAACTCCCTTCAAGACCTCGATAAATCGGCCTAATTCCCATCCTACATATGTTTGCTCAGAAAGTAGAAAAAATCCTTTTTGAGTTTCATGTATTCAGGTAATTTTAAAGCTATTACACTCTTTATTTCGAGATGACTCTCGTGTAGATGCGTATGGATTGGCTTATCGTCCTGAACTTGCTGTTCGCTGACCATAGCTTTGTGTTTTCCGATATCTTGCCGCAACCCGTTTAAATCTTCCTTTTGCAATATAAACTCACCTTGATAATGCTCTAATTGGGCCAATAAATTTTGATTTTTCCAGCGTTTTCTCAATTCTTCCAAACGGTGCTCTAAAGAATATAGCTCTTCTTCCCAATGGTCTAATTCCTTTTTCCATTGTAGGTATTCTAAATGCAATGCTGCCCCGGTAATTCCCTCACTATCCATATTTCCTTATATATATACCCGCTGTTATTAACTCAAAATTCATCTCAAAACTATTCGTTTTAATTTTTATATGATATGATTTAAGTCATTTCATAGTTTCTAGCAAAATCCTATTATAAATGGTTTGTACGTTGATTTCTAGGTAGCTATTTATTATTTTTTAAAGGTCATACTTCGGCTTCGCTCAGTACAAGCATGTAATAAGCATAATTGAATTCGTGTTTGCGAACAGTTTTCGGTCATGCTCGTCTCCTTTAAAACACTACACCAACTGCCCTAATAATTCATGGGCTTGTTTCGCTATTTCCAATTCTTCATCAGTAGGGATCACCAAAATTTTCACCTTCGCTGTAGGGGTGTTTATTTCCCTTATACTTGCTTTTTTAGCGTCATTTCTAGCAGCATCTAAATGAAGTCCCATATAGTCCATATCACGACATACCATGGCCCTAAGGGTAGCGGAATTTTCTCCTATTCCGGCCGTAAAAACCAAGGCATCCAATCCGTTCATAGCAGCCGTATAAGCCCCAATATATTTTTTTATGCGATATGCATTCATTTCTAGGGCCAGCATACAGGCCTTATTTCCGTTTTCGGCTTCAGCTTCTATCTCCCTTAAATCGGAATATCCAGTGAGTCCGTACATACCACTTTTTTTAACCAAAAGTGTGTTTACTTCTTCTAGGCTGTAGCCCAATGTTTTGACCAAATGAAAAATTATGGTCTGATCGATGTCCCCGCACCTGGTCCCCATAATAAGTCCGTTCGAAGGGGTAAACCCCAAACTGTGATCTATGCTTTTTCCCTCGGATACCGCAGTCATACTACAGCCATTGCCTAAATGCACCGTAATAACCTTAGCTTTTTTGTTTTCCAAATAATCGTTGGCCACTTCTGAAACATATTTATGACTGGTTCCATGAAAACCATACACTTGTATTCCGTGCTCGGTATAGAACTCATTGGGAATGGCATATTTTTTTGCCTTGACCGGAATGGTCTGGTGAAAGGCGGTGTCAAAAACCGCGATCTGTTTGGCAGCAGTAAATATAGTTTCGGCCAAGATAATGCCTTCCAAATTGTGCGGATTGTGCAATGGCGCCAAGGCGCATAGTTGTTTAATTTTATCTTTTACCGCCTTCTCTATCAGGGTCGTTTTAGAGAAAGAATTTCCGCCGTGAACCACCCTATGCCCAACAACAGCAATTTCATTGCTGTCTTTTATCACTCCTTTATCTTTGTCTAATAATAGATCTGCTATTTTTAGCAAACCTACTTTATGATTGGGAATTTCCTGCTTTTCTTTAATATCTACAGCATCGGATTTATAACTCGTAACCGCATTTTTATTGCCTATCGCATCGATCATTCCCTTGCAAAGAACTTTTTTTGCCGGCATTTGGATCAGTTGATATTTAATGGACGAACTACCAGAATTGAGGATTAATATTTTCATGCTTATTTTTTAATGTTAAGAGCCTATATACAGCCTCTTAATTATTTGTTTTTAAATGCCCTGTGCTTGGATGGCTGTTATAATGACCGTATTGATCACATCGTTTACGGTACAGCCTCGGCTTAAGTCGTTTACCGGTTTATTGAGGCCCTGTAACATAGGTCCTATAGCCATAGCTCCTGTTTCTCGTTGCACGGCCTTATAGGTATTGTTACCGGTATTCAGGTCGGGAAAAATAAATACACTGGCTTTTCCCGCCACTTCGGAATTCGGCATTTTACTCTGCCCTATTTTTTCGTCTACGGCCGCATCGTATTGAATAGGACCTTCTACCTTTAAATCGGGGCGTAATTTTTTTACGATTTCCGTTGCCGTACGTACTTTATCGACATCGGCCCCTTGTCCCGAGGCCCCGGAAGAATACGATAGCATGGCTATTCTGGGTTCTATCCCAAAAGCGAGACTGCTCTCCGCCGAAGAAATGGCAATTTCCGCCAATTGTTCGGCGGTCGGATTTGGGTTAATGGCACAGTCGCCAAAAATGGTGACACGGTCGTCTAAACACATAAAAAATATAGAGGATACTACCGATACCCCTGGTTTGGTTTTTACAAACTGTAATGCCGGTCTGATGGTGTGCTGGGTGGTATTCACTGCCCCAGAGACCATCCCGTCCGCGTGTCCCTTATAAACCATCATGGTCCCGAAATAAGAAACGTCTTCCATTAAATCGCGGGCCATAGCCAAGTTGACGTTTTTATGTTTCCGCAAGCTGTACAACGTCTGCACATAGTCCTCAAAATCAGGCGACTTTTTAGGGTCTATGATCGTTATGCCCGACAGATCCAAGGAAAATTCCAATCTGGATAAGGATTCCTCTATTTGTTTTTTATCTCCTAGCAAGCTTAACCTTACCGCATTGGATTCTACCAACTTATAGGCTGCCTTTAAAATTCGATCGTCCGATCCTTCGGGGAGCACAATGTGTTTTTTGTTGGCCTGTGCCCTTCTCAAAAGGTTGTATTGAAACATTCTTGGGGTAATACCGTTCGCCTGGAAAGTAATGAGCCGCTCTGCCAACACCTCTACCGGCACATATTTTTCAAAGTCATGGATAGAGGCCGTAATCTTATGGGTATTTTCTGCATAGATCATCGGCTTTATATTGCCTATGCTATTGGTGACCGCAAAAGTCCCTCCCGGAACCGAAATAACAGGAACTACCTCAGACAGGCCTTCTATCAATTTTATTATGGGCTCCTCGGGCATTAAGCCTCCGGTGAGGACAATCCCGGAAATGTTGGGGTAATTGGCAGATATGTTTGCCTGTAAAGCTCCTAATATTATATCGGCCCTATCTCCCGGTGTTATCACCAAGCTATTTTCTTTAAGGTGAATAATATAATTTCGCAATTGCATGGCTCCTACACTAAAAGCACCTGCCTGGTTATTGACAAAAGATTTTCCAAACAAAACCTTCCCATTTAATTCCTTGACAATTTCCTTGATAGAAGGATTTGCCAAAGCAGGATTCATAGGAATAGCATTGATCAGCACCTGATTAGGCAAATGTCCCTGTAGCTCTCGGATAACCCATGATAGGTTTTCTGGTTGTACCTTATTGGCGATAACCGATAGTACCTCAACGCCTTTTTCCTTAAAAGAATCATAGGCCATATGCATGGTACCCACAAAATCGTCCATGGTCTTCCCTACCCCACTACTGATTATAATGGCCGGAATACCCAAATTTTTGGCTATAAGCACATTGATATCCCATTCTATAATAGATCCTTCCCCGGAAAAACTGGTTCCCTCTACCAACACAAAATCGTAGCGGTCTTCTACCGCTTTGTATTTTGCTATGATGGTACTTATAATTTCCTCATCCCTATTTTTGTTTTTCATAGCGATGATCTCCGATCTGGTATAGGCGTAGGCCTCTTTAAACTTCAAATCCAGATCAAAATGATGTAGCATGGTATTGATATGGTTGTCCATACCACCTGGACTGAAATCGTCTATAATGGGCCTAAAATAACCAACCTTTGCTGTCTTGCCCAGCAACATATGCATAAGGCCCAATGAAACAATAGATTTACCCGTATTAGGTCCGGTTGTGGCAATATAAATCGCTTTACTCATAAATTTTTAATTCGTTTAATAGCAGAATTCCATAAATCAAAAGTGCCTAGCAGGAAATTTCACTAAGGGTGGTCGCGGCAATATATTTTTACTACAGTAGGAGTACCCCCAAATAGATTTGTATAAACAGTTATAATTCCCCCAATTGGCTACCTTTTAAAAACAACATCGATTCCTTCGCTATCCTTGCTGTTTTTTAATCCACTATTATGTTTTTAATAATGCTGCGAAGGTAGAGGGGGCATAGAGGGTATAAAATGACAAAAGTCAGGTTTGACTTTTTTAGAAACTTTTATTTGTTTCTTTTTCTCGGAGCTGTATCCATTCATAAATACCTTCAACATCTTCTTTTTTGCACAGTTTTGTCCCCGCCCGCATGGTGGTGGCTGTTCCACAGGCCACGCCATATTGCACCATTTCCAAAGGGGTAGCCCCCTGAAATGAACTACATACCATCCCGGCAACCATACTATCCCCTGCCCCAATAATACTTTGCTGGGAAACCACTACCCCTGGAATGTACGCTATGTTTTGGGCACTTACCAAAAGGGCTCCTTTGGCCCCAAGGGAAACCACCATAAACTCACAGGAATGTCGGTTTATAAAGTTCTTGGCCAAAGGTTCGAGTTCAGAATAGGAAATATAAGATACCCCGCAGAGCTCACTGAGTTCGGCCAAATTGGGCTTCAATAAGTATATTCTCCCTTTAATGGCTTCCAACAAGGCCTTACCTTTGGTATCTAGGACCAGTTTAGCTCCTTTTGCTTCGGCAATATCGGCTAGTTGTAGATAAAAATCGTCGGGAATCCCTGTGGTTAATTTTCCACTAGCTACTAAGTAATCGCCCGGGTTTAAAATACCCTCTACCGCTGTTAAACACGCCTTCCATTCGGCTTCCTTCACAAAAGGTCCGGGCATACTAAATCTGTAGGCCAATTGGGTCACCCTATCTTTTACGGCAAAATTTTCACGGGTATGCCCAGAAATGTGTACCGTTTTTATTGGAATGCCAGCGCTACCCAATAAGTTTGCTAAATGGGCCCCAGTTCGGCCGCCTTCTAAAAATAAGGCCATCGAACTACCCCCTAAATTGTGAATGGCCCTGGATACATTAATTCCACCTCCTCCTGCATGATAAAAAGCTTGTGTGGCAGCTAAGTTCGTATCGGGTCTTAAACCGACAACAGTAGTGTTTTTATCTACCAAAGGGTTTACCGTCAGTGTTATTATTTTTTGCATCTCTTTGGTACCATCAAAAACCATATTGGATTTGTTTTTAAATCGGATAAGGTTCCTCTTAAAATAATTAGCTGCTTCTATTAATACCAATTATGTCCTAATTAAAGCAAGGAACCTAATTGCTTTCTTCTAAAATACGGATAGCCTCGGCATCGCTTAGCTGATGGAAATTTTCATAAAACTGCCCCACAGCCTTAAAGATAACCGGTGTTTCCAAGCAAATCACTTCCTCCAATTCTGGCAGCTCTTTTAATTTTCGAATTGCCGAGGAAGGTGCAACAGGAATGGCTACTATAATCTTTTTTGGCTTTTGATGGCTTACCAAGGCTACGGTAACCAACATGGTATTTCCAGTAGCAATACCGTCATCTACGATTACCACCGTTTTACCTGCCAATGATTCTGGCCTTATATTTTTATAATATTGAAGATATCGCGCCTTCATTTTTTGCCGTAATCGGGCCGTTTCCTCTTTTATGTATTCTTGGGATACTCCCCCAACATCGCCAAGGACACTGTAATCCATGCTCACGGCTCCTATGGCATATTCCCTATTGCTAGGATGTCCTATTTTCTTGGAGAAGACAATGTTCAGTGGGGCGTCTAAGGATTTTGCGATAATGGCCCCCAGAGGAAGTCCGCCTCTAGGCACTGCCAAAACCAAGACATCTTCATTTTTCAGCGGTAGTAGTTTTTCTGCCAACTGAATTCCTGCATCTATTCTGTCCTTAAACATAAGATCCAATTTTTAGGTGAGATACTCTTTAAACCAAGCGGTTGAAAGGGTTGCAACTTCTTCTAATTTTCCCGGCTCTTCGAAAAGATGGGAGGCTTCGGGAACTATTACCAATTGGTGATCTCCTCTTAGTTCCGAAAATGCCTGTTGGTTAAGGGCTACGACCTCACGGTCCCATCCCCCTACAATAAAAAGCGTAGGTGCCTCAACGCGCGATAATACAGCCATGGCCAAATCTGGCCGCCCGCCCCTAGATACCACCGCTTGGATGTCGCTCCCTAAAAATGCACTGGCCCTTAATGCCGATGCTGCACCAGTACTCGCACCAAAATACCCCATTGCCAAGGCTTTGGTATGCTCTTGGTTTTTAACCCAATGCGTAGCCGCTATCAATCTTTTGGCCAATAAATTTATATTGAACCTATTTTCATAGACCAGATCCTCTTCTGCCGTAAGCAGGTCCAGTAAAAGTGTGGCCAAACCGTGGTCCTGTAAAACCTTTGCAACATAATTGTTGCGAGGACTTAGCCTACTACTACCACTGCCATGAGAAAATATAACGATACCAACGGCCCCCTCCGGAATCGTCAAATTACCAAGTAGACTAAGGTCTTGCATTTTAATGGATATGGCGGCTTGGTAACTAGGCATACTAGTATTTTTTATTCGCCCATAAAGTACTCCAGAACCTAGTACTTATACTATGATTTTCATCATAACAGCCATCTTTTTTTAACAATCGGCCCTTGGGATGACTTATCTCATGTTTCCGAGCTACTTTTTCTCTTTATTTTTACCTATTGCCAAACTATTGATGATGAGGTACCTATTCTGTGTTCTTTTGATTTATAACTTGCTATCATGTGGCGACCAACAAGAGCGGATGCACCCCACAAAGGGAATGCTTACGGAATCCGTTTACGCCTCGGTCACCATACAGCCCGACAGCCTTTACCAGGCCTATGCTTCTGTGGTGGGAATTGTAGAGCGCAACCTGGTTGAAGAGGGCCATAAGGTAGCAAAAGGCGATCCTATTCTTCAAATAATCAATTCGGCCCTGCTTTTAAGTACTGAAAATGCACGGCTGGCACTTGAATTAAGTAGGGAGAATTATAAAGGCCCTTCCCCTATTTTAAAAGATCTGGAGGAAGAGATGGCGGCGGCGGCATCGACCTTAAAAAATGACTCCATTAACTATGAGCGACAAAAAAAACTCTGGAATCAAAGAATAGGATCTAAAATAGAATTCGATAGCAGAAAACTTGCCTATGCACTGTCACAAAACAAATTAAACCTGTTAAAAAGCAATTATGGTCGTACCAAAAAAGAATTGGAAAACAAGGTTTTACAAGCTGACAACACCTATAAAAGTGCCCAAATAAGCTCCCAGGATTTTACAATAAGGAGCAAAATAAATGGCAAGGTCTACGCATTATACAAAAATCAGGGCGAGATTGTAAATACGATGGAGCCCTTGGCGGCCATAGGCAGTGATTCTGTTTTTATCATAGATATGCTGGTAGACGAGGTCGATATTGTAAAACTGGCATTGGGACAAAAAGCATTCATAAGCTTGGATGCCTATGCGAACCAAGTTTTTACCGCAACAGTCAGCAAAATATACCCTAGAAAAGACGAAAGGTCGCAAACCTTTAAGGTCGAAGCTATTTTTAACCAGATGCCCAAAGTACTATATCCTGGATTGGCAGGGGAAGGCAATATCATTATTGCCCAAAAGGATAACGCCCTTACCATCCCTAAAGAATACCTGTTGCCGGGAAACAAGGTGCAAACCGATCATGGCATCGTAGAAGTGACGGTAGGACTTCAAAACTTGGAAAGGGTGGAGATTTTAAAGGGCATAAACGAACATACTAGCCTGCTAAAACCAAAGGAATGATTAACTGGAAGGTCATATTGAACATCGCAAAGACCCATCTTATCACCAAGATGAAATCTACGGTAACCGCTGCCTTGGGGGTCACTTTTGGTATAGGGGCCTATATTACCTTGGTGAGTTTTATGACTGGACTCAACCAGATGCTCGACAGTTTGATCCTTAACCAGACCCCCCATATACATATGTACAATGAAATAGCGCCCTCTACACAACAGCCGGTATCCTTGTACGCGGAATACAGGGATGCCGTTCATATGGTTCACCATATAAAACCTAAAAAAGGTCAAAAGAAAATTCATAATGCCCTGCCCATCTTAAATTATTTAAAGGCCGATAAAAATGTAAAGGGCGCTACCCCCCAACTCCGCGAACAGCTATTTTACCTTTCTGGTTCTATAGAATTGGGAGGGAATTTGGTGGGCGTAGATATCATGGAAGAGGTACGCCTCTCCAATTTTCGCGACTATATTGTCGATGGAAGCCCCGAGGCCCTAAAAAACAATGAGAATGGCATCTTGTTAGGTGCAGGCCTGGCAAAAAAAATGTCCCTGACTACCGGAGACAGGGTGCAGATCAGCACCATAAGAGGCCATGTCTTTCCCTTAAAAATAGTGGGGATTTATCAAAGCGGTATTGCCGATATAGACAATATTCAAAGCTATGCCAATCTGTCTACCGTGCAGCGCATTACCGGGGAAGTCGAAAATTACATTACCGATATAAACATTAAACTCCATCATATAGAAATGGCTCCTGCAATAGCCCATAGGTTGGAAAAACAGTTTCAAATACAAGCGGTAGATATCAATGAGGCCAATGCACAGTTCGAGACCGGATCCAATATCAGGAACCTTATCACCTATGCTGTATCCATTACCCTGTTAATAGTAGCTGGTTTTGGAATCTACAATATCCTGAACATGCTTATCTATGAAAAAATGAAGGATATTGCCATCTTAAAAGCCACCGGCTTTTCCGGAGTGGATGTACAGCTCATTTTTATGAGTCAGGCCATGATCATCGGTGTCCTCGGCGGTGGTTTGGGACTCCTGCTCGGGTTTATCCTTTCGCGCCTCATCGATACGGTTCCTTTTAAGACCGAGGCCTTGCCTACCATTACCACTTACCCCATAAATTACAATCCATGGTATTACCTTATTGGCATAGCCTTTGCCCTGATCGCTACCTTTATCGCGGGCTATCTGCCCTCAGCCAAAGCAAAACGAATAGACCCTGTACGTATTATCCGAGGAACCTAAAACCAACCTATGAGCCTAGTCTTAGCCACAAAAAACATTGATAAATATTTTAAAAAACCGGTGCTTTTCCATGTACTCAAGGATATTTCTTTTCAAATAAAGAAGGGAGAGTTTGCCTCCATTATGGGGAAATCGGGTTCGGGAAAATCGACCTTGCTATACATTCTATCTACCATGGATACCGATTATACGGGTGAGCTGTTTCTTAACAATGAGCTGGTTACCGGGAAACGAGCGAGTGAACTATCTAGAATTCGGAATAAGAACATAGGCTTTGTATTTCAGTTTCACTATTTATTATCCGAGTTTAGTGTACTAGAAAATGTAATGCTCCCTGCAAAAAAATTGGCTGAGAAATCCACTGCCGAAATAGAGCACGATGCCATGGAAAAACTGAAAATGCTCCATATAGGACATTTGGCCAAACAAAGGGCGTCTAGAATATCGGGAGGCGAAAAACAACGGGTAGCCATCGCTAGGGCCCTGATCAACAACCCCTCTATTCTAATGGGCGATGAGCCTACGGGGAATTTGGACAGCTATAACTCAGAAAATGTATTCCAGATTTTTAAGCAATTAAAGGAAGAACAAGGCCTATCTTT
Organism: Arenibacter nanhaiticus; assembly: GCF_900141935.1. GTDB lineage: Bacteria > Bacteroidota > Bacteroidia > Flavobacteriales > Flavobacteriaceae > Arenibacter > Arenibacter nanhaiticus. The sequence goes on along the minus strand of NZ_FQYX01000021.1, from coordinate 32,752 downwards.
ATTGGTCGTTACCCACGACTTGGATTTTGCCAAACGAACCGATAGGATCATAGAAATGGAAGACGGTAAAATAATCCCCTCAATGAACGGCTAGACGAAACTTCAAAAATAGTTCCTCCTTGGTATCTTATGCCGTGCTAAAGATTTCATTATTATTTTTAAAACTTTTAAACTCTACCATATACCCATTGGGATCCTGGATAAAAAAAGAAAGGTGCTCGCCTACCTTATCTTCCAAAAAAGTAACTTCGGTAGTAATATCCAGGTCCAATGGCGATAATCGGGCATATAATTTACACCATAAATCCGTATCGACTATGATACCAAAATGAAAAGAAGGCAGTATTTCGGTCCCCAAGCGATAACTTTTATATTCAAAATTAAAATCGCCGGCCTTGGTAAATGTTATTTGATTTTGATACAGATCAATATCTATCCATTGATCCGTACTCCTTCCCAAAGAAGCTCCTAAAATTTCTAAATAAAATTTTTTGGTCTTCTGTAAATCCTTACTAGGAAGAGAAAGATGGAAAGGAAAATTTTTCATCATTGACGCTATAAAAAAGTTCAAAGTATCTAAAACAAACCCAAAAACAGGTTTAGGAAACAACCAAACCCTTTCAATATACGTGCCGCCGATCACAGGCTATAAGCATTTTAAAATAATGGCCATCGCTAGCGCTAATTTCAAGAATCATTACTAAAAAGGACAAAAACCCTTATAAATCCTTAGAGAATACGTTCTGGTTCTTTATGAGATGTATTTTTTTTTGAGTCCTGGAGTATTACAATAGATTTCCGACATACTGAAACACACTTACTTTATAGTCATTGAAGGCGATAAACAACTGCTCGAATCGCTGTTTAAAGGTAGTGTGATTTTCCATATAAAAGGTATCACAGTAAATATCCTCGCATTCTAAAATCCCCCTTAACTCATCTTCATACTCCAATACCTCATTTTTAAGAAGGTGTATTTCTTTCGTCTTGGTTTCCAAGGCGGTCTTGTAGTTTTTGAACCGTTGATTATGATCGGTCATGACATCCTGGTATATTCCCGTATTCAATAAGCTACCTAGGAAAACCGCTTCTTTTTCCATATACCCTACCAATGATTTCCATAGCATCGTATCACTATGAAAGTCTTTGAGGATTTCTTCCGATGTATTTCCCTGGTGTAACATTCTCAATGATTTAAAATATTTACGAAATTTAAATTATCCTCCTCATTTAATTAATGATCGTTATCAGTTCCCTCCCAATTACCCGGATTTGGACCTTCATAAATATACCAAATCCATTGCTGATCTTTATAAGACACCATCTTTTATTTTTGTAATCGCCTCTTTTATGACAAACGGCATAGCTCATTTTTTCGTTGACGGACACCTTATAATTGAGTTAAATATTGTGATTTTTTTCTTTAGGGGTAGAAATCCCGTCTTCTTTTAGCCCCTTTTTGTAGTTATTTGGGCGTTCCCTCCTTCGTCGGGCGGGCCCTTGTCTATATCCCTTGCTCCGCTGCGGGGATGCCGCCGCGGTCCCTAACGCGTATTAATCTAAAAATGTAGCCATTATTAATTATAACAGTACTAAAACAAGTCGGTCATCGGGAGTTTTATTGCTTTGGTTTTATCTATATTGCTACATTCACCATTCGGTTTGTGCATACTTTTAACCACTAGGTCCTGAGAAACAAAAAAGAGAAATTTAAAGCTACTGCTATCAGAAAGTCCATTTTACATCAGAAAAACTTTCCTTAATAGAACAATATACGAACTCATTTTTCAGTCTGCCTAAAGTCCAGAAACGTTATAGCTCAAGAGGGGCACAGGGGTATTTCTTTCCATTTTTTTCACCAGATCGGATTGAAAGTACCTTTGAAAAAACCCACTGTCCTTTCTTTCTAACATAGCCAACAAACCCGCATCCGAATCTATCAGATACCGTATCAAGGCTTCCAATATATTTTCTGAATATAACAAATGAAACTCCAATTTAGAATAGACTACTTTCTGTTGTAGGATTTCTTTAAACCAATCCATTTGGTCCTGACCGTTCTTTTCTTTCTGGGAAGTAATATGAACAACATTTAGCTGGGCGTCGAATAAACCGGCAATTTGGACAAATTTTCGAATCGCATAAATATCGGCCTCTTCAAAATCTGTCGCGTACACCATGGTTTTCAGGCTTTCCAAAGAACTATTCTCTGGCACGGCCAAGACCGGACAAGGAGTTTTCTTTATAAGGCCTTCCGCAGTGGTACCGAACAACATTTCCTTTAATATCCGTTCCCCTTTGGTTCCCACTACTATCAAATCGGCCCCAAGTTCAACTGCCTTTTCCCGAATCCCGTCTACTACAGAACTTTCTTCATGTACTTCCCATAGTAATTGTTCCCTGTTTGTTTCACTCTTCATCTGTGCCAAACAAAAGTCCATTAATTTATTTTTATGTTCCGTATACAAGCGTTTTTCTTTAGTGATATAGGAAATAGATACCGTACTTGCCAAGGTTAATGGCATATCAAAAACATGTAACATTACCATTTGGGCATTACTTTTCTTCGCCAATGCTTCGGCATAGTGCAGAGCAGTAACCGAATTTTGGGAATAATCCGTGGCGTACAATATGGTTTTCATATGCGGATTTTTATTGTTTCATAATGGTCAAACTTCGGAGGCGCTCAGTACAAGCATCTAATTCACATAGCAGCATGCGTACTTGGTACCAGATTTCGGTCATGCTCATTTCAAAGGTTTCTATCTTTTTTCATTAGCGCTGTTCGACCCCCTTATGAAACATGAAACTACCAATTAGGGCCAACACATAAAATGATATTCATCAGTAGCTTAAAATATGTCCCCTATATGATTTGTGTCATTCTTTTTCGGATAGGAAAGTCATAGATTTACTTTAACACGCTTAAAAGACATTAAAAAAAAAGCACCTAAACACTTTAAAAACTAATTAATTACAATGCAATTCCTTTATAAACAACCCAATAAACCGATCGGATATTAGCAGACTAAATCATTTACTATCATGGACAAATTACAACGTATACTTACGGAAATCACCCAGTTGACCAATACCATAAAGGCAGAACACCCCCAGCTCTATAAATTCTTGGATGAAGACCCTATCACCATACCGACAAAGGACCATCCGGATATTACCTTAAAGGTCATGAAAGATTATTTAGACAGTCTAAAACAAATCCTAAAACACAGTTTGGATTCCACTAAAAAATAGCCCGAAAATTTATGAAAGCATTTAATAAAATATGGCCGGTGATCTTTTCTTTGCTACTCCTATTCCTTATTTTTTTAATGTGGTACCATAATACTTACGCAATGAGCGAGGCCAGTGAATATGATGAAAATTCCATTTCCTTAGACTCCAAGCTCCTGATTGCCACCCAAGGAAGCGAATTTAAGAATCGGCTTACCCAAGAAGTCGTGGCCTATTACAAAATGAAGGAAGTATATATAAAGGTCATCGATGTATCCTCCTTAGAGCGTATAAACCCTATCAATTACGATGCTATCCTACTTTTACATACCTGGGAGTACTGGAAGCCTCCAACCGAAGTGAAATTATATATAGAAAGACAACAAGAACTCCTAGATAGAATGGTTATTTTAACTACCTCCGGGAAAGGAACCTCTAAAATGAAGGAGGTCGATGCAATCACCGGAGAATCTATATTAGAAGACATTCCGTATTATGTAAATACTATTACCAAAAAACTAGACTCTTTACTTGGTGGTAATTTTGTAAATTAAGGGGACTCGTATAAATCAGTGACTCGTTGTAACCCATATGTTTAATTTTAAAAAATATAATATTGCGGATTGGTTTTCATTTTACCGCATTTTGGCCGTTCCATTGCTTTTAAGCCTTATTGCCTTTGAACAACGAGCGTTGTTTTCGTGGTTTTTGCTCATTAGTTATAGCACCGATGCCATTGACGGTTACTTGGCCAGGAAATTTAAGATATCCAGTGCACGAGGTTCTCAATTAGACTCTATGGGGGACCAAATCACCCTAGTGGTTGGACTCATAGGCCTGTTGGTTTTTGAGTTTCCATTTATAAAAGAAAACTACCTCCTTATTCTCATAGCCTTTGTTCCCTACCTCATTCAAATGGCTATTGCCTTTATAAAATATGGAAAGGCTACGGCTTTTCACACCTATTTGGCAAAATTATCGGCAGTGGCCCAAGGGGCTTTTATCTTGTGGCTCCTGTTTTTTGGTCCTCTTTATTGGTTGTTTTACCTCATGATCGTATTGGGGGTTTTAGAAACCATCGAAGAAATAACGCTAATTTATATGTACAAAAATTGGGTAAAAGATGTCAAAGGTATCTTTTGGGCTATTAAGGATAAAAGAAGGTTTAACAATACTAATGCTATTAAACCATAATACTACCGTATGCGTTCGTATTCTCTTTTTGCCATTTTTCTTTTGTGTTTGGTACTGCTGTTGGTCGATTCCTTGGCCTTTTATTGGCTGCAGGCTATCTCCTATCCGATTTCTTCTACCGGTTTTAAAACCTTTATTTATAGCAGCTTTTGGTTTTTTACAATCGGATTGGTCACCGCCATATTGGTATTAAAAATCCGGATAGACAGTATTTCCCCCCAGCGCAAGCATCTCTTAATTTCTTCCCTATACGGATTGACGGTATCGTCCTTTATCCCTAAACTGATTTTTGTGATCGTTATTTCGGTACTTTACTTTACCAATTATATGTTCTCCGAAACAGATTCGCTTATTATCATTCCACTCATAGGTGTTTTTTCAGGATTTTTACCGTTTTTCGTCATTCTCTATGCGGTTTTTAAAGCGGTGTACCGCTTTAAAGTCCATCGTATTACAATAAAAAGCGAAAAGCTGCCCAAAAGTTTTGTAGGCTTGCAGATCGTTCAAATATCGGACCTGCATTTGGGCAGTTTTAATTATAGATACCACATTTTAAAAAGGGCCATTGCCACCATCAACCATTTAAACCCCGATATTATTTTTTTTACGGGCGATTTGGTCAATAACTATTCATGGGAGTTAAGGGGGTGGGACCAAGTTTTAAAAAAACTATCGGCCAAGATCGGAAAGTACGCTGTATTGGGGAACCACGACTATGGCGATTACAGCACATGGGAGTCTAAAAGTGCCAAAAAGGAAAATTTTGAGGCTATTAAAAATTTCTTTGCGACCATAGATTTCCAATTATTGCTCAATCAAGCAGTCCTTATCGACAAAAACGGAGAAGAGATAGCGGTTATCGGTGTGGAAAATTGGGGCAATCCACCCTTCAAACAATACGGAGACCTTGAAAAATCCCTAAAGAAGGTGCAGGAGGTTCCTTTTAAGATATTGCTATCCCACGATCCCTCCCATTGGACAGAAGAGGTGGTGGGAGCTACGGATATTGCCCTTACCCTATCGGGCCATACCCATGGTATGCAAGCCGGAATACGGCTAAAAAACAAAAAATGGAGCCCTATTAAATATAAATATGAACACTGGGCTGGCCTGTATAGGCAAAACCATCAGTACCTGCATGTTAATAGAGGGTTAGGATGGTTGGGATTTCCAGGTAGGCTGGGAATGCGCCCGGAAATTACGCTGATTGAACTCGAAAAATAAGCCCTGATATTTTTAACGTACACACAGTGAACGCAATAGTGTCTACAATTGGCCTTCGAGCGCTTGTTCCGCTTCTTTTTTCTGCTTTCTTTCTAATTTCCTAAAATACCTACGGGTAAGGAAACTGTGTTTTAGAGCTTCCATATTTTCATTAAAACGCCGACTGCCTTCATCGACATTCTTCATGGTATTTTGCAGATGATGTACCAAGGTGGTATCCTGGGACAAATAATGAATGGCCCCCCGCCCCTCTTTAACATCACTTATAACTACATTGAGCTCCTTCAGCATTTCTTCTACTGCTCCCCCCGAGGTTTCCAAATGATCTATTATAGTCCGTATTTTTTGGGCCGATAGGGTATCGCTTAAGAAAAGTCCAGCAGTACTTTCTTCAAAATTCATACTCCCTATCATATTGTTTAAGCCTGCAATAGCACTAATGGCCGTATTGCTGCTATGTTTAAGATTGGTGATGGTTTGCTGAAGATCCCTGGCCATAAGGGTATCGTTCAGAAGTTTTCCCAAGGTACCATTTCCCTTCACCATGGACTCTGATACCTTTAATAAATTGGAGGTGAGCATGGCGGCATTTTCTGTGGTGACATTTAAGGTACGGAGCATATCTTGGGTAGCGATTCGACTATAAGACCGAAGTTCGTCATTTGGTGCTATTAAAGGCCTAGCGCCTTCTCCAGGAATGATATTGACGATCATACTCCCTACAAAACCATCAGATCCTATCGTTACCACGGCATCTTTCCTAATATATTGGAGCATATTTTCATCGATGACCATACGAATCCTGATACTGGTATCATTTTCCATTTCAATGCTCTTTACTGTACCTACGTTGATTCCGGAAAAACGAACGTTGTTCCCTACTTGAAGTCCGTTTACATTACTGACAACCGTATTAATGACGAAGGTTTTATTAAAAAGACTCTGATTATTCCCTATTAGGTACGCGCCCACAACAATTAAAATAGTTCCTATGATCACAAAAACCCCTAGCTTTAATTTTTCAGATGCTGTCTTTCCCATGACTGTTTATTTAAAAAAGGCTTTCACCTTTGGGTCGTTTATCTGTATTAACTCATTAAATGTTCCTTCTATATAATTTATTCCATCAATTAACAATATCATACGATCTGCAATCACCCGGGCACAATCCACATCGTGGGTAATAATTAAGGAGGAGGTCTGGTATTTCTTTTGAATCCGCAACATCAATTCTATAATTTCTTTAGAGGTAATAGGGTCTAGCCCACTGGTAGGCTCATCGTATAATATAATTTTAGGTTGTATGATCAAAGTCCTGGCCAAGGCCACCCGTCGTTTCATTCCGCCCGACAATTCTTCGGGCATAATATCGACGGTATGGGCCAGACCAACGTTTTCCAGGGCTTCCATTACCAAAGAATTGGTATCTAGATTATTCCCCATTTTTTTTTGATGCCGTCGTAGGGGGAATTCTAAATTTTCGCGAACGGTCATTGAATCGTACAGGGCACTCCCCTGAAAAAGAAACCCTATTTCGGCCCGTAACTCATCAAGCAGCTTTCGGTTCAGTTTGGCCACTTCCTTGCCCATGACCATGATACTACCACTATCGGCTTGCATAAGGCCTACCAAACACTTGATCATTACAGATTTTCCGGAGCCGGACTTGCCCATTATGACCAAGTTTTCTCCTTTGTAGAGTTTCATATTAAATCCGTTCAGGACGTGATTATCCCCAAAACTTTTTCGCAAATCCTTGATCGCAATGACGGCCTCGGGCATGGCCCTGGATTGCTGTACGGAGGTTATGTTTTGAGTAGCTTTCATAGATCATAAAAAATATCGGAAATAAACACGGCTATAAAATCCAGTATAAAAATGAGCATAGAAGCCATTACCACGGCGGTATTGGCTGCTACCCCTACGCCCACCGTACCTTTCTTACAATTATATCCTTTAAAACAACCGACCAGACCAATGGCCATTCCAAAAAAAAAGGACTTGACTATTGCGGGAATAAGATCACCAAAACTCAAGGCGTCGAATACTTGGTTGAAATAGAGTTGAAACGAAACGTTTCCTTTAAAATTTTCGACCAAAAAAGAGCCGTACAAAGCCAGCACATCGCCAAAAATGGTCAAAATCGGAATCATCATGGTCGTAGCGATAATTCTGGTGACCACCAGATATTTAAACGGATTGGTACCAGAGACTTCCATGGCATCTATTTGTTCGGTAACGCGCATAGAGCCCAATTCTGCTCCCATCCCAGAGGCAATACGTCCGGCACATATCAACGCAACGATTACGGGGCCTATTTCTCTAATAATAGATATCCCAACCATATTAGGCATCCAGGACACTGCTCCAAATTCTTCTAGAGTGGGCCTGGTCTGTAGCGTTAAAACCAAACCTATAATAAAACCTGTAATGCCTACCAATGGCAGGGAACGGTTTCCAACGCTATAACATTGGTGCAAGAGCTCGGAAAATTCGAATGGGGGCTTGATGGCTTCCTTTAAAAAGCGGCCAAAGAAAAAGGACAACTCCCCTATTTGTTCAAAGAATTGCCTTATCCCTACCACTATGTGAGACCCCATAACCATACACCATATGCCGTATTAGCGTTATTACACCCAAATATAACCTAGTCAGGCAGAGATACATATGACCTACATCATACCGTATCATGGTGTTTTTCGTTAAATAGAAGGATAAAAACAGCTACTTATCTTTTTAAACAACACCCCATTTGCATAACGCTTACTAAAATGGATATCCAATAGCAAAATTTAAGATGGGTTCTTTAATCCCTACTTCCCAACGATCCTTCTTGGGCAAATACGGTTTGTTAAAAGGGGCGGCCACATCTAATCGAATGACAAAACTCTGAATATCTACCCGCAATCCGGCCCCTACGCCAACCCCTAGCTCGTTTATAAAATCGGAAGTAAACCTTCCTCCTGGCAAAGATTCATTTTCTTTGATCAACCAAACATTACCAGCATCGGCAAACAAAGCTCCTTTAAAAAACGAATATATGGGAAAACGGTACTCAATATTGGCTTCTAGCCTAATATCCCCAGACTGATCGAAGTAATTGGTTTGGTTATCAGTGCTCGGCAGGTAGCTCCCTGGCCCTAAAGACCTTATTCTAAAGGCACGGACACTATAAGGCCCCCCGGAATAATATTGTTTGGAAAAAGGAAGGGCCGTAGAATTTCCGTAAGGCAGGCCTATACCGCCAAAAACCCTAGAGACTAAGGTTTGGGAATTCCCCAGTTTCAAGTAATGTCTAAAATCTACATCAAACTTGGCATATTGGGCGTATTCCAATCCTAAAAAGGTATTTTTTCCGGTATCGTTTTTTTTCTTGCTGAGCAAACTCAAGGTATTTCCCGCTATATCAAGATTAAAATTGAAAAAGACGGAATGCTTCCTCTTTTGTCTTAGGAGCTCATTATAAGTAAAAGAATAGCTGAGACCAGCGATAAACTGCTGTCTAAAGCTGCTTTTTAAATACGGATTTTCATTTAAAATAGCTTCAAATTCTGCGCTGCTTTTAGAAAGCTTTACATAATTGAAACCCAATGGCACCAGTTCATGAAAAACATATTTATTGGCATTATACAAATATCCAAAAGAGGTATTATAGGAGTGTACATTATATAATTGGCTCCGTTTAAAAAATTCGGCCCCCACTTCTATTTTTGTCTTGGGCACCCCGTATTTAAAACGTCCTTCCGTTCTTATAGGCGCTAACAAACGCGGAAAGACCATACTGCTTTTTAGACCAATTTTCGTGCTGCTTAGCCCCGCATTCTCTTTGCCTCCCAACTGCGTTTCGTATCCCCCATCGACACTTAAATTTAAGGTTTCCCCGCCTTGAAATAAATTTCTATTGCTATAGGTTACCGCTAGGGAAGGACCAGCAAAATTATTAGATTTTGATACCGCTTGTAATTCTGTACGGATAGACCTTTTGTTCAAAGGCGATAGATATATCCGGGCATCCAAGGCCCCAATACTGTCCGTGCTAATTAGACTATCGGCAACCAGCTCGTTATATCTGATATTGACAAACTTATAAGTCCCGATAGAAGACAGTCGATTGCTGCTAAGCCTAGATGCACTTGGGGTATAGCGTTTTCCCTTTTCTAATAAAATATAGGGAGACAACCGTTTTGGTTTAAAAAACAAGGGTTGCTGAAGAAAATCGATACCATCTAAACGTACGGAATCCAGGGCTTGCCCCTTTTCATCAATCATGTAATTAGGATAAACGGTAATGTCCTTGATAATATAGGGAATCTGGGATTTTTGAGGTACCTCTTTCTTTAGTCTTAAGAAAAGATCGAAACGCCTGTTCTTGTAACGATTGGTATCCGCTTCAAAAATTAAAAAATCGCCATTGAAATTATAATATCCCTGAGATTTTAAATCGGCATCTATACGTTCGCGTTCCTGCTTCAAAGAAGCCAAATCATAACGATTTCCTTTTTTAAGGACGCTGGCACCTAAACTCTTTTGGATGGCCTTATAAATAGGGAGGGAATCCGTGTCCAATTGATAGGTTTCCATGGTATAGGGCTGACTGACCTCTACCTGATACACTATCGAGGCGCTGTTTTTATTACTGATTTCCTTTGAAGAAATATCATTGTAAAAAAAACCGCGATTTTCCAACCTATTCTGAATAAGCTCTTTGGTCTTTTCGGCATTTACATCTGATAAGTACACCGGCTTTTCCCCTATTTTTTTATTTAGGAACTTATTGATAAAGCCCGGTTTCTCTCCTTGTGCTTTAAAATGGGCATAGAGCCCTAAATAGATTCCCAAAATTTTGGAATTGGGCACAGGACGCAATAAGGCGTCCAATTCCCCGGCTACCACTTTTAGATCTTTTACGGGCTCTTCCGAAGTCAATTCCAATTTCCCGCCTGCATATAATTGTGCTCCTTCTGGAATGTACTTTTTTACACTGCAAGAATGCAGTACAAGCCCCAAAAGGAGTATCCCTACCCACATTATTTTATTCCTTTTGTCCACCATTTTCTTGCTTTTGTGGTGCTTTTTGGGTTTCATCATCTTTCAATTGTCGTGACCAAAGCTCCTTGAATTTATTAAACTCCCTATTAAAAATAAGGGCTACCCCAGTAACGATCAGCTGTCCGTCGATGACACTTTCGAATTCGTTCTTTCGAAACCCTTTTATTCTAAAACGTCCGTTCTCTGTCAACAAGTACTCCAAATTTACATTTCCAATGACGGGGGTACCTTCACCAGAGACCTGACTACTCCCTTCTAAATCTACTTCACTACCGACTTGGACTATTAATCTATTATTAAATAAACGCTTGCTGGCACTAATATCTAACTGCGTCCTGTCTTGGGGAGCATCTCCTTGATAATCGGTAAAACTGTCCAATCCAAAATCGAGATCCACTCCGGTTTTGCCTATCAATTTTTCCGAAAAATTGTTCAGCTGACCAGACAGCACTTTGTTTACATTGTCGCGGGCTATAGACGCTGCCCCTCCCGAGCTCCCATCACTTGTAGCTCCGGGGAAGAACCTATTGAGCACCAATAGGGAAAACACCTGTTTGTTAAGTTCTTCCTCTTGTTTGTTCAGCTGTTGTACCTGCCCGTAAACCGCTCCTCCAAATGCCCCTTGTTCTGCTTCTGGAATATCTAAATTAAAAGACAATTCCGGTAACAATAGGGAGCCGTCGACATTTAGATAAACCAAAAAAGGTACTTTTTGCTTGTATTTGCTACTTTCAGCGGCATTTTGGGTCGATATTTTTGTGGCCATCAAGGGGGCGGCCGAGGTTTCAACCTTATAAATGGCCTTAATATCCAAGGACGCATCCAAAGGATCCCCGTTCCAAATAATACTGCTTCCCGGTGATATTTCGAACCTCCTTTTTACCAAATTATAGAGACTGGCTTCGTAATGGCCCTTTTTCACTTCATACCTACCCGAAAGGGTTGTTCTTCCACTAGGTTCTACCCCCACTATAAAATCGCCTTTTCCAGAAATCTGAAAATTGTCGCCACTGCGTTCGTCGATAACAATGGTAAAAGTAGCATTGTTTTCTACGGACAGCTGAGTATCTATGGCATAGCCGGTGAGTATGGCAGAAGAAGCCCCATCGTCTTTGTTCCTTGTTAAAATATCATTGGGGTTTTCTTTATTGACAAAAATGACTACCCCTTCTCGCTCGGTGATGTCTAACTGGGATTCTGGAACAACAAAAGTAAAATCGGATCCTTCGTTAATCCTAAGGATACCGGTTATTTTTGGCATTTTCAAATTTCCCGAAAGGGTCATATCTGCATCCATTTTTACCTTCCCGTAATACTGTTGGTTATCTTCGATGGTAGCGTTGATGACTTGAAAATCGTTAGCCTTCACCTTTAGGGCAAAGGTGGGGTTTAGCAAGTTCTTTGTACCCACTTCCCCATCTAAGGCAAAGCGGTTGCTATTGGCATCGGTAATGGTAAAATTACGGAGATATATACCTTTGTTATCTAGACTTACCGTTTCATGGGCCATGGTAAACCTGGTATTTAAACTCTTCAATAACAGCCCTGCCTGGTCAAAATTAAAGCTGCCTTGGTACAAGGGTTCTTCAAGGGTTCCAAAAACTTTAAACTTTCCGTTGACACTACCGGTAGTCTCAGTGATAGCCCCTTGGGCAAACTGCTCCAAGGCTTTTATTTTTAACTCGTTTAGTACGAGGTCTAAATTTAATTCTGCCCCACTTTCGGCCGCTAGGAAACCGCCGTTTACGGATAGGTCCAAATCGCCTCCGTTTACCCTAAGGTCAAAATCATAATTATTTCCATTTTTGGAAGTAGCCCTAGTAGCCAAATGGCCCATCGGAATCCCGGTAATCTCTAGTTGCTCTATATCTAAATCCGTTACCAAACCAGTACTTCCAAATGGGTCTTCGAGGATAAAGTTTCCTTTTAGGGTTCCTTTGGCCAAGGACTCATCCGGATTTAACAAACTGCTAAAGGTCGATAGTCTAAAATTTGAAAATAGAACCCCAATATGTTCTTTTTTCTGGTCGGAAAAGCTTGAACTGACAGCCAATTCCTGTTGGTTTCTACTCAGTATAAAATCTTTAGCCCTTATATAATTTGGAGCATACAACAGCTGGTTTTCAGCGGGTATTTGCCATTGTTTTTTATTAAATATTAAAGATTTAGGATTAATATGAAGCGCTAAAGTGTCGCCTTGTTTTTCTATTTGGGTCGCTAGATACACTAATTTTTCACTATGGTCCATGGCATTAAAATCCAAGAACAAGGTCTTGTCTTTTACCTCTCCATCAAAATAAGTTTTTTTGATCAACAATGGACCAGACTCAAGGCCCTCAATCCCGAAAGTAAACTTTAGGGCAGCACCTACCCCCTCTAGGTTTAAATGCAGGCTGTCTACTTTACTTTCCTTATACTGTATAAAAGGAGCCTGTAAATTGGCTGTGATGGTATTATCGGCTTCCTTATAATCGAAGTGAAGCTTAATATCTTCCATCCTTTCCAATCCCGGCAATAAAACCTTTTCCAACATGGGGGTTTTGTGCACCCTTAGATCCATTTTCATGGTCGTAGGCACTATTGCCTCCTCTCTTTTTGTACTATCCTCCAAATAACTATTAAACTGCTGCCGAAGGGCTGCCAAAAGGTATTCGGGATTTTTATTAGATTCCAAGGCTACCATTAGCATTTTACCCGTCATGTTTAGAAGGGTTCCCCTGTCATCAACCCTTGTGTTGATGGCAACATCATCTATAGGATATGAGGTTTTGTTGTAAACGGTCACCCCATCGGTAATAGTCCCTCGGAAATCAAACTGCTCGGCACTGCCTTTAAAATTGGCTTTTAATTTTAAAGTTGCCCGAATATCGTCCTTGGTAATGCCCAGGGCTGCAAAATCGGCTCCTTTTAGGTCTATAAAGACATCAAATTCTGGGGATACACTATCTAAGGCAACTATGGTATTCGCAAAAAGGTCTAGGTTGTTATCCTTAAAATTTAAACGAACCGCTCCCTTCCCTTTCTTTAGTTCCCCATTTAGGGTAAGATTGGCATAATTATAATGTAACAATTGCAGCTCGGAAAAATCTACCTGAACTCCGGCATCCAAACTATTTACATCCTTTCCTTTTCCCCATGTATTGGCGGTAAAGCTAATTTTCCCCAAGGCATCGTTTTGCAACAATTTGTCTAGTTCCAATCCTTTTACCTGAAGTAGCCCTTTAAAGGCCAATGTGTTTTTAGACGTTAGTTGCCCATCAAACAGCAGATCTCCTTCTGGCATATTTATGGTTAGTTTTGAGACAACATCGTCTAGACTTCCCTTGAATTGTGCCTTTACTATTAGGGTTTTGGGAATATCCACCCCCAATTGGGATTCAGAAACAAAACTTGAAATGGCCTTTTTATCGGTCCTAAAATTCAATTTGGAAATATCGAAGTTCAAGGATTTAGGTTCCATAGGATTATGTACACTTCCCTTAATATCGATAGTAGTAGCCTTGCCCCAAGCTATAGCGGTATTGTCTATTTGTAAATTTTCTAAAGTACCGCCGGCCGTAACGCGCGCTCTTAATGGGTGAAGTCCCAAACTTTTAAAATAAGGATTCTTTTCCAAGGTTGGCTGAAATACAAAAGCATCGGAAACACCTAGCTGGATTTCTGGAAAACCTGCGTTAATTCTTGTTTTTTCTGGCGTTTGTATAAGGTGATCAATAGATTCGTATTGCAGTAACACCTTGCCTTGAAGTCTACTATTGTTTGTCCCCATGACAAGATTCGTCAAGGATAGGTCCCTTTGGCCTGCCATAAGTTTAAAGCCAAGCTCATTTATGGCGAAACCGCTCTTCTCCCTAAAGGAAAAATCATCCAAGACAAGTTGGGCATTTTTATCTAATAAGGATATTTCCGAGAGATGAAGTGACACTACTGAGAAACCCATGTCCTGGGCGTTAAAAAGGCCTTTGGTAGCGGAAACATCTCCATCCTTATAGGAGAACTGGTTATCATTAAGGCTTATTTCGGCTACACTTATATCCCAATCTGGCCATATAAAACTTGGTAAAGTTTCCTTTTCTTCGGAATCTTTTAAGGTAGGATTGGCCTTGGTCGCAGTTTCTAAGTGAAAATAAGACTTATTAATGGCCAAACTGCTAAGTTCTATCTTTTTTTGGGCAAGATCGGCCTGGGGCAATTTCAAAAGAAAATCACCTATTTCTATCTCGGCGACCATTTCTTGTGGTTGATCTTTATAGGTAGCTTTTACATTGTTTAACATCAACGCATCTATTGCTATATAGGGCAAGGCAGTACTAGTGGTATCTTGTACCGATGCGATTAGTTTTGACTGTTCATAGAAAATGGATGTATTGGATATAGAAGCTTCTCCCAGATGAAATTTCATGCTCGCAAGATCTATCTCCTTCATTTTTAGTATCACCCCCCCCAAATGAAGGTTTCCTAGCATTCCCGAGACCTCATCTTTTATGGCAATATCAAAATCACTAAAGACCACACTCCCTATCTCCATCGCCATTGGCTCCGTAGGGGCTTGGGTTGTTGTGACCGAAGTATCTGTAGGTGATGAAAAGGCGTCCACTAAAAACTCGTAGTTATAGGCTAAAGCGCCCTGTTCTTTAGCTATCCTTGCTTTTACCCCAGACCATGCTAATTTTTTTAGGTGGAATTTATCTCCCCGTATCAAGGGCACCAACGCCAGTGAAGCTTCTAATTCCTTAGAATATATTAAAGTATCTCCTTGCTGATCTTCCAGATAAAGTCCCTTCAGAAGAATATTCCCGTTAAAAGTGATATACAACTTTTCTACCTCAACTCTTGTTTTGGTTTTGTCAGCCAAGTACCCCACCACTTTGTCGATAATAATATCCTGCCCCCAGGAGCTACGTACAAAAAGAAGGCTTGCTCCAAACAATAACAAGATAATCCCTACCAACCTGGAAAGAACTCTAAAAACACTGTTATGATACCACTTCTTTTCGCTCATATAATTTTACTACAAAAATCATCTATTATTGGCGTTTTTCAGGCCATGAATACGTTAAACAATCCTAAAAATATGCGGAGTTTAGGCATCTGGATTCTTTTTTAAAGAACCACGGGGCCTACTCCAGTATTGGTAGTATAAAAGTAGAAAACAAAGACAAGCAAGCAGGGCTTTTGTCAAAATAATTGCCCCCCCTTATTATGACATAGAAATTTGGAATAAGGTAGCCCAAGATGGGGTAGTAAAATTCTAGATCGGAAATAAGAATTCTATCAGCGATCCTTTTTTGAAAATAATTTTAGTTTCTTCTTTTTGAAGTAAGTGAATTTTTTGCTGGTAGGGTATTGCCTATAGCTCGTCATATTATTAAATACCAAGGCTACTAACACTAATATAAGCGTTCCGCTCAGTACTGGTGAGAATACATAATAATACCCTAAGGCTGCTATTTTGGGAGCTCCCATTACCGCTATCAAGGCCGTAGCACCTCCCGGGGGGTGCAAGGTTTTGGTTATTTGCATCAGTACTATAGATAGGGCTACCGCTAAAGGAGCCGTAAGCCAAATAATATCGGGTAAGCATTTAAAAACCGTCACCCCTATGATGGCCGAAATCACATGGCCACCTATTAAATTTCGGGGTTGGGCCAACGGACTTTGTATGGCTCCGTAAACCAATACACTCGAAGCGCCAAAGGAGCCTATGAGCAAGACGTTTTCTGTTTTATCAAGGAAATAACTTTGTACAAAAGCCAATAATCCCATCCCGACAAAAGTCCCTATAAACGACCAAAAATGTTCTTTAAAATCTACTAGGGTTTCCTTATATATTACATATCTAGATACCCTTACCCCTCTTTGAATTTTTTCTTTTACCAATTGTTAGCTGTCTATTCGTTTCTAATTTGAAAGGAAATGCGCTCGCCCTGCCAAAACATATCCCCTGAAATAAAAACAGTGGTTTTTCAATACTTTGAACACCACCATCTTTTCCGATAAAATTCAAAAATAAGGTCTTCCAAGCGGAATAAAAACAAGCTTTCTATTTTTCCTTTTCCCTTAAAACATTGGCCCCAATCTTAAAAATATCCTATTATTGGCCCGTACAAATTCCTAAATACGCATCGCTAATTTCAGTTAAAACAGTTCCTTAAAATGAAAATGTTGGTTACCAATTCTTTTTTTTGCTGTACATTGCTCGAGGAATTGCCTATTATACGGGCATTTATAAAGGATTATGGGTTAGGCTTTTGTAATAATATCATAAAAATTTAAATATTCAAAAGAATAAAAGCTGCCAAGAAAAGAAGACAGGAGCTTTTAGACCCGATACCTTTATAAGTTTAGGGTGCTACACTTAAAGAAGAACATACTCCTCATTAATTAAAAACTTCGTAATGACAACAGCAAGGAAAAAACATTGGGAAACCGTATATGAAACCAAAAATCCCGAGCAGGTGAGTTGGACTCAGCAAGTTCCAGAAACCTCCCTTAACTTCATCAATTCTTTTAACTTGCCCAAAACGGCTAAGATTATAGATGTAGGCGGGGGTGACAGCAAATTGGTCGATTTTTTATTGGATCAGGGATATGAGAATATTACGGTTTTGGACATATCTGCCAAGGCCTTGGAAAAAGCTCAAATCCGCCTAGGAGAAAAATCTAGAAAAATCCACTGGGTGGTCAGCGATATTACCGAATACCAACCCGACACCCCTTTTGATCTTTGGCATGACAGGGCCGCTTTTCACTTTTTAACTACTCCGGAACAGCTATTGGCCTATAAAAACATTGCTGAAAAATCGGTGAGCGGATATCTGATCATTGGGACCTTCTCCTTAAACGGCCCTACAAAATGCAGTGGTCTGGATATTTCCCAATACAGCGCGGACAGTTTAACCGAAATATTTAAAAACAACTTTGAAAAACAACATTGTATTACGGAGGAGCACACTACTCCCTTTAATACAAAACAAGACTTTTTATTCTGTAGTTTTAAAAGAAGGACACTATAAAAACAATTTATCAGTACCTATTAGTAGGTTTAAATGCTGTCTTTAATCGATATAAAGCAATCTGGTTTAAATCTTTAATAATATTCCGTTTTCTTTTGAAGGCTCCTTAGGGGTAGTCGATTGGGTGTATTTCTGAATACACAGCGCTACCTCATGCATGCTGACATTATCAATCCCTCCCTAGACGGTTACTGATTTGCGCTATTTTGCGTTAGGGACCGCGGCGGCATCCCCGCCGCGTAGCAAGGGATATAGCGAAGGGCCCGCCCGACGCAGGAGGGAACGCCCTAATTAGTATTTCTGTTATTTATATACATATAAAACCCACTCCCCTTAACCACCACATTCAGTTCTTACTTAGTCGATTTGAATTTACTGTAATCCATAGCTATCAAAATTATAGGGATTAACAGATAGAATTTTAAAAAAATATGTAACTTTAAAAGACTCAATTCTAGGCATATCGGCAGGAATTACATAGCTGAACCTTAGCTATGCCTATATAGTACCAATAATTTTAAACTATTGTATTATGGACAAGGCCCTATTTACCATGATTGAAAATATGTTGGCAAAAACAGGCAAATCCTTGCCTGAATGGAAAGAACTATTGAGCAAAAAATCATTTTCCAAGCATACGGAAGCCCTTGAGTTCTTAAAAACAGAATATGGGGTAACCCATGGTTTTGCCAATACCATTGTACTACTTTCCAACGATAACAACCATACCCCCCAAGATTTGGTGACCAAGCAGTACCAAGGTAAGGAGTCCCTGATTCCTATCTATAAAAAAATATTGGCCACCGTTAAATCCTTTGGCGATGATGTTACGGTTACCCCAAAAAAGAGCAGTGTTAGCCTTATTAGAAAAAAGCAATTTGCCCTGATAAAACCGGCTACAAAAACTAGGATAGATTTAGGACTCAAATTAGTCGGAAAAGCAGTTACGGCCCGGCTCGAGGACTCTGGCCCCTTTGGAGCCATGTGCACCCATAGGGTTAAAATATCCCAACAAGAAGAAGTAGACAAGGAGCTTTTGCAATGGTTAAAGGAAGCGTATGAAAAGGCTAATTAAAACCACTTACCTTACCACTACCGCTATTAGCCCCTTTTAGAAAGCCTTACAAATGAGGAGTTTACCACCAATTTGCAAGAACAACAAACACTTTCCTTTTCTGCGATACCGTATAAATTTCCTTAATTTTAGTAGTATAGGGCGAAAGATGTCTACTTGGTATCGCTTATTGATGCATTTATATTTTTAACTCAGCGGAAAATGAACAAAAAAACATTTGGCACTTTTGCGGGCGTATTTACCCCTACCACCTTGACCATTCTTGGGGTAATTATGTATATAAGGCAACCTTGGGTTGTGGGCAACGCCGGTGTGTTAGGGGCTATAGGTATAGTACTGCTGGCGGTAGCCATTACCTTGACCACTGCCTTAAGCTTATCATCTATTACCACCAACGTACGAATTGGAAGCGGAGGCGCCTTTAGTCTTATCTCCCAGTCTTTGGGATTGGAAATTGGGGGCGCCATAGGGATACCCTTTTATTTTGCCCAGGCTATAGCCGTTGCCATGTATATTTTTGGTTTTCGGGAGGGGTTGCAAATCCTAATCCCCAATGTAAATCCTGTCCTTTTAGACCTCTGTGTTTTTGGGTTGGTAATGGCTATTGCCTTTATCAGTACTAGTTTTGCCTTTAAAATTCAATATGTGATCTTAGGGATCATCGTATTGTCCCTTGTCTCCATATACGGTTCTCTTTTTGTGAATGAGCTCGATTTTAATTTTGAATGGACCGGAAATTATCCCGGATCTATTGAAAACGATTTTGGAGGCTCCTCTTTTTGGATCGTATTTGCCGTTTTTTTTCCTGCTGTCACCGGAGTCATGGCCGGGGCCAATATGTCTGGCGACCTGACGAACCCTAGAAAAAGCATCCCATTGGGCACCTTAAGCTCAGTGCTTCTGACCACTATTATTTACATCAGCCTTATATTTGTTGCGGCCGTTATTGCCAGTCCCGATGAACTCGCTAAAAATTACAATGTTTTTATAGACAAAGCCTTGTTTGGCCCCATTGTTTTGGCAGGACTATTGGGAGCTACCTTATCTTCGGCATTGGGGTCTTTTGTTGGTGCCCCCCGGATTCTATTGGCCTTGGGAGAAAAAAACATCCTTCCCAAGAGTCAGAAACTAGCCAAACTTTCAAAAAAAGGAGAGCCCGTAAATGCCATGTTAGTAACGGCCGTCATAGTATTGTTTGGTATCTCCTTGCGAAATCTGAACACCATAGCTCCCTTGCTTACCATGTTTTTTATGATTACCTATGCCATGGTAAATGTAGTAGCCTTGGTAGAACAGACCTTGGGACTTCCCAGTTATAGGCCTACGCTAAAAATCCCCCTTATTGTCCCCGCTATCGGGGCCTTTGGTTCTATTGCTATTATGTTCATTTTAAATGTTATTGTAGCCTTGTTTTCATTGATCTTTATTCTGCTTTTTTATCTGTACTTGGTAAAAATGAATATTAAATCGGCCGCAGGGGACTCTAGAAGTGGTTTGTTTACCGCATTGGCAGAATGGGCCACCAAAAAAACCAATGCGCTAAGACCACAGCGAGAAGTAAGGTCTTGGCGCCCAGATTTACTTATTCCAGTGACAGCACCAAGGGAATTAAGAAGTTCTTATAAACTCATCCAATCCATTATTTATCCGAAAGGGTCCATAAAAGTATTATCCCTTAGGAATGAAAATGAAGAAGAACAAAAAAATATAGAAAGCTTTCTCAACAATGCCATTAAAAAGTTTAAGGAAAATGAATTATCGGCTTCCTATACGGTCATTGACAATACCGATTTTAATACGACCATTAATGTAAGCATGCAATCTTTAAATGCGGCCTTCTTTAAGCCTAATATCGTTTTTGTAAGTGTCGACTCCCTGAGTACCGATTACAGCTATTATGATCGGCTTTTGTTAGATGCCAAAAAAAATAGTTTTGGCGCTATCATTTACATCCCATTTTCTTCGGCAAGTTTGGCAATAGAGAAAACCATTAATCTATGGATGACCAATATTCCGGTAGATTGGAAGGAAACCTTTAGTGTGGGCAACAATAATTTATCGACCCTTATTTCCCTGCTGATCTGCCGCAATTGGAAAGGGCTTATCGAAGTCCATATCCTAAACAACAATCCAAAATTGACCCTAAGCCCAAACGATATTGAAGATTTACGCACTATGGTACGATTTCCCAAAAAAACCACCATTGATATTAAACATGGCGATTTAATGGACAATGTGAACATGGAAAAAAATTCAGATATCAATGTCTTTTGCATTCAACCCGGAATGCCCATTGAAACCATGGTAAAAATTGTAAACCAGTCCCGTATATCGGCTATTTTCTGTGCCGATTCCGAATATGAAAATGTATTGGTCTAATGTAGCTTCATCTAACTGATGACGATCATAAATCAGTATGCTTCTGAAGCCTCACAACAATGTACACTTGGCTATTTTCTATCTTTCTTCCCGTTTCCCGTGATGGTAGTTACCAAGGCATCGCGCAGGTTGATCCATACGTAATTGAAAAAGGATTTTGTTTCCTCACGTTCTGTTTGTGCAGCGCCATAACGGTATCCGTCACTATTTGATTTTGATCCTTTTTTTAATAGGAGATTTCCTAAGGCGGTAATTAATTTATTAATACCCTGTCCGTCTTTTTTTAATACTACAAACTCAAAATTCTTGTATTTCATTTTCATATCCGACCTGGCCCTAGTATTATTTCCACTGATTGTAAAATAAATTTCCGAGGCCATCCCTTTTGCCTGTACCCTTAGGTTGTTTTCTAAAAAGCTATTGATCCCTTCTACCTCAAAATTTTGGAAAGCCCCACTAGCAATAAAAGCGTCATTCTTATTATTCACATCAAAATCCCAGTCTAAATTCACCTTTCCAGCGCCCATAAAATTAGCCTTGGCCACTATTGTGGTTTTCTCTCCTGGCTCATAAGTATTCGAAAGATTATTGACAGTAGCATCTACCGCATCAAAAAAGAGTCTCCCCGCCTTAACATTGGCATTCACTAATTCTTCATATTCTATATGGCCATCTATAATGAGAAGTTCTGAAACATCGATTTTAAAAGGCAACTCCCTCAACATCTTACTGTACATAGGTTTTTTTTCCAGATCGTCGTTCACTAATTTATCCCTAAATAGCGCGAGTTGTGCCCCTTTAATTTCGCCCTTAACACTTTTAATCCAAATACTCCCCTCCAGCTCCTCTAACGCAAATTCTTGTAAGGCTATTTGTGGAATTTTTAAGTCTATATAATCTCGTTCTGTGATCAGCTTTCTAGAAAGTTGTTGTTTAGAGTATTTTGATCTAATATTCATATCACTAAAGACCAACTCCTTATCCTTCAAAGAAATCCTTTCTAGCCGAAGTTCTTCATAGTTTCCTATATGGGCATATATTTTATGGACCTCCAAACCCACTTCCCCATACCGAATTGGTATTTTATTCCTTAAGATAGCGGCGTCGGTTTGTACCTTCATTAAGGCAAGATCGAAGTTTTCTATATCGGTAAGCACCGTACCCGACTCCCTTTCCATTTCAATAAAACTGCCGTCTTTAATATTAAAATTATCTATGGATATAGATGGAGAGGATACATTATTACTATCGGAATGGGATTTATTTTTAGGCAGATCAGCACTGGAATACGAGCGTAGTTCTGGTTTATCGACAAGCACTTCTTTTATGTATACGGTATTTTTATAGTAGTATTCCCATAGATTAAAACCGTTTAGCTGGAATGACGCTATTGTTAATTCTTTGGAAGGTTTAAGGCCCAAGGAATCGCGGCTAAAAACAGCTACCGAAATGTCACCTAAGCGCAACTTCCCTTGAAGAAGGTTCACCTCCATTTCTTGGTACTGTATTTCCATATGTGGCGGTGTGTTTATATCTAGAAACTCGCCTAGCCGTTTTTCCACATACAGTTGTACCATATAATTACCAACAACACCAAGGGATAACACTCCTAGAAACAGAAAAAGTGTAGATTTTTTAAGGTAGGCCATTGAATATTATTTGTTTACTAATGCTCAGTGAGTAGATTTTTTTTTTTTAAAATATTGGCATTATTTATTGTTATGGTTATACACTAGCCAATTGCTACACAATGCGATAGGATTTAGAAGGTATCCTACCTCTAGGAATTTGGCCCTGGCCTACTCCCTTGCCATGTTTCCCCAGTACCCAATTCTATATTATTTATATATAAAGGTGTTTTTTTATTATAGATCCCTTCACAACGTATAGGCAGGAAACGAATTAACAAAATATACAATAAAAGTTCAACCTAGCTAATGAAAGCTATATATTCCTTATAAATTTATACTTTTATACGTTAATAGATTGCATTGTTTGCGAGGAAGCTGGTGGTTTTCTATAAAAGAAGCAAAATCGCCTAACGAAATTAGCACAAGGCCATATAAAAACATTTGAACCATAATGACAATAGATTCACACCAACATTTTTGGAAGTACCAGGCCGTAAAACATACTTGGATAGATGATAACATGTCTGTTATCCGGAAAGATTTTTTACCCGCCGAACTCAAAAATGTGTATAGCGCCAATGGCATCGATGGCTGTGTGGCCGTACAAGCCGATCAAACTTTGGAGGAAACCGATTTTTTATTGGACCTGGCCCAAGAAAACGATTTTATTAAGGGAGTCGTAGGTTGGGTAGACTTAAGAAATGCTGAAATAGAAGACGATCTTTCTAAATATGCAAAACATCCAAAACTCAAAGGCTATCGACATATAGTTCAGGGCGAAGCCGATCCTAATTTTATATTGCGTCCCAATTTTTTAAAAGGAATTTCCCTATTAGAAAAATATCGGGCCACCTATGATATTCTTGTTTTTCCGCACCAATTGGGAGCGGTGCTAGAATTCGTCAAAAAATTCCCCAATCAAAAATTTGTTATCGACCACATTGCCAAACCTTATATAAAAGATGGCTTTTATGATGGTTGGGCCTTGTTGATGCAGGAAATCGGTAAACATGAAAATGTGTACTGTAAGCTTTCTGGCATGACCACGGAAGCCGATTATAAGCAATGGACAGCCGAACAGATTACCCCCTATATGGAATTGGTTCTTAATGCTTTTGGCAGCAACAGACTTCTATTTGGTTCGGATTGGCCCGTATGCCTAGTCGCCGGAAACTACGAAAAGACAAAAGCGGTGGTAACTAATTTTATCAGTAATCTCAGCCCCCACGAACAAGCGGAAATAATGGGAAAAAATGCTGTTTCTTTTTATAATCTATAATAAGCTTATACCTCGAGAAAAGTATATATCACCCTTAAAAAAATCCTATTTAAATCGCCTAAAGGTATTGCTTGTACTATTAATAATATAACATGAGCATGAACGAAAACCTCTCGCAAAGACGAATGAAGTTATGCCATTTACATGCTTGTACTGCGTGCAGCCGAAGTATGACCGTTAAAAACACCATAAATATTTACATATGAAAACGACCAGACATTGTTTTGCCTTGGATTTAAAGAATAATCCCGAACTCATTGCAGAGTACAAAGAATACCATTCGGCCGGAAATGTTTGGCCCGAAGTGATAAAAAGTATTAAAGTTTCCGGAATTGTAGATCTCCAAATTTACTTGGTAGAAAACCGCATGTTTATGATCATGGAGGTCGATGAAACCTTTGATGCCGAAAAGAAAGCAGCCATGGACGCCAACAACCCCAAGGTACAAGAGTGGGAAGATCTTATGTGGACCTTTCAACAAGCCTTGCCATGGGCCAAAAAAGGTGAAAAATGGATTCCAATGGAAAAGGTCTTTCAATTGTAATCCGTTTTAGAACTGCTAATAGCAATGCTATAAATATCAAGGCTCGGGGGGCTTTAAAAAGTACTTATGGTCACCGATAACCACCGTTCATTAAAATTGCCCCGGGCCTTGATATTAGCAAATTCTTGGTACTCCTTTTATTTAAATTCCTTTGCTAATAACTTGTGCATTTCTGGGAATTCTTGGTCCTTATCCCCATACTTTTCACGGAGCTTAATAAGCTCTTTTTTCATGTCTGCTATCTGCTCCTTATAAGCTTTGTCATTTATAGCATTATGTATTTCCTTAGGGTCTTTCTCTAAATCATAAAACTCCCATGTAGGCGATGTTACTTCTTGGGAACTGCCTTTTTTCTGCAGTCCCTGGCCATAGAACAGGGCCAATTTATAGCGCTTATTGCGGATTCCAAAATGCGCAGGCCTATCGGGGTGATGCAACCAATACCTATAATAGATACTATTGCGCCAATCTGCGGGAGTTTCCCCTTTTAAATTTTCCCGAAAGCTGCGCCCTTGCATATAATCTGGCTTTTCCAAGCCTGCATAATCGGCCAATAATGCGGCAAAATCAATATTTAAAATTAGATCGTCCAAACGCCTCCCCGCTTTAATTTCCTTGGGATATCGGATAACAAAAGGCATCCGCAACGATTCTTCGTAAATAAGTCTTTTATCAAAGAATCCATGTTCGCCCAAAAAGTAACCTTGGTCTGCCACGTATACCACCACGGTGTTTTCGGCTAGTCCTTCTCGCTCCAAATAATCTAAAAGCTTCCCTATATTATCGTCAATGGCTGCGCCGGAACGCATAAAATCCTTCACCAGTTTCTGATAGATTTTTTTGCGTTTTTGTATGGGGTCCAAGCCTTCCAAATCATAGGGAAGTCCAGGGTAATTTGTCCAGTAGGTACTATCCTTGGTAGCCGTTTCCCAGCGATCGGCCAAATTCTCCAACACCTGTCCCTTAAAGGTACGCCCTGTGGTTTCTGGACCAAAATCCATCAAAGAGGCCGGTTCGGGAATTTCTATATTTTTATAAAGCTCCTTAAACCTATCGGGGTAATCAAAAGGTTCGTGGGTAGCTTTAAAATTACAGAACATCAAAAAGGGTTTTTCCTTGTCTCTTTTTTCCAGGTGGGCAATGGTTAAGTCGGTTATAACATCGGTAGAAAACCCTGGGTGGACCTTCCCTTTGCTCCCATCATGGCCATCGGTCCAATTTTCTTTTTCCTTAAGAATAGGATTCCAGTACCTTCCCTGGCCCGGGAGGACATTAAAATAATCGAACCCTTCTGGCTGGCCCACCAGATGCCATTTTCCTATGACTGCGGTTTCATAGCCGTTTTGGGAAAGCGTACGCGCCAGATTAGGATGATTGCGAGGTAGTGGCTCGTTTAAGGTATATACCTCGTTTTTATGGCTGTATTGCCCGGTAAGGATGCTCGCCCTACTGGGGGTACAGATAGAATTGGTGCAAAACACATTGTTAAGAACAGTCCCCTCTTGTGCTAATCGCTCAATGTTGTCGTTAACAACATAGTCCTCTAAAATACCTCCATAGATGCCCCATGCTTGTGAAGTATGGTCGTCTGACAGAATAAATAAAATATTGGGAGGATCCGTGGTTTTATCAGGGGTGTTTTGGGCAGAAATACTTATGATAAAAGTATTGGATAGCAAAAATAACAACAATAATCTCATAAAAGCGTTTGGAACCATATGGTTGGGTTTTAGGATTTAAGCTGCAATATACAATAGATTTATTTTAGCTTAATGGCGATTATTCTATGCTATGTACTAATTTATACTCTATTAAATTCGTATATTTCGCCACGAAATGAAGAAACTATTTTCCATAGCACTAGCCCTTTTCATTATGGTTCAAAGCTTTAGCTTGAATCTAGTGGACTTGGCACAATTGGACGATTTTTTGAAACACGCCAAATTTCACCAAGAAAAATATGGTGATAGCCTGTTGGTTTTTATTTCCAAACATTACGGCGATCTGAAGCAGCAACACCATTTAGAAAACAGAGAGGAACAAAAGGAGCATGAAAAACTTCCATTTAACCAACAAAATACATGCTATACAGCCAATGCATTTGTATTACATTCCTACGATGTACTCCTTCCAAAATCCCTTCCGATAACGGATACCACTTCCTATTTTTTTTATAAAAACACCTATTCCCAAATATCGGAATCCGATATTTTTCAGCCTCCCAAACAAGCATAATTTTAATCGTACATATTTTCTACACCTATAGTTTACTATAGGCAGGACTTGTTTCACATTTTAATTAAGAATTATGTTATCTTCTATTATACAATTTAGTATAAAGAACAAATTAATTGTTTTTTTAGGTACTCTTTTAATTGCTGGGTACGGCATATTTGCGCTATCCCATATTCCTATTGGTGCGGTTCCCGATGTCACTAACAATCAGGTTCAGGTCATCACCACCTCCCAGAATCTTTCTACCCAGGATATGGAACAATTCATCACTTACCCGGTCGAATTGGAAATGGCCAACTTGCCTGGGGTGGTAGAAATTCGGTCTATTTCTAAATTTGGACTTTCGGTAGTCACCATCGTTTTTGAAGACAAGATGGGGACCTATCTGCCTCGTCAATTGATTGCCGAAAAAATAAAATCGGCTTCAGAAAAAATCCCCAATGGTTTTGGCACCCCGGAAATGGGTCCTATAACTACTGGCTTAGGGGAAATCTACCAATATATATTAGACACCAAACCGGGCTACAAAGACCAGTATTCCGTCATGGAGCTGCGAACCATACAGGACTGGATCGTAAAACGACAACTCTCTGGAATCCCAGGGGTGGTAGAGGTAAATACCTGGGGCGGCTATTTAAAACAATATGAGGTAGCCATAAAGACCGAGAAGTTAATGGCTATGAATATTGGTACGGCCGATATTTTTACGGCCCTAGAAAAAAACAATGGTGTTTCTGGTGGCGGCTATATCGAAAAAATAAATCAGGCCTATTTTATTCGTGGCGAAGGCCTCATCGGTTCCCTAGAAGACATTAAAAATATTGTAGTGAAAACCGTCGATGGTATTCCTATATACATCAAAGATATTGCCTCCGTAGGCTTTGGAAGTGCCACTCGTTTTGGCGCTATTACGGGGAATGGCGAGGGTGAAAAGGTATTGGGCCAAGTAATGATGCTAAAAGATGCCGATTCTAAAAAGGTTATCGATGCCGTTCATGAGCGGGTCGAAGAAATTTCTAAATCCCTGCCCGAAGGTGTATTTATCAACGCCTTTTTAGAACGGAGCGAACTGATAGGAAAAACCACTTTTACCATAGCCGAAAATCTAATTTTAGGCTGCTTGATCGTTATTTTTGTAGTGGTTTTATTATTGGGGAATTGGCGCTCCGGATTGGTAGTGGCTTCCGTAATACCCTTGTGTTTGTTATTTGCCTTATCCCTAATGTACCTTTTTGGGGTAGATGCCAATTTAATGAGCTTAGGAGCTATAGACTTTGGAATCATCATAGACGGGGCAGTAATCATTGTAGAGTATATTGCCTTCCAAATCACTGCCAAAAGTAAGGAATTAAAATCCCTTAGCAGGGCGGACAGACAATCCCTTAAAAATCAGATCACCTTTAAAGGGGCCTCTAAAATGATGAATTCGGCCATTTTTGGACAGCTGATCATCCTTATCGTATTTATTCCTATCCTATCCTTGAGCGGCGTAGAGGGTAAAATGTTTAAACCCATGGCCCTTACCTTTAGCTTTGCTTTAATAGGAGCCATGATATTATGCTTTACCTATGTCCCTGCCATGGCTGCAACCTTTATTAAGCCAACGGAATTATCCTCAAAAAATATTTCGGTTCGCCTGATGACTTTTTTAAATAACAGCTACGACCCGATTATTCGTTGGGCATTAAAAAGCAAGAAATTAGTATTGGGTATCGCAATGTTTCTGTTGGCCGGATCTATCTATCTTTTTACCACCATGGGCGGTGAATTTGTTCCTACTTTAGATGAAGGTGATTTTGTGATACAACCAGTACTCAAAACCGGAACTTCACTCAGTGCCACCATCGACATCACCACTAAGATCGAAAAAATACTTTTAAAAAACTTCCCAGAAGTAAAACAGGTCGTTACAAGAATTGGGGCTGCCGAGGTGCCTACAGACCCCATGTCTATGGAAGAAAGCGATGTTATTATTACCTTAAAATCTAAAAAGGAATGGGTATCTGCAGAAACCAAGGACGAATTGGCCGATAAGTTTAAAGAGGCGCTTTCTGTACTACCGGGGGTAGAAGTAGAATTTACCCAACCTATAGAAATGCGCTTTAATGAATTAATTACGGGAGTCCGGGCCGATATTGCCATCAAAATTTTCGGAGAAGATTTAGGCATTCTTAACGCCAAGGCGAACGAGGTAAGAAAATTGATCGAAAATGTTGATGGTGCCGCCGATATAAGTGTCGAAAAAATTGCCGGCCTGCCCCAAATGAACGTCAAGTTTTTAAGAGCTAAAATCGCCCGATACGGTTTGAATATTGACGACTTGAACAAAATTATTGCCATGGGCTTTTCTGGCACTAATTTAGGCAGTGTCTTTGAAGGCGAAAAACGTTTTGACCTGACCCTTAGGTTAGACCAAGATAGTAGAAAAGACATCTCAAATTTAAAGAACCTCTATGTAGACCTTCCTAGTGGCGGAAAAATACCATTGAGCGAACTTGCAGAAATCACCTATACTACAGGGGCGGCAAAAATTTCTAGGGACGATACCAAGCGAAGGACCGTCGTTGGGGTTAATGTTCGAAATAGGGACCTACAATCGGTCGTTGATGATGTGCAGTCCATTCTCGATAAAAACTTACACTTGCCCGCGGGGTATAGCATTAGTTACGGGGGGCAGTTTAAAAATTTGCAAAGTGCCAAAGACCGATTAAAAATTGCAGTACCCATAGCACTGGCGCTTATTTTTATCCTCTTGTATTTTGCCTTTAAATCGGTAAAGGAGGCTTTAATCATATATTCTGCCATTCCGCTTTCTGCCGTTGGTGGTATCTTACTTCTATGGGTCAGGGATATGCCCTTTAGTATCTCCGCTGGTGTTGGTTTTATTGCCCTATTTGGTATTGCCGTCCTTAACGGAATTGTTTTAATAGAACATTTTAAGGAATTAAAGCAACCTGGAATGAAAAATATTAATGAATTGATCGTACAAGGATCTAAAGACCGCTTACGAGCAGTCTTATTAACGGCCTCTGCCGCAGCTCTTGGTTTTTTACCAATGGCCATCTCTACCAATGTGGGGGCAGAAGTGCAAAGACCATTGGCGACCGTGGTCGTTGGGGGTCTTATCTCGGCCACTATTTTGACACTAGTAGTACTGCCTATTCTATATGCCATATTTGAAAAGGACGACTTAAAAAGTAGGTGGACAACGAAAATAAAAAGTAAAAAAATAGGGGCTACCGTAGTGCTTATTCTAATTTCCGGACTTTCGTTTGGACAGGAAAAAGCCTTGAGCTATGAAGAAATTCGCAGCATGGCTTTGGCCAATAATGCCGAACTAAAAGCGGCTCATTTAAGGGCAGACGAATCCAAAGCATTCATTGGCACTGCCTTTAGCTTTGATAAAACGGAAGTCTATTATCAATACGACCAAAATAATATTGCCTATAACAATGAGCCACTACGGATTTTTGGGATACAGCAAGACTTCCTTTTTCCTTCTGTTTATTTTGCAGAAAAACGGGTTAATAAAGCTGCCTATCAATTAGAAAACAGTAATTATCGTTTAAAAAGACAGCTTCTAGAGCAACAAATAGCAGCCAATTATCAGGAATTACAATATGCTAGACAAAAAGAAAATACCTTAAAGGAATTAAACGATTTGTATACTAATTTTTCCCGATCGGCCCAACGTAAATTTGAATTGGGAGAAAGCAATTATTTGGAAAAAATAACCGCACAAGCAAAACAAAAAGAACTTCACTCTCAATACAAAACAGTAAAGGAAGATGCCGAAATCGCTTTTCTAAATTTGCAAAAAACCGTTCAGGCGGACAGGCTTTTTTCAGTAAAGACTGTCCCATTAGAAAAACTTGTGGTCGTTCAAAGCAGTACCGATGAGAACCTAGGACTGGAGTATTATGAGCACAAGAAAAATTTGTACCAAGCAAAAAAAGGCTTGGAAAGCCAACAGCTGCTCCCCGACCTAAGTTTCAATTATTTTCAGGGGACCAATCCTTCATTAGGCGATCATTTATATGGATTTCAGGTGGGGGTGAAAATCCCGTTGTTCTTTAACGGAAACGCCGCCAAAATAAAGGCTTCCAAAATAGCAGAAAAAACAACCATTGCCGAAGCACAAGACTACCGCATACATTTACAGACAAAACAGCGCATTCTTATGGCAAAACTAAGGCAACATGAAGAAAACCTTAGATACTATGAATCCGAAGGTTTAGTCCTGGGGGAAGAAATATTAAAAACTGCCACTTTAAGTTTTAAAAATGGGGAAATAGACTTTTTCCAGTATATCCAAAGTGTAGAAAACGCTTATGGTATTACCCTTTCCTATTTAGAAAGCCTTAAAGCCTATAACCTGACCGTTATTGCTATCAATTATTTATCTATTTAAAAACACATCCATGAAACATATCGTATTCCTTTTTATAGCCTCACTCCTATTTCTAAATTTAACCAGCTGTGGTGATGCAAAAAACAACAAAGAAACCCTAGAAAACAATTCTGCTCCCCTAAGCGGTGACACCGTGGTAACTATTTCCAAAGAGCAATTTAAAGAAGGAAAAATGTCCTTGGGAGCTTTTAGTTCACAAAACATCCCTACCACTATTGAAGTCTCGGGTACCATTGATGTACCACCCCAAAACAAAGCAGTCGTCAGTGCTTTTTCTGGAGGGTATATAAAAGATACTCCCCTACTTATTGGCGATACAGTAAAGCAGGGACAACTCTTGGTTACCTTAGAAAGCCCTGAGTTTATAGAAATGCAACAACAATATTTAGAAGCTGCCGAGCAACTCCATTACCTTAAATCTGAATTTGAACGACAAAAAATCCTTTTTTCCGAGAAAATAAGTTCGGAAAAAAGCTTTTTAAAAGCCGAGAGCAACTACAAAATTAATCTAGCCGTTTATAACGGATTGCGCAAGAGATTGCAAATGCTTCATATAGATCCCAAAAAAGTGGAAGAGGGTATATTAAACTCCCAAGTTTCCATTTTTGCCCCCATGAACGGTAGTATAACCAATATTTATATCAGCACGGGAATGCATGTTTCCCCGGCCGATAAAATTATGGAAATTGTGAATACAGACCATATTCACTTAGAACTGTCCGTGTATGAAAAGGATATTATGAACATTAAAAAAGATCAAAAAATACAATTTAGGATTCCCGAAGCCACCACGGATATTTTCGAGGCCAAAGTACATTTAGTGGGCACTGCAATAGATACCAAAACCCGTACGGTAAAAGTCCATGGGCATTTGACAGATCAACAAGACCATAATTTCTCCTTGGGCATGTTTGTAGAAGCTAGCATTATAACCGATTCTGACAGTGTTAGCGCCCTACCCAACGATGCTATAGTTAACAGGGAAAACAACCAATATGTATTCCGTCTGAGTTCCGAAACCAAGGAATCCTATTCCTTTGCCATAGAAAAAATAATCGTTGGAAAAAATTACAATGGCTATACCGAAGTTGTCGATAAAGGAGGGGTAAAAGATAGCGACCAAATTCTTATACAAGGAGGATATTACCTCCTAGAGGAATAATGATTCCTGACCAGTTCTGTCCTAAATACTAATTCTGTTCATTTTTTCCATTGATGAAATGCGGAGCATTCATGAATTCCTTTAAAAAACAATAGACAAGCCATGAATAAAAAACGAACCAGGGCCGAGAACCAAAGGTACAGTGTACCTTTGGCTGGAGGAGCCAGCCGTAGCGTTGGCCTTTCTTGCGAAATGATTCATTCAGAATATTTTTTTGTCAGCACCTAAATTTTAGGAACTCGCTTTTGAAAAACAGCTAAATAAGATAATTCGTTTAGCTCAGACAGCCTAAAATCGCCAACGCGCAAGCTGGCCTCTT
>NZ_FQYX01000022.1 GCF_900141935.1 Arenibacter nanhaiticus | reverse complement strand
GTGGCCTTGTCCAGCCAACGGCGGCGCTTAATGTGGAGAAAGACTGATTTTCCTCGTAATGGGAAATCCTGGACGACGATCTCCTTATGAAAGCCATGACCTATTAAAATGCGATGTTTTTCCTCTTTAGGGGTATCCTTCTTTTCTTCAAAATATAAATGAAGGGTACCATCTTCTGTTTTATGGGAGACAAGATTAAAGTGGGTTATTAATAGTTCAGGCAGTATAAGCTTTAATAGGTCGATAGATAATTCCAATGCTGTTCGTTTTTCTGCAAATATCGAACTCCTATTTCAATTCACACACAACTTTTGTGCTTGATCCGAAACCATTTTAAAAAAAACATCCCCCTAAAAAATTAGGAGGATGTATATTATTGCTCTGTAGGTATTGACCCAGGCGAGATTTTTTTATAGCCCTAAAATTTTGGCATCCACGAAGAAAACCGATTTTACCGCTATTTCATGATCTGAAGTCAGCACCTCATCGGTCACCGTTTTAAGCCTTAGGGTATAGGCATCCTTTTTTATATAATCTTTTAGGTCAGCGTTAGAAGTAATGAGTTCTAATTCCCCGGTTGCGTTTTCGGAAACTGCTTCGTTCCAAGCAATTTTAATTTCCGGCAAATCCCCGGCAGAAATGTACACCTCTATAGCTTCTAAAAAACTAAAGTCCGCCCCAGAAGGCTCTGTTACTTTCATCGTTAAGCTCCTCAGGACAATTTCTTCAATAAGATCTTTTCGCGTATCGTTTACTGCAAACTCCGATTCTGAGTTAGTTTCTTTTTCAGGAGTATAAATATCAAAAGGCAAACTAGTGCGTGTGCTCGACGGAATCACTACCCTTTGATTGAAATCCATTTCAAACTTGGTAAGCTCATCTAATGTATCGCAACCACTAAAAACGGCAATCAAACTCAGTAATAATAAACACTTCTTCATATGATATTTAAATTTTAAACGGAACCCTTTATCCTAAAAGCTTACGAGCTATATTAATAAAAAATAAACCTTCTATGTATATTTATTGGCCCCTTAGGATACCACCAACACAAAATAGTTCTTTTTACCGCGCTGCAATAAAACGAACTTATCATTGATAAGGTCTGATGCGGTAATACTGTAGTCTTCTTTTACCTTTTCCTTATTCACGGAAATGGAGTTTTGTTTTAATTCTCTTCTGGCCTCTCCATTAGAACCTAAGAAGTTTGTTTTTGCAGCCAAAGCACCTATCATATCCAAGCCGTTTTCTATCGCTTCCCTAGCTATTTCTGCTTGTGGCACTCCTTCAAAGATATCTAAAAAGGTTTTTTCGTTCAGTTTTTTCAAATCTTCCGAAGTAGACTTTCCAAAGAGAATGTTACTCGCTTTTATGGCGTTATCCAATTCTTCTTGTGAATGTACCATACGGGTTACTTCGTCTGCCAAGCGTTTTTGAAGAACCCTTAAATGCGGAGCTTCACGATGTTCTTTTACCAGTCCTTCTATTTCCTCTCTCGTTAAAAAGGTAAATATTTTTATATATTTTTCTGCATCTTCATCGGAAGTATTCAACCAATATTGGTAAAACTTATAAGGTGAAGTTCTTTCGGCATCCAACCAAATGTTTCCTCCTTCGGATTTCCCGAATTTAGTACCATCGGCCTTTGTAATTAGGGGACAGGTAAGGGCATATCCTTTTCCGCCGCCTATTCTACGGATCAATTCTGTTCCGGTAGTAATATTCCCCCATTGGTCGCTCCCCCCCATTTGAAGGGTACAGTTATGGGTTCTATATAGGTGTAAAAAATCGTAGCCTTGTACCAGCTGATAGGTAAACTCTGTAAAAGACATCCCTTCTTTAGCTTCGGCCGTCAATCTTTTCTTCACAGAATCCTTGGCCATCATATAGTTGACCGTAATGTGTTTTCCAACATCCCTAATAAATTCCAAAAAGGAAAAATCCTTCATCCAGTCGTAATTATTGACTAGTATGGCTTTGTTGTCCTTATCACTGTTAAAATCTAAAAAGCGGGATAATTGATTTTTTATGGCTTCCTGGTTATGGCGCAAGGTAGGCTCATCCAATAAATTTCTTTCTGTAGATTTCCCAGAAGGATCACCGATCATTCCTGTTGCCCCTCCAATTAAAGCATAAGGTTTATGACCTGCCAATTGAAAATGACGCAACATCATTACCCCTACTAAATGGCCTATATGCAAGGAATCTGCCGTAGGGTCTATCCCTACATACGCAGATTGCATTCCGCTTAATAAATGTTCTTCGGTACCGGGCATTGCATCGTGCAACATCCCTCTCCAAGTCAACTCTTCTACAAAATTTGAAGTCATCCTAATTATATTATTTTCAATAATAACTGCAAATATAAAAGAAAAACTACGCTTTAGCCCGATGAAACCCAGGGAACTCCTTTCATTTTTTTCCTTTTTGGGCTTATCATTGATAAAAAAGCAAACCTTGGATTGTTTCCGACACCTCTAAGAATATGATTGCCCAAAAGAGTAGGTTTTAGTTCTTTTTAATGGAATTTTAAGCTAAGAGACAATAAGTCCGTTCAAGGGCTATTTTATCCATTCAATTAAGTAAATTTGGGCCATGATTTTAGTTACAGGAGGTACCGGTTTAGTGGGAGCACATCTTCTTTTGCAATTAGTGCAATCTGGTGCTACGGTTAAAGCAATCCATAGAAAAACAAGCGACCTAAAAGGCGTCGAAAAGATCTTCGGGTATTATACCCCAAATGCCCATATACTGTTTAAACAAATTCAATGGGTCGAGGCAGAATTGAGCGACATTCCGGCTTTGGAGGTTGCTTTTGAAAAGGTTTCGAGGGTATACCATTGTGCGGCCTTAGTTTCTTTTGACCCTAGGGAGTATGAGTTACTGAAAAAGGTAAACCATGAGGGCACCAAGAACATTGTTAATTTATGCATTGCCAAGAATGTAAAAAAACTTTGTTATGTAAGCAGCATTGCTACCATTGGCAAAACTCCGAACCACCAAAGAGCTACTGAAGAAACAGATTGGCAAGACCAAAATTCCGGTGTCTATGCGTTAACAAAAATGGATGCGGAATTAGAGGTCTGGCGAGGTTCTCAAGAGAACATCCCAGTCGTTATCGTAAATCCGGGCGTTATTTTAGGCCCTGGCTACTGGAATAGCGGCAGCGGCCTATTTTTTAAGACTGCCTATAAGGGCCAAAAATATTACCCTCCCGGAGGAACTGGCTTTGTAGGGATTCAAGACGTGGTACGCCTTATGGTGCAATTAATGAATTCTACCATAACCAACCAGCGATTTATTGCCGTAGCAGAAAATGCCAGTTACAAGGAAATCTTGGATAGGATAAGTAAGGGATTAATGAAACCAGGCCCCACCAAAAAAATTGCATTATGGCAATTGGAAATCTTATGGCGTTTAGATTGGTTGCGATCATTATTGACGCAAAAAGGACGAAAACTTAGTAAAAACAAGGTAAGTTCCCTCAGAAAGCAACAGCTTTATAGTCATGACAAAGCAAAGGCGCATCTAGATTTCGCCTTTGAACCATTAACGGATACCATTAAATTTTCTTGTGAAAAATTTCTGGAAGAACAAGCATAAACACAAAAAAGCAGTCTTCGTTTATTTGTTCGTTGCCTTCTTTAAGCTTTCCTTGGATTTATTGGAATCTTCTTCCTTCTTTTTTAATTTTTCGTCATCAATGACCTTTTGCGCTTCCACTAGCCTTGTCTCTACGGATGTATAAATATTTTCGTATATCAAGGGAATTGAAGCGTAATAGGCATCACTTTTCACAAATTGCAGGCTATCTATTTCATATTTGGCATAGATATAGGCCATAGGGTCTATTTCTTGTTCCTGTAAAATAGAGGTATTAATAGCCTTGGCAGCATTTAATATGGCCACATCGTAAAGGATGTCACTCATTT
The DNA here is from genome assembly GCF_900141935.1 of Arenibacter nanhaiticus. Taxonomy (GTDB): domain Bacteria; phylum Bacteroidota; class Bacteroidia; order Flavobacteriales; family Flavobacteriaceae; genus Arenibacter; species Arenibacter nanhaiticus. Next base: position 77,518 of record NZ_FQYX01000022.1, on the reverse strand, counting down.
CTTTCTCGGGAATAAGGTTCGCTGGCTTCTCAATAACCTTTTTTTGGCCACAGGAAAACATAAAAACCATACTAAATGCTACAAGATATTTTTTCATGACTATCTATTAAAGGTGAGTCTTTTGGCATTTCTTTCTTCCGAAAAACGACCGTTTTCATAAGCCAAATGACCGTTTACAAAGGTATGGGTTATCTTAGATTTAAAGGTATTCCCTTCAAAAGGAGACCAGCCACATTTGTAAGCGATATTAGCTTTGGAGACCGTCCATGCTTCCTGAAGGTCTACCACTACCAGATCGGCAAAATAACCTTCGCGAATAAAGCCACGTTTTTCTATTTGAAATAATTTTGATGGATTGTGGCACATTTTCTCTACTATCTTTTCCAAAGAAATTTTCCCTGAGTGATAGTTTTCCAACATGGCGGGCAGGGCGTGTTGTACCAATGGTCCGCCAGACGGGGCCGAGGTATATAGATTGTTCTTTTCTTCCAAGGTATGTGGAGCGTGATCGGTAGCTACTACATCTATACGATCGTCTAGCAATGCTTCCCACAACTGTTGTCTGTCGGCAGCGGTTTTTACCGCGGGATTCCATTTGATGAAATTCCCCTTAGTTTGGTAATCCTCATCCGAAAACCACAGGTGATGCAAACAAACTTCTGCCGTTATTTTCTTTTCTTCTAGCGGAATATCGTTCCTGAACAATGTGGTCTCCACTCCTGTTGACAGGTGAAAAACATGAAATCTGGCTCCTGTTTTCTCCGCAAGGGCAATGGCTCTTGAAGAGGACAGGTAACAAGCTTCGGCACTTCTGATCAGCGGATGGTATTTCACAGGAATATCATCGCCATATTGTTCCTTATAGGCCGCCAAATTATTTTTAATGGTTGTTTCATCCTCGCAATGGGCAGAAATTACCATGTCAGTATTGCTAAATATTTTCTCGATAACCTCCTCATTATCGACCAACATATTTCCTGTGGAAGAACCCAAAAAAAGTTTCACCCCCGAACAGGCATTTTTATCCAATCTTTTTAGTTCTTCTAAATTGTCGTTGGTACCACCGAATAAAAATGAATAATTGGCAAAGGAAGTATTTTTGGCCAGGGCAAATTTTTCCTCAAGGGCCTTAATGGTGGTGGTTTGCGGATTGGTATTGGGTTGTTCCATATAGGTTGTAATTCCCCCGGCTACCGCCGCCCTGCTCTCTGAGGCGATATTTCCCTTGTGGGTAAGCCCTGGTTCCCTAAAATGTACCTGATCGTCTATCACCCCAGGAAGGACATACTTGCCGCTAACATCGATCACTTTTGCTGAATCGTCTGAAATTTGGTTCTCAATTTTCAGTATTATGCCATCTTCCAATAAAATATCACTTTCAAATATTCTATTCTCGTTAACAACCTTAGCGTTCTTTATAAGTATTTTGCCCATATTAAAATTTCCTTTTTTGAAATACACTTCTAATTTTCATTTGTATGACGCCAAATACGGCTTCTCCGATAATAGAAATGCTCATTTTTGATTTTCCTCTTATCCTATCCGTAAAAATAATAGGCACCTCTTCTAAGGTATACCTCTGAAGATGGGCCCTAAATTTCATTTCGATCTGAAAGGCATACCCAATAAACCTAATAGAATCGAGTCTTATTGTTTCTAGTACCTTTCGTTTATAGCAAACAAATCCTGCAGTAGGGTCGTATATTTTCATTCCTGTTATTAACCTTACGTAAAAAGAGGCCCCATAGGACAGTAATATTCTATGTAAGGGCCAATTTACTACATTTATTCCCTTCTTATACCGCGACCCTACCGCTACGTCGGCTCCCTTTTTACAGCAGTTGTACAACCGTATTAAGTCTTTTGGGTCGTGAGAGAAATCGGCATCCATTTCAAAAATGTAATCGTATTTTCGTTCTATAGCCCATTTAAACCCATGAATATAGGCGGTACCCAACCCGAATTTTTCTTGTCTCACTTCCAAAAATAAGCGATCTCCAAAAAATTGCTGCATTTTTTTTACAGCTTCGGCAGTGCCATCGGGAGAATTATCGTCGACGATCAGGATATGAAATTTTTTCTTCAACCCAAAAACAGCTCGAATAATAAGTTCTATGTTTTCAATCTCGTTGAATGTAGGTATAATGACCAAACTATCTGCCATCTATATATTGCAATTTAAGCAAAAATAGTATTTTAAAATCTGTAGCGAAATATCAGGATGGTTTTATGATTAATTTAAAAAGTGTCACGCCAAGAATCTTATAAAGTATGGCCTTGTAATCTTTCGGTATTTGCACTTCCCTTTTTTTATAACTTATTCCCTTCCCTAATGACCGTACTAGGGCTAGGAGGACATTTTTTTTAACTTTTGTCCTATTAAAAATAGAAGCAAATACTTATTTTAGGATTATACTATAGGAATAGTTTAATTTTAGGGCCTCGAGAAAATTAAAAACCCGTATTGATGGAACCCATTTTAAGAACGCCCTACTCAATAGACTGGATTACAGCGGTAATCTTTACCAGTATCGTTTTTATGATCTTGGCAAAGAGTTCTTTTTATTCACGGTTTATGAATTTTATTATTTTACCGTTCAACAATAAATATATTTTTTTATACAGTAAAAAAGACAAAATATTTAGCGGCTTCAACCTTTTTTTTAGTCTGTTTCAGATCCTTAATTCCGCACTGTTAATTTATTTTGCCTATCATATTTATTACGATCCTTTCGGAGCCCATGAATTTAAGGTTTACGGTTTTATATTGATGGCCCTGTTATTATTTTTGACTTCCAAGATTTTCTTACAAATTGCGAACGGATTTATCTTTAATTCAAAGAGTATTATTTCTGAAATAATTTTTAAAAAATTAACCTATTTAAATTACAGCAGCCTCTTGATGTTAATGGCCAATTTATTGCTCAATTTCGTATATAAACAGTCCAAAACAATCCTTATTATAAGTTTTATATTGATTTTATTGATCCATATCATGGGGTGGATTACGGCATTAAGAAATCATCAAAAGTTTATAGCTAGTAATTTTGTGTATTTTATTTTGTACCTTTGCGCTCTTGAAATAGCTCCTTTATTGATAATTTGGGGTTGTTTAAAAGACTGATGCCTATGAAAGTAAAAACAATTTTGGTTTCTCAGCCGGAGCCTAAGATGGAAAATTCGCCTTATTCAAAACTTATTGATAAAGAGAAAATAAAGGTAGATTTTAGACCTTTTATCCATGTGGAAGGGGTAGATGCTAAAACAGTAAGGGCACAAAAGATAGATCTAAAAAATTATACCGCGATCATCCTGACCAGCAGGAATGCAGTGGACCATTTTTTTAGAATTGCAGAAGAAATGAGGTTTAAAGTACCAGATACTTTAAAGTACTTTTGTCAGTCCGAAGCCGTAGCATACTACCTACAAAAATATGTAGTATACAGAAAGCGTAAAATTTATGTTGGTAAGATGAATTTTATTGACTTGAGTGTGCTATTAAAAAAGTATAAGGACGAAAAATACTTATTGCCTTCTTCCGATGTACTTAAGCCTATCGTACCCGAAACTATGGATAATCTTGGCCTTAATTGGACAAGGGGAATATTCTATAAAACCGTAATCAGCGATCTATCGGATTTAAGGGACGTATATTATGATGTCCTTGTTTTCTTTAGTCCATCTGGAATAGAATCTTTATTAAAGAACTTCCCGGACTTTAAACAAAACGACACTAGGATTGCCGTATTTGGTAATTCTACCGTTAAAGCCGCCAATGAGGCCGGATTGCGAATAGACATACAAGCGCCCACTCCGGAGACCCCTTCTATGACTATGGCGCTACAACGGTATATTACTTCCGTCAACAAAAAATAAACCAGGAAGCTACAAAGCTATTACAGGCTTAACACTTCGCGAACAGTTAAAATAAACCCCCGAGGCCAGCCTCGGGGGTTTTTGTTTTAAAAGCCATATCGTTGTGGTCCGCCACGTCTGATTTCTTCATTGGCATACGCTTCGAACTTTTTAAAATTCTCTCGGAAGGCATTCGTCAATTTAAAGGCTGTCTTATAATAGGCCTCATCATTGTTCCAGGTGGCCCTTGGACTTAGGACACTACTGGGCACCCCGGGGCATTCCCTGGGCTGCGCGGTACCAAATACGGAATGAATATGATATTTGTCGTAACAATACAATCCTAAATCCCCATTTAGGACGGCATTAATCATGGCCCGGGTATATTTTAATTTCATACGAGTACCTACGCCATAGGGACCACCGGTCCAGCCAGTATTCACCAGCCATACATTTACGCCAGACTCCTTCATTTTAGCACTCAGCATTTCGGCGTATTTCGTTGGGTGCAATGGCATAAACGGTGCCCCAAAACAAGCAGAGAATGATGGCACAGGCTCTACCACCCCTGCCTCTGTACCTGCCACTTTTGCGGTATAGCCCGAAATAAAATGGTAGGCGGCCTGGCTGGGTGTCAATTTAGAAATGGGGGGCAACACGCCAAAAGCATCGGCCGTTAAAAAGAAAATATTCTTAGGGTTCTTTCCTATGGAAGGCACCTGTATGTTTTCTATATTATAGATGGGATAACTAACCCTTGTATTCTGGGTTATGGACACGTCACTGTAGTCAACTTCCCCTTGGGCGTTTAAAATTACATTTTCTAAGAGGGCCCCTTTTTTAATAGCACCAAATATTTCGGGCTCGTTCTCTTTACAAAGGTTAATTACCTTGGCATAACAGCCTCCTTCGAAATTAAACACCGTATTCTCTTTCGTCCATCCATGTTCGTCATCTCCAATAAGTTTTCGACTCGAATCGGCTGACAAGGTAGTTTTTCCCGTTCCCGATAAACCAAAAAATATGGCTGTATCGCCATTTTCGCCCACATTTGCAGAACAGTGCATTGGAAGGGTGTCTTTATATACTGGGAGAATAAAATTAAGAGCCGAAAAAATACCTTTCTTAATTTCCCCGGTATATCCGGTACCTCCTATAAGGGCAATTTTTCGGGTGAAATTTAAAATCGCAAAATTGTGTTGACGGGTACCGTCCTCTTCGGCATTGGCCATAAAACCGGGGGCATTGACCACCGTCCATTCCGGATCAAAATTCAGCAACTCTTCTTCTGTTGGTCTTAAGAACATGTTATAAGCAAACATATTGGACCATGGATACTCGTTGATCACCCTAATGTTTAATCTATAGTCCTTATCTGCGCAGGCAAAACAATCCCTGACAAATATTTCCTTTTCATTAAGATATTTTATCACCTTGTCGTAAAGGGCATCGAACTTATCGCTTTCGAAGGGGATATTGACCTTTCCCCACCACACCTTGTCCTGGGTAATTTCATCTTTTACAATAAACCTATCCATGGGCGAACGCCCAGTAAACTCGCCGGTATTAATAGCAAGGGCACCAGTGGAAGAGGTTTGTCCCATACCCCTTTCAACGGACATATCGTGCAATTTCGATGGTGATAATTGATAGTGGATCAGTTTACTATCGATACCGTATTCGGCTAACGAAATCGATTTCGCTGATGAAGTTGATGAATTCATAATATAGAGTTTAGTTTTTAGTAAAATTATAAAAAATATAAATTGAGGGGTTAATAACTCGTTTTATCTCAATTGTTTCCGACTAAATAGCCTAAAACCGAGGATTATCCAACCAATGATCAATAAGCTTCCTCCTAGGGGAGTCATTAACGCGATGGTTTTAAAATCATAGCTCGTAAGACTATTCGTTGCCAAGAGGTAGATAGAAAAGGAAAAAAACACTACTCCTACCGTTACAAAATAATAGATAAGCCCTTTTTGTTCTTCCGCTAACACATTAAAACTTCCTAAAACCAATAAAAACAACGCATGGTACATTTGGTATTTAACACCAGTTTCAAAAGTCGACAAAGCCTTGGCATCGACCAATTTCTCTAAGCCATGAGCCCCAAAGGCACCTAAAATGATTGCAGTACATCCAAATATCACCCCAGTGATCAAAATTGTTTTGTTCATAACTTATAGACTCAATTACACGACAAATATAACAATTTGATACCTTAGTAACCGTTTAATCTAAAAAGTTACACAACAAATGACCAGAAAAATATTAGTTATTGGCGCAGGAAAATCTACTTCCTATTTAATAGACTATCTATTAACCAAGGCCCAATCAGAAAAACTACACCTCATCATAGGCGATTTACATCCAGAATTACTACCAGATACCTTTACATCCCATCCTGCATGCCAGACATTAAAGCTCGATATTTTTAATGACCAAGACCGGAAAGAAGCCATTGCAACGGCCGACATTGTAGTATCTATGGTTCCTGCCCATCTCCATATCATATTGGCCAAAGACTGTCTAGCATTGGGCAAGCATTTGGTTACCGCTTCCTACGTGAGCGACGAATTAAAGGCTCTGGACAAGGCCGTAACGGAAAAAGGGCTCGTTTTTATGAATGAGATTGGCCTAGACCCTGGAATAGACCATATGAGTGCTATGCAGGTATTGGATTCTATACGTGAAAAAGGCGGAAAAGTACTTCTATTCGAATCTTTTACCGGAGGGTTAGTGGCCCCTGAGAGCGACAACAACCTATGGAATTATAAATTTACCTGGAATCCTAGAAATGTAGTGGTGGCCGGACAAGGAGGAACCGCAAAGTTCTTGCAGGAAGGCAGCTATAAATATATCCCATATCACAAGCTCTTTAGAAGAACGGAGTTTTTAAATGTGGAAGGTTACGGCAAGTTTGAGGCGTATGCCAATAGGGATTCCTTAAAATACAGAGAGGTATATGGTTTAAACAATGCCCTGACCTTATTTAGGGGTACCATTCGAAAAATAGGGTTTTCCAAAGCTTGGAATATATTCGTTCAATTGGGAATGACCGATGACAGCTATACCATAGAAAACTCAAAGGGGATGTCTTACCGTAATTTTGTCAATCTATTTCTGCCCTACTCCCCCACCGATTCCGTCGAACTGAAATTGCGTCATTATTTAAAAATTGATCAGGACGATATTATGTGGGAAAAACTGATGGAGTTGGATTTATTTGATGGGAATAAGAAAATAACCTTGGCAAATGCCTCTCCTGCCCAGATATTACAAGAGATTTTAGAAAACAGCTGGACGCTGAAAGAAGAAGACAAGGACATGATTGTCATGTACCATAAATTCGGCTACGAACTTAATGGTAAAAAAGAACAGATAGATGCCCATATGGTTGTTACCGGAAAAGATCGTATTTATACTGCCATGGCCAAAACAGTAGGCTTACCTGTAGCCATCGCTACCCTATTGATTCTAAATGGAAAAATAAGCACCCCAGGGGTTCAAATCCCTCTAAAGCCAGCCGTCTATCAACCGATTTTAGAGGAGTTAAAATCGCACGGAATTATATTCAAGGAGCAACATGCCCCCTATCTGGGCTACAATCCTGACTTTGTTGCTAGTTAATAAGTATAATTTATTTGATACATTTACAGTAAAACTGAAACATAATACATGAAATCGGATAACGATCATATAAAAATAGACGGAATTGACAAGGACATCTTGAGATACCTTATGGCAGAGGCGCGAAAACCCATCTTAGAAATAGCGCGAAAGATCGGCATTTCTGGGGCCGCTATTCACCAAAGACTTCGAAAACTAGAGAGTTCCGGATTAATATCGGGGGCAAAATTAGTGATCAATCCTAAGGTACTGGGGTATACCACCATGGCTTATATTGGCATTTATTTGGATAAGGCCATGAGCAATCCGGTAGCGGTAAAAGAATTGGAAAAAATCCCAGAGGTGCTAGAATGTCATTACACCACTGGGAACTGGTCTATTTTAATAAAAGTATTGTGTAGGGACAACGAACATTTGATGCAGGTTCTTAACCGGGACATTCAGCCTATTGAAGGTGTGTCCAGAACAGAAACCTTTATTTCCCTTGACCAACAAATAGACCGCCAGATTACAATATAAACTAAAAAAGACGCCAAATGAAGGCGTCTTTTTTTAGTTTAAAATCGTTTCTTAAGATTAATCTCTACCTCCTAAAACCTGCATCGCCCAGTACACCAAAGTAGCCAAGGAACCAATTGCAGCCACCAAATAGGTACGTGCTGCCCATTTTAAGGCATCCTCAGAACCTTTATACTCTTCCGGGGTTACTATATTCTTATTTTTCAACCAAGCCAAGGCTCTGTTACTAGCATCGTATTCTACCGGAAGGGTAATAAAACTAAACAGCGTAGCGAATCCCATCATGATTAAACCTGCTATGGCGACCCAATACCCAAAACCAACCCCTGCGGCTGCTCCTAGCATAAGTCCACCAAAAACCACCCACATGGACATGCCAGAGGTAACACTCACTACAGGCACTAATTTAGAGCGCATGGTTAACCATTCGTAGGCCGTTGCATGCTGTACGGCATGCCCACATTCATGAGCTGCCACTGCCGCCGCCGAAGCGTTACGCTGACTGTATACACTTTCACTTAAGTTCACGGTTTTATCTACCGGGTTGTAATGGTCGGTCAACTGCCCAGGTGTAGATATTACCCTAACATCCCTTATTCCATGATCGGCCAACATTTTTTCTGCAATTTCGGCCCCACTCATCCCATTGCGCAAATGCACTTCTGAATAATATTTAAATTTACTTTTCAGTTTATTGCTTACCAACCAACTAACCAGTGCAATAGCGCCAATCAATACGTAATACATTATCATAATTATATTTTTAAAATTGTTTTTTTAACTTTTTAAGTTCTGCTTTACAGTACTACATCAGCAAAAAGCTCGCCAATTTAATACTTGCCAGTCTTCCCTATCTCACCCAACGAAATTAATGACAAAATGTCTAATTCCCTTATTTGTATTTTAATTTTAAGAAAAGCATAACACATACCAACATAGAGGTAACCGCATTGGCTATCACTATGGGGAAACTGTCGTGGAATAGACCGTAATAAAGCCAAAGCAACGTACCGCAGAGAAATATGCAATACATAGGCAAGGAAATATCCTTTGTAGATTTATCTCTCCAGGTTTTTAGTACTTGTGGCACAAAGGCAGAAGTTGTACATACGGCTGCCACCAAACCTATTATCTCTATAAATTGCATCCTTTTTTATGTTATAATATACAACAACCCCAACGATTAATTGGGGTTGTTGACATGAATATTTATAAGAACATCAATAAGATCGCTTAGTTCTTGGTGCTAGTAGCCCAAGCTTGTAATTAATTGCTTAGCCAACAATGTTGACGATCTTACCAGGTACCACAATAATCTTTTTAGGGGTACGTCCTTGCAATTGCTCCTGGGTCTTTTCGTGGGCCATTACAGCTGCTTCAATATCGTCCTTGGACAAGTCTGCCGGCAATTGAATTTTGAAACGCATTTTTCCATTGAAAGAAATAGGATACTCCTTACTGCTCTCTACCAGATGCTTTCCGTCGAATACAGGAAAAGCTACCGTGGCGATAGATTCTGAATGTCCCAATTTACTCCAAAGTTCTTCGGCAATATGGGGCGCATAAGGCGATACCAAAATAACCAAAGGCTCCAATATCTGTCTGCTATTACATTTTTGACTGGCCAATTCATTCACACAAATCATAAAAGTAGCCACAGAGGTATTAAAGGAGAAGTTTTCTATATCTTCTTCTACTTTTTTGATGGTCTTGTGCAAGGTTTTTAGATTTTCAGCTGTAGGCTCGGCATCGGTGACCTTAAAGGCTCCTTCGGCCCCTCCGTGGAACAAGCGCCACAGTTTCTTTAAAAAACCATGTACCCCGCTGATACCTGCTGTATTCCAGGGCTTAGATTGCTCCAAGGGCCCCAAGAACATTTCGTACAAACGCAAAGAATCTGCCCCGTATTCTTCACAAATACTATCTGGACTCACCACATTGTATTTAGATTTGGACATCTTCTCTACTTCTCTACCTACTAAATAGGTATCGTTTTCCAAGGCAAATTTAGCCTCTGCATATTCCGACCTCCATTTTTTAAAAGCTTCTATATCTAATTCGTCGGAAGCATTTACAAAAGAAACATCGGCATGGATAGGCGTAAATTGAGACCAATCTGTAGTATCGGAAACAATGATGTTGTCAGTTCCAATTGCAGAAACAATAGCTTTAACCTCTGGATTATCGGTTAATTTCTTTCCGTTTTTTACTGCGTCTTCAATAATAGATTTTGAGACAAAAACCGGAACTCTAGGTTGCGATTCATCGGTTTGCCCATATTCCCAACGATACACAAAGGCACTAGTACCAGTGATCATTCCTTGGTTTATAAGTTTTTTAGCAAACTCGTCTTTAGGCACGATTCCCTTATCGAACAAAAACTTTTGCCAAAAACGCGCATATAACAAGTGGCCGGTAGCGTGCTCACTACCACCAATATATAGATCCACGTCTTGCCAATAATTAATGGCTTCCTTGGAGAATATCTCTTCGGTATTGTTGGCATCCATATAGCGGTTAAAGTAAAAACTACTTCCCGCCCAACCTGGCATGGTATTCAATTCTAATGGAAATACGGTACTGTTGTTTATTTTTTCATTGGCGACTACCTCGTTTGTTTCCGTATTCCAGGCCCAAACGCTCGCATTCCCCAAAGGAGGCTCGCCTGTTTCTGTTGGCAAGTACTTTTCTACTTCGGGCAACACAACGGGCAGGTATTTGGTGTCTATCATTTGCGGCATCCCGTCTACATAATATACTGGAAAAGGCTCTCCCCAATACCTTTGGCGGCTGAATACTGCATCGCGAAGCCTATAATTGACCTTCCCTTGCCCCTGTGCTAGTTTTTCCAACTCGTAAATGGCCAATTTGGTGGCCTTTTTATAGGGCAAGCCGTTTAAAAAGTCGGAATTCGCTATAACGGCACCATCTTTATCTGCGAAGGCAGTTTCTGAAATATCTATTCCTTCAAAAATATTTGGGATTGGAATATTAAAATGTTTGGCAAAATCATAATCGCGCTGATCTCCGCATGGGACAGACATTACCGCTCCGGTACCATAACCAGCCAATACATAATCGCCAATCCAAACGGGAATAGGTTCTTTGGTAAAGGGATGCTCGGCATATGCACCGGTAAATACTCCTGAAATAGTTTTTACATCGGCCATCCTTTCGCGTTCAGAACGTTTTGCCGTCGCCTCTATATACGATTGAACAGCTTCTTTTTGCTCGGGAGTCGTAATTTTGGCAACCAATTCATGTTCTGGCGCCAAGGTCATAAAACTGACTCCAAAAATAGTATCCGGACGGGTTGTAAAGACCTCTATAGGATAAGACTCCCCTTCTGAGCTTACAGGAAGGGTATGGAAGGTTACCGCCGCCCCTTCAGAGCGTCCAATCCAATTGGTTTGTGAATCTTTTAATGGCTGTGGCCAATCGACCTTTGCCAAACCATCTAATAAACGTTGGGCATAAGCAGAAATACGCATGCTCCACTGCGTCATTTTTTTACGGACAACGGGATGGCCCCCACGTTCAGAAACGCCATTGACAATTTCGTCATTGGCCAAAACCGTACCTAGGACAGGACACCAGTTTACTTCGGTCTCTGCCAAATAGGTGAGCCTATATTGTAATAGAATCTCTTGTTTTTCATTGCCGGATAATCCATTCCACTGATCAGCGGTAAAAGGCGCCACCTCCTCATCACAAACCGCATTGACCTTGGTATTTCCTTCATTCTCAAAAATAACGATCAATGAAGATATGTCCTCGGCCTTATCGGCGTCTTTGTTATACCATGAGTTAAAGAGCTGAATAAAGATCCATTGCGTCCATTTATAGTAGTCGGTATTGGACGTACGCAACTCACGGCTCCAATCGAATGAAAACCCTATTTTGTCCAATTGTTCCCTATACCTATTAATATTGGTTTCGGTAGTAAGAGCCGGATGTTGCCCTGTTTGTATGGCATACTGTTCTGCAGGCAATCCAAAAGAATCGTATCCCATTGGGTGCAATACGTTAAATCCTTTATGTCTTTTATAACGCGCATAGATATCACTGGCAATATATCCTAACGGATGCCCTACGTGCAAGCCCGCTCCTGAAGGATAGGGAAACATATCCAACACATAAAATTTTGGCTTATCAGAATTATTAACTGCCCTAAAGGTCCCTTTTTGAGCCCATTCTTTCTGCCATTTATCTTCTATCTTTTTAAAATCGTAATTCATTCTGTCGATTGTATTTAGATGCCCCGCAATGGTGGCTCTTTATTCTTTTTTCACGTGCAGTGGCAAAAATAGGCTTAATCCCCAAAAAGGGAAAATATATTATGAACTTCCCTAAGGGAGCTTCCCTAATTGAGTACATGCGTACTGCGTCCATGGCCCAAAAGCTGTTTATTTTTGCCATTTGTTCTGCCTATGTGGATCACAGGCAACCCCTAGCATACTGAGACTGCTTTAGCTAGGTCCATTTCTGCATTACCTATTGGGTAACACACCCATGTTTTCTCCCAAAACAGCCACAGCGACAAAGATTAATCGAACGAAACTAACATAACCCATTTTTATTTCAATTTACTTTTCTATTTTTACATATTGATTTCAAATTATGAGCACATCTTTTGAACGTTTTCAAAAAAGAAAACTTATTTCTTCTTATTTTTCGGTGGTTTTAAGTATTGCCCTGGTTCTTTTTTTAATAGGAATCTTGGGGATATTGGTATTGAACACTCAAAAACTGGCCGATCACTTTAAGGAGCAGATTACCATTTCTGTATTTTTAAAGGACAACGCCAAGGATATTGAAGTAGAGCAGCTACAAAAATCCTTAGCCATGGCCGATTACACCAAAAAGGCGACCTATGTTTCTAAAGAAGAGGCAGCCGAACAACACAGCGCAGAAATAGGAGAAAATTTTATTGAATTCTTAGGGCACAACCCCTTAAAGAATTCCATTGACGTGCAGCTAAAGGCCGATTTCGTTTCTGCGGAAAAAATTACGGAAATTGCCGAGGAAATATCTGCCAAAGCCTATATAGAAGAAGTCAGTTACGACAAGCCTTTAATTTCCCTATTGACCGAAAACGTAAAAAGACTTGGGTTTTGGATTTTAGTGGCGAGCGGCGTATTTACTTTTATTGCCGTCCTTCTGATCAACAGTTCTATTAGACTTTCTATTTATTCCAAGCGTTTTATTATAAAAACCATGCAGATGGTGGGGGCTACCAAAAGTTTTATCAGAAAGCCTTTTTTATGGACCAATGTAAAGCTGGGCATCCTAGGAGCTATTTTGGCCTTAATAGCCATGGGGGTCGTTCTATATTATATTGCCTTATATTTTCCGGAGCTCGATCTTTTTGGAGACCCTATAATTCTTATCCTCCTTTTTGTCGGCATTTTTGTTTTGGGGGTTTTAATTTCCCTTATAAGCACCTTTTTTGCCACACAACGCTTTTTAAACCTTAGAACAGACGATTTATATTATTAGATTTGCAGCATGAGTAAAAATCTTCACAACACCCAGCAGAAAAACTCTCAACGGGAATTTATCTTTCAGAAAAAAAACTATCAGTTTATGTTTGTTGGTTTGGCCTTTATTACTTTGGGCTTCGTATTAATGAGTGGCGGCGGTAGTGATGACCCGAACGTTTTTAATCCTGAAATTTACAATTTCAGAAGAATTCGTTTGGCACCAACTTTAGTGCTACTAGGTCTAGGTATTGAGATTTACGCCATTTTATTGAACCCAACCAACAAAAAGTAAGTTTTGGACATATTTCAAGCAATTATTCTTGCCATTATAGAAGGCATCACCGAGTATTTACCTGTTTCTTCCACAGGACATATGATCATAGTATCTTCCTTTTTTGGCATCGCCCAGGAGGAATTTACAAAATTATTTACCATTGTCATTCAATTGGGTACCATCTTATCGGTAGTGGTCCTTTATTTTAAGCGCTTTTTTCAGAGCATGGACTTTTATTTTAAACTATTGGTGGCCTTTATTCCGGCCGTAGTTTTTGGTCTGCTTTTAAGCGATGTGATAGATTCCCTTTTAGAAAGCCCTCTTACCGTAGCTATTTCTTTGGTCATAGGCGGATTTATCCTTTTAAAAGTAGACAATTGGTTCGGCGATGCCGAGAATACGCACATATCTTACGCCACTGCTTTTAAAATAGGTTTATTCCAATGCTTGGCCATGATTCCTGGTGTTTCTAGGAGCGGTGCCAGTATTGTGGGGGGAATGTCCCAAAAGCTATCTAGAACTGCAGCAGCCGAATTTTCATTTTTCCTTGCCCTTCCTACTATGTTGGGGGCTACCCTAAAGAAAGTATTCGATTATTACAATGCCGGTTTTACCCTTACCGATGAGCAGATAAACTTATTGATCGTTGGTAATGTTATAGGATTTTTGGTAGCCTTGGTGGCCATTAAAACTTTTATTGGCTATTTAAGCAAACACGGTTTTAAAATGTTTGGATACTACCGAATTATAGTGGGGATCTCCATAATAGCCATCCATTATTTTGTTCGACCTCTAACTGTAATTTAATGACTAAAGAAGATTTTTTAGAAGGACAACTGTTATTAATAGACAAACCCTTGGGTTGGTCATCTTTTCAGGCGGTAAACTCCTTAAAATGGGCTATTAGAAAGAAGTTTGAACTAAAGAAAATCAAAATTGGTCATGCGGGCACCTTAGATCCGTTGGCCAGTGGACTATTAATAATTTGCACGGGCAAATTCACCAAAAGGATCGCAGAATTACAAGGCCAGGAAAAAGAATATACCGGCACTATTACCTTGGGAGCCACTACCCCGTCTTATGATATGGAAACGGAAATAAACGAACGTTTCCCCTTCTCTCATATTACGCCAGAACTCATACAGACCACTACTGCCGATTTCATTGGCGAAATTGAACAACAACCTCCTGTTTTTTCTGCCCTTAAAAAAGATGGGAAACGTCTTTATGAATATGCCCGAGAGGGAAAAGAAGTAGAAATAAAAACGAGAAAAATCCATATTTCCGAATTTGAAATTACCGGGATCGATTTTCCTGAAGTACATTTTAGAGTATGTTGTAGCAAAGGCACCTATATTAGGTCCTTGGCCTTCGATTTTGGAAAAGCATTGGAGTCTGGCGCATATTTATCTGCCTTAAGAAGAACCAAAATTGGTGACTACAACGTAAATAAGGCTATTAGTCCGGAAAAATTCCGAGATTTATTACAGTTGGAAGCCTAAAATTTTCGAAATTAGGAGTGACAAGCTTTCTGTTCGTCGAGAAATTATAATATTTTAGGCCCAACATGGTTATAATACTATGAAATTAAACAGGAAACAACTTTCTCTTTTAATTACCTTTTTTTCCATGTCACTATTTGTATTGTTGCTATTCAACATACATTTAGGACATCAGGACGAAGATGATGGCTACGTCATAGAATTAAATTTAGAAGAGCAGGAAGATCCTGAACAAAAGCTTTTAGAAGAAATAAAAGCTTTAGAAGAATTGGCCAATGCAGCTCCCATAAAAAGCCATATGGCTTTTAACGAGGCCAACAAACCCAGTTACGGAAATCCAGAACCTTTAAAAACCTTGGAAGAAATCTTGGAAGAGCAAGAAATGTCCGAAGAAGGAGATGCCTCTGAAGACACTCCTTTATCCAATTCAGAATTCGCAGCAAGAATTAAGGAATTAGCCGATAGAAGGCGCGAAAAACAAGCGCTTTTAGGTGATAAGGAAGCTAACAAAGAGGTGATGACCAATAATTTCGCGAAAAGAAACACCTCGGTCTCCTATTCCTTAGTCGATAGAACCCATTTAAGTTTGCCTATCCCTATTTACACCTGCATAGAAGGTGGTAAGGTAGTCATTAATATTATTGTGGACCCTACTGGGAAGGTCTTGGAAGCTGAAGTAAATAAAAAAAGTTCGAACACTTTAAATGGCTGTTTGGTAGACAATGCCATTGCATATGCGTTAAAATCCAAATTCAACAACGGCGCCAAGGCGTCCCAGAAGGGCACTATTACCTACTTATTCCAAAGTAAGTAAGGCCACTAGCTCTTGAAGCGTATTTTTTCCTTTATCCTTATTATACCACTGTTGTAGATCTTCCTTAAACTCTGGCGTAAATTGGCCGTGTTCTTCCTTAAAATCGTCCACCATTTTTTGCGCTTGGAATGGTCTAGAGCCCCATTCGCCAATAAGCTTTCCACTCTGTTCGTCAATAGCGATCAGTTTAGGAATCCCCATACCTCCATTGGTCAAAAAACGCTCCATCAGGGGCAGGTTCTCATCGCGAAGGACCAATTTTAAAGTAAGGTTACTGTTTAAATCGGCTATTTTATTCATTACAGGGAGACTTTGGGCGGCATCGCCACACCAACTTTCCGTTAGCACCAACCAGGTTGTTTTTCTTTGCACTGCGGTTATCAATGCTTCAGAGGCCGGATCGATCTTAAGGGTCTTGTCCAAACGCTTCATCCGCTGTTCATTTATAAGGGTATAATGGGCAAGATCATCGCTTTGTTCCGCAGCCGTTGACGCTCCTTTAGACACCAAATTAGCTGTTAAGGCTCTATAAGCCTCGTAACTCATGGCCTTGGAAAGGCTTTCTTGAATGATTTGGCTGGTAGATTTCTTTAGTATTTCTTGTTCCATAGGGTGAAAAGCATAAAAATTTGACCGTAAATTTAGCCAACTATTAATTTATAAAAAGTGACAAAAGTCACATTAGTAGAACTCTAGCACCACTCCTTACAAAAAATCAAAGAAATATTATTTAGTGGTTTAAAGATCGTTTCTTGATCATGCCTCCACGGGTATCATTAATACTGTTCATGATCACAAAGGCCTTAGGGTCTATTTTTTCGATTTCTGTATTTAATTTACTTATTTCGAGTCGAGTGATGACAGCAAAAATAATATCGTATTCGTTGTGAACCCCATCTTGGCTATACCCCCCTTTTCCTTTATAGATAGTAACTCCCCTTCCTAATTTTTCGGTTATCATAAACCGGATATCTTCACTACGGCTAGAGATAATGGTTACCCCGGTATACTCTTCAATACCATCTACGACAAAGTCCAAGGTTTTTGAAGCGGACAAATAGGTAAGCATGGAATACAGGGCTGTTTCGAAAGAAAGC
Source organism: Arenibacter nanhaiticus (assembly GCF_900141935.1). Lineage (GTDB taxonomy): Bacteria > Bacteroidota > Bacteroidia > Flavobacteriales > Flavobacteriaceae > Arenibacter > Arenibacter nanhaiticus. The sequence continues at coordinate 60,341 of NZ_FQYX01000022.1, read as the reverse complement.
AAATAGGCTGCGGCAAGGAAAATTATAATATTGATGACAATAATATTATCTCCAATTTTGGTTCTTAATTTTCTACTGAGGTAAATTGCCAATACTTCGGTACCGTCTAACACCCCACCGCCTCGGATAGAAAGTCCTATTCCCGCGCCAAGAAAAAATCCTCCGAACACCGCTACCAATAGCTTATCATCGGTGACCTCGGGAAAAGAAACGGTTACCAAAACCAAGGAAAGCCCCAAAATAGCCAAGGAAGCTTTTATAGCAAATTGTTGCCCTACCACTTTTAAACCCAAAAATATAAAGGGAATATTCACCAAAACAATGAGTACGGCAAGGGGAAGGGATAAAACTTCGCTCAACAGCATGGATATTCCTGTGGCACCACCGTCGATAAAACTATTGGGAAGAAGAAAGCTCTTTAAACCGAAGGCCGCCGAGAAGATTCCAAATATTATAAACAGCACGTCGTGGATGACCGCAAAAATACTGACTCTAAACCTACGAGATTTTTTCCAATAGGATGATAAATTGGTCCTAAAGTCATGGCTTTTCTTTTTCCTTTCTGGCATATATCTATGTTGGCAATAGTTAGTTCTCCAAAGATACTTGACTTAGACCTTTTATAAAATCGGGAAAATACCTTTTTTTGAAAAATATATTTTTACATCATCCAGGTATGTTCTTTTTTGAAAATTCACATTGATAAAAATTAAATACAATACCTTTAGTTAAAAATCTAGTTCACCATGGAAAAACACAGGTGTGGTTGGTGTAAAGGCGATGCCCTTTATGAGGAATACCACGATACGGAATGGGGAGTTCCCTTAAAGGATGACGCGTCACTATTTGAATTCCTAATTTTAGAAACTTTTCAAGCGGGATTAAGTTGGATCACCATTTTAAGGAAGCGGGAAAATTTTAGAAAGGCATTTGATAATTTTGATTATCAAAAAATAGCCTTGTACCAAGAGGATAAGATTTCAGATTTATTACAAGATGCGGGTATTGTCAGAAACAAACTAAAAGTAAGGGCCACGGTCACCAATGCCCAAGCTTTTATACAAATACAGCAGGAGTTCGGAAGTTTCAGCAACTACATATGGGGCTTTGTAGATGGTAAACCCATACAAAACAATCTAACCAGCCACAAGGAGGCTCCCGCCACCACTCCCTTGTCAGACACCATCAGCAAAGATCTAAAAAAACGCGGTTTTAAGTTTGTAGGAAGTACGGTCATCTATGCTCATATGCAGGCCACCGGTATGGTAAACGATCATGAAATTCATTGTTTTAGGCACAAGGAGGTATCCTTGGGCTAGGAATAATCGTTGGTTAGGATTCCTGTCCCTTTAAAATTGCTATAAATTCTTCCCTTGAAATTTCTTTGGCGCCAAGACTTTCGAGATGGGCGGTATACACCTGACAATCTATCAGTTTATAATTTTTCTGCTGTAGTTCCTGAGCTAAGTAAATAAGAGCAATTTTAGAGGCATTACTACTTTTACTAAACATACTCTCACCGCAAAAGACCTCTCCTAAATCTATTCCGTAAAGTCCGCCTACCAGGCTATTATTTTCCCAGACCTCTATAGACTTCGCGATTCCTTTTTGATGCAAAAGACAGTATGCGGCCTTCATGTTCTCGGTAATCCAAGTCCCCCCCTGCCCTGCCCTGGGAATGGAAGCGCACTGATCTAGCACTTCCTTAAAACGGGTATTCCAAGTAATTTTAAATTTTCCGGAATTAATCACTTGTTTCATACTTTTAGAGATCTTAATCTCGTCAGGAAACAGAACCATTCTGGGATCGGGACTCCACCACAATATCACCTCATCTTCATTAAACCACGGAAAAATTCCATTCTGATAGGCGAGTAATAACCGCTCTGGCGACAAATCGCCTCCTACTGCCAATAAGCCATCTTCATCGGCATCATCAACGGGTGGAAACTGTAGACGGTCTGTAAGCAAGTACATCTGTATAGCTGTTTTTTTAAATATTCATGGAATACTATTAAATCAATAAGCCCTGCGCTTGTTTTAATGAGGGCAAAAAGATAAATTTAAGCAAAAAGACCTATCCAGTTAGCAACTGGATAGGTCTTTTTCATCTTTGTTTGATCTTAGAAAATGCACAAAGCAGTTCCTATTTCCTTTTTTTAAAGGTATTTAAACAAGGTTTTATTTAGAAAGGTAAATCGTCGTGATCTTCCTCTCTTAAATTGTTTGCTGGCTCAAAAGTATCCATTGGAGGAATATTTCCAGCATTGGCATTTGCCTGAACCGCTTCAATTCTCCATCCTTGAATAGAGTTGAAATATTTTGTTTCTCCTTGTGGGTTCACCCATTCCCTTCCACGTAGATTAATACTAACCTTTACTTCTTGTCCGATACCGAAATTGTTTAAAAGGTCACATTTATCCTGTACAAATTCCACCATAATATGTTGCGGATATTGCTCATCAGTAGTAACTACCAATTCTCTCTTTCTAAAACCATTGTTACCAAAAGTCTTAGTTTCATCAATCATCTTAATTTTTCCCTGTAATTCCATTTCGCTATTTATCTGTATGATTTTATAATATATCCTTTTGTCAATATTAAGCAATTTGTATTGGAATCTCCAAAATAAAATTCCTCTACTTCTTAACATCTTCTTAGAAACGCCCTTTAAAAACCTCTCTACGTTATTTCTTTAGGCAAGGCGATTCCCTAGTGCATCCCTATTTTAGAGTATTGGCCAACAACACTTTCCATGCCGAAAAAACTTCATTCTTTTTTAAAAAGGCCTGTGCTTTTTGCTCTATTTTTTCCTGATTTCCCGACCTCAGTATGGCTTTTACTTCCAAATCCTGGTCAACAAACGCATGTATCTCCTCTGGGGTAGGTAATTTTTCTATATTCCCCAACATTCCTAAATCGTTTCCTGTCAATATACTACTAAGGCGTATCCTTTCGGGTATCCGATCTACGCCTATCCCCAAACTACTTATTGGTTTTGGCACTTCGAACATCCCTACATTGGCCCTCGTATACCAATTTCCTCCCATACGGGCTACTTGGTCTATCTTATATTGGTCTATCCCTCCATTTTCATCCAACACCTCCTGATCGACATGTATTTTAAGGACTTCTGAAAAGATAAGGTTCCCAGCGCCACCATCTTTCCCCAAGGCTTCTACCTTGGTAACCTTACACTCAAACTGCACCGGGGCTTCTGCCACCCTAAATGGCTTTACAATATCTGACTTTAGCATCGTAAGTCCGGCTTTTACAAATTCGTTTTCCCCTTCCTGATACTCTGTACTGCTCAATGACATTTGCTGAACCATATTATAGTTCACCACATTGACCACTACCTCTTTTGTCTCCAACACATTTTCCAAGGTATGCTTGGTCGTATTGTCGCGCACCCTACGGGCAGGAGAAAATATCAATACCGGGGGATTGGCACTAAACACATTAAAGAAACTAAAAGGCGACAAATTTGGTCTGCCTTGGGCATCCATGGTACTGGCAAAAGCAATTGGCCTGGGCCCGATAGCTCCTAAAAGACAACTATGAAGCTTGGCTGTTGACAGCTCCGAAACTAGCATGGAAACCATTTTCTTCATGGCTACAAAGGTACATAAATTGTTAGCGAAATGAAATAAAAGGGAGCAGATGAAAATAGAATAAGTTTCTATTAATTGCGTTATCTTTAAAATTAAATTAGATAATGGATGAATTTTAATCCTAAACATAAAGCCTCAAACCTATTATTACTTATCGCATCCTTTGCCATAGTTAGTTTGATTTTATGGAATACGAATAGCTTTTTTAAGAAGTTCAAGGAAGAAGAACGCAACAAAATGGAAATATGGGCGATGGCCCAATCGGAATTTTTGTCCTTAGCCGTGGATGCCGACCCAGGAAACCTACATATAAAAATATTCCAGAACAACACCTCTACTCCTATGATATTGGTGAACAAGGACAATTCTATAAAAGTAAACAATATGCCGTTGGCCCTTATAAAGGACACTAGCCTTATTAGAAAAAAGATAGCCACCTTTAGGAATGAGAACCGACCCATATCTATAGATTACAAGGGAGAAACCCTAGCTACCCTCTATTACGGCAACTCGGAAGTACTCAATAAGTTAAAATATTACCCCATTGCCCTATTACTTATCATTTGTTTGTTCGGAACCGTTATCTACTTTCTTTTTAAGACCAATAAAACATCTGAGCAAAACAAACTATGGGCAGGAATGGCCAAGGAGACCGCCCATCAAATAGGGACGCCCCTTTCTTCTCTTTTAGGATGGAACGAACTGTTAAAAACAGAAAACATAAATCCGGAAATCGCCAAGGAGATAGATAAAGATATTTTTAGATTGGAAACTATCACAGAGCGTTTTTCGAAAATAGGATCCTTACCTATTTTAAAAGAATGCGATATCGTAGAAGAAACTAAAAACGCCTATGACTACCTAAGGCTAAGAAGTTCTAAATTCATACAGTTTTCCTTTCACTCTCAGGTAGACCATATGCCAGTAATGTTAAATAGCGCCCTATATAATTGGACCATCGAAAATTTGGTGAAAAACGGCATAGACGCGATGAAAGGAAAGGGGAGTATTGCTATCGAAATTATTCCCCACGGGCATATGGTTCGGATTTTAATTAGCGACACCGGAAGTGGTATTCCCAAGAAGAATTTTTCCACTATTTTTACCCCCGGAGCAACTTCCAAGAAAAGAGGGTGGGGTTTGGGGCTTTCTTTGGCAAAAAGAATCGTCGAAGAATATCATAAAGGAAAAATTAAAGTACTTTCGTCCTCCAAAGAAGGAACCATAATGCAGATTGCATTGAAAATTAACAAGTAAGAAAATGGTAAAGGAGAAATTAGTGGTTGTTAAAGAGGCCAATTTAACTAATAATTGCCCAGAATGTTTTAATCAGGAATTAAAACTTACTTTTTTTCAAAAACATACTTATGGAAGCTTTTACGATAAAAGCACCAAAGAAATTACGCATGAAATAAAATGCAACACTTGCAGTTCCGACATTTACCCAATTGCCTGGACCCAGGATATAGAAAGGGTATATGATTACTATAAAAAAATGGTGACTCCGAAAAAAGCCACCATTAAATTTACCAAACTATTTTATGCTTTAATGCTAGTTTTAATAGTCGGTATGTCTGCTGGCATCTATTTTTATATCAGATAAAAGGCTATAGTTTTGCCTTTATTTTTTCTGCTATTGCCAAAAAGTCGTCTTTAGAAAGCGTCGTTTTATGCTGAAAAGTAGCGTCTTTCATGCTGTGTAATGGAATTAGGTGTACATGAACGTGTGGGACCTCTAATCCTATTACGGTAATCCCTACCCTATTACATGGTATTGCAGCCTCTATAGCCTTTCCTATTTTTCGGGAAAAAGCCATTAAGCCCATATAGGTTTCCTCATCGAGGTCTAGTACTTTATCGACCTCTATTTTGGGAATACATAAGGTATGCCCGGCAGAATTGGGATTGATATCGAGAAAGGCATAGAATTTTTCGTCTTCTGCTATTTTATAGGAAGGGATTTCGCCCTTGATAATTTTTGTGAATATACTGGCCATGTTTTCTTATTTAAATTCATTGAATAAGGTACTACAAATATAAAAGCAATCGATAGTTGCCAAAAATGTAGGGCAACAATTTATCCCTCCAAAGAGGATACAAAGGCAAAAGCCTTAATTGTTTCAACAATTAAGGCTTTTAAAAACACTTCTAAGAATATAATTTATCTGGAAATTTCCAAAACTTCAAATTTTAGGGCGCCGTTAGGCACGGTAATTTCGGCTGTTTCACCTACCTTTTTCCCTAAAAGGCCTTTGCCAATTGGGGAACTTACAGAAATTTTTGCATTTTTTAAATCTGCCTCACTTTCTGCCACCAAGGTGTACTTCATCTCCATACCGTTATTTAAGTTCTTCAACTTTACGGTCGATAACACTAATACTTTAGAGGTATCCAATTGCGACTCATCGATCAATCTGGCATTGGACAAGGTTTCTTCCATTTTTGAAATTTTCATCTCCAATAGCCCTTGGGCCTCTTTGGCAGCATCGTATTCCGCGTTCTCTGACAAATCTCCTTTATCTCTTGCTTCAGCTATCGCCTGAGAAGCTTTTGGCCTCTCCACATCTTTAAGGTAGTTTAATTCCTCCCTTAATTTTTTTAGCCCTTCTGGCGTATAATAAGATACCTTGCTCATAAGTTCTATATTTAATAAATAGGAAAATCCTCTTTTTTTTAAAGAGGATTTAAAACAAATATACACAAATTTTGTTCAACTTTGCGTAAGTTTCCTCAAAACAACAATGCCTTATGAAACGTATTTTCAGCCTTATTCTTTTTATATTGATATTGGCCTGTTCCAATAATGCCACGAACAGAAATCCGTATCTCCAAGAAGTTTCTTTTCGGTTCGACCTAAATTTGAATCTGCCCCAATACAACCCATTGACCACGACCGGTAATTCGGTTTTTATCGGCAACTCGGCGGTAGGTACCCGCGGTGTTTTTGTAACCAATGTAGGGTTCAATACTTTTAGGGCCTTTGAAGCCAGTTGTCCTAATCACGTCCCTAACCAATGCAGTACCTTAAACCAAAAAAACACTTATGCCACCAATGCTACTTGCCCTTGTGAGGCGTATGCCTACAGTTTGTTTACGGGCCAAATGACCAATAGGCCACAGGACGGCAACCGTTATTACGATTTATTGGAATACAGGGCCCAATACAGTGGCAACACGGTCATCATTTCTAATTAGGTCTAGAGCCCTAAAATTTCATCCATTACCCAACTACTGTGCAGTGCCGAACTTCCATGGGAGGGGTGTGTCTTCCCTTCGATTAAATGGTCTCTTATATTTTTAACGTGATATTTTTGAATGTGCTTCGGGTTTTCGACAAATACCCTGGTGGTACCTTGGGCGTTTTGCATCTCTTGGGCGTCTTCCTGAAACACTGAGAACAGTATTTTCCCTTTGCTTCCTAAAATCTCTACTTTATCTTGGCGTTCTGCTGCTCCAAAATTCCAGCTTCCTTCTCCAGTGATTCCATTTTTATGAAGCCAACAAGCCGTAACGGCATCTTTTGCAGAATATAGTTCTTGTTGGTTGACACTTATCCCATAGGCTTTTTCTATATCGCCCAACAACCAAGTAAACAGGTCTAGCCCATGACTTGCCAAATCGTCGAAATAGCCTCCGGGAGCTATTTTACCATCGGTACGCCAATTATATTTTTTACTTAGGTCGAGCTGGTTTGCCGGCTTGCTTAAATGCCAGCGGATATGTCTGATGTCCCCAATTTCCCCATGGCTTATCCATTCCTTTATTTTTATAAAGCGAGGCAGGGATCTTCTGTAATAAGCTACAAACAATGGCAATGACTTTTCTTCAAAGGCATTGTATATGGCTAGGCTATCGGAATATGATGGTGCCATAGGTTTTTCTACACAACATGGCTTACCGGCCTGGGCGACCTTTAAAGCATAATACTTATGGGTATCTGGGGGTGTTGCAATATAGACCGCATCTACTTCGGGATCATTTATTAAATCCGCTGCCTTGGTATAGTATTTAGGAACGCCATGCCTTCGGGCATAATCTTTTGCCTTTTCGGCATCGCGACGCATGACGGCAACCAGCTCAAAATCTTCGGTTTGCTGATAGGCAGGTCCGCTTTTTACTTCAGTCACCGCCCCACAGCCAATGATTCCCCAGCGGATGGTCTTTTGGTTTTTAAGCTTGTCCATGTTGGTCTATTCTAATAGGTTTACCAACAAAAATAACAGATTCCAAGAACCAAAAAAGGGACGGCATCAAAAATATGGTGCCGCCCCTAATTCAATATCTAGTTCCCTTATAATCTCAGGAGGAATTCAGGGCATAAAAACCCGAAGTCTCTTAGAAGTTTACACTTGCTCCCAATAAGAAATTAATCCCTGCTTGTGGGTAATACCCCTGTACTTCAAAAGAATTTGGACCAGACCAAGTATCTAAGTAAGTATAGCCGTTTGACACGTATTTAATGTCCAAAATATTGTTCACCAAACCAGAAAACACAATTGACTTAAAGAAACCATCGATCTCCAATTCGTATACAAGGTTGATGTCATTAATAAAATAGTCGTCTAACTTGGAAGCCCTATCATCGGTATTGCTTAAATACTGCTCACCTACATATTTAGAAAGCAATGAAAAGCTTAGGTTTTCAGATGGAGCATAGGCAAATATATTTCCTGCCACTATTGATGGTGAAAAGGATATATTGGTATTTCCTATATTCTTAACTTCCCCGTCTCTATCTAGTATAAAGTCTTTAATTTTATTGGTACTTAGGGTAGCATTTGGCGCTACCGAGAATTTATCGGAAAGTTTAATTTTGGCATCCAATTCTAATCCGGCCCTATAACTATTAGCCACATTGGCCCTTTTAAAACTTCCTACATCGTCAATATCTCCTGTAAGCACCAATTGGTCTTTATACTGCATATAGTACAGGTTGGCATTTAGCTGAAGGGCGTAAGAAATATAACGCCACCCCAATTCATAATCGTTTAACTTTTCTGGTGTCGGGCTATCGCTTTCATAATCGTTCCTGTTTGGCTCTCTATTTGCCCTAGCGTACGAAAAGTACAGGTTATTGTTGCGGTTCAGATCAAAAGTAACTCCGGCTTTAGGATTAAAGAAGTTAAAAGTATCGTCTACACTCCCAATTTCTTCGCTACTGGCCGTATACCCTACGGTTCTATATTGAAGGTCGCCAAAAAGGCTCCATTGATCCGTTAGCTGATAGTTGGCCTTGGTAAAGAAATTAAAGTCGGTTTTAATAGAGGAATTGTCGTAATACCTATCTCCATAATTACTATTTGCGGCGTACTTTGCCCAAATAATTTCGCCAAAATGGTCCCCTTCGTATTTGTTATAACCGCCACCAAGGATCAGATTAAGGTTATCTGCTATATAGTTGGCCGAAAAAGTGGTTCCATAAAAGCGATTGCTCAACCAACGTCTTCTAATAAGATCGGTTTTATCTACTTCTTCCCCATCGACGGTTATAGGTGTTAGCCCATATGTAGCAAAGTCATCATCTTCCTTAAACTGTTCAAAATACCCTCTTCCCCGGGTAAAATGTACGGCCAAATTGGTATTCCATGCGCTGCCAATTTTTTCGTTCCAATGTAATTGAAAGTGATTTTGCTTGTAGTTATCCACTTCATTTTCATAGTACTGCGTATTTCCATTCTCATCGGTATATTCTCCGGCAGAGTTATACGTACGATCGTCCTCCAAGGTAGCTGCATCTATACCGTTCCAGGACTGATACGTAATTTCGTGCCCGCCGAACAATAGCGCCTTTATAAGGGTATTGTTATCTTGAAAGGAACCTTGAAGGAAATAAGAATTTAAGGCCGATGAAGCCCTGTCTACATAGCCATCGGATGTAATCCTTGACAGACGCCCGGAGATTTCTACCTGATCGTTCAAGAGTCCGGTACTAAATTTCAAATTATTTTTTAAGGTATTAAAACTCCCCACCGAAGAGGAGATCTGGCCATAGCCTTCTTCAGCAACCGCATCGGTCAATATGTTTAAACTGGCCCCAAAAGCGCCAGAACCATTGGTAGAGGTCCCTACCCCCCTTTGCAATTGCAAACTTTCTGTAGAGGAGGCAAAATCGGGCATATTAACCCAGAAGCTACCATGAGATTCAGAATCGTTATACGGAATACCGTTGATAGTAACGTTTACCCTTGTCGCATCGCTCCCTCTAACCCTAATTCCGGTATACCCTACTCCTGCTCCTGCATCTGATGTAGTCACCACCGAAGGCAAGAAGTTCATTAATACGGGGATGTCCTGTCCTAAGTTTCTGGGTTTGATCTGTTCTTTGCTTAAATTGGAAAAAGTAACCGGAGTTTGTTTGGTGACCCTTACGGCAGAAACCAATACCTCGTCCAGGCTGATTTTTTCTCCTTCCAAAGAATCTTTGGGAATCTCTTGGCCGAAGGCCGATAATAGTGAGCCAAAAATGGCCATTGAAGTGAATATAGTTTTCATCCGCAAAAATATTACGAATAAAAGGGGCTATTATTCCTGTTTTAAAGTTGAGTTTGTCATTCCCGATAGGCTCGTCCTATCGAAAATATAGTGTTAGTATTCCAATACGCGCTGTACGCATCCCTTGGCAGCATTACCTGCCCAGGTTCCTTGGGTGTAATCTCAGCCTACCTGCGTAAGCACCCCTTTGAGACGGCGCAAATTTACGCCCAGACTTTTACATTTCATAGTAAAACCAAACAAATAATTAACGTTTCATTATAGGCCTTAAAATAAGCAAATACGTACTTTAGTTTGGCGTTCGACTATCTTTTGAGCATCCCATGAAAAAAAGCAGATTCACACTTAAAATAATGCTTAGCTATCTCATATTAGCAGCATTGGCCTTGGTGGTAGGGTATTTTATAATTTCAGAGATCCGAGTATATGTTTCTACCGATATTTCTTATAAAAACGACACCAAACTACTAAAAACCGGTACAATACTCACCCAATTACACGAAGCCGAAAGCCTTTCCAAAATAGCCTTACAGAATAAAAGCTCCAAAGACTTTTCTAACTACACCCAAAAAATAGACTCCATTTTTGTGGCCTTGGACAGCCTTAAAAAGTATGCTAGTAACGATGACCAAAAAAGCATGCTCGACAGCGTACAACTGTTATTGCAAAAAAAGGTCATCAACAGCAATGAGCTTCGTCTCTTAAAGGCAAAAATCGACGCCAACAGTTCTATAGACGATGCCCTTAAGGGGTTTAATATGATGGAGGAATCCTTGGGAAAAATAAGTCCGGAGAGCCTTACCCCCGACTTTTACGACCTTCCTGTGGAGGCGCAAACCACTCTTAAAAAATGGGCCGATTACCTCAGTGAAAATGTCCCCAAAGACTCCACCACTCCCATAGGCGTAGATTCGGTATTGACGGCCTCTAAAAGCTTATTGACGGAAGCAAAAAAAAGCAGCATGAAAACGCTGCGGTCTTTGGCCGAAAAAGAATGGGCCCTCAACAGGACCGATTTGGAACTCTCCCAACAATTGCGGAATATTATTGCCGCTTTTGAACAGGAAATAATCCTAAAAACCTATACCGACAATATCAACAAACAAACGGCCCTGAACAGAAGTATCCGCTTGGCCGGCATTGCCGCCATCCTAGGCTTTATAGTTGTGGCTCTTTTTACGTTTTTGATCACCAAAGATTATTGGAGGGTACAACGCTATAGGCAACAGTTAGAAAAGGAAAAGAAATTCTCGGAATCGCTTTTAAAAAGCAGGGAGCAATTAATCTCTATGGTCAGCCACGATTTGAGGACTCCTTTGACCACTATCACCGGTTATTCCGAGCTTTTAGAAGGCACTCCTATCAATGAAAAGCGGTTTTCTTATGTACACCAGATTAAATCGGCATCTCATTATGTCGATAGCTTGGTAAACGACCTATTGGATTTTTCAAAGCTCGAGGCCGGAAAAATAAAGGTTGAAAACCGTCCCTTTGTGCTCTCGGAGCTTATTAGGAATACCGGAGAAAATATAGCGGAGATCTATAGCGAAAAAAACATCCCCTTAATTTTTGAAATCGATGAACGCTTGGACCGTGCCGTTATGGGCGACGCCTTCCGTGTACGCCAGGTATTGAGCAACCTTATCAGTAACGCCTATAAATTTACGCACATTGGCAGCATCCGAATCAAGGCCAGGGTTGCCGAAGAAACACCGACTCATTACCGCACTGTTATTGCGATAAGCGACTCTGGCATCGGAATAAAAAAAGAAAAGCAAGAACATATTTTTAAAGAGTTTACCCAAGCCGATGACCATACCGACAAAAAATATGGAGGATATGGCCTAGGCCTTACCATCTCAAAAAAACTTACAGCCCTATTAAATGGGAAAATTTCCGTAAGCAGCGAAGAAGACAAAGGCAGTACTTTTACCATAAACATACCATTTGAAATATCGAGTTTACCGATACCGCCCAGGGACGAGATAGCCTTGATCCCCAAAAGAGCTTTATCGCTTCTTATTATCGACGATGATATCGCCATGCTAAAATTACTAAAAGAGGTCTGCCATTCCCTTGGGATAACCGCACATACTTACAATAATTTTAACGCCATAAAAAAGGAAAGTTCCCTGAGTTACCATATGGTCTTGACCGATATACAAATGCCCGATTTAAGTGGTTTTCAAGTAATGGATCTTTTACAAAATAGTGGGTATGTGCATTACAAGCAACAACCTATTGTTGCGATGACCGGGAGAAGGGATTTAGAAAAAAAGGTGTATTCGGAAGCCGGATTCGCCGATATTCTTCAAAAACCATTTACGAAGGCCAGGCTTTTAAAGGTGTTGCACGGTCAATTCCCAGAGGCCGTCCATGACGAGGAAGGACCTCAAAATGCAACTATCCCGGTATCGGACTCCCATTTGTTCAGCTTAGCGATTATCAATTCCTTTCTAGGGAACAACAAGGTTGCCGTAGCAGAGGTACTACAAACATTTATGGCCGACACCACTATTAATATGGAGCGACTAAGTATGGCCATAAGCCAAACAAACACCCAGGAAATAAACGCTGTTTCACATAGAATGCTGCCTATGTTCCGCCAATTAAAAACCACGGATATTGTGCCTATCCTGGAACAATTTGAACTGCTATCAGAAAACGATATGACCGAAAAAGCCATAAAGCTTTCTTTTGCCGATTTAAAAAATAAGGTTACCGTACTATTATTAGCGATAAAATCTTATTTGGCTAAAGATCCAAGTTATAATGGTTGATCTTATTGTAGAGGGTCTTTCTGGTAATCTGAAGTAGTTTTGCTGCCTTGGATTTATTGAAATTAGATTTTTTAAGTGCCTTTACAATTTGATCCTTTTCATAATCGGCTTTGGAGAAATCTTCGGTATCGGCAATTATTTCCTTGACCTTGAACACTTCTTTTGGCAAGGCCTCTTTTGCTACATAATCGCCAGCACTCAGCAATACTGCCCTTTTAATGACATTCTGTAGTTCTCTTAGGTTTCCGGGCCAATGGTATTGTTTAAAGATATCCAAGACCTCTTCCGAGAACCCTTTAATATTTTTGTTCAGGGCTTTATTTGCCTTCGCCAAAAAATAATCGGCAAATAGCAATAAGTCTTCAAAACGATCTTCCAAGGAGGGTATTTCTACTGAAAACTCGTTGATCCTATGGTAAAGATCTTCCCTAAAAGTCCCTTTTTCTACCGCTGCGGTCAGGTCTTCATTGGTGGCCGTAATAATGCGAACATCGACGGGAATTTCTTTGGTACTCCCTACCCGTTTAATTTTTCGCTCCTGCAGGGCCCTCAATAATTGGATCTGATTTTCATAGGATAGGTTGCCTATTTCGTCTAAAAAAAGTGTTCCTCCGTTGGCCGCTTCAAAATGTCCTATCTTATCATCCACGGCACCGGTAAAACTGCCCTTAATATGCCCAAAAAATTCACTGGTTGCTATTTCTTTGGGTATGGCCCCACAGTCTACCGCCACAAAACTAAAGTCCTTACGTTGACTGTTGTCATGAATGGCCTTGGCCGTCACCTCTTTTCCGGTTCCGCTTTCTCCGGTTATTAATACCGACATATCTGTAGGGGCTACCAGTTTAATATACTCCTGCAACTTTTTGGAAGCCTCGCTGGTCCCAGCCACTATTCCTTTACTCTGCCCCTGGGAAGCAGTACTATTCTTGGCCCTTGGTTTTACAGTTTGCTCTTGCCTCCTTTCCGATAAGGCGCTATTTATTTGCATTAAAATCTCGTCCGGAGTAAAGGGTTTTGAGATATAGTCATAGGCCCCTTTTTTCATGGCATTCACCGCCGTGCCTACGGCGGCATAGCCGGTCATCACAATGACCTGGGTTTTGGGGTTAATGGCAAGTATTTCGGACAATAATTCCAAGCCGTCGTAATTAGGAAGGCGCAAATCTGTCAATACTACATTATAAGCTGTGGCCTTAAATTTAATTTTAGCATCCTGAGCAGTAAAACTGGTATCTACATCAAAGCCATTTTTGGTCAAAAACTTTTGAAGCATTTGACAAAAAGCGGCGTCATCTTCGATAATAAGGATCTTAGGCATACAATCTTTCTTAGGCATTGATATTATTAGTAAAAATACCACATGAAAGCTATTTGTATTTAAAAATTATCATAAAAAAAGCAGGTAACCGATTTATCGGCTACCTGCTTTTTCAACATTCTAGAGACTTATATGCCTCCATTGTTATTATTCTTCTATCCAGTTACCTTTTTTATCGGCAAATAAGGTTGCTGAGGTACCGTCCTGATGAGCTACTTCTAATTTAAACTGCTCTTTTTTATTTACATATGCTTTTGAAATGGTCGCTTCCGGGTGATCTTTAGCCAATGCATTGGTTACGGCTTCTGGCAAGGCACTGATTTCTATTTCAGAGTATTCGTCCTGTGCTACCATCTCGGTTGCCCCTACAGCTTCTGCTGCCTCTGCTTCCTGAGCAAATCCGGTTAATGTTCCCAATGATACTACTGCTACAACAAATAATTTTTTCATGATTCTTATATTTAATGATTAAACTTGTGATACCTATTGAAAATATGATACCAAGATTGATCACTGTTCCCAAAAACCTTACAAAACCGTGTATACAGGGACTTTAGGTGTTTTTATTAAAAAAACAAAATTGTATATTATTGAGTAGTAGCCCCCAATAGTGTGTAATCGTTATACACTTTGTTCATCTAGTATACTTCTGAGGAAAGGAATCGTAGATGTTCTAAACCTGCATTCGATCCCCAAATCACCTCTTAGGGAAGTAGGTTTTTTGTATATTCAAAGGTCTTTTAGGGTGATTAAAAGAAATTTTGCTCTTTAGTTATAAAGTAGTAAGGGGCATAAGACTACTGTAGAAATCCAAATTTAAGGGCCAACAATAAGGCTATCGTTCTTTAAAAATTATCATAAAAAAAAACCCGTAAACGAGTGCTCGTTTACGGGGTTTTTCCAATAATCGGAGGCATCAAAATGCCAAGTTTGTTATTATTCTTCTATCCAATTACCCTTTTTATCGGCAATAAAACTAGCGGAAGTACCATCTTCTAGTGCCACTTCTACTTTATATTGTTCCTTTTTGTTTACGTATGCTTTTGAAATGCTCGCTGAAGGGAAACTTGTTGCTACCGCCTTGGTTACTGCTTCTGGCAGGGCACTGATTTCTATTTCAGAGAACTCTTCCTGCGAAACTATCTCAGTGGCTACATCGGCTGCTGTTGCTACTTGCTGGGCAAATGCGGTGAACGACCCAAAAGATACGACTGCTATAACAAATAATTTTTTCATGATTCTTTATTTAATGATTAAACTTATTATACCCATTGAAAATATAATACCAAGTTTAACCACTGCCTTCCAAAACCGGACAACCACCTGTTTTAAAGGCATATAGCTGTTATTTTTTAAACAAGGAGACTGTGTATTATTGAGTAGTTGGCATCTTATAGTGTGTAAAAACTATACATCCCTTAGGCGCATACTGCCCGAGAAGAAAATCGGACGGGGTGTTGGGAGTGCCGATTTTTGCGTTAGGGACCGCGGCGGCATCCCCGCAGCGGAGCAAGGGATATAGCGAAGGGCCCGCCCGACGAAGGAGGGAACGCCCAAAACCATTTTACAGGTGTTATGGATATTTTAATGTTTATGGAGCAGGCATGACATAGCGTCCTTTTTTTATAGTCCCCATAGGCAGGAAGACGGAACTACACCCAAAAAAAACAGCTCATTTTCGGTTCGGTATGGCGCAAAAAAAAAGCGATCCCCATTTAGGAAATCGCTTTTTAAATTTTTTTAATATATTGTTTTACCGTCATTGTCTTTAAAACGGTATTCGAGATATGTATAAGCATCTCTCGGTTGTATTTTAACCCATTTCTTATGTTCCATAAACCATTTAAATCTAATGGAAGGGAACCCTTTGGTTAAATAGGCTGCAATAAAAGGATGAATGTTTAAAGTAATTCCATTATCCCTGGCCGGTCCTTTTAAAAGTTTTTCAAGATCGGCAATTATCTTGTCTATAAGAACAATTGGGGCTTCTACCTCTTGGCTAGTGCCGTTAGGATTTTCCTCACTTGTTTTAATGTTCATTTCGGGCCTTACCCGTTGTCTTGTAATTTGTATAAGTCCAAACTTACTCGGAGGCAGTATTTTATGTTTGGCTCTATCGTCTTTCATTTCATCCCTAAGGTGATCAAAAAGCTTTTTTCTATGCTCGCCTTTGCCCATATCGATAAAATCGACTACGATAATTCCTCCCATATCGCGTAAGCGCAGTTGCCTGGCAATTTCTGTGGCGGCCAATAAATTTACTTCAAGGGCTGTATCTTCCTGATTTTTGGCCTTATTGGAACGATTCCCGCTGTTGACGTCTATTACGTGTAAGGCTTCGGTATGTTCAATAATTAAATAGGCTCCTTTACTCATGGAAGCAGTGCGCCCAAAAGAAGTTTTAATCTGTCGTTCTATCCCAAATTTTTCAAAAATGGGCACGGAAGAATTATACAACTTTACAATAGATTCTTTTTCCGGTGCAATTTCATGCACGTAATCTTTAATTTGCCCATATAGCGTTTCGTCATCTACATGAATCCCGGTATAGGAATCATTAAATACATCTCTAAGGATCGATGAAGCTCTATTGAGTTCTACCAATACTTTGGATGGATGCGGTGCTTTTTGGAGCTTTTTACACATTACTGTCCATTTGTTCAGTAAATTCTGTAAATCTTTGTCTAATTCTGCTACTTTTTTTCCCTCTGCTACGGTTCGGATAATTACCCCAAACCCTTTAGGCTTAATACTTCTTACCAGTCTTTTTAACCTGTCTTTTTCTTCTTTACTCTCAATTTTTTGAGACACCGAAACACGGTCAGAAAATGGGACCATGACCAAATAGCGGCCGGCTATAGAAAGCTCGGAGCTAATTCGCGGTCCTTTCGTAGAAATGGGTTCTTTAACTATTTGAACCAATAGTGACTGGTTGACTTTAATAGCATCGCCGATGCTACCATTTTTGTCAATATCTTCTTCAAACTGAAAATCTTTTAAAGAGTAATCTTTTAATTTTCCAGTACTAACTTTTTTTATGAATTTCAACATTGAAGCAAGCTGCGGTCCTAAATCGTGGTAATGCAGAAAAGCATCTTTTTCATACCCTACATTTACGAACGCGGCATTGAGTCCAGTGACCGGCTTTCTTACCTTGGCAATTAAAATATCGCCAACGGCAAAGTCGTTACTATCTTCTTCTTTGTATAATTCAGTGAGTTTTCCATCCTTTAGCAGGGCAAAATCAACGGCTTCAGAACTAGATCTTACGATTAATTCTCTATTCACCTGAATTAATTTATATTCACCCCTTGGTTCTCGATAGCTATCGAGAAGGGACAAATGATTAAACAATAAGTTGTACAGGTTGTTTTAAACCCGTGGAAATTCGGCTACGAATTTCTATGTCAAGGAACGTATAAAAAGAAAAAGTAGTTTTAAAAACTACTTTTTCTTGTGTCGGTTAGCTCTCCTACGCTTCTTGCGCTTGTGGGTAGCTACCTTATGTCTTTTTCTTTTCTTACCGCTTGGCATAAAGTTATATTTTAAGGGTTAATACTAGTTTTATTTAACTTGAACGTTGCTCTTAACACCTTCTACAAAAACCTTTGCAGGTTTAAAAGCGGGAATGTTATGGGCAGGTATTTTTATGGTAGTGTTTTTGGATATATTTCTACCAGTTTTTTCAGCGCGTGTCTTAATGATAAAACTGCCAAATCCTCTTAGGTATACGTTATCGCCATTCTCTAAGGACGTTTTTACCTCATCCATGAAAGATTCCACAGTTGCTTGTACATCTCCTTTTTCAATTCCCAGTTTTTCTGAGATTCTCGTTACAATTTCCGCTTTCGTCATTTTAACTAAATAGATTTCAAAGTGTTTTTTTCGGGACGCAAATATATGAATTAAATTCTATCTTTCCCTTCTAAAGAACTTAATTTTAACTAGGTAAACCATTACTTTTGCATTTTACAGAAAAGGAGATGGTTTTTTCAAATATAATTCTTGCCTGGTACGGCACAAATAAAAGGGCTCTTCCATGGCGTAACACCCTTGACCCTTACCGCATTTGGCTGTCAGAAATAATGCTTCAACAGACTCGGGTAGCACAAGGAACACCTTATTATCACAAGTTTATTTCTGCCTTCCCAAAAGTCGAAGATTTAGCAAATGCCGATGAAGAAGTGGTGTTAAAATTATGGCAAGGCTTGGGATATTATTCCCGGGCACGTAATTTACATGCTACCGCAAAGATCGTTGTAGAAAAATATGGCGGCACTTTTCCCAATACTTATAAAGAACTTTTAACTCTTAAAGGGGTGGGCGATTATACGGCCAGCGCCATAGCTTCTATTTGTTTTAACGAAGCGGTACCGGTTGTAGACGGAAACGTATATAGAGTCCTTTCCCGGTATTATGGCATAGACCTACCTATAAATTCGCCAGAAGGGATCAAGGAGTTTAAAAAATTGGCCGTAAAGGCCATGGCCCCAAAAAATATCCGCGATTATAATCAAGGTATCATGGAATTTGGCGCCCTGCAATGCACGCCCCAAAAACCCGATTGCCAAACTTGTCCATTAAATAGTGGCTGTATCGCCTATAATAATGACCGCATTGGTTCCCTGCCCGTAAAATTAAAAAAAGCGAAAGTAAAGCATCGCTATTTTAATTATCTGGTAGTGGTCGATGCCAACAACCAAACCCTGGTACAGCAGCGCACCGGAAATGGCATATGGCAACAATTATACGAGTTTCCTTTGTTAGAGTCCGATCGGGAGGTAGCCCTTACCGAGGTTTCTAAGAGCGCACCCGAGATTCTCGGCGTAAAAGAGGACGCAGAAGTATACTTATTTAATGATAAAAATATCGTCCATAAACTTTCACATCAGCATTTACATACTAAGTTTTGGATTGTAAGCACTACGACTATTCTAGAAAACGGAGTACCTTTGTCCACACTTCCGGAATATCCAGTTCCAGTTTTAATTGCAGATTTTATAAATACGTTTAAAATTTAGTATTTTTGAAGTAATATATACACTATGAGCGGAACATTAAATAAAGTAATGCTAATTGGTCATTTAGGAGACGAAGTAAAGGTCCATTATTTTGAGGGTGGCAATTGCATCGGAAGATTTCCTTTGGCCACCAACGAAACCTATACCAATAAGCAAACCGGAGAAAGAGTCACCAATACGGACTGGCACAATATTGTGGTACGCAATAAGGCCGCCGAAA
Source organism: Arenibacter nanhaiticus (assembly GCF_900141935.1). Taxonomy (GTDB): domain Bacteria; phylum Bacteroidota; class Bacteroidia; order Flavobacteriales; family Flavobacteriaceae; genus Arenibacter; species Arenibacter nanhaiticus. Next base: position 40,893 of record NZ_FQYX01000022.1, on the reverse strand, counting down.
TATGTGAAAAATATCTGAGCAAGGGCGATAAGGTATATGTAGAAGGTCGCTTAAAAAACCGCCAGTGGCAAGGAGAAGACGGTACTACCCGGTATGCTACGGAAGTACATGTGCAGGATTTCACCTTCCTTAGCACCAAAAATGATAGCAAGGCCAACCAAGCCAACCCGAACCAAGGACAAGACCAAAGCGCCTCTGATGCGGCCAAAAGACCATCGTCTTTAGAGGAAGACGATTTGCCTTTTTAAATTAAATAAAATATTAAATTCTAACCATTGGACCCAGACCCCCTCAGTTTACCGTTAAATTTCATTGCAATTGACGGCGCATTAACGTTAAAAATTATAATTCTTTTTATTCTTCTAATATGCTCTGCACTAATATCGGGAGCCGAAGTGGCCTTCTTTGGCCTATCGCAGACCGAAGTAAACGAAATAGAAGAGAAAAAATCTGCCAAAGGAAACATTATTGTTCAACTTCTAGACAGACCAAAAAAATTGCTGGCGACCATTTTAATTGCCAACAATTCTATTAATATTGGGATTGTACTCTTGTTCAACGCTATCGGAGACACCCTGTTCCAAGGCTTAACATATACCATTTTAGGTATTGTTTCTGTTCGCTTTTTATTGGAGGTGGTAGTGGTTACTTTCCTGATCCTTATGTTCGGCGAAATTTTACCCAAAGTATACGCCAATAGAAACAGGCATACTTTTTCCTTTTTCATGGCCTTTCCGCTCAAGGTATTAGATTTTATCTTTTCTCCTTTAAGTCTTCCCATGCGTTCGGCTACTATTTTTTTGTACAACAAGCTCGGAAAGCAAAAATCGAATATCAGTGTAGATCATTTGTCACAGGCCCTAGAACTCACCTCTGAAGGCGACACTACCAAGGAAGAGCAAAAGATCTTGGAAGGCATCGTAAACTTTGGGAATACGGATACCAAACAGGTAATGCGCCCTCGAATAGATATTTTCGCCCTTAATTCGGACTTAAAATTTACCGATGTATTAAATGAGATTAAAAAACACGGCTATTCTAGGATTCCGGTCTATTCCGAAAATATGGACAATGTTTTAGGGGTGCTCTACGTTAAAGATCTTCTTCCGTATATAGACCGAAAGACATTTAATTGGATGTCCCTGATCAGGGAGCCCTATTTTGTGCCAGAAAACAAAAAACTCGATGATCTATTGTTGGAGTTTCAGACTAAAAAGAACCATTTGGCCGTTGTAGTCGATGAATACGGAGGTACCTCGGGCATTGTAACCCTAGAAGATATTATAGAGGAAATTGTCGGGGATATTAGTGACGAATTTGATGATGAAGACCTAAATTTTTCTAAATTAGACAACTTTAACTTTGTTTTTGATGGTAAGACTGCCTTAAGGGACTTCTATAAGGTAGCCAATATTGAAGACGAAAACGAATTTGAGGATAAAAAGGGCGAATCGGAAACTATTGCAGGCTTTGTCCTGGAAATAGCCGGCGGGTTCCCTAAAATAGGGGAGCAAGTTGCTTTTAACAATTATTTGTTTACTGTGGAAAGCTTGGATAAAAAACGCTTAAAACTAATAAAAATAACCCTGCCCAATGAAATTTAACGCCCTGTGCCTTTCGGTTCTTATAAGTTTCATGACCCTTTCGTGCCAAGAAGACACCTTGCCAAAACCCAAGGCCATGTTGCGCTTAGAATACCCGGAGACAGGAGAAAAACAGTTGACAACCCCACATTTCGAATTTCGACATACCGGTGTAGAGAAGACGAAATCTACCGACCTTAATTCCGTCACCATCAATTACCCCAAGTTAAATGGCGCTATTTTCATCACTTATAAAAAAATTGACGGGAATTTGGAAAAATTGCTCACCGATGCCCAAAAGTTAAGTTACGAACATGTGATGAAGGCCGATGGTATCATGGAAAAACTTTTTGTCAATGACACCGACAAGGTGTATGGCATGTACTATGAGGTCAAAGGAAATGCTGCTTCCCAATCGCAGTTTTATGTTACCGATAGCCTACGGCATTTTTTAACCGGATCCCTATATTTTAATGCCAAGCCCAACTACGATTCCATTCTTCCGGCCGCCGCCTACTTGCAAAAGGATATTAGGAATATTATGGAAAGCCTACAATGGAAAGAGCAACCCTAAAAACCGTTTCCTTGCCATTCACCTTCCCTTTTCAAAAAACTTTTAAATCTGCCACAGGCCTCGGGTAGCCCACTATTTCAGAATACCGGGTTCAATTAATAAATCTTGGCGTCTGATGATCGCGCCGGCCCATATCCTAATTTCTATAGCCTTTAAGGTTCCAATAGGGGCGTTCCCTCCTTCGTCGGGCGGGCTATTGGCTATATCCCTTGCTCCGCTGCGGGGATGCCGCCGCTATCCCTAACGCAAAAAAAACACCCCTTCCCAATACGAAAGAGGTATTTAACAAGCAGTTTAATAAAGAAAGCTACTTTATAATTCTCTAAAAAGATTATTCCTTTTGGAGTAATAGCTGTGCTTTTTCTATACTAGAATTCATTTGTTCCTTAAGGGCATTTACTTTAACCTCCTCTTCATCTAACCATTGTTGCTTTTCCTCGCTAAGTTCTTGCCCCTTCATTATCTCGTTAGGGCTAAAGCGCTCGCTAAAACCTTTCATCCAATCCATCATGGCTTTATGGGCCAATTCCAGGTCTTTTTTTGCCAGCATATAGGTATGGTCCTCCATGCTGCGTTCCTCCAATTGGGATATTAGCTGACTTATAGTTCCCATTTTTGGCATTACTTCGTCATGTACCGCAATTACATTTTGCATTTGAGTTTTAGATTCCTCCTCCTTGCACGAGTATGAAATGGTTAATACAAGCATTGCGAACAACAGAAAAGATTTTTTAATCATTATATATAGGGTTAGTGTACTATTAAAAATCCGTGTGTAACGAATGCCTACCACTAAGAAGCACTCTTGACACAAGGGTTAAAGATACTTATAAGCTTAAAAAACAGCATACCTTCTATGTTAATTTTATGGAATTTTTAAACATTATGTCAATCTGTTTAAAATAACCTTAAGTCACAGTAAATCGAGCCATTTTACAGGTATAATACATTGTTTTGGTTGCTTTTCAAAAAAGCAATTTCTGTATGTATTTAACTAGAAGCGGTTGTTCCTTTGCAAATGGGTTATAAAGTATTAATTGTGACGACGCATAAACTATTGATACAGATACGGGTATCAAGAATGGGAAATCCTATAGGATAAAGGAAGCCAAAAAAAATAATGGGCAAGTGCCGCCATACTTCTTATCTTGGTGATATCCCCAAGACAAGAAGTACCCTTGCTTATGAATATTAAATGATATACTGTTCAGTTGAAACAAACAATAGCCGTCAGGAAGCGTCTTTGGCAAGGATCATTTATTGAACTTTTTATTATAATATAATCCAATATCTTCTGGATTATCCGTATTTAACAGATCGACCCCTTCCTTGAGAACGGTTTTCCAAAAATTGGGACCATGTTCGGATGTTATGTCCGGGTTGTTCCAAAAACGAAGGATTCTGGCCTTGGAATGGGCAGCGTTTACATATTTTTTTAGTTTTTTTCTTTCCTTTCCAGGCATTTTTCCATCTCCTGAATAGCTGAAATGTTTTTTCCAGTTTAAATTCACCATGTATATTCTAGAGGCCGGAATTTCTTCAGGAATTCCCAATTTGCCTTCCCCAGTCATATATCTTTGGGGCATATCCTTATATTCTCCCCCGCCACAAATAACGGTAATTGGTTTAGGGCTTTCATTTTTTCCGTTAAATCGGGTAATTATATCTTGATAATTGGACAGTTCCTCATTGATCTTTAGCAACGTTTCCCCAGCAGTTTTTGTATTGATATAAAGAATAAAAGGGATTCCTTTTTGGAGTACATATCCCTTATTGTTTTCTATAATTTGTCGTAAAGGGTCCAAATAAAGGGATCTTAAGGTGTTTTCCTTTGTTACCTCAGCGGGTCCATGGGCGACATAAAGCTTCCCGTCCAAGAATACAACATCGGCTTCCACAGCATTAATACCGGCTGCTATGGCATCGAACAGAGGTCTTTCCTGCCCGTAATCGTTATGGGATAAAACGTTCTGTAATATCGTTTTCTTTTGGGCTTGATTGATAGTTGTAAATAGTAATATCGGTACCAAGCACATCATCGTTTTCCACTTCATAGCGATTAATCTTTAAGTTTAATGGTTAGCTCTATGGGTTGTGCTTCAAAATTAACCTTAGGAATTGAAACAACAAACAGCCCCCCTTGATAGGACCATGTATCGGATGCCAATTCATTATCGTTGACCCAAATGGATACCGGCTCTTTGGGGAGTAGGCCGGCAAATTTTCCTGATGCCCTCAAATTTACCTTTATCGTTCCCTGTTCAATAGATTGGCTTATTATTGTTTTTTGGGAAAGGTATTTGTCTACCAATCCTATTAGGGCAATATCATTTTCTATAGGGACAATGTTATAGAGTGCATAGCCCATTCTCCCGAGCTGCACTGGCATGGATTCATTTCTCTCCAACGTTTTTAATTTTTGGCTAAAGTGTTCATAAACGGCAAATTTATTTCCTTTAATACTATGGACATCGGAGGGGCTAATTGTTCCGGTTACAAGGTCTTTGTCTACGGTGTTCCAAGCCCCAATAATACCGGTTTCTCCAATTTTCGTAAAGGCTTTGAAGGGTTTGGGCTCGTTAATTTGAAATAAACAATCCTCTGTGGGTCTACCAGGTTGTTCGGGGCGAAGAATTTTGCCCTGACTGTATACCAGTTTATTTAGAATTTTAAAATTTTGTTTTCCCGGCTCATCTGTTAAGTAAATTGGTCCGCCACTTATAGCCCTGCTTATGGCATGGTATTCTCCATCTTTGTGATGGGACTGGAACATGTCATAGTCTGGCCACACCAAATTGGAAAGCCAGTTGGCGTTATGCACATTCATTAGGATATGGGCGGCAGCATTGCCCTTTTCCTCTTCAAGGCTGTAATAGGCAGTTACTTTCGGAAAGAAATCGTCCGAACTTCTGGCAATGGCAGATGAACCAAAGTTGTAAACGGCCTCTAGGGCCATATTTTGACAGTTGATAACCGAGCCGTTAAAATTATTTTCTATGGCGTTCTGTAAATTTTGCTCCATGTTTTCCGCAATCTCCAAAAAAGGCGCCACTTCACCGGAATCCAATTGTCCCTTGGCCACTCTTTTAATGACCGCTTGCTGGTCTACCTTGACAAAACTTATGCCTTGGTCCTTTAAATAGGAGTACCATTGTTCGTAAAACTGCTGGCCTTTATCGGAAAGTGCGTTCGGGCTAAAATATGTTTTTCCGCTTAAAGTGTCGGCATGTACATCTTCCTTATCGTAATAGGGCATAAGCAACTTTTGATATGGGGGATCAAAATCTCTTTTGGACACCCCGCTCCAAAATCCGTTCATGGTATGCCATACGCCTATATCTTTTAGTCCGTAAGTGTTTTTCAATTTCAAAATACTTTTTTTGAATCCGTTTGGAAATTTTTTCTTATCAAATACATAATCCGTTAGCTGCTCTTCTCCATTGACGCTCAACCAACCATTGTCTATCAACATAAAAGGAACGGGGAAGTTATTATTGTAAAAAGTGGCCATGGCATCCATTAAATTCTTTTCGGTTACTTCTACTCCGAAGGCATTCCAGGAACACCAACCAATGGATTCAAAAACTTCTGGATAGGACTTGTATTTACGGAGCCCTTCTTTTTTATCCATGGCTTCCATGCCTGCCTCGTAGAGGTTTTTTACGGTTTGGTACGGGTCACGGCCAAAGGCAATCGCCATCATTGGAACATTATCGGCGGGAAAATTGTCTTTATAACTAACCGATCTTGCTCCAAATTTATTCTCCTGACTCCCCAAGGAGGCCACATATCCATTTCCGGCCAGTGGCATGATAGCTCCATACGCCCCGTCTGCATACCTAAAGAGAAAAAATTGAATCTTCTCTGGCAGACTGCTTTTAAAATCATCTACTTTTACCGGTTTGGTCCATGATTCCCAGTCCCCGAAAAGATAGCTTCCAATGCCATCCATGTAATTAGGGAAATCATCAAAAAACAAACCCACATAATCTTCTCCGTGAATAGACTGTGTCCCGTTAGTGGTTAGGGTCAATACCAAAGCATCCCTATCTTGGTAAGGTAGGTATCCTACCGAAACTGGCACTTCAGTGTTTTGATATTTAAAGTTAAATTTATTCCTTGTCCCTGTATTGTTGGATACTATACTGTCCATTTCAGGACGTATTCCTTGGAATAGCGGTTTGGTACCCGAAATTCTACTTTGGCCCTCCCAAATTAAATTGAGCCCCGTGCTATTGGCAGTAACAGAAATACCTTTATTTTGGCTAATGGGGACTTTATTCTCTTTACAAGCGAAGGCGAGAGTAGAACTGATACAAATGAAAAGGATTTTTATACGCTTCATTTCTTATAGAATTGTGGTTAGGTGAAAAACCTTGGGTTATATTTTTTGGATTAAAAAAACAAACAACTTGGTAATTCGCGGTATCGCAATGTAGTTGTAGTCCACCTAAATAAAGTGGTCATATGTTGAAAGTTTTTAGCGTAAAAGACGAAATGTTACAACATATGTAGAAAATCGGCAAACAAATGTTGTATGGCTTTGGTTTCAGGTAAACAGGGATTGTATGTATAAAATATTTTATGCAACTTAAGAACTTTATAATCCATGCTGTTATGCGCAATTGTTCCGCCCTGAAAATATTTGCTTTCTACCTCCTTATCCTTTGTAATGCTAATTGGTTATATGGTTTTCAGGATATAAGGTTTGATCATTTGACCGATACCGAGGGATTGTCAAACAATTCAATTACCGCCATAGTGCGGGATAAGGTGGGATTTATGTGGTTTGGATCTTATGACGGACTAAATAAATACGATGGCAGGGACATAACCTCTTATCGCTATACCGGAGGAGACGATACAGGTATTAAGGACAACCATATCACTTATCTTTTTAGTGACTCCAAGGGGGAACTGTGGATAGGAACCAGAAATGGAGGCTTGCTCAAATATGATTTTGATCAAGATGCCTTTAGGTCGTTCCCTTTACTTGATCAACATTCACAGATAGGGGTAGAAATAAGAGCTATTGCAGAAGATAATAATGGAAATATATGGGTAGCGACTATAGCATACGGTCTATTTAGAATTTCGGTCGAAGGCCATATTGATAATTATACGAACTCTTTACAGTCCAACCCAAGGTTAGAATCGAATAATATTACAGCTCTTTGCTTCAACAAAGAAACCAACGAATTGTTGATCGGGGCAAAATCTCCCTTTTTGGAAACCTGGGATTTGACTACTAATTCGATTCAGAGATTGCCTTTGATCAACGAGGATGAAAAAGTATATGTCAAGAAAATTGTATTGGATAAAACAGGTGGAGTTTGGGCAGCTACCTATAAAAAGGGACTGTTCCACATTAGAAAAGGTAGGTCCGTTATAAATTTCAATACCTTAAACAGCAATATAAAACATAACGTCCTTTTTAATCTTTTTTATAACCTAGAGAATAATACCTTATGGTTGGCAACAGATGGCCGGGGAATACAGATTTACGATATCGATAAAAATAATTTTATACAAATTAGCAAATCCCTGTCGCCAACATCCTTGAGTAGTAACAGTGTATTGGAGATATATGCGGACAAGACCGGTTTTATGTGGATCGGAACCCAATATGGAGGGGTGAATATTTACAACAAACACTATGAAAAATACAATACACTGAACATTTATCAGGGATTAACACACAATAGGATCAAATCTTTTTTGCAATACGATAAGGATCATATTTATATAGGTACCGATGGTGGCGGGGTATGTTTATTCGATAGGGGGACGAATAAGATAACAAAAATAGACATAGGATATGGTACGGCAAGTGCGAACTCCCTAAGGAAGCGGTCCAACGGATCTATCATAATTGGCACATATGGAAATGGACTTATAGAATATGATCCCAATTCCAAATCCTCAAAAAGTATGCTGCCTCCAGGGTTTTTGGATAACAATAGTTCTGAGATATACATACAAGATGTGCTGGAGGTAGATAAAAACCTTTGGTTTGCGACGCCCTATGGACTTTATTACGTATCTCAAGACAAGAAGGTGACAAAAATAGTACTTCAGAATCCTGAGGCAGTTGCCGATGACCATCAATTGAATTCCTTAATGTGTTTAACCTTGGCCGATAAGTATTTATGGGCCGGGACCAAGGCCGGTTTTGTTAAAATTGATATCGGAAATAAACGGGCTGACGAATATTTCAAAATTGTACCTACAACCGGATTGACCCCCAGAGATAAGAATATTGTAAACCGGATAAAAAAACGTAACAATGAATTGTACCTCTGTACCGATAGCGGTTTGGAAATATTTGACCTTCAAAGCGCTTCAATTTCAAAACACAAGGGGTTTGAAGCATTAAAGGGGATTGCGATTCATGATATCGTTTTTCAAGACAATGGACAATTATGGATTGCCACGAATAAAGGGTTGGCGACTTTTAATAACCATAACAGAACTATTAATTACGAAGACAATTTAAAAGGGCTGCAAGGAAATAGTATTACTACAACATATAGGGCTGACGACGGAGAACTGTATATTGGAGGCAATAAGGGAATCAACCACTTTTATCCCGAGAATTTAAATTCGGATACAAACATAGTACCTATAGTGTTTACCGATTTTAAATTATTTAATAAGCATGTTGACTTTTCCAATAAAGATGGGTTAATATCCAAACACATTTCCAAACACATTTCCACTTATGAATGTATTACTTTAAAGGCAGATCAAAATGATATCAGTTTTGATTTTGTGGCCTTGGATTACAATTTGCCCAATCAGCTTAACTATTCCTATATGCTGGAAAATTATGATCGCAACTGGAATCATGTAAACGACTTAACCACGGCGGGTTATACCAATTTGCCTCCTGGTCAATTTAAGTTAAAGGTAAAGGCTTCTAGTTCTAGTGGAGACAGAAGCACCAAGGAACTCACCATGAATATAAAAATACTTCCTCCTTGGTATAAGACAATTTGGGCCTTAATTGTTTATGTACTGTTTATCCTCTTTTTGCTATATGTGTATTTCAGGATTGTTTTGAACTGGACCAATTTAAACCACAGGTTGGAAATTGAGAAGTTGGAAAAACAAAGAACCGAAGCTTGGAATAAGGAGCGTATAGAATTCTTTACTAACATATCCCACGAATTCAAAACTCCCTTAAGTTTAATTTTAGCCCCCATAGACGGAATGATTGAAAAGGGCAGCGGTACTTCATATGATTATGAATTGATCAAAAAGAATGCCAATAGATTACTTCGCTTAATTAATCAGCTTATGGATTTCAGAAGGAATGAAATTGATAATCTGAATATTAGTCTTTCCAAATTTGAAATCAATTCCTTCATAAAGGACATTCTGAATTCATTTCACAATTTATCCCAGCAGAAAGGAGTTAGACTTTCCTATGGCAAAAGTGCGGAAACATGGATAAAATTGGACAAAGATAAATTGGATAAAATTATATTTAATTTATTATCGAATGCTTTTAAGGCCTGTAAAGAGGGAGATACCATTAAGTTGTCAGTTAGTGTACAGGGCAATCTACTAGAGGTGAAGGTAGAGGATTCCGGAAAGGGTATTGCCAAGAAGAATTTAAATCGAATATTTGAAAGATTCTATCAAATAGAGCAAAATAACGGAGGGACAGGGATAGGCCTCTCCTTAACAAAGAGGTATTTGGAATTGATGAATGGCACCATTGAAGTACATAGTAGGTTTAATGTGGGAACTACTTTTGTTATTTCAATTCCAGTCGAATTGACCGGCCATCCCAATGAATCCTTTCACAGTTCTAGAGCCGATGCCCCTGCTCTTCCCGATGCCATAGATTTAGCGGAATTACCCTCGTCCGATGCGAAAAAAATACTTATTGTTGAAGATGATATTGAAATATTGAACTATTTATCCCAGCAATTAACGGGTAGGTATAATGTTTACACTGCATCTAGTGGAACTGAAGGCATAAACAGAGCCCTAGAGCGTTGGCCAGATTTGATTATAAGTGATGTAATGATGCCCGGAATTTCTGGGTTTGACCTTTGTAAAAAAATAAAGAGCGACATACGAACAAATCATATCCCTGTAATTCTGTTGACCGCATTTTCTTCTGAGGAAGGGCTATTTGAAGGTGCAGAAATAGGGGCCGACCTATATATTTCCAAGCCCTTTAATCTCAAACTTCTACTTTTACAAATAAATACTTTGTTGTCCAACATTGAGAAAAGACGACTTAAGTATAAAGAAACCATGATGAATCCAGTTCAAGATGACAATGGTTGTAAACAGATCAATCATTTTATTGATCGAGCGACAAATGTAGTTTTGGACAATATTGCAAACAGTGCCTTTACAGTAGGTGATTTAAGCAGTGAATTAGCCATGCACCGTACTAATTTACACCATAAATTAACTTCCTTAACAGGCATGGCTCCTTCCGAGTTTATTAGGAGTATTAAATTAAAGGAATCTTTGAAACCTTTAAGTGAGGGCTCAATGTCAATAAGTGAAATAGCATATAGTGTTGGCTTTAACACCCCTGCTTATTTCACAAAGTGCTTCAGAAAACAATATGGCTGTTTGCCAAAGGAGTACAAAAGACATCTGGAAACAAGCCATTAATTGCCATGTTCCATTCTCTCGATATTTTTTATGAACCCCCATTACCGATCAATACAAGGTTCCCTATTCTTTTGTTAACAAAATAACCCATTGGAATAAAAACCACAGGTGTTCATTGTTGATAAAAATTCTTCACACACGCATATCTTGACTAAAACACTGTATACAAGATATATACGAACGCACATAAGGTGTTTTTGTAAAAACTACATTTGTTGCATCATTAGCTACATCCGTTGAATCCATTGCTTTTAATGTGGGCTATTTTTACTACGATGAAAATGTTCAAAGTAAAAAAAGTTCTAATTATTAAACTGATCATAATGTCAATAGCCATTGTCAGCATGATCTTATTGCTACTATATATTCAATAACTAAAATTAGTAAAATGAAAAAAAAGATGAAATTATTGCTGATGTTCTTCATGCTTTCTGGCTTAGGGCTTTTTTCCCAAGAAGTTCAAATTATGGGTACGGTTGTAGACGAACAGGGAATTCCTTTAGCAGGAGTGAATGTTTTGTTGGAGGGAACAACCAATGGGACCCAAACTGATTTTGATGGGAATTATAAACTGATGGCCAGAAAAGGATCTGTTATAAATTTTTCGTATTTGGGTATGAAGACCATGACCGTAACGGTAGGGAGTTCAAACCAAATTGATATAACCATGACCGAAGATGCAAATACCCTGGAAGAGGTGGTCTTGGTAGGTTATGGATCAGTCAAAAAAGGGGATTTAACTGGATCTGTAGCCTCAATATCCTCTAAGGTATTTGAGGAACAGCCGGTAACACAGGCCTCGGAAATATTACAGGGTAGGATTGCCGGTGTAAATGTCGGCACTCCCTCGGGGAAACCTGGCGGGAACCAGGTAATAAGGGTTCGTGGAGCTAATTCTATTAACGGTAACAATGCTCCCTTGGTGGTGGTGGATGACCTTATTGGTGCAGATTTCAATACGATCAACCCTAATAATATTGAATCCATACAAGTATTGAAAGATGCCTCTGCCACTGCCATTTATGGGTCTAGAGGGGCCAATGGGGTAATCCTGGTGACGACCAAAAAAGGACGCGCAGGAAAAACCCAGATTACTTTTGACCATTTTATTAGAATTCAGGAAGTTCCTAATAAAGTACAGGTTTTAGACGCCGTAGGATATACAACATCGGCCAACAATAGAAGACGGTATGCAAAATACTCCCAACAAACCAATGATTTAACAGATTTCAACTATCCGACCACAGAGGAAATATTAACTCCTGATGAAACTGGAAACAGGAGTATGACATGGTTATATTATCATCCGGGTGCCATTGAGGATGCTAGGAAAGGAACCTTGGCCATAGATTGGCAAGACGAAATCTTTAGGTCTGCCCAAATGGAAAATTACAATCTTGGTGTAAGGGGAGGCAGTGAAGAAGTTACCTATAGCATTGATGCAAATTATCTAAACCAAGAAGGTTTGGTCATTAATTCGGATTATGAGAAATTCAATTTAAGCTCGAGTATCAAGGCACAGGCAAATGATCGACTAAAAATTGGTGCTACGGCATTGTTGGTCAGGGAGAATGACAAGCCGGTAGGGGAAGGTAGTAGAGGTAGCCTTGGAGTGGTTTCCGCGGCATTATATGCTCTGCCAGTAGGGCTCGGGGTCAAGTATCCAGAAACCTACGATGATCCCAAATACCCATTTGATGAGGCTCTTGTAGGACGATATTTCAATCACCGAGGTAGTTTTGGAGGGTTTGGCGATTCTTCTCCCAATGGAGGAGGACTGATAAATCCAGTTGCCGCAGCCTTGGAGCCAGAACGCGAAATTTTAACCACAAGGAATACGCTTTCTTCATATTTGGATTACAAGATAGCGGAGGGGCTACATCTTAAAGTATCGGGGGGAGCTATATTGAGCAGCAGTAATAATCGACAATTTTTTAATGAATTGATCAATGGAAGCAGTACACGCGATGGAGAAAGAACGGCCTATACAAGCAATTCTGAGGAAAATTCATGGCAGAATTCAAATATTCTTACTTTTAATAGGGAATTTAATAAACATTCACTGGGGGTAACCGGTCTGTTTGAACAGCAGTATACAACAACTACCGGATCATCCCTAGCTGTACAGGGCTTCAGTAATAATACAACAGGATTTAATGCCATTCAGGCCGGGGAAATAGTAACGGCAAAATCGTCTTTTAAGGAAAAAAGGGTCATTTTGTCCTATATGGGGCGTATCAACTACGGCTATGATGATCGATTTTTATTAACGGGTTCCATAAGGTCCGATGGTTCTTCGGTTTTCGGGGACAATAACAAATGGGGAGTTTTCCCTTCCGGTGCTTTGGCCTGGAAACTGTCCAATGAGAAATTCCTGCAGGATAATGCCAATATCAGTAATTTAAAATTTAGAGTTTCCTATGGGGTAACTGGTAACCAGGCGATAACCCCTTACCAATCCCTGACCCAAATTTCTACAGGAGGCACTGGACTAGACTACCCAACCAATGGTAGCTCCCTATCACTAGGTAGTGCCTTTGAAAAAATTGCCAACCCGGATTTGAAATGGGAAAAAACGGCACAGGCAGACATTGGTTTAGACATGTCCCTTTTCAACTATAGATTAAACCTAACGGCGGATTATTACCATAAAAGAACCAGTGACCTGTTGTCATCCCGTACTTTGGCTTCCCAGTCAGGGTTTAGTTCGGTTTTGCAAAACGTAGGAGAAGTAGAGAACAAAGGCTTTGAATTCCTGTTGGATGGTACCCTGATTACTGGAGACAACTTCAATTGGACGGCTGGGGTAAATTTAACCTTTAATAAGAACAAAGTTTTGGAGCTTAGTACTCCCGAGGAGGAAAGAATTCCGTTAAATAGTGTTATGTACCTTTTAAAGGGACAACCTCTTGGGTCTATTTACGGTTATGAATATCTTGGGGTATGGCAATTGGATGAGGTGGATGAGGCCTATGGTTATGGCCAAATTCCGGGTACGGCTAAAATTGTAGATCAGAATAACGATGGGGTTTATGATGAGCAGGATAAGGTATTTCTGGGGTCTGCCAATCCAGATGTAAGCTGGGGATTTAATACCGCTGCCACTTATAAAGGGCTTAGTTTAAACGTACAGTTCCAAGGGTCTCATGGAAGTGAAATTTTCAATGCCGGAGCTATGGGACGTTTTGATATGGAAGATGTTGGTGCCACAGGGTACAGGGGGAAGGAAAGATGGCACCCTATAAACCAGCCGGACGGATACTATTCCCGTGTGGACTATACCGGAACCATCAACCAAACAGCGGCAAGGCAAAATGCAACGAAAATATTCACTAGAAAGGATGCGTGGCAATCGGATATATTCGTTGAAGACGGATCGTACATACGGCTTAGTAATGTAACCCTTGGATACCAATTCAGTGATGTAATTGCCTCCAAAATTGGGGTGAATGGCTTAAAATTTTTCCTAAGTGGTCAAAACCTAAAGCTATGGACGGACTATACCGGATATGATCCGGAGCTGGCCGCCAGCGAAAATGACAGTGTGAAAGGCTATGAGTTGGATGGTTACCCCAAAGCCAGAACTTTTACCCTAGGTGTTAAAGTTGACTTTTAAACGAATAAAATAAAAATCATGAAATATTTAAATAGAAATTATACCAGCATTGTTGTAATACTGCTACTTGGCTTATTGACAGTTTCCTGTGAGAAATTGGAAGAAGAACCTTTTAGTTTTGAATCGGCATCCAATACATTTCAAAATATAGAAAACTTTGAAAACTTGGTAAACGGGGCAACAAGGATATTGCAGAGTATTAACTATTATGGACTTACAAGTGGTAGTAAAGCCATAGAATCCAATCCAACAATAGATACCTACAGTTTCACACCAGCTGATTTTGAAGGTTTTTGGTCCGATTCTTATAGGGCTATTAACAATTTGAACAGTGTTATTGAAAACATAACCTTGGCAAAAAATGCCAGCGAAGCCCAACGCGATAAAATCTTGGGTAAATCTTATTTTTTAAGGGCTTTTGCATATTTTAACCTGGTTCGTTTTTATGGGGACGTTCCCTTGATCCTTTCCGGGTCTTCCTCCTTAGATAATGTTGGTGTTACCGATCCTAGGATGGCCTCGGTGGACGTTTATGCCCAGATCATTGCAGATTTTCAGCTTGCAGAATCCTTGTTGGGTACCTCAAACCTTCCAGGGGAGCCAACAGTCTGGGCTGCGAAGGCATATCTGGCAAAAGTGTATTTGACCATGGCCGGCGCCCCGTTGAAATTATCGGAGAATTATGCCAAAGCAGCATCGAAGGCCAAGGAAATCATTGATTCGGAAGCGTTCCAACTAGGAGCCTATGTCGATAATTTTATAGCTTCCAAACAAGATGCTAGCAGCAGCATTCTCTTTCAATTTATTTATTCTACCAATGCGGGTGCGGCTTATAGTAACCCATTGTTTGGCAATACCTCGGTGCGAAATGGCATTACCAACCCTGGCTCTAGGGCTTATAGAAGATATATGGATGAATTCCCCGATGGCCCTAGAAAGGAGGTTACTTTTTATATGAACACTGATCCGGTCATTGATGATTTTTTGAATGAAACCGACGGAAACGGCAATTATTCCAACCAGGCTTACAGAAATGCCAATAAGATAGGTGAGACTGATGAACGGAAATATTTTCTAAAAGATGCCCTAGATACTGGTTTTATAAAAAAGTACACCTACGGTACTGAAGGTCCAGAAGGTAATCAATCGGATCAAAATTTGGTAATGTTCAGATATGCAGAAGTCTTGCTTATATATGCCGAAGCTCAGAATTTGGCAGATAATGGCGCCAACAATCTATCCTATGAATTGCTTAATAGTGTAAGGGTAAGAGGAAGAGGTGAAACAGCTACTATTCCTCCAATGTCCCTTTCTACGTCGGATTTTGATAAAATTGTTATTGAGGAACGCTATTGGGAATTTGGATATGAAATGAAGAGATGGTTTGATGTGCTTCGTAAAGAAATACCCTTAACTTTTGATATTTATACCAGTGGAGAATTCCAAGAGTTCACTTCTGCATTTCCGGCCAGGTACTTATTCCCCATACCACAACGAGAAATTGAGTTAAACCCTAATCTAACACAGAACAAGGGCTATTAAAAGTTAAATTGGTTTAGTTAATTAGGAAAGAGGCTGTCTTATAAGGCAGTCTCTTTTTTATTAAATTTAGTTGACGAATCAATAATTAGATAGACACTACTCTGATTACCTAAAAAAGATAATCAATCCTGCCTAAGTTAATATCATCACCCCATAGCTTCTCTTTTAAAATAATTGAAAAATAAAATTTCCGGTAAGGAGCGGAAGTAACAAAAAAAAAAATGCCTTTACAATAGGAGCCACTTTAATGAGGTACAAGAAGCATGATATCCCTCCCTACTTTTAACAGTCCATTTTTATCGACCACCGGATCATAAATCGCTTAAAAGCAGTCATATTAATAAAAATTGCCCGACAACTTTTATTTCTTGTTAATTTATACAAATAAATCATAAAAAAAATGTAATTTAAATGCATCCATAACCTAAAACTTTAAAAATATGAAAGAATTTGCACTCCCAATTAGGTTTGGCATTGCCACTAGCGGCTCCCTAATTGCTTATTTCTTACTTTTATCGCTCTTTGGACTGCATACCAACGTATTATATAGTCTTTTCAATGGCGTTATCACTGGTTTTGGCATTTACGAATCCATTAAATATTTCAGGATAAAAAAAGGAGTAGCTTTTAATTACGGGATTGGGTTTACTGCTGGTATTGTCACCGGGGCCATCGCCACGATAATTTTCACGTTTTTCTTCGCTTTTTATTCCACCGAAATAAACACCCAATTTTTAAAGGAATTATCAAGAGTCTGGTTTTCGGATTACGACACTTTAGAAGGCAGTATATTTTTCACCGTGGCTACCATGGGCTTTGCTACAACTTTGGTTTTAACCCTCGCTTTTATGCAGTTATTTAAGACTTCCAAGAATCTAAACCAAAAATCGGCTTAAAATTCTTAAAAATCGCTTGTGGTTTAAGGATTTAGAAGTATATTTGCAGCCGCCTATGTAAAATTAGGCATGTTCATTTAACTTATATTAAACACACAAGCTATGTACGCAATTGTAGAGATAGCAGGGCAGCAATTTAAAGTTGCGAAAGACCAAAAAGTGTATGTTCACCGTTTACAAAACGAAGAAGGTAGCAATGTTACTTTTGATAACGTTCTTTTGTTGGAAGATGGTAGTAACATTACTGTAGGCGCCCCCGCTATAGACGGAGCCACTGTTGAGGCCAAAGTCATTAAACACCTTAAAGGTGAAAAAGTAATTGTCTTTAAAAAGAAAAGACGTAAAGGTTACAAAAAGAAAAACGGTCACCGTCAGTATTTGACTGAATTAGTAATTGAAAGCATCAGTGCTTCAGGAGCTAAAAAAGAGGCCAAACCTGCCGCTAAAAAAGAAGAAGCTAAAGCTTCTAACGATTTAAGCGATAATACGGTTGCTGAGCTAAGAGAGATGGCTAAAGCTAAAGGTGTTGAAGGGTATTCTTCAATGAAGAAAGCAGAATTAATTGCCGCTTTAAGTAAATAACTAGAATTAAAATAATATATCATGGCACACAAAAAAGGTGTTGGTAGTTCCAAGAACGGTAGAGAATCAGAATCGAAACGTTTAGGCGTTAAGATTTTTGGTGGTCAAGCTGCTATTGCTGGAAATATCATCGTAAGACAACGTGGTACAAAACACAATCCAGGTGAAAATGTTTACGCTGGAAAAGATCACACTTTACACGCTAAAGTTGATGGTCTTGTGAAGTTCCAAAAGAAAGCTGGAGGAAAATCTTATGTTTCCATTGAGCCATTTGAAGCTTAATAAGCACATTCTTTAAAATATAAAAACCCTTTCTGTATCCAGAAAGGGTTTTTTTATGCCCAAAAATTACCCATATACCCTTTTAGTGAGAAAAAAAAGCCATTGACTACCCTTACGCATCCAAAGGAATACCTCCTAGCCCTAAATTTTGTAATTTTAGAAAGAACCATTAATTCCATTGTATTATGAAAAAATTATTTATTTGTAGCTTTTTGTGTATGTCCCTACTGTTTTCCAGCTGCCTGGGATCTTTTGGGGCTTTTAACAATCTGAAGGAGTGGAACCAGAACGTATCCGAAAGTAAGTTCGTAAACAACTTAATTTTCTGGGGACTGAACATTGTTCCGGTGTACGGTCTTTTCTTTGTTGGCGATGCCGTGATCTTTAACGTCATCGAATTCTGGTCTGGGTCTAACCCTATCGCCATGGAAGACGGGGATTCCGAAGAGCAGATCGTAGAACAAGACGGCAACACCATTAAAATGGTGGCCACTAAGAACAGATTGGAAATCAACGTGCTTGACGGCCCTAAAAAAGGCCAAAAAGTAGATCTTCTCTACAGACCGCACCAAAAGTCTTGGAACGCCATAAAACCCAATGGGGAAATAATTAAACTTTCGTCCTTTAAGGAAGGTTTTTATTTTGTCTATACCCCAGATGGGGAAACAATTAAAATAAACCCAATGCATAGCAAGGAAGAAGGACTCGCCCTTTTAAAAGAACATTCGGACTGCTATACAGCTGCCGGAATGCAGGCCTTAGGGTATTAATAAAAGTGGTACGGCCGGGCAATAGAATATCTGTAAACACCCTATTGCCCACCTACCATAATCATTACCAGTTTTGGCTCCTAAAGCTATTGGTTTTTGCAAAGCTTACGGTTTTGGACAAGTAGTCTTCTATATTATAATCCGGAATAGGCAAAATACTCTCTAGCAATTCCGTATCCCATTGGTTGGGCCTAGAAGTAAGGTACGGATGTAAATGCACTCCAATAGTCTGGTAATAAAACTTCTCTAGGGCCGATTTAAATTCACCTAAAGTTTCTATGGGCTCTTGGGTAAAACTAAAGTTCGCAAACCCTACTACATCAAATATTTTAGACATCCCCCTCATAAGGTTGGTGTCCTGGGAATGAACAATGTTTAATTCCTCAATATCGCGATCCAACACTTTTACGATTACCTTGGCGGCATAATCTGTCGGGATAATATTTAGTCCGCTACCGATACCGGTACTGATCCGTATAGCTTCTTTTTGATCCCTATCGTTGAAAAACTTGGCAAACAGATAGAAGACCATATATTTTGAAATAAAATAATTGGGCGCTTCACTAATATTCCCTCCCAATACACTTGGTCGCAAAATCTGAATCGGAATCTGGCATTTTTTCCCTTCTTCCAACAAAAACCTTTCACTAGCATGTTTAGAGGCCTCATAAAAATTGCGATACCTAGGACGGTCGTTTAGGCCGTAGTTATTCCCTAAAAGCCCGCCAGCATCCCCAATGGCGAATGCAGTGCTTATATATACAAACTTAGCAATACGGCCTACATAGGCCTTAAAAATGCTTTTGGTGAAATCTAGGTTTTCCCTAAAAATCTCTTCCTTGGCAGCGGCATGGGTAGAAAGATTTACATAACCGGCAGAATGCACAAAATAATCAATCCGCACGCCCCCCAAAAATGTCTCGGGTTCCAAGAGACGATCTGCATTGATAACCGCTACCTTCTGAAGCACGGCCTCCATATTATTTTTAATAAATTCCGGAGCATACTCACTGCGGAACATATTGGATATTCTTTCTTCTGGAGTAGCTCGTTTCTTGTTCCGAACAGGCAAGTATATTTTTTCTATACGCTCAAACTTTATTTCCAAAAGGGAAAACAGCACTCTAGACCCTAAAGTACCTGTAGCTCCGGTTAAAATTATATTCATTAAAATTCTTAGGTTTTGTTTAGTGATTATACGGGGCTCCTTCCTTTACGACAGCCTGCCCATCGTTTCTTTTGCGATCCTTTAAAAATAAGAAAATCCCCTATGAATCAACATAAGGGATTTTCTGCCAAGACGCCTGAGCGCTATATCTAGTATCTATAGTAGTCCGGCTTAAATGGCCCTTCTACCGTAACCCCGATATACTCGGCTTGTTCCGGACGTAAGGTCTCCAATTCTACTCCTAAACGAGCAAGGTGCAATTGCGCTACCTTCTCATCTAAATGCTTAGGAAGCATATATACATCGTTCTTGTATTTATCGCTGTAGTTCCACAACTCAATTTGCGCCAATGTTTGGTTGGTGAAAGAGTTACTCATTACAAAACTTGGATGCCCGGTAGCACATCCTAGGTTTACCAATCTACCTTCGGCCAAAACAATAACGTCTTTTCCGTCGATAGTGTATTTATCAACCTGAGGCTTAATTTCATCCTTGGTATAGCCGTAGTTCTTATTCAACCATCCCATGTCTATTTCATTGTCAAAATGACCAATGTTACAAACGATCACCTTATCCTTCATCGCCTTAAAGTGCTGAGACTGAATAATATCTTTGTTTCCGGTAGTAGTAATCACGATATCGGCATTGCCAACAACGGTCTCCATTTTCTTTACCTCAAATCCGTCCATTGCCGCTTGTAACGCACAAATAGGATCTATTTCAGTAACGGTAACAATAGAACCGGCACCTTTAAAAGAAGCTGCTGTTCCTTTACCTACGTCCCCGTATCCGGCAACAACCACACGTTTTCCTGCAAGCATGGTATCGGTAGCTCTACGAATAGCATCCACGGCACTTTCCCTACATCCGTATTTGTTGTCGAATTTAGATTTGGTAACAGAATCGTTTACATTAATCGCCGGCATTGGCAAAGTACCTTTCTTTACCCTTTCGTACAATCTGTGAACACCGGTAGTGGTTTCTTCCGAAAGTCCTTTAATACCTTCTGCCAAGGCAGGGTATTTATCAAGGACCATATTGGTAAGATCTCCACCGTCATCTAAGATCATATTCAAGGGCTTGCGGTCTTCCCCAAAATAAAGGGTTTGCTCAATAGCCCAATCAAATTCCTCTTCACTCATCCCCTTCCAGGCATACACAGGAATACCCGCAGCAGCAATAGCGGCTGCCGCTTGGTCTTGGGTAGAAAATATATTACAAGAACTCCAAGTTACCTCGGCACCCAAGGCTACCAAAGTTTCTATAAGAACCGCTGTTTGGATGGTCATATGCAAACAACCTGCAATACGAGCCCCTTTTAACGGCTGTTCATCTTTGTATTCTTCTCGTAATGACATTAGACCAGGCATTTCCGCCTCTGCCAAATCAATCTCTTTTCTTCCCCAATCGGCAAGTGTAATGTCCTTTACTTTGTAGGGTACATAAGGAATAGTTTTTGTACTCATCTGCTTGTTTTTATTGATGTTATCGGAAACAAAAAAGAGGTAATCCTAATTTCTATCTAAAGAAATTTGATCTTTCTCTTATTTCATATCCTTTTTATTTTTAATTTCGTTAAGAAACCTAATACTGCTTTTTTTGCAATTGCAAAGGTAGTAATAACTTAAATAAAGTAATGCCTCTTTACAAAACAATAACAGAAGGATCCCATGTTAAGATCCTGATTTGGAAAGTTGAAGAAACCGAAGACCAACTTCGGAAAGGCATTGCCTTGACCGAAAACTCCGTGAACCGCTTAAAGTCCATGAAGTCCGAAATTCACCGAAAAGGGTATTTAAGCATCCGGCATTTATTCGCCACCGTCGGCCTGGTAGACCATGACCTATATTATGACGAAGCGGGGAAACCACACCTTACCAACGGCAAGTATATCTCTATTACCCATTCGCACGAGTTTACAGGCATCATCGTTTCGGACAATGTAGAAGTAGGGGTAGATATAGAAATGCAACGCGAAAAAATTCTTCGGATCGCTAGCAAATATACTCCCTTGGAGGAATATAAGACCGTAGCAAATTACGATGCTTTGATTAGAAAACTCACCATTGTTTGGGGTGCCAAAGAATCGCTCTATAAAATTTACTCTCAACACGGGCTTAGTTTTTTACACCATATCGATATTAAAGATTTCTCCTTGTCAGATGACTCAGAAACCACAGGAAATATCCTATATAAAGGAAAATCGAGTGAATACACTATAAAATTCTTGGAATTTGAGGGCTTTACCTGTGTGTACGCTATTAAAATTTAATTTTTTCGGAAGGCACTCCCCTGCTCCTTTATAAGTTTTGTGAGCAACACCGAAACTCACCTTCGGCCTTCGAAACTGATACGACCGCTTATGGCCGAAGATCGCAAAATCCTATAGAAGTGTTTATGGAATCCATTATAGATTTTTTTTTAGGCCCCTATAGCACTACTTCTCTTTATGACATCTTTCTAGAATTCTTAGTCTTCTTTTTTGGTATTGCCAGCGTTATCTATGCCAAGAAAAAAAACATTCTCGTATTCCCAACAGGTTTGGTGGCTACGGCAATCTCAGTATATCTCCTTTATAAAGCAGGGTACTTTGGCGATATGACCCTAAACTTTTATTATTCTATAATGAGTATTTATGGCTGGTATTACTGGAGCAGAAAAAAAGGCGATAAGACAGTCCTCCCCATTACGAGGACCACTACCAAAGAAAAATTAATAGGGATACTGCTATTTTTGCTTACGGTTATAATCACTTATGCCGTCTATATAGGTTTTGACCACGGAATAGAAACCGTCAACTACATTGATATTTTCACTTCTGGCCTGTTCTTTACTGCCATGTGGTATATGGCCAAAAAAAAACTGGAGAATTGGACCCTTTGGATTATTGCCGATATTATTACGGTACCCTTGTACGCCTATCGTGGGCTTGGGATACTTTCCTTGCAATACCTTATATTTACCGTATTGGCCGTTCAAGGTTATTATTCATGGAAAAAAGATATCAACAAGACCCAACAGACCTCATAAAAGTAGTTTTATTCGGACCCGAATCAACTGGTAAAACAACCTTATCCAGACAATTGGCAAAGTACTATAACTCCGTTTGGGTACCGGAATATGCTCGCGAGTATTTACAAAACAAATGGAACGATGAACGCAAGGCATGCGAACCCAAAGACTTACTCCCTATTGCCGAAGGGCAAATGAGGCTAGAAAACTCCTTGGCAAAAAAAGCTTCCGATGTACTCATCTGCGATACCGACCTCTTGGAAACCAAAGTGTATTCCGAAGCCTACTATCTGGGTTATTGCGATCCAGTGCTGGAAAAACATGCCCTAGAAAACACTTACGATATATATTTCTTAACAGATATCGATATTCCTTGGGAAAAAGACGATTTAAGGGACAAACCCAATGATAGAGAGCAAATGTTTTTACTTTTCAAGGAAACTTTAGAAAAACATAGTAGGAATTTTATTATATTGTCGGGAGATAAAAAA
Organism: Arenibacter nanhaiticus; assembly: GCF_900141935.1. Lineage (GTDB taxonomy): Bacteria > Bacteroidota > Bacteroidia > Flavobacteriales > Flavobacteriaceae > Arenibacter > Arenibacter nanhaiticus. The sequence goes on along the minus strand of NZ_FQYX01000022.1, from coordinate 17,734 downwards.
ACCCGACTAGCAAAGGCTGTGTCACATATTAACCAATTATTGAGCAGTATGAAATTTTCTAAAGACGATCAGTTACAATTAAAAAATAAAGGTATCTCAGAGAACAAGGTCTTGGACCAGATTGCTACTTTTAAGGAAGGTATTCCTTTTGTTAAACTAGAGAAAGCCGCCGTAGTAGGAGATGGTATTTCTAAATTTTCGCCTTCCGAAGAAGAAAATTACCTGCACCAATTTGAATTGGCCATAGAGAATCTATCCCTATTAAAATTTGTACCGGCCTCCGGAGCTGCTTCCCGGATGTTTAAGGCTATGTTTAACTTTTTGGATGCTTACGATCCTAAAAACGAAACATTTGATGCCTATTTGCTAAGAACAAACGATAAAGATGCCAAGCGCTTTTTCGAAGGCTACGAGAAATTTGGCCTCTATACCCTCATCCAAGATCGAATAGCAGGAAAGGCAGCGACGCCCGATGAGGAAAAACATCTTTTTGTAAAGGAAATGCTATTGTCCGAGGGATTAAATTTTGGCTTTTACCCAAAAGGTCTTTTGCCTTTTCACAAGTATGCCGACCATACCGAAACGCCTTTTGAGGAACACCTAAAAGAGGCAGATGCCTATGCCAAAGCAAACAACACGGCCAAGCTACATTTTACCATCTCCGAACAGCATGCCGAAATGTTCAAAGAAGAGTTTAAGACGGCAGGGGAAAGGGTGTCCGCAGATACTGGCACCACCTTTTCCGTATCCTATTCGTTTCAAAAACCGTCTACGGATACCATCGCCGTGAATATGGACAACAGCCCTTTCCGTAATTCGGATGGCTCTCTTTTATTTAGACCAGCAGGTCATGGCGCCCTCATCGAAAATTTAAACGAACAAGATGCCGATATCATTTTTATCAAAAACATCGATAATGTAGTCGTCCCTAGGTTTTTGAAAGAAGTAGAAAAATCTAAAAAAATATTGGCAGGTTTCCTCATGGAATTACAATCCAAAGCCTTTAAATACGCCGAAACTTTAGACAAGGGCCAACTTAGCGAAGATACCCTGTCCAAAATAAAAGCGTTTTTGGAAAAAGAACTAAACGTACGTTTTCCAGATACTTACAATGAGTTGGCCCCAGCAGCACAAACCCAACTTTTAAAGGAAAAAATCAATAAACCTATCCGTGTATGCGGAATGGTTAAAAACGAAGGAGAACCGGGAGGCGGACCTTTTTGGATAAAAGACCAACAAGACCAAATATCCCTGCAGATCATAGAATCGGCACAAGTAGATGCCAACAACCCACAACAATTGGATATCATGAAAAATGCGACCCATTTTAACCCGGTAGATCTAGTTTGTGGCGTGCGGAACTACAAAGGCGAAAAATATAATTTACTAGATTTTGTGGATAGTAAACAAGGATTTATCACCCAAAAAACGCAAGAAGGCAAAGAATTGCAAGCCATGGAATTACCTGGTTTGTGGAATGGCGCCATGGCCTTTTGGAATACGATCTTTGTAGAAGTGCCCTTAATTACCTTCAATCCTGTTAAAACGGTCAACGACTTATTAAAACCAGCCCATCAGGTGCAATAGTCCAAGACCATACCTATTGGTAAACGAAACAAAAAGGTGTGTAATAATTACACACCTTTTTCTTTTGGTATACACTTTAACACAGTAGCTAAAAACAAGCAAATTCCTATAAACACCTTGTATCTTGGGCTTTACAACAATACTACTACTCTTTTCATAATTGGCACAATTCTTTCTCTATTCCATAGAAATAATATAAGCACCCTCAAAAAAAAATATACATATGAAAAGTTTAGTATTCGCAACAGCAATGGCCATAGGAAGTTTACACAACGTAACTGCTGCCCCTCCTATTTTTCACGACGGAATTATGGAAGCAATATTCGGAATGGACTATACTGAAATAAAAATAAAATCGGTACCCAATACAATCATCAAGGCCTTGGAAAAAGATTATCCGGGAGCCATTATCGAAAAAGCCTATCTAGATGATGCCGAAGGGTACAAATTAGAAGTAAGCTTGGAAAACGGCAGTGAATTGGAATTGTATGCCGACTCCAAGGGCAACTGGATTGAATCCTAAATTTCTTATATACCTACTTATTCTATTTGGTTATTTTGTTAGCAGGAGACTGTTCGTAAGGGCAGTCTTTTTTTATGGCAATAAAAAAATGGATCTAGTGCCAAAGTGCTAGATCCATTTTATTCACAAGCTGTACGAAGCCTACTTTTTACTTAGCTTGGCTACTTTTCTTAATTGGTGTAACCACTATATTTCTAAATTCGACCGGACCGTGGTCTCCTTGAATTAAAAACGGACCAGCTTCGGCCTCGTCGTTATCTAAAGCGCCACCTGTTATCCCTGGAATCACTTGGTCATTGATAATTGTTTTACCATTGGCAACTATTGTCACCCTTCTCCCTATCAGGGTAATATCATAGGTCTGCCATTCTCCGGCACTTTTAGCAGCCATTTCATTAGGCTCTAAAAATCCATAAACCCCTCCAAAAAGGATATCAGAAGGCTCAGACCCCTTACTATCTATAATCTGTACCTCATATCGCCCACGAAGGTAAATACCACTGTTACTGCCTTCTGGGTAACGGAATTCTACATGTAATTTAAAATCGGTGAACTTCTCCTCAGACATCAAATTAGCTCCCGGATGTGGACTTTTCAAGATGCCATTCTCAACAACCCATTGGTTTTCCCCCATGGCCTTCCATCCGTTTAGATCTTTCCCGTTGAATAATTTTATAGGTTTGTCCCAAACAACCTTGTCCGTATACTTAAGTATTGGAGCACGCTTGGCTACCCAGTCATAGGTATTACCATCTGTGTACAACATAGTTCCTTCAAGTGCCTCGCCATCCATCGTACCTTCAAACACCAAATCGGAATTTCCCTCTTCCCATTGTGGAGGAATGGCAAACCTAAATTTGTCGCCCACTAGTTTTATTTCCGAAATAGGCCTAGCACTACCCATGGCATATACGAAACGCCCCACTAGGGTGTGGGAACCAGAATGCCGCACTTCTAACCACGAAGGAAGCTCTTTACCGTCTTTGGAAATGACCATATTCCATCTTCCCTCCAACTGCTTTGTTTCCTGTCCGTAAGCGGTTGTGGAAAATGAGGCCAAAACCAATCCCAATCCGGCTAAAAATAATTTAGAAGTCCTTTTCATTATATAAACCATAATTTTAATTATTTGCAGGCGTGAATATAATGAATATTATAAAATGAAAAGTTACCCATTCCAAAATGTAGAACTTAATACCACTATTTAACATTCCCATCAGGCCTGTTCCATGTTTATTTATAAAATAAATTGAGTTAAACCTTCGCCCAATTTTTTTTAAGACAAAACAGCTCCCTAAGGCATAGGTTTAAGGAAAAAGAGTTCGGTATTGAGATTGAAAATGATAATTTTGCCCAAAGGCCAACCTCCATAGCATGATAGCACCTAAAAAAACATATACCCTAAGCGAAGCCACTAAAAAACTCGAAAGCTACTGTGCCTATCAGGACCGTTGTCATAAGGAAGTACAAGAAAAACTCCGGAAAATGGGAATGATCCCAGAGGCCATAGACCATGTCATAGGATTTTTAATCCAAGAAAACTACCTCAACGAAGAACGTTTTGCACGGAGTTTTGCCAGAGGGAAATTCAACATTAAGAAATGGGGCAAGAACAGAATTGTCAACGAGCTAAAACAACGTGATATTTCCAAGTTTACTATTAAAGCTGCCTTGGAAGAAATAACGCCCGAAGCCTATCATACTACTTTAGATACCCTTGCAAAAAAACGATTGGCAGAAATAAGGGAAAAGGACCTACAAAAATGCCGAAAAAAACTAGCCGATTACTTATTATACCGAGGTTGGGAAAGCAGTTTGGTGTATGAAAAGATATTTGAGCTAATTCCTCGTTCCTAAGCCTCTTACGGACCTTATTTAAATTTAAACATAATTAGACCCCATTTAGGTAATGGCAATCCCCACCAAAAAGAAATAGAAGTCCAAAAATTCGACTAAATTAGGACCTCTACATTAAAAAAAAGACCAACCTTACACTACACAGCATATGAAGAAACTTGTTATAAGCCTTATTTCATTATGCACGCTGGGCTGTGACAAGGACACACAGGAAAACATCCTAGGTGACCCAACCAGCATTGATATAGTAACCGGCATGCATATTAGAAGCTCTAGAAACTCAGCACCCATACTATTGGGTAATCCAAATAGTAACAACAAAGATAATTTCATCGCTTTTCCCAATCCACCAATAGGAACCTTGTACATTTCTGCTACTAGTAAAATATCCAATGTTTGGATCATACCGAGTATGGCCAAAAAATCTTTCCAAGAAATAGGCTTTAGCGAAATACTGACTTCGGATATCTATACTGAAAATGAAATCGATTCGCGATCCGAGCTAAGGTTTCCAGACCAAAATGCCACCGAGATAGCACTCCCTCTAGAAAGGCTTAAGGTTGGCTACTATAAAGTATTTATAAAGAAAAACGACACCCTTTATTGGGACAATATTTATGTCTCCGACGGCAGTATTGGTATCGAAAAACTAATAGATTCCTGGAAATAAAGGAAAAAGACATACAAGAATGCCGTAAAAACCTGGCCGATTCCCTACTGTACCAAGGCTGGGAGAGTAGTTTGGTGTATGAAAAAGTATTTGAACCAGTCCCTAAAAAATAAAATGGTATCGGACAAGGACACTACAAAAAGACTGTCCAACCAAAATATTGCCATACCCAATAGTGCTCTATACTCGCAAAAGTCGTCTGTAGGCACCTAGCCCCCGACACACCACAAAACCACCTATAAATAAAGCATTGCCTAAACCCATGACCTTATATTATAGGGAGTTTTAGGCAATGCTTCTTTTATTGTAACCGTCTAGGCTTTGCCCTGGGGGTCAAACCTTCAAAAGCTCCTTAATTAAGATTAAAAGAAGCTCCTATACTAAATACTACTTGGTTGTTTAGCTCTTCAGCTGGCGTCAAATTTTCAGTTTTATATTTTGCCAAAGGAAAGCCCAATTCACTAAATATTCCAAAACCATCGCTGAAAAAATATCTCATCCCTACATGGCCACCGAAATTTCTCAGTCCTAGGTCCAATCCAGGATACACATCTACCATTTCCCCTAAATTCATAACACTTCCTAAATTGGCATTAAAACGTGCCTTAAGATCTATACGGTCACCAAAATCGGCACCAATAGTTTTTTCGACCCCTAAAATATACGACCCCTGAAGTCCCATAGAAAAGTTTTCGCCCATCCCAAAATCGTAGGTAGTTACTATTCCAGTTCCATTGGTCTGGAAGTTGGCTCCTATCTGAAACTTACTATCTCCCTTTCCTTGGTAGGCCTGTGCACTTACAAATCCTATACTTAAAAGCAAACATGCTACTAATAATCCTTTTTTCATTTGTTGTCGTTTTAATTAAACAATACATTTAATAATAAACTTCCGAGCAAGCTAGTTTATTTATGAATTTACAAATTATCTATAGCACCGCAAATTACAAATCGTACAACTGTTTATTTGTTCTTTCTACGGCCTGTTTGTTTTTCCAGTCTATCCACTGCTGCCCTTTTAACTTCCGCATCATATTATCATAATACCGCATAACAAGTACATTGTAAAATGCCTGTCCCAAATTTCCAGGATTACGGGCAATAGCCCGTAAACTCATAGAAAAACCAGGGGTTATATATTTCATATAATGCCAGTACCCTTCTGGCATATACAGTACCTCTCCATGCGACAATTGCGTTTTATAGCCAGAAGCCTTTTTTAAGGCCGGCCATTGCCCATAATCTGGATTGGAGAAATCTATGCTCTCATGGGTTATTAAAGAATGTGGCACCTTATACAGGTACTTATTTTCGGATTGGGAAAACAATATCACTTCCTTTTTTCCTTCAAAATGAAAATGGAAAATATTGGCCAAATCAATATCGTAATGCATAAAGGTATGCGAATTGGCACCGCCAAAGAATAGCATGGGCAAGGTTTTCATCAGCCGCAACCCAAAATCGGGATAGCGGTAGTCTTGCTGTAGCTCTGGCACCTCTTTAAGGATGTTCCAAAGAAAAATTCGGTATTTTGTCGGTTCGCGCTGTAGCAGGTCCAAGTAATCGGACATCTTCATCCGAGCATGGGGCTCATTAAATCCGTCCTTATGGTGTACGGGCCTATCGTCATACAGCGGCACCATTTTATCGCCGGCCATCTGACGTATATACTCAAAGTTCCATTTAGAATAGGCAGGCCATTCTCCAATACACTTTTCGATGACCACAGGTTTCTGTGGCTTGAAATAGTTATTGAGAAAATCCTCCCTAGTTAGGGTTGCTACTCTTGGAATATCCTCTAAATTCAAAGTAATGTGGTTAAATTTTCCCTAAAGTAAAAAAACCAAAAGTTAAAAGCAGCTATAACGCTATAGAAAAGTAAAGCCTGTAGGGAAATTTTTAAACTTCCTTACAGGCTCTTATATTATTCCGCTGTTTTGGCCTTTTGTTTGGCAGCCTCGTTACGGTCTATGGTATGCCCTGGTCGGGTCCATTTTGGCTTCTCGCCCAAAGGAGCATATTCAGAATCCGCAGCTTCTACCGTTTTAGGCTGCGATACCTTGGTAAACGGTTTTTGCGGGTTTAGTCCTAATAATTTAAACATCTCCATATCCTCGTTAACATCCGGGTTTGGAGTGGTCAGCAATTTATCGCCGGCAAAGATAGAGTTGGCACCTGCAAAGAAACACATTGCCTGTCCTTCCCTGCTCATTTGCGTACGTCCGGCAGATAAACGCACCTGGGTCTCTGGCATAATAATACGGGTCGTAGCGACCATTCTAACCATATCCCAAATAGAGATCGGAGGCAAATCGGCCATTGGCGTTCCTTCTACGGCTACCAAGGCGTTAATAGGCACAGATTCCGGCTGAGGATCCAAAGTAGACAAGGCCACCAACATTCCGGCACGGTCTTCCAAAGCCTCGCCCATTCCAATAATACCACCGCTACAAACGGTAACATTACTCTTACGAACGTTGTCAATGGTATCTAAACGGTCTTTAAAAGCACGGGTAGAAATTACATCTTTATAGTAGTCCTCGGAAGTATCCAGGTTGTGGTTATAAGCGTATAAACCGGCTTCGGCCAATCGGTGGGCCTGATTTTCGGTCAACATCCCCAAGGTACAGCACACTTCCATGTCTAGTTTGTTAATGGTACGTACCATTTCCAAGACCTCTTCAAACTCAGGACCGTCCTTAACGTTTCTCCATGCTGCCCCCATACACACCCTAGAGCTACCTGTAGCTTTTGCTCGTAAAGCCTGTGCTTTGACCTGGGAAACAGACATTAGATCATTGCCCTCCACATCGGTATGGTACCGTGCCGCTTGCGGACAATACCCACAATCTTCTGGACAACCACCCGTTTTTATGGATAATAAAGTAGATACCTGTACTGTATTAGGGTCGTGATTTTCCCTGTGCACGGTCGCCGCCTCGTACAGCAACTCCATAAACGGCTTATTATAAATATCTAAGATTTCCTGTTTCGTCCAGTTATGTCTTACTTTGCTCATAAATAGTTATTTCTTGGGGCTTCCCCCGTTTTTCATTCTCCCCTTGTTTCGGAAAAACAACCCTAAAAAGGCCTTCTTTTCCAAGATGGTCAATGAAAAACGGGGTCGGGCTTTACGCTTTATCTTTTCTTTTCCCCCAATATCAGTACAAGGCACCAAAGAAAAAAAGAAAAGGATATCGCTGCAATCCCTAAGCCGTCTTCGTTTTAAGGTTCAAAAATAACCTATAATCTACAGATATAATAAAAATCGATTCTCTATTTCTAAATTCAAGGGCGCCCGGTATATAAAAACATAGAATTAACGCAAAAACATAGGCTATTAGGGCCCAATTGCTTGCTTGTCAAATCACCTCATTTTCATAGCTAGCCATTTATTGTTTTTTAAGGGTCCTATGTACTTCGTATATCGTCATTCGCCTTTGCGACCAGTTTTCGGTCTTGCTCATTTCATTTCCCAAAATTGATTTATGCTAATTGGAAATTGTTAATGGAATGCTGCGTTAGGGACCGCGGCGGCATCCCCGCAGCAGCGCAAGGGATATAGCCAAGGGCGCGGCCCGTTAGGGAAACGCCCAAAACCTATCTTCTAAAAAATTATCAATCCCTAAAGGGCTATTCGACTATTCCTTGGGTTCGGTCGTTTTTGGTGCTGGTTCTTGTGAATCTTCCGTGGCATCCACACCCTTACCTTTAAGATATTCTGGCAATTGCATGCCCGCCATATTGAACATTTCCTGCAATGGCGGTACGGATTTGTACATCCCCGATATAAAATTGGCGGTAGAATTCTTCCCTTGGGCACCATTGGCGCCCGTATCCCAAACGGTTACCTTGTCTATCTTAATATTTTTAATGGCTTCGGCCTGGGTTTTCACCAGTTCCGGCAATTTATCGGCGATCAATAATAGCACGGCGTCCTTGGGATTATTGCCTGCGGCCTTTACAATTTCGTCAAGTCCTTGGGCTTGTTTTGTCAATACCTCCAACAACCCTTGGGCTTCTGCTTGTGCCTTAAAAAGAATGGCATCGGCCTCTCCTTTGGCACGTCTACGGATTCTTTCGGCCTCGGCTTCGGCATCGATTTCTACTTTTTTCTTGTCTATTTCTGCCGGTACTATAATATCGGCCATCTGTGAACTGCGCTCCCTATCGGCCCTGGCCAATTCGGCATCTTTCTCTGCGGCATAGGATTCTTCCAAGGCCTTGGCGGTCTGCACCTTTTCGGCCGCAATCGCCGTGCGCTCCGCTTCTGCTTCCCTTTGGCGGCGTAGGGAATCGGAATTAGCGACTGCAATTTTTGCCGTATTCTCGCCCTCTACGGCCTGGGCATTGGCCGCCGCTACTTGGGTACGTTCGTCCTGTAGCGCATTGGCCTCCCCAATAGATCCGTCTCGGTTCTTTTCGGCTACCGATTTACGGGCCGCATTAATGGCATGGGCCGCCGCTTCTTTCCCCAAGGCCTCTATATAGCCGGACTCATCTACGATATCGGTAATATTAACGTTGATCAGCTTTAAACCTACCTTCTTCAGTTCCGACTCTACACTCTTGGAAATATTCGTTAGAAACTTGTCCCGGTCCGAGTTTATCTCCTCTATATCCATAGAAGCCACTACCAAACGCAGCTGTCCAAAAATAATTTCCTTGGCCAAATCCTGTACCTGCTGCATGCCCTGCCCTAAAAGACGTTCCGCGGCATTTTGCATAATCCCCGGCTCGGTAGAAATCCCGATGGTAAATCTAGAAGGCACATTTACACGTATATTTTGCTTGCTCAGTGCATTGACCAAATTTACCTCTATGGAAATAGGGGTAAGATCTAAAAACTCGTAGTCCTGAATTACCGGCCAGATAAAAGCAGCCCCGCCATGAATACAGCGGGCAGAATTGCCGGTACCGACCTTTCCATAGACCACTAGAACGCGGTCTGAAGGACACCTTTTATACCGTCGTATAAAAGAAATTACAATAATAAAAAAGAATAGAATGGCAAGGCCAATACCTAGTAAAGCGGCGGAACCGCCTAACTGCAAAGGAAATAAAAGCATAGGGTTATTTATTTAGTAATTCAACAATCAATAGTCCGTTATCTGTAATATCCTTTACCCGTACCACGTTTCCCATGACCAAGTCTTTCTCCTCATCGGTTATCGCTTCCATTTCGCGAAGGGTACCTTGTACCTTGATACTGACTTTTCCTATTTCTGAGCGGTTGGCGCCAATGGTGATATATACCTCCCCTGTTTGGTGCAAGGCATTTTTTATTTTTAAGGTACCGCTACTTTGAAGTTTTCCTAAATAATAGAACAGCGAAGCCATGGCGAACATCATTAGCAAACCGCAGAGGAGCGATATTAGTAGCGTGAGCCCCATAGAAAGACCTCCTTCCAAACACGCAATGCCGCTCCAACCAAAAATGGTGAAAAAACCCATTAGGTTTTTAAGGGATAAAAATTGGAATTCAATGCCGGTATCTCCTTCTATTTCTACATCTACATCGCCCTCTAAACCGTCGGTTTCACCGCCAATTAAGGTAAGTATTAGCAGAATGAACAATATAACCGATGAGATCCCGGCGATTGCCCAATAAATTTTTTCGAATAGCGAGAACGCCTCGAACCATTGTGCCATAATTCTGTAGTGTGTTGGTTAGGTGTAGGTAAGATAAACAAAAAACAGTATTTCATACAGAAAGTCGAGCTTATTTTGTAAGTAAAATAAGCTATGCTTTAATGAGTGCCCAAATTAAAGCTGGGCACTCTCCTAACCGTTGACAGAAATTGTGGCCTTAGTCCTTACTAAGAAGAATGCTCACGGCATTGCCGCCAAAACCTACGGCATTCACCATTACTTTGCGGATCTTTTTTGGAGCCCTCTCATGAGAGACAAAAGGGACTCCTATAAATTCTTGATGTTGCAGCATTAAAACGGCCATTTCTACACTAAGCATACCGGAAGTACCAAAGGTGTGTCCTAGCTTCCATTTATTGGTGGTCAGTGCCGGAAGGCGATCTCCGAATATTTTCTCGATAGCAAGTACCTCGGCCCTATCGCCTTTAATAGTACCCGGGGCATGCATGACGACCACATCTACCTCTTCTGCAGCCAAATCTCCCAAGGCCATTTTCATGGAGCGTTGAAAACAAATGGCATCCGTAGAGATCGATATATTGTGTTCTAAAGGTTCGGTGGCATAGCCAATGCCCGCTATAACAGCCAAAGCATTGTCCGTTATTCCCTTTTCCAAACAGGCTACCGATGCCCCTTCGCCCAGCACCATCGTATTTTGTTTTTTGTGCGGGTCCAAGGCCCTACAAGGGAACCCTTGGGACTCGTTGGGGTCCATTTTGGAATATATCTTTAAGGCCCGCATTTGGGCAATGGTAAACGGAGTCAATGGCGCCTCACTTCCGCCCACTAAAAATTTATTGGCCATACCTCCCTTTATCCAAGCAATACCGTTCAAAACCGAATGTAGCCCGGTAGAACAGGTGATGGAATGGGAGATTTCCGGACCCTGGGTTTGTAAGTCGTGGGCTACCCAAGAGGAGATATTCCCTAAGGTAGTCGTGGGTGAGGCATAGGTAGAAGATTGGTTTTCTTCTAAGAATTCGCGGTGATATTTTTCAAACAAGGCGGTGGCACCACGAGACGAGCCTATATTGATCCCAAAAGTATCCTGCCCTGTCCAGCCTGCTTGGTCAATAGCCATGCGAGAAACCAAAAGCGCAAATAAAACGGTACCATCAAGATTACTGTATTTAGAATCGGAGGCCGCCAATTTTTCAATGGCTGCTTTTGCATGTTCGGGCAAACTGGCCACCCAAGCAAGGGTGTCCCCTATTTGTTTTTCCTGTAAAAAATGCCGCTGTTTTTTGTAATTGTCCCAAGCCTCTTGTAATGTTAGGCCTATAGCCGAAACAGAGGCAATGGCGGTAATGGAAATAGGGTCGTTTGTCATGTTACAAAAATTCTAATACAGCTTTAATACTCGTATAAATTTTATCCATCTGTGCCTTGGTGGTCACATAAGGTGCCGAAATATAAATGGTATTCCCCAATGGGCGCAAAAACACCCCGCTATCCATAAAATGTTGAAACAAGCGGTCCCTTAAATTACCGTATCGCTCCATTTGTACGTTTAGATCCAAGGCATAAATAATCCCTGTTTGCCTAGTAGCCGATACTTTTGGATGGTCTTTTATCTCGGCATCAAAGTCTTGGTGCCATTGTATAATACGCGTTATATTTTCTTGGATTTCATCAGAGACAAGTAGCTCCAATCCGGCCAAAGCCGCAGTACAAGCCAATGGATTTGCCGTATAGGTATGCCCGTGAAAAAGCCCTTTGGCAATCTCGTCGCTATAAAAGGCGTCGTACACTTCTTGGGTACAACTGGTAATGGCCATAGGGACCAAACCGGCCGTTAGCGCCTTGGACATACAGATAATATCGGGTTTTACTTCTAAATAATCAGAGGCAAAATGCTTTCCGGTTTTTCCAAAGCCAGTCATTACTTCATCGGCGATGGCCAATACCCCTTTAGATTTTACCAATGCCAATATTTTCTCCAATCCGACTGCGTCGTGCATCTTCATCGCAGCTGCCCCCTGAATTAAGGGTTCGTAGATAAATCCGGCAATAGTATCCAGATCGATGTCGTTAATTAACTGATCGATTATACTATCGATATTCTCATTTGTGGGTACCGGAATGCGTTTTACATCTATAAAATAGTCTTCAAAAGGGCCATTATAGACCGATAATCCCGAAACCGACATTGCCCCAAAGGTATCTCCGTGGAAACCGTCCTCAAAAGCCAATAATACAGAGCGCTTTTTTCCTCGGTTATGGTGGTACTGTAAGGCCATCTTTATACCGATCTCGGTAGCCGTGGAACCATTGTCGGAAAAAAATAGTCTTTCCTGATTCGCTGGCAAAACTTGCATCAAGGCTTCCGAAAGGGCTACCGCCGGTTCATGGGTAAATCCACTGAAGACCACCTGATCTAGTTTTTGCATTTGGGCATATACCCTTTCGATAATAAAATCGTTGCAATGACCATACATACAAGTATACCATGATGAAATTCCATCTACATATTCTTTTCCGTCCTCATCGTATAATACCGCTCCCTTTGCCTTTACAATCCCTAGCATTTTAGAATGTAATTTATGTTGGGTCAACGGATGCCAAAGATGCTTTTGATCTCTTTCTGAAAGACTTTTCAATTGGTGTACAGTTTTAAAATATCCCTGCAAAGATGAGGAATAATGATAAAAACAAAACCACCTTTCGACTTTTTATAGGTAACGATTTTTTTGACTCTAATAGCTACCATATGCTAATAAGTGGTCCCTCAAACCCAACATCCCTCTATTTAAAGAGCCCATTTTTAAAAAATACCCAATATAGAACCCCCGATAAAACTGCCAATACCAAAACACCCTCCCTTTTTTTGCTAAAAAAGGGAGGGTGTTATTAAAATTGTCAAGTGCGACTGATTTTTATGCCACAACTAAGGCCTTTCTAAATTCTTTGGCGTAAGCCTTAACGATGTCCTTATTTATAATAGGCTCTTTTTTTATCCTTCCCAATACCAAGACTCCGGTTTTTTTAAGAATAATTTCTTCTGAAGCCTTATTGGGTTCTCCATTAAACACTATGGAAACATCATACCCTTTCCCCAACAACCAATTTATGGTCAAAAGGGAGTGATTGATACTTCCTAGATAATGGTTACAAACCACGATCACTTTATAAGCCGGCATGATAAGGTCTAAGATGGTATCGCTATCGTTTAAAGGCACCAACAGCCCACCGGCACCTTCGATGACCAAATCGTTATCGGTCTCGGGCTCATGTATTTTATTCGGGTCTATATGCGCCCCTTCCAAGGCTGCTGCCTCGTGCGGACTTATAGGAGCTTTAAAAGAATAGCTATTGGGGTGTATAACCGTTTTATCGTTCGATATTAAGCGGGTTATGGTGGCACTGTCGGAGTCTTCCAGGGCTCCGGTTTGTACTGGCTTCCAATAATCTGCTTCCAAGGCTTCCGTCAATATGGCCGCTACGAGGGTCTTCCCTACATCGGTCGATATTCCGGTTACAAAAAACTGCTTCATACTACTGGGGTTTAGTTATAAATTCGCACTTAAGGCATTTGTACTTTTTCTTTTCAAAAAAAGGAAACAGTTTGTAGAACACATTGTTCCTTCTGTAATAGATTTCCATTTTTTGGGCTTTGCAATTGGGGCATGTTCGTAAATTACCGTGGTCGTCCATGGCATAAGCCCTTATTTCATCATAAATTTCCTGGGCCCGCTCACGATCGCTGGAATACACTTGTAATTTGACCCCGCCAATGGCATGGCTGATCATTGGATCTGAATTTAGGATGTTCCCGTCCCTTAGGAAAACCGGAATTCCTTCAGATTCCAATCGCCCTTTAACTGCCTGCACATCGGCAAAATATTCAAAGGCGGCAAGGGTATAAAATTGATACTCCATATGATGTATTGCCTAGTTACTTTTACAAGCTTAAGATATTAATAAATATGTCAATTTGTATATAAAACTTGACTTTTGACCTATTTTTCAGACAAGTGAACCAACATCTCTAAATGTAACAACAGGCTATTAATTTGATTTTCGGAATTATAACTATGAATACAAAACCGCAATCGTTCCTGGCCTTTGGGTACGGTAGGAGACATAATAGGCTTTACATCAAAGCCTTTCTCTCGTAATTGGCCAGACCAATACTTCACCTGCTTGTTTCCGGGTACCAAACAACAGTGGATAGCCGAGTTACTAGGTATAAAATATTGTTCCAAGCCCAAGGCGATTAGCCGAGCGTTAAAAAATTGAATATTATTTTTAAGGGTTTGTATCCCTCCAAAAGGGGTTCCTACTTGTCCGTTGTTCTCCAAACGTTGATGAACTGCTAAGATAGTAGCCAAGGAATGTGGTGGCAAACCAGTTGTATAGATAAAACTTCGGGCAAAATTCACCAAATAACTTTTTAAAGCCTCACTGCCCAAGATGGCGGCGCCATGGCAGCCCATAGCCTTTCCGAAAGTTATAATTCTGGCAAATACCTTATCTTGTTGCACCAACTGATGCAGCAAACCTTCGCCCTTCTCACCATATACTCCAACGGCATGGGCTTCATCAACCACCAAATAACAGCCATTAGCCTTACATAAAATCGCTAAAGCTTCCAAATCCGGGGCATCGCCATCCATGGAAAATACCGATTCGGTGACTACATATATGATACTATCTGTATTCTTGCTTTTAACCCGTTCTATACTCCGGTACAGATCCTCTACATCGTTATGTTTAAATTTATAATGTTGGGCATTACTCATCCCAATCCCATCGCGGATACTCGCATGGCATAACTCATCGTACAACACTACATCGCCCCGTTGGGGCACAGAAGAAAAAAATCCGATATTGGCATCGTAACCCGAGTTAAAGACCAAAGCAGCCTCGGTATCGTAAAATTTGGCCAATAGGGCTTCTAGCTGCCCATAGAGCTCGGAGTTGCCTGTTAAAAGTCTAGAGCCCGTGGCTCCATTGGTACGGATGCCTTCGTTGCGCAGTATTTCGGAAGCCATCTTGAAAACAGCCTCGTCCCTGGCAAAACCTAAATAATCATTGGACGAGAAATCTATTAAATGATTGGCAATAGGAAGTTGGCGCAACGCATTGTTAGTCGCCCTTTCCGATAATTTTATCTGTAACCGTTTTGGAAGCTCCACCATTGTACAAATGTAGCATTTCCTCTTTTTAAATAGTATATTCGCCTCACACTGTTATTAAAAATAACGCCTAGCAAAAAAAATCTGTAACAACGTATTTCTCTTATGAAAAATATTTTTTTAAGCATTTTATTCCTTGTCCTTACCGCAAATGTAAAGGCACAAACCAACCAATACAGCATCTCTTTTGAAAATGCCGTTCACCATGAGGCCGAAATAAAGGCTACTTTTCCCGATTTGGCTCCCGGCACTTTGTCGGTACGTATGGGACGTTCTTCCCCAGGGCGCTATGCCATACACGAATTTGCAAAAAACGTTTACAATTTTAAGGCTACCGATAGCAACGGGAAGCTTTTAAAAATACAACGCCCTAATCCTTACCAATGGGATATTCTGGAGCATAACGGAGAAGTGACTATTAGTTACACCCTTTTTGCCAATCGCGGTGATGGTACCTATGCCCAGATCGATGAAACCCATGCCCATTTAAATATTCCGGCCACCTTTATGTATGCCCCCGCACTAACAGCCCGCGACATAAAGGTAGATTTTAAGGTACGAGAAGACCTAAACTGGAAAGTAGCGACACAAATGCAGCAGTTGTCAGCAACAAGCTTTGCGGCACCAAACTTTCAGTACTTTATGGATAGCCCGGTTGAAATTAGCAACCATGCCATTCGCCAATTTGAGGTAGAGGACAATGGTACCACCCAAACCATAGAATTTGTCCTTCACCACAATGGCACCGAAGCCGCCTTGGACACCTATTTTGAGCAGGTAAAAAAGATTGTCCTGGCCCAAAGAGACGTTTTTGGCGAATTGCCACAATACGATTTTAACAAGTATACCTTTTTAGCCTGTTATATCCCGAATGCTTCCGGGGATGGAATGGAACACCGAAATTCTACCATTCTTACCGATACCGAAGGACTGGAAGAAGGGGGAATGAAAAATAATATTGGCACCGTTTCCCATGAATTTTTCCACGGTTGGAACGTAGAGCGCATACGACCACAATCCTTAGAGCCTTTTAATTATGCTCAAGCCAATATGAGCGGGGAACTGTGGTTTGCAGAAGGCTTTACTAGCTACTACACCAACTTTATCCTCTGTAGGGCGGGTATCATTACCCCAGCGCAATATGTAGAAGGTATTACGGGCACATTTAATTATGTGTGGACTTCTCCTGCCAGACAGTTCTTTAATCCAATTGAAATGAGCTATCAGGCTCCTTTTGTAGATGCCGCCACCTCCGTAGATCCTGTGAACAGGGAAAATACGTTTATCTCTTACTACTCTTACGGTAGCGTATTGGGACTTGCCCTGGACTTATCCCTAAGACAAGAGAAATTAAATTTAGACGACTATATGAAATTGGTATGGCAAAACTATGGCAAAGATGAAATTCCCTATACCGTAGCCGACCTACATACCACCCTAGCCCAATACGCCGGAAAGGATTTTAGTGACCAGTTTTTTAATAATTATATCTACGAAAGCGGTATGCCCGATTATGAAAACCTGTTTGCTTCGGTAGGCGTGGTTTTAAAACAGCACTTAGACAAACCTTATTTTGGGGCCAGTGTATCCGTCAACCAATTTGGCAGCGGTATCATTCAACGCAACCCCAGTATTGGCGGTCCTGCCTATGCTGCAGCCTTGTCTAGTGGCGATGTCATTACCAGCATTAATAATATGCCATTGACCCAAGGGCAAAGTTTTAATGAATTCATCGAGCAATTTAAGGTAGGCGATACCCTTACGGTTGCCTACACCCGCTATGGCGTTCCCAAGACCACCAAAGTTGTTTTAGGAGCCAACCCTGCCTACAGCATCCACCTGATGGAAAAAGAGGGTGACAAACCATCTAGGAAAGTATTAAAAGCTAGAAAAGCCTGGTTGAAGACAGAATAGTAACAACGAAATGTATTAAAAAAGTGCTCCATAAGGTCTTAGGCTTTTATGGAGCACTTTTTTATTTCGGATGCCTAGAATTGGGCCTAGTGTTTGGGCGTTCCCTCCTGCGTCGGTCGGGCGCTCCGCTGTATCCCTTGCTTTGCTGCGGGGATGCCGCTGCGATCCCTAACGCGAGGATTTCAGTTAACAATTAGCAATAAACAATGTGGAAAAAATAATCGGTGAACGGTGAACAGTAATCAGTACCTCCCCCGCATGTTGCGGGACTACCGGTCAATATGACTTTTGGTTAATATTGAACAAATACATTTTTAGTCATATGATAGGGAAGTTCAAAGAGAAAAGAAAATAGAGGACCGCACAGCAGCATTTGGAGTAAGGGGCCAGCTG
>NZ_FQYX01000047.1 GCF_900141935.1 Arenibacter nanhaiticus | reverse complement strand
TCCATTGAAGAAATACAGGTAGATCTGGATGGCTGGTTGCAGTATTACAATAATGAAAGAACCCACACAGGAAAGCACTGTTTTGGAAAAACACCGATGCAGACCCTACTGGACAGCAAATATTTGGCTGATGAAAAAATGTTGGATTTACAATCCGATAAAATTGTACCTTTATTAGAGGCAGGTAAAGCGGAAACAGGCTCTGGTGGAGACCAACCTGTCAGGAATAACCTGTCCGACGACTGGAATGGTCAGGGGGCTCCAAACGAGCCCCTAAACCAAAATTATTCCAAGAGTCAAAATGCCTAAAAAAACTCTTAACTGTCAGACGAAATCGTAGCTATTACATTTAAAACCTATTACCAACAGCCTGTTTTTCTTAGCAGGCTGTTTTTTTTTTGATAAACGCAACTAGTTTTTCAATATACACCTCCA
The DNA here is from genome assembly GCF_900141935.1 of Arenibacter nanhaiticus. Classification (GTDB taxonomy): domain Bacteria; phylum Bacteroidota; class Bacteroidia; order Flavobacteriales; family Flavobacteriaceae; genus Arenibacter; species Arenibacter nanhaiticus. The sequence goes on along the minus strand of NZ_FQYX01000047.1, from coordinate 18,312 downwards.
TATCTGCGGAAAACAATTGCTGGGAACACCAACCTGCCCCCCCCCTGCCAGCAACACAGATAAGCTTAGACCACCCCTTATAGCAATTACACCGAAGTCTATTTTACCAGATCCACTCATATCATGCTAGCAATTGCTAGCAAAGATTTTGAAAAAGCACTGGAAACCAAGGACGGTTCCCAAAAACATATATCCTTATTACTAGTGTTTTCTGACAACTTTCTAAATAAGTTGAAATAAGCATGAACGAAAACTGGTAAAGATATGCCAATTACATGCTTGTACTGAGCGCAGCCGAAGTATGACCGTTAAAAAAACAAATATATCTACAAATAAAATTGCGCCAACCTATTTATACAGTAGCCCCAAATAAGCAAAGCCAGCTGAATCAGCTGGCTTTGCTCCCTTTATAGAAATATTGTTAAATTATTTAGCTACGTTTACAGCTCTAGTTTCTCTTATTACAGTAACCTTTACTTGCCCTGGATAAGTCATATCTGTCTGTATTTTCTGAGAAATTTCAAAAGATAATTCAGCAGCCTTATCATCGCTAACTTTCTCACTTTCTACTATTACTCTTAACTCTCTACCAGCTTGGATGGCATACGCCTTCTGCACTCCTCCGAAACCGAAAGCTATCTCTTCTAGATCTTTTAATCTTTGGATATACGAATCCAACACCTGTCTCCTTGCCCCAGGTCTTGCACCGCTAATAGCATCACATACTTGCACGATTGGTGCAATAAGAGTTTTCATTTCTATTTCATCATGGTGAGCTCCTATGGCATTGCATACGTCTGGTTTTTCACCGAATTTTTCAGCCCATTGCATCCCTAAGATAGCATGCGGTGTTTCTACTTCAGCCTCTGTATTTGGCACTTTACCAATATCATGTAAAAGTCCGGCACGTTTCGCCAGTTTTGCATTAACACCTAATTCGGCCGCCATAACCCCACAAAGCTTAGCTACTTCCCTAGAGTGCTGTAACAAGTTCTGTCCATAAGAAGAACGGTATTTCATTCTACCTACCGCCTTGATTAGTTCTGGATGTAAGCCATGAATACCAAGATCTATAACGGTACGTTTACCTATCTCTACGATCTCCTCCTCTATTTGTTTCTCGGTCTTTTTTACAATTTCTTCGATACGGGCAGGGTGAATTCTTCCATCAGTGACCAATTTATGCAATGACAAACGAGCAACTTCTCTTCTAACCGAATCAAAACAAGATAGAATAATAGCTTCTGGTGTATCGTCAACAATAATTTCTACTCCAGTAGCAGCTTCTAGGGCCCTAATATTTCTACCTTCCCTTCCAATAATCCTACCTTTTACATCGTCCGATTCCAGGTTAAAGACAGACACACAGTTTTCTACCGCTTCTTCGGTACCGATACGTTGTATCGTATTGATCACTATTTTTTTAGCCTCTTGCTGCGCTGTCAATTTAGCTTCCTCTATGGTCGATTGAATAAAAGCCATAGCGTCAGACTTTGCGTTATCTCTTAAAGACTCTAACAGTTGGGATTTGGCCTCATCTGCAGATAGCCCAGATATTACTTCTAATTGTTGCACTTGACTCTTGTGCAAGCGTTCTACTTCGGCTTGTTTTTTATCGAGAAGGTCACTCCTAAAATTAACATCACTCAGCTTAGCATCTAATTCCTCACTAAGTTTTCTTCCTTTTGCAAGCTCACTACTAACTTGCGATTCTTTATCTCTAGTACGTTTTTCCGCTTCTGCTATCTTCTTGTCCTTATTTACGATTACCTTTTCATGTTCGGCCTTGAGCTCTAAAAACTTTTCCTTAGCTTGAAAAATTTTATCCTTTTTGGTATTTTCTCCCTCAACGGTAGCTTCTTTAACAATAATTGCCGCTTCATTTTTAGCATTGGCGATAATTTTAGAGGCTTTGCCTTTTTCTAAAAACTTAGCAATGGCAAATCCAATTGCCAACCCAACCAAACCTATTATAATTGATGTACTCTCCATATATATATTGAAAATTATTAAAAAAAAAGCCCACATTGATGGAAGATTTGTACAAACCCCGATAAACAGGTTTAGGGCTACCAGACTGATCAAGGATCCTTAAACTAGAAACTAGCAAGGCATGCTTTTACAATCTAAACTCACCCTTTTCAAACAAATTAGTGTTGAGTTTGTCAAAAATTAATTACCAATGTGGGCAGTAACTATATTTATTTTAAAGAACGTTATTTTATCCCAAGCTTGGAACTTACCAATTCATCCAAGGTTTGTAGTCGCTCTACAGCTTCGTTAACCCCTTCATTCTGATCTATTCCTTTTTGCTCAATTTTGGAAGCAAACTGAAGTGCACACATAGCTAGTACGTCTTGTTTGTCCCTAACGGCATAATTTTGCTCAAATTTCTTTGCTAGCTGCTCTATATTCTTAGCTGCTTTGCGCAATCCTTCCTCTTGCGTAGGGTCTATTGTCAAAGGATACACCCTGTCTGCTATAGAAAGCTTAATTTTGAGCTTTTCTGCCATATAATTGTTTTACATCACTCGGATAGTTGCACTATACATTGGTCCAACTCCCGTATTAATGTGTTTATTTTAAGCTTTGCTTCAGTCTTATTCACTTCACTGCCCAACATCGTACTTGCAAATTTAAGCGAATCATATCTCTCCTGCCACTCAATCACAGTTTCCTTTGTTGCTTCGTGGTCACTCTTTACCGAAAGTAATTCTTCTTCCAATTTTAAATTCAAGTGTTGCAAAACCTCTAGTTTATGCAGCAACTTGCTAATTTTGTTTTCTAAAGAATCAACAATATCAACCAATTCACTCATCTGCAAATATCAATGCATTTTAAACAAAGTTAACATACCTTCCAATACTTAGCAATACTTTTTTCAATTATTCTTTAAGTAAAAGAGCAAACGCTATTCTTTAACTTGTTTTATTTTCTTTTAACAATTTAAGGCACAGAGTTTTTTTTCTATTAAAAGGTATTAATTACTTTCGTATGAACTTACAAAAAATTATGAAAGAAACGCTAATTATAATCCTATTTTTTTTCACGATCCCCCATAACGGTCAAGGAAGTTTGCCCGAAGACCGGTTTGGATCGCCCTTAGATATCCCTATAATTTTGGCGGGTACCTTTGGCGAATTACGTTCCAATCATTTTCATGCCGGGATTGATATAAAAACTCAACAACGGCAAGGTTTAGCAGTCTATTCAATTGCCGATGGCTCGGTGAGCAGGATAAAAATATCACCATGGGGATATGGCAAGGCCTTATACATAACCCATCCGAATGGCTACACCAGCGTTTATGCACATCTACAAAAGTTTTCTCCGGAAATCGAGGCATATATTAAGAAGATTCAATACCAAAAAAAATCTTATGAAGTAGAAGTTTTCCCAGATCCTTCCGAAATTATATTAAGAAGGGGCGAACTCATCGCTTATAGTGGAAATACCGGCGGTTCTTCCGGTCCTCATCTTCATTTCGAAATCAGGAGTACCGCTACAGAAATGCCCATTAATCCAATGCTATACGGTTTTAGCGTAGCAGACGCCAGAAACCCTACTCTATTAAAGGCATACGCATATCCCTTGTCTAAACAAGCCCGGGTAAACCAGAGCAATGAAAAGATTGCCATAAAGTTCACAAAACAACCCGACGGTTCTTTCTTAGCAGATAAACTTACTGCTTTAGGAGAAATAGGCTTTGGCGTAAACACCTATGACCGTCAGGATAAGGCCATAAACCAAAACGGGGTATATTCTGTAAAACAAATTGTGAATGGAAAATTATACACCGATTATAATTTTGAGACCTTTTCTTTTTCAGAAAGCCGCTATATCAACACTCTCATAGATTATGCTCACTTTAGCACATATAGGGAACGAATACAAAAGTGTTTTAGGGAGCCAGCAAACCAATTAAGTATTTACAAAACCCTTTATAACGATGGAAAAGTGGAAGTAAGGGACGGCCTATCTTACAATGTCGAAATTCACATTAACGATTTAGCGGGGAACCTCACAAAACTGATTATCCCCGTTGAAGGGAAAAATGAAGCCGTAGTAAACTTCAAACCACAAGACCAAACAGCAGATTATATCATTGCAAAAAAACCGAATAATTTTGATTTGGGAGGGGCAAAAGTATATTTCCCTGCCAATACTTTTTACGAGGATTTTTATATCGATTTAAAAAAGGGAAAGGATACTGTCACCATACATGACAACAAGGTTGCTGCCCACCAAAACTTTACCATTACTTTTGATGTATCCCAATACTCCCAAGAAGATAGAAAACAATTGTTCATTGGCCGATTGGACGAAAATTTCACCCCCTCTTATTCGTCCACCTACAAACGAGGCACTACATTTACGACTAGAACCAGAAACTTGGGAACCTATACTTTGGTTAAAGACAGCATAGCCCCTACTATTAGGCCTAAAAACTTTAAAAATAAACAATGGCTTTCTAATTATAATTATTTAAGCTTAACTATCGCCGACGATTTAAGCGGTATCGACAGCTATTCTGCTACCTTGAACGGGGAATGGATTTTAATGGAATACGAACCAAAAACCAATACGATCACCTACAACTTTGACGATATGATCCTAGACAAAAAAGAATGTGAATTAAACATTGAAGTAATCGATAATGTTAGAAACAAAAGCTCTTTTAACGCTACCTTTTTTAGAAAATAGCTATATACACCTTGAAAACAAAGCTCTTTTAAAAACAATATCACAGCCCTTTTTCTTTATATGGAATAAACAACTATCCAGGTTGAAGGTTTGGTTATTTCCTATATTTTTGCAGATACAAAAGAATGAATTTACAATAGTCTGAAGGTAGCCCTTTTTAGGCATATGATTTGGTTAAGAGACCCAAGTCAATATCGGCAAAACACCTCAACCATAATGAATTCGATCTTATAAAATGTACAAACAAATAACTAGGTCATCGATATTTTAAATAAGCACGGGCATACATCCTGGACGATCGACAAACACTAAAAACAAACTCTTGAAAACAACATTAACAATCTTATTAAGCTTTATCTCTCTAAGTCTTACCGCTCAAAAGAATATTTATGAGAGCGACAAATTTGACTTCCTCACCAAAGACCACAAAACTTTGGCCATTATTCCTTTTTTAACTCACTTAGACTTAAAGGAAAGTCTTTCCGATTCCGAAAAACTAGCCTTGGAAATGAAAGAAGGTTATGCGGTTCAAAATGCACTGGAAACTTATTTTTCTAGAATAAAGAAAAAAAGAAAATTTTCCGTAGAATTTCAAAATATCAAAAACACCAATGCTATTTTGGCTCAAAATAATATTTCCTATGAAAATATAGATGTATATACAGTTAAAGAACTTTCTCTTCTTTTGGGGGTAGATGGCATAATAAGTGGCTCCATGGATCTTAACATTCTTCTTTCCGATGGCGTACCTAACGATTTTAGTCTGTTAGACTACATTATTGGCGACTCCAATTACGGTAGAATAGGAATAAAGGTCAGTGATGGTAATAGCGGTAAATTACTTTGGAAATACGAAAAACAAATCAATAGAAAATCTGGAACCAACACTATAGATTTAATTGATTTAATGATGAAACAGGCCTCTAGAAAGTTTCCTTACGACAAAGAACGGCCAAGAGCTAAAAACAAGGATTAATTAACAAGTCGTTGTTTGTTATTAAACAAGGGAACCATAAACTATAGAAGTACTTCTTAATTTTATGACTCCCCAAATACCATAAAGAAAGACTTCCTTATTCCAAGGTAGTCTTTTTTTTTCTAGACATTATCCTTTGGAATATTCCCCTAGCACCCCAACTACATAATCCAACTCTTCTTTGGTGTTATATTTAGAGAAAGAGAACCTTAAGGAAGGTTGTTTCAGGGCTTCTCCGGACAGAATTTCGGAAAGCACATGAGACCCGACATCGCTCCCAGATTGGCAAGCACTACCTCTAGAACAGGCAATCCCTTTCATATCTAGGTGAAACAACAGCATCGTAGTCTTTTCCGGATCAAATGGCAAACACGCACTCACTAGTGTATAGGTACTTTTTTCAAGATCTCCCGATTGCCCATTAAATGAAATACCAGGAATGGCCGCGCTGATTTTCTCAATGAAATACCTTTTCAATTCGGTGACATAGGCCTTTTCTTCGTCTAGATTATCATAGGCCGCTTTAAAAGCTTCTTCTAACCCTACTATATTGTGTATTGGCTCAGTTCCCGCTCTAAAACCACGTTCTTGTGCCCCTCCATGAATTAATGATTTAAGCCCGATATTTCTTTTTATATAAGCGAATCCAATTCCCTTTGGGCCGTGAAACTTATGAGCTGCAGCGGTCAAAAAATCAATTGGTGTTTCTTGGACATCCCATGAAAAGTGCCCTATGGACTGTACGGTATCGGAATGAAACAAAGCCTTGTACTGCAAACATAACTTTCCAATAGCGTTCACATCTACCAAGTTTCCTATTTCATTGTTAACATGCATGAGGCTTACCAGTTTTTTTCCGGAATCTTCTTGTAACAATTCTTCCAAATGCTTAAGATCTGGAGTCCCATAAATATCAAGTTTTACAAATTGTAGTGCTATGCCATACTCCTTGGCCAATTCTTCGGCAGTATGCAATACGGCATGATGCTCTATTTTAGAAGTTATGATAGTCTTTATTCCCAAATCGCGAACAGAACACCGAAGGACCATATTATCTGCTTCCGTCCCCCCCGATGTAAATATAATCTCGGAAGGATGGGCGTTTAAATATTTAGCAATAGTTTTTCGGGCTTTTTCAATAGTAGTTTTCGCTGTTCTTCCAAAACTATGTACGGATGAAGGGTTACCGTAACAACTCCCTAAGGCTTCTTGCATTTTAACGATTACCTCTTCCCTTACTTGCGTCGTTGCCGCATTATCCAAATAAATCTTTCTCATGAAATCTTTCCTAACTATTAAATTATCGTCCCTTTAGATAAGTTGTGCAAAAATAATTTAAATAAAGTTAATTTCCCGTAAATTCAGTTTAAAGCTCTAGGATTATACCCTATATTTCATTTAAATTTGAAGCATGAAAAAAATATTAATCTTGTTTATATCGGCGATGCTCTATTCTTGTGATGATGGAGATTTACAGATTGAAACCATAAATTTTGACGACAGCAATATTCAGTTTTGCGGAAGCCAAGCTACAACGAGTACAAGCTTACTTTTTAAAATAAATGGGGAGGAAGCCTTGCTATTAACCTTAAAAGAAGGGATGTTAAAAAACGAAGCCTCTCAAGGCGAAATAGCCTATCCCATTTCCGGGGACACCAAGGTCACATATCGTATTTTTTCAGACAAGCTTACTAAAAATTACTTCTGTGATGCCATTCCTCCGATCGCACCAACTGTCGTTGAAGAAATAGTAGCGCAAAAAGGAACTGTTTATATTACCACTACTCAAAAAACGGAAGGGGAAACGACCTCTTATGAACATCTAATAAGGTTGGGCGATATTACCCTATTAAATAATTCCAATGACCAACGAATTACCGATTTAAGAATCAACAATTTCGGTACAGTAAGCACTAAGTAACAAGTTAAGAAACGACTACAAGAGGATCTGGATAAGAAAATACCAGATCCTAGACGTTTTGAAAGAAATACACCTCGGTAGCTCCCATACCATACTTTTGATAATCGGCATCGTAGTACTTTAACCCTTCGTATCGTCGAAATAAATAATAAAGTTCTTCTTTAAGGACTCCCTCACCGACGCCATGGATAAAAACTATTTTCTGTATGCGCTTGCGTAGGGCAAAATCGAGCCGGCGTTTAGCGGTATCCAACTGAAGATTTAGCATATCAAAATTACTCATCCCTTTATAAGAAGGGGTTAACTTTTGAATATGAAGATCTACCTCCATTTGAGGAGCATTCCGCTCCTTGGCTTTCACCAATTTTCTGTTCTTATTCTTTGGGATTTCTTTCGTTGCCTTTATTTGGGCTACCTCAAAATTAGAAACTTCAATTTCATCTACCTTGGCTCTTTTAAGTAGTTCCGAGGGTTTGTATTTTAACAAAAAACCTTCTGTACTCTCCACGGTGATCTCTTGATTGTTTACACCTACAACCTTCCCACAAATAACATCATCTAAAGCTTCTACGCTGTCTCCGATTTTAAAACTCATGACTCCTCCTCTTTATCTTTCTCCTCTGGCCCGTAATTTTCATTGCTCCAAACCTGTGTTGTTTTATATAACCCGAACATCATAAGAACAATACCAATAGACTGGGCATATTCGTCTTGCATAAAATTATCACCAAATCCCATTATCAAAGCTCCCAAAACAATTATCCCAAAAATTACGACTCGTTTTATTTTCATGCTTCAAAATTAATAGTAATTTTCGGTAAAGATTTATATTAGCGTCATAAATGATTAAAATTAACCTTTTCATGAACCTAGACAGCTATATGCTTCCTTGTATAAACAAGAAATATTTAGGCATAGAGTGTCCTGGCTGTGGCATACAACGCGCCGTTTCCTTGTTATTGGAAGGCGATTTCCTTGCCGCTTTCCATATGTATCCGGCAATTTACACTATTTTGATTCTCTTGGGTTTTGTCGGAATCAATTTATTTATCTCTATCAAAAACAGCCTGAAAATAAAGATTTTTCTCCTTTATCTCAATGCTGCGATTATCTTTATCAGCTATATCATAAAAATGACTCACATTATACATTAACCTATGGAAAATTTATACAATAAAAGTATGGAACAACAAAAACTACCCAATGCAACGCTTATTTTAGTCTTCGGAATTCTTTCAATTGTAAGCTGTTGCTGCTACGGTATTATAGGCCTTGTCTTTGGTGTCATAGGCCTAATTTTAGCCAATAAGGCCACTAAAATTTATGCCCAGGATCCAGACCTATTTACCGGAATAAACAACATAAAACTAGGTAAAACTTTATCCATAATTGGTATTGTTTTAAATGTTTTGGTCGCTATCTTTTTCATTTGGATTATTTCAATCATTGGTTGGGACGCCTTACAAAATGAAGAATTAATGAGAGAGCGTATGGAAGAATACTTTCAAAACATGCAATAAAGAAAAGACTGTCTTTTCCCAGTTAAACACCTCCAATATCACTACATGCAGGAGCACTCATTTTTGGTGCTCCTTTATTTTTTTTCTACCTAAGGAATACATCCCGATTTTAAAAATACCACCGTCCTAAGCTTGCCTGTTATTGTATTAGCAGTTTTAGCAGCCTGTGTGCCGTTTATCTCCTATTACTTTTAACTATGCTTGGAACTAATAGCCGCAACCTGCTTTTTACCTCAATGAAGCACAATTATTTCATTACCATATAGATTACACCCCAGGAATCAGCCCTCTTCATTTTTTTATTATAAGTCTTTTCACAATTCCTAAAATCACAATTGTTTATCCAATTTACCATTGCCCCTAGAGAATAAAAAAAGCCCACTAATTACATAGTGGGCCTAAAACAACTATTAAATAATTTTATTTTTCGAATTTCTGTAAGGTCTTAATAATTATAGCCACACAATCTAGCAATTGTTCCTTGGTCATAACCAATGGCGGGGCAAATCTAATAATATTCCCATGGGTAGGTTTGGCCAACAACCCGTTATCCCTTAATGCAAGGCAAATATCCCATGCGGTAGAACTTTCCTCGGTATCATTAATTAGAATGGCATTTAACAAGCCCTTTCCTCTTACGCTGTTCACTACGGAACAATTAGGAATAAATTTATTGAGTTCAGCTCTAAAAAGCTCTCCTAGCTGATAGGCGTTTTCTGCCAAGCCTTCTTCCTTTACAACCTCTAGAGCAGCGATCCCAACGGCAGCAGCGATAGGATTACCGCCAAAAGTACTTCCATGGTTCCCCGGACCTATAACATCCATGACGTCATCATTGGCCAATACCCCTGAAATGGGGTAAGCACCACCCGAAAGGGCCTTCCCTAAAATTAAAATATCGGGCTTAATTTCTGGAGTTTCGCTACAATGCCTGTCTACACAACTACAATTACCGCAAGTTGCCAATAATTTTCCTGTACGGGCAATACCAGTCTGTACCTCATCGGCCATAAAAAGTACATTGTGTTTTTCACAAAGCGCTTTCGCTTTTGCCAAATACCCCTCAGAAGGAACATACACTCCGGCTTCCCCCTGTATGGGTTCTACCAGAAATCCGGCAATATTCTTCGAATTGTTTTCCAAGGTTTCCTCTAGTGCCTTTAGGTTATCATATTCTATTTTTATAAACCCCTGGGTATAGGGACCAAAATTCTTACGGGCTACCTCATCATTGGAAAAAGAAATAATAGTGGTGGTACGTCCATGAAAATTATTTTCACAAACTATAATTTGCGCTTCATTTTCTGGCACTCCTTTTTTCTCATAGGCCCATTTTCTACATATCTTCAAAGCTGTCTCAACGGCTTCTGCCCCTGTATTCATAGGCAATAGCTTATCATATCCGAAGGTTTCGGAGGCATACTTTTCAAACTTCCCTAACATATCGTTATGAAATGCCCTTGAGGTCAAGGTTAATGTTTGTGCCTGTTTCATCATGGCTCCTACAATTTTAGGATGACAATGACCTTGGTTTACGGCTGAATAAGCCGATAGAAAATCGTAGTATTGTTTTCCTTCTACATCCCAAACATACACCCCTTCTCCTTTACTTAAAACCACAGGTAACGGATGATAATTATGAGCTCCGTATTTTTCCTCCAAGGCAATGGCTTCCTTAGAACTTAATTTTTCTAAAATTGACATGTTTTTTTAATCTTTAAATAAAACTTTAGCAATTCCTTCTTTGGGAGAGAAATCATCCTTCGTAGTGGCGCTAAATTACTAAAAATTAAATTTTCATAATACGGTTTTAATATTAATAATTAAATTTAACCTAGTTATTTTTAACAAATCAGCATTTATATATAAGCACATCCATATTTTAAAGGCAATTCAACAAATTTCAATACATCAATACAAATTATTTCCCCTTCATTATGAGCTGCTTTTTTACATTTAAACAACCCTAACAGCCCTATAACTTCGGCTTTATCATGGCCTTGATAATACTATTCTATCAAATACGCCTAAGACTCTTTTAAAAAGCTTTATAAATCCTAAAAAATTCGCCTATTTTTGCCCCATGGCAAGAAAGAATAAAAGAGAGATTTTCGAAAACGTCGAAGTCGTAGATGCTGGGGCCAAAGGTAAAACCATTGGCAAAGCCCCGGATGGAAGGGTTATTTTTTTAACAAACACCGTCCCTGGCGATGTTGTTGATGTACAAACCACAAAAAAGAGAAAAGCTTATTTTGAAGGTGAAGCAATTCATTTTCATACCCTATCAGATAAAAGAACCACCCCGGTATGTGATCATTTTGGGGTCTGCGGTGGTTGTAAATGGCAAGATATGGGCTATGAGCACCAACTTTTTTACAAACAAAAAGAAGTAGAAAACAACCTACGTAGGATCGGGCACTTAGAACTACCCGAAACCACTCCTATTTTAGGTTCTGAAAAACAATACTTTTACAGAAATAAAATGGAATTTTCTTTCTCGGATAGCCGTTGGCTAACCATGGAAGAAATCAATTCTAAAAAAGACATAACCGATAAAAATGCCTTAGGTTTTCATATTCCCGGAATGTGGGATAAAATCCTTGACATTAAAAAATGTCATTTGCAAGAAGACCCCTCCAATGCAATACGTTTGGAGATAAAAGAGTTCGCTCTTTCGAACGGACTGACCTTCTTTAACCCAAGAAATCAATGGGGTATGTTACGAACCGTTATGATTCGTACCTCCTCTACAGGAGAAATCATGGTGATGGTTCAATTCTTTGAAGACGATCTTGAAAAACGCAATTTGTTGATGAACCATTTGGCGACAAGTTTCCCAGAGATTACTGCGCTTCTATATGTTATCAACCAGAAACAAAACGATACTATTTACGACCAGGAGATTGTATGTTTTGCTGGAAGAGATCATATTTTTGAGGAGATGGAGGGGCTACAGTTTAAAATCACTGCTAAATCTTTCTACCAAACCAATTCTGATCAAGCATATGAATTGTATAAAATAACCAGAGATTTTGCCGGACTTACCGGAGAGGAGCTGGTATACGACTTGTACACCGGTACAGGTACCATTGCCCAGTTCGTTGCTAAAAAGGCAAAAAAAGTAGTAGGTATAGAGACCGTTCCAGAAGCCATTGCCGATGCGAAGGCAAATGCAGAAAGGAACAATATTTCCAATGTAGATTTTTATGTTGGCGATATGAAAAATGTATTCAACGCCGATTTTATTAAAACCCATGGCACACCAGACCTTATTATTACCGATCCACCAAGAGACGGTATGCACAAGGAGGTAGTACAGCAAATATTAAACATTTCCCCAGAAAAGGTTGTTTATGTTAGCTGTAATAGTGCTACCCAGGCCAGAGACTTAGAACTGATGAAGGACGATTATGAGATCGCTAAGGTACAGCCGGTAGATATGTTCCCTCAAACCCATCATGTAGAAAATGTTGTACTTTTGAGAAAACGCTCTAAATAGGCCAAAGGGAAAATGAATAAAACAAAAATCTCAATCTTACTACTCACAGCCTTAATCACCGTATTCGGTTTTATGGCTTGCGAAAAGGACGACATCTGTATAGAAGGGAATACGCCTTTGGTTGTAGTAAGGTTTTATGATGTGGACAACCCCACAGAATTAAAGAAGGTATCCAAATTTAGAATTGTGGGCGTTGGCCAAAACACTACGGTGCCAGGGGTTTCCGACAGAAGCGATATAGATTCTATCGCCATACCCTTCAAAGTAACCGAAAATTCAACGGGCTTTTATTTTATTAAAAACTCTGTGACCGTAGATGCCGAGGATGCCAATGGTAATACCATCCAAGTAGAAGGCGGCGATTTGGATACCCTTTATTTTAATTACGACAGAAATGATAAATTTATTTCTAGGGCATGTGGATTTATCACCAATTACGATAATCTTAGCCAAGAATTAAAGCCAGAAAGCGACAATTGGATCAAGAATGTAGAAATAGTAACACCGTTGGTAGAAAACTCAATCTCGGCTCATGTTAAAATATACCATTAGTACACTTTTTAGTTTTTGCTTCTTATTTGCCTTTTCCCAAGGCAAGTCGATTGATTTAAATCCTAAAGACACCATTGCCCGTACAGATCCCTATGGAATTAGGGTAGGAATAGATTTAAGCAGACCTTTACAATCTTTTTTAAATGACGACTATCAGGGATTCGAAATTGTCGGCGATTACAGGATCAGCTCAAAGCTGTTCCTTGCGACAGAATTGGGAAATGAAGACAATACGAAGCAAGAAGATTTATACAATTTTACCACCTCCGGGTCCTATATTAAACTAGGGGTAGATTACAATACCTATGATAATTGGTACGGCATGCACAACGCTATTTATGTTGGTGGACGTTATGCCTTCAGCAGTTTTAGCCAGACCTTAAACAATTATCAGATTTTTGATACCGACCGTTATTGGACTACCCCCGAATATCAAAACAATCCGACTGAAATACCAGCCAATGGTTTTGCTCCTGGAAGCACTACTCCGCAAAAATTCAGCAATTTAAATGCTAGTTGGCTGGAAGCAGTCGTTGGTATAAAGGCAGAACTTTTTGCCAATATCTATTTAGGAGCTAGCGTTAGAATTGGATTTTTAGTCAGTAACAAAGAAGCTGATAATTTTTCCAATTTATGGATACCTGGTTTTAACAAGGTCACCGATGGCAGTAATTTTGGGGTTGGCTTTAATTATTCTATATCCTATTTTTTACCCCTTTATAAAAAGGCTAAAAAAATTAAAGTGACAGAGAAAGAAAAAGAAGTTCCGGAGAATTAAACTATAGCTCACGGACGCCCTTCATGAAAATCGATTTCATCATTAGCTTTTCAACGCGGTCTATTTTCACCACAGCAAATTTAGGCGCTAAAATATTGGCGATAACAGCGGCAATGACAGCCAAGAAAACACGATGAAGCGGAAAAAAATATCCTAACAGCAATCGGGCTGTTACAAACAATATGGCGAAGCCTAAAAAATTAAATACTAATGCTTTGTGTTTTATTTTCACAAGTAATTTTGAATTGATTCTATAAAACTAAAAAACCCAATAGGTATGTCATAAACATAAATTCCTATTGGGTTTTAATTTTTTAATTATTCTGCTTTATTAAATTTTGCCTTTTTACTGCCCTCGTACATCACGTACTTGACCAAACGAGATTCAAGGTGACTATTGAAAACTTTTATTTTTCTAGAAGGGCGTAACCCTACAAATTTCAAGGCATCTAAATTGGAAGTGATAAACCATGCATCCGTACCTGGATAATTTCTTTTTAGGGTATCTCCTATTTCAGAATAAAAATCTTCCATTTCTATATTCAACCGTTCCCCATAAGGCGGATTAAAAACCATATGCAAATGACCTTCGGACATCTTTTCCGTATCGAAGAAGTTTTTTCTTTCTACGGTGATATATTCCGATAAATTGGCATTTTCGATATTGTCTTGAGCCTTTCTTACTGCAGATGGGGCTTTATCGTACCCGATAATCTTATGATGAAACTCTCTTGTTTTATTTAAACAGCTCTCTACTATTTTATTAAAAAGATCTGCATCAAAATCGTGCCATTTTTCAAAAGCAAATTCCTTTCTATTGATATTGGCAGGAATATTACATGCAATCATGGCCGCTTCGGTTAAAAAGGTACCACTACCGCACATAGGATCTAAAAAGTCCGATTGACCATCCCACCCACTTAAAAGCAATAATCCCGAAGCCAACACCTCATTTATGGGCGCTATATTCGTGGCTGTCCTATACCCCCTTTGGTGCAAAGAGCGCCCAGAAGAGTCCAAAGCAATATTACATTGATCGTTTTGAATATGGATATTGATACGTACATCGGGGAACTTTATATCAACATCGGGCCTAGTTCCGTCAACATCCCTAAATTTATCTACGATGGCATCTTTCACCTTTTGGGATACATAAAGTGAATGCGTGAAGTTCTCGGAATTCACTGTTGCATCTATAGCAAAAGTCGTTGATGTAGAAAGAAAATCGAACCAATCCATGGCATAGATCTTCTTATACAAATCATTTTCGTTCCTTACTTGGAAAGAGTGAATGGGTTTTACTATTTTTATGGCAGTTCGCAAACATAGGTTGGCCTTATACATAAAACCGGTATCTCCTTCAAAGAAAACACTCCTAACCCCCTCAGTTACATTGGATGCCCCAAGATTACGCAACTCCTTTGCCAAAATTTCTTCAAAACCAAACATGGTCTTGGCTACCATTTTAAAATTATTGTTCATATCTACCTTTAAGATTACCGCAAAAATACATTAATTTTAGCCCCCATTAGGCAATTTGCCAAATTTGTACATAACGTAATTAATCTTACATGGTCTATTTATTACCCATCCTTGGGGTATTGTTAAGCTTTATATTTGTTTATTTTACCAAACCGCAGAACAAAGAAGTATTTAAATTGCTTCTTGCTTTTAGTGGTGCTTTTTTATTAGCCTTGACGGTTTTTGAACTTTTTCCGGAAGTATATACCCATGAAAACCCTAAAATTGTGGGTGTTTTTATTATGTTGGGGATTTTGCTTCAAATATTCTTAGAGTTTTTCTCAAAAGGTGCCGAACATGGGCATGTCCATTTAGATCCAGAAAACGCTGCCTTCCCTTGGACGCTCTTTGCCAGCCTTTGCATCCATTCATTATTAGAAGGCTTGCCGATAGAACACCACCATACCATGCTATATGGGATTCTTGTCCATAAAATTCCCATTGCCATAATCCTGAGTATATTTCTTTTAGGATCTAAAATAAAACTGACATCGGCCATTCTATTTATTAGCCTCTTTGCCCTAATGACGCCTATAGGTACCTACATTGCAAGCACTTTTAAGGTTATAGAAACCTATGCCGTTTATTTAAACGCATTGGTTATTGGGGTGTTTTTACATATTTCCACCGTTATCCTTTTCGAAAGCTCAGAAGCGCACAAGTTTAACCTTCGTAAGCTATTAGTTATTATTATAGGAATTATCATCGCATACGCTTTATAAATGTTTAGCAAAGAAGAATCAAAGAGATTAAGACAGGAATTTTGGATTTCGTTTGGAAAATCTTTCCCTAGAAAATGGATCCTATACCACACAAAAATTAAGGATTGTTCATTTAAGTTTCATTTTGATGTCCATACCGCCATGGTATCGATCGATATTGAAACTCAAGATCTAGAAAAAAGAATAACCTTATGGGAAAAGTTTAGTGCCCTTCAAAATATCTTAAGAACAGAATACCTTCCAGAGGTTATTTTCGAAGAAATTCTTGTGTTGAAAAACGGAAAGGAAATTTCTAGGATCTTTGTTCGTAAAGAAAATGTATCTATTCACAATAAGAAAACCTGGCAAGAAACCATGGTATTTCTTAAAGACAACATGTCCCTTTTAGAAGCCTTTTTTGAAGAATACAAGGATATGCTTCAAGATTAAACAACTTCGAAGAAAATGAACAACCAATGGCTAATGGCACCTGCTAAGACAAATAGATGCCAAATAAAATGGTTATAAGGGATTTTTTTTATGGCATAGAACAAAATGCCCACAGTATATAACCCCCCGCCTAAGAACATCGTACTTATTCCTAAAGTTGACGTTTGAGCCATTAGACCATCAAGGTCCAAAACAATCAGCCATCCCATCACCAGATAAAGCAAGGTAGAAATAAATTCATACTTCCCAGTATAAAATAATTTCATCACCGTCCCTAAGGCAGCAAGACCCCATACGGCATAAAACATAGGCCATCCATTGCCCTTTTCGAGCATCATTAAAGTTACTGGAGTATAGGTTCCCGCAATTAAATAATAAATGCAAATATGGTCTAGAATTCTTAATTTATTTTTCAAACCTCCTTCCTTAACGCCATGATAAACCGTTGAAGCCGTAAATAGCAACAAAATGGATATACTGTAAACCACCACAGAGAAAGTTGCGTAGGAAGAATGCTGTCCCCTATTTAGAAACAACACCACAAAACCAATGAGCCCTAGTAATATACCAAGGCCATGCGATAGTGTATTTAATTTTTCTTCTTTGGCTAACATACCTTAAAATTAATTAAATATTTTAGAAGTAACAGCCATTTTATAAAAGCAGTTAGCTTATTCTGCGAAGTTTGGAGATAGCCCAAGAAAACTTTGACCTATGCTATCAATAAGCAGAAAAAACGTGATTTAAATGTTAAGCTTTTAAGATTCTCAGTCGCAAACTAGCCAACAAAGACATCCATCCCCAGCATAGTATTTTGGGCGTTCCCTCCTTCGTCGGTCGGGCTCTTCGCTGTATCCCTTGCCCTGCTGCGGGGATGCCGCTGCGATCCCTAACGCGGCATTCAATTAATTAATAGAACAATGAGTTAGCAATTGTTTAATACAATAATGAATCAATTTGGAAATGTAACAATTTGTTGAATTACAAAGAATTTGACCGCTAGTGCGAGCGTCACGCTTGTACCGGCATGAGTAAGAAGGAAATGATGTAATAATGTAGCAATTGTTAAATGTAACAATGAATCAATGTGGAAATGTAACAATTAGTTAAAATAACAATAAGTCAATTAAAAATTTGAGAATGAGGGAATTTGAAAATACAACAGTGGGTCTATGAAAAAATTGATCTAGAACCAGTCATTGGGAGGGCGTAGGACGAGGCAAGCTGTTGCTGTTGCGAGAACCTTCATGAGATTGCTGCGCTGCGCTGGCAATGAGCGTACAAAGAAGGTGTATTTGATGAAAGGGAACTAACCTTATGTATAGGCACGTAAAAAGAAATGTCTTAGAAGCAGGATTTGGCGGTATGGTGGTTTTATTACTATGGAAACATTGAGGTATGATGCCCCTCAAAGTCGGGAGACTTCAAACAATTATCAATAAACAATTCGCAATAATCAATGTAAAAAAGGTTGCCATAAATCAATGTGGAAATGTAATAATTAATTTGATTCATTATATCACGAGTATACTCAAAAGTAAGCCAGCGCAGCTAAAAACCCTGATTCGCAGAGGACCGAGAAGGAAATGCAACGATTTGCATTTACAGCGAGGGGCCAGCTGGCGCGGTGGAGAGGAACGAGGCGACGCGGAGTTTTGAAACCGGTTTTTCGACCTCGGTGTCGAAAAAA
>NZ_FQYX01000056.1 GCF_900141935.1 Arenibacter nanhaiticus | reverse complement strand
CGCCACCTGGCTTCCGAGGTTCCCTTTTCGCCAAATTCAACGCCACCGCCATAGGCTTGCTTACCATCGTTGAACTTTACGGCCCTAAGATCGTGTTGGTAGCCACATCTGAAGTGAGACAGTTCTCCAAAAAGGTTTTGTTTTACCATATTAAGCACCGCCAATACATCCTGACGGTAATTAACGTTTTCCAGGATCATTAAATGAGATCCGGTTTCTTCGTGGGTATTGACCAAGTCCCAGCACTCTTCCAAGGTATTGGCTGCGGACACTTCCAGTCCGGTATATTTTCCGGCTTTCATAGAATCTACGGCCATTCTGGTATGCCACAACCAAGGAGTTGAGATCACTACGGCATCGACATCTTTCAAAGCCAACATGTTTTTGTAATCCATGTCGTTTTTTCCAAAGACTTTGGCCTTTTTCTGTCCAGCTTTTTCTATTTTTTCTTGTGCTATGGTAATTCTGGCCGGATCTATATCACATATAGCGGTAATTAGTACATCGTCCCTTTTTAAAAGGTTGTTTAGGTGGTTGGTTCCTCTAAGACCGACGCCTAAAACAGCAACTTTTACTTTTTCTATATTTTTCTTATAGGAATTTCCTAAAGATATGTTCGGAAGAATGGCAATACCAGCTGATGTTATCGCGGTCTTTTTGATGAAATTTCTTCTGTGATTCATGGATTCTTAATTTTACGGAAATGTTGTAGCAACAAATATGGCTTTTGTATCTTTTTGTGAGGTGGATAAATTTGACGATTTTGGGGTAAATTTTTTGAAAAGCTTGTCTTTTCGTCATGTCTGAGACCAAACTGTAACTATTAGAAGGTTATATGGCTTGGAGGCTTATGTCAGAATTGCTGTAATATAAGCAGATTTGTTTAGGGTGAAACCTCCTCGGAACGGATCGGCTTCATTGCTAATTTTATCTGAGTTTAGCCTTCTTTTCTGAATCTTCCTGATAGGGCGGGATACAAAAGGAGGACCGATAGCTATTTAGTGTTTTTTTTTGCAAGTAGACACGACACGATTTAAATTGATGATTTTTTTTAAAAAAAAAGGTTTGCCCAGCACTACTTTTAGTGCTGGGCAAACCATGACAGAAGCGCAATATATCCATCAGCTTTTGGGCTGTCAGGAGGAGAGATGCTACTGTTTTTATAAAACTAGTTCACCTTAATTAGGCTGAGTTCCCCATTGTTTTTGGCAATTAAAATAGCTTTACCATTAGCTAAATTAATGAGGGCAGCATCCTTAACATCGCCCTTGGCCCAAAGATTTGATTCTTGGTTGGGCAAGTATTCAAATTCTTGGTTGTTGGCCCCTACTAACAGAAAACCGTAACTGGCATCGTTTCTAGGAGTTTCTACCTCTGAACCGTATAAGTTTCCAAGCAATAAAATATCTTTTTTCTTGTCTTGATTATAATCATCTACAAATATTCTATTTACAGAAGACAATTGTACCCGGTTGGGTAGGGGTGAAAAAGTGAACGTGTCCCCTTGGTTATACAATATGGAAGAAGCAAAATCAGTGGCTTCATAGGAAATACCTTGGTTGAGTTTATCGCCATAAATTTCATTTATCGAGGCACTTCCAAACTCGTTATAGGTTTTAAATTTTTCTTTGATAAAGGGCATTTGGTCAGAGGAACACTGACGTCCACGAACCGGATATACCGTACTGTCTTGCTGATAGCCTAAAACAATATCTTCTTTTTGGTTATCATCAAAATCATTGATGTACATGTAAAATGGCGCTTCAAAGCTTGCCTTATACTTATAATTTAGTCCTAAATTCCCAGCAATGATATCCATATCTCCATCATTGTCTATATCATCTAAGGTTAAACTACTCCACCAACCTATATTTTTATCCAAGCCGTAAGCTTTGGTCTCGTTTTTAAAATACCCTTCTTTATTTATGAAAAGCTCTATAGGCCCCCATTCATTGGCCACCAAAAGATCTGGATAGTTATCATCATTAAAATCGTGCCATACTGCGGAGGTTACCATAGTGTGATTGGCCATTTCAGGAATTACGGATTCAGTTACATCTGTAAATTTAAGGACCCCATTGGCACTTTGGTTTTCCAATATATAGCTCTTTGTCATACGACCATAATGGCCAGGTAATACTCTACCCCCTACAAAAAGATCTAGATCGCCATCCTGATCATAATCGGCCGCAACAACCCTTAATCCACTATTAGTGATTTTCGGTAGTGCAGCAGTTGATTTTTTAAATTTCCCACTGCCATCATTTTCATAAAGACGATCCAAATAATACAGATCATCTGGGGCTTTTTCCGTCCCTCCACTGATTACATAAAGATCTAGGTCGCCATCATTATCGGAATCGAAAAATATAGCTCCTACATCTTCATGGGCGCTATCCTTGGCAAAAGCTTGTGTAGTACTGCTAAATTCTCCTTTAGAGTTTTGAAGGAATAATTGGCTAGATTGACCTTTTGCTCCGCCAATAAAAAAATCGTCCAATCCATCATTATTCACATCAGCGACAGCCAGTGCAGGGCCTAGTTGTGACATTCTGTGAGGTAATAAGGTTTCCTCTAAAAAGTCGTTAAAATCGTTTTCTGTATGCTTAAAGTTTATCTTGGAGGCTTTTGTAATGTCTTGGAAGATGCCTTTTTTAGGATCTTGATAGACATATTTTTTAACACTTTCCTTATTGTATGCCAAGGTCACGGTTTTGTTGATGGCTATATTTTTAAATACCTCATAAGTATTGTTTGGCCAAATAACTTGTACACTGTCAACCTTTTTGTCTTGTCCAATTCCAAAATGCAAGGTATGTGCCATGGCAGATTGGAAACCTCTGGTGAAATAATTTTCCAAATATTGTTTGCCAGATTTTGAATAAAGGATAACACGAGCACCAAGGGCATTCACATTTTCCGAAGTACCGCGTAATTTAATAGCTACATAGTTGTTTTTATTGGTGTTGCTATTGTTTTGGTAAATGAAAGAAATGCTCGAGGAATTGTTCACCACAATATCTAAGTCTCCATCGTTGTCAAAGTCGGCATAAGCTGCCCCGTTAGAATTGGAAAGGGGTTGCTTAAAGTTCTGTTTGATGTATCTTAAGTCTTCTCCATTGTTCAGGAAGAAATAATTTTCTTTTTCCCGAGTAGGCATTTTGCTCAATAGGTCGGCTATATAAGACTCGGTCTGAATTTCCTTTTTTGCAATAACTTCTGCTTGTTTTTGCTTTCTGTAGTTGACAAAATCGTTGTTCCT
This sequence comes from Arenibacter nanhaiticus, assembly GCF_900141935.1. GTDB lineage: Bacteria > Bacteroidota > Bacteroidia > Flavobacteriales > Flavobacteriaceae > Arenibacter > Arenibacter nanhaiticus. The sequence continues at coordinate 6,514 of NZ_FQYX01000056.1, read as the reverse complement.
GAAATCTCTTTTTATACCATTGGATACAAACAAGTCTTTTTTTCCGTCATTATTCATATCGAAGAATAAAGGAGCCCAACTCCAATCTGTACTGGTAACTCCTGCGATTTGGGCGATATCGGAGAATTGTGGATTGCCGCTTTCTTGTTGAATTCCACTGTTCAGTTGTATTGCATTATACATGTATTGGTGGTGTAATCCTAAGCCTACATGTTTGTAAAATTTAGCCGGATTCATACCGCTCATACTGGTTTTCTGGGTGTAATTGTCCTCGGCCATCATATCCACGGTCATGATATCCAATAGTCCATCGTTATTTATGTCGGCGATGTCGTTCCCCATTGAAAAGTTAGAAACATGGCCGAAGGCATCTAGGGATATTTCCCTAAAAGTACCGTTTTTATTATTGATATATAGGTGGTCTTTTTCAGAAAAATCGTTCCCCACATAAACATCGGCCCATCCGTCATTGTTAAGGTCGCCGATGGCTACTCCCAAACCAAAGCCTAGGACATTGTTGATGATTCCGGCTTCATCGGAAACATTGACAAAATGTCCATTGTCGTTACGGTATAATCTTTCTCCTCTAAATTCAGATTTTTGGTCGATTAACTCTTCCATCAGATTCTCATCGTATAATTCGATTCCGTGGTTGATGACAAACAAATCCAAATCGCCATCCTTATCATAATCAAAGAAGGTCGCTTGGGTGGTGAAATCGGGGAAGTCTAAGCCGTAGCTTTGGGCTTCATTTTTAAAAACGGGAATACCTTGGGCATTGACCCCTTGGTTGATCAGTAATTCGTTCCTTCTTTTGTTAGGGTCCGAAATTTTTCCAGATTTAGAATAATAGATATCCATCAAACCGTCATTATTGATATCTATTACCGTTACCCCAGTGCCAAAACCATATCCTCCGGTAGCATTGGCGGCTTTGGAAACATCTTCGAACTGCATGTTTCCCTTATTGAGGTATAATTTGTTTTCAGATAGGCTACTGACAAAGTATATGTCGGCCAAATCATCATTGTTAAAATCGGCTACAGCTACGCCCGAACCGTTGTAATAATATTCATAGAACAGGCCGTTCATGTAGGTGTTTTCTTTTAGCTCGTTTAAAAAGTGTATACCCGTAGTTTCCGCGGTTAAAACAGTATATAGTGGTTCGGTTTCTAAAGGAGCGTCTTTTTTTTCTGCCTGCTTATGGCTGCATGATGCTAATAAAACGCTTAAAAATAACAAAGTCTTTTTCATAATGTGAAGATACAATTTATGGCTAAAACAAAAACCCACTTAAACAAAGTTTAAATGGGTTTGAAGAAATAAAATAGCTAATTCAAATCCTAATTTTATTCGTACCCAGGGTTCTGGGTCAGGTTGGTGTTAATGTCAATTTCGCTTTGTGGAATTGGCATTAAATAATCTCTGTCATTCCAGTTTCTTGTCTCCCAAATAGCTTTTCCGGTTCCGATAAGGTTGCCCTCGCTATCCATGTCCATTCTGTAAATGTTCAACACTTCTGTGTTTCCGGCAATACGCCATCTTCTGATATCCCAGAAACGGTGTTCTTCGAAAGCAAGCTCTATTCTTCTTTCGTGTCTTACCTTTTCACGGAGCTCACTCTGGGTGCTCAAACTAATCAAAGGCATATCGGCTCTTTCTCTCACTTTGTTGATCGCTGCAGTAGCCAAATCTAGATCTTGTCCTGCCTCTATCAATGCCTCGGCATAGTTAAGATACACTTCTGCCAAACGGATAAATATCCAGTGTTGGGTGCTTATTTGATTGTGGTTGCGCTCTTCTTGTATGAATTTCTTCATAGAATATCCGGTTCTGGTGAAATCACCATTGGTAGCAATTCCTGCATCTCCACCTGGTCTGTGGTTAATAGTAACCCCTTTCCATTGTGCACCGTCATATAAGATAGAAGCATAAAACCTTGGATCTCTACCTTCATAAGGGGTAGACATATCGTATCCAGAACCTGGCTCTTCTGGCTTTAGGCCAGTAGCTTTCATTTCGTACTGATCAACCAAATTTTGGGTAGGTCCTGTACCGCCCCATCCGCTGATAGGACCAGTTGATTTTGGGGTGTTAAAAAGGTTGGCATAGTGTCCTTTGTCCGGATCTTTAAATTGTACATCAAAAATCACTTCGGGAGTGTTGTCGTCCAAGAAAACATTTTGGTAGTCGGCATCCAAAGAGAAGGCCTCAGCATCTAGGACAGCCTTCGAGGCAGCTGCAGAAGCTTCGAATTTTCCTTCGTATAAAAGAATGCGTCCTTTTAATGCTGTTGCGGCAGCCCAGCTTCCCCTGGTACTAGAAGCAGCATTGCTGTTTTCGAAAATACCGGCAGCCTTGTCCAATTCTGAAATAACAAAATTTAAGGTTTCTTCCTTTGTGCTTCTGCTCACTAATAAATTTTCATCTTCCAAAGATTGTGGCTCGGTAATAATTGGCACTCCACCGAAGGTTCTTAATAGATAAGAATAATAAAAACCTCTTAGAAAATGGGCTTCGGCCTTTAGTCTGTTTGTTAAACCTTCAGAACCTTCTAGCTTGTCGTAGTTTTGAATAAAATTGTTTAACCTTCTGATCTGTGCATATGCGTTAGACCATAATCCGTTAAAGGGTGAATTATCGGTAGTGATGTTCGACGTATTAAAAATGGTGTTCGATGCTGGCCAAGGATAAGAGTTCTCGGCATCATCGGTCGCTGCATCCAACATATACCATCCACGGTTGAAACCATGAGGTATACCAGAATAAACCTTGTTTAAGAATACCTCGGCAAAGGCCGGGTCCGTGAATATTACTTCCGAGGATATAGCTGTCTGTGGGTCTAATTCTATGGAGTCACTGGTACAAGAGTACTGTGCCGAAACCAATAAAATTAGCGCTAGTAATTTATTTATTTTTTTCATGATTAGTTAAAATTATAATTGAATATTAAATCCAAGGTTAACTACTTTTTGTTGTGGGTAGAACCAACCTCTTTGTTGTGGGTTCTCTGGATCTAATTGTTTGATTTTTGACCAAGTAGCCAAGTTTCTGCCGTTTAGGTAAATTCTTAATTTATCCAATCCTAATTTCTCGATTACTTGATCAGAGAAGGTATAACCGATTTCGATGTTTTTGAAACGGATATAATCTCCAGACTCTAACCAGTACGAAGAAAATCTTTCGTTCACTGCATTGTTCGATAAAGAAAGTCTTGGATATGTTGCACCAGGGTTTACTACGTTGCCATCGGCACCTATTTGGGCTCTGTCCAAGTGGGCATCAAATACCTTTCCACCGTTAAAGAAAGCAAATGCAGCTTCGTTGGATAAGTACATGTCAAAGTTTCCTGCACCTTGGAAAAGGGCGGCAAAATCCCATTGTCTGTAGGTGAAACCTAGGTTAAGTCCGAAAGTTACTTCCGGAATATTTCCTTTCCCGATAACGGTTCTATCATCGCTGTTGACAATGCCATCTCCGTTGATATCAGTGTATCTAATATCACCTGGTTTTGGGTTTTGGGTCTGATAAACAGCCCCTGCATCTCCTGATTGTGTTTTAGCATTAGCGTTCGCAGCATCTATTTCTGCTTGGGTAAGCCATAATCCGTCAGCCATATAACCGATTCTAGAGCCGGCTTGGATAGGTTTTCCGGTACGCTTGATTAAATCGTTTACAGACTCGGACTCAGCAATATCAATTACTTTGTTTTTGGCGATACCAATGTTGAAGTTGGCGTAATACTGAAACTCGTTGATGTTATGGTTGTGGTTTACAACCACTTCAATACCTTTATTGTCTACCACACCAATATTTTGCAATGGCAACTGTCCACCAAAAGTACCTGGAACTTCCAAGGCGCTAGTGGTTAAGATATCCGACGTTCTTTTGTAGAACATATCGGCCTCAATAGAGAAAAGGTTGTTCCATAATCCTAAATCAATACCAAGGTTGTAGGTCTTCGCCTTTTCCCAAGTAGTTGATGGATCAGGGATACCGTTACTCGAAAGTGTTTTTACAACATTCCCGTTATCTACGAAAGCTTCGTTAAACGAAAATACTTCAATATAACGGAAAGCACCAATGTTGTCACTTCCTAATTCACCATAAGAGGCTCTTAGTTTTAAGTTGTTTATAACATTAGAATCTTTTAAGAAATCTTCTTGCGAAATTCTCCATGCAGAAGAGAAAGAAGGGAAAAATCCAAATCTAGAATCTTTACTAAATTTATAAGACCCATCATACCTACCGTTAAATTCTACTAAATACTTACTGTCATAACTATACGTAAACCTACCGGCATATCCCAAAATAGCAGTTTCATAAGTTGCATTGCTATTGGTTCTTGTAGATTCGTCTCCAGCGACGAAATAGTCAATAGAAGTTCCTAAGAAGTTTGTTCTACCGGCACTTAAAATATTAAATTTGGAAGTATTTCTAGAGAATACGAATTTACCGCCAAGATCGTGTTTTCCAATGGAGGTAGAATAATCCAAGATAGCTTCAGTAGTTAGCTGGTATCCTTGTGCTTGAGATTCGGATAAACTGGCAGTTTCTCCTCTGTCGGCCGGCGTACTTACAGAAAATTCCCCAGTTGTTGGGTCATATGAGGTGTAAGAGGTAGGTACACTGAAAGATTTTGACCTTCCCACGAAATTGTCGCGGTCAGTGTTGTTTCCTCCTGCTGATCGGTCATAGGCCACTTGGGTCAGTAAGCTTAAGCCTTCGGCAAATGGGAAATCTATTTTTAAAGCCAATTTAGATTGAAAGGCAAAATCTTCAGAATCGTTATACCCGCCATTTTTAATTTTAGGAATGTTGCTGAAAGAACTGTAACCGCCATTTGAAAATTGGTTGACCTCTGTTGGAGGTGTTCTCATGATGTTAGAAAACAAGGATCCAGTGCCTATTCCAGGACGATTTTTATCTTCCAAATTACCACTGAAATCTGCCTGGAAATTCACGTAATCCAAAACGTCAACATCTATGTTGGTTCTAAAGTTAAAACGGTTATAGCTGTTGTTGTCATACAGACCTCCTTGGTGTAAGTATCCTAAAGAAGTATAGTATCTGGCCTTCTCGTAACTTCCCATCACACTAACATCGTGAGACTGGATCATAGAGTGAGAATCTAGGGTCTCGTCTATCCAATCCGTATCAGGGTGGGTGTCTGGACTAGAACCATCTTGGTATTTTTGCAAGTCTTCAGGGGTAAAGGCTGCAGGTTTACCATCGTTAATATTGGCTTCATTATACAAGGTAGCATAGTCATATGAACCTAGGAAATCTGGCATTCTTGTTGGCACCTGAATCCCGGAATAAGAATTTACACTTAATTGAGGTTTGGATGTTCCTCCTCTTTTAGTAGTCACCAAAACTACCCCATTAGCGGCACGCATACCGTAAATGGCAGCTGCAGCTGCATCCTTAAGAACACTGATAGTTGCAATATCGTTGGGGTTTAACGAGTTAATGCTTCTCGGGATTCCGTCTACCAAAACTAATGGTGAGTTAGAATTCAAAGAACTCAAACCTCTAATGTTGATACTGGCAACATCGGCACCTGGCTCTCCCGATGATTGAACAGTTACTACCCCAGCTAGCCTACCAGATAAGGCGCTACTAACGTTGGAAGTACTGTTTTTTACAAGATCGTCCGACTTCAAGGTAGCTATAGATCCGGTTAAATTTACTTTCTTTTGTTTACCGTAACCTACTATTACGACTTCTTCTAGTTGTGCAGCATCTTCTTCTAAGGCTATCGTGTAATTACTTTTGCTACCTACTAGCATTTCCTTGGTTTTGTATCCTAAATAGCTAATGACAAGTTTGTCATTTGTGGCTGCCTGTATGGCAAAAAGGCCATCGAAATCCGTGGCGGTTCCAGTAGTTGTATTTTTAATAATAATACTTGCCCCAGGAATGGGATCGTTGGTGGCTGCGTCTACAACCGTACCTGTAATACTCCGTTCTTGTGCTTGGACAGAATACGAGAGTACTAACACGAGAAGGAATAATCCTTTTGTAATTAGTTTTTTCATTGATTTAGTTTGAATTAATATTTAGTTGTGTTTGTAGTTTAATAATTTTCTTTCATCCAATTGTATGGCGCTCTTTTGATCCAGTTTCCTCTGGTAAAATCCGGGAAATCCTGTGGGGCTCCATTATTTTCAATAGACAGCTCGGACAATGGGGTCACTGCACTCCATGCCGCCGCGTCATAGGCATCCATCGGGGGTGCTATATTTTCCTTGGCCGATTCTACAAAGGCGTTCATTACAAAAAAATCAATACCGCCATGGCCTGCTTCGGTAGCACCTTTACCGTGCTTCTTCCAAAGTGGGTGGTCGTATTCCTTGATGTATGAATCCATGTCTTCCCAGCCATGTCCTTCGGTTTTTCCTTCGATATGAATCCTTTTGGTATGGTAGTCAAATTCGGAAATTCCGCTTACCCCTTGTACTCTAAAGCCTAAAGAATAAGGTCTTGGCAGGTTACAATCGTGGGTTACGAT
>NZ_FQYX01000048.1:8013-17180 GCF_900141935.1 Arenibacter nanhaiticus | reverse complement strand
GATGAGTTCACTGTCGCTCATCCCAGTAATGACCGAAATGGAAAGCCCACTGCTTTTAAAGCCTGCAATATACTGGCTAGCAGCCGTTTTCCCGACACCCGCTACCTTGGCCGCCTTACGGCCACTGAAGCCTTGTTTAAAATATAGTCGTAATAATTCGCGTACTTCTCTCATACCTATAGGTTTGTTGGCCATTACTCTTCCTTTTAAAAGTTAATGGCACTAAGATGAGAAAAGTGTCCGTTTTGCTCCGGAATAGCTGTCCGCCTTGCAGCGGAATCACTGTCCGCTTTGCCCCGGAATAGGTGTCCGTTTTATTCCGGAATGACTGTCCGCTTTCCAGCGGAATGGGTGTCCGTTTTCACCGGATTGTGCATCCATAGTAGAATGAAAGATATCAAGGTGTCTGTATGTTTAAGAAAAACAATACACCTATGCTCTTTATAATATTTGAATAACGATCCTATCTAGATCCTTAGCTTTTCTAGTAATACTCCAAAATAAAATTATTATGGAGTGTTATATTAAAAATAATAAAATTTAGATTTAAGGATAAAATTATAGTGTAATTATTCGATCAAGACTACAAAGACAGAGCTGGATATCAAAATATTAGAAAAAAGGGGATCCATTAATTTTCAATAACTTAATAAAAACCAATCACGCTCTGCGTGATTACTGCTTGCTTTTTTATCTTCTTCACTTCGTTTTAAAGACAAAAAACTTTCTTCCCTCCCCTTCACATAATCTTCTGGTAATGAATTGAAATTAACTACAAAGAAGCGTTAAAAGCATTGAGTTTCCTAAAATAGAAGTTTCTAAAAGCTATCATCCTTTTCTTATTATATTGAACTATTTAAAGTTTAGCTACAAAGGATTAATAATGATATCTCTATTACTTTTTTAGTTTATAGCAATATCAAAAAAATCACCCTTTTTCGAGTCCCACATTCAAAAAAGCTAATAATGTATATATTTAACCAATATAATATAAAGGTTGTTTTGATGAATAGTTCCGTTATAAAAAAGCTTAATAAAACCCTGAATAGTGATTGATATAAATACTCAAGAAGAGTTTAATAAAAAAATAACCGAAAGATCAATTGATGGTTTAAAAGTTTTAACTTTTAAAAATTGCAACTTCAATTGTAATATAAACTTAAGATATAGTAATGTCCACTCAGTTGATTTTTTAAACTGTACATTTAAACATGAATTTATTTTTAAATGTACCGTAAGTAAAAATGCAAATTTTGAACGCTGTACATTTTTCTCATTAGCTGATTTTAGTAATTCTGAATTTAAAGAAAAAGTAAAAGTTCGATTTTACAATTCTAAATTTAATAGTCTGGCTAAATTCGATAATACGACCTTTTCGGATTTAGCTGATTTTTGGGGAGTACATTTTAACCAAAAAATTATTTTCTATAAAACAGATTTTTTAGGAACGGTTGTCTTTTCTAGAACAACATTTAAGGAAAATGTTTTATTCACTTACTCTCTTTTTGATAAATTAGTGATTTTTAGAGGAACTATTTTTCAAAAAGGTCTAGATTTATCTCTAGCCATAATAAGTGGAGAATTAAGCCCTTTTGATATAAAAATAAAAGATTTCGAATCAAATGGCAATGTTAAAGATGAAGAATTATATGAAAAATATGTTTCAAATGAAGGGATAATTGTAGAAAAGAATAAAAGGGAAACATTTAGAATATTAAAAAGACACTTTCTAAACCAACACAATTCAATTGATTATTTAAAATTTTCTTCATTAGAACAAAAAACATATACATCAGAATTGAGAAAGAAGGTTTTTTCTAAAAAACTAGATAAAAAACCAATACAAGATTATATTATACTAAAACTAAATTTTCTTTCAAATAACCATGGAAAATCTTATTTAAGAGCTATCCTATTTACTTTATTAATAGGATTAATGTTCTTTTATTTTTCTATAATTGCCACCGAAAACTTCTATATTAGTTTAACAGGAATTACACTGGAAACTTTTTATAAAAATGTAAAATACTTCTTTATTTTTTTAACACCAACACACAGAATAAGTTTTATGGATGAGGCAAATCCAAAAACTTTCTTTTATGTTTGGAATTTTATAGGAAGAATATTTATTTCATATGGTATTTATCAAACTATTCAAGCATTTAGAAAATTTAAAAAATAATAGGTCAAATTCTAGAAATATTCGGCCCGGGGATAGGCCATAATTGCATATCTTGCTTACTATACTATTAGTACTCCTTCTATAAAAGAATCCATTAGTGCCTAGATAAAGGGATACCTTCCTCTAAAATCACACTCAAAAAAAAAAAAAAAAAGAACTTCCCTCAAAACCGGGGTAAACCCGCCTGAAAAAAGTCAAAAAAGCAATAAGTTATTAATCCATACTTCGATTCGATTTGTTACTTTATCAGGGGCTCAAATTTAACAAATTATAACTATTATTCATATACAACATAATGCACATATATAACATATTATTTTACTATAAATCAATAATTTAAAATTATTTTATTCAAACCGTATCGGAAACCTTATGACCATTTTCTGGAAAAACATGAGCTTCCCCTTTGAATATATCCGTTATGAAAATTCGTTCTCCAAGCATTTACAAATTGCTGTATTTTCTTTAATTTATTTTTGTTATTATCTTACAATTGTAATAATATTGGATAAAACGAGTTGTTAAGCCATATGATAGAGCAAACGAACATTCAACTATTCAATGCCTTACAAAAAGATATATGGAGCGAATTCGCCCAAAAATGGCATGAAAAATGGCATGAAAAAAAGAACGAGTCTACCTTCCAAAATGCAGTAAAAAATCTTTATGGCTTCGAAAAAGATTATGAATGGAATATTCTGCATAACAGTTTCCAGGTCATTGACGACTCCGAATTGGCTAAATTATCCTTCAAACATTTGGAACGTCAAAAACCATCTATAAATCTTGATTTTGCAGAAAGAAACTTAAGACTTTACGGTTTATTGAATGCCGTATCCCAACAAAAATTAGCCATTGATAATTTGCTCACCATCCATAAAATGGCAAACAAGACAAGATTATCAAAACAATTATCACAATCGAAAATTCTAGCGTTCAGCAATAAAATAGTGGCACACGCTACTAGTGCAAAAACAGAAAAAGTTGATTTTAAACACTTTTTCGATGTAGATGAAATAACAATGCTAAAATCAGATAGCCGTGTATTTTCTCTTCTAAGGAATCAAAATGAGCTTGAAAACTTAGATTTTATGAAAGAGATCGAAACATTTGATAAAATGGTGGAATCGAATCTGTCCCTTATTGCCACTAAATTGATCAAGAAAATATATAAAAACCAGGGCGAATTCTATAAACGTCTGTTTGTTATCGAATTAACCAGAACTTGTGGTATGGTCGAAGGGGATCACCTAATGGGAATCAAAAGATAAAGGGAGTACAATAATCCTTTAGCCTAAAAATTTGGACAATATTACCATTGCACGATAAAACGAAACCCTATGCATACCACTAAAGGTACGGGCAACTAAAATTAGCCTCTAAGGATCACTACTATTATTGGTTCGTTTTCTTTGGAAAAGCAAAAAAACAAGTTGTCCTTCATTGTCTATACGGGTATAATGTTCCTTAGGAACACCTCCAAAATTGAACGAATTAGTAGGTTTAGCATAATCATATTCTCCTTCCATAAAAATTCTTGAAAGGGAAATTACGTAACCTAGGTACTCTTAATGAAAAGTTAAAAATTATTCCTTAGCGTACGTTTTCGCACCGATGGGCTTCATGCCCCATACACATCTATACCGGAAATTTTGTTCTATTTTTGGTATACAGCCTATTGTTGGCATAAGGCCTTTTAGGAAGGGTAACTGTCATCAACGGCCATTTATGCGGATTAATTCAGTTTTAGCCGCTTTCCTTCTTAAATCTTATCCTTAAAAGGGAAATCCCTGTTTTAAGGCCAAAACCTTCTTATATCAAAGGTTTTGGCCGTATTTGAATGTGTTTAAAAGGCTTTTAAAGTCCTTTCTTCTTTGCCAGAAGCTTTAGGCCCTCGTGGACGGCATCCCCAAAGGTATAGCCGCTGTTGTTCACCTTTTCCAGAAAGGTGACCTGGTGCAGCAGTTTTATGGCCGATTCGGACAAATAAATATTCTTGTATTCTTTTTTTTCTTCGGAGGCCGGCGCCGCTTTTTTAGGGGCCGCCTTTTTTTTGGGCTTGGCGCCTTCTTTCGAGCTCCCCGTCAATAGATCATCTAGTCCCATAGTTCTTTTATTTATGGTTGTTAATTCGTTCCAGGACCTCATAGCCCAGGGCGGTATAATCTTGTGCCCCGTTGCTCTTTCGGTCGTATTCAAAAATTGTCTGGTGGTGCAATTGGGAGGCCGATACCGCGGTATTTTTTCGGATCCTGGTCTGGAACAGGGCGGTATCCCATTTCTGTTCCTTGATCTTGTCCATCACGTCCTTGCCCACGTTCAGGCGTTCGTCCCATTGGGTGATGACGATCCCAAGAATACTGAGCTTGTCGTTGATGTTGTCCCGCACCATTCGGATAAAATTGATCATATGGTCAATCCCCTCAATGGAAAAGATCTCCGCCTTGATGGGCAGGATCACGTAGTCGCTACAGGAAAGGGCGTTCACGGTGACCAAGGAGGTGTTCGAAGGGCAGTCGATAAAAATAAAGTCATAGTCCTTCTTCAGGCCTTTGAGTGCCTTTTCCAGTTTCCGCTCCCGGGAGAGTTCGTTGAAAAGCCGGGATTCTATTCCTACCAGATCGGTAGAGGAAGGGATCAGGTCCAGGTTCTCCCGTACGTTCACCGGGGAAAACTTCTCCCCCAACAGGGCTTCGCGTATGGTCGTTTCCGGCTCCTTGACCCCGAACTGTCGGGAAAGGTTGGCCTGTTCGTCCATATCGATGACCAGGGTACGGCCCTTCAGGGCCGCCTGTACCGCTAGGTTGATACAGGTGGTGGTCTTTGCCACCCCCCCTTTTTGATTCATGATTGCAATGGTTTTCATATGTGCCACTTATAGCGTTTGTTCAATGTGTTAAATATACATAACATAGATAACATATTGTTCTTATGCCGTAAAAAGTTTTCCACAGTGGTTACAGCTCATGGACAGCCCCGGTTTGCCCCATACGTTGGAGCACCCACAGGAGTACTTTACCTTCTGTTTTTTGTTCCTTGGACGTGCTTCTTCCTGTACCAGGACCAAGTCCTTTACCTGTTCATAAAGCGGCCGGTCCTGAGTGATCTGGGAGAGGATCTCGGGGTTGACCTCCAAATAAAGTCCCGCAAAGATCCGGTCGTTCATCAATTTTTCGGTGGCCGCCAGAAACCGCCCCTCCTTGATCGGGTAATCGTTCATTCGCTGGCCGGTGGTCTTCCCTCCTACCTCCCCGTTATGGCTCGGCATAAGTCCCAGGGACTGCATTTTTTGCGCCCATTCGCTATTGTGGTAGCCGGGACGGGAGGGGGTTCCGTAGTGGTACTGCCAGCCATGGCACATTTCGTGCACCATGGTCTGGCAGATCTCTATCAAGGGAAAGCGCACGAACATGGAAGGGTTCAGCGCCAGTTCGTCCGTTTCCCGCTCCTCCATATGGTACCAGCGTCTATAGGAATAATGTCCCATCACATTTTTGCGCCTGGTGATCACGATCAAACAATCCTTGATCTGCCCTTGAAAAAGTGCCCGGTTGTAATAATCGAAAATAAACTGAAAAAGTCCGTAGAATTTCGAACTGGGATTCTCGGCAAAACTAGAAGCATTCATAAACCTATTTTGTTTCGTACGATACAATTATAAAAATTACCGCCACTTTTATGCAGCCCATCCCGCTGGGCGAGAGCGTTCAGGAAGCCGGCTCCAAACAATACGGCCAGCATTGCTTTGATTTAAAGGATGCAATATACTACATATATTATACATCCTTAACATAAACAGTATATTAAATATATTAACCAATTGAAAATTGGTTGTTTATATCCCTTTATTTACTTTCCTATCATCTTCCCCAAGAGGCGCAGGGGCTTTCAGGGCGACTTCATCCCCCCTGTCGCCGCTATAAACGCAAGCGGACGGCCTTCGCCAAAAACCTTTTGGAAGCCTTGGCGACCACCTATAAAAATCGGTCTTCGATGGAAGGGCTATTTTTATAAAAAGGATTGCGGGCGAAATGGCCATCCGCTTATTTTTGCTGTCGTAAAGGAAAAAGGAGCCCGCAGGCCCTGCCGAGAAAATGCCCTGGGCCGCTTTAAGGGGAGCCAATGCGCCGTCCCGCATTGGGCAGCGGGGAGGGGCTTCTAAAGGGCCAAAAAGTAGGATCCCGACACTACGGAAGTACTCCCCTTACAAAAGCGGCCCAGACCGATCCCGGGCCAAGGTTCCGGTATAAAAAGGATAGCACATATTTAATATACTTATTATATTATATTTAACAAACATATATAATATTATAAACATATTATTGTACTGTAAAACAGTTGTTTAACTAAATTTCTTTGTGCAAAAAAAGACCTATTGTATTTTTAAAAATAGAAACCAACAGCCATTTACCGCCTATGGAAACACCTGAATATGGACCTAAAAACCAACAATATTCTTGGCAGCGGACATTCGAAACTTGGCCATTATTCTTTGCGTTAGCTATTGCAGCGGCATCCTTTTTTGGCCGAGCCGGCCGGCCAAAAAAGATACAGCGGAAAGAGCGACCCGATAGGGGAACGCCCAAAACAGCCCGATATCGCGAAAAAGTATCGTCATCGTCCCTAGCATTCCCACCCAAAAATGTGCCCTGATCCAACAAAAACGACCCCAAATCCCCGAAAAAAAAGGCGCAACGGAACCAAATTTATATCGGTTTTATGATTGGTGGAGATATCGCCCCCATCCAGAAAAAAACCCAAAAACGCATCAAAATTAAACGGTGCTCGGAAGAAAAACATAAAAATGAAACATATACTATATATTCAACATATATCAAATATTATATATATGAAACATATTATTGTATTGAAATTCAATGCTTTAAAATTCATAAAAAACCTATAGGGAAGGACCCCAAAACACTTTTGAACAGGTCACAAACCAAAAATAGTGCCGCAACAAATCCCAAGCACCCTGGGAAAATCCCGGCAGCAATGTGAACCCTCGCTCGCTTTATTTTTCAAAAAAAAACCAAAATTTATGAACCTGCCCAGGGCCAAAAAAACAATTTGTAAAAGGCCATGGATCAGCGGTATCTTTGTCCCGTTCTTGTAGCAGGGCAAAAAAAAAATTCGCAAAAAAATACCGTTCCAAAAAAGTAATTTTTTTTCATTCACGGCGTTATTTAAAAAACCGCAAAAGGGGAGGAGTATAGATAAAATCTATGCAAATTTTTCTTGCGGGATGCTTTTTTGACCTTTCTTCACAATTTTAGGTTATTTTGCGGTGTTGGATGCATTTAAAATTTTGCGGAGCAAAACCGATATGATGATAAACAGGCGTGATTTTTGGAAAAATCATGACGGTTTTGAAACCTTATCAACATTTTCACAATGCTTATCAAAATTACTTTTTTCATTTTTAAAAGACTAAATAAATAAAACAGAATTATAATACTAAATTACAGGGATCCATTTTTCCTTATATATTGGGGCTTTAGAAGGATTATCTCAAAGGGATTGAGGATGGAACTCAAAGGGATTGAGGACCTATTCAAAGAGATTGAGGATGGAACTCAAAAAAAAATCTATATTTGTATAGCCCCAACTCAAAGGGATTGAGTATGACCATGATGATACTAACAATGTTATGAACGAAAAATTAAAGCTTCCAGAGGTAATAAGGCATCCCTATCAGCTTACCGAGAATTTCATCAAGTTTAAGTTTTCTGCCGGAGAGAATAGAATTCTGGTAAGGGTCCTTCAAAGGATAAAGGTACATCAGGAAATCGAATATAGTCCCCAGATCGATATGGACGGCAACATCCCCTTGCAATACCATTGGCGCGATCTTATTCCCGACAATCACAATGCAAAGGACAGACTGGAGAAGGATTTGTTGGAGCTAAGGAAAAAAACCCTCCCGATCAAAAGCAAAATGATCGTGGAGGGAAAGGAAATGGATTCGGTAAAGCATATTGGTGTCATCGAAAAACCGGAGTGGACGGATAGCCGGTCCCATGTGAAATTAAACATTGACGCAGACCTTTATGGCTTTCTGACCGATCTCAGCAAGGGTTATACCGAATATTTGGCCAATACAAGTTTCAATTTGACCGGGAGCTATAACATCAAGTTCTATTACTACGTGCGCCAATGGTTCCAAACGGGGGGACGAAGAGTTTCATTGGAACAGTTCCGAAGAGAACTTGAAATCCCAAAAACCAAGTATCGGAGCAACACGGCATCAGCTTTCAAGATCAATATTATCGATCCTGCAAAAAAAATGCTCGACGAGATGGCGGACGTAAGCTTTAATTACTCCGATCTGAAGACCGGAAAGAAAATCACAGGATTTGTGTTTAAATTCTACAAGACCAACAACAAGGCCCCCGTACGGCACAATGTGGAAAGGATCGAAGAGATATTTGATTTGCTAGAAGGGAATTTTAAGCTTTCTAAGGCAGATAGGAGCAGGTTGATAGGGCTAATGAACAAATACCAGTTTACCTTTCTTAAATCGATTATAAACACCCATTATTTCGATATCAGGGACATTTATGATCGTAGTCCCGATCTTCCCAACGCCATCAGTAAGGTCATCCTGGACAATTACGATCACCTGTTCAAGGAAGACAAGTAATAAACCTCCGAGAATACCTTGCCAGCAACTCAAAGGAATTGAGGACGGGAAAAGCCCCTGAATACAAATGGATTACAGCTATGCTAACGGATTGCGGATGAAAAAAATGAAGGAAGGTCAAAAAAGCAAAATTAAGGAACGGAGAACCTAAAACACTTTCCCATTCCCCCAACTCAAAGGGATTGAGGATGGAAAAAGCCATTGAAAACAAAGGGATTACAGCTACGCTAACGGATTGCGGACGCCGGGAACGCTTTCCCAATACCCAACTCAAAGGAATTGAGGACGGAAAAAGCCCCTGAATACAAATGGATTACAGCTATGCTAACGGATTGCGGATAG
>NZ_FQYX01000048.1:0-5870 GCF_900141935.1 Arenibacter nanhaiticus | reverse complement strand
GATTGCGGATGGAAAAATCTCCTGAATACAAAGGGGTTACAGTTACGCTAACAGATTGCGGATAGCCAGGAACGCTTTCCCATACCGAACTCAAAGGGATTGAGGATGGAAAAAGCCATTGAAAACAAAGGGATTGCGGACGCCAGGAACGCTTTCCCATTCCCCCAACTCAAAGGAATTGAGGACGAACTCTAACCGATTAGGGACGGGAAACCCTCCAAATACAAGGAGTTTTCCGCTATTCTAACCCTTTTCGGACGAAGTATAGGAATCCCCAAAATCTGGTACTCTAACCGATTGGGGATGGAAAAAATGAAGAAAGGTCAAAAAAGCAAAAGAAGTATTCTTAGAGAGGAAGAAAGATATCGGTTCGTTTTGTGCCAGAAACAGGAATTCAAAAAACACACAAGAGCATATTCTCTATCCCTCCCCTAAAGCATCATAATACTGTTGTATTTTCTTTCTATATAATTTGGCATTCACCTACTAATATTATAATATTGATACTGCCATTTATAAATAGATATCTGTAAAGTATTATTGCTGTTATCCAAAATAATAAGCCGATAAACAGTATAGATTAAACTGATATAACGAGTTAGCAACAACCCTAAAAAGCATTCAGCTAAAATATGAAAATCATAAAACAAACATTTTACCTTATAGTTGTTCTAATGTTAATACCATTAGCTATTAACAGTCAAAATAAATACAATTTAAACTTTAACGATTTTGAACCAGCAAAAGAAAAAATGCCCACAGGATGGTTTAAATGGGGGAATTTTGAAAATTTAACAGGAGAAATTTTAAGCGAGAATAATTCTGTTGGAAAAGTTGTTTCCGATAAAGATGGGAGCTTTGGCTGTATCACATATAGAATTCCCGCAAATTATGTTGGAGACACTATAGTTCTTTCTGGTAAAATTAAATACGAAAATGTCAAAGGATTTGTAGGGCTTCTAATGCGTATTGATGGAAATTCAAAAAAAAGGTCTTTGGCGTTTAAATCAATGCAAAATCAAAAAATAAAGGGAACAAGTGATTGGAAAGAATACTCTATAAAACTTCCTTTTCCATCGAATGCAAAAACAATCTTTGTAGGCGGAATTTTAGGCAAAAAAGGTATCGCTTGGTTTGATGACTTTAAAGTGAGTATTGACGGCAAAGACATTCAGGAATTAAAAGAAACAAAAAAGTTAACTTTAGAAAACTACAATTCTAATGAACTAGAATCAGCTTTATCAAAATCCTCCAGGAAATTGGACTTTTCCAGCAAAGAAACTCTGCGTAATAGTTTAGACCCTTTGATAGAAAAAATAGGCGACAAAAAGATAATTGCAATAGGCGAAAGTACGCACGGAACCTCAGAATTTTATCGACTTAGAGAAATTATAACCAAAAGACTTATTGAAGAAAAAAGGTATAATCTTGTAGTTTTAGAAAATCCCTACGATGATATTGAAATCTTGAACAAAAACTTGGATGAAACCCCCTTAGATAGTCTAATGCGAAAACACCTATTTTCAATTTATCAAACCCAAGAAACGAAATCATTTTTACAATGGTATAAAGAAAATAAAACTCAATATAACTTTAAGTTTAAAGGTTGCGACGATTCATTTTGGGTTTTTTATGAACTACTTGAAGACAACATTAATCCAATAAATGATAAAACGCTGAATAAGCTTTTGCAAGAATTGAAATCCAATATAGCAAAAAGTTCAACTGATAATTTAAAAAAAGAATATAAGGTCAATAACTCTATCTACAATAACATCTTAGAAATCGAAAATTATTTAGAATCAACTAAAAAAATAACTAAATCAATCAAGGAAATTCTATTCAATGGAAAAAACACATATATCAACTATGTAAACATTAAAAACAAAAAACCAATCCAAAGTCGAGATGAAATAATGGCGGACAGAATATCGTTTTTAGCAAAAAATACAGACAATAAAATTATTGTTTGGGCTCACAATGCACATATTTCAAATGAAATTATCACAGACAATGAAATAGGGATAATGGGTCGAAACTTAAAAAAAGAGTTCAATAGCGATTATTACACAATTGGACTTACAACCTTGAAAGGGAGTTATTCTTATATAGATGAAAAGTTTATAAACGGAGACCACAGTTATAAGGAGGAACTTAAGACCGAATCATTTCAACCTATCGATAGCTTGTTTTGGGAAAGTAAACTATCTCAAAATGGCAACTCGCTTGTTATAGATATGTCAGACTTAAAAAATGAACTAACCACAGATGAAATAATCGGCCCTACAAGGTTAATTGGTTATTCAAAAGAATCGGAAGAGGATATTTATTATCTTCCATTAATCAAGAATTTTGACACGATGATTTTCATTAAAGAAACTAATTCAACCAAACCAATATTCGAGTGAAAAGGGCAGTTGCTAACAGCGTGTATAATTAAGCAAGGCTACCTAGTAGAAAGAAAAATATTACTGGGATTAATGGTTAATGAAGGCTGAGACTAATCGAGCAAACCAGTTTTGCTGGCCGCCAAGAGTGCTTACCCCCACGCATCATCCCATTGTAAGCACGCCCAAGGGCACAAAACTGGTCAAACCTTGCCAAATCATACACAAGAACGTCAGACTGTCTCAATACTCATTTTAACGTCGTGAGAATGGCGTATTTGGATTTTCTCTAAGACACCTACCCAAATAATTTATTCCTGAAGCGAGGTTTTGAGACAGTCTGACGTTAGACCACATTTTTCATGAAGATAAATTTTACAAATGATTAAAATTGTAAATCACAGTAAAAAAGTACTGGATTTAGCACATAAGGAAGGTTGGGAAGTTGGAGCTCGATACACTAACCTAAGAGACATCAAAACTTTTAAAAATGTTGCTTTTATAGATATTGATTGGAAAAATTATAATTTTCAAAAGCACCTTGATGCAGTAAAAAAAGTTCGTCCAAAGATGACAGTGGCTAGAGATATAGAAAAACTTGAAGACCTTGAGTCCATACTTAAAGAAGCTCGGCAATTAAAAGAATTTTGTGATGACATTATTTTAGTTCCAAAAGACAAAAAATTAATAAACAAATTAGATATTCTTCCGAAAGAATATATTTTAGGTTATAGCGTACCTTCAAAATATGGGAAAACTGAAATCCCTGTTGAAAAATTCATAGGTAGAAAAGTTCACCTGCTCGGAGGTAGGCCAGATGTACAAAGAAAATTAGCTCAAAAATTAAATGTTGTAAGTGCAGATTGCAATAGATTTACTTTAGATGCTAAATTTGGTGACTACTTTGTAGGAGATAAATTTGTACCACATAAAGTCGGTGGATATGAAAATTGTTTAAAAGATAGTATCTTGAACATCAATAAAATTTGGAAAAATTACAATGGACAGAAGAGATGAATTTCTTTTAAAGATGTATGAACAAATGTTTAATGACATCGATAGACACCATAAAATTGTGTGGCAAGTAATTGGTGTTTTAGTTGGTTCGTTTGCATTTATTGCTTTGGCAGAAAAGGGATTTATTCCAATAGATATTGCAGTGGCTGTTATTGTACTTTTAGCTCTTTGGGTAATAGCACATGTATATGATTCCAATTATTGGTATAATAGAAATTTAGTAATAATATCAAATATCGAGAGACAGTTTCTACAATCTTCAGATTTAAAAGATATACAATATTATTTTGGAGAACACAGAGATAAAAATGCAGTTCAAACTTCATTAAAAATTCAACTTTATATAGCTTATGGCATCATTTTGGTTTTTCTCCTTTACCACGTATGCATCCCACCAAACACATATTGTTAACTTAATTTCCTGCATCTAGCTTTGCCCATAAATTAGTATATAATGAGCAAGGAAGAGAAAATGTTTGCCCTTATCGAGGAATTTGAGGACAGTTCCCTTAACGGTAGGGATTTTTGCAAGGAAAAGGGCCTTTTGCCCTCCACCTTCTATTACTGGAAGAAAAAGAAAGCACAAGAGGAGGCATCCGTGAGCGGGGGATTTGTTGCCATCCATCCTAAATCGGAAATAACGGGAAGCATAGAATTGATTTACCCTAATGGAGTCCGGCTACGATTGGACACCTCACAACTTCCATTGATCAGCAAGCTACTAAAGCTCTATTAATGTTTGCCCTTAGCTCCTACCACACCTACTATTTTTACCCAAGGCCCTGCGACATGCGCAAATCGTTCAATGGCCTGAGCGGTCTGGTCAAGAACGAGCTGGGCAGGGAACCGACCAGTGGGGATGTATTTATTTTTTTGAACCGAAACCGCACCCATCTCAAGCTCCTGCACTGGGAGGCCGGTGGTTTTGTGCTGTATTACAAACGCCTGGAACAGGGCAGTTTCAGCCCCCCGGTCTTTACAGGGGACAACCATTGTATGACCTGGTCCAAATTGGTGCTTATGGTTGAGGGGCTGCAAGTAAAAGAGGCCCATCAGAAACTCCGTTATCCGAGATAAAAAAAGTGATGGAACACCAATAAAAACAAGGGGTCTCAGTAGTTTCTACGGGTTGGTTTTTGTATCTTTACACCATGCAAGAACCCCTAGAAAACCTTACCAAAGAACAGCTTTTGGCACTCCTTGAAAAACAGGAAAAATCCTTGCAAAAGGAGGCCAGGAAATTGGCTAAAGTTGAGGGCGATCTTGCCAAGAGAGAGCATAGGATTTCCGAGCTTGAATTTCAACTGGCTTATTACAAACGCTTGGCCTTTGGCCAGAAAAGGGAACGATTCGAGGGCGATAAGAACCAGATGAGCCTTCCCTTTGAGATGGAAGCGGAAAAGGCGGAAAAACAAGAAGGGGAGCTTAAAGAGAAACTCACTTATGAGCGCCGCAAAAGAACATCGGCCCATAAGGGAAGAATGGCCCTTCCGGACCACCTGCCCGTGGAAGAGATCAAGATCTACCCTGAAGGGGACCTTACCGGTATGGTGTGTATCGGGGAAGAAGTGACCGATGAGCTGGAATACGAGCCTGCCAAATACTATATCAAACGCTACATCCGCTATAAGTATGCCCCCAAAAACAAAGAAGGAGTGGTAATCGGCGTACTTCCCGAGCGGGTAATCGAAAAGGGCATTCCCGGGGCAGGATTGCTGGCCTCCATCTTAGTGGACAAATATCAGGACCATCTCCCGCTTTATCGACAAATGCAACGCTTTAAAAGAGCGGAGATACCCATAGCTTCCTCGACCTTAGAGGGCTGGACCAGACAGAGTCTTAAAATCATCGACATCCTTTACCAATACCTCCTTGAGGATATTCGCTCCAAAGGATACCTGCAAAGTGATGAGTCCACTATAAAAGTGATGGACCCCAATAAAAAGGGAAAAACCCATAAAGGCTATTATTGGGTGCATCATTGTCCCATTGATGGCACCGTACTCTTTGATTACCAGCCCGGACGTAGCCGAGAGGCTGCCAAGCATGTATTGGCAGATTTCAAGGGCTATCTTCAGACCGATGGCTATGTGGCCTATGATAAAATAGGAAAACGAGAAGGGGTTACCCACCTAAACTGCTGGGCCCATGCAAGAAGGGAATTCGATAAAGCGAAGGACAATGACAAAGAGCGTGCGGAAAAAGCCTTGACCTTTATCCAAAAGCTCTATGCGATAGAAGCCAGTGCCAGGCAAAGGGAACTAAATCCCAAGGAGCGAAAAGCCCTAAGACTGGAGGAGTCCCTACCGGTAATCAATGAATTTGGAAAATGGTTGTTCCAGCAGATGAAACAGCAACTGGTCCTACCCAAGAGTCCCATCGGAAAAGCTTTCCTATATACCATGAACCGTTGGGACCAGCTCAGCACCTATCTTTATGACGGCATCCTGGAAATCGATAATAACC
>NZ_FQYX01000051.1 GCF_900141935.1 Arenibacter nanhaiticus | reverse complement strand
GTTCCCTTTTCGCCAAATTCAACGCCACCGCCATAGGCTTGCTTACCATCGTTGAACTTTACGGCCCTAAGATCGTGTTGGTAGCCACATCTGAAGTGAGACAGTTCTCCAAAAAGGTTTTGTTTTACCATATTAAGCACCGCCAATACATCCTGACGGTAATTAACGTTTTCCAGGATCATTAAGTGAGATCCGGTTTCTTCGTGGGTATTGACCAAGTCCCAGCACTCTTCCAAGGTATTGGCTGCCGACACTTCCAGACCGGTATATTTTCCGGCTTTCATAGAATCTACCGCCATTCTGGTATGCCAAAGCCAAGGAGTGGATATAACCACCGCATCGACATCTTTCAAAGCCAATAGATTTCTATAATCCAAATCGTTCTTTCCAAAAATCTGGGCCTTCTTCTTTCCTGCTTTTGCAATGCGTTCTTCGGCTATAGCAATTCTGGCCGGATCTATATCGCAGACAGCGGTCACAAGTACATCGTCTCTTTTTAAAAGGTTGTTTAGGTGGTTGGTTCCTCTTAGTCCTACACCAATGACCCCAACTTTTAATTTTTGGACATTATTTTTTCTGTTATTAGCAAAACTAATACTAGGCATCACAGCAATTCCTGCAGAAGTAATCGCCGTTTTTTTGATAAAATTTCTTCTCGATTTCATAGTTTGAATACTTACATTTAAGACCTTAGCACATTTGTATCTGGTGACATTTCATTTCCTAAAAACGCACACATTCTAAGCTCTCCGTCTCAAAACTAACTAATTATAAAATTATTTACAGGGGATATTTTAAGCTTTTTAGTATGATATTTTGTTCATTTCATAAAAAACCTTGGTAAAAGAGCATGCTGGTAACCTTAAAATTTTCGGATTAACATTTATTAGACGTAATAACGAGATATCCTATTCCTAAAATACTGATATAAAAAGGGATCCCAACACCATCGCTTACTAAGGTTCAATATTTAAAATACCGTTTGCCACGACCGCTTTGTAGGCAGTCTTCGAAATTGCCACCGCCATGGAAATCAGGCCAAGGAAAAAATAAGATTCGATTTGCTACAGGAATAGTGGCTAGTCATCATTTGTAGTGAAGCCCAGAGAGCCTTTTACTGATGGCCCGGCGTTTCCATCTCTAGTATTAATTCTCGCAGTTTTATACTGGAAAGAGGTTTGGTTATAAAATTTCGTACGGAAGGATAGGCCATAGCCCTTTCCATATCTCTTTTATCGATGGAGGAGCTTAATACATAAATACAGGATTTTTTCTGATTTGAAATTTTATCAAATTCTTCCAAAAACTCCCAGCCGTCCATCACAGGCATATTCAAATCCAATAAAATTAATTCTGGCAATTCTTTAACAGAGCTTAGGATGTCGCTAAAGAGGTCCAATGCTTCTTTCCCGTTTTTACAAACCATTATATCTGTCCCAAATCCATTATTTTTCAGCAAAATTTTAGTGCCAAAAACAAAAATAGGATCATCATCTATGATGCATGCCGTTTTAGTAATCTCCATTCTTAAAATAAGTCGTAAAATTAGAACCCTTGTTTACGGAACTCTTAACTTCTATTCTTCCCCCCATAGCTTCTATCTGATTTTTAATGATAAAAAGTCCAACACCGCGGGCTTCTTTATGCTCATGAAAGGTTCTATACATCCCAAATAATTGTGAACCGTATTTATCCAAGTCAATCCCCATGCCATTATCGGCAAACTCTAAATATACAAACTCCTGACAAATTCCCGCCGTTATTTTTATAATTGCCCGAGAATCGGTTTTTTTATATTTAATGGCATTGGTAATTAAGTTTAAAATAATACTTTCCAAATAGGCATGTACGGCCAAGACCTCTATGTCTTTAGGAACATTAATTTCTATTTTGGTGTGACTTTCTTTAATGGTAGAGTTAATGTTTTGGATTACCTTCTCTATGCTTTCCAATAAATTATGAGAAGACATAGCGGTAACCACTTTAGCATTTATTTCCACAATTTCATTAAGATGTAAAATGGTTTCGTTCATATTATCCGAAACAATTTTAATATTCTTAAAAAATTCATTTTCCATTAATGCAGGGTCTTCGCCTTGGGCCAATTCCATTAGCATGGAAATATTTCCGGTATGCGACCTTAGGTTATGGGAAACGATATGGGCAAAATTAATCAGGCGGTTATTGTGTTCCGTCAGGTCGTCGGTCATTTTTTGCTTATCGGATATATCCTGCATAAGTCCGTATAAGGTTACACATTTGCCTTCCTGGAATTCGGAAATGCCAATAACCCTAACCCATTTTAAATTGCCTTTATACGTTTTTATTTGTGCTTGCAGATCAAACTTTGTCGGTTCCTGCATGGCTTTTTCGATGGCCTTTGTAAGGCGTTCCCTGTCCTCTCCTTCTAGGTAATATCTTAAAGCGTCGTCCAAACTAGGGTTATAGTCCGCTGGTACTTCTCGGATTTCGCGCACTACTTTACTCCAGTAGATAAGGTTTTTATCAAAATCTAGTTCCCAGTATCCAATTTGGGCAGCTTCATTAGACTGCTCCAAAAGCTTCTTAAATTTAGCGAGCAACAACTCATCCGTTTTTCTCCTGGTAATATCGTAATGGTAACCGGCCATTTTCCGCGGTTTACCTTGGGGCGAATACTCGATGATTTCGGCCCTGCTTAAGATCCACACCCAATGCCCCTGTTTGTGTTTCATCCTAAACTCCATCTCATAGATCCCCTGATTATTGATATACTTTTCATAGGATTCTTTGACAACCTTGCAATCCTCGGGATGTACCAATTTAAGCCAGGTATTATGGTTCCAGGGCTCCAATTCTTCTAGAGTATACCCCAACATACCGGCATATCTATCATTACAAATGGCTATTTCTTTTTCAAAATCAACTTCAAAGGTTCCTAAATTGGAGGCTTCTATGACATTTTGAAAATAGTCAACCTTCTTTTTTAGTGCCACGGTATCTTCTCCCTCAGCCCTTAAAAGAGAAAAACTCCCAACCACCTTGTATGGGTTTAATTTTGGGCTGTCAACAGTCGACTTTTTAAAATTAAGCCAAACAGGATATCCCTCAAAGTGTCTAAACTTACAGACAATATCAAAAGAGTATTTCTGGGGTTCTGCACTATGTTTATCCAGTAATTCACGAAAAAATTCCAAATCCTGTGGATCCATCAGACTTTTCCAATCTGCCGGTAATTCGGATACCGGCTGCTGATCGTATCCTAAGAATCCCCAAAACCTGCTATTGACCCCACTGAAATGTGGCTTCTTTAGATCCCAATGCCAGGTTCCTTCCCTAACACCATCTTCACCGGAGTTAAGAAAATCTTTGCCATTTTTTGTGTAGAAATTTAATTCGGATTCTAATGGTTTCATTGTTGTTGTGAAAAAATTTACCGATAGTATACTAATTAATCGTTTTGTAATTTATGCTTATCATAGATCATAAATTACGACGTAACAACACTAAGGTTGCCTATTCTATATTAATTGTAATTCATTACATTTAGGAAGCAACAATTTTCTACTTTCTAATGTTATGAAGTGGGGAGCTGTAAAAGTAACGAATTACCTTACACCTGTATGTATAATGGATAAACTGTATATTTTATTCGACAAACAACCTATTTCTGGGAATAATTAATAGCGACAATCCCGCCTAGCTCAATTTATTGAAAACCACTTAATTAGAAACAAATTTTAAACCTATGATAGAGGCAATTAAGGTGGTTATAAAGAAAAGGCGCCAAAAATCGGCCGGTTCCTTAAAAAACACTATCCCTACCAACACCGTACCCACCGCGCCTATCCCTGTCCACACCGCATAGGCGGTACCAATAGGCAATTCTTGGGTGGCCTTTACCAATAGTGACATACTTATGGCAAGGCTAATAAAAAATCCAAGGTACCAATACATTGCGGTAGTACCGCTGCTCTGATTTGCCTTTCCCAAACAAGCCGCAAACCCTACCTCAAAGAGTCCGGCTATAATTAATAAAATCCAATTCATATTAATGACCCCTAGGGGTATTTTACAATTCTATGTAGCCACTTATAAAAAAATGCCTTCCGCAAATCGGAAGGCATTTTACCAATATCCAATAAGAACATTTCCTTAGGCTCCTTAACTATAGCCTACCAGGATTCAAATTCTAAATTATTTACTTGTGCACGGCCTTAATTAAAATTAAGCCGAGTTTCTACTAGCGTTGATATTACCATATAAGGAACGTACCACAATTTTTTCGTACAGGTCGGCAAACTCCGTTCCCTGGCTCATTTTTTGCAAGGCATATTGCTGAATCACCAATAATGGCAACACTATATTCTCACGAATCTTAATAGATTCCCTAGAAACCTCTTCCTGTTCCATTAGGATTTTAAAATCAGAGATAAGCAACAACATTTCCTTGGACAGTAAATATTCGTTGTGAAGAATGTTCCAGAATTCACCATAAGTTTTATCCTCCTTCATGTAACTGGTCAGCTCAAAATAACATTTGGACAAGGACATCATACTGTTAAGCATTAAGGCTCTAAATAAAGGCACTTCATTAAAGAGTTCCTTTAATTCTTGTAATCTCCCTTGGTCTTTTAAGGTCTTTATAGCGGTTCCAATACCGAAATACCCTGGTACATTTTGTTTTAACTGGCTCCAAGACCCAACAAATGAAATGGCTCTTAAATCAGTAAGCTCCAGTTTCTTTTTATTCCCTCTTTTCCCCGGCCTACTACCAATATTTGCCTTTTGATAATATTTTAAGGTACTCATGTTTTCCAAGTACGACATAAACATTGGGTGTTGTTTTAGGCTATCGTACTTAGTAAAGCTAAGGTCAGACAGCTCTTCCATCAATTCCCTAGACTCCTTGGTAATAATATTTTCTTTTCCAAAAATATTATTGGACAAGCCTGCTGTCAGCAATTGCTCACAGTTATGAACAAACTGTTCCTTTGTACCATAGGTACTGGTAATGGTCTGTCCTTGAATGGTCAATTGTATTTCGTTATTGGCAATATCCTTGGTCTGTGCCGCATAGAACCTATGAGTTTTTCCACCTCCACGTGCCGGTGGTCCACCACGGCCATCGAAAAATATGGCCTTAATATCGTTTTGGTCACAAACCGCCGATAATCTTTCCTTTGTTTTAAAGATAGACCAGTTAGCCTTTACATAACCACCATCCTTGGTACCGTCCGAGAACCCAAGCATAATGGTTTGCTTTTTATTTCGCTGTTCAAGGTGTGCCTGGTATTCTGGGATACTAAATAACCCCTTCATGGTGTTCTCTGAGGTATCCATACCGTCCATGGTTTCAAAAAGCGGGATGATATCGAAACTGATCTTATCAGATTCCCATCCACACCATCTAAAGAGACCAAATACAAACAGTACCGAGAAAATATCTTCAGAGTTACTAATGGCATATCGGTTACAGCCCTCTTCCCCATTTTTATCCTGTATGGTCTTAAGCTGACTAATATTTTTAATGGTATCCTTAATGATCGCCTCGTCAAAATCTTCGGCCTTAAGCTCAAAGTTTTTATGAAGCAGCAAGTCTACCAATTCTTCTTCCGTCAATTCATCTAAGCTATCGGAAATAAGACCATGTTTTTTAAGCACGGTTTCTACCGTCAGTTTATGAATACTATGGTCTTGTCTAATATCTAAGGTCGCAAAATGGGTCTTGAATATCTTAACCTTATCGATTAAGTGCTCCAAATCCTTAAAATACAAACTGTGGTATTTCTCTACCAAAATAGCCCTTACTTCTAGTAGGGGCTGTATAATCTCATCATATTCAATGGCAATATCCGCATCGAACATAGATTTGTACAATTTATCCCTAAGAATTGCCAATAAATCTTGAACTTCCCTAAAGGTTAGCTTTTGTTGCAATTTTTTAAGGTCGTGGTAGTAACATTTTAGCAAGGTAATCCTTAGTTCATTGGCCACATCCATAGTACTTTCGGCCGTTACATACGGGTTACCGTCCCTATCGCCCCCTGGCCAAAATCCTAACTTCATAATGTTATGATTGTTAAAATCGTTGTCGCCCACACTCTCTTTTATATGGGCATACAGATCACCAACGGCATCGTAATATACGTTCCTTAGAATGTGAATAATATTCTTGGCCTCATCTAAGGGGGTCGGTTTTTTGGAATTGATCAAAGACGTCAGCCCCAATTGTTGCAAGGTTAAATCTATTTCATTGATTTTATCCTCTAATATCAGCGATCTTAGATTCCCGATAATATCTAAAACGGCTGGTGTGTAAAACTGGGTCGGGTGGGCGGTCAAAACAATACGCGCACTAAAGGTCGATAGCTTATCGGCTATCTGGTCCCAGCTTTTATTTTTATCAACCAACTGAAAGTAGTCCCTAATAGATAAGGACTTGGAGTGTTTTTGCAGACTAGGAAAGGCTGCATCCTCTACACTGTCGTACAACACCACTTGCCTTTCGACATATTGGATAATGCGGAACATAAAATCTATTCTGTCCTTTTCCGAATCTATATTGGCATAATTCTGAAAGAAAGCATCCAAAATCTCTTGTGGATTTTTTCCAGATTTTAAGCCTTTATCAGATTGATGCATTAATAATGGAATAAGCATCCCTACATTCTCTATATTTTGATACGGTAGGTTAAGGAATAGGCTATTATAAATATTGAATTTATTATTGACCGAATTTTTAAACTCTTCTAATCTCTCTGATCGATGCATATTTGTATTTTCATTGTATTGAATTTTTCCATGCCCTTTTCATCTAGGCATATAGATTTCAATAATTAATTATTAAAAAAAATTTATCAGGACCAATTCCACGCCACCTTACTATCAAAATTTAGGACTGTCCCCACAAATCTAGTTGATTTAACAACATAAATTTCTTCCTAGGGGAGTAGATTATTAGTTTTATTAAAACTTTTTAAATCGACCCAAATTTTATCTTTTACATATAGTGTCCCCAAAAGAGTCTTTTCCTACGAAGGCTCTTTTTTTTTGAGTATCCTATGGTACATTTTTTACCCCGGCCTTAAAAAAATCACCTTGGGATTATTGTCCTTCGATACTAAGGAAAGCCTTTCTATTACGTGATAAGATTATCACTTTTTAGCCAAGAAAACAAAAGATTATCTAAAGACAACATTCGCAGGAATAATAGTTGTAGCCATAACGGAATAGGACCAATTCCAAAAATAAGGCCTTCTTTTAGAAGGACAAAATTATCCCCTATAATTCGAGCCGACCTCACCGTATAATGCAAAAAAGAATGATTTTGAAGGTAGGCCCCATCAATCCCAAATTCCCAGCGTTTTAGAATCATTATTTGGGCGTTCCCTCCTTCGTCGGGCGGGCACTACGCTGTATCCCTTGCTGCGCTACGGGGATGCCGCTGCGGTCCCTAACGCACATTACTGTAGCTAAGAAACCTTACTGCCATGCCTATGACCACAAATCCGTTCCTTAAAAAATTGGAGAGAAAACAACAGGGCTTGCAGTTTTATGGATGCACCCCATAAGGTACCATTAATCGCAGCTCATCTGCCCCCTGTCCAATATCTTGAATGTAAAGCACTAAAAGCTCCCTCGCAGCCCTACACTTCCGGGCCCCATATGAAGGCTCCAATTAATTTTATCCTTTGAAAATTGATCGGGATATCTTTCTCGATTAAGATACTTATCTATTGAATCTACCACCACTACACTCATCGCAACGCTCAAAGCCACATCGGTTAGCCAATGTGCCCCGCTCCATAACCTAGAAACAGGAGATACGAGTCCTAGTGTGTAAATACCTCCCTTCACCCAGGGATTATCAAACTGTTTCCCTATGGCATAGGCCGTAGTAAACGAGAGAATGGTATGTCCGGAGGGAAAGCTATGGTAGACGGCCTCCTTGCTAAAAGGCTCAAAACTGCCCTTCCCCTCATTAGCTATAGGTCTTGCACGTCCTACAATAGTTTTGCTCAAGGTCTGGAGCAATCCTACCGTGGCCCCCGAAGAAATTAAAAGCACCCCTGTTTTTCTTATTTTCTCATTTTTGGAGAACAATCCCAGTGCATAAACACCACCGCTTAGACCATAATTATATAATGGTTTGCCAAAATAATACCCTGCATCCTTAATAAGGCCAGGCACATGCGCTTCCTGGTCCCGAAACCAAGCAGAACTATCTTCATCAAAAGTATACAATAAGCCAGTACCCACTACAATGGCCCCTGCGGTTAAAAAATCGTCCTTCTTCCATTGTAAAGGTCTTGAATACGCGTGTTTAAATCCTCCAAAGACACTCTTGCCATCATAAGCCAATAGCTCCCATGTCGTCAGGGAATCCTGATCTATGGTCTGAGCTTCCGCCTTAGAGAGGACCAAAAGGAAGATAAGACTAAAAACGAACACTCTAAGAACAGGTATAATATTCATTAAAAAAAAGCTTTTGCATTAGTTTTGCAAAATAACGAAATAGGCATCAAACTTGTTCTAAAAAAAGTCATTTCATTACACCCTCTTATTTAATCTCTTTGGACTCCGAGGCATTTACAAAAAGGACGTTTCCGACCTGTTCATAGCCTTCAAAAGCCTTGGCCCCTAAATGCACTACCGCCTTTTCAATAAACCCTACAATGGTCAAATCGGCATTCTTAGATTTTCCATTGATAATATTTTTGATACTACTGGCAGATTTTTGAGCAATAAACTCTATGTTCTTTGGGGATATGGGAAGTTGCCCATTTTGAATCAGAAGAAAAAGTCGCTCCCGTTCTTCTTTGATGGAATCTTCCGGAAAAATAGCGTAAATTTTAATAGTTGCCTTTTTCCAATCCGGATGCCCCAATAAGATATAGGCAAGCAAGATCATAAGGTTGGCATTATCAAAATCGTAAGGAGAAATCCAAAGATGTATTTGTTTTTTCAACCCAAAGCCTCTTTCCGAACTGGCCAGAATAATCAGATCAAAGTCCACCGATGTGACAAGCCCTAAATTATCGACAATATCCTTCAGATTATCAGGATGGTTTTTGTGATATTCAAAGAGCAGCAAGTTGTTTTCCTTGCCTGCTATTCCCGGCAGTTGAATAATCTGGGCAACCGTAGAGGTAAAGGAAGGAGAAACCATGGTATCTATAAAAACATTGCTTCTACTAACATCTGCCATGGCTATCAATTCCTTTTTACAGCGGGCAGCCTCCATATTGCTCTCTTTGGACAAGTACCCTTTAATATAGTGTATATAGGTACCAAAACCGTGCTTATAGGCTATCCAGCGCAAAAGCTGAAAGGCCGAGAACCTGTTAAAACTATCTTCTGAAATAGCAATGGCAGAAGGCCGCCAACTTTGCGTTTGCTCCTTCTCTGTCTTTTGAAGAAAGACCTGCATTTGCCTACTGAGCTGAAAAATAACACCTTGAAAAATAACCGCAAGGTTTCTTTTATCCCGATTATAATACATGACCGATACAAATAGCAGCATGATCAATATAATGGCCAGTGCCGCATACCCGGCATTCATAAAAAACATCAGCGCAAAACAACTCAGCGCCCCAAACAGGGAGACATACCAACGCGATTTAAATTTGGGCCTGTACGAAGGATCCGCGGCAAAATGGTTCAAAAAGGAAATCATGCACAGCGACCCATAGGTAACCATAAAAAACATGGAAATGATCTGAGCTACGCTGTCAAGCGCGCCTATAAGAATAAAAAGTCCAGCAATTAAAATAGTTATAACGGAAGCATTAAAAGGTTCGTCTTTTTTTCCTTTTCCCTTGGACAACCAATTATTGAATTTTGGGGTGGGAAAAATACCATCCCTGGCAATAGCTTGTAGGGTGCGGGGAGCCACCATAATACTTCCCAAAGCCGAAGAAATTGTTGCGGCAGCCAACCCTAAGGGGATTAACCACCAACCCTGCCAAGCGATCTCTGCCATAACCATTCGGGAAGTATCGGCCAATTCCTCTGGCGGGGCCGAAACCGTCAGTTTCCAGGCAATTAAAATATACATGAGCATTCCACATAGGGTGGCGGCCAATGTTCCTAGCGGAATAGATCTTCCCGGATTCTTCAGATCGCCCGACAAGCCCACCCCGGCCGTCATCCCGGTAAAAGCAGGAAAGATAATGGAAAACACAATAAAAAAACCGATCGCCTCTGGAAAGCCATTTTCTTTCTCACCTTTTTCAGAAGGCCCAGTTGGGGTTTGCAGCCCTTTGTCGGCCATCTCCCCTCCTACAAGGGAATCTACAGGAAGTGCTTTGCTATATTCTACGGTTGCAGGATCCTTGCCTATGCTTTCTGAGGGTTCTATAATATTCTTCAAAGACGCATTAGGATCAAACTCATGGTTTCGACTATATTCCGTAGTTCCCATAAAAAAGGCCAATAGTGAAATTCCCAACACCGCAACAACCGTATAAAGAAGCTTAACCCCAAGGTCTGCCCCTTTGGTCAACATCACATAGGTAAGCAGCAAAAGCCCTGGAATACCGATGGTTTGTTTCTGCCGCAACAGCCATTGCAACCAATCTGGCATAGCCAAGGTCGCCATCAGCCAATCTAAGAAAACGGTAAAAGCCTCCGAAAAGGCCATCACATAAAAAGCTACACTTATAGCCTGAGAGAAGTATAGCGCAATCCCGATCGTAGAGCCGATGACCAATCCGAAAGAGCGCGAAATAATATAATACTCCCCTCCTCCTTCTACTTTTTGGTTGGTTGCTATCTCTGCAATGGCCATTGCCGTGGGTATGGTCACCGCATGCCCAATTAAAATAAGGCCCACAGCGCCTAAAAACCCAACCTGCCCGACAGCAAACCCAAATCGGAGAAACAGGATCGCACCTAAAATAGTGGCAATAGCCGTAAAAAAAACGGGAGCGGTACCGAAGGTCTGGACTTTATTTTCGAAGTTCTGCTGCATTGGCTATAAGGCTTGGTTTCTGTTATGGTTAAACTTCCGGTCCCTCTGATTCTGGGTAGCATAAAGACCTTCCTGAAAAAAGTCCAATCATGATCAATATAAAAAAGCAGCACGCCTCCTTAGCCACTACCTCATAAGAACGATATCGGAAAGCGTCGGATAATCATGCACTTATGTACTAACAAGATACAAAAAGAGCCACAGTTTTTAATTTTAAGGAAGATTTTATAGTGCTAGTCGTCAAGAGAGAGCAGATTAACGATACAGTTAGTGCTTGTATTGAAATTAGGGACCAAAACACTTGGATCCAAAACAGTTATTAGAAAAAAAAAGCAATCTCCAATGCCTCCTTTCCTATCTATTTAAGGATCGCCAAAAAATAGAAAGGCCCAATACGTTCATACCATATTTGATACTACTGAAAAGGAATGGAATTTTCCTTCTGGTTGGTCTAATAAAAATAATTTAAAATAATCGATTGCCCTAAAAATTAAAGATAAGGCCTTACCGGTATATTCTGGTCTTCCACTGGAAAAGGAGCATTTTGATCGTGAAGAATTCAGTAAACGATCATGTTTTTCCTTTCTGGGCAGAAATCGTATCAGAAATAAAACTCCCAGGGAGAATGGGAAATGCCACCATGTACGAAGAAACCATGAAATCTGTAAAACAGTTTTACAGATTAAAAAAATAAAGTTTCAAGATATTACCAATACCTTTTTTAATAAATATGAAGCATGGCTTCGATAGAGGGACGGAACGGATGGCGGGATATACAAATCATTATCCAGTAATGTATCTCGCCATAGCTTTGCCAATTGCTTAAAACAAAAAGGGGTTGCTACAGATGTTATTGGA
Source organism: Arenibacter nanhaiticus (assembly GCF_900141935.1). GTDB lineage: Bacteria > Bacteroidota > Bacteroidia > Flavobacteriales > Flavobacteriaceae > Arenibacter > Arenibacter nanhaiticus. The sequence continues at coordinate 3,399 of NZ_FQYX01000051.1, read as the reverse complement.
GAGTCATTGGGACATAAAGACATAACCACTACTCGGGTTTATTTAAAGGAACCGGGAAGTTCGGTATTGGACGGGGGCCGTCGACCTGCTTCTTCTGAAAGTTAAGGCCTATCCTTGAAATGAAAAATAATTGTTTGTTAGGCGACTGCACCCATTAAGTATAAAGGGTACTAGCAGCATTTTTACTTAAGGACATTCATATAGTCTTGCCATGTGATCAACAGATACTTTTCCTTCCCCATTTTTGTTATCTTTAAAAAACCGTATTCATAAACAAAGAGGTAAACGTCGCCTTTTTGGTTTTTCCAATAGTGGGTAAAGAATTTAGGATTAAATCCTTCTTCGATCAGTTCCGATTTTCTGATGGTTGTATAACCAGACCTATTGTATTTTTTAAGGAGTTTCCTGTTTATTTTTAATTGCCTGTCCACTTTCAGATAAAATGCTTCGTTAATTTGCCGGTTTTCATACTGATTGATAGACCTGCATTTTATGGAGCAAAACTTCTTGTCCGACCTACCAATTACAGGGCCTTCACAAACTGGACATGTCTTAGGGTTTCCCATTTTACACAAAGATTATACTCATAATATACGGCTTATGATTTAGATTCTAACTAAACTTGTTACATGAACTCCATAAAATCCATCACGCTTTACCATCTAATGATCAATCATGAAAAGGTGATCGGGATAAAATTTGCTCCAGATAAACTTATTCAAGGGTTGATCAAGGGGCTACCAGATCCTAAATGGAGCGATCAGTACCAAATGACATATATATCCAACACCAAGGATCATCTAAAATTATTGCTGGATACCTTTAGGGGGATAGTTTGGATCAATTTTAACCGCTTTTATCCCAATAAACCAATAAATACTAAAAATGACACAGTGGACGTTGATTGGTTTCGCAGAAGAAAGCTTCCTCCAGGATACCGGCCTTGTCCTAAGGAATACCTTTTAAAATTAGAGTTGAGAAGGTATTCTAACAGTACGGTTAAAATTTATGTCAGCTTTTTTGAGATGTTCATCAACTATTATAAGGAGAAGGAATTGTATGCTATAGACGAAAGTGACATAAGGGCCTTTCTTCAGGAAAAAATTCGCAAGAATGTTTCCAACTCCTATTTAAATCAGGCAATAAACGCCATAAAGTTTTACTACGAAATAGTATTGGGCATGCCTAATCGATTTTACGCCATAGAGCGACCCCGCAAAGAATTTAAGTTGCCCACGGTAATTTCCAAGGAAGAGGTACTGGCTTTAATAGAAAACACCAATAATCTAAAACATAGATGTATAGTTCAATTGCTGTATAGCGGTGGTTTGCGACGTAGCGAACTGATCAATTTAAAACTCACCGATGTGGACAGCAAGCGGATGCTGATAAGGGTAGAAGGCTCTAAGGGCAATAAGGATCGTTATACCTTGCTTTCCAACACCGCCTTAGCCGATCTTAGGGCCTACTATAGGGAATGGAAGCCACGAATGTATCTATTTGAAGGTAGAAAGGCAGGAAAATATAGTGCTGAAAGTGTGTTACGGATTGTTAAGGAGGCAGCCACCAAAGCCAGGATAAAGCAAAAGGTGAGTCCGCACGTATTGCGCCATAGTTTTGCCACCCACCTATTGGAATCCGGTGTAGATCTTAGACAAATTCAGGTATTATTAGGGCATGGTTCTAGCAAAACAACAGAAATTTACACCCATGTTGCTACAAGCACTTTTAAAACAATTAAAAATCCCTTAGATTAGTAAGCACAAAATAGATATATAGGAACATGTTTCCATACCCATACGTTAACGGTAACTTGCCCTAAAAAGAGAGCTGCTTCGGGACTTCCTTTTTTTGCTGCCTCCCCTATAGTTTGACCAATCGGTTCGCAAGCAGTAAGTTTATCAGGGCAGCAAAAAATCCACGGTTTGTCAAGGTTTGTTTTGGGGTTTTCTTGATGATTAGGGATTACAGTAGGAGCCACTAACGGGATCTTTCCTTTTGCCGCCAATGCGCAAGGGTTACGCAAGCAGTACGCAGATTGACTTTTGGTTTGTCCTTCTCCGCCAAGGTTCTATAAAACGTCAAGTTTTATTTTTGTCTATTAAGGTCTGCCCTGGATTGAAAATGCGGCAAAACCCACGGGAATTGTTCCATTGTTCCGTTCATTAGAGCAAGGCCTGCGTTGCAAGCAACCGCTAACACTACCTATAATTCAGTCTTGCCTTTATCAAAACATAAAATTGCTTACTTTTATTCCAGCACGATTTCCTAACTGAAAAATCCCAAGGGATTTCCCAGACCGAAATCATAGCTAAAACGTTGTACGCAAGCTGAGAAAATCGAGAAAATGGAAATTATAGTTTCAGAAACAAAGAAAATTGATATAGAACAAATTATTGAGCTATATAAAGCCAATGAATGGAGTTCTGCTGAAAAACCGACTGAATTGAAAAACGCATTATTGAATTCTCATTCATTGGTTACTGCTTGGGACAAAGAAAAATTAGTCGGACTTGGAAATGCAATATCTGACGGATATTTAGTCGTTTATTATCCACACTTATTGATTCACCCAGAATATCAGGGAAAAGGAATCGGACATATGATAGTAAATAGGTTCAAAGAGAAATACAAAAAATTTCATATGCAAATGTTGACTGCTGACGGAAAAGCAATCGATTTTTACAAAAAGGTTGGTTTTGAAAAAGCTGGAGAAACAATGCCAATGTGGATTTATAAAGGGAATGAACACTAAACAATTATTATGACAGCAAGAGTTTGGGAAGGAAAAACAAGAATTGAGCATTCAGAAACGTATGCCAAAATTATCGAGGAACGAGATATTCCTGATTACAGAAAAACGGATGGATTTATAAAATTATCATTCCTAAAACGGTCTGACAATGAATTTACATATTTCAAGCTGTTGACCTTTTGGACAGATTTAAAAATCATAAAAAATTTTACTGGACCAAATTTTGAGCAGGCAGTATCTTACAAAGAGGATGAACAATATTTAGTGGACTTCCCCGGAAATGTAATTCATTATGACGTATTTGCTGAATAAGCCAGCGTACAATCGAGTAGACGGGTCCGCCCCTAAATAGAAACGGACTGCGCCTCTCACACCACCCAGCGTACGGGTCTCGTACTGGGCGGTTCGATAATGAAACTTAACGTTTGTAGTATTCCAATAAACTAACATAACCTTTCCTCTTTAACCGTTTTACGGTGATCGTAGTTCGCAGTATTGGGCTTTGGGCTACAGCCCATCCCCCCATTCTGGTACGGCTCCAAGCGTAGGCTTGGTCTTGGTCAATGCCCAGACGAATCAGGTTTTTCCGTTTCCGTTCGGGTTTCTTCCAATGATGCCAAATACAATACCGCAGTCGGTTGCGC
>NZ_FQYX01000059.1 GCF_900141935.1 Arenibacter nanhaiticus | reverse complement strand
ATCTTGATGCGCTGCTCTCCGTTTTGGGTTTTGATAGTCTTTTCCGAGTAACCATTACGCTGGTTGTTTCCAACTACAGCGCCACCCTTTTCAAACCCCAAATGGGCTGTCATTTCCGCTTTCAAAAGCGATTCGATACCACGCTTAAGCAACTGTTCCTTGACTTGATCGAAGTCCTCTTTGTTGCTGATTTTACCTATTAAGGCATCTAATTGTTTTTCTAATTCTGGGTCCATATAATAAAAATTTAAAAATAAATTTTTTGCCTATGAACTTCAAAATCATTTTTCGACTAACTCAGAGCAAAACACAAAATAATTTACAGTCCCTAAAATTTTGATAATGTCCATGCCAATAAACAATTTAAAACCCTTCTTAGCTCTTAAAGGTTTTCCCTATACTTATTGGAATGATTCAATATTTGAAATATTTTTTTTGTGAGGCCCAGGATTTAATCTACTATTCTAAACCAAATTATCCAATTATAAAAAAATAAAACCCTACGAATAAACAGCTACCTTCTATTTTGAAATCGAAAAATAATTGTACATTATTATTGCAATAAACTGCCCACTATGGTATAATATATATCCACCGAACTGTTATTTGGGGCATTTACACCTGACGTAACCCTAAAATTAATGGGTATTTGTGTTCGGCATCCGACAAACTCAAAGATTTTCTTGGCAAATTGGGAATCATTCGGGACCTCAACAAAACTAGTACTAGAACTAGTCAATGTCCTGGCTGGCAAAGGAGAAGCATCATAGGCCGCCGCCCCCGGATACAATGTTGCTTGTGACAGCCCCAAAGGGTAAGGAGGTATAGCCGTCCCGGAACCTTCCAAGGTTTGCGCTTCCACCATGATATCATTGGGCGCATTACTGTGTAAATACACTTTGTATAGATAAATATTATTAGAGCACATTTGTGTTGAGCTCAAACCTAAAAGCCCACCTTGTGCATTCAAAGTATATTCTAACCTTATAGTACTATCTGCATTCACCTCTTTATCATCAAGTCCGGCCTCATTTCCCAAAATGTCATTTACTTCTTGGTTCACGGAAACAGACCCGGATACAACCAGTTGCCCTGGCAATAGCTCTCCCACCTGTGCCCCTGCATTAACAAAACAGCTAGCTACAAAAAGTATAAGTATATTTCTCATCCTAAAAATTTTCATTGTACTATAATTTCATATATAATCTCAAAACTCGGATCAAGACTTACGCCTCCAGAGGCTACAACCTCATATCGCAATTTATATCCCGTATACCCATTTCCAGTATACCCGCTTCCTATACCTGAAATAATAACCTCCTCAGAACCAAAAGTCCCCAATACCACAGGGTCGCTTACTGCAGTACCCACTTCACCATTTCCCGTAATTTCCGGGATGGGCATAACGGTTATCTGCACTTCATCTGGAATAGGCATATTGGTATACGCTCTAACCACGTATTGCTGCCCATTGCCCCTAGCCGAAAAATTTAGATATAAGCTTTCGTCTACAAGGCCGTTGGTACCAAATGCACTACTAATTGCCATGCCTGCCTCAAGGAAACTAGGAATACCACCAATGTCCACTCTAGCCCCGGGATCCAACTCTACATCCAAAATGGCAAAATCCAATAAGTTGATTGCTAAGGGAACTACGGCTTGTTGTTCTGAATTTAGCACTCCGCTTACCGAGGAGGCATCAAAGGTGTCATCACCTTGTGCATACATTATAATTCCTACTAAGAATAGTGTTATGCTAACAATCCACTTGACCATAATTATAATTTTATCTTAAAATTAGATTCTTTAAATTTTATTGCCTTCTTTTTCTCGGTTATCGGCATTTGTAAGGAAATTATTTCATTTGCCTCTATCTTAATTTGGCTATGAATATTTTCAACTATTAATCCTTCATCCTTTTTTAAACGCATCAAGGTAACCGCATACTCTCCTGGTACCATTCCTTTAACTGTAAATTTACCATCTGCATTACTCTCTGTATATAATATCGTGGCATCATCTATTTTCTCCAATTTCAAGTACCCAGAAAGATCATAATTCTTGCTAAAATTACCTTTCGGTACCAAACGCCCGGCCAATGTACCGGATCTAACCAATTGTATATCTAGAAACTCATTTGAATCTGCACTAATCCGGACTTGTACTGGCATCTTTTGAACCGGAACTACCCCTAATGGCAACCCTGCAACATCCACCATTATGAAATGACTTCCTTCGTTAAGGTTCTTAATTGAGAATGAACCATCTGTATTGGTAACCACAGACTTTCCCGAAGAAATTATCTTTACATCCTCTACAGGGATATCCAGGTCATTGGACCTTATCTTCCCCTGAAGATTACCCTGCCATCTAACTTTCTTCAATGGAACCCCAAAAGTATAGCTGTATTTCACAAAGCTATACCATTCCCCTCCCCAGTCCATTACAGTATCTTCAAATAAATTAACCCTAGCTGATACATGATGCCTTTTGTGAATTGTTGTAGTCAGGTTTAAATTAACATAATCACGATTTAAAAAATTCTCTTCGGGACTAAAGCCACTATTATAGCGTCCTGTAAATTGAAAATTTGGAACAATACTCAAATCTAATCCTAGTCCGTAATGGTAATAATTGCTAAGTCCCCCATTGTTAGAGTACCTATTGGTATAGTTGTGATCAATATTTGCATTAAAGTTTAAAATACCCGAGACCCTAAAATTTCCGGATATACTATGACCGTACGTATTTCTATATTTGGAAAAAAAAGACCTTAAATTCTTTGTTTTTGAAATCCGGCCACTAAAGTTAACATTCCATCGGTCTTGTCTGTAACCGTATGAATAGAAAAATCCATGCTCCTTATAATGATAGCGGGTAGCTATGCGGTCCTGCTTATCCTCCCTGATAGATTTGGAATATCCTAAATTGAACATATGTCTAGAACCTAAATTATGACCAGCCCCCAATCTATAAGTTTCAAAATAAGGCTCTGGGATTTCATAAATTGGATCGTAATCCTTGTTTACCTTAGAAAAATTCTGCGATGCAAACAACCTCAATTGCCCTAGATAATAGTTTAAACCATTACCAAACTGTAAGCTATTACGAAATCTTCCGAGAAAATTCTTGCCAGAAATTAAAAAGTTACCATTATAGGCCAATTTTTCAAATGTGTGCCTAAGTCTAAATTCCTGGGCGAACGAAGTATTTTTTCGTGATAAGCTCATAGAGCTAATTTGCTTAATAAAGCTTTTCCCTTTAGAATATTGTACTTCAACCCCTATTATTTGACCGTTCTTGTAACCCAATGATTTAGTGGTATTCCCTAAATCATATTCCTGCCCTTTGGAGTGCGAAAATGAAAGAGCTATATTAAATTGCTCCGATACATTAAAAATTCCCTTATATCCCATAATAGGGGCTGTATTATACGTATTTAATCTCGGTCTAGAATAGAAAACAATGCCATTGAAGCTGTTTTTTTTATAATCCATTTTAACCCCAAAACCATATCTATTCTGAAATCCTAACCTATTTGGGCTATAATTAAAGTCGCCTATTAGCAAGTTAAAATCATTTTTATATTGGTATTCTGCCGTATATCTATCATACATTCCAAATCTATTTCTGCGTCCATGGTTTGGTGTGCGAATAATAAAATCCAAGTAATGGTCTTGTTCCACATCCAAATATCCAGTTCCATTTGCTTCTACCATAAATGCCGATGCTTTGACGGTATTAGTATTCATACTATTCCAAAACAAGCTTGTTTCTATGGGATATCGAAAATAGGAATCATTTTCCTGCATCCTTAAAGGATATATACTTGTATTGGAATAGGCGCGATATTCCTTATCTTCATTCGTGATATAGGCCTTAAGCAGTATGTTTTTCGACTCTAAAACACGTTGTTTTTTATTTGTTTTTTCATTTAAAACCACTGTAACCGCTTCACCTGGTTTAAGATTTACGTTTAGTGGACCATTTATTTCACTGGAAGTGACCAAATTTATATCCTCAGTCACGTTACCTTGGTTAACTACCTCAAACGATGCTTCTATAATCTCACCTGCCTTAACCAAGTCAGGTGCCGCTATTTTGCGTACCATTAATTCATGTAATTCTTGGACCTTACCGCTGAAACTTGTTTCCCCGATAACCTCCCCATTTAATCCAATTACCAAAAAAACTAATACTACATCACTAGCTTCAGCATTCTTCGGAACCACATAAGTCGTAAACACTCTTTTCCTTTCCATTGGTTTTAATTCCCCTGTATAGGAGTCCGTTACAATTTGCCAGTCTGCCGGAGCCAACAATTTAGTTTTTTGAATATATTGGATTTGTTTCCGCTGGTTTTTTAGTTCAAAGATTAAAGTGTACCGCTGTCCAGGAATAACATTCCCGGATGCTTCCCCATTAATATTTCTTACCATTATCTGTCCAAAACCACTTTGGCAAATAATTCCAAAAACAATAAGTAGTAAATAACGATAATCCATAATGGTAAGGTTAGTTAAATCAGTTTTCTTTCTCTTCAAACAAAAAGTAATTTAGTCTACTCTTATGCTCATGTTAGTGCCTATAAGGTTGCCTCTGGACTCCGCTAGAAGAACACAGTCATAATTGCCTTTAAAGAGATGATTTAATGAAAATGTAAAGTCTTTACAGACTCGGGGAAAGACAAAAGAATTAACAGAATATAGTTCTTTGATCTTTTCACCCTTCTGATTATATATTTCCAAGGTCAAGGATACCTTTTCTGCAAACATTCCATAATTACCTACAGATATGGTCACCCTTTTATCCTGATCTGCCAAACGGGTTCTTACCCCTTCAAATTCTATTTCTTGGTCTGATTTTTCATTAATATCCGTGATTAGCCGAATTCCGTATCTTATCTTACTCTTCACCGACACCTGTTCTCTTACCGTCTCCTCCTTTATGGGCTTTTCTACATTTACCATGATCATACTCCAATAAGATCCACTTGCTAATTCCTTCTTAGGCACTATGATACTATACTTGAAAACGAACTTTTCATTCGGCAATAGGACTTTTTCAGCAACTTCACCATGTACCCAGTTTATAGAAGAAAAGTCATGAGTTCGTTCTATTGTGTAATACGTATTTGACCCACAATTATAAATGGCATCTGCCATGCTAAAAGTTACTCTCTCTTCCTTAAGAGAGGAATTAACCAGTATAATTTTCCCATGAATAACATCTCCCCCCTTACCATTGGCGACATGGGTAAATCCGTTTAACACGCCTACGTTGGCACTAGTTATTAGTGAGCACATAAAACAGAATAGAATTGAATAAATATTTTTCATAACAATTGCGAATTAATAATACTTTGGTAGTATTCTTATGACCCAAAGATCATTTATATAAAAGTAAAAATGAGGTCTTAAAGTCCGAGAAGGTCATATCTATAGACGAGTGGCACTTCTATGTCCATTAGCTGCTCTAACACCTCCTCCAACCCTTGAGCTATGCTTTTTTAGCTTCGAACCGGTTGTTTAAAACCTTCGCACCCTATAAATTCCATGCCACAACATTTGCATTGCCTATAGGCAAATTTTTGATTTAAGGGCAAGATCCGCTTAAAGCTACAGCCGAGGAGGTTATAATACTACTTAGGTAGATATCTGTATGCGGAGAATAAAGTTCGTTAAATCCTCAATCAAAAATTAAAGTAGCGGACGGTATATCCGAAGCACATTAAATAACTGAAATTTGATATCAGGAATCTGATTTTAATGATAAGACTTAGGGCTAGGAGATCTTTTTGATTGGCTCGAAAAATAGTCGATGTATATTTCAAAATTACCCACATAATGATGATTTCTCCACTTCATTAAAAGTAATTAACAAAAAAGAGGGTCCCTTAAAAAATAAAAAGACCCTCTTAACAACGAACCAAATACTTTATTGGTCTGTAATAGTATAAGTAATTGTTGAGTCGTAAACTCCTTGGTAAAGCTGTTCAAATTCACCGTCAACCTTTTCTAGGCTATACCTTAATTCCACGCCATTATTATAGCCATTACCAGTAAAGACGCTACCTATTGCCTCCACAATTGGTTTATCGGTCATTCCTGCAGTAACTCCAAGTCGAACCTCGCCTACTGAGGTACCCGGCTCTCCATCTCCATTCGTAATAACCGGTTGTTCTGCAGCAATAACCAGGTTTAACCCCATTGGAAAATCTCCATCCATTTTTACGTTAATAGTTCTGTTCTCTGTGGCCCCAGTTCCTACAACACCCGGAACTACACTGGTATAATTCATCCATAAGGTTTCGGACAGATCATCTTGGTAATATAATCCTGCCTCTTCTGTAATAGAATTTAAGTCAAAATTCACGGCAATAGCTTCGGCGCCATCTGCCTTGTGAACATCAACAATAAAAACTTCAGGAACCGTAACTTGAAATGGATGTGCATAATCAGCATCATCATTATTATCAACGGCCACCCCTGCGTCTTGTGCAATACCAATTTGGGCCATTAGGGCAAACACAGCTAAAAAAATCATTTTGTAATGTTTCATAATAATTAAAATTTGGGATTAATATTTGATTTATAAAATTGTTTCCGACAAACTTACGATGTATATGGTCTTTGAATTATTCAATTCCCACCATGAACGACTTTCTATAGTTGAGTGGTAATTTTAGCCCTTTAAATGGTTTAAGTTGCCATTTAAACTAAGAGTCCAATGGATACTTATTCTCTTGTAGCTAAGATGCACCCTTTTGTTACTTCTAAATCTTAGAAAACAGTCGTAGCAGCCAGAGCATTTACCTTTTCTGCACTTTTATATTTAGTTTTTATTTTCACCTTATCGTTGTGCATATCCTTAGAGCGATAAGAAAAAAGGCAGTTATCTCCTATCAGCTTCTATTTAGAATCCGTTAAAAAAGTAACATTATTACCTAAATAAATATAGTATCTTACTAAATAGGCATCACTAAATACCATTACTCCTTTAGTTTCTGCAACTGTGTATTGGCCATTATTGACCAAATGCCAATTACAGGATCTTTATTTTTTCCGATTATTGAACAGTTGATAATTGCTAAGACAACAAAAATTACCGCAAAAAAGATTAGGTTTATTTTTCAAAATAGGTTTGTAAAATAGATTTAAGGTATAGGCATATCTATTTTTTATACGTGTTTTATTTAAATTTTTGTCATTAGAGGCCAAAGCAAATCCTTGGAACAAATTGCTCCGTTATACAATTTAGACTATTTTGATTGTATTTTATACCAGTGTTTTACAGGTTAATTCTAACTTTTTTTTACGATACGTGATTTATAAAAGGATAAGAAAATTGTAAATTTTCATATTCGTGCTTCCAAAGGGTATCGCTACCCTTATTTGCGACAAGTGTTTGTGCTTATCCAGTTATCGACTCAATTTCATACACAGGTTTAATATCCCTGTAAAAAAAAACAGCGCTATGTTATCTATAGGCCACCGGGGTCAACCTGACGTCAAACCCTAGTTTTCTCAAGGGGACCACTGTTTTATGAACCTCTTTTTGTCTGCGCTTTTGGTCCGCTTTCGCGATCTGCAACAAGGGCTCTTTATAGGCCTCTTTATTTTTTAAAATAAAGTACTTTGCTATGATGATCTTATGGCCGACCGCCATTAAGGCTTTCTTACTGCCTTTGCGCACCAAAAGCTTCTGGTAGAATCTCTATAAATACCCGTCTTTGCAACGTGTTGCCCCCCAGACCGCTTCCACTAATACGGATTCGAAATGCTTGTTCCCGTGGATGATCCTAGTGCTTTTTTTTACCTAAACTTTCATTACTTCCAGGGCTTACCCTGAACCAACTTGCCAAATGGTACTGGTTGGGAAAACGGTCCATATCCATCCCGATCTCACTTACTATGGGCAAGGCCGTATCTTTTCCCACCCCGTCTATGGTCTGCAACGGAGCATAAATTTATAAGTTATCCGATAAAAACATCTAATCGGTTAGATAAGAATAGGTACATCCCATTTATAATTCGTACCAAAGATTGGTTGTTTCAATTTTATGGCCCTTTATTAAAAGTCCTTGAACAAAAAAATCCCAGATCTTGGGGGTATCTGGGATTGTTGGGTTAGCATACTAAGTAGGACTAATAGTTATATTGTGCTTTACTGAAAAATATAATTATTTGTATGAAATTATTCAGTATAGTTTTTTTTGTTTTTAACTCTATAAACTAATTTATTTACTTAAGTAATGTCATTAAAATGAATTATCTCGATAGTATTTTAGTGTAAAAGTATGCCCAGTGGTTTGACCCCTATAAAACAAGAGTATTCTTTTAAATTTCGTTGATTAATTTAAGCGGTTAATTTTTCAGTTACAATTTTATGTTTTTCAGCGT
>NZ_FQYX01000052.1 GCF_900141935.1 Arenibacter nanhaiticus | reverse complement strand
CAAATACTCCTATGCCATAAAGAGCTGGAGGGACAACTGGGAAGAGCTCACGGTATTCTTTGAGTTCCCGATAGAGATCAGGAAAATAATCTATACTACGAACCTTATCGAGAACCTGAACGGGAAAATTAGAAAGTATACCAAGAACAAACTTTCCTTCCCTACGGATGATGCGGTGATGAAATCCGTATATTTGGCTGTGAGGGAAGCGACCAAAAAGTGGTCCATGCCAGTAAGGAACTGGGGAATCATCCTAAATCAGTTCCTGACGATCTATGAAAAAAGGGTCAGACTTTAGATAAAAGTCCAACCCCTGTTATTTTAAACTTACACAGTTTACGGGATAGTGTCAAATTATGTGAGTATTGTGTTTACAGTTTAATTCAGTTTTTTATATTCACGCGCACGGGATGCCGGAGGTCTAGTGTCTACCCCTTAAAACCCCTGTTTATAGGGGTTTCAAGGCTTGTTTAAATAAATGCTCACCGAATAGGTAACGAACGTGTAGGAAGCCCTATTAATTTTAGATGATATTAGATGGCAGCTTTTGAATAAAAAAAGTGATGTATTGGTTAAAATTAATGTTTGGGGCGGCTTGGTGAGCGCTTTTTATCGGGTCGCCCTTTTTTGTATACTTCCTTTATATCCTAATTCACAAGCCATTTTATTTCTCATACGGTAGATAAAGTATTTTGATAACAAAAATTGCAAACACACTATTTGAATTCTCGGATTTTTAAGTAAAACAGGCAGTACAAAAAAAATAAATTATCATTACTCACTGATGAAGTCGTATAAATATATATGATTTGTTGTAAACAAAGCTGTCCAAAAACTGCATATACCTGTTAGGTGCTGGGTTAAATCATTTTAAATCAGTTCCTAAATGAAATTATTTTTCATAGGCATACCCAAAGGAAAATATCGGTTCAATGTTTATTATGGAATAACTTTTTATTAAATAATAAAAACAAAAGTGTATGTACTTTATCTCCTACTTTATCTCGGATAATAAAAAAAGCTTTGCTCATCTGGTTTTCTACTGTTCTGAAAGAAATATTTAGATGTTCCGCTATCTCTCCATAAGTCAGCCCTTCTTGTTTACTTAAAATAAAAATCTCTTTACATTTTGGAGGAAGAATTTGTATTTCTTGTTTTACTAAAGTAATTAATCTGGTGAGTTCACTGTTATCTTCCTCGTTGACGATTTCATTAAGTGTTTTGATATATTCTTCTTCTAATGACAAAAGTCTGCTTTTTTTTCGGTGCTGATCTATGAATTCATTATAGATACTTTGGTATAAGTAACTTTTAAGAGAATATTTAGCGTTTAATTTTTGTCGATGGTTCCAAACTTTCAAAAGGACATTTTGTACAATATCTTCAGACATATAAATATCTCGACACAGACTTTTGGCATAAACACTTAGTTTATGGTAGTAAGTATCCATCAAATAGGAATAAGCTTTTTCATCGCCTTTAATTAAGTGTTCAACAAGAATTTTATTGTTTGAATAATCTGCCTTCAAGTTTTGTCTGTGAGAAATTACGTTTTTATTTAATGTAAACTTAAAAAAAAAATAATTAACAGAATTTGTGGGTGATTGAAATTGGCAAACGTAATATAATAAAAGAGTTTTTTCAAAATGAATGAAAAGATAGAAAACGCACTTGTTAAATTTTTGATGAATACCGCCAATATAGATGATTTAGAAACATTGTCGGATTGGTTGAAAAAGGAAGAGAATAAACAGATTTTTAAAAGTTATGTAAGGACCAATTACGCAATGGATATAAATTTGAATGAGTTTAAATCTGAAAATGCCAAAAAGCAATACCTGCGTAAAATTAGAGAAGACAAGGGTTTATTATTTAAGTATAGATTATATAGGGGTTTAAAATATGCCGCAGCGGCAATTATAATTTTAGGATTAGGCCATTTCGTTTATCAAGAGTCTTTTAAGACTTCTATCGATACTTCTCCCGTAGTCGTAGGGAACGATATAAGTGTTGGAAAAAATAAAGCTACCCTAACTTTGGAGAATGGGTCAGAGGTTGAATTGGTTCAGGGTAATGAGTACCATTTACAAAATGCAGATAGTAATGGAGAGCAAATAGTGTATAGTTCAAAAGAACAAACTTCAAATGAAATTACTTACAATTATTTAACTATTCCAAGAGGAGGAGAGTTTCTTGTGAAATTATCAGATGGGACTCAAGTTTGGTTAAACTCTGAATCTAAATTAAAATTTCCTATAAGATTTATAGATGGAGAAACCCGGGAAGTTGAGTTAGTTTATGGAGAAGCTTATTTTGATGTTTCTCCGAGTACAGAAAATAATGGAGCAAAATTTAAAGTGGTTAATGATGCTCAAGAAATTGAGGTGTTAGGAACCGAATTTAATATAAAGGCTTATGAAGATGAATTCAATATATATACCACTTTAGTTGAAGGAAAAGTAAAGGTTAATACCTTAACAGAAAAACAAGTATTAGTGCCAAACCAACAATTAAAACTAAATATTACAAATAATTTGATGGAGGTGGTAGAGGTTAATGTAAAAGAAGAAATTGCATGGGTGCGTGGAAGGTTCGTCTTTCAACAAAAATCATTAAAAGAAATAGCAAAAGTATTATCGCGATGGTATGATGTAAATATTGAGTTCGATAGTAAATCACTAGAGGAAGTTAAATTTAATGGAGAGTTAAGCAAGGAGCGAGACTTAGAGGGAATATTACAATTAATAAAAAACACTAATTATATAAACGACTATGAAAAAAGAGGTAAACAAATAATATTGAAATAAAAAGGAGGGACCAAAATATCAACATCTCACAGTAAATAATTCTCCCTCCTTATAGCGAATAATTGATTAAAAGTTTAACCAACCAATACTATGTAAAATTATGGATTTTAAATTAACCAATGCACGTTTTCTGTATAGAAAACAATTTTTAATGATCATTATGAGAACATTCATTTTCTTATGTTTCTTTTCAGTGTTTGGTGTAACACCAAATAACGTTTTATCACAAAACTCAAAAATCATCGTTGATTTCGATAGAACAGTGACTGTAGATGAGGTTTTTAGGATGATTAGTGACCAATCTGATTATGAATTCATTTATCATCAAGATTTGTTTAAGAATTCTCCTATGGTACGATTAAAGAAGGGAGTAATTAGCGCTAATGACCTATTGGAGCAAAGCATTTCTAACGATTATGTGAATTTTGAGTTTACGAATGAAAATACTATCATAATTAAAGAAAAAGGTGTTGTCTTAAATGAAGAAAATGTTAATCAGCAATATAGCGTTTCAGGAGTTGTATTGGACCAATCTGGGCAATTTTTACCAGGAGCAAACATTCTTGAAAAGGGAAGGGTGAATGGCACACAGACTGATTTTGATGGTAAATTTTCTATAACGGTTGTAGATGAAAATGCCATATTAATAATTTCTTATTTAGGTTTTATAGCCAAGGAGGTTTCGGTAAAAGATCAAACAGATATGACCATAACCTTGGAGGAAGATGCAACAGGTCTCGATGAGGTCGTGTTAGTTGGTTATGGGAGTCAAAAGAAAATAAACTTGACTGGCTCGGTAGCAACGGTGTCATCGAAGGATTTAGACAGTCGTCCAGCTACGGATGTTTCTAATTTGTTAACTGGGTTTGTGCCAGGGGTTACTGTTCTCCAAAGTTCAGGACAACCAGGTGCCGATACAGGTAATATCACTATTCGTGGTTTAGGAACATTAAATAGTACCAGCCCATTATTTATTGTAGACGGCATGGAGTCTACGTTTCAAAATATAGATCCAAACGATATAGAAAATATTTCTATTTTGAAGGATGCTGCAGCTTCTGCAATATACGGGGTACGAGCAGCTAATGGTGTTGTGCTTATCACAACTAAAAGAGGTGTTAAGGGAAAATTACAGGTAAATTATAATACTTACATTGGTTTTCAAAAAGAATCAAACTTACCTTATTTTTTAGGATCGGCCGATTTTGCTACTTTATTTAATGAAGCTTTGGTAAATGATGGGCAAGCTCCATTTTATTCTTCTAGTGATATTGATGCTTTTAGAAATGGTAACGATTTAGATAATTTTGCAAATACAGATCAAATTAATGAACTATTCTCAGAATCTGGATTCCAGCAAAACCACCATGTAAGTCTTGCAGGGGGAGACGAATTAACGAAATATGCTGTTTCGGTGGGGTATTTAGATCGTAACGGTTTAATGAAAAATACTTCCTATGATAGATATTCTGTAAGAGTAAATCTTGACCGTGAAATTTCGACTGATTTTAATATTGGGGTTAATTTAGCCTTAACGCGCGAAGATATTTTAGAACCTAGTTTAGGGGTTGGATCTATTATTCAGCATGCCTTTCGTGAACCACCAACAGTACGTAATAGGTTTTCTAATGGATTATGGGGTAACTATTTGGGAGAAACAAATTCTTTAGCAGAAGTAGAAGATGGTGGTACTAATAAACAGTTTAGAAATAAGGTAATAACAAATTTTACAGCAGAATATCAATTTCTTGAAGGGCTTAAATTAAAAGGAATAGCCGGTGTTACTAATGATTTTAATAAGGGCAAAAATTTTGGTCATTCATTTCAACTTTATGGGACTGTAAATGATGACTCTCCTATTAGAGTCGTTAGGAGTGGTTTAGAAGAAAGCCGTTCAGAATTAATAGATATAAACCTTCAAGCTTTACTTACTTACGAAAAAACTTTTGGTGATCATGCATTTAATACCTTATTAGGATATAATCAAAGAGAAATTACGCAAGAAGGCATCACTGCAGGAATCAATGATTTACCTTCTAATAATGCGCTTAATCAACTTAATGCAGGAAACCAAGACACCGAAGTAAATTCTGGTGGTGGTTACGAATTTAAATTAAGATCAGTTTTTGGTCGTTTTAATTATATTTTTATTGATAAATATTTATTCGAAGCCAACTTTAGATATGATGGTACAAGTCGCTTTGCTTCTGATGATAGGTTTTCTGTTTTTCCTTCATTCTCGGCAGGATGGAAAATATCTGAAGAAAATTTCTTTGCCTCGTCGGCTATTAATAAGCTAAAACTTCGTGCTTCATGGGGACAGTTAGGAAATGAGGATATTCGTGATGGAAATGGAAATTCCATTTACTATCCTTACCAATCAACTTACGTATTTGGAAAAAATTATGTTTTTGGTGGAGCCCTTAATGCTGGGGTTTCTGAAAATCTTAATTTGGTTAATCCTTCAATTACATGGGAAGTATCAACCAATGTAAATTTAGGATTAGATGCTGGTCTTTTTAATAATAAATTAACGCTGACTCTTGATTACTTTACAAGAGAAACTAAGAACATTTTAATGGCCGATCGTTCTGCGTCATTAACTTTAGGAGCAAATCCTGCACCAGGTAATTTTGGTGTGATGAAAAATAAAGGGATAGAGGTAACTATAGGACACAAAAATAACTTAGGCGATGACCTTAATTATTATGTTAATGGTAACTTTTCACTAATAAGCAATGAATTGAGCAGCCAAGGGACTGGTGTTAATAATACCGCTAATTTTTCGAATCCGTTTGGTGTAGAGCAAGTAGATAAAGTTGGTAGTCCTATCAACAGTATTTTTGGATATGAGGCTATTGGTATATTTCAGTCTCAGTCGGAAATCGATTCAGCGCCTGATCAAGCAGCAACATTTGGAGGTACGAGTCCGGGAGATCTTAGATATAGAGATGTAAATGGAGATAATGTTATTTCATCAGACGACAGAGTTGTCTTAGGAAATGCATTTCCTGAAATTAATTACGGAATACAAATGGGTGTTAACTATAAAAACTTTGACTTAGGATTCGTATGGCAAGGTGTGGGAAAGGTAACCGGTTATTTAAATCGAGAGGCAGCAGAACCGTTTTTTAATGCAGGAAAGGCTTTGAGAAAGCATTTGGATAGGTGGACACCAGATAACCCAAATGCTTCTTACCCAAGATTGTCACTTGCGAATTCCAACAGAAATAATGTAACGAATTCATTTTTTGCACAAGATGCAAGCTACCTACGACTTAGAAATCTTCAGGTAGGATATTCATTGCCTAGTAATATAGTTAAGAGTCTTGGAATACAGCGATTTAGGTTGAATGTGAGTGCAGATAATTTATGGACCATTACGTCTTTTGAAGGTTTTGACCCAGAGGCGCCAATAGGTAGAGGTAATTATTATCCGCAAGTTACAACTTTAACCACAGGGCTTAATATTAGTTTTTAACATTTAATCGTAAGAATTATGAAAAATAAGTTTTTATATATAGTATTTTTAATTTTTGGTGTTTTATTCCAAAGTTCTTGTAGTAACGATTTTTTAGATGTGGCACCAAAAGACGAGTTGTCTAGTGAATCATTTTTTAAGACCGAAGAAGATGCTATTCAGGCAATTACCGGGGTTTATAATACATTGTCAATAGGATGGGAATTTGAGATTTATTGGACCTTAATGGATGGGTGGTCCGATAATAGTACACCAGTTTATATCCCAGGTGACCCAAGAAGAATAGCCTTAGGGGGACACTCTGCTACCACTAGTGATATACGCAATTGGTGGGGTATGTTTTACCGTGGAATACGACGAGCCAATGTCTTTTTGGCAAACATTGAAAATGTGGAGAACATTAATGAAGACCTTAAATTGAGGTTGCAAGCAGAGGCAAAATTTATAAGAGCCTATTATTATCATCATTTAGTATATAATTGGGGTGATGTACCTCTTTTAACTGAGCCTACAGATGTGGAAGGGGCTAAAGTTGCGAGAACACCTAAACCAGAAGTAGTTGAGTTTATATTAAGTGAATTAAATGTAGCGGCAGAGAATTTAGAAGCTAATTATTCAGGAGCTAATATTGGTAGGGCAACTTCGGGTGCTGCACAAGCACTTAAGGCAAGAGTGTTATTATATGAAGGACGTTGGGAAGATGCAGCGGAAACTGCGAAAATTGTTATTTCTTCGGACCGTTTTAATTTATTTCCAGATTACGAGCAATTGTTTAAAAAAGAGAATAAAAACAATAGAGAAGTAATTTTTGATATACAATTTACTTCTGAAACTCAACCTAATAATAGGAATATACTATTTCAGCCACCTTCATATTCTGGATGGGGAGGCTTGTCGCCTTTACAATCTTTCGTAGATTCTTTTGAAGCTACTGATGGAAAGAGCATTGAGCAATCAGAAGTTTACGATCCAGAGAATCCTTTCGATAATCGCGATCCAAGATTAGATATGGCATTGAATAGAAATGGATCAGAATGGAGAGGTTCAACCTTGAACACTATCGATGGAAATCCTGATGGCATAGCGGTTACTGGTAACTCAACAAGATCTGGTTATTATGTTAGAAAAGGTCTTGATGAGGATCATTCGGGAGCAGCAAGCACATCTTATGGAAATTATATTTTAATTAGACATGCAGAAATGCTGCTAACTTATGCGGAGGCCAAAATAGAACAGCCTTCTATAGATCAGAGTGTGCTAGATGCCATTAATGATGTTAGGGCTAGAGCTTATGGTACCGTTAGGTCTGATACGGATAACTACCCTGAAATTACAACTACAGATCAAAATAAATTAAGAGATATTATTCGTAGAGAAAGAAGAGTGGAGCTTTGTTTTGAGGGGCTAAATGTATTTGATATGCGTAGATGGAGAACAGCAGAAAACACTATGAATGGCCCCATATTTAATGCAAGGGGAGAAGAAATAGAAAAGAGAGTCTTTGATGTATCCAAACATTATCTATGGCCTGTACCTCAATCTGAAATAGATGCCATTGGATCAGGGATTCTTTCGCAAAACTCTGGCTATTAATTTATTATTTCAAGGCAAAAGTAATCTTACTTTTGTCTTGAAATTTTACTTTTTAACAAGTTAATGCATAAAAATAAGAGGAACCAAGATAACTTTTAAACTGGGTTGAAAAATTGTAATTATACAAATGGTCATTCTATGAATATTTTCTTCAAGTAATGATGGGTTGTCAGATTAAGAGTCAATGCAGAATATTATGTAAACTCTTTTTTAATAATAGACTTCATTTACAGTAGTTTATGTGTTGTTTTCAGTAATAGGTTAAAGTTGTGTTTCAACCCAGTTATTATTTATAAAGGAGGTATTTCCTTCATGTAATTCATATAGTTTTAAGTGACCTTTCATATATGGAAGATATTGAAAGTGCTCTCGATTCATAACAAAGCAACTTCTTTTGCATCTATTTATTTTGAAATGATGTTGATAAATATTTTTCAAACCTTAGTTGTGAAAGCTCAGCTATCCTCTGTTAATAGTGTTCAAATAGTAGTTAAAATTCAATTATTAGATTATTCTATGAATGAAGCATTTTGGATGGGCTATCCATGTTATGCTAGATTCTTATGCTTAAAACAAAATCTCATTAATCGCTCTTTATTTTAAACAAATATGACGGAACAAAACAAGGAATTGAAAAGAATTGCAGACTCTAGAAGGTCTTTTATTAAGAAAAGTATTTTGGGGCTTACTGTGGCTGGGCTTCCTACGATGCCTGTATTTGCTGGACCATTTCGTTACGACGAGAATGGACACCTCATTCCCGAAGATAAAAAACTATCTGAGGCGTGGATAAAATCGTTGTATGAAAGGGGGGTGCCCGACGTGTTCAAAGCAACAGAAGGCGAGCTAAAGTATATAGGGATGCCGGTCGGAGGTATTAATTGTGGCCAACTTTATATAAGCGGTGATGGAAAGTTATGGATGTGGCATATTTTCCGTACACGTTATAATAGAAATCCAGATAGTGAATTACTTATTAGAATGGAGCAAGGGGCTCATTACGCGTATCCTGACAATATATTTGATCGTGAGGAGCGCCCCGTAAGTCAGGGGGTTGCAATAAAAGTTTTGCAAAAAGGAAATGAAATTATTAAAAATTTAGATAAAGAAAATTTTAAAAATATATCTTTTAGAGGCGAATACCCCATTTCTAAGATAGCCTATAAAGATCCAGATCTCCCAGTAGAAATTAACTTGGAAGCTTTTTCCCCTTTCATTCCTGGAGAATTAGACAAGTCTTCTAATCCCGCTACTATATTGTCGTATAAGGTTAAGAATACGTCGTCAGAAAAAGTTAAAGTTAGTTTAGCAGGATGGTTAGAAAATGCCGTTTGCCCTTATACTAAAAATGAAAAATTTGGTAACCGAAAAGTTACCTTAATTGAAAAAAGTAATCGTTCGACGTTGTTTTATCAAACAGAAGGTAAAGAAGACTTATTACGAATGGAGGGCTATGGCTCTATGTCCTGGAGTATTTATAATGGGAAGTCATTAGCAGCTTTTAATATAAATCCGGATAGTGAGACCTCTGCTATATTTTCGGCCTTAGAAGAAAAAAATAAAACTACGAATTATTCAAGTCCACTAAATAAAACACAAATCAATGTATTAGGGAAATGTTTTAATTTAAAACCTGGAGAAGAAAAAGAAGTGACTTTTGTGTTAGGTTGGTATTTTCCTCATCTAAATAACCAACCGGAAAATAATAAAGACTTAATGGGCGTAACCGGAATTAAAGATTTAAAACTACATTATAGTACTCGCTTTAAATCTGCAGATGACGTTGCAAATTATATATGTACAAATTTTGAAGCCTTGGTAGGGGCTACCCGACTTTGGAATAAAACGTATTATGATTCCACTTTGCCTTACTGGCTTTTAGATAGAAGTTTTATTCCAATTAATTTAATGGCAACTAATACCTTGCTACGTTTTAGTAATGGTCGTATTTGGGGATGGGAAGGTGTAGAATGCTGTCCAGGGACATGTCAACACGTTTGGCAATATGCCCAAGCCATGGCACGTATTTTTCCTCAGGCAGAACGTAATCTTAGAGAACAAACCGATTTAGTATCCAATATAGGATATATAAACGAAACAGGTGAATATGCTTTTAGAGCAGAAAATGAAAGGCGAGTAGCACATGACGGTCATTGTGGCACTATTATGCGTATGTACCGTGAACACAAATTATCAAACAGCAACACTTTCTTAAAAACCAATTATTCTAAAATTAAAAAATCAGTTCAATTCATTATAAGGGAAGATAAAAACTTAGATGGTTTGCTAGAAGGGAAGCAGACCAATACACTGGATGCCGCTTGGTATGGTCCAATGGGATGGATAAGTTCTCTGTATCTTGGAGCATTAGCAACAGGAAAGCAAATGGCGCTTGAAATGGAAGATACAACCTTTGCAAATGAATGTAATACCCTATTGGAAAGAGGAAGGGAAAACATTGTAAAAGAAGTGTTTAATGGTGAATATTTTATTCATAAGCCAGATTTCGAAAACCAACCGTTAGCTATTAATTCGAACGACGGATGCCATATAGATCAAGTATTAGGACAAAGTTTCTCATCGCAATTGGGGGTGCCCGACAGAGTTGTTCCTAAAATAGAAACAATAAGTGCCCTTGAATCCATTTGGAAGTACAATTTTGCTCCCGATGCATTTGCCTATCAAAAAGCGCATAAAGCCATAAAAGGACCTAGGATATATGCTACTCAAGGAGAAGCGGGAACACTCATGTGCACTTGGCCAAAAGGAGGGGCAGAAAAAGCTGTTCCTGGTATGGAAAGCAGAGAAGAAAATCCTGACCATTGGAGCGGTCCTGGTATCTATTTTGATGAGGTAATGAATGGTTTTGAATATCAGGTAGCCGTACATATGATATGGGAAGGACTTCTTGAAAAGGGACTGGCAACAGCAAAAGTTATTCACGATAGGTATAATGCCAGAAAACGTAACCCTTTTAATGAAATAGAGTGTAGTGACCATTATAGCCGATCTATGGCAAGTTATGGTGTATTATTGGCTGTTTGCGGATTCGATTATCATGGGCCAAGGTGCGAAATAGAATTTGATCCTAAAATTACCCCTGAAGATTTTAAAGCGCCATTTACTGTAGCTGAAGGCTGGGGAAGTTTTGTTCAGAAACGTAATTCAGTTGAGCAAACCAATATGTTGGAAATTAAACATGGGAAATTATATCTAAAACAACTTTCAATTGTAATTCCTAAAGGAGTCAAACCTTCATCATCAGTATTGGAATTTAATGGTGTCAGTATAACTGGTGAATTATCTAAGAAAAACGACAAGTTAATTTGGTTTTTTGATAAAGTTTTATTGAAACCGGGAGATCAAATAGAATCAATTATAAGATTTTAAAGTAAAAAGGAGCAGTCAATATAAGTTAAAATTTGTAGAGGGAAATTAAAGGTAAATTCAGAACCCAGACCTAAATTAAATCAATTGTAAATCTAAATTAATTTAAAATGGTTGAAAATAATATTGATGTATGCTTTTTTAGATTAGAAATAAAATATTGGTATAACCATAAGTAATGGTTCTACTTTACCATGAGTTATAAAAGAAATAGGAACGAATTTAATAGATTGTTTTCAGGGTTATTTGGTGATCAATGTTTTTCAGATAAAATAACTGTCCTATAGTTGTTAAAGGTTTAACTTAAATAAAATTCAATGAAGAAAACAAAACTAATAATCATAGGAGGTTTTTTAGGTGCGGGTAAAACCACTCTTCTAAATACCATTTTTCGATTATTTCAGGAAGAAGGTAAAAAAGTTGGATTGATAACCAATGATCAAGCTAAAGGATTGGTCGACACCTTAATTTTATCAAGCAGTGGAGCCCATGTGCAAGAAATATCAGGAAGTTGTTTTTGTTGCAATTTCGACGGATTGATGCAAGCTGCTTTATATTTGAGAGATATCGCACAATGTGACACCATTGTTGCTGAGCCTGTAGGTAGTTGTACTGATTTGGTGGTAACATTGGTAAATCCCATAAAATACTATTACCAGCAATATTTTGAATTAGCACCGCTCTGTGTTTTAATAGATCCTTTTAAATTGCAGCAAATGCTTGCTTCTGAGGTAGACACAAAAAAAGGCACCAACTATATTTATTTAAAACAATTGGAAGAGGCTGATTATTTGATAGTCAATAAGATAGATTTGATGAGCACTATTGAGAAAGCTGAGTTAAAAGAGTTTCTTAAAGTGAAATTTCCTTATTTCTCTCAAAGATGGATTTCGGCTTTGCATAAGGAAGGGGTGAAAGACTGGTTGGAAGTCATGAACACTGATGTAAATGTAGGTACACGAGAATTAGATATAGATTATGATGTTTATGCCGATGGGGAGGCAGCGATGGGGTGGTATAATGCTGATTTTATAGTAAATCATATTAAGCACTATTTAATTCCTTGGGGAGAGTTTCAATCCAAATTTTTGCAACTATTACAAGAATTATTTCAGCATGAAAAAATAGCATTGCAACACATGAAAACTTTTTTAAAAAGTGGTTCATCAGAATTACATGCCAATCTTACAGGAACAGGTAGAATTTTGAGTAAGCAAGGAACGCCGTTTAGCAGTTCGTCTGCGCGCATAGCTGTAAATATCCGGGCAGAAACAAGTCCAGAAACTATAAAAGCAATTATGGACGATATTATCAGTGTCTATGCTGAGGAAAAAATTTGTTTCGAAACCAAAACGCTTAACTATTTTAAACCATCGCGGCCTGAACCAACACACCGATGAAGAATTTAAAACCAATTAAAATATAAAATTAGCTTAATTATCTTTCGCTTATGGGAATGATATCAAAATTAGAAATAGAAGAGAGCTTAGAAACTATGGAAAAGGCTTTAATTACTAATAACTCTTTTAAGGTTCGACAGCGCATACAAAGTCTTATACTCTTGAAAAAAGATAAATTTAAGCGTCAAGCAGATTTAGCAGAATTTATCGGTGTAGGACATTCAACCCTAAAGACCTGGATAAAACAGTATAAAGAATATGGATTTGATTCCTTGACAACAATTCAAAGTGGTGGAAACTATAAAGGTATCATAGACGAACACCTCCACAAGGCACTAAAAGCCAAATTAAATGACTCGAAAGATCCATTTCTGGGCTATTGGCATGCTGTTGACTGGGTCAAGGAACACCATGGTCAAGACATTAACTATCAGACCTTAAGAGCTTATATGATACGCCACTTTCAAACCAGGAAAAAGCATCTAAGAAAATCGCATCACAAAAAAGATGAACAAGTCCTAGTGGTCTCCAATGAAACTCCCTAATGGCCTAGAGTAATTAAGGGTAAGTCTTAATAAAGACTATAGGGCGTTTAAGCTTTATTTTTAAGATGTAAGTCGATTTGAGCTATTGAAACTTGTAGGAACAGCACTTACTAGCAGGGGAAGAAACCCCAATTAATTACCAACTAGCTTTTAAAAACACATATATGTAGGGAAGCCATTTTACTTGGGAGGTAGAAGGTTTTGATATGCTTATTTTTAAAGCTTATAGCAAAGAGTTTTCGATATATAGACCAGAGGAATTAAATAACAACGAAAACATAAACAATGTTGTGTATTTTGAGTGTTATATAAAATTTTTAAGGCTTGGTTTAAATTATAATTAGTGTAAAGAACATTTTTTTGTTAAATGTTATTAAAGTACAAAATGCTTGTCATTATTGCAGAGGAAACTCCGCCTTTTTACCTCCATAAAATTTCGGCAAAAAAGCATCGTAAAAACGGTCTTGGAAACAAGCCATTTTCTAAAGAGAAAATCGGCTTAATTCCGCCGTGATTTTTCAATGATTTTGGACCTATATTTTTTATAAAATATTTTATTTTGGAAAGTAGTGTGAAATGATACTATTTGGTAGTAAATTGCCGTAATCGTGTAATTTACAGTATAAAAAGTATTTTAAAGGCTTCTGAGGTGTTAATTAATAGGCCGACAATACTTACCATTCAAAGTAGGTTAGAGTGTCTGTAATCATAATTAAAATAGCAAATAAGGCATGTTTAAGCTGGTTTTAAACTGATCTTTCTTGCTTGTTTTGTTAAGTGATCAAAAAATGGTGATGTCTTTTTTATTTTTCTCTAGAGAGTTTAAATATGTTTGTTTTATGTTTATTAATGTTTGTATATGATACCACCGCTAGTCCACTCCTTGTCCACTGCTAGTCCATTACTAGTTTACTACTATGCCCGGATTTGGTGATATTAAATTAGAAAAAAACTAAAGTGTTTTTTTGAGAATTAAAACGGTATCCTTTATAGGTAAATGACATTGTTTTATAGCTCCTTTTTCATCACAAAAATGAACCGATTTCGCCTTAATCGGATTGCATAATCAGGCGCTTTTTTTCTGCTTTTTTGGACCACTTCTAGCGCTCTTTTTATAAATCCTAAATAAGCCAAAATCGTTGCCAAATTGGGATGATAAAAAAGGATATAAAAAAAAGAATGAGAGGAGGGGAGTGGGGGATAAAAATGCTGGTATTTCTTTAAATGAAATGTAGAGCCCGGTTTAGAACTATTTGCGATAGACAACCATAATTCTCGAGGGTGGTGTTTTCTAACATTCTTTTGGGAACCAAAAGAGGGGAATAGCAAGAGGGTAACACGCTAAAGCGGTGTTACATATTATAAAACACTAAAAATTAGTTATTTAAGGTTAAGTGCACAATCCGGTGAAAACGGACACCCATTCCGCTGGAAATCGGACAGTCATTCCGGAATAAAACGGACACCTATTCCGGGGCAAAGCGGACAGTGATTCCGCTGCAAGGCGGACAGCTATTCCGGAGCAAAACGGACACTTTTCTCATCTTAGTGCCATTAACTTTTAAAAGGAAGAGTAATGGCCAACAAACCTATAGGTATGAGAGAAGTACGCGAATTATTACGACTATATTTTAAACAAGGCTTCAGTGGCCGTAAGGCGGCCAAGGTAGCGGGTGTCGGGAAAACGGCTGCTAGCCAGTATATTGCAGGCTTTAAAAGCAGTGGGCTTTCCATTTCGGTCATTACTGGGATGAGCGACAGTGAACTCATCGACCAGATCAATGTTAGGAAGAAAACGCAGAATCCCCGGTATTCAGCATTAGAAAAGCTATTCCCCTACATGGAAAAAGAGCTTACCAAAGTAGGCGTTACTTTGCAACTGCTATGGAAGGAATATAGGCAAACCCACAAGGATGGCTATGAGTACAGCCAGTTCTGCCACCACTATTACTATTGGTGCA
>NZ_FQYX01000073.1 GCF_900141935.1 Arenibacter nanhaiticus | reverse complement strand
AAGGCGTTACCCCTGCCCATAAGGGACTTGCACCCTCTAGATTAATTATCTACTTTGCAGTAGATAAAAGATGCCCATGCTGGGCACACACAAAGTATATAGTTTATGGCGGATAAAGTAATAAATATGAGTGATTTAACAATTAATAAACATCTGTGTAAGTTGAAAGACTTGTATTTTCAAAACCGCCACAAAACCATATACAAACCGTTGCCAGTAATTTGAACTAACCATCGAATTGAATTGAATGACACCAACACCTGAACAAGAAAAAATATACAACTTTATAAAGTTGGATTCAAATCACGGAATTATAGATGCAGTTGCTGGTTCTGGAAAAACAACTACTATAATTGAAAGTATTGGATTTGTCGATAAAAATAAATCTTTACTTTTCTGTGCGTTCAACAAAAGTATTAGAGATGAAATTCAAGACAGAGTTTCGAAAAAAGGTAACGACAATATTGTTGTCAAAAACCTCCATCAACTTGGGTATGAAATATTAAAATCAAACATTGAACTGCCTTACATCGTAAAACCTCGAAAATACAATGATTTAATAGCAAGGTCAGTTGAAAGTTATAATAAGAAACCATTTTTACTGTATTTGAAACTATATGACATAAGTCCTGAACCGGAAAACAGTTTTGAAAAAAGCCAGCTGAATAATTATTTCAACTCTTTTAAAAACAAACTTCTTGACTCGGTTGACAAATTTAGATTAACATTAGAAAAGAACGATTTTTCTAAATTTAAACAAATGGTAATCCATTTCAATATTATTGACCCAAGCAAAACAAACGAAAAAATACTTGATAAAGTTATCGAAATACTTTTCAAAAGCACCGAACAACTTTTAGAAGAAGGAAATAAAATTGCAAAAAGCCATAATTATATTGATTTGACAGATATGCTATACTTGCCTAAAGTATTTGAGCTTTATCCAATCAAAAAATATGATTTACTTTTTGTAGACGAATGCCAAGACTTATCAAAAGCTCAATTAGCAGTTGCATTAAAATACGTGAAAAAATCTGGTCGTGTAATTGCAGTTGGCGACCCTTGTCAATCAATATATGGTTTTACAGGAGCAGACATTGAATCTTTCAGTCGTTTTGAAAACTTACTAAAAAACCACAATAAACTAACTTTGTCATTTTGTTTTAGATGCCCAAATAATGTTATTGAATATGCACAAAATTTTAGAGCCGATATAAAACCTTTTAAAGACAAAGAAGGAATAATTGAAAAAATAGAATTTGACCAAGTTATTAAAACTGCCAAAGACGGAGATTTAGTAATCAGTCGTACAAAAGCACCTTTAACGACATTACTTTTTAGTTTACTTGAGAATAATCGAAAAGTTAATATTCATCAAGATGATGTAAAAGACTTATTTAATGAACTACGGTTTTTATTTTCAAAGCAAGAACTAAATACAAGAAACGTATTTAAAAGCGGATATGATTTCTTTGAAAAAGTAAAAGAAAGAAACATCTATTTCGTTGAGAAAAAGGCAAATAAAATGTCTAACAACTCATCAAAGGAAGAATTTATAAAAGAAGAAACCGAATATATTGAAAGAAGAATAAACTTTTTGCAAAGACAATCCTCTATTCATTTAGATGTATCCACAATAAACGAGTTGGTCAAACGTATTGAAGGCTTAATAACAGAAAGTGAAGATGCTATAAAACTTTCAACTATACACAAAGCTAAAGGACTTGAAAATAAAAGAGTTTTTATTTTAGACTATGACAAACTACCTATGAAAAAGGATAATCATAAACCGTGGGAAACAGTTCAAGAAAATAATTTAAAATATGTTGCTTTAACACGAGCAGAAGAATCATTGTTTTTAGTTAATGCAATAAAAGAAGATATTGAAATGGACGAAGGAAATTTATTTGATGAATTAGATGACATTTGGTAAGAAAAACTACTGGCAACAATGTATCGGGACTGTAAATTATTTTGTGTTTTGCTCTGAGTTAGTCGAAAAATGATTTTGAAGTTCATAGGCAAAAAATTTATTTTTAAATTTTTATTATAT
>NZ_FQYX01000054.1:5129-10962 GCF_900141935.1 Arenibacter nanhaiticus | reverse complement strand
GGACAGCGCACCAAAGATTTTAGGTGGCCATGGCGACGGGGCCCACCCCTTACCATTCCGAACAGGGAAGTTAAGCCCGTCTGCGCCGATGGTACTGCTACACCAAGTGGGAGAGTAGGCCGCCGCCTTTTTTTAAGAGTCCCTTCATGAAAATGAAGGGACTTTTTTTTTGCCCCTGTGCGAGCGCAGCGAAGCAACCGCCCGCTCCGCAAAGTCTTCCGACCTTGAGGGACATTCGTTCGCTTTAATTTCACAAATTGATATAGTAAACAATTGCAACCTTTTTTACATTGATTATTGCGAATTGTTTATTGATAATTGTTTGAAGTCTCCCGACTTTGAGGGGCACCATACCTCAATGTATCCATAGTAATAAAACCACCATACCGCCAAATCCTGCTTCTAAGACATTTCTTTTTACGTGCCTATACATACTTTAGGCCGGTTCCCTTTCATCAAATACAGCTTCTTTGAAGCGTCATTGCCAGCGCAGCGAAGCAATCTCATGAAGGTTTTCACAACATCAACAGCTTGCCTCGTCCTAAATCTTTCCAAAGCTCGGTTCTAGATCAATTTTTTCATAGACCCACTGTTGTATTTTCAAATTCCCTCATTCTCAAATTTTCAAATTGCCTTATTGTTACATTTCCACATTAACCCATTGTTACACTAATTACCGGCTTTTTAAGGCACTTTCCGTTATGCTTCAGCTAATGCCATTCAATAACTATTATCACACATTAGAAGCTATTACAGCGTGGCGCTTTTACAGTATTGATCACCATTTATTGATTCCTGTTTTTTTTATGTCATAACACCTTCTATAAAATTAATGATTCCTTAACCAGTAAATTTATATTGGCCTTGGCCCTATTCCTAATTTGGTTCAAAATATAGAAGAAGTGGAGGCAGTTAATTTGAAAGAGGTTACAGATGTTGAACTTTTGTTATTGATGAAGAGCGGGAATGAGTTGGCATTTAATAATCTATACCATAGATATTGGAAAAAGCTCTTTGTTTATACATTTAACATTGTTAAGGATAAGGGATTAGCGGAAGATGTGTTGCACGAAATATTTACAACTAACTGGAAGCCTATTGGGCTTCCTTCATGATTTTTAGGGATGAACCATCCCCTTACCTACTCGATTAGGCGTTGGCTTTTACACATTGGATATTTCGGAGTGACCATGCCAATGATAAGAAAAAATAGGATTAATTTAATACAGTAATAAATTCACCGTGCACCTTCATTCCTTTTGCGCTTTCTTCATCGAGAATAATATCTGAATAATTATTATCGTACGAATTAGGCTTTAATACAATTTCAGTATGTTCCCAACCTTCTTCAGTTATTGATTTTTGGCTGGAATACGTTTTTACAGTGAATGCGGAATTAAATTCTGGATCGTGGATATCTCTATTTTCTACTAATACTATTTTTCCATTTCTAGAACCCCCAACATATTTTTTAAAAATACATATTGAACCATTGGGGATTCTTTTGTTCATAGATTCACCGACTACTTTACAAGCAAAATAGTTGTCGTTAATAGCATACTTTTCTGCCACTTCTATTTCAGTAAAGGCTTTTTCAGCCTGGAGTTCACTAAAGCTGCCGGCAGCTGCATAAAAGTCAAATAATGGAATAGTAAACCTTGATTCATTATCTTTAATTTCTGATAATTTATCGTCTTTCTCTATAATATTCTCAAGGAGCTCTTTCTTGTTTACAGCGGTTATATAATTGTATAACTCGTCTGTAACTGGCTGTTCCAATTGAAATTTAAAATGAACGACTGGTTTTTTAGAATCAGGCATTACCGCTTGCTCTATGGAGTCTTCAATAATTGAAACATCTCCCATATAATAGAAATCCGTTCCTTCGGCGTCCTCCTTTTTTACGAAAAGTAATATTCGTTTTGAATTAATTACATTCTTAATCTCTTGACTCTCTAACTTTCTATTTGACCTAGACTCCCATGCAAAAACCGAAGGAGAGACAAAGTGATCATTGTATTTTATAGTATCCTCAATGTCATCAGATTTATGATAGGTCACAAAACAAGGGGTGACTTCATTTATTGTTTTATAACCAAAAAGAACACTACTGATGTCATTTTCCCAATTCAATAGCCTACATACGTCTTTACGGCTATATTTATTATAAAGTATTAACCCATCTTTATAATAAGTTTCGGTAAAATAATTATCAAAAGTTTGAATAGAATAGTCTACAGAATCCAGGAGGAAGGTCTTAAAGGTAGCGTTGTTGAGCAACTCTATAAACTCAAAATGAAATTTAAGAATACCATTCTCTTCAAAAACAATCTTCTCATCTTTACGAATAAAATTAAAGTTAATATTAGAAATAGAGGAGGCTATGGTTTCTTTACTTGGCTTATATTTATATTTTTCAAATATTAAATCGTTAAGTTTTGAAATACTTAATTCACCTTCATTTAGCAACTCCTTCAAAATTAAACTCTCCTCAATTCTTTTAGAATTGTTTATCTCCTCAGAGAAAAGTTTTAATAAATCTGAACTCTTTTTGTCTAAAATTATGTCAAAACCTTTATCTGCCCTTCTTACAAAATTATAATATGACTTCGAGTCCTCAATGAATAAAAAAGGATCCCTAGATTCATGCTTTATGAAATCAACCATCATTGGTATACGGCCTAATCGATACTTAAGGAGTTGATAATCTTTTTTTAAATCAAAGAAAGCTCTCATCTTGGCACTATTTATCGACTGAAATATCTTTTCTTTTGCTATCTCATCAAAGTTAATGGTAGATGAGCCCGGAAGCATTTTACTTCCTTCAGAAATTAGCTTTCTTAAAGTATCTTTGTTGTATGAGGTGTCTCCATAAAGGGCTATTGGGATTAAATAGTTGTTTTTGTGATTTCCTATAAAATCAACAACGGTTAGAAAATCTTTACCTATAGCTTTTCTCAAGCCTCTTCCCAATTGCTGCACAAATACAATAGAAGACTCAGTTGGCCTTATCATTATTATTTGGTTGATTTTAGGAATATCTATTCCCTCATTAAATATATCAACCGTAAATATGTAATCAATTCTTTCGTTATTATCAGTTGATTCTAATCTGGAAATAGCCTTACTTCGTTCTTCTTCTGAATTTTTTCCTGAAAGAGAAATAGTTTTAAAACCTCGCTCATTAAATTTTAAGGATAAAGTTCTAGATTCTTCGTTAGTAGAACAAAAGACCAGACCTCTAGTAATTCCATTGTCACTCCCGTAAAAACGAGTCTTCTCTATAATTTTATCTACTCTTTCATCGCTTGCCAATAAATTGAAATCTCTAGTATTCTCAATTGTTTCTTCATTAACCATTAAGTCGGTTATCCCAAAATAGTGAAACTCACTTAGCATACCCTCTTCCATTGCCCGGTTTAATCTTATCTCATATGCAATATTATGATCAAAGAGACTGAAAATATCATTTCCGTCAGTACGTTCAGGAGTAGCTGTCATCCCTAACAAAAACTTAGGATTAAAGTGTTCCATCAATCTGATGTAGGAGTCCGCGCCAGAGCGATGGGATTCGTCAATTATGATGTAATCAAATGCATTTTTATCAAAATTCAATAAGTGGTCTTCCCTAGAAATTGTTTGAACAGTTGAAAAAATAAAGTCAGCTTCTAATTCCCTTTTATTTCCGGAGTAAATACCTAATGTTTTCTCATCATTAAAAAGTTCTCGAAAAGTCTCCAAAGCTTTTTCGGCAATATTCAACCTATGGACAACGAATAATAATTTTTTGGGATTGAAATTTTTAACATCAAATGCCGATAAATAAGTCTTACCTGTTCCTGTTGCAGAGATAATAAGCGCTTTGTTTTTATTTGCACGCCTTAATTCAGTAAGGTTTTTCAATGCTTCTACTTGCATTGAATTTGGAGTTATTACTTTTTCATTAGATCTAGATATTTCTATCTTAGACTCTCCTCTAAATAAGCGTTCTTCATTATAAATAGCCTGATACGCTAAAATAAATTCTTGCGTTACAGGTGTTGCTTTTTTAAAATCACTGTTAAATTCATTTAAAACATTGTCAACGATACTACTTGAGTGTAGACCTGAAACCTTTAAATTCCATTCCTTATTTACAGTTAAAGCACTTGAAGTTAAATTACTGCTTCCAACGATTAAATTATAATGTTCCTTTTTCTTAAAAATGTACCCCTTTGAATGGGAATTTTCTTTTGTAGATATCTTGAGCTCAATATTTTTAAATAGCCGTAATTTTTTAAGAGCTTCCGGTTGAGTGAAATTTAAGTATTGCGAAACCAATACCTTTCCTTTAATCCCTCTTTTTTCTAAAGAAAGTAAACTATTTAATAATACTGCGATTCCGCTAGTTGTAACAAATGCCACTGAAATAAAAAATTCATCGCAGCTATCAAACTCTTGTAATAGAGTAGATAAAACTTTCTCTTTTGGAATTGTCTTATTTGTCAATAATTGAGGCTGATAAACTAGCTCTGACTCAATGTTTTTATCTACAAAACCAGTGTATAAGCTTTTTTGAAAACCGTTATTAAATGTATCAGCCATTTTGCATTAATTTGTCTACAATTGGTACATCAGCTGCAGCCCAATCTAAACCCAAAAGTTCAGTTCTTTTCAACCATTGGGATGAAATATGCTCATTCAGCGTAATTTCCTTTGTATCAACATCACATAAAAAGCTGTGCATGGTTAATTCAAAGTCTGGGTATTGATGAACAACTGTTAAGTATAGATCATTAATATTTGGATTAATATTTAGCTCTTCCTCCAATTCTCTTTTTAAAGCCTCTTTTTTAGATTCCCCAGCTTCAATTTTTCCTCCCGGAAATTCAAACTTTTTAGAGATATATTCTAATTTACTTTCCGCTCTTTGAGCACAAAGAATTTCATTACCATGTTTTAGAATAGCTGCAACTACTTCTATTTTTTTCATACTTTTTATTCAGTTATTTAAAACTAGTTTAATTTTTTTTCTGTTTGTTTATTATAGTAACGATCAAAGCGACCATTATTTTCCTTTTCAATATAAGTGAGCATTCATTCTAAGGTTGTTGTACCTACTTAGACTTTGACCTACGAATATCGTGAATAATTTTATGATGTAGGTAAATAAGTATAAAAACAAGAATTACCTAAATGGTAGAATGATTAATAACCTATAAAATTAACATGCTATACTAAAAAATTAAATACTCAAGCGAACACCACCGCTAGCGCGAGGGTCACGCTCGTGCCGGTCCTGCTTTTCGGTTCAATTTAGTTATTCGTATCATTATAACATTCCCAGGTTCATGTTATCGAACTCTATTTTTAAAATGGGTTGGCCCTCGGCATAATTTGTGGCACTGCTGTACTCGCTAGCGCGAGCGTCGCCCCTGCTCGTTCTAGCATGCATAAAAGCCGTTCCTTTCTGCTTTCCTGAGAATTTTCCTCGATTTATTTTATCAATTTCCTAGCCGTATATCCTTTGAAATTTCTTAACAGCCCGGAAGGGTCTTCCTGGTATGTGCGAAATACAAAATATATACTTCGACTTCGCTCAGTACAGGCATGGCTGGGCATAAAGCAAAAAGCAAACACTTCCATGCCTTTTTCTGCACTGCAATACGATACGCTTTCTTCCAAGATTGAAAAATAGGCCTGACTAATGAATATATCCAACCAATATACCCTTGCAAAACTTACAAAGTAGGAGGCGGACTTGTTATGGAATTTGTGTTTTCTGGTCATCTTTACTTTTTTTAAAATGGACTGCTTACGCTGGCCGGCACGAGCGCGACGCTCGCGCTAGCGG
>NZ_FQYX01000054.1:0-4673 GCF_900141935.1 Arenibacter nanhaiticus | reverse complement strand
TACTTTTCTTTTTTCCTGCTCGATCCAGCATGCATAAAAGCCGTTCCTTTCTGCTTCCCTGAGAATTTTCCTCGATTTATTTTATCAATTTCCTAACCGTATATCCTTTGAAATCCCTTAACAGCCCGGAAGGGTCTTCCTGGTATGTGCGAAATACAAAATATATACTTCGACTTCGCTCAGTACAGGCATGGCTGGGGATAAAGCAATATGCAAACACTTCCATGCCTTTTTCTGCCCTGCAATACGATACGCTTTCTTCCAAGATTGAAAAATAGGCCTGTCTGATGAATATATCCAACCAATATACCCTTGCGAAGCTTACAAAGTAGGAGGCGGTCTTATTATGGAATTTGTATTTTCTGGTCTTTTTTACTTTAGATTGCTTACTGTTGCCGACACGAGCGCGACGCTCGGGATAGCGGGGCAATTATTGCCAATGCGCCAGCTGGCCCCTTACTGCAAATGCATATCCTTACATTTTTCGTGAGGTCCTATTGTTAATTGCCAACTGCTCCCTGCAACCCGCGTTAGCTATTGCAGCGGCATCCTTTTTTAAAGGGCCGTGGGACCTTTAAAAAAGATACAGCGGAAAGAGCGACCCGATAGGGGAACGCCCATATAGAACATGGATAACTGATATCTATATGAAAGAATCTTAAGGCAAACCTCGTGGGCGTCCTCGGTTTTTTGACACTAAGCTTTCTGAACATAACATACCCTGAACAAGAATGACCATAAACATGCATTCGCTATTTTGTAAAGCCACAGTCTATAATGTCTCCATAGGAATTAAAGTGAGAACCTTCGCCATTACCGGTTTACATTATGTTGGATTACAACACGCATTCAAAAACACCTAGGACCCTAAAGGAGGTTAATGCATCGTCCGTTAATACGATGTTTTTATAACTGCTATCCGTGGAAATGGGCTTTAAAGTAATCGATTGGTGTTTCCAGCCATCGGCATCTTCATATTTTTTGCTCTCATATTCCTTAATTGTATAACAAGAACCAAAATCGGAGTCTTGTAAATTGGTGTGCTCTACCAATACAATTTGGCCATTTCTAGAACCACCACTATACTTTCTAAATAGACAATACGCGCCATTTGGTATTATTTTATTCATAGATTCCCCAATGACCTGGCAGGCAAAAAGATCTTTGCTAGGTCTAATATTGTCCGGTATCTTAACCCAGGCAACATCTTCTATCTGTTGCAATTCCCCAAAATCACCTGCGGCTACTTGTAGGCCATACAATGGAACGGAGTTCTCGAAAGGTTTGATGTTTGTAGTTTGAAAAATTTGTTCGGAAGATGCCACCTCTTTCTGATAACTTGGAATAAAAGAGCTGAAATACGCTCTTAGGTTAGGGTCGCATACATAGACATAGGTTCCTTTTATACCCCTGAGCATGATTGTTTTGTAGATATTAATGATAAAATCTTTTAATTCTTCGGGGTCCTTTATAGATTGCTTGCCATTTTTATCAAAATAATGCTCCTCCTTGACAATAATACTTTTGGTCGCTGGATCATATGAAATTTCGTTTCCAAAAATGATCCCAGAATAATTCAAGTCATATCCCTGGGTGGTATGTATGCATCCTACCTCATTGATTGAATTTTCAGAATTAATCCAATCATTGGCCGTACCGTTCCATTTCAGCTGTACCCCATCAATATGAATATCAAAAGCTGCTTTGTCTTTATTGGATATCCATTTCCAAGAATACCCCGCAATTAACCTAGAAAGACCACTTTCCTTATTTCTCAATTTTATCTGTTCTATCATGGTAGGTAAAGAATCGAACATGGTAAACTCGTACTCCTTAGAATTAAAGAATTCGGTATGGCCATTAAGTTTAGAGTGAAGGAGGGCATCTATATATTCTACATAGGCATTGCCGCCTTTTACTCGGAATTGCGACTTTAGTGTAAGGGTAGCCGTTTTATTAGATTTCTTTAAGGCATCAAAATCTTCTTTTTTGGCGTCGGAAGGTTTTATCGATTGGTTTTCATCATAGAACAATACGGTATGTGTAGCTTGCATCAGCACCCAATCTAATTCACTACAATTGTGTTTATCGAGCCCTAAGGCTTCACATGCCTTGTCAAATGCCCCAAAATAGGCTCCTAGATTCACTCTCCTTCTTAAGCGGTGCGATTCGTCTACAACTAACAGGTCATATTTGTTTTTACTCACTTCGGCAGGACCTATCACCATACTGGCACTTAAGCCTTTGATGTTCTTAAAAACCTTTTTTAAGGTGGCTCGGAAAGAGGACATAGGAACCACCAGTGCCATTTTTGGGTTGGGAAGCTTCGTTTTAATGGTCTTTACCAACTCAATAAAAGCTTGCTCTTCTGTTCCAAATTCTTTGAAACTAAAGTCCTGTAGGTGGCTCGAAAGCATTTTAAATAGAAATATGGCAAGAATAGTTTTGCCTGTACCCGCACCGCCATCTACAATAGTATTTTCAAAATTTCCCGTGGCAAGACTTTTTAATATTTCAAACAGCCCTTGACTTTGTTCCATGGTCAAGGTCTTATAAGGGGAATATTTAAAAAGATCCGAGTTATCAATATGGGCAATGGAGTGTTTTGTTATTCCTTCTGCTCGGAGCTGATTCCAGACAGAATTAAAAATATCCCAGTAAACTTCTTTTTTCTGGTAATAATTATGGTTCGCTAAGCCAAGGTTGGCATTTAATAATTTAAAAACATTGTCACCAGCGATATATTTAATCAGGTTTGATTCGATATCCAGTGTTGCAGATTTATTAAACTTTTCACTGGTAATAAGATGAACGGATGTAAGCTTGCTCTTTGCTTGATGTTTCAAATGTGAATTCATCCTGGCATAGGCATCTGTAGTTTCTCCTACATAGGCAGTTTTAGATTCACCATCACTTAAAATATAGACCAATGGCCACAGGTCTTTTGCAAAGTGATTGGTATCAAAATGATTAAAAAGGGTCTCTTCAAAATCGTACTGATTTATTTTAACTAAAGGTAAGCTCATTAAAGTTCGTTATATTTTTTCGCTGTTCCCTTTGCTTTTTCAACCGGATATTTTTCGCCATTTTTCCTGATTTTATCCAACACGATATCTTTTACATCCAAGTTGTATTTATCTGCTAAAAGAAATGCATAGGCAAAAACATCGGCCAATTCTTCCTGAACCTTTTCCTTACTGGCTTCTTCGTGTGATTTCCACAAGAAGCTTTCTAAAAGTTCGCCGGCCTCTATATTAAGAGCAACTGCCAAATCTTTTGAGTTGTGAAATTGTTCCCAATCTCGCTCGTTCCTAAATTTTAGCAGCGCTGCTATAATTTCTTTAATGTCACTCATCATTCCTTATTTTTTAAAACCCAGTCTAAACCAATAACCTTTTTTCAAGATTAAAGAATTGACTGTTAAGTGTATAAATCCCCTTAAAACATCGATTTCCTTTCGATGAAGTTCTAAGGGGTATCAATACGATTATGGGATATAGGTCACCACATGGATATCTTAAACTAAATGGAAAGATATAATATTAATAAAGAGGAGGCAAGCCCTAGCATAGGGTTAAGATAGTATCCGCTGCTGTGGCGCGCGTCACCCTTGTGGCCGTACTGGTTTTCTTTTTCAATGTAGTGGTCGCCAACGTATATACATTCTAAGATACACGGAGGCACTGTCGATATTTTAGAAGGTCTGGTCCTCGGCATAATTTCTGGGACTGCTGTAGCTGTAGTTTATATGGACGGTCACTAAATCTGTTTTGACTTGAGTGTTTTGTACATAATGAAGCATCCTAAGTAAGTATGTTCCTTTTTAATTTATGTGTACTTTGTAGTTATTAGGGCCTATATTGTTTGACCTGTTTACTCTTGCCGGCACGAGCGTGACGCTCGCGCTAGCGGGGTAAGTCATTTACTTTTTCTTTAATGTTATTAAATAAATCTGTTTCTAGAACAGTCGGATTTGTATTTTTTATTATTGCATTTCCACATTCTGGACAGAACTTATAATGTTCCTCTATTTTTGATTCACATTGGTGACAAACAACTATTTCAAATTCTATTCCAATATGTTTTTTTTCATTCATTAGAACCAATTCTTTTGGAATATCTTTCACAAACTCTGATACATTCCCTTTTTGGGACATTAAATAGTCGCTCCTTAAAAAATCTTTAAGTTGTTTCTTTTCAGTTTTTTACGCTTGAAATAAGCTCTTTTTGGATGTCTTTAATTGCAAGTAAATCACTATCTTGTATAGAAAACCTTGCAATAAATGATTGGAAAATCACCTTCACAGCATCAGAAAGACTTATTTAAACCTCTTCTTAACCCGCATTATTCACCAAGAGTTTTTTCTTCAAGGAATTTGAGGATAAATTTTGCATTCCCTGGATTAAGGAAATTTTCCGGGATAGTTTTCCAGCTGTTAGATGAACCTTCTGTAAATTTTAGTGCAGATATGACTATTTTTAGTCCTGATATTGCTGAAATTTCCCGATAAGGCATAGGTATCCCAAGACTGATAAACAGTGAGATGAGTAACTTTTAGCCAGAGAGCAATTCCTGGAATAGATGCTGGTACACAAAGGCTTTGGAGAGCCGGTAATAAATTCTTCTTTTGGTTATTTTAATGGTAGCACCTATTTTCAGCAGGTTAGTCCTA
>NZ_FQYX01000082.1 GCF_900141935.1 Arenibacter nanhaiticus | reverse complement strand
CTGGGATGGGTGGCAATTAGTTTGGCCTTGTGGTAGATCTTTACCAAGGATCGGGTGTAGATCACCTTGACCTTCATTCCGATATAAGAGAAGGGCACGCTGTAATAATGCTTGTCCATACCCAGGCAAATATGATTGTTCTTGGCCACCTTGTGCTCCCTGTAGTACTTGATCTCAAAGGCCTGTACCGGTAAAGGCTGAAGGGTGTGCTTTTCATCGGCCATGAATTTCTCTTCCCTACAGTACTCTTTTTGCTGCATCCGGGTCTGGTTATGCTCTTTAACCTTCTGGGCAATGGCCCGGTTCAACGATGGGAGGTCAAAGAAAGTAAGCTTGCGGAGCTTGGCATAAACCCGGCTATAGATAAGCTTCACTTGGTTTTCCACCAGCGATTTGTCCTGAGGTCTCCTAGGACGCGTCGGGGTCACCGACGTCCCATAGTGATTGGCAAAATCCTCCAAAGCGCGATTGATATTCGGCTCATAGGGGTTCGATTTGATAACGGCAGCCTTGAGATTGTCCGGCACCAGGGTCTGTGGCACACCACCAATCTCCTTTAAACAACAACCTAGGGCATGGATAAAATCTTCCGTCTTTTGGCTGGGAACCGCCATAGCAAAGCAATAGTCGGAATACGGTAGGCAGGCCACAAAGACCTGGACCTTGATTTCCTCTCCCGTCCGCCTATCGACATAATATAAAAGTTTACCGGCAAAATCCACGTACAGTTTATCGCCCGGTCTATGGTCCAATACCATGGACGGTTTGCCACTGCGCATGTATTGGCGGATATGGTAACAGAACTGGGCGTAGCTATAAGGATCTGGGTTCCCTGCTCTATATTCATCCCATAGCACCTGTCGATTGACACCTGTTTTCTTAAGTTCCTTACGGAAATAATCCAATTGGGGTTTGAGTAGATCGTAGCGTTCGTCCTTATAGGCAGGGTTCCCAGGATTCAATTTTCCCTCCAGTACTGGATCCTCCATGGCCAACAAAGTTTCCATTAAGAGATCGGTCGCTTTAGCTTTTTGAATATAGTCCTTCACCGTGTTCTTGCTCACCGAAAGGATCCTGGCAATGGTTTTAAAGCCTTTCCCTTGGCAGTGCAGGCGAAGTATTTGTTTTACTTGACTCATTGGTTTTGTTTTTCCGGCCATTAGTTATCTTATTTGATGGTATCCATCAAATAAACCAAAACCAG
>NZ_FQYX01000057.1:8197-9661 GCF_900141935.1 Arenibacter nanhaiticus | reverse complement strand
ATGGCTTGTCTATTGTTTTTTAAAGGAATTCATGAATGCTCCGCATTTCATCAATGGAAAAAATGAACAGAATTAGTATTTAGGACAGAACTGAATATATACCATTTCTTTGTCGAAAACCTAACTGCAACAGTTGATGGGGGAAATGGGTTGTACAAAACTGCAGACTTCTCCGGGAATTTGGTCAAAATTTGATATATTTTTAATAAGCGTTGAAACAACAAAACCTATGTATAATTATGGGTTTTTATTCTATTTAATTATAAGAATTATTCCGCAATAGTGCTCCGATAATTTACTGGCCAAATCGAAAATATATAAAACTGAATATGGAAAACTGTATGCTCATATTGGCTCTATTATCTTTTTTTTGTGCATTTCATCGAATGGAAAATATAAAATCAGAAAAATATGTCAAAAAAAAACGATATTGAACTTAAATAATGAGACGCTAATTTAAAAATACCATGTGGGTAAATCTTTACACTTCCAAATTTTAATTACTTTATTTAATGGGTTCGCTTTTTAATTTAGCATTCTTTTTGTTATTAAATGAACCCCACTTCATTTATTGAACAATAACCGTATTACTTAGTGCTCTGGTGTAGTTACAATTAAGCCTTAATAAACTATACTATGAGAACCACCCTCCGGAATTTCTTCAGAAAATCATTTTTTATTTCTTTTCTATCACTTTTTGTGACAACCACCACAAACGCAATTGAAGCATTACCTGTTAAAATTATTGCGACAGAAATAATTCCAAATTTTAATAGTATAACCAATAGTGAGACAGGAACGACACTAAAACATTCTTTCACTGGCAGCAATCCAATTTCTACAGCTGATAATGAAAGAATACTGACGGGCTCTGAATTGGACATTGAAGAACTGGAAGAGTATGAAGCTTTAAAACTAGAATATACCATTGGCCATGTAGATTGTCATGGTGGGAATAATGGGTATGCAACGGCCAATGTACGGGGTGGTATGGCACCCTACACCTATCAATGGAGCAATGGTGCTACTACACAAACCATAACTAATTTGGTTGCGGGAACCTATACCTTAGTTGTAAAAGATGTGAATGGAAAGAGAAGAAGTTGTAGGCTAAAAATAAAAGAACCTGCCAAACTTGCTCATAAAATTTTAAAGTTAAGTGATGCGAGCGCAGCGGGAGCTTCAGACGGTTCGGCTAGAGTAACCGTTTCAGGAGGTGCCAAACCCTATAGTTATGCTTGGGACAACGGGGAGACAACCGCCACAGCCACAGAACTTAATGCAGGTAGGCACAGGGTAACAATAACCGATAATAATGGCTGTACAAAACAGTGTTATATCCAAATTAATGAACCAAATCCACCTGTAGAGGAAGTCTGCGATGGGGTTGATAACAATGGCGATGGTCAAGTCGATGAAGGCTTTGCCGATACCGATGGCGACGGCATTTCAGATTGTGTGGAT
>NZ_FQYX01000057.1:0-6535 GCF_900141935.1 Arenibacter nanhaiticus | reverse complement strand
TGGTAACGACGGCAATGGAAGCAATTCAGGGCATGTTCGGGTGTATTCCTGGAACGGCAGTACTTGGGTGCAACTGGGTACAGATATAGATGGGGAAGCCGCTAACGACCGATTGGGATGGTCCGTTAGCTTGAGTGCCGACGGCAGCCGTGTGGCCATAGGAGCTATTGGTAACGACGGTAATGGGAACGATTCAGGGCATGTACGGGTGTATTCCTGGAGCGGTAGTACTTGGATGCAACTAGGAACAGATATAGACGGGGAAGCCGCTAACGACGTATCGGGTTATTCCGTTTCCATGAGTGCCAACGGCAGCCGTGTGGCCATAGGAGCTCTTTATAACAATGGTAATGGTATCGCTTCAGGGCATGTACGGGTTTATTCCTGGAACGGCAGTACTTGGGTGCAATTGGGTACAGATATAGATGGGGAAGCTGCTTTTGACCAATCGGGCTATTCCGTTTCCATGAGTGCCAACGGCAGCCGTGTGGCCATAGGAGCAAATGCTAACGACGGCAATGGGAACGCTTCAGGACATGTACGGGTGTATTCCTGGAACGGCAGTACTTGGGGGCAACTGGGAACAGATATAGATGGGGAAGCCGCTTTTGATCTATCGGGCTATTCCGTTTCCATGGATGCTGACGGTAGCCGTGTGGCTATAGGAGCTCTTTATAACAAGGGCAGTGGAAGGAATTCGGGGCATGTTCGGGTATATTCCTGGAACGGCAGCACTTGGGTGCAACAGGGAACAGATGTAAATGGGGAAGCTTCTAACGACCAATCGGGCTATTCCGTTTCTATGAGTGCTGACGGTAGCCGTGTGGCCATAGGAGCAAATGCTAACGACGGCAATGGAAAAAATTCAGGGCATGTGCGGATCTATGGGTGCGGGCAGGCAACGGAAGAAAATGAACAATCCTTTGTTCAGCGCCAAACTTCAGGGACCATAGTTACTGTCTTCCAAGAGCCTCAAAGCGAAGTCCTCAGTCTGGACATGGATATCCCCTATGATGCCACTATTAAAGTGAATTTCCTAGATACCTCCGGAAGAACGGTCCTGACCCCTAAAAGTAGAATGGTGAATGCTGGCACAAACCGTCTTGAGTATAATATGGGGGTAGTACCTTCACAAGTGCTCATCATGAATATATATACAGGCAGGGAACTCATTGCTAAAAAAATATTGCTAAACAAATAGCGGTTCTCCATTGGGTTAAAAAAAAGGAAATAAATGTGTTTTAGGTAAAAATCTTAGGTTCTGTGTGGTTGTATGTAAACCACAACCCGCTTGGCATGTTATTTGGATCTAGAATTATAGGATTACGTTTTCTCGTACCTCCAAATCGTGATCCAAGCATGGAAACCATAATGCGCTGCGCGCCTTGGTTTTTTGGATAAAGTTGGTACGTTGGAGGCTTTATTTAGATCTGTATCTGTGGATTACGATTTCTCGTTCCTCTAAATCGTGATCCCTCCATCACCGCACCTGACAATAAAGCCCTATCCTGAACTATTTTATAAATAAAAGTAGGAATGCCTCGGCAGAATCATTCAATGCAAAAATTAAAGCGTTCAGGGCACAGTTCAGAGGGGTGAAAAATGTAGAATTCTTCCTTTATAGATTAACCACAATTTTTGCATAAACACAACTTTTGGTCATGATCCTTCAAAACGGTAGCCAATAGTATTACTTTAAATTACCGCTAAGTACTTAACTATTTTTTAAACAGAAGTACAAATGCTTCAGCAGAATCCTTTAATGCCAAAGTAAAGGCTTTTAGATCACAATTTAGGGGAGTCAGGAATACAGAATACTTCTTATATCGCTTGATTAAATTATATTCTTAAAATGGTAAAAACCCAAATTTTGGACTTGATCCTTCATGATCCCTTTTCTTTCTCAAAGGATTCACTCACTTCGTTCGTGCATCCCGGTAGGTTATCCTTTGCAAGCATGGAAACCACAACAAGCTGTCGCTTGTTTTAGTTTTTTGTTTTCTTTCGCCTCTTCGAAGTAAACTTCGGAGGCTACAGAAAACAAAAAACCCACAACTTTCGCTGTGGGTTTCCTTTTGCGGAGAAAGAGGGATTCGAACCCCCGGAGGTGTGACCCTCAACAGTTTTCAAGACTGCCGCATTCGACCACTCTGCCATTTCTCCTGACTGTCTTATCAGCTATG
This sequence comes from Arenibacter nanhaiticus, assembly GCF_900141935.1. GTDB lineage: Bacteria > Bacteroidota > Bacteroidia > Flavobacteriales > Flavobacteriaceae > Arenibacter > Arenibacter nanhaiticus. The sequence continues at coordinate 4,352 of NZ_FQYX01000057.1, read as the reverse complement.
AGCTGATTGCGGGTGCAAATATAGAGACCTTTTTTGGATTCACCAAGTGTTTTTATGATAAAAATGAAGAAATATTAAAAAAGGGAAAGGCCCGCAATCATTGCTGTTACGGCGATTTTTGGTGAATTAGAAGAGGGGTGGGAGGTATGGTGTTGTAAAATAGTTAGTTATAGGCTGTTTTTTATAAGGGAGCGAAGCGGGTTTAATCAGGAGATGTAAAAAAAAGTAGCTGGAACAAATTCAAAAAAAATAAAAATTCCCTCCCCATACATTAAAAAACTGCTTTTAGAACAAAATTTTATGGTGGTGGTTTGTAGTGTGTTTTTACTTAATTATAACTTTTGGGTAAAAAAACTGCGAGCTTTTTGGAAGGATGAAGGTAGGTTGAAACAGTGGGGAAAAAATAAAACAGATGCCTCTATAATAAAAGCTATACACAATCTTCCAAAAAGTCGATATATATAAGGAGTAAGAGCACATCCTTACGCCAGACATTAGGGAGTAATGAAAAAGGGTCGGACTTTCTTAACGTCCGACTTTTTTATATCCCCCCCTTTATGAGACGGAGCTATAGAAAGAACTCAGTCTAACAAAACTATTTATATAAGGTATTGTCATGAGAGATAAGGTGGCGTTTTACGTTGTTCTGAAATTCTTGAGGGGTTTGCTCTGCTTGGGCTTTAAAAAACCTGCTAAAATAAGATTGGTCCTTAAAACCTAGGTTGTAGGCGATTTCCTTAATGGTGTTCTCGCTATGTATAATTTGGCGCTTGGCCTCTTGTATTAAGCGATCATGAATTATTTGTACGGCGGTTTTATCTAGTTTTTCCTTCAGTACCTGGTTTAAGCGCTTGGCACTAATCCCTATCTGTTCGGCATAGAAGTCGGCATTTCGCTTTTCCTGATAGTTGTCTTCAAGCAACAGCATAAACTCGTACACTCGTTTTTCATTGATATCCTGTAAGGTAAAATGCTCTTCCTTTAACTGTATCAATTTCAGTAAAAAGACTTTTAGGAGGGCTTTTAACATAATTAAATTAATGGTCTCCTTTTTGTATTCCTCTTCCAATAATTGATACACATCTACCAAGCCTTTAGCGGTCTCTTCATTTACCTGTAGACAAGAAAACTCTCCTTGTACATTGAACATTCTAAAGACATCTAATAAAAACTCTTTTAAGTCTCCTTCTAATAGCTCTTGTTTAAAGGAAATAAGAACACCGTTTTTACCGGCTTTGTTTAATTGATGCACCCTATATGGAGGTATCAAATAAATCCAATCACCTTTTTTTGTTTGAAAATCGTGTTGTAGCACATGAAGCGCATCCTCGTTACGCAACCATACAATTTCATAAAAATCTCTCCTAGCAGGATCAATTAAATAGGCAGGAGGGCAATTTCCTAAATTTTTAATATACAAAACCTTATCACTAAGCATAAAAAATCGTTTTTACAAAATAAATATGAGGGTCGTTTTTAGGCATAAAATCGACATTGTTTCCAAAATGTACCACAAAAATAGGGAATAATACCATCACTTTTATAAGAATGGGCAGATTGTACTACACAACTGTCAAATTGTGTAACTGCTCTAGGAGATAGCCGCATATCTTTGCATCGCAGATTGATAGTCATAAAGGTTTGAAATTGAACGATATGGAAAACACAATTACATTACAGGCAACACAGGAGGCACAACTAGTAGCAACGGCAATGCAAACCATTATGGATGAGCATCGCAAGTTGACTGCTAGCATTAAACCTGAAGAAATTGCAGCTTTAATGCCAGCGATAAACAAGGGCAAAAGTATTTTCTTAATGGGTGCGGGGAGAACCGGACTAATGATGAAAGCTTCGGCCATGCGTTTAATGCATTTGGGGTATAAGGTATATGTGGTAGGTGAAACTACCACTCCAGCGATCGGTGAAGGAGACCTATTAATCGCCGGATCTGGTTCTGGAACAACAGCTGGCATTGTAAGAGCGGCAGAAACAGCCAAAAACGAAGGGGCAAGTGTCATTTGTTTTACAACAAGTCCAGCCGCACCATTGGCCACCTTGGCAGACTATACCGTTACGATCCCTGCAGCACAAAAACAGGCAAGAGACCAAGATGTTTCCAAGCAATATGCCGGCAGCCTTTTTGAGCAATCGCTTTTATTGAGCTTTGATGCCTTGATACAAGCCCTTTGGGAAATAGATGGCAGTACTGCTTCAGAATTATGGAAGCGCCACGCAAACATGGAATAATAGAGAATACAGTGGAATAATTTATAAACAAAAAACAATTTAAATAATAATAATATGGCAAAATTACAAGTAGCAATCGATTTATTGAAAATAGAAGACGCAATTGCATTAGCAACTAAAGTGGCTCCTTACGTAGACATTATTGAATTAGGAACTCCACTTATCAAAAGTGAAGGATTAGCTGGAATCAGAAAGATGAAAGATGCTTTCCCAGACAAATTGGTTTTAGCCGATTTTAAAACTGCTGATGCAGGTGAATTGGAAGCTAATATGGCTTTTGGAGCTGGTGCAGATTTGATCACTATTTTGGGAACTACAGGTGACTCAACCATCGTTGGAGCTGTTAAAGCTGCCAAAGAACATGGTAAAGGTGTTGTTGTAGATACTATCGGTGTTCAGGACAGAGTAAAACGTGCTCAAGAAGCGATCGCTTTAGGTGCTGAGTTCGTAGAATTACACGCTGGTTTAGATGAGCAAGCTCAAGAAGGGTACTCTATCCAAGTTCTTATTGACGAAGCTGCAAGAGCTGGTGTTGCTGTATCTATCGCCGGTGGTGTTAACAAGAACAGTGTCGCCGCTGTAAAAGAGTCTGGAGCTATGGTAGCCGTTGCCGGTGCCGCTATTTACGGAGCAGCAGATCCTGCACAAGCAGCAAAAGAATTAAAAGAACTTTTAAACGCATAAGAATCTTTTAGTTAGTAGGCTTACTTTCTAATATTCAGGCAAATCCCCATAAATTAATTTTTATCGGGGATTTGTTGTTTTATAAAGTCGCCCCAAAAACTAGTTTCCATTGTATGGTAGGGCCAATGGCGGGTAGTTTTAAGAATCTGTGGTTCCTATTAAGAATTTTTTTGTGGGCGTTCCCCTATCGGGTCGCTCTTTCCGCTGTATCTTTTTTAGCGGTCAAACCCCTAAAAAAGGATGCCGCTGCAATCCCTAACGCGATAATCAATTAAGAATTAACAGTAAATAATTATCATAAAAAAAATGGTCAATGCTATTCAGGGAAGTTAGTTGAAGGGCATGTGACGTTTTTAATAAGTATTAATACGGTTAAGGAATTCAATAGTAATAGGCTTTACCTGAAAGAAGGAAACATTTTGATCTGTCCGTGCACGTACAATGTCTAGATCATCAATAGTCGATGACATAATGAAGACTTGGCATTGTTTTTTTAATGTTGTGGACAGTTTGTTGTATTCCTCCAAAAATTCAAATCCTGACATTAGAGGCATATAGATATCTACAAAAATAACCTCTGGCAATAATGAGGTGTTTTCCTGATTTTGCTGTAGAAATTTTAAGGCTTCTTCCCCAGACGAATATTCAAAGACTTTTTTTCCAAAATTATTTTTTAGAATTATGCGTGGTGAAATATAGAGATCCGTTGGGTTGTCGTCAATTATCATCACTCTTTCAAACTTTGATTGTAATTGGTCGATCATTTTTTTTATATTAATTAAGACAGAATTTTGTGGTATTATAATGCAGTTTTCTTTTAGAGGAATTTAATGATCTAAACATTGTTTAATACCTTTTAATTGTTAATTAAATCTATTTATAACATTATTTACACACTAATAGTTTTATTTAATTTAGTGTTATTTTAAAAAAAACATAACAAGTATATACATTTTATTTTTCATCCGCGGAGCTTGATAAATTTGTTAAAATCTTCTTGGCGTCTTTTTGCAACCGGTAAAATAACACCATTCGAAAATTCACAAAAGTATCCGTCTTTTTTTGAAATGTTCGAGATTTGACGAAGATTAATGTGAAGTAACCACGATAAAATCTGACAGTTAAGAATTATATTTAAAGAGTCAAAACAACAAATATTAATCCTTAAAACTGTCAGAATGAATACAGAAGCAAAGGTAATTAAATCTAAGGTAGGTTTATTACAGTTAGCAGAACAATTGGGCAACGTATCTCAGGCCTGCAAGCTTTTTGGTTATAGCAGAGATAGCTTTTATCGTTTCAAAGAGCTCTACGACCAAGGAGGTGAGTTGGCACTACGGGAACTCAATAGAAGGAAGCCAAACCTCAAGAATCGAATTGAGGAAGAAGTGGAAAGAGCCGTAGTGCAAATCGCTTTT
>NZ_FQYX01000062.1 GCF_900141935.1 Arenibacter nanhaiticus | reverse complement strand
TCATTATCGAACCGCCCAGTACGAGACCCGTACGCTGGGTGGTGTGAGAGGCGCAGTCCGTTTCTATTTAGGGGCGGACCCGTCTACTCGATTACCACCAGTACTTATTACCGAGATTACAATTTTAAATAAAATATCTATAGTCATATTCTATTTTCTCCTTATTTTCAATCAGTTTTCCGATTCTAGCGATATCATTTGAAGAAGAAATTGTTGCAGGCAATTGAGAATACATGTTTAATGAATTCCAATTCATCTTTGTAAGACCTAAAATTTCATTGGCAATTTGTTCTAAACTTCCCGTACCATGATGTTTGATTATTTTTAATGGTTTAGGAATATATCTGCCTCCTGGATAGAAATTGAATTTAGGATTTTTAACCGATGGTACAACTCCATGAGCCCATAACAATGCTTCACTAGCATTTAATTGAATACAAGTCCCTCTAGATACAGAATAGCCATCTATTTCAGTTTTTCCATTTCTAATTTTACTTGAAACATATTTTATATCATCCTCTAAATTTATTTCAACTAAGTCTACAGATTCAATTTTTATATTATCATAAAGACTATCCAGAATGCCTTGTTTTTCATCTTCTGTGAAAAAAGTTCGCTTATGAATTACTACTCTCTTTGGAATTTCGTTCATTGATTCGTAGAAAAGGTTAATTACATTCTTACCAAACTCATAAGCATCATCATAACTTAAATGTGGTTTTTTATGACGCCATTGAATTTTATCATTATTTATCTTTGATAATTTGTATTTTAAACCTTCTCCAGAAGAACTGTATATATGACTACACCCTAAAATAATATGTCCTTTATCTTCTTTCTTGGAATCAATACTGTATCCAATACCAGCAAAAGCTGTTTTTTTGTCGGTGTTACTTAGTATCCATGGAGTTCTTAATGATTTAACAAAATAAGATAAAGATAACCACCAGTTTATTTGACAGCTTTGTTTAATATCCTTTATTGTTTTCTCTCTAATGAATTGAGATGTAACTCGTTTTTCAACACAAAAAGCCTTTACGTAATCATGTAAATCATAAGACTCTCCATTTTCATGATAGCTAGTAAAACTATCCCATCTTTTTGGAATATAGACAACTATAATTTTTTGGTTTCCTGATGCTGTTATTTTAGTGATTTTGTCACAAATATGTCTCTTAATTTCATGAATATTCTCTTTAAGAACATGACTTTTTGGTTCAGATATAATTTCCCAGTTAGAGGAAGTTGGTTCTGGAATATTTAAGCTTAAACCATACGTTTTGTGAAAGCCTTTAAAGTCAATAATGTAATCGTCATCTTTACTGTACTTCTGTATCTCTTGATTTTGCTTAGATAAAAAGTTGAATAATTCAGTAGAATCTTCTTGAGGAGAAATAATCCCTAATTGTATTGTAGAGTTTAAGAAAGTATTGAGGTTCGTTTCAAAAGGTTTGTTTTCAATTAGTCCTCTCATTGGATGAATGTCAGAAGTATGTTTATCACCATGTTTTGTTGAAAAAAGCAATGAAGATTCTTTAAATTGAACACCTTTGAGATTAATATATTTTGAAGGGACGTTATGTGTATTTGTGTAGTTGTTGTTTAAGTCGAAGATATTTGTAAAGAGCGGAACTTTTCCAATTTTAAAGTTAAAACCACTTGCTGAATTTAATGGGAAATCATACTTAGTATTTGTTATTAATAATGAACTCCAATTTTTAACATAATCATTAAATTTACTGTTCCAAATTTTATGATAAAACGTTATACCTACTTGCTGAATTATATCTTTAGAAACTTCCTCTTTTTCTAGCACGAAACTTGGGTTGAGTACTAAATAAAATTTTCCATTTATTTTTTCTAAAGAGAGTTTTATCGCATTATAAACTTTGTGATTAGCTATGTTTTGAAACTCAGAAGACCAAATTTTATTTCTATAATTTGTTTTAAACTCCTGTGGAGCAGATAACACCTTGCATATTGAAGATAGCATTAATGAGTTAATACCTGAATGATAGATTCTTGTATCTGTCAGAGGTTTTCTCACAATTTCACTTAATATAACATCTTTAAATGCTGTCTTTATTGCTTCTAAAGTTCCAAAAGCCCAAATTTTATTTTGGTATGGAATTGCAGAAATATCATTTCTTTTTAGAGCTATATTATTTACAGTTTCCCAAGGTTTTTCACTTAATTGAGCGTCAAATACAAATACTTCTTCAGGAAATTCTAAAGGGAAACAGTTACTCTTTAAAACTTTATTTACACGGTCAGGTTTTAAATTAAAAGGAGTAAATGAATCATTTTCACTATTCGATTGTTGAATGGAGATTAATTCATCTTTTAATTTTTTTTCACTATCAATAACTAATTTCGTGATATTAAGCATTGTAGTGTCAAAACCATCTGTAGGAATATAAAAGGCTTGCCTATTATTCTTATTAACGTGGTTAATTAATTCAGAAACTTCAGGATTGGTATTATTTTGATATCCACACCAAAATAGCATACCAGCACCTGCTTGTGAATATGCTTCTTTTAAAGTATTCATTAGAGATAAATCTCGTCCACTATATCCTAAAACAATCAGGTGTTTATCTTTTACATACTCGATAAGTTTTTCTCTAAATGTTTTGTCTTGTTCTTTTAACTCTTCATCTGTATTTTTTAAGTCACCATACTTAAAATCACCATGAAGTTTGATGATTGGTAATTCATTTCTACTTTGAGTTCTTTGATTTATTCTATCAACTGTCCCTAGGGTTATTTCTAAACCTTGTATACCACCTAAGACACATGAATTCATTAATAAATCATCAAAATTAGTTGTCCATACAGAATCTAATATTCCATGTTTAACTAGCAAAGGAATTGTACGATATCCAATTGCAGGTTTTATATTTGAACATATTTTTTGGAAATATTGGCTTCTGTTTTTGTCAATTGGAAAACATTTTTTTGCATAAAAAGAATACTCTTCATTACAACCGTTTTCAACATAATTTCCTTGATTATCTAACCAAGATTGAATAGTGCTTCGAACCTTTGGGTTTTTAAAATTATCTATCCAATCATCAGTCGATGGATTATTACTTTTATATATAGTTCCTTTCCAATCCCATATACAGTCATTTGCAGAAGGAATACCAGAACTGATTGAGCTTCCTGCTCCCAATAAAAGAGAGTATGTGTCGTTTTTGCTTATTGAAACAGACCTTAGAAATTCATCAAATTCTAATTGGTTCATATGTTTTTTTCGTATTGGTGGTAACGTCAGTCTGTCTCAAAACTACCTTTTTATTGTTGAAAATAGGATTTTATTCGAAGTTCGGAAAATAAACAGGGAAGAAGTTTAAATATTGCACTTTACCCTTTAAAATTAATTTTAGGGCCTGTTTTTGAGCGATAGGTACCTTTCCAGGCCAAACATGAAGCAAAGCAAACCTACCGGGAAGTTTTATGCCAAGGTTCAGCATTCTTTTGAGATTGTATGCCAACGCAATCAAACCAAAATCGGCTGAGGCGCTCCGGAGTCCTTTTTTGGTCATAATGTGGTCAAATCCCCATTGTCGTTTCATAGTGCCATATGGGTGTTCTACCAATGCTTGTCGCTGTTTATATACTGATTTATTTTGGGAGACCCGGGTAGCATTGTCCTGTATGTTTTGGGTGAACTCGCTTCGTTGTATGATCTTGCCATTTACCTTGGCAGTGGTGCATTCATGACGTACAGGGCAGCTTTTACATGCCCTGGTCTTATACTGTTTAAAGGTGTAGTTCCTTGCCTTGTACCGGGTTTGGTTAGAGTTTAATTCATTTCCCTGCGGACAGGTATAGGTGTCTTTTTCGCGGTTATAGACAAAATGTTCTGCGTTATAAGCTGAATTAGGTGCCTGGCTTGCCCTGCCTATGGCTGGAATGGCAACCAAGGTCTTTATACCCAGGTTATCGGCTGTTCTGAACTCACTGCCCGTATGGTACCCTTTGTCATAGAGTGCCGTAAACTGATTCGTTCTCAAGATGGACTTTGCCCTACGGAGCATCATGCCCATGCCTTTTTTGTCGTTTTGGTTGGTGAGCTTGTAGTCTATCAAGAGTTTGTGGGAAGCATCAACAGTGGTCTGTGCGGTATAACAAACCTCTGTAATCGTTCCGCGTACGATCTGATGCCTGCTATCGGGATCCGAGGTGGAGATTTGGGGGTTTTCAGAGGTTTTATCCTCGTCCAATTTCTTTTGAAGCTGCTCATACTTCCTACGCTGCTGTTTGCTATGTTCAACTTGTTTTTCCAACCCTTCTTTTTGGTCGCCATCGGCTGTGGACAGAGCTTTATTGTGTTCCTCCAGTTTATTGTCTATGTATTCCAAATGCCGTTGGATTTTCTTCTTGTTGTAATTGTTCTTTTTGGAATTCTGGGCGCGCAGTTTTGTGGAGTCACCGGCGATTAACATTCCTCCAATAAGGTTGAAGTTCTTGGCGATCTCAACGCTAAATCGAAAAACTCTTTTGATGGCCTTGGGATTGTCCTTTCTAAATCTGGCAATGGTATTATGGTCGGGTTTTAGGTTTTTCAAAAGCCAGATGACCTCCAGGTTACGATGGCATTCTTTCTCCAAATCCCTGGATGAACGCAAACGGTTCATATAGCCATAGATGTACAGTTTCAGTAAATCTGCCGGGTTGTATGGCGGCCTTCCTTGAAAAGGCAAGGACTGAAAACCCAATTCCTGTAAATTGATACTGTCTACGAACTGATCGATGAACCGAACAGAATTGTCATGAGGAACCATGTCATCCAAACAGGTCGTGTACAATGCAAGCTGATGCCTATTTTCTCCTTGTTGATACTCCATATTTAAAGATAAGGAAAACCATAGCCGAATGAGAAGCCGCTTTTATAGGTTATTAACAGAGTTATTAAGTTTTGAGACAGTCTGACGTTGTTGTATATGGTTTGTTGCGTATTTCAAGCAACTAATTTAGCAAATAATTACCGACAAAGAAAGTCCGCGAGACTTTCGTAAATAGGCGAGAAGCCAGCAATAAATTATATACGGTGTGTGTGCCCAGCATGGGCATCTTTTATCTACTGCAAAGTAGATAATTAATCTAGAGGGTGCAAGTCCCTTATGGGCAGGGGTAACGCCTTGAACCATTAGTAAGTCGCAAGGGTGGTAACTGCGAGGTTACATCTGAAGGAAGCGAGACTACAAAACTCGGTACTGACGAACAGGAACCAGATATGAGGCTGT
>NZ_FQYX01000084.1 GCF_900141935.1 Arenibacter nanhaiticus | reverse complement strand
CCAGGGTTGTCGCAACGGTCTATATGCCCGCCCAATGCTGCGGTGCGGCATTTGCGCAGGGCGTGCAGGGTCCTTGACTGCCAGCTATTGGCACAAAGGCCGGCGAGCTGTTCCCTGTTGCGTTCCAATACCTGGGCCACTTCGTAAGTGGCGCGTGACACCGTTACAGATTATAAAGCCGCTCCAACGGGCTGAAGGGCCTTTGTCTGACCAGTTGTGCCACATGCAGGTAGGCAAGCGTGGTCTGGATATCGGCGTGCCCCAACAGGTCCTTGACACTGATGATGTCCAGACCCATTTCCAAAAGATGGGTCGCATAGCTGTGCCGCAGGCTATGGGTGGTGACCTCTTTTTGGATACCGCTGTGTTTGCGTGCCTCGCGAACGATCCATCGCACTCCCGTGGTGGACAGTGCAACGGGATTGCCTTCCCTGTCATTGCCGTTAAAGCACCAGGTGACGGGCCTTTCCGCCCTGATGTACTTCCTTAGGCCCCGGACCTGCATCGCGCACAATGGGACATAGCGGTCCTTCCTCCCCTTGCCCTGGCGTACGTGCAGCATCTTTCTCTCAAGGTCCAGGTCCTTCAGCTGGAGGTTGCAGAGTTCAAAGCTGCGAAGGCCACAGCCATAGAGCATGGCCAGTACCAAACGGTGTTTGAGAAGTTTTGGGGCCTTTAGAAGCTGCCTTACCTCGTTATGGCCCAATACTACCGGTAGCTTCTTGGGCCGTTCTATAGAAGGCAATATGACCCGCATCTCCTTCATTCCCGAGATACGGTAGGCATATCTCAGACCATAGACGGTATGCTTGAAGAAACTCTCCGATGGCGTCTTGTGCTGGGATTTCAGAACGTGCAGGTAATCCAGGACCTGCTCCTGGTCAAGGTCCAGCGGACTGCATTTGAAATGGAGTGCAATGTGTGCCAGGCATCTGAAGTAATTGGTAAGTGTACTTTGGCTTTTGCCGGCCAGTTCTACGGAACGCTTTAACTTACGGTACAGTTCGTTAAACTCCGGAACGGAATTACAGGCCCTATCAATAAGGGTACTACTTTTTTTTCATAACTTTAAACTTTATGATTAAACCTATCCTAAAGGTAGTGAACAGCA
>NZ_FQYX01000058.1 GCF_900141935.1 Arenibacter nanhaiticus | reverse complement strand
TGTTGATCCTGGATGACTTTGGACTGGCACATCTGGATAGAAAACAACAAATGGACCTGATGGAAATTATTGAGGACCGCCATGGAAGATCGTCCACCATTATCGCCAGTCAACTACCTGTGGGAAGCTGGTATGATATTATTGGGGAAGCAAGCATCGCCGATGCCATTTTAGATAGATTGGTACACACTTCCCATCGAATAGAATTAAAGGGAGAAAGTCTAAGAAAAAAACTGTAATATTGTCATTAACTTATCTTTTTGACCAAAATCCTTAGAGGGGTCAGTATGGCCAGAACAGGGGGTCAGCATCACCATAATATCCAATTGTTAATCCAGAGTAGGTACTCAATGATTCACTGGCTAACGGAAGGTTTGTACTATAAAATGAGTCGGATTTTCGGCCCAATTGTCCCAATAAAGATTTAGAGTGTCTGGTGTCATGGAATAATACTCTGATGATTGTTGCTATTCGTTTGGCTTCTGCAAACTTGCCATCATCAAATAAATCACAAGAAGTATTGAGGAATTCTATTTGTTCCTTAAGATGATCTTCTAGATCTTCATACTTCAATTCTACTTTACTCATATTTGAGTTTTTTTAATTCTGGCTAAGGCTTAATTTTAATATAATTTTCTTACATAAAATTTAACTCGTTAGCTTAAGAAATTAATAGAGTTTTTTTTATGTGGGGAATTAAGCACAACGTCTCGGCAAGTAGGGTGGTAAGGAAACATTTTCGTTTTCGTCTGGTCTGCGAGTCAAAGTTTTTTGTAATTATTTTTTCTTTTTTAATTGACAAATCCAAAAGATTTGGCGACTGGGCGAACACGCCCAATCCATTAATTATAGTACTTTATGCCCTATTTTCTATAGGTATTGTACGTAGTTTTTTAATCTTGATGTTCGTAGCCAAGTTCTTCGTTTTTATCCCAAAAAGCCATAAATAAATCGGAAGCAGAACCTTTTTTGGATATCCAATCTGCAACAATCTGGATTGCAAATTCTAAATCTTCGATGTAAGCCATTCTTCCATCACTTCCCCTAATACCTTTTTCGTCTTTTTTGGCGCCTCTATTAATTAATATGTTTTTTTCATCATATACTATTCTTCTTACTTGCTCGTTTTCTTTACCTTTTGGTAAATTGTCCTTAAGAAGTTTTGTCAATCCGTGATAGTAAAGCTGAAATTTCTCAACTGGGTCATCAATAGTTTTCCCGAGTAATTTTAAAGCTTCATTTTCTACTGTTAATTCTGAATCTATATTAATTGAAAGCTGTTCGCCTTTCACTTCTTCCGATTTTTGAATGATTTCTAATCTTTCAATATCAGCTTTCGATAGTTCTCTTTTTTTCTTTTCTATATTTTTGTTGTCTTCTTTCATATTATACTGTTAAAAGTTCTCTTATATTTTCTGCTGCAATTCTCAAAGATTCAGCATCCCAATTTGAAACATGTAGATTTTTAGTAGCCAAATTGATGTCTGGAAAATGTTCTTTAAAATAGCCCCAATAGTTGTTTCCTAATTCTGATTGCCTCCATTGATACTGAGAATAAATAATACAAGGATGTATTTGACATTCTTTTGCAAATCGTTTTACAATTAAAGGATTGTCAATCAATTTCTCGATATATCTCATTTTTTCAGAGGATAATAGATACTCTGATGCAAATTCATTCGCTTTGTCCTCTTGTAATAGAAATAAATCGGGTTCTCCAGATAAATGGAATTTTGTGTTTTCAATAGTTTCTAAATCGAATAGAACGTGATTTAATTCATGAATAAGAGCAAACCAAATAGTAGCATAATTTTTATTGAAATCTGTAATTACAATACAAGGCTTATTATTAATAAAAAAAGTTGCACCTCGGATTTGTGTTTTAGGTAAAGAAGGTTGAAACACAACTGTAATTCCTATATTAAATAAAGCTTGAAAAACTGTCAATAATCCTTTTTCGACATTTTGAGTGTAAGGTTTTATTTTTGGAATTATATCGATTAAATCTTTTCTTGAATATTCATTTGGATTATCAATCAACTCAAAGTACTTGTATGAAGATTTAATCCAAAAGTCTTTCATTTTATCACTATATGACCTTTTTGTTCTACTGTATAAAGCATCATTCAAATCCTTTTCGTAGTCATAAATTGAATCGAGTTCGAAAAAATTACATATACGTGTAGACAATTCTTCTACAGAATCATCAATATTAATAAAGCCTAGACTTGCTAATGTTTTTAAATCAAAATTCTTGTTAATATAGGTTATGTCCATTGAGTTTTGTAAATCTCTTATTTCTTCACTTGGTCTATCTTTGAAATGAAGAACTATTAAATCTTCTAGACTCAATTCTAAAAACTCTCCAAGTTTCAAAAGGTTTAATATATCGGTTTGCTTTGATGATTTTTTTAATATACCATCTAGACTTTTTCTTTGAATTCCTGAAAGTCTTTCAAAATGAGTTTTACTTAAACCTGTTGATTTAAGTTTATCCTTGAGAAGTTTCTCAAAGTCTTTATTAGTTTTAAAACTTCTATCTAATAAATTACTAATCATGATTTTGAGGTAAATTTACCTCAAATATAATAAAAATTACGGCATATAATGTTTAATAAAGGTAAATTTACCTCGATTTGTGTTTTTTATATTACGTGCAACTCATTATACCCGTGTAACATACACTGTTTATCGGCTTATTACTTTGGATAACAGCAATAATACTTTACAGTTATCTATTTATAAATAGCTGTATCAATATTATACTATTGGTAGGGGAATAACAAATGAAAATTTAAGAAAATACAACAAATAGGTTGTGCTTAAGTGGGGAAGTCTCACAACGTCCATGTTCTTGCGGGAGATTCCCTCCCAGTACTATGTACTGCTTCGTTCACCACCCTCAGAACCGCGCACAAGAGCAGAACGTTCCTCCATCCCCTTTTATAGAGGATAGCTTCCCAGGGGAAGAACCAATAAGCAGGAGGAGCCTTATAGGGGCGTTTCGGAAGTTATGCACTTGTCTTGCCCTAGACAATCCCGAAGCCTTACAAATTCAACGGTAAGCTAGGAATGGCACAAAACGAACTGATATTTTTCTTCCATTCCAAAAATAACTCTTTGCTTTTTTGACCTTTCTCACGAGCACTTAGGGACTAGTTTATACATTAAGGTGGGCCTGTAATTAGCCTTTCAGAATTTGTGATTGGCTTAGGGGAGACTCCCCTTTACCTACTCGACTGTGTTTAGTTTTTTTATTCGTATGTCCATTGCAAAAAATTTAATAGTCTGTTGGTTTTAGCGTTTTGTCTTTGTATTATGGCTTATCAGCTTATAATGATAGAGGTCGAAACTTATAGGTTCAATAAGAGCATAAAAAATATTTATAAATCTCAAAAATCAAAATCCCAATCGCACCAATAGCGGCTACCAAAGAAGTCCATTTTACAAAGACCTCGTTTCTTTGGGAAATTCTTAAATCTTGTGCTATTTTGTTTTTTTTATTTCGCTCATCTATTAGCTTTTGAGTATATCCACCGTCTTGCAAAAGAACTTCTCCGTCAAGACTAATCGTATAATGTTCAGCCGAGTTTGAATTTCCGTTACCAATACCCATTATTTTCACTCTAACCATTTTATCTCGGTCAAGTTTGTCCAACACATTTAACACTTCTTGTGATGTCAGCACAACCTCTTTTGGTTTAGAATATCTTTTGGGAAGTCCATATCCGTAATGATAAGCAAGTTCTCTATTATCATTAAGATAATTTAAAACAGCATCCAATTTTTCTGTCGCGATTGCCGTTGATTGCTTTTCAACTAAACAACCTTCTGATTTTTTAAATTCACTCATCTATATTAATTATCCCTCTCTTTTTAATTAAATACAACGTTTCGCGGGTATGGCGTCGTGCCGCCGTTACCCCAGGTTTGTTCTTTATAGTTCTGTCGTTCAAATTCTCACTTCCGTATCCAGCCGAGCCAAACCGCGGCATGCGCTTTGACCCGCTGTTAGGCTTAGTTGATTGTGAAATTTAGTATTCTTCCGCATATAGGATTTGGACACTTTACTGATGTATATCCTGCCAATTGCCTTTTATCTACTTCTATTTTTGTATTACAGTATGGACAATTTCCGGACACTAGATTTGGATTTCCTCCAAAAAATAAAGAACTCCCTTCTCCGAATCCAATGCCACTTTCTTCAACCATTATGTTGCCTTGAGTGCTAATGCCTTCCATTCCTACACTTCTCTTTGAACTTGAAAACGTTGTTTTATTAACGTAGTTTTTACTATTTCCAGATGCATGCAAGTGTGTTCTTTTTGCTTTTATCTCAGTATTTTCAACAACGTTAACACTGTTGTCTTTCGCTATAATACCTGCAAAGCCTGCTTCAACAATAGAGTTTAATACTTCCTGACAACTCCAATTCTCACTTTTCCATCTCCACTCTAGTTAACAAAGTGTTCCCGTAAATAAGTTCCGTCTTAAGGGATTTAAAGAAACTTTCTGCCACTGAGTTGTCCCAACAGTTACCATTGTTAGGTAAAGTACTTTTTCATTAATTTGTCTATTCTTTTTTGACTATCTATTGACTTTAATCTTTTTCTATAATTTTCATTAGTCAAATCAAGAATGAATCTTGCAATTCCTGCTTGAGCCCATTTCGAATGTTTGCCATTTGTTCCATCTAAATATTCTTTCTCCATTTCCTTAAAATGAGGTTTTATTTTATCCCAAGCATTTTTTAGGTCTTTCAATGATATTTTATATTCTACCATTTGGTTTAAAAGTTTTCCAGTTGCATCCAATCCTTTTATCCTTTTTGGAAAATTAGAATCCATAAATGCTTGTAAAGAGTCAATATTTAGTTCTGTTTTATCTTCAACTACTAGTTTATTCTTTTTAGCTTCATCAAATAATTGACTTTGGTACTTCTTACTTTCTTCTTTTAATTCCTCAAACTGCTCGTCGGCTTCTTCTAATTTAGCACTAATTCTATGTAACTTTCTTCTAAATTGTTTCGGTGTTTGTAATTCGCTTTTATAAGCTAGATTGTGTTCGATTTCTGCCCAAGCGTGCATTAAAACTGTCCTTATTTGCAATTCAAATTTAAGTTTTGATAAACCTCTAAAATTTGGAGTCTTTTCCCATTCCTTTTTCACAGAGGCAATTAAGTGGTGAGAACGATATCCAAATTCATTATATTCTAAATTACTTTCTTTGTTGAAAGACTCTATGATGTCAAATTCTTTTTTTATTATTTGCTCAATTTTTGCAATATCTTTTTGATAGTAACATATAATTCTAATTCCACAAATATCTTCGGTTTCATCAAAAGGCTTTTCATAAGATTTCCTCTCAGTTTTTTCCATAAAAGAATCTACATCTTTTACTCGGAAATAGATGGATAGATTTTTAATATTAGCTAAATGAAGAAGTATTCTTATAGACTCAACTACGTTTTTTCCAAGACTTTCATATTTACTTGTTTTACCTTCAAATTCAGTTCGTAGTTGTTCAAAGTTCATTTTTTGGTATTTTGCCTAAAGTTATATCAGTTTAATATTTAATATATACTGTTTATAGGTTCATTGCTGTTATCCAACAGCAATAATAAGGTACGTTTATCCATTTATAAACTGCAGTACCAATATTATAATTTAGGTAGGTGAATAACAAATAAAACTTTAAGAAAATACAACAAATAGCTTATGTTTAAGGAGGAAGCCCCACACTCTCCATGTTCTTGCGGGAGGTTCCCTCCCAGTACTTCGTACTGTTTCGCTCACCACCCTCAGAACCGCGCACAAGAGCAGAACGTTCCTCCATTTTCTCTTAAGGGATAGTTTCCCAGGTAAGGAACAATGAAGGGGGAGTGGGCTATATCCCGGTGTTCCGGAAGTTATGCCCTTGTCTTAGACAACACCGAACCCTTACAAATTCAACGGTAAGCTATGTAATGGCACAATTTATTCCTTTAACATTGCCACAAAACGAACCGATATTTTTCTTATCCCTTAAAAACACCTTTTGCTTTTTTGACCTTTCTTCATTCTATAACCATAGCACATACAGTACATGTCCTCTGTTGACAGCTACCCTTCGACTGGGCTAAATAATAAAATAAAGGAGCTTCAGAACTTAATAAACTTGTTTTTAAGCCCTCCAGAATATAGCTGGATCATCAAGTTGACAAAATAAGAAAGCCCTAAAAAGGGCTTAAATGAATTCGGTTTTCGTGAATTTATGGGCTTGTGCAACGGTTACCATTGTTAGCCCACGTTATTATTTTATTTGGATTAATTCGCTTTCTAAATATTTTAATATGAAAACCTTATCAAATGTTGTGTTTAGTTTTTCCTTATCAATTCGGATAGTCGGGAAATAGTCCGATGATAATTCACCTGATTTTATGACTAGCCAAAATTTATCACATTTACCAAAACTTTTTTTAGATTCTTCTTTTTTGTCTAATATATTTTGAATTTTTAAATTATCAATTATTCCTCCAACAGCCGAATAAGATTCTATGAATTCATGATTTTTTATTTTTTCATTAAATATAATATCATAAGAATCAATTACATTCGGGAGATGTCCATAATTAGTGATTTCTAAGATGTAATTTTTATTGTCTAATAATATATTTTTTAAAATATCAGTGAGAATAATTTTTGCAATTTCTTTGGGACTATATTTAATTGGAAATTCATTTTCGTTCAAATGGATGTTAATAAAACATTTAGGAATTTGTTTTCCGATTAACAAATGTAAGAGCTCACTAGAGACCCTTTTTGTTGTTTCTTCAAATGATTTTAAGATTGAACCTTTTTCAGATTTAAAGTCGTCTTTAAATATTTGAGTAATTTCTATTCCAATTTTTTCCTTACTATGAATAATGAAATCAGGTTTGTCGATATGTTCAATTTGGCCAGAAGGAAAATTAACATATGCTTTTTTGAATTTTTCAAAAACTGATTTTTCTGTAATTTCCTTTTCAGTCATAATGTGGGCTAACGTTAAATATATGGCAAGTTTTGCCTTATCGGTCGGCTTTGAGGGACTTGCCAATGTGTATGGATGCTAAGCGTTGGCATTGGTTTCTTCTTTACTATTCGCTGAATATTTGAAGTCAGTCAATTCCGATTTCAAGTAGTCGTCATTTAAAACTTTAATCAGCTGTTTGGCTTCAGATTTACTCGAAACATTGAATTTTCCGTTTGCTTCATCCACAGTCACAGGAACTCCATAGTCACGAATTATTCTGTGATAGTCCGCAAAGGTTTTTTGTCTGAAGTATTCTTTTTCTCTCAATTTGTTGAGTTTATTTATTGAATGCTTGTCATCTTCTAAAAAGCCTCTCAATTCATCAAAATTCTCGATAATGTCAATGGATTGTATGTCGTCCAAGGTCTCATTAGCTACTTGTCTCTTCACTTCTTCGTAAAGGAGAGTCTTTTCAAAATTTGTCTTGTTTTCAAAGATCAATGTGCCGTTCAAAGCAAACACATCAAAGTTTCCGTCAACGGTTAAAACGTTTTGGTCAAGCTTTCGGAAAACTGTTTGGCTGAAAATAAGAGCAATCTTTCCTCCAGTATTTAGAACTTTCTGAGGCGTTATTTTTCTAAGGAAATAGAAATCATTGCCCTGAATACTAATTTTTATCCATAAAGCCCAAATATCTGAATATGGCAAAGTAGTATTGTCATAATAGATTGGGTTTTCATCATCTAATTCAGCCAACTTTTCGAGAACTATACCATAGAAAGGAACTTCATCACTGGGATAAAACCAATTAACCGGTCTATCTGGCGTAAGTGCTGGATTATACGGAATTAGGTCATATTTCCGTCTTACTAGACGACTCCTTATTTTGGGGTAAAATGTATCAATAATTTGTTGATCCAAATCTTCATGCATTCTACCTTTGTAAATATTTAAGTCAATTCTGTTTTCAGAATCGAAAGGCTGGTCAAGAATATAAACTTCTACCGTTGGTGTTTCCTCTAATTCAAGGAATGCTAAGTGATTTAATAGTTCTTCTCTGGTCATTCTTATATCTTTTGTAGGTAAACATTAGAGGTCAAGTGAACTACCTTTTCTGTTTGGCCTTTCTTTAATGCTTGCTTATGAATAATGATTTTCATTTTTTCCTTGTCGTTTTCAATCTTTGAAATGTGGTATCTGAATAAGGTAAGTGTTGGATTTGTCAAGATAAGATTGGTTTTGATGTATATGTGGCCAAGAATGTAGAACAATGCCACAGTTGAAAGGATATTTTGCCAAGTATCAAATTTCAAACCTATAAACGGCAGAATATAGGTTGCCAAATAGGAGAGATGTTCTGCATGATTATCCTGAATCCTAACAACCTTAATTTCTTCGTGGGACGACTTTATAACGATTTTGTACAGGATAAAATAAAGCGAAACAGAACTGACAATTAATATCAAAAAGGCTAATGAAACTTTATTTAAGATTAGAGCTTCTTTAAGACCAATGAATTCGTTTCCTTTCGACCAAAGCTTATCATTCAGATTCTGAAAAAACAGTATGAAATACAAAGGGACATAAGAAATGACGAAAAGCAATATTTGAATGGGACTATCTTATAAAGTGTGTAAATAGAAAAATAACGGGGGCCGGCCCCCGTTATTTTTTGTTTAATTTTAATTTAGCACTTTATGAAAAAAGA
>NZ_FQYX01000061.1 GCF_900141935.1 Arenibacter nanhaiticus | reverse complement strand
TTTAGTTACACGTAACTTTGGAGACCTCCCCAGGTAATGACATCTTCTTTCCCTCGATTCCTGCCAGATCTACTGCTTCGGCATTCACTTAAAAGTGTTTCGGACTTTACAATGATGTGCTTGCTCATCCATCCTCACAGCCTCATATCTGGTTCCTGTTCGTCAGTACCGAGTTTTGTAGTCTCGCTTCCTTCAGATGTAACCTCGCAGTTACCACCCTTGCGACTTACTAATGGTTCAAGGCGTTACCCCTGCCCATAAGGGACTTGCACCCTCTAGATTAATTATCTACTTTGCAGTAGATAAAAGATGCCCATGCTGGGCACACACAATGTTTAAAAGCAATAGCGGTTCAGGTACAAACTTGAACCGTTTTCGCATTTAATTAAGTATATTGCTTACCAAAAGTAAGTGTAATTTAATCCGCTACTGCTCTTATACTAAACGTTAGCAAACATTTAGAAACTCATCGTGTACATAATAAATAACATCATATTAATAATTTCTATTTTTGGTTAAACTCTAAGAATTAAAATCTAATTAAATAAGTGGAGATCAACTATAACATAATAAGTTTAATTGATATATTAGGTTTAGTTCAAGGTGTATTTCTAGGGTTGATCTTAGTAGTTGAAAGTAAGCGAATTAAACCTAAGTTATTTTTAGGTTTATTTCTATTAGCTTATAGTGCAGAACTCTTAAATTCTATTCTTGGAGATTTAAATATTCTTGAATTTAAACCCTCATTATTATATCTACCATTAGATTTTAGATATTTAACAATTCCGTTATTTTATCTATACATTAAAAGGATTTTTAATAGTCCACTAACTAAAAAGAAAAATTTACTTATTCTATTACCAGGAATAATAGAGTTTCTATTTTTTGCAATACTTTTTGTTTTAAACTTAGATACAAAATTGAGAATACATAATTCTGAAAAATTTTCTGATGGAATATTTTTATTTGCGATTTTATCATATCCATATTCAATATACTACGCAATTTTGACCATTAAATTCATTAACAAACAAAAGAAGAATGTTGAAGATTATTATTCAAATACGGAAGGAAAATTGCTTACTTGGGCTAAGGGTGTTATGGTTTTCTTACTTTTCTTTATACTTATAATAATATCTACAATTTTTGTAGAAGGAAAGTTTTATACAGACTATATGTATCCATTTATCTCATCAGTCAACGTGATTTTTATTTTCTGGATAGGGATTTCCGGTTTAAGACAACCTAAACTTTTTGTTTCAAAAAATTCAATTACTAAAAAAGAAAATATAGAAAGTAGCTTTAATGAAAATTCTAAGAATAAATCAATCATTAACAAGACGTACTATAAAAAACTAATTGAATTAATGGTTGGCGAAAAAATGTTTTTAGAACCCAACTTATCTTTGGCTGACGTATCCATAAAGCTTAAAATACCACAACGAAACCTATCTGAACTCATTAGAGAGGAATCAGATAAAAACTTCAATCAATTTGTAAATTATTACCGTGTAGAAGAAGCAAAAAAATTATTGTTAGATTCTTCAAATAACCATTTAAACATGCTAGGAATAGCTTTTGACTCAGGATTTAGTTCAAAAGCAACTTTTTATAGTGTTTTTAAAAGGCACACTTCTAAAACCCCTACATCGTTTAAAAACAACAACTTAACTTAATATCATGCAAGTCTAATATTCTGTAATAAGTCCAGAAAACCGTTTTCTAGACTCAATCTTCTTTTTTTAAGACTCTTATTGTTAATGTGACCTCATCTTTGCATCAATAAATCAAGAGTTATGAAAACTAATAATTTGATGTTGATAGTTATAAGCTTAGCTTGGGTTCTTTTTATAACATGGGAGTTATTTGTAACAGAGTGGAGTTATCTTAAAGATGAAAATATCTTTAGAGTAGATCTACTCATTATTTTTCCGCTTCTACAAATCATTACAATTTATACATTGATAAAAATATTTAGAAAAACCAAAACAACAGATTGAATTTAATTCTTCAAAAAAACGAAGAAACGTTAATCTTTAATTACAAAAAACAATAATTAAAATTAAATAAAAATGAAAACTATAAATTTTTTCAAAACAGTAATTTGCTTATTAGCTTTAACCTTAACATTTAGTTGTTCAAGCGATGATAGTTCTATGGAGCCAATAGATACTAGATCTTTTATGACTGATAGTAATGTTGATTATTTTATTAACAGAGATGGAACTACAGACATTATAGTTACTGGCGAATATGTGGATCCAGATTCTCCAAACTTTGGTGGTGATGTAGTAAACAGAGGGTTCGTTTACGGAACGACATCTATTCCTGTCGTTAATAGTAATAATACAGAAAGTGCATTAGGCTCTAACCCTGTAAATGCAACATTTAGAAACTTAGACGCAGGACAAACCGTTTATATTAGAGGCTTTTTTGAAATGAGTGATGGTACTTATTTCTATGGAAACGAAATTCAAGTAAGTACAGCTATAGATGCTAGTAGTACACGTTCTATTGCCATGACAATCAGACCGGATTTGTTCTTTCAAAATTCTGATGGAATTACACCTGAATTAGAAGTTACTGCCATAGAAAAAGAATCTCCAGTAGAAATTGGTTTCGAATACAGTTTAAATAGTGATTTTTCTAATAGTTCTATAACTTTAGATCCAGATATGCAAGGAAATATTTTCTTAACAATATATTCTGAGTTTGTTACTGGTTTAACGTCTAATACCCTTTATTACTTTAGACCTTATGTAAAATACGCAGATGGTATTACAACAAATGGTGGAAATAGTACAGCTACTTTCACTACAAACTAAATAGAATAAAACGTTTGCTAATAACTAAGACTTCGTGTGGTCGGTACGGCCAAACATGAAGACCGTGTTGACTGAACCGGGTCCTGTTTCCCCTTACTATGGGGATTGCTATAGTTTGATGGAGTCTTTTACATATATCTTGTTGCCGGAGCTGGGCCCTTAAGATGGTGGTCTCCCTTTTTCGTAGCCCGTTCCTGTGCCCTTTTTGATTTCCTTGGCCCATTTTACTCTCAGGAACGACCTTTTTCATCCCGCTATTTTAATTTTGGCCATGGGTATCCCCTTACGCTTTTTGGGGCGTTCTTCTTGGGGCGCTATTTTTCAGTCGATCGGACCATGCTTTGGGCGGGCCACGGCTGTCGAATACCGCTACGGTCACCATGATCCCGATCTGGCAGTAAGGACATCGGCGATGTTTCAAGGGAGGCCGTCCATTTGGCACGGGACCGCCCAGGACCTGTTGCAGCAAAGGAAGCAGTGCCTTCTTCCTGGAACTGCTCAGGATCCCATAATGGCGTATACGCACGAACCCCTTGGGCAGGATGTGCAGGGCGAACCTGCGGACGAACTCGGCATCGGTTAATCGCAGTAAGGATTTCCTTCCCCCATGCCGGTAATCCTTGACGGTAAAAGTGACGTTATTATTATCTAGGCTCTTTATACGGTGGTTACTGATGGCAATCTTGTGGGTATAGCGGCCAAGATATTCTACTACTTGTTCTGGACCTAAAAATGGACGTTTGCAATAAATTACCCAATTGTGCTTGAACAGGTTTTCGTAGAAGGCCGTGGGGTGTGGTGGAAATTCCTTGCGAAGGGATGCTACAAAACGAGCTCTAAAAACCTTGCTCATAGCCTTTACAGGAAACAAATAGCGTGCCTTTCGGCAGCCAGGTTTTCCCTTGTTCCTAGCGAATTTCCATTTGCCCGACCTTGTGGTCCCTCCTCCGGGAACAATGCAATGCAGATGCGGGTGAAGGGACAGATTTTGTCCCCAGGAGTGCAGGATGGCGACCATTCCCGGGTCGGCCCCCAAAAACTTGGGATTGGATGAAAAGCCTTTGATCACCTGCCAGGCCGTCCCGAACAAAAGGCCATAGATCGACTTGGGATCATAAAGGCACATCCTGTTAAGTTCCGAAGGAAGGGTAAAGACCATATGGAAATAGGTCACGTTCAGCAGTTCGGCCTCCCTTGCCCTGATCCATTGTTCCCTTTTATGCCCCTGGCACTTGGGGCAATGACGGTTCCGGCAACTGTTGTAGCTAAGGTGCAGCTTATGGCAGCCAGGGTTGTCGCAACGGTCTATATGCCCGCCCAATGCTGCGGTGCGGCATTTGCGCAGGGCGTGCAGGGTCCTTGACTGCCAGCTATTGGCACATAGGCCGGCCAGCTGTTCCCTGTTGCGCTCCAATACCTGTGCAACCTCATAGGAAGTACGGTACATGGTCATGGCCCATAAAGCCGCTCCAGCGGACTGAACGGTCTTTGTCTGCCCAGTTGTGCCACATGCAGGTAGGTAAGCGTGGTTTGGATATCGGCGTGTCCCAACAAGTCCTTTACGCTGATGATATCCAGTCCCATTTCCAACAGATGGGTAGCATAACTGTGGCGCAAGCTATGGGTGGTGACCACCTTTGGTATGCCACTGTGTTTGCGTGCCTCGTTAACGATCCACCGTACTCCTGTAGTGGACAGTGCAACGGGGTTTCCTTCTCTGTCATTGCCGTTAAAGCACCAAGTAACGGGCCTTTCCGCCCTGATGTATTTCCTTAGGCCCCGGATCTGCATCGCGCACAATGGGACATAGCGGTCCTTCCTGCCCTTGCCCTGGCGTACGTGCAGCATCATCCTTTCAAGATCAAGATCTTTGAGCTGTAGGTTACAGAGTTCAAAATTCCGAAGGCCGCAGCCATAGAGCATGGCCAGGACCAAACGGTGCTTGAGAAGTTTTGGGGCCTTGAGCAGCAGCCTTACCTCGTTATGGCTCAATACGACAGGTAGCTTCTTCGGCCGTTCTATGGAAGGAAGCACCACACGCATCTCATTCATCCCCGAGATGCGATAGGCATAGCGAAGACCATAGACAGTGTGCTTGAAGAAACTCTCGGAAGGGGTCTTGTGCTGTGATTTTAAAACATGCAGGTAATCCAAGACCTGCTCCTGGTCAAGAACCAGCGGACTACATTTAAAATGAAGGGAAATATGCGCTAGGCAACGCGCATAATTGGTGAGGGTACTTTGGCTTTTACCGGAAAGCTCGATAGATCGTCTTAACTTACGATACAGTTCATTAAATTCTGGAACGGAATTACAGGCCCTATCAATAAGGGTACTACTTTTTTTTCATAACTTTAAACTTTATGATTAAACCTATCCTAAAGGTAGTGAACAGCAGGCTAATAACTGCTTGAAGCTACCTTTAGGTTTAGTTCAATCGAGTAGACGGGTCCGCCCCTAAATAGAAACGGACTGCGCCTCTCACACCACCCAGCGTACGGGTCTCGTACTGGGCGGTTCGATAATGAAACTTAACGTTTGTAGTATTCCAATAAACTAACATAACCTTTCCTCTTTAACCGTTTTACGGTGATCGTAGTTCGCAGTATTGGGCTTTGGGCTACAGCCCATCCCCC
>NZ_FQYX01000066.1 GCF_900141935.1 Arenibacter nanhaiticus | reverse complement strand
TCTTTGTCATTGTCCTTCGCTTTATCGAATTCCCTTCTTTTATGTAAAGCTTTACATAAAAGAAGTTATCAAAACAATAATATTATCAAAAGTAGATGATTTCAACAAGCTGCAAGTATCTGAAAATCACTATGTATTTTGATAATTTTTTCCGATAACAATATACCTTTATTATGGTGACAATGGTGTTGCCGTAAAAAAGGTAAAATATGTTAGATAACAGCATTTCTAAGGATGCTTTGACAAATCGATTTCGCGAAGGGCTTGTAACTTTCCAATTTAACAAAGCAGTCATAGAGCGTCATCTCTATGGCATTCGATCACTTCTCTCTTTTATGGAGAAGGAGCAATTTCATGATTACAACCATTATGTAGAGGAACAGTATAGAAATTTTATACTGTTGGACACGAAAACCTCGGATAATTGTAAACAAAGGAATTTACGTTCAATTCATCTATTAAACGTAATTCTGGAAGATAAGCCTTATACTATACGACGTACAAATCCTGTGAAGTACTCCTATCCGGGAGAGATTGGTGCCATAGCAAAGCAATTTTTAGAACATCTACAAACGAATGAACGGTTGACGGAAATTACGATGAGAGCATATAGGAAAGAACTAAGTTATTTTTCCCAAAAAATGAATATTAGAAAAGTTTCTTTAAGCTCAATGGACAAGAGCGACATTCTCTCTTTTATTTCTTCGGTCCAAAACACGAAACCCTATGTATTGACGCGTATCAAACGCTTTTTATCGTACTTGTATGATCACCAGTATATACTTCAGGATTTTTCTCAATTAATTAAAAATATTAAATCACATAGAAAAGAGAAATTGCCATCTTATTATGACATTAATGAGGTCTCAAGAATAGAAAATTCAATAGAACGTAGTAGTGCCCTAGGCAAACGCGATTATGCTATGATACTATTGGCATCTAGGCTTGGATTACGATCCTCAGACATCCGTCTCTTAAAATTTTCCAATATAGACTGGGACCAGAACTTAATTCATTTACAGCAATATAAAACTAAAAGAGATATTAAGCTTCCCTTATTGTCTGATGTTGGGGATGCTTTAATAGATTATATAACTAACGGGCGACCATCATCCCCTTTGAAAATTATTTTTCTTACAGCTAGACATCCTTATCGAGAAATAAGTGTATCTTCCTTTTCTTCCATTGTATCACAATATATTTATCGCTCAGGAATAGATTCTAAAGGAAAGCGTGTCGGCCCACACAGTTTAAGACACAGTCTTGCCACTCTTCTTTTAAGAGAAGGAACGGGCCTACCTGTAATCTCGGAAGTTTTAGGCCATAGCACCACAGGGGCCACAATGACGTACCTTCAAGTAGATATTAAGGCCTTATTAGAATGTTCTCTCTTTGTTCCTATGGTGGATGAATCTTTTTATTTACAGAAAGGAGGGATGCTTTATGAATAATACTGTAGTTTACACAAGTGTACTGGCTCCATATTTTACTTCTTATCTTAATGAGAAGTTCAGGCTGGGACATAAAGCTCAAGATATTAAATACACACTCCTTACTATCGACCAGTTCCTTAACCAGATCAAGCACGGTGATATTTACATCTCCAAAGACGTTTATGAATACTGGCTTAATACCATTCAGGAGCAGAAAACATCTACCATTTATAGTAAGGCGTCTATTTTTATACGATTTTTGAAGTACATGTCAGAGATGGGTATGGAATGTTACATTCCACGATTACCCCGCAAGCATGATAGCGGCTTTGTACCGTATATATACTCCCAGGAGGAAATTAAAAAGATCTTTGTGGCCTGCGATGGTCTAAGAGCTAGGGAGCGACACGCAAAATCAATATTAATTATTATTCCAGCACTCATTAGGGTGCTGTATAGTACAGCAATCCGAATAAGTGAAGCTCTTGCTATCAAAAATAAAAATGTAGATCTCGTTAATAACATCATCATTCTTAACCATACTAAAAATGGCTCACAAAGATTAGCTCCTATTAATTCATCCTTGAAGGATGTACTTGTACAATACATCGAATATAGAAATAGAATACCAGTTAGCGGCATTACAGATTCTGAAGGTCATTTCTTTGTATCCTCATTAGGCAAGCCCTGCATTAGAAGAACTGTCTCCAAACTTTACCATAAAGTACTGAGCGAAGCTGGTATACCTTACAAAGGGAATCAAGAAGGGCCTACGATCCACGGAATAAGGCATACAGCATGTGTTCATTCGCTAGTCAAAATGGCTAAAGATGGAAAAGATATTTATTGCTGTCTTCCTTTATTATCAACCTTTATTGGACATAAAAAAGTGCTAGACACCGAACATTATCTACGTCTGACCTGTGAAATCTATCCAGAATTAATCGAGCTTGATGCCTCTGTAACTGCTGGAATTAATGGAGTAATTGAACGTTCATTATTAATAAATAGCCATGAAAGCCTATAAAGACTTTGCTGAAGTTCTCCAGGATTTCTTCACCATTTATCTCGTTAAAGAGAGAGGTGCAAGCGGAAATACCATAAAGTCCTACAGAGATACTTTT
This sequence comes from Arenibacter nanhaiticus, assembly GCF_900141935.1. Classification (GTDB taxonomy): domain Bacteria; phylum Bacteroidota; class Bacteroidia; order Flavobacteriales; family Flavobacteriaceae; genus Arenibacter; species Arenibacter nanhaiticus. The sequence goes on along the minus strand of NZ_FQYX01000066.1, from coordinate 1,087 downwards.
GTTCATTTGATCGTCTATTTCAAAGAACACCATAAATTAGATCCTGATAGGTTGTCTTTATCGGTGATGACGAAAGATAATATCCTGAAATTCCTAGACTGGTTGCAAAATGACAAATCTAATTCTGTAAGTACACGTAATCAGCGCTATGCCGCTCTACGCTCTTTTTTTAATTATATGATGTACTTAGATCCTATTCATATGTCTCAATGGAAATCTATTTGTTCCATCAAGATGAAGAAAGGACAATCTGAGACGTTAAATTACCTGAGTGTTGCAGGGGTAAAATGTTTGCTTGAACAAATAGATTCTCAAACTCGTACAGGCAGACGCAACCTGACGATGCTCTCGCTTCTTTACAACACCGGAGCCCGGGTACAAGAGCTGATAGACTTGTCCCCTGCATCAATCAGACGAAGTAAACCTCATATCATAGAGCTTTTTGGCAAAGGGCGGAAGAAACGTTTGGTTCCCTTAGAGGATAATATGATGCATTTATTAGAAGCTTATATGAAAGAACATCGACTCGACATTCCCGGGCGTGAACAGCATCCTTTGTTTTACAATGCATGGAAAGATAAACTCACGAATCCTGGGATTGCTTACATCATTAGAAAATATGCAGCTATGGCACGTTTATTAGAGCCTGAACTTATCCCTGAGAAGATAAATCCTCATATGTTCCGGCATTCTCGGGCAATGCATTTGTTACAGGCAGGCGTAAATCTCATTTACATACGCGATATCCTTGGTCACGTTTCTGTACAGACCACAGAAGTTTATGCCAGAGCAGATTCTAAATTGAAAAGGGAAGCGCTTAAAAAAGCATATGTGGACATTGGTGTAACTGAACCTGAAGTCAAAAGCTGGGAAAGAAATACAAAACTCAAAGAATTTTTAAAGGGTCTTGGATAGAATTTTCCGGGATATTATCAAAAGTAGTTTTATAAACAACTGTATGCTAAATCCCCATATACGGTTATCGTTTACGGCTACTTTTGATAATATTATTGTTTTGATAACTTCTTTTATGTAAAGCTTTACATAAAAGAAGGGAATTCGATAAAGCGAAGGACAATGACAAAGA
>NZ_FQYX01000068.1 GCF_900141935.1 Arenibacter nanhaiticus | reverse complement strand
TTTCATTATCGAACCGCCGTATACGAGACCCGTACGTACGGTGGTGTGAGGGGTGCACTCCGTCATTAGATGGCGGAGCCACCCACTCGATTGTAAGTGGTTTTTTACATTTTTAAATTTAATACAAAAAATGGGAATAAAACCAGGATAGTTTGCAATAAGAGAATGATAGGTACACTTTTTCGTAAGCCTCCCGTAACATATTGATCTAAACTTTGCGGTTTAATCAGTCTGTTACGGCACAGAAATCCAGCCCAAAGGCCTTATTATCAACAACATTGGCCCGAAAAATTTGACTTTCTCGAAATTTTTACCGTCCTTGTTCAAGTAGTTTTTAACGTTCCCAACGTTTGGATAGCGAGCTCTCCACGCTGATAAGCTAAACTACTTGGGCAATATCCGCCTGAAATGGTCGAATATTTCCCCCGTCGATAACAAGGCCTTGGCTATTCCGTCCAGTCTTCACAAACTAGCTCACGTAATACTTGCGAAAAAGTACAACAGCGATTGCAAATTACTTACAACGCCCAAGCTATGAGTAGTGCGGGAGCAAAGAAGCAATGTCCATTCCTGCTCGCACCATGCCAAAGCACTTTGTTTGCGTTTATTTTTTAAATTTCAAATGCCAAATCAAACTGATTTGGCGACATTATAAATATAGACAAAACTTTGACTTGTAGACCAGGGCCCGCATTACTTATAGGTACTGTTGGCAAATCGTTTTTTATTTTTCCATTATTACTCGTTCCTTAAATACGACTTCGAGGATTTCCTTCAGGTCGTTAAGTTCCTTATTGGTCAAGTCAAGTCCTATTTTCAACTTATCTCCAGACCAGCTGATTTCAAAATTATCTCGACTTAACCTCACGGTCATTTTATCTTCAAGATCCAGTTCTGTGTCAGATTCTGATGATTCAATGTGGTAATAGCTATACTCAAAGTCGTCTTCTGGGTAAGTCTTTTGAATTAATAGATACTTTCTTTGCGAATTCATAATCTCATCAATAGTTTTGAATTGATCATCTGCACTTTTAGAGTCGGAAAAAATTATGGTACAACCCAACTCCTCGTCTGAAATAGTCAATTCTTCACATTGAAAGTTCATTGTCGTCATTAGTAAAAGATTTGTTTGGTAAAGTGTTTTTTATTTTTCGTCCGAGTAAAAGCTAGCGTTTTGCTTCCGTACTGAGTGCGTCTGAGTAAGAAAGTCTTGCGTACCCCTCCGTAGTCCTCCGAATCGAGCTAAAATCCATTTACGCATGAGCGAGAAGTCAATCATCTATCCGAGTTTTAGCGCCTAGAATTATGAATCAAGGACAAGCTTGTCTACTTGCCCAAAATGTTTGCCAACGGTCTAGTATATGAAACGTAGCGTATAAATAAACACTAACTTTTCGGATTATACACGAGCCAAATTTTTATTTTTTCTATTTATCTTTAATTTTTTAAATATACAAAAATAAAAATTTGGTGGACTTAATAGAGAAGCAAAAACCTCTCGGAAAGCCTGTAATAGCTATGTTTTATAGCATCTATGTAAAAGCAGTAAGTCGAGTATCTTTAAGATGAACTAAAAATTAAAGATATGAACACTCAAATTACTGCCACACCTAAGTTATTCATTGGTATCGACATACACAAGCGTAGTTGGAAAGTACATTGTGCGACTGATCTTTCATCCGGCAAGACTTTTAGCATGCAGCCTCATGCGGAATTGCTTTTGGAATATGTAACCAAACATTATCCAGCTTATGAAGTGTCTACCGCCTATGAGGCAGGCTGCTGCGGGTACCACGCACATCGTTGCTTTGTAAGTTACGGTTGGCGCTCATTGGTAGTCAATCCAGCCGATATTTTCAGAAAGGGCAAGGAGCGTCACACTAAGACAGACCGAATAGACGCGCAGCTTATAGCGCGTGAATTAAAAGATGACAGACTGAGTAGTATATGTGTGCCAGATAAATGTAGAGAGCAATTACGTAGTTTGTTTCGTCGTAGGAATGATTTGGTAAAGGATATGCGTCAGATCAAGAGCTATATCAAAATGCAGTTGTTGTATTATGGTATTAGCATACCACAGGATCTTGATAACGACCATTGGAGCCATAAGTTTAGGGATTGGGTTGATAGTCTGGATTTTGAGTATGATACTGGCAATGAAGTTTTGCGAAGCCGTATGCGCAGCTTTCGGTTTATTGATCAGGAGTTTCGTGATGTTTCTACATTATTGCGTCGATATACTAAAATACATTTCAAGAAAGATTATATGCTTTTACGAAGTATTCCTGGGATAGGTCCAATAGTTGCCAGTGGTATTTTGAGTGAATTGGGAGACCTACGCCGTTTTAAGAATATTAAACATTTGGCCGGATATGTAGGTCTGGCGCCGGGCATTTACCAAAGTGGTGATACCGTCCGCCATACCGGTGTGAGTATGCGTGCTCACCGCTTAATACGAAGTTATTTCATAGAAGCTTCTTGGCAGGCTATTCGAACAGATCCCGTGATGCAGGGCTATTACCGCAAGCATCATGGAAAAAATGTGAAGAGTGTCATTGTAAAGGTAGCTAGGAAACTATTAAGTAGAACATTAGC
>NZ_FQYX01000081.1 GCF_900141935.1 Arenibacter nanhaiticus | reverse complement strand
TGGGCGGTGCGGCGTGCAAAGTGCGTAGATTTTTAGAACATTAAAATCAGCCTAGATTTTTTTGGTTCGTTTTTTCATCAATGGAAAAAATGAACAGACGGAATGCTTAGGCTTGCTAGAACTATTCTTTAAAATAAGAAAAGAACTATGTGTCTACAATCCCACCCAGATCATTAAAAACCCAAATGCCCCTCAACTAAGACAATCCCCAAATTTTTTCATTGGTACATTAATTAATTGTTACATTAACCAATTGGTACATTATCAAATCCCCCTCCCCCATCAAAAAAACAAGCAACCCCTTCAAACAGTCATAATTTTGCTAACAATCCCCCTGTTTTTTACGGTATAGAATCAAAAAACAGGACAAAATAAACGTACTAAAGAAGACCAAGCCTACCAAAAATCATCAAAACCAGCTTCTAAAAAACCTCTAGTTTTACCCAAATAATGCATTTCATCGAATAAAAATGTCCTTTTGTCGATGGTATTCGATTTTTTTATAGCTTTACTAGGCTTCGCCAAAATAGCTGCACAGGATTTTATGACGCAAAACAGCTATTAGAAGCCCCAAAAACCACAACGATGAAAAAGTCAATCTTCATAATATTTTTAGTTTCTTACTTGCCTTTTCTAAGCGCACAGAACGATCGTTCTTCCGCTTCTCACAATATAAACATCACCATTCCAGAAATTGCCCTGCTCGATATTTATAACGGACAAACAGGCAGCAATGTCGATGTGGTGAACCTAAATGTAAGCAACGACAACAATACCGAAGCCGGACAATACAACCTAACCAATGTCAGCTATGGCGATATATGGCTTAACTATACCAGTGTGGTAGGCGACGAAGCCAATGGCTACCAGCCATCTCGAGAAATTACGGTTCAACTAGAGCCAGAAAGCTCCTTTCCGGCGGGACTCGATTTAAGGGTTACGGCCGAAACGCCTAGGATAGTACAAGGGGGCGGCAGCGAAACTTCGGGCGGTAACGTTACCCCAGGGGGAGTGGCACTAGGCAGCAGCAATGCCGCCGGAGTAGAAGTGACCTTGGTAAAAGACATTAAAAGCGTCTATACCGGGGATGGTGCCAATGGGGTCCGACTCACCTATACCCTAGAACAAAAAGACAACTTTTCCCTCGTTCAAGCAGGCAACTACCAGGCAGTCATCAGGTTTATGCTTACGGATTTGTAAAACTGTTATGGAGTTATCGAGTTATCTTGTTATCAAGTTATGAATATGTTGTGCTTTTATTTTTCCCTATCCCTGCCCTATTTTAATTTTCGTTCAAATCAAGTACTTTTTA
>NZ_FQYX01000069.1 GCF_900141935.1 Arenibacter nanhaiticus | reverse complement strand
TGTAATCGGAAATTAAATCTGCACAGTTTTCGGTAAATAGGAATACACAGAAAATGGCAACAGGAATACACAATTAAAAGACCATTTGGGGCATGCCCCAAATGGTCTAAAAGCTAATATTGCTGGTTCACCAAAACCAGCAATTCTATGAATGTGTATTTAGCCAAATTTATGATTTATTATGAAATCCATCGAATGCACCGTGAAGGGCATTCCAAGAGCAGGATCAGTGAATTCCTTTTGCTCGATAGGCGTACGGTATCAAAGTACCTAGCAATGAGCGAATCGGAATACGAAGAATTCCTTACCAAGCAGACCAATCGTGGGAAGAAACTACTTCCCTATGAGGATTTTGTCAAGAAGCGCCTCGAAAAATACAGGAATACCTCTGCAGCCCAGATGCATGACTGGCTAAAGGAGAGCCATCCCGAATTTCCGCTGGTATCCCAAAAGACGGTCTTTAATTTTGTATCGTGGGTCCGGAAGAAACACCGGTTACCCATAATCAAAACCGAAAGGCAGTTCCAGCAGCTTGAAGAAGCTCCTTACGGGAAGCAAGCTCAGGTAGACTTTGGGGAATACAATATGAGAACCACCACCGGTACCCGGATAAAAGTCTTCTTTTTTACGATCGTTCTGTCGCGTTCCCGTTTTAAATATGTCTGGTTCACAGATCGGTACTTTACCTCGGAGACAGCCATAGAGGCCCATGAGAAAGCCTTTGAATATCTGGGAGGTATCCCTGATGAGATCGTTTATGACCAAGACAAGGTCTTTGTAGTGAGTGAAAACAGCGGGGACATTGTACTGACCGACGCCTTTCGCAAGTATACCAGGGCCCAGGGTTTTGATCTTTATTTTTGCCGCAAGGCAGATCCCCAAAGCAAAGGAAAGATAGAGAATGTGGTAAAGTATGTAAAACAGAATTTTCTTTATAATAGGACCTACCACAACATCGAAACCCTTAACGATGAGGCGTTGGGATGGCTTGGACGTACTGCTAACAGCTTGCCCCATGGCACTACCCAAAAAGAACCGTGTGCCGAGTTCAATATCGAACGTTCCTTTTTAAAGCCTTATAGGGCCCATGTGGGCACGGTAACAATAATCGCCACCTACACCGTGCGAAAGGACAATGCTATCTCATACAAAGGGAATTTCTATTCCCTGCCCTTGGGCACCTATAAGGGAAAAGGTAGTTTGGTAGCCCTACGCGTGGAAGGCACCTCCCTTATCATCACCGACGCGAAGGGTGAGAAGCAAATCTGCCGCCACAAAATTCCTTTGGGCAGAGGGAATAAAGTTGTTAATACCGATCACAAAAGAGATAAGAAAGCTGCCGTTGGGGAGATGATGGCGGAAACGGCTGCATTGTTCGAGCATCCCGCTAAGGCCCGGGAGTGGCTTGAGATGATCAAAGCCGACAAACCCCGTTACATAAGGGACCAGCTGAGTATGATAAGGCAAACGGCACTGCATACAGCTTCAGCTCATCTGAACCAGGCGATGGGATATTGCCTGTCCCATAGAATCTACAGTGCGGCAGATTTCAAAAGTATCTTGGCATCCACAGAGCAGCATCCAAAAAAACGGACAAAAGTCCTGAGGCTTAATCCGCTAAGCGGTGAGATCCCGGACAAGGCCAACATCCGGCCCCACAAAAGCTCCTTAGAAGATTTTGAGCACATCCTTAAAAATTCATAGACCCAATCCGTCCTGAAAGACCTTAGGGCCTCTTCAGGGCATTAACTTTCAATAGAAACAATCATATGGAAACAAAAGAACAGATTACTGATTATTGTCGAAAATTTAGGACCGCCGGTATAGCCAACAACCTGGAGCTGCTGGTAAAAGAAGCCGAGGACAACGCCTTTGGTTTTATGGAATTCACTTTGCACCTGTTGAAGACTGAGGCAGCACACCGTTATCAAAATGAAGTGAAAAGAAGACGGAAAGTGGCCAAGCTGCCCCTTCACTGCGATCTGGACCATTATGACCACACCTTCAACAGTGGCGTTTCAAAGACCCGCTTGAACCAACTCAGGGAGCTAAACTGGCTGGACCAAGGTTACAATCTTATGCTGATGGGGCCCTCGGGCGTGGGAAAGACCCTGCTTGCCTCCGGTCTTTGCAGCGATGCCATCGATAAAGGGTACAAAGCCTATTTTAGAACAATGGAAGATCTGGTAAATATGCTAAAAATGAAGGATATAACCCGAACCGCCACAGCCGATTACAAACGGCTAACAAAGGCCGACCTCATTGTCATTGATGATATCATGCTCTTCCCAGTGGAAAAGAACCAGGCGGTAGCTCTGTTTAATTTTATCAATCAATTATATGAAAACACCTGCTTTATCATTACCACAAATAAAATGGCCGCCGATTGGGCCAGAATGCTGGATGATGAAGTGCTGGCTACAGCGCTACTTGATAGATTGCTCTACCGATGTGACGTAATGAATCTATCTGGAAAAAGTTATAGAATGGAGAATAGAAAAACTTTTTTTGAACAGAAGGAATAACCTCATTATATTTACAAAGATTGTGCATTCTTGTTGCCAAAAACTGTGCACTCTTATTTGCCAATTTCTGAGCATTGTTACTTACCGATTACA
>NZ_FQYX01000085.1 GCF_900141935.1 Arenibacter nanhaiticus | reverse complement strand
TAGGAACTACAGCCGATCCTTTTAAAGTAGAGGACCTATCCATCGTAACGGCCAAATTGGCCAATGATGCGGTAACGAGTGTAAAGATTTTGGATAATGCCGTAACCCCATTAAAAGTAGATGCTTCCATAGCAGGAACAGGATTGATAAGGTCTGCAACAGGAGTATTATCAGTTGACGGAACTGCAATCACTGGCGACGGGAATATTACTTCTAGCGATTTAACGGTAGGGGGCGATCTAAATGCTTTGCTAGGAGATGTTACCCTGGAGATAGCCGCAGGAGCTGTAGGAATCACGGAGTTGGCCGATGGAGCTGTGACTAGTGCGAAAATTGTAGATAAAGCAATAACCTTATCAAAATTGGAAGACGGTACTTCGGACGGGCAGGTAATGCAATGGGATAATGGAACTTCTTCCTGGACATTAGTAGATTTAGGTTCAGTAACCGTTACTGAAAATGATGGTGTAATCGGAAACGAAGTAGTCGGGGCTACCGATGGCACTTTAATCCGTTCAGGATCTGGGACAACAATTAGTCCCTATACATTGGACGTATCCGCAGACGGAATTACCAATGCAGAACTTGCCGACAACGCTGTCCAAACAGAAAACATATTAAGCGGTGGTACCGATAAGGTTTTGGTTACGGATGCATTGGGTACAGTGGAATGGATCGATAAAACATTTTTAAATACGGATGAGCAAGACCTAACCTCTGCAACACTTACGGGCACCAGCCTTGAGATTGCAATAGAAAATGGGGCGCCTGTAACGGTGAACCTTGCTAGCTTGGTGGACGATGCCGACAGTGATCCTACCAATGAATACAACACAGGGATCAGTTTTGATGGGGCCAACCTTACGGTAACTGATGGAGGCGGAAACCAAACGATCAATATTTCAGGAGTAAATACAGATACCCAAGACCTATCGATAGATGCAACCGGAAAGATCATTTCCTTAGTGGATGGTGGTTCGGTAACGATCAATGCGGACGATGCCGA
>NZ_FQYX01000070.1 GCF_900141935.1 Arenibacter nanhaiticus | reverse complement strand
AAGGCCCTATGTTTTCGGGGAATATAAGCCATTGCTTGGCATGGGATTTCTCCTTCCACTGCCTGAAATCGCTTAAATAATCCCTAAACTGTCGCCGTAGTTTTTTACCGTTAACCCCATAGAATTGGCCGATGGTATTGCAGTCATTTAAACTCATAAAGACCAATTACTGTTCATCGATACAAAAACACAATCGAACCCTATAAAACTTCTATTAAACTAATTTGATATTGAATTGAGTGGGGTATTAGGAAATTTGTAGTGTCCTGTAGGAATTATTTCTGAAATGGAGCTTCCCTACATTTAACCTTAAAATGACACCCAGTCAGCATTAACCAATTTCTTGCTTATGAAAAATTTATACTTATTTAATTTTAAATCTACCCCGCAATTAGTTCTAAAGATTCATCTATTTATAACTGGATTATTTTTTATAGGGACTATTGCTGTTCATGCACAAACCAATGCTGAATATGCTAGTGCGCAAACGAACTCTGGGGAAGTTAGTTATCAATCAACGATATTGGGAGGTACTACCACAGTACAAACAGTAGATAATCCTTCTTTTGCTGTGGGAAATGATCTAACCAATAGGGCTACTCTATATGCTAGTTCAGGATTTGAGCTAGTTGGGGTGGGATTAAGCGGAAACTACTCCTCATTTATTGACCTGTCCTTTGCGAATTCGACTATTCCTGCAGGAACCACTTCCTATGTTAAAATAGCCACTACTGATGAAGCTATTTTACAAACATTGGTAGGAGGAACCTTAGGAGGTATTGTTGGGGACTTATTGGGGGTTACCTTGTCGGATGGGCAAACTATAGGTGTTGAAATCACGAATAGTGTGTCCAATACGGTTCTTAGCGCTAGTTCTTCGGACAATTTTGCAACAACTGATGGCACTGTATCAGTGACACAGGATGCCACGGGAGACTATTATCTTATGATCACTCCGAATTCGGATTATAGTAATATAATAGTAACCAATAGCATCCCGACGGGCTTATTGTCCCTGCCAACAGAGGTTGAGCTGGAAGTTTATGGAGCATACTATTATACGGGTGCTACGGATAATTGTGGAGGACCGGATTATACGTCATATGATGGATCCGGTATTTCCACTGCCTTACTCAATTCTAATGAAGGGGTTATAAATGCGGAATTTGCCCTTGACGCAAATCCTGATAATTTTTCATCAATTAGAATTGGTGTTGCCGGAATAGGAGCCTCTATTGAGCAAAAATTCTATTTTGATTCTCCCACTGAAGCGACGGACCAATTTGATGTTCAAATAGGACTATCGCCAGGGTTTTTGGATTTAGCTTTGTTGGGAAATTCTATCAGCTTTTCAACTTGGAGTAACGGAACCCAAATTGCATCATACCCCTTAAATGATGATATAGTGTATTTGGACCTTTTAACTTTATTGGGAGATAATGCCTTAATTACGGCAACCTTAATACCTGGAGAGCCTATAGATGAGATTAGGGTTACTTATACTTCAGTGGTGACCGTTAGTGCGTTTCAGGAAATGGGAATCGATGTGTATGGCATTGATAGAATATCTAGCAATTCCAATATTACTATAGATCCAATATCTTCGGACGATATTGTTGACTCAACAGAAGCAACTGATCCAATTTCAATCAGCGGATTTGTTACGGGCGATTTCCAGGCAGGTAACGATGTTTCTATTATCATTGACGATACTATTTATAATGGAGAACTGGTTTTGGATCCAAGTGGCAGTCTCAGATATCAAATTGACGTTCCTGGTGCTTCATTACAAAATGATGCGGACAAGGTTGTTGAAGTGCAAGTTACATCAATAAATACTAATTGTACCGAGACTTCCTCCAACATTAGGCCTTATACCTATATTTTACAGGTGCCCACCGTAAATTCACAGACCACCAACGATGCCACCCCCGTATTGTCGGGTACGGCCGAGGCCGGCACTACGTTGACTGTTTCTGTTGCAGGCGCCACCTATACTATTGTTGCGGATGGTTCAGGAAATTGGAGCCTTGATACGGAAACGGAGGTTCCTGACAGCGGTATCTTTTCCCCGGATGTCAATGGGTCCAATGAAGTTGTGGTTAGCAGTGAGGACGACGCAGGGAATGTTTCTTTTGATATCACAACTAATGAATTGGTGATAGATACTACCTCGCCTATAGTACCTATAATAACGAGTATAAGTGAAGACACGGACATAGCAAATGATGGAATTACATCTGACAATACCTTGATTATAAATGGTTCGGCCGAACCGAATAATGTAGTGGAGGTACTTCTGGATGGAACTAGTATCGGGAACATTATTGCGGACATAAACGGGAACTGGAGTTTGGATTATACCGCTACAATTCTAAGTGACGGTTTGTACACCTTAGTTGTAAGAAGCGAAGATGGAGCAGGAAATTTAAGTGATTTTTCAGAGCCATTTGACATAGAAATAAATACAATAGATTTAGACAGTGACAATGATGGCCTGACCGATACCGAAGAGGCCGCTTTGGGCACGGA
>NZ_FQYX01000078.1 GCF_900141935.1 Arenibacter nanhaiticus | reverse complement strand
GGGACTGTAAATTATTTTGTGTTTTGCTCTGAGTTAGTCGAAAAATGATTTTGAAGTTCATAGGCAAAAAATTTATTTTTAAATTTTTATTATATGGACCCAGAATTAGAAAAACAATTAGATGCCTTAATAGGTAAAATCAGCAACAAAGAGGACTTCGATCAAGTCAAGGAACAGTTGCTTAAGCGTGGTATCGAATCGCTTTTGAAAGCGGAAATGACAGCCCATTTGGGGTTTGAAAAGGGTGGCGCTGTAGTTGGAAACAACCAGCGTAATGGTTACTCGGAAAAGACTATCAAAACCCAAAACGGAGAGCAGCGCATCAAGATACCCAGAGATCGTCAGGCCAGCTTTGATCCGGTGATTGTACCCAAACATCAATCCATCAGTCAAGAGCTCGAGGACTGCATCCAATTGCTATATGCCAAAGGGATGGGCAATAGTGATATTATAGACTTTATGGAAAGCACCTATGGCGTCCATTATTCCACCTCGCAGGTATCCATTATTACCAACCAATTACTGGAGGATATCAAGAGCTGGCAGAACAGGCCATTGGAGGATGTATACCCCATTGTTTGGATCGACGCCATCCACTATAAGATACGCCATGAGGGAAAGGTTGTCTCCAAGGCCTGTATGATTGTCCTTGGGATTAATACCGAAGGGCAACAGGATATTTTGAGCATGAGTATTGTCGAAACAGAAAAAGCCGCTGCCTGGATGTCCATATTGGATGATCTGCGCTCCCGTGGGGTAAAGGATATCTTCTTTTTGTGCAGTGATAATCTATCTGGATTGGACAAGGCGGTAGAAGCCATTTACCCCAATAGTATTCGTCAGGTCTGTATTGTGCACCAAATCAGGAACTCCCTAAAATACGTGAGTTATAAGGACCGTAAGGCAATTATGGTGGATATTAAAGCCATCTATCAAGCGGATAACGAAAAAATTGCGCTGGAGGCCCTTGAAGTTTTTAAACAAAACTGGGGGGCCAAGTACCTAGCCGCCGTTCAATCCTGGGAAAATAACTGGGATAACCTAACGGCTTTTTTAAGCTATCCCAAAGAGATCAGGAAACTCATCTACACGACCAACATTATTGAGAGCTTCAATGCCAGTTTAAGAAAATATACGCGCAATAAAAAGGTCTTCCCTAACGATGATGCAGCTCTTAAATCTATATACTTAGCAGCTCAAAGCATCAGTAAGAAATGGAAGAAAACAAGATCTAAGTGGGGGCAAATTTACAATCAATTGTATATTTGTTTTCCAAATAGGTTATAATCAAATTATTTTAAACCTATGAATTTTGAAATTATTTTTCAAAAACACAAAATTTTGGATAGACTCA
>NZ_FQYX01000071.1 GCF_900141935.1 Arenibacter nanhaiticus | reverse complement strand
GTATTCATTCTGACAGTTTTAAGGATTAATATTTGTTGTTTTGACTCTTTAAATATAATTCTTAACTGTCAGATTTTATCGTGGTTACTTCAGTTATGTGCAGTATCTTTTCGATAAATTGTTTGCTAATAATTTTTAAGTTTGGTTCCAGTTTGAGCAGTTCATTTTTGTTTATGGCTTTTTGCCATAGTTTTCCATCTAGGGCTGAAATAAACTGATTTGGATTTCCTTTGGCCACAATTGTTCCTTTTTTTATGATAGCCATTTGTGAACAAAGATTTTATACATCTTCCACCAAATGTGTAGATAATAAGATGATGATATCCTCGCCGTTTTCGCTTAACAATGCATTGAATCTATTTCGCTCTTCCGGATCCAAACCTGCTGTTGGCTCGTCCACAATTATAATCTTTGGTTCTCCCAATAAAGCTTGTGCTACACCAAAACGTTGTTTCATTCCTCCAGAAAAAGTATGCACCTCCTTGTTCTTGGCATCTATTAAATTGACTTTTTCTAAAAGATTTATAATTTGGTCTTGGCGCTCGCCCTTGTTGTGAATGCCCTTTAATTTGGCCAAATGTTCTAACAGATCATAAGCAGATACTTTAGGATAAACGCCAAAATATTGAGGTGAAAAACCTAGTTGTTTTTGTATCTCCAATGGGTTGTTTACGACATCTGTACCGTTAAAAAAAACTTGGCCCTCAGAAGGTTTTTGTAAGCCAACTATAGTTTTCATGAGCGAAGATTTTCCTGCTCCGTTGGGTCCGAGCAAACCGAAGATTCCATTCTTAATCTCTAAGTTTATGCCATGAAGTGCCTTATATCCATTGTTATATACAAGGGATACATTGTTTATTCTCAATATATTCATACGTGCTATTTTGGAATAAGTTATTCTACATAGTCGATAATATCTCCAGGTTTACAGTCCAAGGCCATGCATATTTTTTCTAAAGTTTCAAAGCGAATGCCTTTGGCTTTTCCATTTTTCAGTATTGATAGATTAGCAGGAGTAATACCAATTTGTTTTACCAATTCTTTACTCTTCATTTTTCGTTTGGCGAGCATCACATCTATATTTATAATAATTGGCATAGTTTAGATATATAAATCTTGTTCGTTTTGTAAAGTCAATCCTTGGTTGAATATTTCTGACATAAAAAAAACAAAAACACCAAGAAAAAGATGAAGGATTACTATTAAGAATAGTTCACGATCGATCTGCATAAAAAACGATGTGAATGTGGTGAGCAATATGGGCAGAAATACATTGGTAAGATAAAACCGCCGCAAATGAACTATGTTTTCTGCCATAAATAATTTTCGTTGATAGAATACTTTAAAAACATTGGACAGCAACCAAAAAAACAGGCCATACGCAAAAACTGGAATTAAAAATGAAAAAACCAAATACGTTGTATTGCTATCTAAAATTAAAAACGACTTTTCAGTAAAAGGATAGTTAACAATTGTTCGGTTATTTTTGATTTGTAGATTGGTGCTCGTAGCCCAACTAAATGCGCCGTATATTCCAGTAATTAGATACAAGCCTCCCAATATTCTCGTAACGAAGAATAAGATTTTGGAAATAATCATTGTTTTTTGCATGAAAATAATTTTTATTTATTTCTGTAAAAATATAAAAAAATATTGTTTTACAATAAAAAAATATTAATATGGATAATTACATCCGTTATCTATCCAATAGGTAACAATGTTTTAAGTACGATTATATTTTATTGAATCTATTTCAGGAAAATATATTTCTTTATTTGAGCCTAATGGGAGTCTGGGCAGAAACCCCATTTCGGAGCGAACCCAAAACACCTTGGCGAACAAATGGGCATGATCGCCATCCTGTATACTTGGGCAGGTATACGGATAAGCTCGCTATCAGCAAATGCCAGATCAAACAATTGGACAAGGTGGACAGGACGGTAACCTTCCAGATGAAGAACTACAAAAAAGGAGGTCAAAAAGAACTGCTCAAACTCTCCACGCAGGAGTTTGTACGCCGATTTGCACTGCATGTCCTGCCAAGGGCTTTACACGGATACGGCATTACGGTGTTTTGAGCAGTAGCTGGAAAAAAGACAAACTGCCCCGCCTTTGAGTTATGCTGGTTACAGAGCCCCTAAAACATAAAGAGGAAAAGCTGTCATAGCCCAATGACATATGCCCGAGCTGTAAAAAGGGCAAACTGGTCGCCATATCGACCTTCGATGGACGCGGGCCGTCCAATTCTTCGAAGGAAAACCTAACAGCTGCTGACCTACCTTAAGAAATACCTGAAAAACGCGAGAGGGGGTGATATGTGTCATAGGGTAAATTTTCGACCGAAAAATTACCCTATGGTCTGCTAAGTTGCCAAAAAAGTTAGATGAAAGCCCCTAAAAACATGTTGGAGCTCTGAAACCAACATAAAACCACGGCAAGACTACCGAAATAAGACTCCCTAAAAAAGTTAAAAAGAATGCTTTCCCTGCAGAAGAAGAAGAAGAAGAGAAGAAGAAGAAGAAGAAGAAGAAGAAGAA
>NZ_FQYX01000079.1 GCF_900141935.1 Arenibacter nanhaiticus | reverse complement strand
GAAGCCGTCCAAAGAGCATTTCACCTTAGTGAAAGCGGCCTGGGCGGTGCGGCGTGCAAAGTGCGTAGATTTTTAGAACATTAAAATCAGCCTAGATTTTTTTGGTTCGTTTTTTCATCAATGGAAAAAATGAACAGACGGAATGCTTAGGCTTGCTAGAACTATTCTTTAAAATAAGAAAAGAACTATGTGTCTACAATCCCACCCAGATCATTAAAAACCCAAATGCCCCTCAACTAAGACAATCCCCAAATTTTTTCATTGGTACATTAATTAATTGTTACATTAACCAATTGGTACATTATCAAATCCCCCTCCCCCATCAAAAAAACAAGCAACCCCTTCAAACAGTCATAATTTTGCTAACAATCCCCCTGTTTTTTACGGTATAGAATCAAAAAACAGGACAAAATAAACGTACTAAAGAAGACCAAGCCTACCAAAAATCATCAAAACCAGCTTCTAAAAAACCTCTAGTTTTACCCAAATAATGCATTTCATCGAATAAAAATGTCCTTTTGTCGATGGTATTCGATTTTTTTATAGCTTTACTAGGCTTCGCCAAAATAGCTGCACAGGATTTTATGACGCAAAACAGCTATTAGAAGCCCCAAAAACCACAACGATGAAAAAGTCAATCTTCATAATATTTTTAGTTTCTTACTTGCCTTTTCTAAGCGCACAGAACGATCGTTCTTCCGCTTCTCACAATATAAACATCACCATTCCAGAAATTGCCCTGCTCGATATTTATAACGGACAAACAGGCAGCAATGTCGATGTGGTGAACCTAAATGTAAGCAACGACAACAATACCGAAGCCGGACAATACAACCTAACCAATGTCAGCTATGGCGATATATGGCTTAACTATACCAGTGTGGTAGGCGACGAAGCCAATGGCTACCAGCCATCTCGAGAAATTACGGTTCAACTAGAGCCAGAAAGCTCCTTTCCGGCGGGACTCGATTTAAGGGTTACGGCCGAAACGCCTAGGATAGTACAAGGGGGCGGCAGCGAAACTTCGGGCGGTAACGTTACCCCAGGGGGAGTGGCACTAGGCAGCAGCAATGCCGCCGGAGTAGAAGTGACCTTGGTAAAAGACATTAAAAGCGTCTATACCGGGGATGGTGCCAATGGGGTCCGACTCACCTATACCCTAGAACAAAAAGACAACTTTTCCCTCGTTCAAGCAGGCAACTACCAGGCAGTCATCAGGTTTATGCTTACGGATTTGTAAAACTGTTATGGAGTTATCGAGTTATCTTGTTATCAAGTTATGAATATGTTGTGCTTTTATTTTTCCCTATCCCTGCCCTATTTTAATTTTCGTTCAAATCAAGTACTTTTTA
>NZ_FQYX01000083.1 GCF_900141935.1 Arenibacter nanhaiticus | reverse complement strand
CTGCCGTCGGCTTTAGCCAGTGTCATTCGGTCCAAGAGTTTATTGGCCGTAAAATACATGGTTCTAAGTTCCTGGGAACATGCCTGGAACCCCAATGCACACGCTATAAACGATTTGCCCACACCCGTTGGTCCGGTTATGATCAGGTCCTTTGATTTTTTGAGCCAGTCCCCCTGTTGTAAGCGCAATAGCATATTTTTATCTATCCCGCGGGGCTGATTAAAATTGATCTGTTCAAAGGAAGCTTGTTGCTTAAACCGTGCTTGGCGGATCAGACGCTTCAGCTTCCTATTGTATCGGTCCTCGTATTCGGCTTCAACTAGGTGGGCGATAAGTTCATCTAGGGAGAAGTTCCGCTCCAGAGCGCTTTCGGTAACTTCGCGATAGGCCTGTGCAAAACCGTGTAAACGCATGGTGTTTAATTTTTCAAGAGTGGCATTTGTATTCATAAGCATATGATTTTAATTAAAGTTTTCTTTTCCTCGTATATTGTTATGGACAGGTAATTGGAATAGCTCAAGGGGTTCTTCTTCCACATCAAAAGTCTTGTTGTCGAGCATGTTCTTTATAAACTTGTATTGTAGGCAATTCATCTCCAGGGCCTTCTCACAGGCTTTCCGATAATGTGGTTCGGGATGTTTTTTGGCCAGGTTCAATAACCCCATACAGCTTCTGTAGGCCTGTTCCGGATGGGGACGGCTATCCAATATCTTGGCAATAAGCTGTTCCACTTCAGGTCCTTTGGAGCGGCCCCAACCAATAAAACGCTCCGAGGTCCACTCCGCTTGAAAACGGTGCTGGGAAGGGCGGTGCTCGCTCTTGGTAGTATACCCATAAGGTTTACGGTTACGCCGATGGAGTGCGATTCTTTCGTTATTGAAATAGGCCTCAACATACGAAAAGGTATAAATGACCTTTACCTTTTTGCCTGTATACTTAAAGGGGATGCTGTAGTAGTGTTTATCGTCCTTTAGATAAATATGATGATTGTACTGTACCTTTAGTTGACAGAAGTGTTTCAACTCATACAAGGTGGTCGGCAAAGGTTTTAATTCTTGCTTTTCTACCTGATCGAAAAGAGCTTGGCGGCTGTAGGATTTATGTTGAAAGTTCGTGTTA
>NZ_FQYX01000080.1 GCF_900141935.1 Arenibacter nanhaiticus | reverse complement strand
AATCGGAGCTTGTCGCGCAGAAACTTGTAGATACTGTTACCTACCCTTTTCGCTGACTTTTTACTTCTGACATAGATACTGAGTCGAGTAGGCCTCGGGAACTTCCCCCGAGGCCTCTCCCAGATCCGGACGTGAGACTCTCGCCTCATCCGGCTCCTATTATTCAGTCTGCAATTTTCTTTTATAATGTTTAGATCATTGCTGGTCTCACGCCAAATCGCCAGTGCGCAAATAGATTTGGATTCTGTCTACACATTCGTCCGAGTAATCTAATTGCTCTAGTTTTATGTCGCCTTACCCTTTTAAATTTCCTTTCCACCCAATGTGCAAGCCTTAAATTAAGTTGTTGAAACAAGGGGTACATCTTCGACTTGTAGAACTTACTGAAATAGCCAATATAGCCTTGCAGTTTGGCATTGAACATATGTGCTAGATCTTCAAGAGTCTTGTCAGATCGTAGGTGGAGTTTCCAGCTTCTTATCTCCTCACTAATCTTTTTCCGAGCTCTATTGCTCATCGCAGGACTGAAGTTGATAAAATGCTTACCCCATCGATTCTTTGATCTTCTTGCTCTGAACGTGAATCCTAGAAAGTCAAACTGCACATTTTCCCAAGAACCGCGTCTGAGGTCGTCCTTGCAGTAAACAATCTTCGTCTTTCGTTCATTAAGGGCTAGTTTACATTCTGCCATTCGTTCTACAATGGCTGCTTGCAGTCTTTCTGCCTCAGCTTTTGTGCGGCAGTGGCATATCGCATCGTCTGCGTATCGCTCAAATACGATATGTCCTTGTTTGCGTCTCATCCATTCATCGAATGCATAGTGCATAAACAGGTTGGCCAAGATCGGCCCTATGACCGATCCTTGAGGAACTCCCTGATTGCGCTCTATGCAGGTACCTTCTTTAGTCTCATACGGGACTTTTAGCCACCGTTCTATGTATAACAGCACCCATCTTTCCGAAGTGTGTCGTTTTATCGCTTTCATGAGTAGTTCATGATCTATCGTATCAAAGAATTTGCTTACGTCTAAATCAAGTACCCAATTGAACTGCCAACAACGCTTCCTTGCTGTTTCTACTGCCTGATGCGCGGATCGCCCAGGGCGGTAGGCATAGGAATCCTCATGAAATACGGGGTCTATTACTGGCTCTAACACCCTAACTACTGCCATCTGGGCTATGCGGTCCGCCACAGTTGGGATTCCCAAGTTTCTGGTGCCTCCTACTTTTGGTATTTCTACCAATCGAACCGCCATAGCCCGCATTATTCACCAAGAGTTTTTTCTTCAAGGAATTTGAGGATAAATTTTGCATTCCCTGGATTAAGGAAATTTTCCGGGATAGTTTTCCAGC